>NZ_JBIARD010000003.1:0-818723 GCF_042889585.1 Streptomyces sp. NPDC002566 | reverse complement strand
GACCTCGCGGGCGACGCGGGTGACCTCGTCGGCGAAGGCGGAGAGCTGGTCGACCATGGTGTTGATCGTCGACTTCAGCTCCAGGATCTCCCCCTTCGCCTCCACCGTGATCTTCTTGCCGAGATCTCCCTGCGCGACGGCCGTGGAGACGAGGGCGATGTTGCGGACCTGCGAAGTGAGGTTGTCCGCCATGAAGTTGACGTTGTCGGTGAGGTCCTTCCAGACGCCGGAGACGCCTCGCACCTGGGCCCGGCCGCCGAGGTTGCCCTCGGTGCCGACCTCGCGGGCGACGCGGGTGACCTCGTCGGCGAAGGCGGAGAGCTGGTCGACCATGGTGTTGATCGTCGACTTCAGCTCCAGGATCTCCCCCTGCGCGTCCACGGTGATCTTCTGACTGAGGTCGCCGTTGGCGACGGCGGTGGTCACCTGGGCGATGTTGCGCACCTGCGAGGTCAGGTTCGACGCCATGAAGTTGACGTTGTCGGTGAGGTCCTTCCACACGCCCGACACGCCCCGCACCTGCGCGCGGCCGCCCAACTGGCCCTCGGTGCCGACCTCGCGGGCGACGCGGGTCACCTCGTCGGCGAACGCGGAGAGCTGGTCGACCATCGTGTTGACGGTCAGCTTCAGCTCCAGCAGCTCGCCGGTCGCCTCGACCGTCACCGTGCGGGTCAGGTCGCCGCGCGCCACCGCCGTCGTCACCAGGGCGATGTCCCGCACCTGCGCCGTCAGCCGGGACGCCATGGTGTTGACCGCCTCGGTCACGTCCCGCCAACTGCCCGAAAGACCCTGCACCTTGGCCCGGCCGCCGAGCCGGCCCTCGGTGCCGACCTCGCGGGCGACCCGGGTCACCTCGCCGGTGAACAGGGACAGTTGGTCCACCGTCCTGTTCACGGTCCGGCCCAGCCGGCGCAGATCGCCGCGCAACTCCCTGGTCCCGTCGTGCAGATCGACCCGCTGGGTCAGATCCCCGCCGGCCACCGCGTCCAGGACGCGCGTCGCGTTGGCCGCGGGGGCCACCAGGGCGTCCAGCAACTGGTTGACGTCGTCCACCCGCGTGGCCCAGCTGCCGTGGCCGGGACTGGCCGACAGGCGCTCGTCCAGACGGCCGTGGCGCACCACCTCCCGCTTCACCCGGCGGACCTCGGCGTTGAAATGCACGCTGCGGTCCAGGATCTGGTTGAAGACGGACGTCAGTTCGGCCGCGATCCCGTCGCCCGTCTCCGGCAGCTTCGTGAAGTCGCCGTCGCGGGCGGCGGTCATCGCCGCGAGCAGCGGGCGCAGCTCGGATGCTCGAATCCCGCCCTCAATACGTCCGTCTTCGAGCACATGCGGAGCACTGTTCTCACTCATGACGGCCCACTTCGATAACTCGGCGCTTATGGGCATGGTCAGTCTGTCACTCTGACGGCGTCCGGAGAGGCGTAATCGTCCGAAGACCGAGGGCCGGTCGTCAGGTCGAGGCTCGAAACGTCGACCGTCCGAGGAGCTGCGCATGGGGGTCATTCCTACGCAACGGGAGACCGTGTACCGGCCCGGCGGCGCGTCCGCCCGCCCGGGCGAGCTCCCGGCGCGCACGCGCGCGACCCTGGCCGGCGGCTCCCACGCGCCCGGCGCCGCCCGCGACCTCGTGCACGCCGCGCTGACGGAGTGGAGCGGCCTCGGCCTGCCCGGTGGGGAGCACCTCGCCGGGCGGCTCGCGGAGGACGCCGTGCTCGTCGTCAGCGAGCTGGTCACCAACGCGGTCGTGCACGCCGGCACCGACATCGACCTGGTGTGCCGGCTGTGCCTCGCGGAGGACGACGAGCCCGAGGCGTACGCCGTCGTCGTGGAGGTCTCCGACCACCACCCCTCCCGCGCCCCGCGCGACGGCACGCCCGAACCGCCCCACGACACCCCGGAGTACGGCCGCGGGCTGCAACTGGTCGCGACGCTGGCGGAGGCGTGGGGCGTGACGTACCGCCGGGGCACGAAGACGGTGTGGGCACGGCTGGGGCCGATCGCGGAGAACACCGCGAACGCCGGGCAGGCGTACGGCGACGACGCGCCCATGCCCGCGTACACCGCCCCCGCCGCAGCCGCCCCGACCGCCGGCACCGGCACGGCCCGCCCCGACGCCGCCCCTGCCGCCCGTACCACCAGCACCGGGACCGACACCGCCCCCGCCACCGCCGGCACAGACGCCCCCGCCCGCTTGCCCGCCTCCGTCCCCCACGCCCGGGACTGGCTCGGCCGGGGCGCGCTCTCCTTCCTCGCCGAGGCCTCCGACCTGCTCGCCGGGCAGCTGGACGAGGACCTGGTCGCCGCGCTCACCGGCCAGTTGCTCGTGCCGCGGCTGGCGGACTGGTGCGCGGTGTGGCTGGAGGACGAACTCAGCGCGCGCGGCTGGGGCGACGGCACGGGCGGGCCCGGACCACGGCTGGCCCGCGTCTGCCACGCCGGCGAGCACCACACCGAGGAACTGCGCCGGACCCTGGAGAAGGACCCGCCGCACCCCTCGCACCCGCCCGACGCGGCGGGCTCCGGGCCCACCGCCTTCCCCTGGCCCGCCGAGGCGCTCGGCCCGGGCGGCTCCGCCCTCGCCTACCGGCTGATCGCCGGCGGCCGCCCGCTCGGCACGCTCGTCATCGGCCGGGCCGGGCTGCTGCGCTTCCCCGACGAGATCACCGGGCTGGTCGAGGACCTCGGCCGCCGTGTGGCGCTCGCCATCGGCGCGGCCCGCCAGTACGCCCGCCAGGTCACCATCAGCGCCGTCCTCCAGCGCGGCCTGCTGCCCGGCGCGGTCGCCGAGATACCGGGACTGCGCAGCGCCCTCGTGTACGAGCCGCGCGAGCAGGGCGGCCCGAGCGGCGACTTCTACGACCTGTTCCCGGCGGGCCACGGCCGCTGGTGCTTCGCCGTGGGCGACGTGCAGGGCAAGGGACCGGAGGCGGCCGTCGTCATCGGCCTCGCCCGGCCCTGGCTGCGGCTGCTGGCCCGGGAGGGGTACGGCGTCCCGGACGTCCTGGACCGCCTCAACCAACTGCTCCTCGACGACGCCACCGAGGCCGCCGACGCCGCGGCCCGTGCCTTCGTCGGCCCGGCCGGACCGGCGGACGGGCCGCAGACCCGCTTCCTCTCGCTCCTCTACGGCGAGCTCGTCCCCTTCGACGGCGGGGTCCGCTGCACCCTCGCCTCCGCCGGGCACCCGCTGCCGCTGCTGCTCGGACCCGACGGGACGGTCGCCACGGCGGCCCACCCGCAGACCCTCCTCGGGGTCGTCGAGGACGCCACGTACACCAGCGAGACCCTGGAGCTGCGGCCCGGCGACACCCTGCTGTGCGTGACCGACGGCGTCACCGAGCGCCGCTCGGGACCGCGCCAGTTCGACGACGGTGACGGCCTGGCCCTCGCGCTGGCCGGATGCGCCGGCCTCGACGCCGACCTGATCGCCGAACGCGTCCGCGACCTCGTCCACGCCTTCGGCGACGACCCCCCGGAGGACGACCTGGCCCTGCTGGTGCTCCAGACCGAGTAGCGGCGGCCGGGGCGGGGAGGGCGGGCCGCCGGGTGCGGGACAATGGAGCACATGCCTTCCGCACTCCCCGACGGTGAGCCCGTTCCCGACGACGGTGCGCTGCCCTCGTCCGCGCTCGCCGGGGCGGCCGACCGGCCCCTCGGCTTCTACCTGCACGTGCCCTACTGCGCGAGCCGTTGCGGGTACTGCGACTTCAACACCTACACCGCCACCGAGCTGCGCGGCACCGGCGGTGTGCTCGCCTCCCGCGACAACTACGCCGACACCCTGATCGACGAGATCCGGCTCGCCCGCAAGGTGCTGGGAGACGATCCGCGCGAGGTGCGGACGGTGTTCGTCGGCGGCGGCACGCCCACGCTGCTGGCCGCGGGCGACCTCGTGCGGATGCTGGGCGCGATCCGCGAGGAGTTCGGACTCGCGGCCGACGCGGAGGTGACCACGGAGGCGAACCCGGAGTCCGTCGACCCGGCGTACCTCGCGGCCCTGCGCGAGGGAGGGTTCAACCGGGTCTCCCTCGGCATGCAGAGCGCCCGGCAGCACGTGCTGCGGATCCTCGACCGCACCCACACCCCCGGCCGGCCCGAGGCCTGCGTGGCGGAAGCGCGGGCGGCGGGCTTCGAGCACGTCAACCTGGACCTGATCTACGGCACGCCGGGCGAGTCGGACGACGACTGGCGGGCCTCCCTGGACGCCGTGCTCGACGCCGGCCCGGACCACGTCAGCGCCTACGCCCTGATCGTCGAGGAGGGCACCCAGCTCGCCCGCCGCATCCGCCGGGGCGAGATCCCGATGACCGACGACGACGCGCACGCCGACCGCTACCTCATCGCCGAGGAGACCCTCACCGCGGCCGGCTACCACTGGTACGAGGTGTCCAACTGGGCCACCTCGCCGCAGGCCCGCTGTCTGCACAACGAGCTGTACTGGCGCGGCGCCGACTGGTGGGGCGCCGGGCCGGGCGCCCACAGCCACGTCGGCGGGGTCCGCTGGTGGAACGTCAAGCACCCGGGGGCGTACGCGACGGCGCTGGCGGCGGGCCGCTCCCCGGGCGCCGGCCGCGAACTCCTCACGGACGAGGACCGCCGGGTCGAGCGCATCCTGCTGGAACTGCGGCTGCTGGAGGGGGCCCCGCTGTCGCTGCTGCGGGATGAAGGGCTCGCGGCCTCCCGGCGTGCGCTGGGGGAGGGACTGCTCCAGGAGGAGCCGTACGAGGCGGGACGCGCGGTGCTGACGCTGCGCGGGCGGCTCCTGGCGGACGCGGTGGTGCGGGACCTGGTGGACTGAGGCCGACCCCCGCAGCGGCGGGGAGCACGAGCTGCTCGGCCGGGTGGACGAACTGATCGACGGGACACCTCCGCGCGGGCGGAGAGCGGTCCACCAGACCCCGTCCGGTCAACGAACCTGCGCGGATCAGGGCACGGTCACGTGGTCGATCAGCCGTTCCACGGCGCCCAACAGCTCCGGCTCCAGATCCCGGTACGAACCCACGCGCGCCAGAATCGCCTGCCACACCGCCCCCGTGTTCTCCGGCGGCCAGCCCAGCGCCCGGCACACCCCCGTCTTCCAGTCCTGGCCGTGCGGCACGCGCGGCCATGCCTCGATGCCCAGGGCCGACGGCTTCACCGCCTCCCAGACGTCGATGTACGGGTGGCCCACCACGAGCGCGTGCTCGCTGGTCACCGACTGTGCGATCCGCCACTCCTTCGTGCCCGGGACCAGATGGTCCACCAGGACGCCGAGCCGCGCGTCCGGTCCCGGCGCGAACTCCTCGACGACCGCCGGGAGATCGTCGACGCCCTCCAGGTACTCCACCACCACGCCCTCGACGCGCAGGTCGTCGCCCCACACCTTCTCGACCAGCTCGGCGTCGTGCCGCCCCTCGACGTAGATCCGGCCGGCGCGGGCCACACGCGCGCGTGCGCCGGGCACGGCCACCGAACCCGAGGCCGTGCGGGCGGGTCGCGCCGGGCCGCCCGACGCGGGCCGTACCAGGGTCACCGTGCGGCCCTCCAGCAGGAACCCGCGCGGCTCCAGCGGGAACACCCGGTGCTTGCCGAAACGGTCCTCCAGGGTGACCGTGCCCGCCTCGCAGCGGATCACCGCGCCGCAGAAGCCGCTGCCGGGCTCCTCCACCACCAGGCCGGGCTCCGCCGCGACCTCGGGGACCGGCTGCGGCTTCTTCCAGGACGGGGTCAGATCGGCGGAGTACTGGCGCATTCGGACGACGATAGGAGAAGCCGAGGCGCTGTCACGGCGACACGCCGAAACGGGCGGCCAGGGCGTCCCGCTGCGCCCGCACGAACGCCGCGTCCACGACCGCCCCGTGACCGGGCACGTACCGCGCGTCCGCGCCGCCGAGGGCGAGCAGGCGGTCGAGGGCGGCCGGCCACTGCGAGGGCACCGCGTCCGGCCCGGCCTGGGGCTCGCCGGACTCCTCCACCAGGTCGCCGCAGAACACCGCCTCCGGCGACCCCGGCACCAGCACCGCAAGGTCGTGCGCCGTGTGGCCGGGGCCCACGTTCGCCAGCAGGACCTGACGCCCGCCGCCCATGTCCAGGGTCCACTCCCCGGAGACCAGGTGGCGGGGCCGCACCAGGGCGTCCACGGCCTCCGTCGCCGCCGCCTCGTCCAGCCCGTTGCGCACCGCGTCCGCGTGCAGCTCGGCCCGCTCCCGCGCGAACACCGACTCGGCGCCCACCGCCGCGAACACCTCCGCGCCCGCGAACGCCGCCGCCCCGAACACGTGGTCGAAATGGGGGTGGGTGAGCGCGAGATGAGTCACACGGCGTCCGGCGAGCCGCTCCGCCTCCGCCCGCAGCCGTGCGCCCTCCGCGAGGCTCGAACCCGCGTCGATCAGCAGCACCGCACCGGTCCCCACGACCAGCCCCGCCGTGCAGTCCCAGCCCGGCAGCCGCCGCCGTCCGACCCCCGCCGCGACCTGCTCCCAACCCAGCTCTTCCCAAGTGACCGTCATACCGCGACGCTAACCGTGACGAACCCGTCGGCCGGCATGCGACCGGACCGACCTTGCCCCCCGCGCACCCCACGGCCGTACACTGACCGGGGAACGCTGGCACTCGGATGTGACGAGTGCCAGGGAAGGCGCCAAGGGGACGAAGCACTGGAGGTGTGCGCGGATGCTGAGTGAACGACGGCTGAAGGTGCTGCGCGCCATCGTCCAGGACTACGTCGGCACCGAGGAGCCGGTCGGCTCCAAGGCGCTCACCGAGCGCCACAACCTCGGCGTGTCCCCGGCGACGGTCCGCAACGACATGGCCGCCCTGGAGGACGAGGGCTACATCGCCCAGCCGCACACCAGCGCCGGACGCATCCCCACCGACAAGGGCTACCGGCTCTTCGTCGACAAGCTCGCCGGCGTCAAGCCGATGACCGCGCCCGAGCGGCGCGCCAT
Organism: Streptomyces sp. NPDC002566; assembly: GCF_042889585.1. Taxonomy (NCBI): domain Bacteria; kingdom Bacillati; phylum Actinomycetota; class Actinomycetes; order Kitasatosporales; family Streptomycetaceae; genus Streptomyces; species Streptomyces sp. NPDC002566. The sequence continues at coordinate 811,794 of NZ_JBIARD010000003.1, read as the reverse complement.
CCAGAACTTCCTCGACGGCGCCGTCGACCTCGACGACGTCGTCGCGCGGACGGTCCGGCTGCTCGCGCAGCTCACCCGCCAGGTCGCCGTCGTGCAGTACCCGTCGCTGACCCGGTCCACGGTGCGGCACGTGGAACTGCTCTCGCTCGCCCCGGCCCGCCTCATGCTCGTGCTGATCACGGACACCGGGCGGGTCGAGCAGCGGCTGGTGGACTGCCCCGCGCCGTTCGGCGAGCCCTCGCTCGCGGACCTGCGCGCCCGGCTCAACAGCCGGGTCGCGGGCCGCCGGTTCACCGATGTGCCGCCTCTGGTGGAGGATCTGCCTGAGGCCTTCGAGGCGGAGGACCGCGGCACGGTCTCGACGGTGCTCTCCACCCTGCTGGAGACGCTCGTCGAGGAGAACGAGGAGCGGCTGATGATCGGCGGCACCGCCAATCTCACCCGCTTCGGACATGACTTTCCCCTCACCATCCGGCCCGTCCTGGAGGCCCTCGAGGAGCAGGTCGTGCTCCTCAAACTCCTGGGCGAGGCGGGGGATTCGGGCATGATCGTGCGTATCGGGCACGAGAACGCCTACGAGGGACTCAACTCCACTTCCGTGGTGTCGGTCGGCTACGGTTCGGGCGGAGAGGCAGTCGCCAAGCTCGGCGTGGTCGGACCGACCCGCATGGATTACCCGGGAACGATGGGAGCGGTACGCGCAGTGGCACGGTACGTCGGACAGATCCTGGCGGAGTCGTAAGTGGCCACGGACTACTACGCCGTTCTCGGCGTGCGCCGCGACGCGTCGCAGGAAGAGATCAAGAAGGCCTTCCGGCGGCTCGCCCGCGAGCTGCACCCGGACGTCAACCCCGATCCGAAGACCCAGGAGCGGTTCAAGGAGATCAACGCCGCTTACGAGGTGCTGTCGGACCCGCAGAAGAAGCAGGTCTACGACCTCGGCGGCGACCCGCTCTCCCAGGCCGGCGGCGGTGGCGCGGGCGGCTTCGGCGCCGGTGGCTTCGGCAACTTCTCCGACATCATGGACGCGTTCTTCGGCACGGCGTCCCAGCGGGGCCCGAGGTCGCGCACCCGGCGCGGGCAGGACGCGATGATCCGGCTGGAGGTGGACCTGGAGGAGGCCGCGTTCGGCACCACCAAGGACATCCAGGTCGACACCGCGATCGTCTGCACCACCTGCAGCGGCGAGGGCGCGGCGCCCGGCACCACCGCCCAGACCTGCGACATGTGCCGCGGCCGCGGTGAGGTGTCGCAGGTGACGCGGTCCTTCCTGGGCCAGGTCATGACCTCGCGTCCCTGCCCCCAGTGCCAGGGCTTCGGCACCGTGGTGCCCACCCCGTGCCCCGAGTGCGCGGGCGACGGACGGGTCCGGTCGCGGCGCACGCTGACGGTGAAGATCCCGGCCGGCGTCGACAACGGCACCCGCATCCAGCTCGCCGGCGAGGGCGAGGTCGGACCGGGCGGCGGCCCGGCCGGCGACCTCTACGTCGAGATCCACGAACTGCCGCACGCGATGTTCCAGCGGCGCGGCGACGACCTGCACTGCACGGTCACCCTCCCGATGACCGCGGCGTCGCTCGGCACGAAGGTGCCGCTGGAGACGCTGGACGGGCCGGAGGAGGTCGACATCCGGCCCGGCACGCAGTCGGGGCAGTCCATTCCGCTGCACCAGCGCGGAGTGACGCACCTGCGCGGCGGCGGGCGCGGCGACCTCATCGTGCACGTGGAGGTCCAGACGCCCACCAAGCTGGACCCGGAGCAGGAGCGGCTGCTGCGCGAACTGGCGAAGCTGCGCGGGGAGGAGCGCCCCCAGGGGCAGTTCCAGCCCGGCCAGCAGGGGCTGTTCTCCCGGCTGAAGGACGCCTTCAACGGGCGGTGAGGCGGGGGCGGAGCCCCCGGCGGGACAGGGCGCCGGGACGTGACACCATGCGGTCATGTCCTTCGCGCTGGCCGGTCTTCTCCGCCATCCGATCGTGCAGGCCCCCATGGCGGGCGGCGTCTCCGTGCCCCGGCTCGCCGCCGCCGTGTCCGAGGCCGGAGGGCTCGGCTTCCTCGCCGGCGGGTACAAGACCGCCGACGGGATGTACCGGGAGATCAAGCAGTTGCGCGGGCTCACCTCCCGGCCCTTCGGCGTGAACCTCTTCATGCCGCAGCCCGAGCATGCCGAGACCGGCGCCGTCGAGGTGTACGCCCACCAACTGGCCGGCGAGGCCGCCTGGTACGGCACGGAACTCGGCGACCCGGACAGCGGGCGCGACGACGGCTACGACGCCAAGCTCGCCGTGCTGCTCGACGACCCGGTGGCGGCGGTGTCCTTCCACTTCGGCGTGCCGAGCCCCGAGGCGCTGGCCTCGCTGCGCAGGGCCGGGACGGTCACGCTGGTCACGGCCACGACCGTCGAGGAGGCGCTCGCCGTGGAACGGGCCGGCGCGGACGCGGTGATCGTGCAGGGCGTGGAGGCCGGCGGTCACCAGGGCACCCACCGGGACGTCCCCGAGAACGACGGCTCCGGCATCGGACTGCTGTCGCTGATCGCCCAGGTCCGTGAGGCGGTCGGGCTGCCCCTCGTCGCCGCCGGCGGCATCATGCGCGGCAGCCAGATCGCCGCCGCCCTCGCGGCGGGCGCGAGCGCCGTCCAGCTCGGCACCGCGTTCGTGCCCACGCCCGAGTCCGGCGCGGCCGCCGCGCACAAGGAGGCGCTGACGAACCCGTTGTTCGTGTGCACCCGGCTGACCCGCGCGTTCACCGGCCGCCCGGCCCGCGGCCTGGTCAACCGCTTCCTGCGCGAGCACGGACGCTACGCGCCCGCCGCCTACCCCGAGGTGCACCACCTCACCGCGCCGCTGCGCAAGGCGGCCGCCGCGGCGGGCGACGCGCAGGGCATGGCTCTGTGGGCGGGGCAGGGCCACCGGATGGCCCGGGACATGCCGGCCGGTGAGCTGGTGGAGGTACTGGCGGCCGAGACGGACGCGGTGTGGACCGCGTCGGCGGCCGGCGCAGAAGGAGGTGCGGAGCGATGACGGCTCCGGTGTTCGTGCTCGATCCGCTGAAGGTCCCCGACCTCAGCGGCGGGGAGGTCGTCCTCGACGGCCCGGAGGGGCGGCACGCCGTCTCCGTGAAGCGGCTGCGGCCCGGCGAGGACGTCGTCCTCACCGACGGGCGCGGGCGCTGGGCCGAGGGCGTCGTCAAGGCCGCCGAGGGCAAGGACCGGCTGGTCGTCACGGACCTGGAGAGCATCCACGAGGAGCCCGAGGAACAGCCCCGCATCACCGTCGTGCAGGCGCTGCCCAAGGGCGACCGGGGGGAGCTGGCCGTCGAGACGATGACCGAGACCGGCGTCGACCGCATCGTCCCGTGGTCCGCCGCACGCTGCATCACGCAGTGGAAGGGCGAGCGGGGCGCCAAGGCGCTGGCGAAGTGGCGGGCCACCGCCCGCGAGGCCGGCAAGCAGTCCCGCCGGGTGCGCTTCCCCGAGGTCGCGGACGCGGCGACCACCAAGCAGGTGGCGGCACTTCTCGCCGGCGCGGACTTCGCCGCCGTGCTCCACTCGGACTTCGAGCAGGGAAGCGAGCGCCTCGCCACCGCCGAACTCCCCGACCGGGGAGACATCGTGCTGGTCGTCGGACCCGAAGGGGGCGTGGCCTCCGACGAGTTGGCGCTGTTCAGGGAGGCGGGCGCGAAGCCGTACATCCTCGGCCGCACCGTGCTGCGCACCTCGACCGCCGGCACCGCCGCCACCGCCCTGCTCCTCGGCCGCACCGGCCGCTGGTCCTGAAGGACGCCCGTACGGGCGCTGTTCGAGGCGCGTGAGGGGCGGCACGCGCTCTACCGCGACCGCCGCGGCGGTGGCAGTCTGCCCGCATGGGGGCTTTACGACGCATGCGGGCAGGACGGCCGGGGACACGCACGGCCGCGGTGGCGGCACTCGCGCTCGTGGCCGTGGGCGGGCTCGCGGCGTGCGATCCGGGCGGGCTGAGCGCCGCGTCCGTGGCGTACACCACCGACGAGGCCGCCACGGCCGAACTGGCCCGCCGCAAAACGGACGTTCAGTGGCTGACCTGCACCGCCGACTACGGCAAGGGCCGCACCTCGGCGGGGGAGGAGACCGTCGCCTCGGTCAAGTGCCAGGGCCGGACCGACGACGGCCGGGACATCGAGGTCGACGGCACGGTCACCCGCGCCGTCGACGGCTCCTGCGTACGCGGCGACCTCCGCGCGCAGGTGGGCGGCAGACAGGTCTTCCGGGTCAGCGGACTCGGCGACTGCGCGTCCGCGACGCCCTCACCGCTGCAACCGCCGCCCTCCGCGAATCCGGGCCGGCCGGCGCGGCCCACGGTCACCGTGACCGTCACCCGGACCATCTGGTGCCCGTCGGACACCCGTTGCGGACCGGTCGAGGGCAAGTAGTGGCAAGGACCCCTGAAGCCCCTGTTCACGGCCCGCGCCCTTGCCTAGAGTGATCGGGTGACACAGTCCGCGACGCCTGCTGCGTACATCCGATACCCGCATCTGCACGGCGAACTGGTGGCCTTCACCGCCGAGGACGACGTGTGGCTCGCCCCCCTCGACGGCGGCCGCGCCTGGCGGGTCAGCGCCGACAACGTGCCCGTCTCCACACCGCGCATCTCACCCGACGGCACGACCGTCGCCTGGACCTCCACCCGCGACGGCGCCCCCGAGGCGCACATCGCCCCCGTCGACGGCGGACCGTCCACCAGGCTGACGTACTGGGGGTGTTGGCGCACCCAGGTGCACGGCTGGACCCCCGAAGGACAGGTCCTCGCGCTCACCGCACACGGCCAGGCCAGCCTGCGCCGCAGCTGGGCGCACGCCGTCCCGCTCGACGGCGGACCCTCGACGGTCCTGCCGTACGGCCCCGTCGGCGGCGTCGCCCACGGCCCGCACACCGTGCTGCTGTCCGCGACCATGAGCCGCGAGGCCGCCCACTGGAAGCGCTACCGGGGCGGCACCGCGGGCAAGCTGTGGATCGACCGGTCCGTCGGCGACGGAGAAGGTGCCGGGGAGTTCACCCGGCTGCACGAAGACCTCGGCGGCAACATCGAATACCCGGTGTGGGCGGGCGACCGGATCGCCTTCCTCTCCGACCACGAGGGCGTCGGCGCGCTCTACTCCTCCCTCGCCGACGGCTCCGACCTGCGCCGGCACACCCCGCTCGACGGCTTCTACGCCCGGCAGGCCGCCGGCGACGGCAGCCGGATCGTGTACGTCAGCGGCGGCGAGCTGTGGATCCTCGACGACCTCGACGGGGCCGAGCCGCGCCGCCTCGACGTCCGCCTCGGCGGACAGCGCACCGACCGGCGGCCGTTCCCGGTCGCCGCCGCCCGCTGGATGGGCTCCGCGATGCCCGACCACACCGCCCGCGGCAGCGCCGTGGAGATCCGCGGCGCGATCCACTGGGTCACCCACCGCCACGGGCCCGCCCGCGCGCTGGCCGCCGAGCCGGGCGTGCGGGCCCGGCTGCCGCACACCTTCCGCGTGGAGGGCGAGGAGTGGGTGGTGTGGGTGACGGACGCCGAGGGCGAGGACGCCCTGGAGTTCGCCCCCGCCACCGGGGCGGCCCCCGGCGCGGCCCCGCGCCGGCTCGCCGCCGGACGCCTCGGCCGGGTCCTGGAACTGGCCATGTCCCCCGACGGCAGCCGGGCCGCCGTCGCCGCGCACGACGGGCGGCTGCTGCTCGTCGAACGGGAGACCGGCGAGGTCCGCGAGGTCGACCGCAGCGCCGACGGCGAGGTCGGCGACCTGGTCTTCTCACCCGACTCCGGCTGGCTCGCCTGGTCGCACCCCGGCCCGCGCCCGCTCAGCCAGCTCAAGCTCGCCAACACCACCGACCTGTCGGTCACCGAGGCGACCCCGCTGCGCTTCCGGGACTTCGCGCCCGCCTTCACCCTCGACGGCAAGCACCTCGCGTTCCTGTCCACCCGCGCCTTCGACCCCGTCTACGACGAGCACGCCTTCGACCTGTCCTTCGTCGCCGGCGCCCGCCCGCACCTCGTCACGCTGGCCGCCACCACCCCCTCCCCGTTCGGCCCGCAGCGGCACGGCCGGCCCTTCGAGGCCCCCGACAAGGACGAGACCCCCGACAGCGAGGGCACCCCGGCCACCCGCATCGACCTCGAAGGCCTGGCCGACCGGATCATCCCCTTCCCCGTCGAGGCCGCCCGCTACTCCACGCTGCGCGCCGCCAAGGACGGCGTGCTCTGGCTGCGCCACCCGGTGCGCGGCGTCCTCGGCGCCTCCCGCGCCACGCCCGACGACCCCGACCCGCACACCGAGCTGGAGCGCTACGACCTCGCCCACCGCCGCCTGGACCATCTCGCCTCCGACGTCGAGGACTTCGACGTCAGCGGCGACGGCAAGCGGCTGCTGCTGTGGACCGACCACAAGCTGAAGGTCGTCCCCAGCGACCGGCGCGCCTCCGGCGACGAGGACAGCGACTCCAACATCACCGTCGACCTCGGCCGGGTACGCCAGACGGTGGACCCGGCCGCCGAGTGGCGGCAGATGTACGACGAGACCGGCCGCGTCATGCGGGACAACTTCTGGCGGCCCGACCTCGGCGGCGTCGACTGGGACGGCGTCCTCGACCGCTACCGCCCGATCCTTGAGCGGGTGGCGACCAAGGACGACCTGGTCGACCTGCTGTGGGAGGTGCACGGCGAACTCGGCACCTCGCACGCCTACGTCATGCCCCGCGGCGGCTACGGCGGCGGCGCCCGCCAGGGCCTGCTGGGCGCCGACATCTCCCGTCACGAGGACGGCAGCTGGCGCATCGACCGAATCCTGCCGGCGGAGACCTCCGACCCCGACGCCCGCTCCCCGCTCGCCGCGCCCGGCGTCGCCGTGCGCCCCGGCGACGCGATCGCCGCCGTCGCCGGGCATCCCGTCGACCCGGTCACCGGTCCCGGACCGCTGCTCGTCGGCACCGCCGGCAAGGCGGTCGAGCTGACGATCTCGCCGGCCGGCGGGGGCGAGCCGCGGCACGCCGTGGTCGTGCCGACCGACGACGAGGAGGCGCTGCGCTACCACGCGTGGGTCGCGGACCGGCGGGCCTACGTGCACGAGAAGTCCGGCGGGCGGCTCGGCTATCTGCACGTCCCCGACATGGTCGGCTCCGGCTGGGCGCAGCTCCACCGGGACCTGCGCATCGAGGTGGCCCGCGAGGGGCTCGTCGTCGACGTGCGGGAGAACCGGGGCGGGCACACCTCCCAGCTGGTGGTGGAGAAGCTGGCGCGGCGCATCGTCGGCTGGGACGTGCCGCGCGGGATGCGGCCCACCAGCTACCCGGAGGACGCGCCGCGCGGGCCCGTCGTCGCCGTCGCCAACGAGTTCTCCGGCTCCGACGGGGACATCGTGAACGCCGCGGTCAAGGCGCTCGGGATCGGTCCCGTGGTGGGCACGCGCACGTGGGGCGGGACGATCGGCATCGACAGCCGGTACCGCCTGGTCGACGGGACGCTGATCACCCAGCCGAAGTACGCGATCTGGCTGGAGGGCTACGGGTGGGGGGTGGAGAACCACGGCGTCGACCCCGACGTCGAGGTCGTCGTCCGCCCCCAGGACCACGCGGCGGGCCGGGACGTCCAGCTGGACGAGGCGGTGTCGCTGGCGCTGGCCGCACTGGAATCGACGCCGGCGAAGGTGCCCCCTACGGTGCAGTGACCCTGCATCGCAGTCCCGAACCAGGGGGCTCTCCGCCCCCTGGACCCCGGCATATGCCCACCCACCACCCGACTCCCTCGGGAGAAGGGTGAGCGGAAATCCGCCTCCGCCCGCGACCGGGCGGCGGTCGATACCATGCCCCCACAGAGATCACCGGCGAGAAGAGGAGACCCGTATGGCAGGGGAACCGCAGGACGACTGCCTGTTCTGCAAGATCGTCGAGGGCCATGTCCCCGCGACCATCGTCCGCGAGACGGAGACCACCCTCGCCTTCCGGGACATCAACCCCCAGGCCCCCACCCACATCCTGGTGATCCCCAAGGCGCACCACCAGGACGCCGCCACCCTCGCCGCCGAAGCGCCCCAGCTCGCCGCCGACGTCCTCCGCGAGACGCAGACCGTCGCCGACCTGGAGAAGCTGGACAGCTACCGCACCGTCTTCAACACCGGCAGCGGCGCCGGCCAGACCGTCTGGCACGCCCACGCGCACCTCCTCGGCGGCCGCGGCCTGCACTGGCCCCCCGGATAACCCGCCGTGTCCGTACGTGAGTTGGTCGTCCTCGGCACCGCCAGCCAGGTCCCGACCCGGCACCGCAACCACAACGGCTACTTCCTGCGCTGGGACGGCGAGGGCCTCCTCTTCGACCCCGGCGAGGGCACCCAGCGCCAGATGGTGCGCGCCGGCGTCGCCGCACACGACCTGAACCGGATCTGCGTCACCCACTTCCACGGCGACCACTCCCTCGGTCTCGCCGGGGTCATCCAGCGCGTCAACCTCGACAAGGTGCCGCACCCGGTCACCGCCCACTACCCGCGCTCCGGGCAGCGCTTCTTCGACCGGCTCCGGTACGCCACCGCCTACCGCGAGACCGTCGGCGTCACCGAGGCCCCGGTCGACGCGGACGGGCCGCTGGTGACGACCGGCTCGTACACCTTGGAGGCGCGCCGGCTGTCGCACCCGGTGGAGTCCTACGGCTACCGCCTGGTCGAGCCGGACGGCCGCCGCATGCTGCCCGACCGGCTCGCCGCACACGGGCTGAGGGGGCCCGACGTGGGGCGGATCCAGCGGGAGGGCGCGATCGGCGGCGTCACCCTGGAGGACGTCAGCGAGGTGCGGCGCGGGCAGCGGTTCGCGTTCGTCATGGACACCAGGCTGTGCGACGGCGTGCACGCGCTCGCCGAGGGCTGCGACATGCTGGTGATCGAGTCCACGTTCCTCGACGACGACGTCGAACTCGCCATCGAGCACGGTCACCTGACGGCAGGTCAGGCGGCGCGGGCCGCCCGGGACGCCGGGGTGCGGCATCTCGTCCTCACCCACTTCAGTCAGCGCTACTCCGACCCCGGGGAGTTCGAGCGGCAGGCGAGGGCCGCCGGGTTCGACGGAGAGCTGACCGTCGCGCACGACCTGCTGCGAGTGCCGGTTCCGAAACGGCGGTGAAGCGGCCGTACGATGCTTTGATGTCCCTCCCCAAAGCTGAACTGCACCTGCACATCGAAGGCACCCTGGAGCCCGAGCTGGCCTTCGAGCTGGCCGCCCGCAACGGGGTGTCGCTGCCGTACAAGGACACCGAGGAACTGCGTGAGGCGTACCGGTTCGAGGATCTCCAGTCCTTCCTGAACCTGTACTACGAGCTGATGGCAGTCCTGCGCACCGAGCGGGACTTCGAGGACCTCGCCGACGCCTACCTCGCACGGGCGGCCGCGCAGGGTGTGCGCCACGCGGAGATCTTCTTCGACCCGCAGGCCCACCTCGACCGGGGGGTGTCGATGGGCACGGTCGTCGAGGGGCTGTGGCGGGCCCTCGGCCGCAGCCGGGAGCGGCACGGCGTCTCCACCCGGCTCATCCTGTGCTTCCTGCGCGACGAGTCCGCCGAGTCGGCCCTCGCCACCCTGGACGCGGCGAAGCCGTACCTGGACAGGATCACCGGAGTCGGGCTCGACTCGGCCGAGGTGGGGCACCCGCCGGTGAAGTTCCGCGAGGTGTACGAGGCCGCCGCCGCGCTGGGGCTGCGCCGGGTCGCGCACGCCGGCGAGGAGGGGCCGCCCGAGTACATCACCGAGGCGCTGGACGTGCTCGGCGTCGAGCGTGTCGACCACGGGCTGCGCTGCATGGAGGACCCGGAGCTGGTGGCGCGGCTGGTGCGCGAGCGGATCCCGCTGACGCTGTGCCCGCTGTCCAACGTCCGGCTGCGCGCCGTCGACACCCTCGCCGACCACCCGCTGCCCGCGATGCTCGACGCCGGGCTGCTGTGCACGGTCAACTCCGACGACCCGGCCTACTTCGGCGGCTACGCCGGCGACAACTTCGACGCCGTACGGCGGACGCTGGGTCTGGACGAGGAGCGGCTGCGCGAGCTGGCCCGCAACTCCTTCGTCGCCTCCTTCCTGGAGGACGACGAGGAACTGCGGGCCCGGTACCTGGCCGAGGTGGAGGCCTACGCCTTCTGACCCGCCCCCGGTCAGTCCCCGGCGCCCGCCCGCCGGGGGCCGGCCGTGTCGTACGCGCCCCGCACGGGCGCGACCGGGGTGTCCAGGGAGATGTCCACGACCGGCTGCTCGGGCGCGCCGACCTGCGGCACCGAGCCGTTCGGCGCGCCGGTGGCCGCGGCGACCACGGCCGCCGGGGTGCCGCCGCGCCGGCGCACCGCGCCCGCCAGCAGCGGGCGTCCGCCCGTGTGCAGGGCGACGGCGGTCATGGGGACGGCGACGACCAGCAGACCGGCGCCCAGGACCAGCCCCATCGTGGGGAACCCGGCCTGCGCCGACAGCAGACTCCCGGTCAGCGGGCCGGCCGCCGTCCCCAGCGAGGACGCCGACCCGACGAGCACCGCCCAGCGGCCGCGCGGGTCGAGCGAGGCGGCCAGTCCGATCAGGTACGACAGCACGATCGGGTAGAGCACGTTCCAGGCGATCTCGCCGGCCGCGAAGCTGCCCAGCCCGGTCGCGGACGCGCTCAGCGCGACGCACCCGGCGATCAGCACGGTCCCGCCGCCGATCGGCGCGGCCCGGCCGAGCCGCGGGCCGAGCGCGCCGGCGCCCAGCACCCCCAGCAGCCCGGCCCCCAGGGCCACCGCGAACACCACGCCGACGGTGGCCTCGGTGAGGTGCGCCTGCGTCAGGCCGATCCGCCCGCTGACCCCCCACAGGGAGTTCTGCACGAGCGACCAGCACGGCATCGCCACGGCGAGCACCAGCCCCGACCGCAGATGGGGGAGCCGGGAGCCGGCCGAGCCCTGCCGGGCCGGGGCGGTGACCGTGCGGTCCGGGAGCCGGCTCGTGGACGGCCACACGGCGAGGGCGGTCAGCGCGATCGCCGCCAGCGGCTGCCCGTGCCCGGGGCCCAGGTGCGGGACCGTCAGATAGACGGCCCCCGCGAGGGCGGAGACGCCGAGCAGGCCGAGCGTGGAGGCTCGGTGCGGGTCGGGCTGGGCGGCGATCCGGGTCGCGGCGACCGTCGTGGCCGTACCGGAGCCGAACCCGCCGAGGACCGCGCCCGCGACCACCGCGGGCACGCTGCCGGCGAGGGCGGCCCCGCCGTAGCCGAGCACGGCCAGTACGAGCCCGAACCGGGCCAGGGTGCGGGCGCCGATCCGCTCCACCCGGGAGGCGAGGGCGAAGCCGGCCGAGGCCGAACTCAGCAGCAGGGCGCTGCCGACGGCGCCGGCCTCGGTGGCGGACAGCGCAAGCCCCGCGTCCAGCCGGCCGACGACGGTGGGCAGCAGATAGGGGGCGAGGTACCCGGCCGTGAAAAGGGCGACGAGGGGCCAGGGAGTGGTGCGGGGGGCGAACACGGGCGTTCCTGGGCGTGCGAAAGGGGCGGCTCGAAAAGGGGGGAGGGGCGCCGACCGTCGACGGACAGGAACGCGCGGGCAATTTGTATCAAGCAAGCGGTTGCGAACAGTAGCTCGGGCCGGGTGATGTGGATCACGTCAGGTTTGGTGCGGTGAAGGCCGGGTAACAGCCTTCGCCGTCACGGTCCTTGGGTCGGCGGCTAACGCCAGTCGACCGACCCGGTCGCCCTCGGCGCCGTCGATTCGATCCGCGCCCTGGTCTCCCGCATCACCGCGACGATCCGCGCCTCGTGCGCCGGCGTCAGCCGGGCCACCGGCACCGAGCAGCTGATCGCGTCCTGCGCGGGCGTGTCGTAGCGCAGCGCGAAGCCGAAGCCGACGATGCCGCTCACGCCCTCCTCGCGGTCCACGGAGTAGCCGCGCGCCCGCACCTCCATCAGGTCGGCGAGAAGCGCGGCGCGGCTCGTGTGCGACCGCGGGGTGAGCGCCGCGTACGGGCCCTCGGGCAGCTCCGCGTCGGGGCGTTCGGCCAGCAGCGCCTTGCCCAGCGCGCCCACGTGCGCGGGGAGCCGGCGGCCGACCCTGCTGATCGTGCGCAGGTACTCGTGCGACTCGCGGGTCGCCAGATAGGCCACGTCGCGCCCGTCCAGCCGGCCCAGGTGGATCGTCTCCCCCAGCGCCTCGGACGCCTCGTCGAGATACGGGCGCACCAGCCGGACCCGCGGGTCGGAGTCGAGGTAGCTCGTGCCGGTCAGCAGGGCGTGGATGCCGATGCCGTAGAGCGAGCCGGTGACGTCGGTGCGGACCCAGCCGCGGCCGATCAGGGTCTGCAGCAGCGCGTACATCGAACTGCGCGGCACGTCCAGCTCGTCCGCCAGCTCCTGAAGGCGCGCCGGACGGTCCCCGCGCGCCGCGAGCAGCTCCAGCAGCTCCACCGTGCGCGCGGCGGACTTCACCTCGCGGACGCCGCCAGTCTCCGACATGCGCCGATGGTAGTCCGGCGCGCCTCGACGACCAGGCCGCTCCGTCGCCTGACATCCGGGTTTCCGGCGCGCTCGGGGCGTGCCCCGTTGACGCGGGTGTGTTCACCTACCTAGCGTTCGTCTTCATACGTAGACAGGAGTGGGATGTGGACCTCACCATCGCGGACGTACGGCTGACCCCGATCCTCGTCGCCGACCCGCCGCTGCTGAACACGCAGGGCGTCCACCAGCCGTACACCCCCCGGCTGATCGTGGAGGTCACGACCGCCGGCGGGGTCACGGGCATCGGGGAGACCTACGGCGACACCAAGTACCTGGAGCTGGCCCGCCCCCTCGCCGCACGACTGACCAGACGTCAGGTCGGTGATCTGAACGGGCTGTTCGTCCTCGCGGGCGCGGTGGCCGTCGACGACTCCCGTGTCTGCGGTCAGGTGGACGTGGGAGGGCTGCGCGGGGTGCAGACCGCCGACAAGCTGCGGCTCTCCGTCGTCTCCGCGTTCGAGGTCGCCTGCCTCGACGCGCTCGGCAAGACGCTCGGGCTGCCCGTCCACACCCTCCTCGGCGGCAAGGTGCGCGACACCGTCGAGTACAGCGCCTACCTCTTCTACAAGTGGGCCGGCCATCCCGAGGGCGTGGCCTGCGAGAAGGACGACTGGGGGGCCGCCGTCGACCCGGCCGGCGTGGTCGAGCAGGCCCGCCGCTTCAAGGAGCGGCACGGCTTCACCTCGTTCAAGCTCAAGGGCGGCGTCTTCCCGCCCGACGAGGAGATCGCCGCCGTGCGCGCCCTCGCCGAGGCGTTCCCCGGACACCCCCTGCGGCTCGACCCCAACGGGGCCTGGAGCGTGGCGACTTCACTGCGGGTCGCCGAGGAGCTCGGGGACGTGCTGGAGTACCTGGAGGACCCCGCGCTCGGCACCGCCGCGATGGCCGAGGTCGCCGCCGGGACCGACGTCCCGCTCGCCACCAACATGTGCGTGACCACGTTCGCGGAGATCGCCGAGGCGTTCGCCAAGGACGCCGTGCAGGTCGTGCTCTCCGACCACCACTACTGGGGCGGACTGCGCAACACCCAGCAACTCGCCGCCGTCTGCCGCACGTTCGGCGTCGGCGTCTCCATGCACTCCAACACCCATCTCGGGATCAGCCTCGCCGCCATGACCCACGTCGCGGCCACCGTCCCCGGCCTCCACCACGCCTGCGACTCCCACTACCCCTGGCAGTCCGAGGACGTCCTCACCGAACGCCTCACCTTCGACGACGGCAAGATCACCGTGTCCGACGCACCCGGCCTGGGCGTCGAACTCGACCACGACCGCCTGAGGTTCCTCCACGAACGCTGGCTGAACGACGACGGCGCCCTGCGCGACCGCGACGACGCGGCGGCGATGCGCCTCACCGACCCCGCCTGGACCACCCCGAGCATGCCCCGCTGGTGAGCCCGGACGCGTCCGCGGTCCCGCGCGGGGCTGCGGACGCCCGTCCGGGGCGTGGTGCACACTGGCCAGATCGGCACCACGTCAGGGAGCGCACAGTGACGGCGTCCATCACGTCCACCGGAGAGGGACACCACCGGCACCACCGGGAGGCACAGGTCGACCCGCTGGCCGGCCTGCGCGGCGCGGCCGACCCGCCCTGGGACGTCTACCTCACCGGCACCGTCTTCCTGGACATCATCTTCACCGGCCTCGACTCCGCGCCCGTCCGCGGCACCGAGTCCTGGGCCCGCGGCATGGGCTCCAGCCCCGGCGGCGTCGCCAACATGGCCACCGCCCTCGCCCGTCTCGGCCTGCGCACCTCCCTGGCCGCCGCCTTCGGCGACGACCACTACGGCGAGTACTGCTGGGACGCGCTGGAACAGGGCGAGGGCATCGACCTCACCCCCTCCCGCACCATCCCCCACTGGCACTCCCCGGTCACCGTCTCCATGGCCTACGAGGGCGAACGCACCATGGTCTCCCACGGCCACGAACCGCCCCCCGAGGAGGTCCTCCTCCAGGACGGCGCCCCCGCCGCCCCGCCGCACGCCCGCGCCGCCGTCGCCTCCCTCACCCCCGGCCGCGGCGCCCCCTGGATCGCCCGCGCCGCCGGCCTCGGCACCCGCGTCTTCGCCGACGTCGGCTGGGACGACACCGGCGCCTGGGACCTGGCCGGCCTCACCGACCTGAAGCACTGCGAGGCGTTCCTGCCGAACGCCGAGGAGGCCATGCGCTACACCAGCACCTCCTGCCCCCGCGCCGCCGCCCACGCCCTCACCGAGCACGTCCCGCTCGCCGTCGTCACCCTCGGCTCCGACGGCGCGTACGCCGTCGACCGGCGCACCGGCGAGACCGCCGAGGTCCCCGCCATCGCCGTGGAGGCCCTCGACCCCACCGGCGCTGGGGACGTCTTCGTGGCCGGCTTCGTCACCGGCGCCCTCGCCGGCTGGCCGCTCGCCGACCGGCTCGCCTTCGCCGGACTGACCGCCGCCCTCTCCGTCCAGGAGTTCGGCGGATCGCTCTCCGCCCCCGGCTGGTCCGAGATCGCCGCCTGGTGGCGCAAGGTCCAGTCCGTCGACGGCCAGGACCCCGAGGCGCTGCGCCGCTACGAGTTCCTCGACGGCCTCCTCCCGTCGGGCCGGGAGACCACCCCGTGGCCGCGCCGCCGCGCCGTCCCCACGATCGGCTTCCGCCGCTCGGCCTGAACGGGAGCCGCGCCCCCGCCGCTCCCGACGCGACTGTTCGAAAACCCCTGCGGTGTTGTCAGCCCCCTGGCGTACCCTGGAACACGCCAGGCCGCCCTTGTGGCAGGCGAGACGTATCCGGGAGGACGTAGAGGCCTTCGGGCCGGCCTATGACTGAGACACCCACAGCTCAGACGCCCGCGCAGGGCAAGGCGAGAGCACAGTTCACCGTTCCCGCCCAGCACCCCATGGTGACCGTGCTGGGATCCGGAGACTCCCTCCTGCGCGTGATCGAGACGGCCTTCCCGGCGGCCGACATCCACGTCCGGGGCAATGAGATCAGCGCTACCGGCGACCCGCACGAGGTCGCCCTCATCCAGCGCCTGTTCGACGAGATGATGCTGGTGCTCCGCACCGGGCAGCCGATGACGGAGGACGCAGTGGAACGCTCGATCGCCATGCTGCGGGCGAGCGAGAACGGGACGAGCGACGGCCAGGAGACCCCGGCCGAGGTACTGACGCAGAACATCCTGTCCTCGCGCGGCCGCACCATCCGCCCCAAGACCCTGAACCAGAAGCGCTACGTCGACGCGATCGACAAGCACACCGTCGTCTTCGGCATCGGCCCCGCCGGTACCGGAAAGACGTACCTGGCGATGGCGAAGGCGGTCCAGGCCCTGCAGTCCAAGCAGGTCAACCGCATCATCCTGACCCGCCCCGCGGTGGAGGCCGGCGAACGCCTCGGCTTCCTCCCCGGCACCCTCTACGAGAAGATCGACCCCTACCTGCGCCCGCTGTACGACGCCCTGCACGACATGCTGGACCCGGACTCGATCCCCCGGCTGATGGCGGCGGGGACGATCGAGGTCGCGCCGCTGGCGTACATGAGGGGCCGGACCCTGAACGACGCCTTCATCATCCTCGACGAGGCCCAGAACACCTCCCCCGAGCAGATGAAGATGTTCCTCACCCGGCTCGGCTTCGACTCGAAGATCGTGATCACGGGTGACGTGACGCAGGTGGACCTGCCCTCCGGCACCAAGTCGGGCCTGCGGCAGGTGCAGGAGATCCTGGAGGGCGTCCAGGACGTCCACTTCTCGCGGCTGTCGTCCCAGGACGTCGTACGGCACAAGCTGGTGGGCCGTATCGTCGACGCGTACGAGAAGTACGACAGCCACCACGGCACGGAGAACGGCACCCACAAGGGCGGCCGCAACAAGCGGAAGTAGACAAGCCAGCACCATGTCGATCGACGTCAACAACGAGTCCGGAACCGAGGTCGACGAGCAGGCGATCCTCGACATCGCCCGCTACGCGCTCGCACGGATGCGCATCCACCCGCTCTCCGAGCTGTCGGTGATCGTCGTGGACGCGGACGCCATGGAGCAGCTCCACATCCAGTGGATGGACCTGCCCGGGCCGACGGACGTCATGTCCTTCCCGATGGACGAGCTGCGGCCGCCGTCGAAGGACGACGACGAGCCGCCGCAGGGGCTGCTCGGCGACATCGTGCTGTGCCCCGAGGTCGCCGAGAAGCAGGGCAAGGAAGCGCCGACGCAGCACTCCATGGACGAGGAGCTCCAGCTGCTCACCGTCCACGGCGTGCTGCACCTGCTGGGCTACGACCACGAGGAGGCCGACGAGAAGGCCGAGATGTTCGGCCTCCAGGCGGCCATCGTGGACGGCTGGCGGGCCGAGAAGGGCCTGACCGGCCCGTCGCCGGCGCCGACCGTCTCATGAGCCCGACGCTCGTCGCCGGCGCGGTCGCCCTGGTGGTCGTGGCGTGGCTCGCCGCCTGCGCGGAGGCGGGCATCGCGCGCGTCTCCAGCTTCCGCGCCGAGGAGGCCGTACGGAGCGGGCGGCGCGGCAGCGCCAAGCTGGCGCAGATCGCCGCCGACCCCACCCGCTACCTCAACGTGGCGCTGCTGGTCCGCGTGGCCTGCGAGATGGCCGCCGCCGCGCTGGTCACCTACGCCTGTCTGAACACGATCGACGGCACGGCCGGGGCGCTGCTCGCCGCGATCGGCGTGATGGTGCTCGTGTCGTACGTCGCCGTCGGGGTCTCCCCGCGCACCATCGGCCGCCAGCACCCGCTGAACACGGCGACGGCCGCCGCGTACGTGCTGCTGCCGCTGGCGCGGATCATGGGCCCGGTCCCGTCGCTGCTGATCCTCATCGGCAACGCGCTCACCCCCGGCAAGGGCTTCCGCCGCGGCCCGTTCGCCTCCGAGGCGGAGCTGCGGGCGATGGTGGACCTCGCCGAGGCGGAGTCGCTGATCGAGGACGAGGAGCGCCGCATGGTGCACTCCGTCTTCGAGCTGGGCGACACCCTCGTGCGGGAGGTCATGGTGCCGCGCACCGACCTCGTCGTCATCGAGCGCTACAAGACCATCCGGCAGGCCCTCACGCTGGCGCTGCGCTCCGGGTTCTCGCGGATCCCCGTCACCGGGGAGAGCGAGGACGACATCGTCGGGATCGTGTACCTGAAGGACCTCGTCCGCAAGACGCACATCAGCCGGGACGCCGAGTCCGACCTGGTGTCGACGGCGATGCGGCCCGCCGCGTTCGTGCCCGACACCAAGAACGCCGGCGATCTGCTGCGGGAGATGCAGCAGCAGCGCAACCACGTCGCCGTCGTCATCGACGAGTACGGCGGCACCGCCGGCATCGTCACCATCGAGGACATCCTCGAGGAGATCGTCGGCGAGATCACCGACGAGTACGACCGTGAGCTGCCGCCGGTGGAGGAACTCGGCGAGGACCGCCACCGGGTGACCGCCCGTCTCGACATCACCGACCTGGGCGAGCTGTACGGCCTGGAGGAGTACGACGACGAGGACGTGGAGACCGTCGGCGGTCTGCTCGCCAAGGCGCTGGGCCGGGTGCCGATCGCCGGGGCCTCCGCGGTCGTCGACCTGCCCGACGGCCGGCTTCTGCGGCTGACGGCGGAGGCGGCGGCCGGACGCCGGAACAAGATCGTCACGGTGCTGGCGGAGCCGGTGGACAAGCCGGAGGAGGAGACGGCCGAGTGACGGCCGGGGGAGCCCGAGTGACGCCCGAGGAGGAGACGTCCGCATGACGCCCGAGGAGTTGCGCGCCTTCTGTCTGTCCTTCGAGGCGACGACGGAGGACTTCCCCTTCCGGCCGGAGATCTCCGTCTTCAAGGTGCTCGGCAAGATGTTCGCCCTCAGCTGGATCGACGCGCGGCCCCTGAAGGTCAACCTCAAGTGCGACCCGGAGGACGCGGTCCGTCTGCGCGCCGACCACCCGGACCTGATCGCCCCCGGCTACCACATGAACAAGCGGCACTGGAACACGGTGACGGTGGACGGCGCACTGCCCGGGCAGCTCGTCCGGGAGCTGATCGAGGACTCGTACGACCTGGTCGTGGCGGGGCTGCCGCGCGCGGAGCGGCTGCGCCTGGACCGCCCCTGAGAGTTCGCGGGGGCGGCTCCCTCCGTATGCTCGGGGCATGACCGACAGCACCGCGCTCGACGCCGAGGACCGCAAGATCGTCACCCTGGCCCGTTCGGCCCGGGCCCGCAACGGGGTGCCCGAGGGGGCGGCCGTACGGGACGAGACGGGGCGTACGTACGTGGCGGGGACGGTGGCGCTGCCGTCGCTGGAGCTGAGCGCGCTGCGGACGGCGGTGGCGATGGCGGTGGCGTCCGGGGCGAAGTCGCTGGAGGCGGCGGCCGTGGTCACCGACGCCGAGTCCGTCGCCGAGGCGGACCGGGCCGCCGTCGCCGATCTGGGCGGCGCGGGCACGCCGGTGCTGGTGGCAGGCCCCGACGGGACCGTCCGGCTGACCGTCACCGCGGGCTGAGACACCGGGGCCGCGAAGGGCCCCCGCGCCTGCTGAGCACCCCGGCCGGCCGCCGCGGGGGCCCCGCGTCCTACGTGGCCGGGCGGCTGGATCGTGTCGTCCGGAATTTGCTCTTGCCGTCCTCCCTCTCCCGCGGGTCAATGGGCATAGTTTCCGACGGACCGTCAGATTTACCCCCCACCGGGACAAGGTGCCCGCACCCACCCGTCCCGCTCCGGCCGTCCGTCTCCCCACATCCGGGAAGGAGCCGGAACCCCATGAGAGGCAAGCGAATCGGATCAGGTGCGGCACTGCTGGCCGGGGCCCTCGCGGTCACCGGGCTGGCCTTCGCGCCCACCGCACTCGCCGTCGCCCCGACGACGGCGAGCGTCACCGCGAACTGCGGTCTGTTCGGCGGCGGAGCCGCCACCCTCACGGCCACCCAGAGCGGCACCGCGGCCACCCTCACCCTGAAGTCGACCGCGATCACCGCTCCGATCCCGATCGGCGCCAACAGCATCAACTCCACCCTCACGATGGCGAACTCGACCGGTTCGGCCAGGGTCTTCACCGGCACGGTGAACCCGGCCATGCCGACGGGCGCCCCGATCGAGGTCGGCCCGCTGAACGGGACCGTGGCCTCCGGTGACAGCCTGGACTTCTACCGGGGCTCCCTGAAGATGGTCGTCTTCGGGATCACCGTCACCTGTACGGGGACCGGGCCGCAGTCGCCGGGACCGTTCGTGTTCGACTGAGAACCGGTGCGAAGAGGCGCCACGGGCCGTCGGTTTCCCCGCGTCCGCAGGAAGCTGACGGTCCATCAGTCGATCTCTCCGCATCCATTGACTTCTGTCGCGATCCGCACCTCAATGCCCCCTGTCGGCGCAGAAAGAGCCGCTGCGCCCGCACCCTTGAGGAGGGGGCACCATGGGTTCGACACCCCGAAGATCCCTGAGACGGCGCTGGGCGTCGCTGCTCGGGGCGACCACCCTCGCGGTCACCGCGAGCGGGGCGCTGGCGTGCCCGGCCGGCGCCGCCACCGACGTGGAGTTCCCCACGCACTGCGTCCCGCCGCCCATCGCGGGCATCCCGGACATCGACGGCACCACCACCGGGAGGATCACGGCGGACAAGACGTCCGCCAAGGTCGGCGACACCGTGACCGTGACCTACACGGTGGTCAAGCCCGCCGCCAGCAACCCCACCGACCTCGCCCTGCCGGCCGACATCATGACCCCGACCGGCAAGATCACCCTCGGCGGCGCGCAGAGCGGCAGCGTGACCGTCACCGGCCCGAAGAAGAACGACCCGGTGCCCGGCAAGGGCGCCTTCCCCTCGTTCTCCATGACCGGCACGTTCACCGTCACCTCGCCCGGCGCGATCACCCTCTCGCCCGGCGACTACAACATCCACACCAGCTACATCCTCGAACTCGACACCCCCTGCACGGTGAAGAACCCGCCCGCCCCGGTGTCCGAGACGGTCACCGCGACGGACAACCCGCCGGCCAACACCCGCTCCATCCAGCTCGGTTCGGCCTCCGGTACGCCGGGCGCCGCGGTCACCGTCACCGGCGGCGGCTTCACCCCGGGCGCGAGCGTCACCCTGGCCGGACGGTCCGGGGCCGCCCAGACCGCGGACAAGGCGACCGTCACCGCGAACGCGCAGGGCGCCGTCTCCGGCTCGCTCGTCGTCAACGACCGCACCACCACCGGCGTGGTCGCGTACGAGGGCGGCGCGTGGAGCGCGGAGCGGGGCGCCGGGCCCGTCGCGTACGTCGTCATCGACGACACGCCCGTACCCCCCGGCAGCCAGAAGCTGACGACCACCGTCAAGGCGGGCACCCTGTCGATGTCCCAGGCCGGGGACGCCGTGCAACTGTCGGCGGTCGACTTCGGCACCGGCGGCGCCTCGACCGGCAACCTCAACGCGGTGACCGTCAAGGACTTCCGCGGCGGGCCGGCCGGCTGGTCGCTGACCGGCAAGGTCACCGACTTCAGCGGACCGGGCGGCAAGATCGGCGCGGGAAAGCTGAGCTGGACGCCCGAGTGCGGCACCAAGGCGGGCAGCCCCAGCACCTGTCAGGCCGGCTCGGTCGGAGCGGTGGGCGGCACGGGGGCGACTCTGGCGTCCACACCGAACGGCACGCTCACCGGCGGCGAGTTCACCGCCTCCGCCCGACTCTCCCTCGACGTACCGGCGTTCACGCCTCCGGGCACGTACGCCGGCGTCCTGACCCTCACGCTCACCTGACCCACGTCCACCGGTGGCCGGGCGTCCTCCTCACAGGTCCGCACCCGCCCGACCACCCCGCCGTGTCCGACGCCCGCGGGGGTCCGCACCCATGCGCAAGCCGTACGCCCTCCTCCTGACGTTCCTCACGCTGCTGCCCCTGCCGCTGGGCCTGCTCGGCCCGCTCGCGCCGACCGCCCGGGCCGCCGACAACGGCAGCTGGTCGGTCAACCCCCTCTCGACGACCGTCGCCGAACGGCCCTACTTCTACGTCTCCGCAGACCCCGGCCAGACGATCGAGGACACGGTCGTCGTCACCAACAAGACGGACACGCCGCTCACCTTCCGCCTCTACGCCGCCGACGCCTACAACACCGAGCGCGACGGCGGTTTCGCCGTGCGGACGGCGGGGGAGCGGATGCGGGGCGTGGGGGCGTGGGCGAAGCCCGCGAAGGACCGGGTCACCGTGCCCGGACGCGGCACGGCCACCGTGCCGTTCACGATCCGCGTCCCCGAGGACGCCGAGCCCGGCGACCACCCCGGGGCGATCGTCGCCCTCGACGAGCGGGTCGAGAAGGGCGGGGCGGGGGTCGCGCTCGGCGTGCGGCGCGCCGTCGGCGCCCGTGTCTACCTCCAGGTCGGCGGCCCCACCCTGCCCGCGCTCACCGTCGAGGACGTCCGCGTCGAACAGAGCCGGCCGCTGGTCCCCGGCTTCGGCGACAGCGAGGCGACGGTCTCCTACACGCTGCGCAACACCGGCAACGTCACCCTGAACCCGAAGGTCGAACTGCGGGCCCGGGGCCTGTTCGGCCGCACCCTGCTCTCCCGCGACCTGACGAGGATCCCCTCGGAACTCCTCCCGGGCCAGCGCGTCCACCTCTCGGAGCCCTGGCACGGAGCGCCCCAACTCGACTGGGGGAAGGTGACCTTGACGGCGAGCGCCAGGGAGACGAGGGAGTCGGCGAGCGCGGGCTTCTTCGCCGTGCCGTGGCTGGCGGCGCTGGTGCTGGGCGCGGCCATCGGCGCAGGACTTGTGCTGCTGCTCAGGAAACGGCGGGCGCGACACCCTCAAGGGGCGCGGCGCGTCGACATCATGCGGCTCCGCCGCGGGGCGCGGCCGGCCGAAGCGGACCCGCGGACGAAAGCCCCTACAGCGACCTAAAGGGCGTCCGGTCCCCGCTCGCCCGTCCGCACCCGCACGACCGTCTCGACCGGCAGAGCCCAGACCTTCCCGTCCCCGATCTTCCCGGTCTGCGCGGCGCGCACGATCGCGTCGATGGCGTCGTCCGCCACCGCGTCCTCGACGACGACCTCGATACGGACCTTGGGCACCAGGTCGACCTGGTACTCGGCGCCGCGGTACACCTCGGTGTGGCCGCGCTGCCGGCCGTAGCCGCTGGCCTCGGTGACCGTGAGGCCGTGCACGCCGAGCTCCTGCAGGGCGTTCTTGACCTCGTCGAGGCGGTACGGCTTGACGATCGCGGTGATGAGCTTCATGCCTGGGGGGTGGCCTTCTGGACGGAGGAGAGGGAGGAGGAGCTGACCGGGGCGCCATGGCCCAGGACGCCGTGATCGTATGCGCTCTCGGCGTGCACCGTAAGGTCCAGGCCGGTCTGCTCGTGCTCCTCGTCCGCGCGGAAGCCGATCGTGCGGTCCAGCAGCTTGCCGATGCCGTACGTCACGAGGAAGGCGTACGCCCCGACGGCGACGACGGCCACCAGCTGCTTGCCCAGCAGGGCGAGGCCGCCGCCGTGCACGAGGCCCTCGGGGCCGCCGGTCATCGACTCGACGGCGAACACGCCGATCAGGAGGGTGCCGATGACACCGCCGACCAGGTGGACGCCGACGACGTCGAGTGAGTCGTCGTAGTTCAGCTTGAACTTCCAGCTCACCGCGTACGAGCAGACGACGCCGGCGGCGAGGCCGACGACCAGCGCGCCGAGCAGGGAGACCGAGCCGCAGGACGGGGTGATCGCCACCAGGCCGGCCACCGCGCCGGAGGCCGCGCCCAGGGTGGTGGGGTGGCCGTCGCGCTTCTGCTCGACGAAGAGCCAGCCGAGCAGGCCGGTGCAGCCGGCGGCGAGGGTGTTGAGGAAGACGGCGGCCGCGAGGCCGTTCGCGCCGAGCGCGGAGCCCGCGTTGAAGCCGAACCAGCCGAACCACAGCAGTCCGGCGCCCAGCACGACCATGGGCAGGTTGTGCGGACGCATCGCGTCCTTCTTGAAGCCCAGACGCGGGCCGAGGACCAGGCAGAGCGCCAGACCGGACGCGCCGGAGGTGATCTCGACGGGGAGTCCGCCCGCGAAGTCGAGCGCGCCGAGCCCGTCCAGGATCCAGCCGCCGGGCCCCCACACCCAGTGGGCGACGGGAACGTATACGAGGAGCGCCCAGAGGGGGACGAAGACCAGCCACGCCGCGAACTTCGCGCGGTCCGCGATCGCGCCGCTCACCAGGGCCGCCGTGATGATCGCGAAGGTGAGCTGGAAGGTGGCGAACAGGACGGTGGGGACCGTGCCGTGGACGCTCTCGGGGCCGACGCCGGACATCCCGGCGTGGTCGAGGACGCCGACCAGGCCGCCGCCGGCGTCGTCGCCGAAGGCGAGGGAGTAGCCCGCCGCCAACCACACCACCGTGACCAGGGCGATGGACACGAAGCTCATCATCAGCATGTTCAGGACGCTCTTCGTGCGGACCATGCCGCCGTAGAAGAGGGCCAGGCCCGGGGTCATCAGCAGGACCAGTGCGGTGGCGGCGAGCAGCCAGGCGGTGTCGCCGGTGTCCACCTGCGCGGCGGCGGCAAGGATCACGGTCGTCTCCAACGGTGTGGGGGCTCGTCAGAGGGTCACTGCAGCGCGTTACCGGTTGCGTACGGGTGTGTTTCCGTGACGTTTCGTTGCGTGCGGGTTTCGGGAAGCTCACGTGTCGGCGGGGCCGCGTGGATCAGGGACAATGGTCGCCATGAGCGTTCGCACCCAGTCATCCGAACAGTCGGCCGAGGCCGCGCACCGGGCCGGTTTCGCCTGCTTCGTGGGCCGCCCCAACGCCGGCAAGTCCACCCTCACGAACGCTCTGGTCGGGAAGAAGGTGGCGATCACCTCCAACCGTCCGCAGACCACGCGGCACACGGTCCGGGGCATCGTGCACCGCCCCGAGGCCCAGCTGATCCTGGTCGACACCCCTGGGCTGCACAAGCCGCGCACGCTGCTGGGGGAGCGGCTGAACGACGTCGTACGCACGACGTGGGCCGAGGTGGACGTGATCGGGTTCTGCCTCCCGGCGAACGAGAAGCTGGGTCCCGGCGACCGGTTCATCGCCAAGGAGCTGGCCGGGATCAAGCGGACGCCGAAGGTCGCCGTCGTGACGAAGACGGACCTCGTCGACTCCAAGACGCTCGCCGAGCAGCTGATCGCGATCGACCAGCTGGGCAAGGAGCTGGGCATCGAGTGGGCACAGATCGTGCCGGTCTCGGCGGTCGGGGACCAGCAGGTCGAGCTGCTGGCGGACCTGCTCGTGCCGATGCTGCCGGAGAGCCCGCCGCTGTACCCGGAGGGCGACCTCACCGACGAGCCTGAGCAGGTGATGGTGGCGGAGCTGATCCGCGAGGCCGCGCTGGAGGGCGTGCGGGACGAGCTCCCGCACTCCATCGCCGTCGTCGTCGAGGAGATGCTGCCGCGCGAGGACCGGCCCGCCGACCGGCCGCTCCTCGACATCCACGCGAACATCTACATCGAGCGGCCCAGCCAGAAGGGCATCATCATCGGCCCGAAGGGACGCCGCCTGAAGGACGTGGGCATCAAGTCCCGCAAGCAGATCGAGGCGCTGCTCGGAACGCCGGTCTTCCTCGACCTGCACGTCAAGGTCGCCAAGGACTGGCAGCGCGACCCCAAGCAGCTGCGCAAGCTGGGCTTCTGAGGCTGGGCGGGGCTGTGGTGGTCGCCGTCCGGAGGGTGTGCGCCTTGGGGTCGTGCGCCCGCCGCGCGGCGGTAGCCGCATGTCGATGCAGCCTGGACCTGCACGTCAAGGTCGCCAAGGACTGGCAGCGCGACCCCAAGCAGCTGCGCAAGCTGGGCTTCTGACGCCGGGGCCCGCGCCGCTCACCGGTACCGGTTCAGTCCACCCCCTTGATCCGGACCACCAGTAGCGCGCCCGCGAGGCCGATCGCCGCCGCGATGGCGTAGAGGGCCGGATAGCCGCCCAGGTGGGTGACGATCGGGGCGGCGAGGGCCGGGGCCGTCACCTGGGGGAGGGCGTTGGCGACGTTGATGACGCCGAGGTCCTTGCCGCGGTCCAGCGCCTTCGGCAGGACGTCCGTCATCAGGGCGAAGTCGACGGAGGTGAACACGCCGAAGCCGACGCCCAGCACCGCCGCCGCGACGATCGCCCCCGGCCAGGTCTGCCACACCGCCAGCGCCCCCGTCGCCACCGCCATCAGCACGCCGGACCAGAGCACGAACGGCTTGCGCCGGCCCACCCGGTCCGACCAGACGCCCCCGACGACGACCGTGGCGAGCAGCGTCACCCCGTTCACGGCCGTCAGGATCAGCACGCCCTCGTCGGGATCGGCGTGATGGAGGCGGTCGCGCAGGTAGTACAGCAGGTACAGCAGCACCAGCGCGTTGCTGAGGTTCATCAGGAAGCGCGTCAGCCAGGCCCAGCCCAGGTCGGGGTGGCGGCGCGGGCTCAGCCAGAAGCCCGCCAGGAAGCCCCGCCAGGACCAGGCGGGACGGTCCGCCGCCGGCAGCCGCAGATCCGCGTACTTCCACACGTACGGCAGCACCCCGACGAGGCTGAACACCGCGCAGGCCACGTAGCCCGCCCCCACGCCCCCGGCGGCCATTGCCAGCCCCGTGCCGCCGACCACGCCCAGGACCTGCGCCGCGCCCAGCCAGCCGCCCACCGAGCCGCGCTGGAGGCGGGGCACCCGGTCGGGGACCGCCGCCGTCACCGCCGCGAAGGCCGCGTTCAGGGTCAGCTGCGCCAGGCACCAGCCGAGCGCCATCGTCCACACGCCGTCCGCGGCGGCCAGCGCCAGCAGAGACAGGGCCCCGCCCGCCGCGCCGGCCACGATCCACGGCGTGCGGCGGCCGTGGCGGGAGGTGGTGCGGTCCGACAGGGCGCCGAAGAGCGGGTTCGCGACGAGGGAGACGACCGCGCCGACGCCCGTCACCCACGCCAGCATCGTCTCCTTCGACATGCCGGAGCCGGGTGCGAACTCCTCCGCCTGCGAGGCCAGCAGGATCTGCAGCGGGCCGTACCAGCCCGCCCAGATCGCCCCGTTGGCGAGGGACAGCGCAGCCGTCCAGCCCCGGCCGACCCGGTCCACCGGCTCGCCCAGGGCCGGGCCGGCCGCGGGGGGAGCCGCCGTCATCTCTGCGCCCGCAGCACGTCCCGCAGCCAGGCGTAGGACGCCTTCGGGGTCCGGGCCAGCGTCTCGAAGTCGACGTGGACCAGGCCGAAGCGGCGCTGGTAGCCCTCCGCCCACTCGAAGTTGTCCATCAGCGACCAGACGAAGTAGCCGCGGACGTCGACGCCCGCCTCCACCGCCCGGTGCAGGGCCCGCAGATGGCCGTCCAGGTAGGCGATGCGGTCCTGGTCGTCGACGCCGGGGTAGCTGCACCCGTTCTCGGTGATGACGACCGGGGGGAGGCGGTCGCCGTAGCGGTCCTTGAACGTGGTGAGCAGCTCGGTCAGTCCCTCGGGGACCACCGGCCAGCCGAAGTCCGTCACCGGGACGCCCTCGATCTCCTGCACGGAGAAGGGGAGTTCGGCGGGCATGCGCACCCCGCCGAACTCGATCTCCGTGCCCTGCGGCGCGCCGACCCTGGTGGGGGCGTAGTAGTTGACGCCGTAGAAGTCGAGCGGCTCGGCGATGACCTTCAGGTCGGACTGCACGTCGCCGGGCATCAACTCGCCCATGCCTTCAGGGTATTCGCCCAGCAGGACCGGCTCGGCGAACAGCCGGTTGAGCAGGAGGTCGTAGAAGGCGGCCGCCTCCACGTCGGCGGGCTCCTGGGAGGCCGGCCAGGTCGGGCCGTGGGAGTTGGCGATGCCGACGTCCGTCGCGCCGGCCGCGCGCAGCGCCCGTACCGCCAGCCCGTGGCCGAGGAGTTGGTGGTGGGCGACCGGCAGGGCGTCGAAGAGGAGCTGTCTGCCGGGGGCGTGGGTGCCGAGCGCGTGGCCCAGCAGGGTGTGCTCGGCGGGCTCGTTGAGGGTGATCCACTTGCCCACGCGGTCGCCGAGGCGGGCGGCGACGGCGCTGACGTGGTCGGCGAAGCGGTACGCCGTGTCCCGCTCCAGCCAGTCCAGGTCCACCGGGAGGTCCCAGTGGAAGAGGGTGGGCACGGGGCGGACGCCCGCCGCGCACAGCTCGTCCACCAGCCGGTCGTAGAAGTCGAGGCCGTCGGGGGAGTTCACCCGGGGCCAGGAGACGGAGAAGCGGTAGGCGTCCACGCCGAGGCCGGCCAGCAGGGCCACGTCCTCGGGGTAGCGGTGGTAGTGGTCGCAGGCCACCGCCGCCGTCGAGCCGTCCTTGACCCGGCCCGGCTCGGCGGTGAAGGAGTCCCACACGGACGGCTCGCGCCGGTCGGCCGCCCCCTCGATCTGGTGGGCGGAGGTGGAGACTCCCCACAGGAAGCCGTCGGGGAACCGGGGGATCGGGTGCGTCGCGTCGCGCTGATCGGTAGCCATGCGCCGGATCATCCGTACCAGGGGTAACCGAAGTCAACGGCCGGACGGGAACGTCCAGTTACGCACCTTCTCCCTGCGCCCCGCTTCTCACGCCCCTTCCTTCAGCACCCGCGTGATCAGCCTGCGCTGCTCCTCCGTGAGCCGGGGGTCCGCCGCGTACACGGTCCGGCCGTCCACCGTGATCTCGTAGGCGAAGCCGTCCGGCACCCCGGCCGGGGGCACGTCCCGGCCGGCGGCCGTCGCCTTCTCGGCCAGGGCGTGCCACTCGTCGGCGTCGGGCCGCCCCGAGGTGTCCACCTCGGCGTGCCGCTCGATGCCCGCGAAACCGCCCGTGCGCGTCACCTGAATCCGCATGGGTCCTGTCTAGTACGAACGGGTCCGGTCCGCTGCGCGTGTCACAGGATTCGCACCCCGACCCGCTCCCACGCCTTCTCCACGGCCAGGAGTTCCTCGCCGCCGTCGCCGAAGCGCTCGCGGGCGGCCTTCACGGTCAGCCCGGCGAAGTCGGTGAAGAAGGCCCCCTCGCGCAGCTCGCCGCCGGTGAGGACGTCGTACCAGATCTGGCCCGCCTTCTCCCAGGCGAAGCCGCCGAGGGCGGTCGCGGCGAGGTAGAATGCGTGGTTGGGGATGCCGGAGTTGATGTGGACGCCGCCGTTGTCGCGGCCGGTGCGGACGTAGTCGTCCATCGTCGCGGGCTGCGGGTCCTTGCCGAGGACGTCGTCGTCGTACGCCGTTCCCGGGGCCTTCATGGAGCGCAGGGCCTGGCCGGTCACGCTCGGGGCGAGGAGTCCGGCGCCGATCAGCCAGTCGGCCTCGGCGGCGGTCTGGCGGAGCGTGTACTGCTTGATG
This sequence comes from Streptomyces sp. NPDC002566, assembly GCF_042889585.1. Lineage (NCBI taxonomy): Bacteria > Bacillati > Actinomycetota > Actinomycetes > Kitasatosporales > Streptomycetaceae > Streptomyces > Streptomyces sp. NPDC002566. The sequence continues at coordinate 783,105 of NZ_JBIARD010000003.1, read as the reverse complement.
AGCGAGCCGAACACGTCGGACATCGACTCGTTGAGGGCGCCCGGCTGGCCGTAGTAGGTGAGGTTCGCCGTGTACTGGGTGACGCCGTGGGCCAGCTCGTGGCCGATGACGTCGACGGAGTTGGTGAAGTCGACGAAGATCTCGCCGTCGCCGTCGCCGAACACCATCTGCTCGCCGTTCCAGAAGGCGTTGTTGTAGTCCCGGTCGTAGTGGACGGTGGCGTCCAGGGGCAGGCCGTCGCCGTCGATGGAGTGACGGCCGTAGGCCTTCAGGAAGAGCTCGAAGGTGGAGCCGAGGCCGGAGTAGGCGCGGTTGACCGTGGCGTCGCGGCCGGGGTCCTCCCCCTCGCCGCGGACCTTGGCGCCGGGCAGGTCGGTGCCGTGCCCGGCGTCGTAGACGGTCCGCAGCGGACGGTCGGACGGAGCCTTCGCCGACGGGGCCGCCGCGAGGCGGAACTCGGTGGTCACGCTGCGCGCGGCGCGCAGTTCGCTGTCGCGCACCAGGGTGCGGCGGGCGGGACCGGAGAGTGCGGGGTCGTCGTTGCGGGCCAGCCGGTGGAGGACGTGCGGCGGTACGACGGTGCAGAAGACGGGCTCGAAGCCCCCGTGTGTCGTCATGCCCGGCACCCTTGCACTGGGTGATGCCACTGTCACTAGAGGCAACCATGATTGGTGAAATACGGTGACATAGGGGCCCGGGCCGGGCTCCCGAGTGGTATGGCGCACGTTTTGCCCGATTCCTCCCTGTGGTCCCGCATACTGGGACAAGCCCGCGTGCCCGGCGCCGCTCGGCTAGAGTGCGGAGCATTATGCGTTTCGGGCTGCTTCTCCTTAGCTGCCGCGGCGAGGGCCTGTAGTCGAGGCCGACCCCCTCCCCGCGGAGCTTGGCGTTGCGTCGTCGGCCGTCCTGATCCGGACTTTCTCCGGCCATCCCGAGGAGCCACCGCACCATGGCGAACCGCCAGCAGCCCAGCCAGATGCCGATCCACAAGTACGGTCAGTACGAGCAGGTCGACCTCCCCGACCGCAGCTGGCCGCAGCAGCGCGTCACCTCCGCCCCCCGCTGGCTCTCCACCGACCTGCGTGACGGCAACCAGGCCCTGATCGACCCGATGTCGCCCGAGCGCAAGCGCCGGATGTTCGACCAGCTGGTCAAGATGGGCTACAAGGAGATCGAGGTCGGCTTCCCCGCCTCCGGCCAGACCGACTTCGACTTCGTGCGCTCGATCATCGAGGAAGAGGGCGCGATCCCGGACGACGTCACGATCTCCGTACTGACCCAGGCCCGCGAGGACCTGATCGAGCGGACCGTTGAGTCCCTCAAGGGCGCCAAGCGCGCCACCGTGCACCTGTACAACGCCACGGCCCCCGTCTTCCGCCGCGTGGTCTTCCGCGGCTCCAAGGACGACATCAAGCAGATCGCCGTCGACGGCACCCGCCTGGTGATGGAGTACGCCGAGAAACTGCTGGGCCCGGAAACCGAATTCGGCTACCAGTACTCGCCGGAGATCTTCACCGACACCGAGCTGGACTTCGCCCTGGAGGTCTGCGAGGCGGTCATGGACGTCTGGCAGCCCGGCCCGGGCCGCGAGATCATCCTCAACCTGCCCGCCACCGTGGAGCGTTCGACGCCGTCCACGCACGCGGACCGCTTCGAGTGGATGGGCCGCAACCTCTCCCGCCGCGAGTACGTCTGCCTGTCGGTCCACCCGCACAACGACCGCGGCACCGCCGTCGCCGCGGCCGAGCTGGCGCTGATGGCCGGCGCCGACCGCGTCGAGGGCTGCCTCTTCGGGCAGGGCGAGCGCACCGGCAACGTCGACCTGGTCACCCTGGGCATGAACCTGTTCTCCCAGGGCGTCGACCCGCAGATCGACTTCTCCGACATCGACGAGATCCGTCGTACGTGGGAGTACTGCAACCAGATGGAGGTCCACCCGCGCCACCCGTACGTGGGCGACCTGGTCTACACGTCCTTCTCCGGCTCCCACCAGGACGCCATCAAGAAGGGCTTCGACGCGATGGAGGCCGACGCGGCCGCCAAGGGCGTCACCGTCGACGACATCGAGTGGGCCGTCCCGTACCTGCCGATCGACCCCAAGGACGTCGGCCGCTCCTACGAGGCCGTCATCCGCGTCAACTCGCAGTCCGGCAAGGGCGGTGTCGCCTACGTCCTGAAGAACGACCACAAGCTGGACCTGCCGCGCCGGATGCAGATCGAGTTCTCGAAGATCATCCAGGCGAAGACCGACGCCGAGGGCGGCGAGGTCACCGGCGGCGCCATCTGGAGCGTCTTCCAGGACGAGTACCTGCCCAACCCGCAGAACCCGTGGGGCCGCATCCAGGTCCGCAACGGCCAGTCGAGCACCGACACCGACGGCGTGGACACCCTGACCGTCGAAGCCACCGTCGACGGCGAGGACACCGTCCTCACCGGCACCGGCAACGGTCCGATCTCGGCCTTCTTCGACGCCCTGCAGTCCATCGGCATCGACGTACGCCTGCTCGACTACCAGGAGCACACGATGAGCGAGGGCGCCTCCGCGCAGGCCGCCTCGTACATCGAGTGCGCGATCGACGACAAGGTCCTGTGGGGCATCGGCATCGACGCCAACACGACGCGCGCGTCGCTGAAGGCGGTCGTCTCCGCCGTCAACCGCGCCACCCGCTGACCCGCGTCACCCGGATGTCCCGGGGCCCCGGCCGCCGCGAGCGACGGCCGGGGCCCCGGCGCATCTCGGCCACCCGAGCGTGAAGGTCACGGAGAGGTCTCGTCCTGGGTGCTGACTCAGGCTGCCGGATGTGGCTAACATCACGCAGACGTACGGCGATGATGCCGTGCGGTGACGGAGGTGCGACGTGCTGCCAGGACGGGGACGAGACGGCCGTGCAGGCGGGCTTGCCCGCATCCTGGGCACCCGCACCGCGTGGACGCCCGTCGGGGACGGCGAGTTCTTCTGCCCCGGCTGCGGAGGCGACCGCAACTACCAGCGCCTGACCGGCCATCGCCGCCTCACCCTGCTCGGCGTGCCCGTCCTCCCGCGCGGCGCGAGCGCGCCCGTCGTCGAGTGCGCGGCCTGCCGGCGCCACTACGGCACCGACGCCCTCGACCACCCCACCACCGTCCGCTTCTCGGCGATGCTCCGCGACGCCGTGCACACCGTCGCCCTCGCGGTGCTCTGCGCGGGCGGCGCGTGCGCCCGCGCCTCCCTGGAGACGGCCGCCGCGACGGTGCGCACGGCCGGCTTCCCCGACTGCACCGAGGAACAGCTCGCCGCCCTCGTCGACGCCCTCGACACCGGCACCGGCCGCCCCCACGGGGAGTCCTGCGCCCCCGGCCTCGCCGCCGAACTCCACGAGGCCCTCGCCCCGCTCGCCCCGCACCTCGCCCCCGCCGGCCGCGAATCCGTCTTCCTCCAGGGCGCCCGCATCGCCCTCGCCGACGGCCCGTACACCCCGGCCGAACGCGAGGTCCTCACCACGGTCGGAACAGCCCTGACCATCTGCACGACCGACGTCACCCGCCTCCTGGCAGCGGCCCGCACCCCGTCGTGAGTACTCCCCTAGGGCAGGGTCTTGTCGTAGGTCTTGTCCGTGTCCGAGTCGTAGACCTGCTTGCCGGCGGCGTCGAAGCCCTTGATGTGCGGGGCCCTGGTGACCTGCTGGTTCAGGATGCCGGCGGCGACGAACCAGCCGTGGTCCAGGGCCGCCGTGGCGTCGCTGTCGCCGTAGGACACGGTCACCTTGGCCACGGACGGGTCGACCGTGCCGATCGAGGCCCAGCGGTACGGGAGTTTCCACTGACCCTTGTCGATCAGCGACTGCCGGTACAGGCCGCCCGCGTTGTCGTCCGGCACGACCGGGCGCGCGGCCGACGTCAGGCCGTCCTGCGTGCTGGTGCTGATGCCGGCGGACACGCCGTCCTTCACGTCGCAGATCACCCGGAAGCCCGCCGGCCGCTGCGCCACGCCGACGACGTGGACGCCGTCGCCGGGGGAGTTGGAGTCGCCGGTGCTCTTCGCCGCCAGGATGATCCGGTAGTTCTCCGCCTTGCCCGCGTCCTTGCCGACGACGCGTGCCACGTGCTCCGCGGTCAGGCACTCCTGCAGCGCCTTCGTCGCCTCGTCGAAGGTGATCCCGTCGAGCAACTGCCCGTCCGTGGCGGGCCGCGCGGGGCCGGAGGCCGAGGCCGCCGCCGACGCGCTCTGCGGGGCGCTGGCCGACGACATCGGCGTCGCCGTGTCAGTGCCCCCTCCCCCGTTCCCCCCGGCCACGGCGTAGGCCGCCGCCGGCACCGTCACGATCGCCGCCAGCGCCGCGCCGACCGCCGCCACCCGTCGCCGCCGCTCCGCCACGCCCCGCCGCCGGATCGCCGGGTAGGGCGCGGGGGAAGGGTGGATGGTGTACGCGTCGTCCGTCATCAGTTCCCTCACCAGTTCCTCGAAGTGCCGTTCGTCGTAGGCATCTTGGGCATCCCGGGCATCGCGGGCCTCCGCCCCGTCGTGTGCCCCGTGTGCCCCGTGTGTCTCGTGTGCTTGGTGCGCTTTCCGTGGCCCGTGCGCGCCGTGCGCTTCGTCGTTCACCTTCCGCCTCCCCGTTGGGACACCGTGCGGTCCTCCCGCATCAGCCCCGGATACAGCCGCAACTTCGCCAGCCCCTTGGAGGCCTGGCTCTTGACCGTGCCGGGCGAGCAGCCGAGCACCTCGGCCACCTCCGCCTCCGACAGGTCCTCCCAGTACCGCAGGACCACCACCGCCCGCTGTTTCGCGGGCAGTTGTGCCAGCCCGGCGAGCAGGGAGCCGCGTTCGTCCACCCGGCCGACGGACTCGTCGTCCCGGCCCGCCCGCTCCGGCGGGGCCGCGGTCAGCGCCTCCTTGACCCGCCGCTTGCGGAAGCGGTCGCTGTTGCAGCTGACCAGCATCCGCCGGACGTAGGCCTCCGGGTTGTCGCTGCGCGCTATGCGCCGCCACGACCGGTACGCCTTCGCCAGCGCGGTCTGCGTCAGGTCCTCCGCGTGGTGGACGTCGCCCGTGAGCAGGTACGCGGTCCTCACGAGCCGTGACCACCGTGCCCTGACGAAATCCTGGAACTGGGCCTCAAGTTCGGCCTGCATCAAGCACCCTCCTCGCCCCCCAGACCACCATGGGGACGGAATCGGTTGCCCGTGAGTTCGGGACCCGTTCGAATGGGTGCATGGAGCGAGACGCCGAGAGGAACGCCGGGAAAGCCGTGGGCGATGACGCCGGTTGGGCCGCGTGGACCTGGTCGCCGCAGGCGCCGGGGGTGCTGGTGCTGCCGTCCGGGCGGCTGGTGCGGGGGCGGGGACTGCGGCGGGATCCGGACCCGGCGGAGCCCGTCCCCGCGTACGGGCTGTACCTGCTCGGGGCGCCGCCCCCGGAGTTTCCCTGGGAGGCACGGTGGGTCCGGTGGCCCGACTTCCGGCTGCCCTCGGACCGGGCGGACGCGCGGACGGCGCTCACCGAGGCGTGGTGGCGCGCGGAGGGGGAGCGGGTGGAGGTCGCCTGCGGCGGCGGCCGCGGCCGCACCGGGACGGCCCTGGCCTGCCTGGCCGTCCTGGACGGCGTGCCGGCCGCCGAAGCGGTCGGCTTCGTACGCCGCCACTACGACCGGCACGCCGTCGAGACCCCCTGGCAGCGACGGTTCGTACGACGGTTCGCGGCCACGGTCTGAGCCGCGGAGAAGGTCTCACGGAGGCTGAGCCGCGGAGAACGCCTCACAGACGGTCCGAGCCGCGGAGAGCGCCTCACATGTTGAGCGTCATCAGCAGCCGGTGTGCGCCGGGGCCGAAGTAGTCGGCGCGGGGGCCGCCGGGGTCGGGGAGGAAGCCCAGGGAGCGGTAGAGCGCCACGGCGGTGTCGTTGCCCGGTTCGACGGAGAGGGAGACGGTGTGGACGCCCTCCCCGCGCAGATGGCTCAGGATCCTCGTCATGAGCTGACGCCCGAGTCCCTTGCCGCGCAGGCCGGGGGTGATGCCGAGGCTGAGGATCCAGCTGTGCGCCGCGTTCGGCGGCGTCGACAGCACGTACCCGACCAGGTCTCCGCCGTCGTCCACCACGAACACGAAGTCCGGGAAGCAGGCGAGGAACTGCCTGAGCACGAAGTAGGGGTAGGGGTCGGCCGGGAAGGCCTCCGCGTCGAGACGGACGATCGGGCCGAGATCCTCCTCGCCGGCCGGTCTGATCCGTAAGCGCCTTTCTCCGGACACCTGGCTCACGGTCGAACCGGCGACCGACGGAAAACGATCTCCGGGAACTCCGGGAAGAGGAGTCATACCGTCCCCTTGTGAAGGATGGACTTGGACCGGTCTATGCGAATGACGCGCGCGGCTGCTCTAATGCGATATCCATCTGATCGTCCATCATCTCCCGGTGCATCCTCGCCTTCAAGACCTCCGTCTGCTGCTAGGCTGAACCAATGGACTTGGGACCACCCGCCGCCGATCAAAAACTGAATGCTGATGTCCCATGGGACGCCTTCGATCCCGATGAGTACATCAAGCACAATTACCTGGGCATCCAGGCCGTGGACGAGGAGATCCTCTCCCGTGTGCGGGACCACTTCAGTGATCATTTCCGGGGTCGGGCAGGACGGGTGCATTCCGGTATCGACGTGGGCGCGGGTCCCAATCTCTACCCCGCCCTCGCGATGCTCCCCTGGTGCGACCGGATCACCCTGCTGGAGCGGTCCGAGAGCAACCTCGACTACCTCCGCCGTCAACTCCAGAGCTACGACGCGCACTGGGACCAGTTCTGGGAGGTCCTGCGCAAGGGCGAGGCATATGCCGAGCTGGGCGACGACTACGGCAAGTACCTCGCCGAAGCCGTCCGGGCCCCCGAGTCGGGCAGCCTCTTCGACCTGTGCGGCAGCGACCGCCGCTGGGACCTGGGCACGATGTTCTTCGTGGCCGAATCCATCACCACCGACCTCGACGAGTTCCGCCGCGGTGTCGGCTGCTTCATGCACGTGTTGAATCCCGGCGCGCCCTTTGCCGCCGCTTTCATGGAGCATTCCGAGGGATATCAGGTGGGCTCCCAGGAATTCCCGGCCCTGGACGTCGACGTGGCCGAGGTGAGCACTCAGCTCGGTGAATACGCGGACGAGGTGACGATTCACCGCACCGCCAATCCGCAGGAACTCGTGCGCGACGGATACACGGGAATGATCCTCGCCTGCGGACGGCGGAAGGGCTGACTTCCGATCCGTTTCTTCCGGGATGCTGAAAAGCAGACCGAAAGCAGACGGAAAGCAGACGAAAAGCCGCCGGAACGACGTCAGCATGACGCGGGGATGACGCCGGAACGAACACCCGCCGCGAAAGACGGCATCGAGGCGGGACGCGGTGACGGCATGGTGACGGGCCTGTGCGAGGGGAATGGGCATGCAGATCAAACCGAGACAGAACCTGCTCGAGGTGTGGCAGGCCATCGGCCGCCATTCATTCGACAACGGTGAATGGGACTGGGGCGAATGGGGCGGCCGCAGCAGCGTCGCCGACGCGGAGCGACTGCTCTGCCTGATGTACCCCGCCACCGAAATCAGCGCGTTCCGTCTCGACGACCCCGACACCACCCAACGGGACGTGGAAAGGGCCCTGCGGAACGCGGGCGACTCCACCGCGATTCCCGGGAACCTCGTCAAGGTCCTCACCCACTTCATGGAGCAGCACCGCGGCGAGGGCCGGCCCACCTTCGCCGGCGGCTACTACTTCTCACCCGAGGACCCCGAGCAGCAACTCACCCAGGAGCAGCGGGACGTGGGCGTGGTCGACGCCTACTCCATGTCGGTCACCCTCTGCCTCGCCACGCTCGGCTTCCTCAAGGTCTACCGGGGCAAGACCCAGCGGGCGAGCACCCTCGCCCAGATCGAGCGGCTCTGGGAGGCCACCAGCGCCCGGCTGACCGCCGCCATGGTGAGCCTGCTGCGCTCCTTCACCGTCAACGTCGTCGACGTCAACGGCGACCAGGGACAGGCCCTGACCCGGCTGCTCGGCCAGGGCCGGCTCTCCCAGCGGCAGGTCCTGCAGCGCTTCCAGGAACGCTTCAAGCAGTTACGCGCCGTCATCAGCGAGAGCCTCATCCTCGGTCTCGACGCCGACGTCACCGACGAACTGCGCAACGAGAACCGCATGTTCGAGTGCGGCTGGGCCTGGAGCCTGGTGCAGGGCGCCCCCGACGTCGAGGTGGAGCCCGACACCGCCGTCGCCATCGGCAAGCAGCCCGAGGGCGTGGCCCACGCCGTGCCCTACCTGTACTTCACCGTCGTCGCCCTCGACGGCATCCCCGACCTGTTCTCCGAGCGCACCCTCGTCCTCGGTCTGCTCAACCCCGAACAGCAGAAACTCGCCGACGCGCTCCGGCTGCGCTGGGAGATCACCCAGCAGTACTGGTCGGCGGTGGCCCGCTTCGGCGACGGCACCTGGCCGCTGGAGGAGATCCCCTGGCGCACCACGCTCCAGCAGCTGGAGTCGGAGTACTTCTCCCTCTCCGTGGCCTCCATCCTCGTCCACGACCTCGTCCGCCGCCGCGCCACCGACGACGACCTCACCCGCACCGTCGCCGTCATGGAACGCCTCGCCGAACGCGGCCGGATCACCAGCGGCATGACCCGCGACGACCCCGCGATCGGCCTGCACAACCCCGGCGTCACCCTGCCCCTGCTGGGCAGCGACGCCCTGGGTCCGCCCATGAAGTGGACGATGACGGACTTCTCCGCGCAGCTGCTCAAGCGGACCATCCAACTCTGCTCGCTGTCACGGAACATCAGCTCCCAGGACCGTCTGCTGCAACTGGCCGAGAGCATCCTCGACCACCTCTGGCAGCGCCGGCTCAGCGAGGGCCACGGCGTCGGCCTGTGGGACAACGTGCACGCCGTCTACCCCGAATCGCCGGTGCGCCAGGGCCCGTTGTCCTGGAACATCATGGAGCGCATCACCGAGTGCATGGTCGCCGCACACGGCCTCTACGACCAGAAACCGGTCCGCAGCGCCGAACTCACCGAGCTGTCCAAGGCGTTGATCAGCGAGGCGGCCCACCTGTTCGGCCGGGAGCAGATGGAGCAGGCCGCCCCCGCCCTCAAGAGCCCCCAGGGAGAAGAGATCAAGGCCATCGAGGCGGACCTGCGCCGCGCCCGGCGACTCGTCGGCGACCAGCCCGGCACCGCCTACGCACTCGCCCTCGGCGTCCTGACCCGGCTCGACACCCTCGCCCGGGCCCGCGGCGACGCCGACCCGCAGGGGAGGTGACGGGTGCTCGTCTTCGCCGCCTCCGACAAGGGGGGCACGGGCCGTTCCGTCACCAGCGCCAACCTCGCCTACCATCGCGCGCTCGACGGGGACGACGTCTGCTACCTCGACTTCGACTTCGGGTCGCCCACCGCGGCCGCCGTCTTCGACCTGCCCGACGTGCTCGGGGAGGCCGAGGGGCGGGGTCTGCACTCCTACCTCAAGGGCGAGGTCGGCGAGCCGCTGCGGGTCGACGTGTGGGCCCGCACCGAACACCCCGTCCTGCTCAGCCGGCCCGGCGGCTCCGGACGGCTGGTGCTGCTGCCCGGCGACCGCTCCGGCGGTGAATTCGTCACCGACGCCGAGAACCTGCACCGGTGCGTGGACCTCGTCCTGCGACTGAAACGCGAATTCGACGTCATCATCGTCGACTTGAGCGCCGGACGCAGTTATGCGATGGACCTCGCCCTGCTCGCCACCTCGCCCCGCGGCGGACTCGGACGACTGAAAACGCGATGGCTCGTCTATCACCGCTGGACCCGCCAGCACGTGATGGCGGCCGCCGAACTCGTGTACGGGAAACAGGGCATAGTCGAGGCCGGTTGCGCCATGGGCCACGACTCGGACGCGCTCAACGCCGCGATCCGTTTCGTACGGGCCGCCGTCCCCAATCTCGAGTCGCCGCTCTGGTCGCAGGTCTCACCCGCCCAGTACGCGTGGATGCGGCAGTGCGACACACAACTGGAGGAAATCGCGGCCGGCCGCGGCATCGGCAAGACGCGGGTGCTGTCGTCCATTCCGCTGGAACCCGTCCTCCAGTGGCAGGAACGCCTCATCACCGACGAGGACGTCCACGACCGCCGGATCGCCAATGTCGAGACCTGGCAGAAGATGGGCGAACTCGCACAACGCCTGACCGACGACACCTACTGGGGGCAGCTGTGAGCGGGCCGGGAACGGTGTTCCGGGAGACCAGCGCGCAGCCGCGCACAGAATCCGTGCCCTACTCCCATCTCTCCCTGGAATTAGGGCACTTGTACATGGAGGACTTCGTCGAAGGCCCCGACCGGCTGCGCCGCCACTTCGCCGCCGTACGGCCCTGGGTCGACGCCGCCAGGGCCGGCGTCGGCCCGCTGCCGGCCGGCCGACGACCGAGGATCAGCACCTGCTTCCTCATCGACGACTACTTCAGCCGGCTCTCCACCCCCGCCGAACTCGTCCCGCCGCTGCTCGAAGCGGCGGCCGAGTCCGGCCTCACCATCGACTACCTGGCCCGCGAGTCGGGCTGCGCCGGCCCCGCCCTCGCCGGCCCCGGCCCGGCCGGAGGGTCCGGCCGCCGCGACCGCGCCGTCCTCGCCGAGGCCGTCCTGCACCGGCTCGTGGAGTCGCCCCCGCCCGGCAGCAACGGCTTCCGCCCGCCCGTCAGCCGCACCGGCTGGCTCACCAACGGCCGCCGCGCCCCCTCCCGGCGCACCTCCGCCGCCCTGGACGCCACCGGCGCGGTCTGGGAGCCGCCGAGCGAGACCGGCGCGCGCGGCCACTCCGTCTTCATGGACGTCGAACTGTGGAGCGGGCCCGAGGACGAGCGCACCTGGTCCTGCGCCTTCCTCGCCTCGGTCTGGCAGCTCGTCCGGCTCGGGCTGCTGCGCGACAACGGCCAGGCCGTGCTGACCCCCGCCGTCTGGGACGACAAGGCGTTCCCGGCCGACTGGGACGCGCTGCCGCCCGTCGTCCGCCTCAACCCGCTCGCGCCGCCCTTCACCGCGTACGCCACGTGCAGCATCCTCCCGGCCCGGTTCCTGCCCGTGGAGCACGCCGTCCGCGTCGTCCTGGACCAGGTCCACGTGGAGGAGGAGGCGCTGCGCCAGGTCGCCGAACGCTCCGCGGGCGAGGGCGTCACCGTGCCCGCCGGGGTCGTGGACCGCACCTCCTACGTGTTCCCGCCGGGGCTGTGACATGAGCGGCCTGGGCACGACCACGGGGCCCGTCCTGGCCTGCGGCGAGGTGCGGACCTGTCTGCTGCCCAACCGTGACGCGGTGGACGAGCGGGCAGCGGAGGGGCTGCTGCGCCTGCGCGCCGACGAACGCGTCCGGCTGTCCCGCCGTCCCAACCGGCACGCCGTCTCCCCGGACGTCCTCACCGGCGTGGACTGCCGGCTGCCCACCGCCACCGGCGCCCGGATCCGCGCCGTCGGCACGGTGACCGCCCGCGCGGCGCTCGTCGAGGGCCGGGTGCTGCAGTCGACGGCGTCCTTCTCCCTCCCGGCGGAGGGGCCCGACCGGCGCCAGCCCTGGGGCTACTACCTGGTCCGGCCGGGCTCCCTCGTCCCCGTCGGCCGGCTCCCCGAGAAGTCGGTCCGGGAGGGCTTCCTCACCGGGAGCCGGCAGGGCGAGCTGGACGTCGGCTCGATCGCCGAGAGCCTGCTGGCGCGGATCTCCCGGCGGCACGAACTCGACCACGACGCCCCGCTCACCACCGCCGACACCAGCCTGCGCTGGACGGCGTCCCCGACCGCCGCGGGCGAGGAGGCGTCCCTGCACTTCACCGAGGCCGGCGACGGACTGCGGGTCGTGGAGCTGCGGCTGCCGCCCGGCACCGAGCCCGCGGCGGTGGCCGGCCTGTGCGAGGACCTCGCCCTGCACGACTGGCTGCTGACGACCGTCGCCGACAAGCTCGACGGCCTGCGGCTCGGCTCCGACGACCGCAAGGCCGCGCTGAAGGTGCTGCGCCCGCTCGTCGACCACCTGCTGCACCTGTGGATGCCGAGGGCCCGCGTCGACCGCGCGCTGACCACCCCCTGGGAGGAGCTGGAGAAGAACCCCGGGTTCAGCAGACAGTGGACCACCCTGGCCCAGCGCATCCGCGACCAGCTCGCCCTGCAGAACCTCATCAGCCGCGAGGAACGCGGCGACGCGCTCAGCACACCCTGACGCCACCACGGCACAGCCCGTACCACCGCACAGCCCGTACGACAGCACAGCCCGTACGGCAGCACAGCAGCAAGGGAAGGCACCACGGCACCGGTCCGCGCATGATCCCGACGGGGGGAGAAAGAGAGATGAACGCTCCGGCGCACACGTTAGAAGGCGCTCGGCATGTGACCCAGAAACTCCTGGTCACCGTGGTGGTGGGCGGTGTGGTCTACCTGCTCACCAACGTCCTCGGAGCCGACGAGGAAGGCCCGTGGCAGCTCGTGCTGTCCGTGCTGTGCGGCGGCATCGTGCTGATCGTGCAGTTCCTCGTGTCCTTCGTGAACCAGATGAACGCCGTCAAGGACTCGGTGGACAAGAGGTTCGCCGACATCGGCAAGGCCACCAAGCTCTTCAACGAGGTGGAGAAGCTGCGCGGCGACGGCGTGCCCCGGCTCGCCGAGCACGCCACCAAGGTCGTCTCCATGGGCCCGGACATCCTGCACGCGTTCGCGCACGCCGAGATCGACCGACTGGCCGCGCAGATGGAGGACTTCACCAACCTCGTCGCCGAGTGCCCCGGCGAGAACCACGACTGGCTCATGACCCTCACCCGGTGCACCCGCAAGAGCATCGACGCCATCAGCACCACCGTCGTCGACGACAGCTTCTGGAACACCGAACCCGCCGGCCGCTACCTCACCGCCCAGCGGGAGGCGATCCTCGACCCCGAGCGCCGTATCCGGGTGCGGCGGCTGTTCATCGTCAAACGGCCCGAGGAGATCTCCGCCCTGGGGCCGATCTGCGCCGAGCAGCGGGACATGGGGATCGACGTGCGGGTGGTCGCGCTGGAGGAGCTCCCGCCGTACTTCCGGCGCGGCAAGATGATCGACTTCATCGTGTTCGACGAGGCGCTGACGTACGAGATCCACGCCGACCAGCTCAGCGTGAACTCCTCCACCACGATCAACGCCCGCGCGAACGAGGTCGAGCCCCTGCGCCGCCGGTTCAACCTGCTGTGGGACGCCGCCGACCCGGCCAACTCCCCGAACGGCCTGCCCGGCCAGGTACGGGTCAGGAGCGGCGGCCCCGACCCGGACTGACCGCCGGTGACGCCCGGCCGGGCCCGGTCCCACCGGTCCGGCCGCGGCGCCGGGGTCAGGCGGCCTCGGTGATCCCGGCGGCCGCCCGGTCCGCTGCCGTCTCCGCGTGCCGTACGGCCAGGAGCAGCAGCGGTGTCGCCAGCAGCAGCGCGCCCGCGAGGGCGATCGCGGTGCGCGGCCCGGTGAGAGCGGCCAGGCCGCCCCACAGCGCGGTCAGGGCCGCCACGCTCGCCTTGGTCCCCACCGACCACGCCGACAGCGTACGGGCCACCCGGTCCGTCGGGGTCAGCTCCAGCCGGGTGGTGGCGAGGACCGGGTTGAACACGCCCGCGCAGGCGATCAGTCCCAGCTCCACCGTCATCACCAGGGCGAGCCCGGCGACGCCCGGCCCGACGAAGGCCAGCCCGAGCGACCAGCACGCGCGCAGCACCCCCGTACCGAGCAGCACCCGCCGGCGGCCGTAGCGGGCCACCAGCCGGGGCGCCAGCCGGGAGCCGATCAGCCCGCCGACGCAGGGCACGGCGAAGGCCAGCGCGTACTGCCAGGGCGCGAAGCCCAGCGGGCCCAGCATCAGGACGGCCAGCGGCGGCGAGGCCGCCATGATCAGCCCGTTGACCAGCGCGGCGTTGAGGAACAGCGGCCGCAGCACCGGATGCGCGAACAGGTGCCGCCAGCCGGCGAGCAGGTCCCCGGCGCGCAGCCGCTGCCCGTCCCGCGCCGCGGTCACCCGGGCCGGCGCCGGCTCGCGCGCCCGGATCGCCCGCAGGCCCGCCGCCGACATGAGATAGCTGACCGCGTCCGCCACGACGGTCACGACCGGGCCGAACAGGCCGATCGCGGCGCCTCCCAGGGGCGGGCCCAGCATGGTGGCCGTCCAACTCGTCGATTCGAAGCGGCCGTTGGCGGCGAGGAGGCGCTCCGGCGGCAGCAGCGACTTCAGGAAGGCGCCGCTCGCCGCGGTGAAGGAGATGTCGGCCGCGGCGACGACCGCGGACACCAGCAGCAACTGGCCGACGCCGAGCCCGCCCAGCCAGTAGGCGACGGGCACGCTCAGCAGCACCGCGCACCGCACCAGGTCCGCCGTGATCATCACCGGCCGTTTCCGCCGGAACTCCACCCACGGCCCGAGCGGCACCGCCAGCAGCGCCCCGACCGCCGGTCCCACCGCGGCCAGCGCCGCCACCTCGGCCGGCCCGGCGTGCAGCACCAGCACGGCGATCAGCGGGAACGCGTCGAACGCCAGCCGGGTCCCGAACGCGCTGACCGCGTACGCCCCCCACAGCCACCCGAAGTCGCGCCCCAGCGCCCACCGCACCACCCGGGCGATCCTACGGTGCCCGCCCACCCCCCTCCCGGCATGGGCGAGAATGAACCCATGAGCCTGTTCGACAGCGGTGCGCGATGAGCCTGTTCCGGGACGACGGCGTCGTGCTTCGCACCCAGAAGCTCGGCGAGGCCGACCGCATCATGCTGCGTCATTGCGGGGGGCGACCCCCGCACCCCCAGCAGGCCTGCGGCGGTGCGCGATGAGCCTGTTCCGGGACGACGGCGTCGTGCTTCGCACCCAGAAGCTCGGCGAGGCCGACCGAATTATCACGTTGCTCACTCGGGGGCATGGGCGGGTGCGGGCGGTCGCTCGGGGGGTGCGGCGGACCAAGTCGAAGTTCGGGGCGCGGCTGGAGCCGTTCTCGCATGTGGACGTGCAGTTCTTCGCGCGGGGCAGCGAGCTGGTCGGCCGCGGGCTGCCGCTGTGCACGCAGAGCGAGACCATCGCGCCGTACGGCGGCGGCATCGTCAGCGACTACGCCCGCTACACCGCCGGCACCGCCATGCTGGAGACCGCCGAGCGGTTCACCGACCACGAGGGCGAGCCGGCCGTGCAGCAGTACCTGCTGCTCGTGGGCGCCCTGAGGACGCTGGCCCGGGGCGAGCACGCCCCCCACCTCGTCCTCGACGCGTTCCTGCTGCGCTCGCTCGCCGTCAACGGCTACGCGCCCAGCTTCGGCGACTGCGCCAAGTGCGGCATGCCCGGCCCGAACCGGTTCTTCTCCGTGGCCTCCGGCGGTTCCGTCTGCGCCGACTGCCGGGTCCCCGGCAGCGTCGTACCCTCGCCGCAGACCCTGGAACTGCTGGGCGCGCTGCTCACGGGAGACTGGGAGACGGCGGACGCGTGCGAGGCACGCCACGTCCGGGAGGGCAGCGGACTGGTCTCCGCCTACCTGCACTGGCACATGGAGCGCGGTCTGCGCTCCCTTCGGTACGTAGAGAAGTAAGCGGCTAGAGGAGAGAAGACACACATGGTGGTACGCGGGTTCCTGGGGCGGCAGCGTCGGGAGTACAAGGCGCCGGAACCGCACCCGTCCGGCGCCCGCGCGCCGAAGGTCCCCGGTGAGCTGGTTCCGGAGCACGTGGCGATCGTCATGGACGGCAACGGCCGCTGGGCGAAGGAGCGCGGTCTGCCCCGTACCGAGGGGCACAAGGTCGGCGCCGAGCGGGTGCTCGACGTGCTCCAGGGCGCGATCGAGATCGGTGTGAAGAACATCTCCCTGTACGCCTTCTCCACCGAGAACTGGAAGCGTTCGCCCGACGAGGTGCGCTTCCTGATGAACTTCAACCGCGACTTCATCCGCAAGACCCGCGACCAGCTCGACGAACTGGGCATCCGGGTGCGCTGGGTGGGCCGTATGCCCAAGCTGTGGAAGTCGGTCGCCAAGGAGCTCCAGATCGCCCAGGAGCAGACCAAGGACAACGACCGGCTCACCCTGTACTTCTGCATGAACTACGGCGGCCGCGCCGAGATCGCCGACGCCGCGCAGGCCCTCGCCCAGGACGTGAAGGCGGGCCGTCTCGACCCGTCGAAGGTTAACGAGAAGACGCTGCAGAAGTACCTGTACTACCCGGACATGCCGGACGTCGACATGTTCCTGCGGCCCAGCGGCGAGCAGCGCACGTCCAACTACCTCCTCTGGCAGAGCGCGTACGCCGAGCTGGTCTTCCAGGACGTCCTGTGGCCCGACTTCGACCGCCGCGACCTGTGGCGCGCCTGCATCGAATACGCCTCCCGAGACCGCCGCTTCGGCGGAGCCATCCCCAACGAGGAGCTCCTCGCCATGGAGGGCAGGCAAGGGGAGTAGCACTCTCCGACCGGGCCTGGGCCCACCAGCCTGTCCGGCGTCTGAGGACGAGGCCCGTCCAGGGCCGAAGGGGGGTCTGGGGGCACAGCCCCCAGGCACCGCGCCCCGAACGCCCGCACAAGAACACGGCTCAACCCGCGGAGCACTCCGCACAGGTCCCGAAGATCTCCACCGTGTGCGCCACGTTCACGAACCCGTGCTCCGCGGCGATGGCCTCCGCCCACTTCTCCACCGCGGGGCCCTCGACTTCGACCGCCTTGCCGCAGCTGCGGCAGACGAGGTGGTGGTGGTGGTCGCCGCTGGAGCAGCGGCGGTAGACGGACTCGCCGTCGGAGGTGCGCAGGACGTCGACCTCGCCGGCGTCGGCGAGGGACTGGAGGGTGCGGTAGACCGTCGTGAGCCCGACCGAGTCGCCCTTGTGCTTGAGCATGTCGTGGAGTTCCTGCGCGCTGCGGAACTCCTCGACCTCGTCGAGCGCCGCCGCCACTGCGGCACGCTGCCTGGTGGCGCGGCCCTTCACGGGCGGTCCAGCGGTCGTCACCGTTGCCTCCTCCGTTGGCTCGGTTCACGTCTGCGGCTTGCCGGGCCATTGTGCCAGCCCGGGCCGGGCGCGGTCAGACGCCGATGCCGTCGCCCGCCTCACGGGTGGCCGGAATCGCGCACTCCGCGGGGTCCCCGGCGGGCTGGGCGGCGGCGGCCGCGCGGGCGCGTCGTCGGGCGAGCGGGGCGGCGAGAGCGGTCAGGGCGATGAACGCGCCGATGGTGAGCAGCACGATCGTCGCGCCGGGCGGGACGTCCTGGTAGTACGAGGTGATGGTGCCGCCGATGGTGACGGTGACGCCGATGGCCACGGCGACGGCGAACGTCGCCGTGAAGCTGCGGGTGAGCTGCTGGGCCGCCGCGACCGGGACCACCATCAGCGCGGAGACCAGCAGGAGCCCGACGACCCGCATGGCGACGGTCACCGTGACGGCGGCGGTGACCGCGGCCAGCAGGTTCAGGGCGCGCACCGGCAGTCCGGTCACCCGGGCGAACTCCTCGTCCTGGCTGACGGCGAACAGGTGCCGGCGCAGGCCCAGGGTGACGAGGACGACGAAGGCGGCGAGTACGCAGATCGCGGTGACGTCGGACTCCGACACGGTCGACAGGGAGCCGAAGAGGTAGGAGTTCAGGTTGGCGTTGGAGCCGGTCGGCGCGAGGTTGATGAACATCACGCCGCCGGCCATGCCGCCGTAGAAGAGCATCGCGAGGGCGATGTCGCCGCGGGTGCGGCCGTACCAGCGGATCAGTTCCATGAGGACCGCGCCGAGGACGGAGACGGCGGTGGCCATCCACACCGGGGACCAGGTGAGCAGGAAGCCGAGGCCGACGCCGGTCATCGCGACGTGGCCGATGCCGTCGCCCATGAGGGCCTGGCGGCGCTGGACGAGGTAGATGCCGACGGCGGGGGCGGTGACGCCGACCAGGACGGCGGCGAGCAGCGCCCGTTGCATGAAGGCGTAGTTCAGGAAGTCCATCAGCTCAGCAGTCCCGTGCGGATCGGTTCGGCGCCCGCCGGCGCGTGCGGGTGTACGTGGTCGTGGCCGGGCAGGGCGTGCTGGCCGACCGCGCGCGGGGGCGGGCCGTCGTGGGTCACGCAGCCGTCGCGCAGGACGACGGCGCGGTCGATGAGGGGTTCCAGCGGGCCGAGTTCGTGCAGGACGAGCAGGACCGTGGCGCCTTGGGCGACCTGCTTCTCCAGGGTCCTGGCGAGGACTTCCTGGCTGGCGAGGTCGACGCCCGCCATCGGCTCGTCCATGATCAGCAGTTCGGGTTCCGCGGCGAGCGCGCGGGCGATCAGCACCCGCTGGTGCTGGCCGCCGGAGAGGGCGTTCACGGAGTCCTTGGCCCGGTCGGCCATGCCGACGAGATCCAGGGCGCGGGTCACGGCCTCGTGGTCGGCCTTGCGCAGGATGCCGAAGCGGGCCCGGGACAGCCGGCCCGAGGAGACGACTTC
Organism: Streptomyces sp. NPDC002566; assembly: GCF_042889585.1. Classification (NCBI taxonomy): domain Bacteria; kingdom Bacillati; phylum Actinomycetota; class Actinomycetes; order Kitasatosporales; family Streptomycetaceae; genus Streptomyces; species Streptomyces sp. NPDC002566. The sequence continues at coordinate 764,722 of NZ_JBIARD010000003.1, read as the reverse complement.
GGTGACGGTGGCGGGGACGCCGCCGGCGGCGGTGGTGCGCTGCGGTACGTAGCCCACGCGCCGCCACTCGCGGAAACGCCCGCGGTCGGCGCCGAACAGCTCGATCCGGCCGGCGGTGACCGGGACCTGGCCGATGACGGTGCGCACGGCGGTGGACTTGCCGGAGCCGTTCGCGCCGAGCAGCGCGACGACCTCGCCGCGCCGTACGGTCAGGTCGATGCCGCGCAGGACGGGGCGTGAGCCCAGTTCGGCGCGGACCCCTTCGAGGGTGATGACGGGCTCGCGTTCGCCCTCTGTGACGCCAGTGTCCATGACGCCCTCCGTAGAGATCACTTGGTTCCCAGGGCCGTCTGCAGCGCCTTGAGGTTGGCTTTCTGGACCGCGAAGTAGTCCTCGCCGCGGGACTTCTTGGTGATGCCCTCGATCGGGTCGAGGACGTCCGTCCTCAGTCCGGCGTCCTTGGCGACGGTCTTGGCGGTCTTGTCGCTGACGAGGGTCTCGTAGAACACGGTCGAGACGCCGTCGGCCTTCGCCATCTTCTCAAGTTCGCGGACGCGGGCGGCACTCGGCTCCGACTCGGGGTCGAGGCCGCTGATGGCCTCCTCGGTCAGGCCGTAGCGCTCGGCGAGGTAGCCGAAGGCGGCGTGGGTGGTGATGAAGACCTTGGTCCGGGTGTTCGCGAGGCCGGTCCTGAACTGTGTGTTCAGGGCGTCCAGTTCGGAGACGAGGGCGGCGGTGTTCTTCTTGTAGTCGGCCGCGTGGCCGGGGTCGGCCTTCTCGAAGGCCGCGCCGACGCCCTTGGCGACCTCGGCGTACCTGACCGGGTCGAGCCAGATGTGGGGGTCGAGGCCGGCTTCCTCCCCGCCGTGCTCGTGGTCGTGCTCGGCCGCGTGGCCGCCGACCTCGCTGCCGTGCTGTTCCAGCGTGGTGAGCTTCGCGGCGTCGATCTTCGTCTTGACCTCGGACTGGGCCACCGCGTCGTCGACGGCGGGCTGGAGGTTCTTGAGGTACAGGAGCGCGTCGGCCTCTTCGACCTGGACCCGCTGCCGGGTGCTGAGCTCCAGGTCGTGCGGTTCCTGGCCGGGCCCGGTGAGGCTGCTGACGTGCACGTGGCCGCCGCCTATGCGCTCGGCGAGGAAGGCCATCGGGTAGAACGACGCGACGACGTCGAACTTGTCCGTGTTGCCCGCCGCGGCGCTCTGGCCGGAGCAGGCGGTGAGGGCGGTGAGGCCGAGGGCGGTGGCCGCCGCGACCGCGGTGCCCGGTATGAGGCGTCGTACGTTCATGACAGTCATTTTCAACAATGATGGAAACCGTTGTCAACAAGCGGTTCGTCACGGTCTGAGCAGTGGACCGATTTGATTGAGGGGCAGGAACCGCCGGTACGCTGAAGCATTCGCTGGAAGCATCTCGCTTCGCCCGCCCGTCTCCCGACCACCACCCCTCATCGAGGCGCTACGCGCCGCACCCGTCAGTATTCGTCGTCGTTATGAAGAGAGCACCGTGGCCGCCGACAAGATCGACACCATCGTCAGCCTGAGCAAGCGCCGTGGCTTCGTATTCCCTTGTAGTGAGATCTACGGCGGCCAGCGCGCCGCCTGGGACTACGGACCGCTGGGTGTCGAGCTCAAGGAGAACCTGAAGCGCCAGTGGTGGCGCGACATGGTGACGTCGCGCGAGGACGTGGTCGGCCTCGACTCGTCCGTCATCCTGGCCCCCGAGGTCTGGGTCGCGTCGGGCCACGTCGCCACCTTCACCGACCCCCTCACCGAGTGCACCTCCTGCCACAAGCGGTTCCGCGCGGACCACCTGGAGGAGGCCTACGAGGCCAAGCACAACCGCCTCCCGGAGAACGGCCTGGCGGACCTGAACTGCCCCAACTGCGGCAACAAGGGCACCTTCACCGAGCCCAAGCAGTTCTCCGGCCTGCTCTCCACCCACCTCGGCCCCACGCAGGACTCCGGCTCCGTCGCCTACCTGCGCCCCGAGACCGCCCAGGGCATCTTCACCAACTTCGCCCAGGTGCAGACCACTTCGCGCCGCAAGCCGCCGTTCGGCATCGCGCAGATGGGCAAGTCCTTCCGCAACGAGATCACGCCCGGCAACTTCATCTTCCGCACTCGCGAGTTCGAGCAGATGGAGATGGAGTTCTTCGTCAAGCCGGGCGAGGACGAGCAGTGGCAGGAGTACTGGATGGAGCAGCGCTGGAACTGGTACACCGGTCTCGGCCTGCGCGAGGAGAACATGCGGTGGTACGAGCACCCGAAGGAGAAGCTCTCCCACTACTCCAAGCGCACCGCTGACATCGAGTACCGCTTCCAGTTCGGCGGCAACGAGTGGGGCGAGCTCGAGGGCGTCGCCAACCGCACCGACTACGACCTCGGCGCCCACTCGAAGGCCTCCGGCCAGGACCTCTCCTACTTCGACCAGGAGGCCCAGGAGCGCTGGACGCCGTACGTCATCGAGCCGGCGGCCGGCGTCGGCCGCGCGATGCTGGCGTTCCTGCTGGACGCGTACGTCGAGGACGAGGCCCCCAACGCCAAGGGCAAGCTGGAGAAGCGCACGGTGCTGCGCCTGGACCACCGTCTCGCCCCGGTGAAGGTCGCGGTGCTCCCGCTCTCCCGCAACCCGGAGCTGTCCCCGAAGGCCAAGGGCCTCGCCCAGGCGCTGCGCCAGAACTGGAACATCGAGTTCGACGACGCCGGCGCGATCGGCCGCCGCTACCGCCGCCAGGACGAGATCGGCACGCCGTACTGCGTCACCGTCGACTTCGACACCCTCGAGGACAACGCGGTGACGGTGCGCGAGCGCGACTCCATGAAGCAGGAGCGCGTGTCGCTGGACCAGATCGAGGGCTACCTCGCGAGCCGTCTGGTCGGCTGCTGACGCGTATCGCCTCGATCGGGCTGTGAAGGCCCCGGTTCCGGAACGTTCTGTTTCGGAACCGGGGCCTTCGGTCATTCGGGACATGTCCGGCGTGGGGTGAAGGTGTCGGCGCGGAGGTCTGGTGACAGCTGACAGATATTGAAATCTGTCAGCTGTCATGTCAGGCTGGATCCCATGACCCTTGACACCCGCATCCTCGGAACGACCGGCCCCCGCGTCTCCGCCCTCGGCCTCGGCTGCATGGGCATGTCGGCGCTGTACGGCGACGCGGACCGCACCGAGTCGATCGCCACCATCCACGCCGCCCTGGAGGCCGGCGTGACCCTGCTCGACACCGGCGACTTCTACGGCATGGGCCACAACGAACTGCTCATCGGCGAGGCCCTGCGCACCGCGCCCGCCGCCCGCCGTGAACAGGCCCTGACCAGCGTGAAGTTCGGCGCGCTGCGCGGCCCGGACGGCGCCTGGTCCGGCTACGACGGCCGCCCGGCCGCCGTGCGCAACTTCGCCGCCTACTCCCTCCAGCGCCTCGGCGTCGACCACATCGACGTCTACCGCATCGCCCGCCTCGACCCGGACGTCCCCATCGAGGAGACCGTCGGCGCCATCGCCGAACTCGTCGAGCAGGGGTACGTCCGCCACATCGGCCTGAGCGAGGTCGGCGCCGAGACGATCCGCAGGGCCGCCGCCACCGCCCCCATCGCCGACCTCCAGATCGAGTACGGCCTGATCACCCGCGGCATCGAACGGGAGATCCTCCCCACCCTCCGCGAGCTCGGCATCTCCGTCACCGCCTACGGAGTGCTGTCCCGGGGCCTGATCTCCGGGCACTTCTCGGCCGACCGGCAGCTCGCAGCGAACGACTTCCGCGCCCACTCGCCCCGCTTCCAGGGCGACAACCTGCGGCACAACCTGACCCTGGTGGAGTCGCTGCGGAAGATCGCCGAGCAGAAGGGCGTCTCCGTCGCCCAGATCGCCATCGCCTGGGTGCTGGCCCAGGGCGAGGACATCGTCCCGCTGATCGGCGCCCGCACCCGGGAGCGGCTGACGGAGTCGCTGGGCGCGCTGGACGTCGTCCTCGACGCGGACGACCTCGCGGCGATCGAGGCGGCCGTGCCGGCCGACGCGGCCGCCGGCGAGCGGTACGCGCCGGCCGCGATGGCGCACCTCGACAGCGAACGCTGATCCGGCCTCCCGGTACGGTCGGAGCATGGCACCGCAGACCTCCGAGACCCTGACCGCCGAGCGCATCCTCGAAGCCACCGAGGAGGTGCTGCGCCGCCACGGCCCGGCCAAGGCCACCGTGGTGGACGTGGCCCGCGCGCTCGGCGTCAGCCACGGCAGCGTCTACCGCCACTTCCGCACCAAGGCGGCGCTGCGCGAGGCGGTGACCAAGCGCTGGCTGGACCGCGCCTCGCAGGACCTCGCCGGCATCGCCGCCGACGAGGGGCGCGACCCGCAGACCCGGCTGCGCGTCTGGCTGGCGACCCTCTTCGAGGCCAAGCGCCGCAAGGCGGGCGACGATCCCGAGCTGTTCGCCACCTACCAGGTGCTGACCGGCGAGACCGGCGCGGTGGTCGGCGAGCACCTGGCCGAGCTGACCGGACAGCTCACCCGGATCATCGAGGCGGGCGTCGCCGCCGGCGTCTTCACCGCCGCCGACCCCGCGGCCGAGGCCCGCACCGTCTTCCACGCCACCGCCCGCTTCCACGACCCCGGCTACGCCAAGGTCTGGCAACGCCCGGAAGCCGACGCCGACTTCACCGCCCTGGTGGACCTCCTGCTGAGAGCCCTGCGAGCAGCCTGAGCCCCCAGCGGCCTCCGCTCACCGCACCCCGCGCGGCAGGCGCAGGCTCAGCAGCCCGGTCAGGACGATCGCGGCGAGCTGGACGGCCAGCGTCACCAGCATCGCGTCCCGCATCCCCCATCCCGGCGCCAGGGACAGGAACAGCGTGCCCAGCGTGGCCACGCCCAGGGCCAGCGAGGCCTGCTGCGTCGTCACCATGACACCGCTGCCGACGCCCGCACGGTCCGGCGGCACCTCGGACATCACGATCCGCATCACCACCGGCAACTGCAGCGCCTGCCCCGCACCCGCCACCGCCGTGCCCGGCAGCAGCGCCAGGAACCCCGGCTCCGGCCAGCCCTGCCACACCGCCGCCATGATCAGGCCCACGCCGGCGAACTGCGCCACCGCACCCGCCGTCACCACCCGGGCGCCGAAGCGGGCCACCAGCCGGGGCCCGGCGAGCGAGGCCGCGAAGAACGCCACCGCCATCGGCGCGAGCGACAGTCCGGCCCGCACCGGCCCCAGCCCGGCCCCCTCCTGGAGGGCCACCGCCAGGACGAACATGAACCCGCTGAACCCGATCGCGAGCGGCGCCATGATCATCAGCCCTCGGCGCAGCGTGGTGAGCGCGAACAGGCTCGGCGGCACCAGCGGCGTAAGGCCGAGCCGGTCCGCCCGGCGCTCCACCGCGACGAAGGCGGCCGCCGCGAGCGGGGACGCGGCCAGCGACAGCCACGTCCACAGCGGCCAGCCCGCCGCCCGGCCCTCGGTGAGCGGGGCCAGCAGCGTCAGCAGGGTCACGGCCAGCAGCGCCGTGCCGGGGCCGTCCACCGGCTCCGGGCGCCGCGAGCGGGTCTCCGGGACGCTGCGCACGGCCAGCGCCAGGCCGACGGCCACGACGGGCACGTTCACCAGGAACACCGAGCGCCAGCCGACGCCGGCGATGTCGGCGGCGACCAGGACGCCGCCCAGGATCTGGCCCGCCACCATCGACAGGCCGGCGGTCGCGCCGTACAGGCTCATCGCCCGGGCCCGGCGCGGACCCTCGGTGGCCGCCTGGATGGTGGCCAGCACCTGCGGCACCATCGCGGCGGCCGCCGCGCCCTGCGCGACCCGGGCGGCGACCAGCCACCAGGCGCCGGGCGCGAGTCCGCAGGCCAGCGAGGTCAGACCGAAGGCGGCCATGCCGGCCAGGAAGAGCCGGCGCCGCCCGAACAGGTCGCCGAGCCGCCCGCCGAGGACGAGCAGGACGGCGTACGCCACCCCGTAGCCGGCGACGACGAGTTCGAGGACGGACTCGCTCGCGGAGAGGTCGGCGGCGAGCGAGGGGAGGGCGACGTTGACGATGAAGAAGTCGATGAGGGGCAGGGCCGCGCCCAGCAGGACGGTCAGGAGTCCCAGCGGGCCCAGCGCACGGGAATCCGCGCCATGGGCCGACCGTGGCGCGGCCGAAGGTGTCGTGGTCAGAGTGTCAGTCACGGGGCCGAGCCTGCTCCCGCCCCCCAAAGGGGTACCAGAGTCTCCTTATCCTGGTAGCAGCGGTACCTGGAACCAGGATCCGCGGGGCGGCAGGCTGGAGGCATGACGACGATGGTCCAGGACACGGCCGGACGCACGGAGGGCGGCGCGGAGATCCGCCGCCACGAGCTGGCGGCCTTCCTGCGCAGCCGCCGCGAGCGGATCACCCCGGAAGAGGTGGGCCTGCCGCGCGGCGCCCGCCGGCGCACCCCCGGTCTGCGGCGCGAGGAGGTGGCGCAGCTCTCCGCGGTCGGGGTCACTTGGTACACGTGGCTCGAACAGGCCCGCGACATCCAGGTCTCCGTACAGGTCCTGGACGCCCTGGCCCGCACCCTGATGCTCGACGCGAGCGAACGCGCCCACCTCTTCCAGCTGGCCGCCGCCACCGATCCGGCGCCCACCGCGGCCTGCGAAGGGGTCAGCGACGCCCTGCGCGAGACGCTGCGCCAGTTCGAACCCTTCCCGGCCTGCGTCCAGAACAGCCGCTACGACATCCTCGCCTACAACCGCACCTACGCCCGCCTCATGGGCGACCTCGACGCGATCCCGCCCGAGGACCGCAACTGCATGCTCCTCGTCCACACCCACCCCGACTGGCGCGCGACCGCCGTCCACCTGGAGGAGACCATGCGGCTGATGGCCGCCAAGCTGCGCGCCGCGATGGCCGGCCACCTCACCGAGCCGGCCTGGAAGATGCTGGTCAAGCGGCTCCAGACGGAGTCACCTGAGTTCCGTGAGAACTGGGAGCGCTACGAGGTCGTCAGCGCCCGCAGCCGGACCAAGTACTTCGTCAACCGCCACGTGGGCCCGCTCACCCTGCACCACGTCGATCTCTGGCTCCGGCCCGAACAGGGCGCGCGGATGGTGACGTTCACGCCGGTGGACGAGGAGTCGAGGCGGCGGCTGGAGCTGCTGCACGAGATCGCCTGCCGCGAGGCGCCCGCCGTGCCGGCGGCGTGAGCGCCGGGCCGGGCCGGTCCGCTCAGCGGGGGCCCGGTGCGCCCACCGCCTCCTTGATCTCCTCGGCGTCCAACTGCGCCGCGGCCCGTTCGGCGGTGCCGCGGGCCCAGGGGCCCGTGGTGGCCGCGCCGACGGTGAGGACGGCGAGCCCGCAGGCGGTCAGGACCCACCACCCCGGCGTCGCGGCGGACACGAACGCCTCCCGGTACGAGGAACTCCCGACGCCCGCCGCCAGCAGCGCGCCGACCACCGCGACGCCGAGGGTCTGCCCCAGCTGACGGCTGGTCGAGGCGACGGCGGCGGCGACGCCCGCCTGGGCGCGGGGCATGCCGGACACCGCCGTGTTGGTGATCGGCGCGTTGACGAATCCGAAGCCGATGCCGAACAGGGCGTACCCGAGGAACAGCGTGGCGTCGGAGGTCTCCGCGTCGAACGCGGCGAACAGCACCGCGCTCGCCGTCATCGCCGCCCCGGCGACGAGCAGCGGCAGCCGCGGTCCCGTACTGCCGACGAGCCGCCCGGACAGCGGCGCGCACAGGAACGTGGGCAGCGCCATCGGCAGCATCCACAGACCGGCGTGCAGGGCGTCGAGACCACGCACGTTCTGCAGGTAGAGCGTCGACAGGAACAGGAAGCCGCCGAGCGCGGCGAACGCGCTGACCGCTATCACCGTGGCCCCCGTGAACGGCGCCGACCGGAAGAACCGCAGGTCGATGAGGGGCTCCTCGCGCCGGGGCTCGTAGCGCAGCAGCCCGGCCAGGGCGGCCAGCGCGACCGCCCCGAAGGGCAGGCTGGTGGCGGCCCCGGCCGTCGGCGCCTCGATGATCGCGTACGTCAGCGAGCCGAAGAGGGCGATGACCAGCAACTGGCCGACCGGGTCGGGGCGGCGTGCCTTGGGGGCCCGGGACTCGGGGACGAAGCGCAGGGTGAGCAGCAGGGCGGCGAGGCCGACCGGCAGGTTGAGCCAGAAGATGGAGCGCCAGCCGACGGACTCCACCAGCACCCCGCCCACCAGCGGGCCCGCCGCCATCGAGATGCCGACGACAGCGCCCCACGCGCCGATCGCGCGGGCGCGCTCGCGGGGGTCGGTGAAGGTGTTGGTGATGATCGACATGGCGACCGGGTTGAGCATCGACCCGCCGACGGCCTGCACCATCCGTGCCGCGATCAGCAGCTCCAGATTCGGGGCGAGGGAACAGAGGAGGGACCCGGCCGAGAACAGCACCAGGCCCGCCAGGAACACCTTCCGGCGGCCGATCCGGTCGGCGGTGGAGCCCGCGAGCATCAGCAGCGCGGCCAGGACCAGTGTGTACGCGTCGATGGTCCACTGCAGACCGGCGGTGGAGGCGTGCAGGTCGCGCTGCACGGCGGGCAGCGCCACATTGAGGACGGTGTTGTCCAGGCTCACGATCAGCAGGCTCATGCAGCAGATCGCGAGGACGAGCAGACGTCGGCGGTGGCTGAGCTCGGGCATGCATGCATAGTACGCCTAACTAATGAATATCGTCGTCCCGCCATGCGGTGGGTGAGAATGGGGGGATGCCCACGACCGCGCCCACCAAGAACACGACGCTGCAGATCGGCCCGCACACCGTCCGGACCCCCGTCGTGCTGGCCCCGATGGCCGGCATCACCAACGCCCCCTTCCGCACCCTGTGCAGGCACTTCGCCGAAGGCGCGGGCTTCGGGGCCGAAGGCCCGGCCGGCGGGGGAGGCTCCACCGGAGACGAGAGCTCCACCGGAGGCGCAGCGGGCTTCGCCGGAGACGAAGGCTTCGCCGGAGGCGAGGCGAAGGGCGGCGACGGCGGCCTCAAGGCCCTGTTCGTGAGCGAGATGATCACCACCCGCGCGCTGGTCGAACGCAACGAGAAGACCATGCAGCTGATCCACTTCGACGCGACCGAGAAGCCGCGCTCGATCCAGCTGTACGGCGTCGACCCGGCGACCGTCGGCAAGGCCGTCCGCATGATCGCGGAGGAGGGCCTCGCCGACCACATCGACCTCAACTTCGGCTGCCCCGTCCCCAAGGTGACCAGGAAGGGCGGCGGCTCGGCCCTGCCGTACAAGCGCCACCTGCTGCGCGCCATCCTGCGCGAGGCGGTCAGCGGCGCCGGGGACCTCCCTGTGACGATGAAGATGCGCAAGGGCATCGACGACGACCACATCACCTACCTCGACGCCGGCCGTATCGCCGTCGAGGAGGGCGTCACCGCCATCGCCCTGCACGGCCGCACGGCCGCCCAGCACTACGGCGGCACCGCCGACTGGGAGGCCATCGCCCGGCTGAAGGAACACGTCCCGGAGATCCCCGTCCTCGGCAACGGCGACATCTGGTCCGCCGAGGACGCGCTGCGGATGGTGCGGGAGACCGGCTGCGACGGCGTCGTCGTCGGGCGCGGCTGCCTGGGCCGGCCGTGGCTGTTCGCGGACCTCGTCGCCGCCTTCGAGGGCCGGACCGAGGACATCGCACGCCCCTCCCTGCGCGAGGTCGCCGACGTCATGCTGCGGCACGCAGGCCTGCTCGGCGAGTGGATCGGCGACGAGTCCAAGGGCGTCGTCGACTTCCGCAAGCACGTCGCCTGGTACCTCAAGGGCTTCGCCGTCGGCTCCGAGATGCGGCGGCGGCTCGCGATCACCTCCTCGCTGGCCGAACTGCGCGCCGGACTCGACGAACTGGACCTCGACCAGCCCTGGCCCGCCGGCGCCGACGGGCCCCGGGGCCGGACCTCCGGCAACAACCGGGTGGTGCTGCCGGACGGCTGGCTCAAGGACCCCTACGACTGCGCCGGCGTCGGCGAGGACGCGGAACTGGACACGTCCGGGGGCTGACCGGCCGGGCCGCGGCCGCTCACTTCGTGGGATGCGGCGTCGAGCCGTACGCCCTCAGGAAGCGGTCGCGGAACGAGTCCATCCTCCACACCGGGGCGTCGGGCGCGGGCTTCAGCCCGTCCGTCCACTTCCAGCCGGCGATCTTGTCGAGCACCTTCGGGTCCTTCGCCACGATCGACACCGGCACGTCCCGCACGGAGGTGTTCCCGCTGACCCGGGTGATCGGCTGGTGGTCGCCGAGGAAGACCAGCACGGTGTCGTCGGTGCCGTAGCGCTCCAGCCACTGGGTCAGCGCGGTCACCGAGTACTCCACCGACTTGCCGTACGCCACACGCGACTTGCCGGAGTCGTTGATGATCTCGGAGGCCTTCTGGCCCTTCTTCTCGATGCTGTCGAAGACCGAACCGTCGCCGAGGTCCTTCCAGTCGACCATCTCCGGCACCGGGGCCCACGGCTGGTGGCTGGAGGTCAGGATGATCTCCGCCATCAGCGGCTTGGCGCGGTCCTTGCCGTGCTCCAGACGCTGGAACGACTCCAGGGCGTACTGGTCGGGCATGGTCGACCAGCTGAACGCCGGCCCCTGGTACCCCATCTGGAAGGCGTTGTAGACCTTGTCCAGGCCGTAGTACCGCTGCTCCGGCCAGGCCTTCTGCACACCCGGCATGATCCCGACCGTGTCCCAGGCGCCGGTCTTGCCGAACGCCTTGGTCAGGCTCAGATGGTCGCTGTTCATCACCGTGCGGTAGCGCTGCTGGTTGTCGATCCACAGCCCCGACATCGTGGTCGAGTGCCCGAGCCAGCTGCCGCCGCCGAACGTCGAGGACTTCAGCCAGCCGCTCCTGGCGCGGTAACCGGCCTTCGTCAGCGCCTGCTGGCCGGCGTCCAGGGCCCGGTCCACACCGGGTGAGATCTCCGGGTCCGTCAGGGCGACCCGGCCGTAGCTCTCGATGAACGTGAAGATCACGTCCTTGCCGCGCAGGTCGGGCAGCAGTTGCGCCGGGGGCGTGTTCCCGAAGGCGTCGACGCGGGTCTCCTTCTCGAAGGCCGCCTCGTCCCGCAGGGTCTTGCGCACCTCCCTGGCCTTGTCGGTCAGGGCGGTCGCGGCCCGGTCCTGAGCGATCGGCTCGCCCGTGTACTGCAGCCCGAGGGCCGAGCAGGTCATCCACACCGTGCCCGCGGCCAGCGTGGCCCGGGTCGCGGTCTGCCGGTGGTCCGCCAGCAGGTTGCCCAGCCGCACCACGGCCAGCGCCATGGAGGCGAACAGCCCCACCACCAGCAGCACCACGCCGACGGCCGCGCCGACGGCGACCGCCTCGCCCATCGAGTCGGCGACGTAGGACTGGGCGTCGTCCAGCAGGCCCCAGTCCAGGATCGGGTTGAAGGTGCGGCCGAGGTACTCGGCGTACCCCATGTCCAGCAGGTTCAGCACGGTCAGCGCCCCGAGGACCGCCCCGCCGGCGGCGGCGACCGCCACCCGGGGTTTGCGCGGCAGCGCCAGCAGCAGCGCCGCCGCGATGATCGCCTCGCCGGGCAGCCGCAGGAACTGGTCCGTGCGGAGCATCTGGAGCTGGTTCGGCAGCAGCAGGGCGCCGAGCACGAGCACGGCGGACAGGATCGTCGCCGTCCAGCGCAGGGCACGCGCGGCACGCGGATGCCGGCCCCGCCAGGAGCGCCAGTGCGCGAGACGGGACCGGAGGGAGGGCGGGTGGGACTTCCGGGAGGCGTTCTCGGCGTCTTCGGCGTCTTCGGCGTCTTCGGCGCTCGCTGAAGCCGCGGGTGTTTCGGTGGGCTCGGAGGTCCCGGTGGGCTCGTCGCTCTCCGGCGTTTCGGCGTCCCGCGGGACCCGGGGTTTCCCGGGCTGGGCGTCGGGCGACGATTCGGGGTTCCCGGCGTCAGGCGAGGTCTCGGTGTTCCCGGCGGTCTCCGGCTTCTCGGTGTTCCCGGCGGTCTCCGGCTTCTCGGTGTTCCCGGCGGCCTCGGGCTTCTCGGTGTTCCCGGCGGCCTCGGGCTTCTCGGAGTTCCCGAGGGTCTCGGCGTTCTCGGGCTTCTCAGTGGTCCCGGGATGCTCAGTGGTCGTCCCGGGGTCCTCGGGTTCCTTCGGGTCTTGCAGGTGGCGAGAGCGTGTGGAGGCGGGCACCCGAGAGGTCCTTCCGTACGAAGCCGGGTGGATCGGCGGACCCGACAGGGGGCCATGGGATCCGCCACCTTTCGTACGGCTTGCTCCAGGCCGGTGTTCACCCCGCACGGCCAGCGGCGGGCAAACACCGTGCAAACGCCCCGCCAAGTCCCTCCGTGCCCCGTCCACCGCCGTGATCAGCGCCGACGGGTCCGCCGCCGAGCATGATTCCCGTCCGCAGGCGACTTCGGCGCGTCGTCCGGATGGTGAAATGCGCCCGGCCGTGGCAGCGTGATTCTCGCCACCCTTGATAGGTGCAGCGCTCAGATGAGCGGATCATGAGCGGATGCACTTCCTCAAGGACTGGCACTGAGTGCCACCCTCTGATCGTTCATCGATCGAAATCAAGCGTGGCGCAAGCTGCTCAGATGAGCGTTTTGCGGGGCTCGTCGAAAGGCTTGCGTTCAAGAAGTGAAAACATAGGCTGCTCAACGCTTGCCCAGCTTTGACTTTCGATCCCGTGGCGGGCGACCGGTTACGGGCGCATGACGCGCAAGTGGACGTACCCAGAAGCCTTCGATCTGGGTATGTTCCTGGCCGTCAGGGCAGCCACCGCGTCCTCGAGGAGTCGAGACCCGTGTCGGAAAACAAAGATCTCCCGGTAGCCGATCAGGCCGCGACCGTTGAGAGCGTGAAGTTCGTCTACGACTTCACCGAGGGCAACAAGGACCTCAAGGACCTCCTCGGTGGCAAGGGCGCGAACCTCGCCGAGATGACCAACCTGGGCCTGCCGGTCCCGCCCGGGTTCACCATCACCACCGAGGCCTGCAAGGTCTACCTCGACAGTGGCGAGGAGCCGGTGGCACTGCGTGACGAGGTCAGCGCGCACCTCGAGGCCCTCGAGGGCAAGATGGGCAAGAAGCTCGGCCAGGCCGACGACCCGCTCCTCGTCTCCGTCCGCTCGGGCGCCAAGTTCTCCATGCCCGGCATGATGGACACCGTCCTGAACATCGGCCTCTCCGACAAGTCGGTCCAGGGCCTGGCCAAGCAGGCCGGCGACGACCGCTTCGCCTGGGACTCCTACCGCCGCCTCATCCAGATGTTCGGCAAGACCGTCCTCGGCGTCGACGGCGAGCTGTTCGAGGACGCGCTGGAGGCGGCGAAGGCGGCCAAGAAGGTCACCGTCGACACCGAGCTGGAGGCGGCAGACCTCAAGAAGCTCGTCACCAAGTTCAAGAAGATCGTCAAGACCGAGGCCGGCCGGGACTTCCCGCAGGACCCGCGCGAGCAGATGGACCTCGCCATCAAGGCCGTCTTCGACTCGTGGAACGGCGACCGCGCCAAGCTGTACCGGCGCCAGGAGCGCATCCCGCACGACCTCGGCACGGCCGTCAACGTCTGCTCCATGGTCTTCGGCAACCTCGGCCCCGACTCCGGCACCGGCGTCGCCTTCACCCGCGACCCCGCCTCCGGCCACCAGGGCGTCTACGGCGACTACCTGCAGAACGCCCAGGGCGAGGACGTCGTCGCCGGCATCCGCAACACGGTCCCGCTCGCGGAGCTGGAGTCGATCGACAAGAAGTCGTACGACCAGCTGATGCAGATCATGGAGACCCTGGAGAACCACTACAAGGATCTCTGCGACATCGAGTTCACCATCGAGCGCGGCCAGCTGTGGATGCTCCAGACCCGCGTCGGCAAGCGCACCGCGGGCGCGGCCTTCCGCATCGCGACGCAGCTCGTGGACCAGGGGCTCATCGACGAGGCGGAGGCGCTCCAGCGCGTCAACGGCGCCCAGCTCGCCCAGCTGATGTTCCCCCGCTTCGACGAGAACGCGAAGATCGCGCAGGTCGGCCGGGGCATCGCCGCCTCACCGGGCGCGGCGGTCGGCAAGGCGGTCTTCGACTCGTACACCGCCGTCAAGTGGTCCCGCTCGGGCGAGAAGGTCATCCTGGTCCGCCGTGAGACCAACCCCGACGACCTCGACGGCATGATCGCGGCGGAGGGCATCCTCACCTCCCGCGGCGGCAAGACCTCCCACGCGGCCGTCGTCGCGCGCGGCATGGGCAAGACCTGTGTCTGCGGCGCGGAGGAGCTCGAGGTCGACACCAAGCGCCGCCGGATGACCGTGCCGGGCGGCCACGTGGTGGAGGAGGGCGACGTCATCTCCATCGACGGCTCCTCCGGCAAGGTCTACCTGGGCGAGGTCCCGGTGGTCCCCTCCCCGGTCGTGGAGTACTTCGAGGGCCGGATGCACGCCGGCGCCCATGACGCCGACGAACTGGTCGAGGCGGTCCACCGGATCATGGCCTTCGCCGACCGCAAGCGCCGCCTGAGGGTCCGCGCCAACGCCGACAACGCCGAGGACGCGCTGCGCGCCCGCCGCTTCGGCGCCCAGGGCATCGGCCTGTGCCGCACGGAGCACATGTTCCTCGGCGACCGCCGTGAGCTGGTCGAGCGGCTGATCCTGGCCGACACGGAGGCCGAGCGCGAGGAGTCCTTGAAGGCGCTGCTCCCGCTGCAGAAGAAGGACTTCGTCGAGCTCTTCTCGGCGATGGACGGCCTCCCGGTGACGATCCGCCTCCTGGACCCGCCGCTGCACGAGTTCCTCCCCGACATCACCGAGCTGTCGGTGCGCGTGGCCCTGGCGGAGTCCCGTCAGGAGCCCCACGAGAACGAGCTGCGCCTGCTCCAGGCCGTCCACCGTCTGCACGAGCAGAACCCGATGCTGGGTCTGCGCGGCGTACGGCTGGGCCTGGTCATCCCCGGCCTGTTCACGATGCAGGTCCGCGCCATCGCCGAGGCGGCGGCCGAGCGCCGCAACGCCAAGGGCGACCCGCGCGCCGAGATCATGATCCCGCTCGTCGGCACGGTCCAGGAGCTGGAGATCGTGCGGGAGGAGGCCGACCAGGTCATCGCCGAGGTGCAGGAGGCCACGGGCACCGAGCTGAAGCTCGCGATCGGCACGATGATCGAGCTGCCGCGCGCCGCGCTCACGGCGGGTCAGATCGCCGAGGCGGCGGAGTTCTTCTCCTTCGGCACGAACGACCTCACCCAGACGGTGTGGGGCTTCTCCCGCGACGACGTGGAGGCCTCGTTCTTCACGGCCTACCTGGAGAAGGGCATCTTCGGCGTCTCCCCGTTCGAGACGATCGACAAGGACGGCGTGGGCTCGCTGGTCAAGCTGGCGGCGGAGGCGGGCCGTGCGACCCGCCCCGACCTCAAGCTCGGCGTCTGCGGCGAGCACGGCGGCGACCCGGAGTCGGTGCACTTCTTCCACGAGGCCGGCCTGGACTACGTCTCCTGCTCCCCGTTCCGCATCCCGGTGGCCCGCCTGGAAGCGGGCCGGGCGGCCACCCAGTCCACGGGCAGCGACCACCGCTGACCCGCCGGGGCCCTGAGGGCCCCGCCAGACCCCGGAGCCGCTGCGGTCCCCGACCCTCAGCACCGATCGCGGCGGCTCCGGCACGCAAGAGGAGGGCGACACCCTGTGCGGGGGTGTCGCCCTCTTGTGTTGTGTGGGCCGGGCTTCGGGGGCTGCTACTCGCAGGCCGAGCCGTCGCCGTCGCGGTCGAGGTGGCGGTCGTAGCCGGGGTCGCCCGGGTGGAGGGGGGTGGCGCCGGCGGCCCGGGCCTCGGTGCAGTTGGCGTAGTACACGTCGGCGCCGCCGGAACCTCCGGAGCCTCCCGAGGTGCCCTGGTCGTCGGACGTCGTGTCGTCGTTCGCCGGTGCCGGCGCGGTGACCGTCTTGGTGACCTGCACCTTCACCGTCGCCGTGGCCGTCACGGTCGTGGCGGGGCGTGGCGCCGCCTCGGCCGTCGCCGTGGCCGTCGTCGTGACGGTCACCGTCGGGCGGGGCTCGGCGGAGAGGGGCTTGGCGTCGGAGGCGGCCTTTCCGTCGTCGCCGGCGCCGATGCCGACGCCGACGAACAGGGCCAGCGCCAGGGCCGGCAGGACGAAGCGCTTGCGGGCCCACTTCGGCGGGACGGGAGCAGCGGTGGCGTACGGGTTGGTCATGGTGTCGTCCCCCCAGGGCTGGTGCTTGAGGGGACGACGGTAAGCCGTGATCCATTGAAGTGGAGCTGATGTGGCCTAGTTGTGATGATTGTGTGAACCGGCAGGGTGTTCGGGCCCCGTTGGCGTCATGAGCGGAACGGGCCCCGTATCTCGTAGGTGATGCCGCCCGACGAACTGCCCGAGGTGCCGCGCTGGCTGGAGAAGTAGAGGCGGGTGCCGTCGGGGGAGAAGGCCGGGCCGGTGATCTCCGAGAGGGACTGGCCTTCGACGCGGAGGAAGGGGGCGACGACGTCGTCCGGGGTGATGACGCAGATCTCCATGTTGCCGCCGTCCTCCGCCACGAACAGGTCGCCGGACGCGGTGCCGGTGACGTTGTCCACGCCCGTGAGCGGGGGTGTGCCGCTCGTCACCAGGGAGTCGTCGTAGGCGAGTTCGATGGTCTGGGCGGCGGCGTCGTACTGCCAGACACGGTTGTCGCCCTTCGTCGTGAACCAGCAGGTGCCGTCGGCGTAGTAGCAGCCCTCGCCGCCGTTGAAGCGCTTGGCGCCGGACACCTGGTTGCGGGTGGCGGTGGCGCCGGTGGGGTCGGGGACCCGCGACCAGCGGACCGGGCCGCTGGTCGCGCTGCCCGCCACCAGCACCTCCAGCGTCCCGGCGGACAGGTCGCCCCAGGTCGTCGGGCGGAAGCGGTAGAAGCAGCCGTCGGGGACGTCCTCCGTCAGGTAGATCACCTGGCGGACCGGGTCGGCGGCCGCCGCCTCGTGCTTGAAGCGGCCCATCGCGTCCCGCCGCACCGCCGCCTTCACGCCCCACGGATCGGTCTCGTAGACATACCCCCGGTCGACCTCCTCGCAGGACAGCCAGGTGTTCCAAGGCGTCTTCCCGCCCGCGCAGTTGGTGCGGGTGCCGGACAGCACGCGGTACGCCGAGGTGACCGTCCCCGTCGAGGAGAAGCGCACCGCGCTCGCGCCGCCCGACGGGTTGATCTCCGAGTTGGACACGTAGATCCAGCCGGTTCCGTCGGCGTAACACGCTCCGCCGTCTGGGGCGTTGTGCCAGGTGTACGAGGTGCCGGGCACCGTCTGCCCGGAACGGGCGATCACCCGGCTGGTGAAACCGGCCGGGAGGCGGATGCCGCTCGCGTCCGGAGCGCCGAGCGCCCCGTACGGCCCGGCGCCGGGCTGCGCGGGCGCGGCGTACGCGGCGCCGCGCCACAGGGTTCCGCCGAGCGCGGCGGAGGTTCCGCCGAGCACGGCCGCACGCAGGAGGGTACGACGTTCCACGTCAGCTCCAGGAGTGTCGACACCGGCCCGCCGCCGGCCGGCGGCGGGGTCGTGCGGTGAGAGAGGCTAGGAGCGCAGGGTAGCCGTGTCGTGGACATGACGTAATGGGGAGGTGTCGGGATGCGGGCGCACGGGCGGGCGTGCCTACGCTGGGGGCATCAGCGGAAGGAGATCTTCATGTCTGTCGCCTGGAGCACGCGCGACATCCCCGATCAGTCCGGCCGCACGGCGGTCGTCACCGGCGCCAACAGCGGGATCGGGTACGTCACGGCGCGGGAGCTGGCCCGACGGGGCGCGCACGTGGTGCTGGCCTGCCGCAGCGAGTCACGCGGGCGGGAGGCCGTCGAGCGGCTGGCCGGTGAAGTGCCGGGCGCCGAGGTCGAGTTGCGGCCGCTGGATCTCGGCGACCTCGCCTCCGTACGGGAGTTCGCGGCCCGTCTTCCCCATGCGCGGCTTGACCTGCTCGTCAACAACGCCGGTGTGATGGCGCTGCCCTACGGCACCACCGCCGACGGCTTCGAGACGCAGTTCGGCGTCAACCACCTCGGCCACTTCGCCCTCACCGGGCTGCTGCTGCCCACGCTGATCGACACGCCCGGCGCGCGCGTGGTGACCGTCTCCAGCATGGCCCACCTGCTCGGCAACATCGACCCGCACGACCTCAACAGCGAGCGACGGTACCGCCGTTGGATCGCCTACGGACGCTCCAAGACCGCCAACCTGCTCTTCACCCACGAACTGGCCCGACGGCTCGACGCGGCCGGCGCCGAGGTGACCGCGGCGGCGGCGCACCCCGGGTACGCGGCGACCAACCTCCAGACCGCCGGGGTCCGCGCCGAGGGGCGCCGGCGCGCCGAACGGCTGGTGGAGGCCGGCAACCGCGTCTTCGCGCAGTCCGCCGAGGAGGGCGCTCTGCCCACCCTGTACGCCGCGACCGCGCCCGGCGTGCGCCCCGACTCCTTCACCGGCCCGTCCCGCGCGATGTGGCGCGGGGCGCCCGGACCGTCGTGGCGGGCCCCCTGGACCCTGGAGGACCGGGCGGGCGAACGGCTGTGGACGGAGTCGGAGCGGCTCACGGGGGTGCGGTTCGAGGGGCTCAAGGCGTAGCCGACATCCCTGTGCGGGCCGGGGGTCAGTTCTGCGCGTACCCCGGGGCGTACTCCTGTGCGTACCGCTCCGCGAAGTCCTCCGGCATGGGCCGGGTGTCCAGGTAGAACCACTCGGCCGTGGGGCCAGGGGCGGCGGCCGGGGCGTCGGCGTGGGCGCGGGGCGGCTCGGGGAAGGTCTCCGAGCTGTGCCGGGCGGGCCTCCCGGGGGCGGAGGTCGGGCGGCGGGGGAGACGGCCCGCTGCTGTGGAGCCGGCCGGGCGCCGGTCCGTCGCCGGCTGCGCGGTGGCCTCCTCCGTGCTCTGCGGCTTCGCCGGGCCCGGCATCAGCAGTTCCACCCGCAGGCCCTTGCCGCGCTGCTGGGCGGTGAACTCCTCCACCTGGCTGCGGCAGGCGTGGTCGAGGTGGGTCACGCCGGTCAGGTCGAGCCTGATCCTGGGCTTGCCCGACTCGGCCGCGGCCTCCAGGGCCTCGATGACCTGGGGCAGGCGCAGGAACGTCGCGTTCCCCGCCATCACCACCTTCGCGGTGTCGTCCTCCACGTGCTGCCGGATCACCGTCTGCGACATCCGCACCGCCGCCAGCACGATGCCCGCCGCGAGGCCGAACAGGACGCCCTCCAGCAGCGCGGTCGCCACGATGACCAGCGTGGTGAGCGTCATCACCGTGAACTCGCCGCGGTCCTGCTTCCACATCTTCGGGAACTCCGCGGGCGCGAACAGCTTCCAGCCGCTGTGGATGAGCACACCCGCGAGGACCGAGACCGGGATCAGCGCCAGCACCTGAGGGAGCAGCAGGGCGAAGGCGAGCAGCCACAGACCGTGCAGGGTGCGGGAGAGCCGCGTCTTGGCGCCCGCCTGGACGTTGGCCGAACTGCGGGCCACCACCGCGGTGATGGGCAGCGCGCCGAGGAGCCCGGCGACCGTGTTGCCGGCGCCCTGCGCGATCAGCTCGGGGTTGTAGCGGGTGCGCGGTCCGTCGTGCATACGGTCCACGGCGGCCGCGGTGAACAGCGACTCGGCGGACGCGATCACGGTGAAGGTCAGGATCGCGGTGATGATGCCGGCGTCCGCGAGACCCGCGAACTGCCCTGCGCCGGGCACGTCGACGGCGGCGAGCAGATTGCCCACCTGGAGGGTCTTCACCTCCACGCCGGGCAGCGCGGCGATCGCGATGCCGACGCCCACGGCGACCAGTGCGGCCGGGATCTTGTTGACCGGGGCGGGCGCCTTCTTCCACAGGAAGCTCAGGACGACCGTGGCGATGCCGAGGCCGGCCGCGATCATCGTCTGCGGGTCGCCGAAGGTGTCCGCGAGCAGGCCGGGGATGCCGGCCATGTTCTCGATCGGCGTGCCGGGGGCCTTCGCGTCGGCCGCCGGGTACGCCTGGCTGAACATCAGCGGCAGGCCGATGCCGGCGAGCATGCCCTGGACGACGGCCAGGGAGATCGCCTGGAAGAACCGGCCGAACCTGATCAGGCCGAGGACGATCTGCAGCAGCCCGGAGAAGAACACGATCACGCCGAGCATGGCCACGCCGTGCTCCAGCACCGTCTCCGAGACCAGCGCGGCGAGACCGGCGGCCGGGCCGCTGACCTGGAGGGTGCTGCCGCGGGCCATGCCCACCACCAGGCCGCCGATGACACCCGAGATGATGCCCAGCTCGGCGGGGACCCCGGAGGCCACGGCCACGCCGATGCAGAGCGGGAGCGCGACCAGGAAGACGACGAGGGACGCGGTGATCTCGGTGGCCAGGTCGCCCTTCGGGGCGGCGGAGGACTTGCCGGCCGCGGACTCCCCGCCGCCGGAGGCTTTCCCGCGCACGAAGGCGAACGCCTTCCCGAGGGAGGGCCGTTCGGCGGCGGGCGGCGCGTTCGACGGGCCCGGGGTGAACAGGTCGCTGCGGTCGAAGGGGTCGCTGCCGTCCGGCGCGGGAAAGCCCCGGTCGAAGTCGGCGGCCCGGTCGAAGTCGGCCGCGCGATCGAAGTCGGCGGCCCGGTCGGAGTCGGCCGCGCGGTCGAAGGAGGCCGCCTCGCCGTAGGCGTCAGACGGGCCGTACCCGGCCGACGCTCCGTAGCCGACCGGCGCTCCGTACCCGGCCGGTGGTCCTGCCGGTCGTGGCGGCGCGTCGGGGAAGCCTCCGTCCGCCCCGAAGTCGCGCCCCGCGTAAGGGGTCTCCGCCTCCGGGGACCCCGCACCGCCGCCCCGGCCCCAGCCCTGCCGTGCATGTGCGCCGCTCATGCCGCGTGCACCCGGAACAGGCCGTCGTCGTCCAGCTCGTGCACCTGGCCGGTGTCCACCTCGTAGTACCAGCCGTGCAGTCGCAGCCGTCCCTCGTCGAGCCGTCGCCGGGCGGCCGGGTAACCACGCAGCACAGCGAGCTGGTTGACGACGTTCTGCCGGACGACGTCGGGCAGCGAGGGGGCGGCCGTCGCACCGTCCAGGACGGACGCCAGCCGGGGGCGGGCCAGTTGCAGCCAGGCGTCCACGCCGGGCAGGGCGGAGAGGTCGTCGCCCGACTTGAGCGCGCCCATCGCACCGCAGTGGGAGTGACCGCACACGACGACGTCCTGAACGCCGAGCACCTCCAGTGCGTACTCGATGGTGGCGGCCTCGCCCGAGGCGCCCGGCCGGCCGTGCGGCGGGACGATATTGCCCGCGTTGCGCAGCTCGAATATCTCTCCGGGGCGCGCTCCGGTGATGAGCGCGGGTATCACCCGTGAGTCCGAGCAGGTGATGAACAATGCCTCGGGATATTGGCCTTCGGCCAGCCTCCGGTATTCGCCGCTTTCGAAGTCGACCCGTCGCTTGAACGAGCGCGCGCGGTCCAGCAATGCCTTCACGGTTCCTCCCGGTGGGGTGTGTCCGGCCAGGTGAGGCCTGGTCGGAGGGACGAGGCCGACCAGGCCCGACTCACCGTAGAGGGGCGATCGCCAGGCGAAGGTTAGAGGAACACTAAATTGCCGACAGGGTCGGGACATATTTTGTCCGATGCTGAGCCGCTGATCACACAGGGCTGGAATCGATCGACGTATTCATGACCGTTCTTGTAGCGTTACGGGTCCACGGAACACGCGAATCGGTTCACGGGAGAGACGGAAACGCATGGGCGTACGAGTCCTGCTCATCGAGGACGACCAGACGATCGCCGAACCGCTCGTCGAGGGTCTCGGGAACTTCGGGCTGACGGTGCACCATGTGCGCACCGGGGGCGAGGGGTTGAGAGGGCCGTACGGCGATGTCGTGCTGCTCGACCTGGGGTTGCCGGACATCGACGGCATCGACGTATGCCGCGGCATCCGGCAGGTCTCGGACGTCCCCGTCATCATCCTCAGCGCGCGGGGCGAGGAGGCCGACCGGGTGCTGGGCCTGGAGCTGGGGGCCGACGACTATCTGGCGAAGCCGTTCAGTATGCGGGAGCTGGTGGCCCGGGTGCGGGCGGTTACTCGGCGGACCCAACGCGGGGCGGCCACGCCCGAGTTCGGGGGAGCGGAACCCCCCGCGGGCGTGCCCAGTGCGGACGGACGGGCCCCGTTCGGCGGCGGGCCCTTCGGCGGCGAACCGTTCACCGGCGAGCCTTTCGGCGGCGAACCGTTCACCGGCGAGCCTTTCGGCGGCACGGACTTCACCGCCCCCGCGTCCCGAACCCAGGCCCCCGGGCCCCGGGCCCACACCCACACCCCCCACCCTGCCCCGGCCCCCGCGTACGCCCCCAGCGTCCACACCGCCCCCACCCCCGCCCCCTACGACCCGGTGCCCGCGCCAGTAGAGGTCGCCGGCGCCGAGGTCGGGCCTCTGGTCGTCGACCGGCGGACGCGGCAGGTGTGGGTGGGGGAGGGCGCCGTGGCGCTCACGCCCAAGGAGTTCGAACTCCTCGCGCTGCTCACCGAGGACCCGGGGGCGGTCTACTCCCGGCAGCAGATCCTCGACCGGGTGTGGGACCCGCACTACGAGGGCCCGACGAAGACCCTCGACGTCCATGTCGCCACCCTGCGCAGGAAGTTGGGCAACCCGGCGTGGATCCAGACGCTGCGCGGGGTGGGCTTCCGGCTGGCGGTGCAGTCCGCCCCGCCCGCTGCGCGTCCACCGGCGCACGAACCGCCCGCCTACGGCGAACCGCACCCCTCGCAGCAGTGGTCGGCGGCCTCTCGATGACCCGGCGGCTGCTGTTCAGCTACCTCACGCTCGCCGTGCTGCTCCTGGCCTGTCTGGAGATCCCGCTGGGGTTCGTGTACTCGCGGGGCGAGCGCGAGCGGGTGACCGGCCAGGCCAAGGACGAGGCGGACTCGGTGTCGGCGTTCGCCTCGCTGTCCATCGCCGAGGGGCGCGCCGCGCAGGACCTTCCCGGGCGGGCCGCGCACTGCGCCGAGCGGATCGGCGGCAAGGTGCTGATCGTCGACGGGTCCGGCGGTCTGCTGGCCAGTTCGCATCCGCTGACCGCCGACGAGGAGCGCAGGCTCGCCTCCTGGCCCGGCATCGCCGCCGCGCTGCGGGGGACGGCCACGGCGGACGTGCGCACCTCCACCATCGGCGGGGTCGAGTACCTGGCGGTGGCCACCCCGGTGGCGCAGGGCGGCGAGCTGCAGGGCGCCGTACGGATCACCGTGCCGACCCGCACGGTGCACGAACGGGTGCACCACGTCTGGCTGTTGCTGGCGCTCGGCGGACTCGCGGCGCTCGTCGCCGTCGCCGTCGTGGGCTTCGCCATCGCCCGCTGGACCGGCCGGCCCATCCGGGAACTGGAGCGGGCCACGAACGAGTTGGCGACCGGCGGCACGGCCGTGCCGGTGGCGATCACCAAGGGGCCGCCGGAGGTGCGCAGTCTCGCCGCGACCTTCAACCGCACCGCCGCCCGGCTGGAACACCTCCTGGCCTCACAGCGCGCCTTCGCGGGCGAGGCCTCGCACCAGCTGAAGACGCCGCTCGCGGCGCTGCGGCTGCGGCTGGAGAACCTCGAGAACGACATCGCCCTCAACGCCCGGGGCAGCCTCGACGCCGCGCTGACCGAGACCGACCGGCTGGCCCGGATGGTGGAGGGGCTGCTCGCGATGGCCCGACTCGACGAGAGCGCCGCCGAACGGGAACGGGTGGACCTCGGCCGGGTGTGCGAGGAACGCCGGCGGGCCTGGGCCGCGTTGTACGAGCGGCACGGAGTGTGGCTGACGCTCGCGGGCGACTACCGGGGCGAGGTGACGGCCGTCCCCGGGGCGGTGGAGCAGATCCTCGACAACCTGCTCTCCAACGCTCTGCGGGTGTCGCCCCCCGGCACCGCGGTCACGATCGACCCGCGCCGCCACACACCCCCCGAGCGCCGCTTCCCGCACCGCGCGAACGGTCCCGCCTGGATAGAGCTGCACGTCATGGACGAGGGTCCCGGCATGACCGAGGAGCAGCGCCGCCGCGCCTTCGACCGCTTCTGGCGCGCCCCCGACGCGCCCAAGGGCGGCACGGGCCTGGGTCTGGCGCTGGTGCAGCGGCTCGCCCACGCGAGTGGTGGGGAGGCGGTGCTGCGGCGCGCCCCGAGCGGTGGACTGGACGCGCTGATCCGCCTGCCGGCGGCGGGGCGGGGCGGGCCCGGAGCGGGGGCGCCCCGACCGGCCAGAGCGTTGCAGGAGGCGGCGGGCCCGGGGCGGCACTGAGGCGGGCTTGAGGCGGCGGACGGCGGCGTGGTGACCGCCATGGGTCCTCGCCCCCGCCGCCCCTACCCTCCCCCACTCTCGGCTTCGCTCGAGCGGGGGGACCCCCATCGTCCCCGGGGGCTGCGCCCCCGGACCCCCGCTTCGGCCCTGGACGGGCCTCGTCCTCAAACGCCGGACGGGCTGGTGCCGGCCGCGCGCACCTCGTACGTCGTCACGCGGACCGTCTCGTCGTCAAGGCACTGGCCCGACAGCAGGTCGAAGCGCTGCTTCAGGAGCGGGGAGGCCACGTAGGGGCGGCCCTGGTGGGTGCCCGTCAGGCCGCGGGAGAGGACCGCCGCGCCGCTGAAGGGGTCGCGGTTGTCGATCGCGAACAGGGCTCCGCCGCGGTCGCGGAACAGGGCGACCTGGCGGCCGTCCGGCAGCAGGGCGGCCACGCCCCGGCCGGGCAGCAGCACGTCGAGGTCGCAGACCGTGAACCAGCTCTCCGGGTCCTCGTCGTGCCCTCCCCACCGCAGCTGGATCTTGAGGTCGGTCGTCTCGGGTGCCAGGGTCATCGCTGGGCGCTCCCTTCCAGGGGACGGTGGCCGATGGTCAGCAGCGGCAGGTCGGGCTTGATCTGCTCGCGCTCGGGGACGAAGCCGACGACCGGGTCGGGGGTGTCCGGCGCGTTCACGAAGGACACGAACCGGGCCAGCTTCTCGGGGTCGTTGATGGTGGTCGCCCACTCGTCGGCGTAGTGCGCCACATGGGCCGTCATCAGGGACTCCAGCTCCTCGCAGATGCCGAGGGAGTCCTCCACGACGACGTCCCGCACATGGTCCAGGCCGCCGGGGATGCGCTCCAGCCAGGTCGAGGTCCGCTCCAGGCGGTCGGCGGTGCGGATGTAGAACATCAGGAACCGGTCGATGAGGCGCACCAGTTCGGCGTCGGACAGGTCCTGGGCCAGCAGATCGGCGTGGCGCGGGGTCGCGCCACCGTTGCCGCCGACGTACAGGTTCCAGCCGTTGGAGGTGGCGATGACGCCGAAGTCCTTCGACTGGGCCTCGGCGCACTCGCGGGCGCAGCCCGAGACGGCCGACTTCAGCTTGTGCGGGGAGCGCAGGCCCCGGTAGCGCAGCTCCAGGTCGATCGCCATGCGGACGGAGTCCTGGACGCCGTAGCGGCACCAGGTCTGGCCCACGCAGGACTTCACGGTGCGCAGCGACTTGCCGTAGGCGTGCCCGGACTCGAAGCCGGCGTCGACCAGCCGGGTCCAGATCAGCGGCAGCTGCTCGACGCGCGCGCCGAACATGTCGATGCGCTGACCGCCGGTGATCTTCGTGTAGAGGCCGAAGTCGCGGGCGATCTCGCCGATCACGATCAGGCCCTCGGGGGTGATCTCGCCGCCGGGGATGCGCGGCACGACCGAGTAGGAGCCGTTCTTCTGCAGGTTGGCGAGGAAGTGGTCGTTGGTCTCCTGCAGCGCGGCCTGCTCGCCGTCGAGGACGTAGCCGCTCGCGCCGATCGTCGGGGCGAGGGAGGCGATGATCGACGCGACGGCGGGCTTGCACACGTCGCAGCCGTCGCCGCCGCGGGCGCCGTCGCGGCCGTAGCGGTCCAGCAGGTCCTGGTAGGTGTTGATGCGCAGGGCGAGGACGATCTCGTACAGCTCCTCGCGGGTCTGCCCGAAGCAGCCGCACAGGCCCTTGTCGACCTCGACGCCGCTCGCCTCCAGCTCGGCGGTGACGAGCTGTCCGAGCACCTTGACGCAACTGCCGCAGCCGGTGCCGGCCTTGGTGCACTTCTTGACCTCGGGCACGGTGGTGCAGCTGTGTTCGGTGACCGCGCCGCGGATCGCGCCCTTGGTGACGTTGTGGCAGGAGCAGACGACCGCCTCGTCGGGCAGCGCGGACGGGCCGAGCTGGGCGCCGCCTCCCGCGTCCGCCGGCAGGACCAGCGACTCGGGGGCCACCGGCGGCACGGAGCCCGTCAGCGCCCGCAGGGTGCCGTAGGCGTCCGCGTCGCCGACGAGGATGCCGCCGAGCAGGGTGCCGTCGCGGCCGATGACCAGCTTCTTGTACAGGCCGGAGCGGGAGTCGGAGTAGACGACGTCGAGGCAGTCCTCGGCGGTGCCGTGCGCGTCGCCGAAGGAGGCCACGTCCACGCCGAGCAGCTTCAGCTTGGTGGACAGGTCGGCGCCGACGAAGGACGCCTCGTCCGAGGCGATGGTCGCCGCCGCCGTCTCGGCCTGCTCGTATCCGGGGGCCACCAGGCCGTACACCCGGCCGTCGGAGGCCAGCGCGCACTCGCCGATCGCGAAGACGTGCGGGTCGTTCACCGTGCGGCACTGCTCGTCGACGGTGATGCCGCCGCGCTCGCCGACCGTCAGACCGCAGTCGCGGGCGAGCTGGTCGCGGGGGCGGACACCGGCGCTGAACACCACCATGTCGGTGGCGAGTTCGGAGCCGTCGGACAGCTTCATGCCGGTGACGGCGCCGGATTCGTCGACGACGATCTCCTGGGTGCCCACGCCGGTGTGGACGCTCAGGCCCATGTTCTCGATGGTGCGCAGGAGTGCCGCGCCGCCGCCGTCGTCGACCTGCACCGGCATCAGGCGCGGCGCGAACTCCACGATGTGGGAGGTGAGTCCGAGTCCCTTGAGGGCTCCGGCGGCCTCCAGGCCGAGCAGGCCGCCGCCGACGACCGCGCCGACCGTCGCCTTCCGCTTCGCGTACTCCTCGATCGCGAGGAGGTCGTCGATGGTGCGGTAGACGAAGCAGCCCTCGGCGTCCTTGTTCGGCACCGGCGGCACGAACGGGTAGGAGCCGGTGGCCAGGACGAGCACGTCGTAGTCGAAGACCTGCCCGGACCGGGCGGTGACCTTGCGGTCCTCGCGGTCGACGGTCACCGCCGGGTCGCCGACGTGCAGCTCGATGCCGTGCGCGGCGATGAACTCCATGTCGGTCATGGAGAGTTCCTCGGGGGTCTTCCCCGAGAAGTACGAGGTGAGGGCCACGCGGTCGTACGCCGGGCGGGGCTCCTCGCAGAGCACGACCACGCGGTGCGTGGCGGTCAGGCCGCGTTCGGCGAGCGCTTCGAGGAAGCGCTGGCCGACCATGCCGTGGCCGACGAGCACGATCGTGGGGTTCGCCCCCGGGGTGGCCGTCATCAGAAGCCTCCATCGTTGGTGAGCAGGTGGAGCAGGGGGCCGTCGTCCGGGAGCGGCTCTGCTCCCTCCCAGGCGCGGGCGAGCGCGCCGACGGTGCCGAGTTCGCCGACGAGCACGCCGCCGACCAGGCGGTCGTCGCGGACGACGACCTTGCGGTAGGTGCCGCGGGTGGCGTCGGCGAGCTGCACGACGTCGTCGCCGGGGCGCGGTTGCGTCTCGCCGAACGCGGCGAGGTCGAAGGGGCCGTGCCCGGAGAGGGTGAGCCGGGTCAGGGAACGGGTGCCGGTGTAGCGGGAGTCGGCGTCCCCGGCCAGCAACGCGGCGAGCGCGTCGGCCTGTTCGTATGCGGGGGCCGTCAGCCCGTACACGGTCCCGTCGTGTTGCGCGCAGTCCCCGATCGCGTGGATGTGCGGGTCCGAGGTGCGCAGTTCGTCGTCGACGAGGATGCCCTTGCCGACGTCGATGCCCGCGTCCCTGGCCAGGCCGGCGCGCGGGGAGACCCCGCAGGCCAGCACCACCAGGTCGGCGTCGAGGGCGTATCCGTCGGCCATCTCGACCGAGCGGACGGCGCCGCCGACGCAGCGGACGTCCCGCACCCGGCACTCGGTGTGGATCTCCACGCCGAGGCCGGCGAGGTGGGCGTGCACCAGGGCGGAGGCCGCCGGGTCGAGCTGGCGCTCCATGAGCCGCTCGGCCTGCTGGGCGAGGACGACCTGCGCCCCGCGCAGCGCGAGGGCGCGGGCGGCGGAGACGCCGAGCAGCCCGCCGCCGATGACGACGGCCCGCACGCCCGGGCGGACCGCCTCGGACAGTCCCAGGCAGTCGTCCATGGTCCGGAAGGCGTGGACGCCCGCGGGCAGGACGTGGTCGGGGGTGAACAGGCCGCGCAGCGGGGGCAGTACGGGGTTGGAGCCGGTGGCCAGGACCAGCGTGCCGTACGCGATCCGGGAGCCGTCCGCGCAGATCACGGCCCGCTGGTCGCGGTCGATGCCGGTCACCCGGGCGCGGACGGTCCGGGCGGGCGCGGGGGTTGCGATCACCTCGGGGGCGTACCGCCCGGCCAGCACCTCGGCGAGCAGGACCCGGTTGTACGGGGCGTGCTCCTCGTCGCCGACGAGCAGTGCGGGCGTGCCCAGCTCGCCGAGCCGGCGGGCGAGTCGTACGCCCGCGAGGCCGGCGCCGATCACCACCACACGCGAATTCGAGGTCATGACGTCGAGCGTGCGCCGCCGAGGTTTCCCGACCGCATCACGGTTGTTTCCCGCGGGGAACGCTGCCCTCAGCGGGGCGGTGCGGTGGGTGTGAGGGTTCCCGGGACCGGCGGACGGCCTCTGTGAGACCGGCTCAGGTCACCGGCGGGTGCCGGTGAGGTGGGCGAAGACGACCACGTTGCCCCGGTAGCCGGTCGAGCGGGAGTAGCCGCCGCCGCAGGTGATCACCCTGAGCTCGGGGCGGGGGGCGGCGCCGTACACCTTGCGGTCGGGGAAGGCGCTCGCCTCGTACACCTCGACCGCGTCGACCGTGAACACCGCGACGGCGCCGTCGCGCCGGTCCACCTCGATGGCGGCGCCCTTCTTCAGGCCGCCCAGGTCGTAGAAGACGGCGGGGCCGTCGGCGTTGTCCACGTGGCCGGCGACGATCGCGGTGCCCGTCTCGCCGGGGGTGACGCCGGCCTCGTACCAGCCGGCGAGGTTCTCGCGTGCGGGGTCCGGCACGTCGAGGCTGCCGGACTCGGTCAGGCCCAGCCCCGTCAGGGGGGCGTCCACGTGGATGGAGGGTATGCGGACGCGGTCGGGCGGGGAGGCCGGCAGCGCGGGCGCGGCGCGGACGTCGGCGCCGCCGGGGCGGGCCTCGGCCGCGGACGGCTGGGGCGGGGCGGGGCGGTCGGCCGCGCCGATCAGCAGCCACACGCCCGAGCAGAGCGCGACCCCGGTGACGACGGCTATCGCGGTGTTCGCGACCCCGCGGGGCCTGGGCCTTCTGCGCATCCGGCGATCCCCTCTCGGTGGTGGGCCCCATGCCCCCCTCCGGGCCGCGAGGGGCGTCGGGCCCGGAGGGGGAGGGACATGCGGTACCGGCGGACGGACAGCGGAGGGTGTCCGTCAGATCCCGTCGCCTCTCGCCCGGCGATGCAGGAGCCAGGTACCGCCCGCGGCGGCGACGGCGAGAGCCGCCACGCCGGCCGCGGTCTGCACGGGGTCGGGGCCCAGGGCGCCGCCGACCCCCGTCTTCACACTTCCGCGCGGATACACCTGCTCCCGCGCCGGACTCAGCGTCACCACCAGGTCCCCGGTGACCTTGTGTCCGTCGGAGGCGCACTCCGCGACGATCTCGTACGTCCCCGGATGCGCGCTCGGCGGCACCCGGAACCGGCCGATGGCGGCGCCGCCGTCCGTGCCGGGCGCCAGCGTGAACCGGCCGGCGCCGACCGCGCCCGCGTCGCCCGCCGCCGCGCCGCGGCCGCCGCAGGCCGCCGTGGTCACGGTGACGTCGCCGCCGGGCACGGCGGTGGCGGGGGCCACCACCAGCCGGCCGCCGCCCGCGCCGTACGCCGGCACGGCGACCGCGCCCGCGGCGGCGAGGGCGAGCGTTCCACCGGTCAGCAGACGGGCGGCCGTTCGTCGCATCGGTGCTCCTCGAAAACTCGTCCAGGACCACGGCCCGCGGCACCCCCATGTGCCGCTGCGTCGGTCGCGCCCTGCCCTACCGAGCAAAGGGCCGGCGGCGCGAGCGCGCTTCCTGAGAACGCGTCAGAAAGAGGGTGAACGGGTGTCAGGCGGACGCCACGAGGCCCCTCTGCCCCGGTGTTTCACCAGGTCACCGCCGTCCGGCGGCCGCCGTCGGGAAAACCCCCGGAGAAGCGTGTGAACGGGTGACCGCACGGCCCCTCGGCCCCGGCTCAGCCCTCTTCGCCCCTCGCGCCCCGCCCGCGCCAGTCCCCGCTCTCGATGCGGCCGCCGCGTGTCCGCAGTCGCGCAGCGACGGGGGGCGCGGCCAGGTACAGCCAGGCCCGGACCCGGCGTCCGTCGCCGCTGAGGACCACCTCGCGGGCCACCCGCTCGTACAGGTTGCGCGGATCGCCCGGCCGGTACTCCTCCAGCCGGTCCAGCTCGGCGAGCAGGGATCCGTAGGCCTCCGGCAGGGCGGTGACGAGGTCGCCGGTCACGACGCCGCCGGGTTCCTCCACGGCGTACGGGTAGCCCGGCCCGTCGTACAGCACGGCGTCGCCGAGGCGGGCCGGCTCCTCGCGGCGGGTGCGGCCGCGCAGGAAGAGCGCGTGGTTGGGCTCGCCGGGGCGGAGGGTGCCGTAGACGAAGAACGGGAGCTCCGGCGCGGGCCCTGTGCTCACGGCGGTCGTGGTGGTCACGGAACCGATTCTCTCCTCTCACCGCACCCGCACGCGGCGCTATGGACATGACATGTCATGACCTCTTAAATCTCAGGACGACCTCAGCGCCACCCCCACGCGCCGCACGGCGCAGCACGCCTTCCCGAACGCGCCCTTGTCGCGCGCGTTCCCGAGGACACCGAGGAGACAGATGAGTCGGATACGGCAGCACGCCCGAGGCTCCCGACTGGCCACGGCCGGCATCGCCGCCACCACGGCCACCCTCATGGCCGCCGTACTCACCCCGGCCGCCGACGCGGCCGACTGGCCCACCCGGGCCGTCGCACTGGACAACGCGGCCACCGCGCTCGCCGATCACGCGGCGAGCCTGGGGCTGACCGAGGCCCAGGGCACCGCCGTCCGCGACGTGATCGTCGACAAGGACGGCGTCCAGCACATCCGCTACGACCGCACCTACCGCCAACTCCCGGTGTTGGGTGGTGACTTCGTGGTCCACCTGGCCCCCGACGGCGCCTACCGAGGAGCGGACCGCGCCACCCGCGCCGAGATCGCGCTGCCGGGCATCATCCCCACGCTGACCGCCCCGAAGGCCGCCGACACCGCCGCGAACGCCCTGCGGGCCCGCCACCTCGGCCAGCCGCTGAAGAAGGTGACCGCCAAGCCGAGACTGGTCGTCGACGCGCTGCACGGCGCACCGAAGCTCGCCTGGCAGACGAACGTCGCCGCCCTGGACGCCCGGGGCAACCCGGTCGCCCGCGCCGTCCTCACCGACGCCCGCACCGGCGCCCAGATCGACGCCTGGGACACCCTGGAGACCGCTACCGGCGACGGCAAGTCCCTCTACGGCGGCACGGTCCCGCTGGAGACCACCGCCTCGGGCTCGGCGTACCAGCTCAAGGACCCCACCCGCGGCAACACCTACACCGGCGACGCGGCCAACAAGACCGACCTGTGCATCTTCGGCATCTGCATCAGCCGCGCCCCCGCCACCCTCTTCAACGACACCGACAACCACTGGGGCACCGGCGCGAGCGCCGACCGCGCAACGGCCGCCGTGGACGCCCAGTACGGCACCGACGTGACCTGGGACTACTACAAGAACGTCCACGGCCGCAACGGCATCGCCGGCGACGGCAAGGGCTCCTACAACCGCGTCCACTACGGCACCCGGTACAACAACGCCTTCTGGGACGACAGCTGCTTCTGCATGACCTACGGCGACGGTGACGGCACCCAGCTCGGCCCGCTGGTCTCCCTGGACGTGGCCGGCCACGAGATGTCCCACGGCGTGACCTCCAAGACGGCCAACCTGACCTACTCGGGCGAGTCCGGCGGCCTCAACGAGGCGACCTCCGACATCTTCGGCGCCCTCGTGGAGTTCCACGCGGGCAACTCCTCCGACGTCGGCGACTACCTGATCGGCGAGAAGATCGTCCGCTCCGGCTTCGGCCGGGACGCCCTGCGCTACATGGACAAGCCCAGCAAGGACGGCAGCTCCGCCGACTACTGGAGCAGCTCGGTCGGCGGCCTCGACGTCCACTACTCCTCCGGCGTCGCCAACCACTTCGCCTACCTCCTCGCGGAGGGCAGCGGCGCCAAGACCGTCAACGGCGTCAGCTACAACTCCCCGACGTCCAACGGCTCCACGGTGACGGGCATCGGCCGGGACAAGCTCGGCAAGATCTGGTACCGCGCCCTGACCGTCTACATGACCTCCTCCACCAACTACGCGGGGGCGCGCACGGCGACCCTGAACGCCGCCCGTGACCTCTACGGCGCCGGCAGCACGGAGTACAAGGCGGTGGCCGCCGCCTGGAGCGCGGTGAACGTGAACTGACCGCGCCTGACCGGCACTGCCGGGCGGAAACCGCTTCCCCGGATCCAGTCGACCCGTTAGGCTCCCCCGGCGCGCGCGAGAGGTGCGCGCCGGGGGAGTCAGGGGACACAGGATGACCAGGGGGTACCGGCGGTAATGGCGGACGTTTCGGGAAGACCGGAGGGCCCCGGGGGCCCGTCGAACGCGTGGGGCCAGGCCATCGCGGCGTTCGTGGTGGTGGGGGCGCTCGGCGGCGGGCTGTGGGTGATGCAGCAGTCGTCCTCGGAGAGCAGCGCGAGCACGCTCACCTGCTCGACGTCGACGCCGTCCGCGTCGGCCACCGCCTCCGCGCCCGCCGCCGGCAAGAAGAAGGCCGACCACCTCACCGGGAACCAGCTCTGCCGGGTGCTGAACCGCCCGGACCTGCCGGCGCTGCTCGGCACGCCGGGGGAGAAGCCCACCTCGCTCGGCAGCGCCGACGACGGCATATCGCTCGGCGACGGGCCGAACCCCGAGGCGAAGGTCGGGCTGAGCACGTACACCGTGCAACTGTCGGCGTCCTACGACGACTACCCGGTGTCCGGGATGGCCGGCCTGCTCGGCGGCGGCGCCCGGGAGCAGACCGTCCTCGGGCGTCCGGCGGTCCTCTACTCGAACCGGACCATGGCGTTCAGGATCCGCGGCGACAAGAGCGAGAGCGCCCCCAGCCATGTGGCCCGCTGTCTGGTGGTCGCCCGGGATCCCAAGGACGGCGGGGGCTCCTACGAGGTGGCCATCTGGCGCGAGGACTCCGGCACGCCCGACGACGCGGCGCTCCTGCGCGTCGCGCAGACGGTGCTCCCCACGATCCCCGGCTGGCAGCCCGCCCTCTGACGGCTCGCCCGCGACGCTTGCCGCGCGGAAACGGCCGGAAGGCCGGCCCCCTGACGGGGTGCCGGCCTTCCGCGCGTGGGAAGCCGTGGCGGCGGGGCGTGCGGTTCAGGCGGCCAGTTCGGCGTCCTGAGGCGTGTCCTGCGTCCGCGGCGCCGGCTTCTTGTCGCGCATCACCAGCGTCGCCAGGACCGCGGCCGCCAGCACGCCCACCGCGCTGACGGTGAAGGTCGTGGTCATCGAGGAGGTGAACGCCTCGCGGGCGGCCTGCGCCAGGCTGGCGTCGTCGCCCGCCGTCGCGAGGGCGCCGACGATGGAGTGGCGGGCCTGCTCGGGGGCGTCGGCC
Source organism: Streptomyces sp. NPDC002566 (assembly GCF_042889585.1). Classification (NCBI taxonomy): domain Bacteria; kingdom Bacillati; phylum Actinomycetota; class Actinomycetes; order Kitasatosporales; family Streptomycetaceae; genus Streptomyces; species Streptomyces sp. NPDC002566. Next base: position 731,051 of record NZ_JBIARD010000003.1, on the reverse strand, counting down.
GGCATCTCGGCCCGGTAGCCGTGGGTGAGCAGCGAGCCCAGGATGGCGATGCCGAGGGCGGTGCCGGCCTGCTGGACGGTGTCGTTGAGGGCCGAGCCGACGCCCGCCTTGTCCTCGGGGATGGTGCCCATCAGGGCGGCGACGGCCGCCGGCATCGCCAGTCCGGCGCCGAGGCCGAGCAGGGCGAGGCCCACCGCGGGGACCGTGAAGCCGCCGTCCGCCTCGACGGTCGTCAGCAGGGCGAACGAGGCCGCCATCACCAGCATGCCGGCGAGGATCACGAAGCGGTCGCCGATCTTCGCGGCGAGCTTGACTCCGCCGCCGTTGCCGATGAGCGCGGTGACGGCGAGGGGCAGGAAGGCGAGGCCGGCCTTGAGGGCGGAGTAGCCGAGGACGAACTGCAGGTACTGGGTGAGGACGAGCAGCAGGCCGCCGTTGCCGATCTGCACCAGGGTCAGCGAGAGGGAACCGCCGCTGAAGTTGCGCTGCTTGAACAGGACCAGCGGGACCATGGGGGAGGGGGTGACGTTCTCCCAGATCACGAAGCCCGCGAGCAGGACGACCGCGGCCGCGAAGGTGACGCCGCCCCAGCCGGTGAACGCGCCGTGCTGCGGGATCTCGATGATCCACCAGACCAGCGCGGTCATGCCCGCCGCCGACAGCATCGCGCCCAGCGGGTCCGCCTTCTGGTACGGGCCCTTCGACTCCGGCATGAGGGTGACGCCGGCGATGACGGCCAGGGCGACGACGGGGACGTTGATCAGGAAGATCGACTGCCAGGAGAAGTGGTCGATCAGCAGTCCGCCGAGCACCGGGCTGCCGACCAGGCCGAGCATCGACACCGAGCCCCAGGCCGCCATGGCCTTGCCGCGCTCCTCCTCCTCGAAGACGGTGATGAGGATGGACAGCGTGGACGGCATGATCAGCGCTCCGCCGACGCCCATCGCGACACGGGAGGCGATCACCTCACCGGGGGTGGTGCAGAAGGTCGCCGCCAGCGAGGCGGCTCCGAAGAGCAGCAGCCCGACCAGCATCACCTTCCGGCGGCCGAACCGGTCGCCCAGGCTGCCGGAGGTCAGCAGCAGACCCACGAAGACCAGGATGTAGGAGTCCAGGATCCACTGGGTGTCCTGGGCGCTCGCTCCGAGCTCCCCGGTCATCGACGGCACCGCCACGGTCAGCGCCATGCTGTCGATGACCAGCACCAGCGTGCTGAGGCAGAGCACGACGAGGATCCACCAGCGGCGTGGATTGCGGGTTTCCATGGGGCTTCCCTTCGCTCCCTGACCGGCGCTGCGAACGCCGTTCCTTCGGTGCGAACACTGTACGCACGGAGGAACAGTGTGCGCAAGACTTGATTTCTGTACGCTGGCTGCGAACGTTGTACGCAGGAGCTGTCCGCGGGAGTGTGCGCCGCGGGGCGCGCTGTCCCCTCCGTGTCAGGACCCCACAGGCCGGCGTAACCGTGAACGAGCACAAGGAGCCGATGTCGTGGCCGCCAAGGCGAACCCGAACCCCATCCCGTCCGTCTGGGCCCGCCGGCGCCGGGAGCCCGAACAGCCCGCGCTCAGCCGGGACGCGATCGTGCGGGAGGCGATCGCGATGCTGGACTCCGACGGTGTGGAGGCCCTGAGCATGCGCAAGCTCGGCGCCCGCCTGAACGCCGGCGCGACCTCCCTCTACCGGCACGTCGCCACCAAGGACGAGCTGATGGAGCTGGCCGTGGACGCGGTCGCCGCCGAGATCCACGTACCGCCCGCCGGGTCCGACTGGCGCGCCGCGGTCACCGGGGCGGCGTCCTCGTTCCGGGCGACCGCCCTGCGCCATCCCTGGCTCTCCTCGGTCCTCGGCCAGGCGGGCCTGGCCTACCTGGGCCCCAACCTCATGGCGTACTCGGAGCGCCTCGCCGCCCTCTTCGCCGACGCGGGCTTCCCCGAGCCGAACGGCGCGATCGACACCGTCCTGTCGTACGTCATCGGGATGAGCACCACCGAGGGCGCCTGGCTGATCACGGTCGCCCGCTCCGGGCAGACCGAGGCCGAGTTCATCGCCCGCCTCATGCCCGCCGCCCAGGAGGCCGCCGCGGGACACGACCACCTCGCCGCCTCCTACGCCGACGCCGGGCCCGCCACCGCCGACCCGGCCGCCCTGCGCGACGCCAAGTTCGCCTACGGCCTGGAGGTCGTCCTCGACGGGCTCGCGCTGCGGCTGGCCCGCTGACGGGTGCTCACGAGGTCACGGCCTCCAGCCGCACCGCGCACACCTTGAACTCCGGCATCCGCGAGGTCGGGTCCAGCGCGGGGTTGGTGAGCGTGTTGGCGCGGCCCTCGCCCGGCCAGTGGAAGGGCATGAAGACGGTGTCGGGCCGGATGCCGGCGGTGATCCTGGCCGGCGCCACCGCCCGGCCCCGCCGGGAGACCACGGCGACCGGGTCGCCCTCGGCCGCCCCGAGCCGCGCCGCCAGCCGGGGGTGCAGCTCGACGAACGGGCCGGGCGCGGCGGCGTTCAGCTCGTCCACGCGGCGGGTCTGGGCGCCGGACTGGTACTGCGCCAGGACCCGCCCGGTGGTCAGCAGCACCGGGTACTCGGCGTCGGGCTCCTCCGCGGCCGCCCGGTGCGACACCGGCACGAACCGGGCCCGCCCGTCGGGGGTGGCGAACCGGTCGAGGAACAGGCGGGGCGTGCCGGGGTGCACCGGCGGTGCGTCGGAAGCGTCCGCGTCCGCCGGGCACGGCCAGAACACTCCGTCCTCCTCCGCCAGCCGTCGGTAGGTGATCCCGGAGTAGTCCGCCGGGCCGCCCGCGCTCGCCCGGCGCAGTTCCTCGAAGACCTCCTCGGGGTCGGTCGGGAAGCCCTTCTCCACCCCGAGCCGCGCCGCCAGTCCGTGCAGGACCTCGAGGTCGCTGCGCACGCCCTCCGGCGGGCTGACCGCCTGCCGCCGCAGCAGCACCCTGCCCTCCAGGCTGGTCGTGGTGCCGCTCTCCTCCGCCCACTGGGTGACGGGCAGCACCACGTCGGCGAGGGCGGCCGTCTCCGACAGCACCACGTCGCAGACGGCGAGGAAGTCGAGCGACTTCAGCCGCTCCTCGACGTGCGCCGCGCGCGGCGCGGACACCACCGGGTTCGACCCCATCAGCAGCAGCGACCGCACGTCCCGCCCCAGGGCGTCCAGGAGTTCGTACGCGCTGCGCCCCGGCCCGGGCAGCGAGGCGGGGTCCACGCCCCACACGTCGGCCACGTGCCGCCGCGCCGCCGGGTCGTCCAGCTTGCGGTAGCCGGGCAACTGGTCGGCCTTCTGGCCATGTTCGCGCCCGCCCTGCCCGTTGCCCTGCCCGGTCAGACAGCCGTACCCGGACAGCGGGCGCCCGGCCCGGCCGGTGGCCAGGCACAGGTTGATCCACGCGCCGACCGTGTCGGTGCCCTTGGCCTGCTGCTCGGGGCCGCGGGCGGTGAGCACCATCGCCGCCTCCGGCTCGCAGAACAGCCGTACGGCCTCCCGGAGTTGTGGAACGGACACCCCCGTGATCCGTTCCACGTACTCCGGCCAGTGGGCCATCGCGGCGGCCCGCGCGTCCTCCCAGCCGGACGTCCGCTCGCGGACGAAACCCTCGTCGACCCGCCCTTCGGCGACGACGAGGTGCAACAGCCCGAGCGCGAGCGCCAGATCGGTCCCCGGCCGGGGCGCCAGATGCAGGTCGGCCTGTTCGGCGGTCCGGGTGCGGCGCGGGTCGACGACGATCAACGTGCCGCCGTTCTCGCGCAGTTCACGGAAGAACCGCAGCGCCGGCGGCATGGTCTCGGCGAGGTTGGACCCGACGAGGATCACGCACCCGGTCCGCGGGATGTCCTCCAGCGGGAACGGCAGCCCGCGGTCCAGGCCGAAGGCCTTGATCCCGCCGGCCGCCGCGGACGACATGCAGAAGCGCCCGTTGTAGTCGATCTGCGAGGTGCCGAGCACGACCCGCGCGAACTTGCCGAGGGCGTAGGCCTTCTCGTTGGTCAGCCCGCCCCCGCCGAACACCCCGAGCGCGTCCGGACCGTGCTCCGTGCGGATCCTGCCCAGCTCGCCGGCGATCAGGTCGAGCGCCTCGTCCCAGCCGGCGGGCGCCAGCTCGCCGTTCCGGCGCACCAGGGGGGTGGTCAGCCGCAGCCGGGACGACAGGAGCGCCGGCGCCGTACGGCCCTTGCCGCACAGCGCGCCCCGGTTCACCGGGAAGCCGGGCCGCTCTGTCACCTCGACGCCCCCCGTGGGCAGGGGCGACAGGGCCATCCCGCACTGCAGGGCGCAGTACGGGCAGTGGGTGGGCGTCGAGGCGGTCTCCATACGCCCCAGCGTGCGTCGGCCGTGTTACGCGTCATGAGGCGTCCTGTTACGGCGGTGTGGTGGTGCCCTCCCCGGCGCCGGCCGCCCGGCGTGAGGCGTGGCCCGGGCCCACCTGTGGGTTGCCGCCATACACCTCCGGAGTTGCCACTGTTGCGAGAGTCGGCACAAGTGGCTCATTTCGTAGCAAAATTGGCCGGTAGAACCTAGTTGAGGGTTGAACCGCCGCCACTACAGTCGTTCGGCGCAAGGCACTCGCACGGCTTTCGACACCACGGGCATGCCGCCGTCCCCCGGCCATGTCACCGACTCTCGAAGCAGCCTGGAGGTCCGCCCCATGCCTCTGCGTCACCTCACCCCCCACGACCGGCGGCTCTTCCGCCGTTACGGCCACGGCCCCGTCGTCCCCGTCCCCGACCCGCTGATCCACCGCGCCGTCGAACGGCACGCCCGCACCGCGCCCCACGCCGTCGCCGCCGAACACCGAGGCGCGCTGCTCACCTACGGCGAGCTGAACCGCCGGGCCGACGCCCTCGCCGCCCGCCTCGTCCGCGAGGGCGTCCGCCCCGGCGACCACGTCGGCCTCTTCGTACGCCGCTCTCTGCCGATGCTGGTCGGCCTGCTCGGCGTCCTGAAGGCGGGCGCCGCCTACGTCCCCCAGGACATCGGCCTCGCGCCCGCCGCCCAGCTCGCCCACGTGGTCCGCGCCGCCGCCCTCCGGATCGTCCTCACCCGGGCCGAACACGCCCAGCGGGTGCCGAAGGGCCCGCGGGCGATCGACCTCGACGAGCCGCTGCCGTACGAACCCGCCGCCCCGCTCCCCACACCCTCGCCCGACGACGGCTGCTACGTCCTGTTCACCTCCGGCACCACCGGCCGCCCCAACGGAGTGAAGGTCACCCACCGCAACGTCGCCAACATCCTGCTCACCCAACCCGGCGCCCTCGGCATCCGCCCCGGCGACCGTGTGGCCCAACTCCTCAACGTGGCCTTCGACATGGCCGCCTGGGAGATCCTCGGCTGCCTCGCCCACGGCGCCACCCTCGTCGTCCGCGGCGAGGACATCCCCGCCGCCGCCCGCACCGCCACCGTCCTGATCGCCACCCCGACCGTGCTGTCCGGCATCGACCCGGCGGCCTGCCCCCGGGTGCGCGCGGTGGCCGTCGCCGGTGAGCCCTGCCCCCGCCCGCTCGCGGACACGTGGGCGCGCCGGGCGGCCTTCCACAACTGCTGCGGCCCGACGGAGACGACCATCGTCAACACGATGAGCCGCCACGACCCCTCCGCGCCGCTCCTGACGATCGGCCGCCCCACCCCCAACAACACCGTGTACGTCCTGGACGCCGACCGCCGGCCCCTGCCCATCGGCGAGACCGGCGAGATGTGGGCGGGCGGCGACTGCGTCTCGGCCGGCTACCTCGGCGACGACGCGCTCAACGCCGAGCGCTACGCCCCCGACCCCTTCCTCGGCGGCGGCCGCCGGATGTTCCGCACCCGCGACCTCGGCCGCTGGACCCCCGACGGACAGCTCGAACACCTCGGCCGCACCGACGACCAGGTCAAGGTGCGCGGCTTCCGCGTCGAACTCGACTCCGTCTCCGCCGTCCTGGAGCGGCTGCCCGGCTGCGCCCGCGCGGTCACGCTCAAGCGCGACGACCGCAGCCTGGTCTCCTTCGTCAGCCCGGCCGGCGTCGACCCCGACGCGGCCCGCCGCGCGGTCGCCGAGGCGCTGCCCTACTACTGCGTGCCCGAGGATGTCATGCCCCTGCCATTCCTGCCGGAGACGGACCGGGGGAAGATCGACAAGCAGTCACTGCTGCACCTGGCCCGGGAGCGCACGGCGGTGACCCGATGACCACAGCCCACGACCGCCGCCCGACGACCGCCGCGACCGCCACGACCGGCGCGACCGCCGCGACCACCACGACCGCCGCGTCCGGCGCGTCCACCACGACCGCCGCGTCCGGCGCGACCACCCCGACCGCCGCGTCCGCCGCGCCCGCCGCGTCCGGCGCGCCCGCCGCGCCCGGCGGCACCGTGGCGGAATCCGTCGCGCTCCCCCCGCTCACGTCCCGGGCGCGCCGCCTCCTCAAGCACCCCCGCCTGATGCACCACAACCGCCTGGCGGCCCTGGTCCTCCTCGTCAACGCCGCCTTCGCGTGGGCAGCCTGGCCGCTCACCGACCGCACCCTCGCCCACGCGGCCCTCGCCGACCTGGCGCTCGCCGTCCTCGTCCGCCAGCAGTACGTCGTCAACCTGTTCTTCCGGCTGGCGACCGCCGCCCCCACGACCTGGCCGCTGCGCCTGCGCTGGACCCTCGGCAAGGTCTACCACTTCGGCGGACTGCACGTCGGCGGGGCGCTCGCCGGGACGGCCTGGTTCCTCGCCCTCACCGTCAGGTCCGGCGCGGACGGCTCCCCGCGGCCCGAGACGTACGTCGGCTGGACGCTGGTCGCCCTCCTCGCCGTCATCGTCGCCACCGCCCTGCCGCCCTTCCGCTCCCGCCACCACGACCACTTCGAGAAGATCCACCGCTTCGGCGGCTGGAGCGCCCTCGCCCTCTTCTGGACCCACACCCTGCTGACCGACGCCGGCCCGGTGCCGGTGACCGTCCTCGCGCTCGTCACCTTCAGCGTCGCCCTGCCCTGGCTGCGGCTGCGCAAGGTCGACGTCCGCGTCGAACGCCCCTCGGCCCATGTGGCGCTGGCCCGCTTCGACTACGGCGAGACCCCCTTCGCCGGCTCCTCCACCGCCATCAGCCGCAGCCCCTGGACGGAGTGGCACTCCTTCGCCAACGTCCCGGAGCCCGGCCGGACCGGCTTCCGGCTCACCGTCTCCCGCGCCGGCGACTGGACCGGCGCCTTCATCGACGACCTGCCCTCCCGCGTCTGGGTCAAGGGCATCACCACCGCCGGGGTCGCCAACATCGAGGTCCTCTTCAAAAGGGTCGTCTACGTGGCGACCGGCAGCGGCATCGGCCCCTGCCTGCCCCATCTGCTCGCCGCCGAGGTCCCCTCCCGCCTGGTCTGGGCGACCCGCGACCCACGCACCACCTACGGCGACGCCCTCGTCGAGGAGATCCTCGCCGTCCAGCCGGACGCCGTCGTCTGGGACACCTCCCGGCACGGCAAACCCGACATGGTGCGCCTCGCCTACGCCGCCTACCGGGACTTCGGCGCGGAGGCCGTGATCTGCATCTCCAACAAGAAGCTGACCTGGCAGGTCGTGCACGGCCTGGAACGGCGGGGCATCCCCGCGTACGGCGCGATCTGGGACTCGTAGACCCACAGGAGGTCGACATGAACAACCTCAAGCTCGAACGCCACGGCGCGGTCGTGACCGTCCGGCTGCACCGCCCGCACGTCCGCAACGCGCTCAGCGGCGACCTGCTCGCCGAACTCCTCGACGCGCTGCGCCCGTTGGAGCGGGACCCCGGCGTCGGATGCCTCGTCGTCACCGGCTCCGAGCAGGCCTTCGCGGCCGGCGCCGACATCAGGGAGATGGCCGGCAGGACGGCCGTGGAGATGGCGGCGGAGGACTACTTCGCCGCCTGGGAGGAGTTCGCCGACCTGCGCCTCCCGAAGATCGCGGCCGTGAACGGCGTGGCGCTCGGCGGCGGCTGCGAACTGGCCATGATGTGCGACCTGGTGATCGCCGGGGAGTCCGCGGTGTTCGGCCAGCCGGAGATCAAGCTCGGGGTCATCCCGGGCATCGGCGGCACCCAGCGCCTGACCCGGCTCGTCGGCCGCGCCAAGGCGATGGACCTGATCCTCACCGGCCGCACCATGAGCGCCCGCGAGGCGGGGGAGTGCGGGCTCGTCTCCCGGGTCGTGCCGGACGACCGGGTCCTGCCCGAGGCCCTCGAAGCGGCCCGGACCGTCGCCTCCTACGGCCGCGCGGCGGTGCGCGCCGCCCGCGAGTGCGTCGACCGGGCCCTGGAGAGCGGTCTGCGCGACGGCATCCGATTCGAACGCCGCTCCTTCCACGCCCTGTTCGCGACGGAGGACCAGAAGGAGGGCATGACCGCGTTCCTGGAGAAACGGGCGCCGGCCTTCCGGGGGAGGTGACGGACGGCGGGACGGGGCGTCGGCGCAGCTCGCCGCAGGCCGGCGGCCGGGAGGGCGCCGCCGCTGCCGTCCCGCCCGGCTACCCCGCCGAGGCCAGGGCCCGCGCCACTCCCGGTTCCCGCGGGCCGAGGAACCGGGGGTCCGGTTCGAACAGGGCGTCCAGCGCCGCCTTGCCCGCCGCGAAGATCTCCCGGGTGCCGCCGTAGTACCAGGTGACGTCGTGCTCGTCGCTCACGCCGATGCCGTACGACGCCACGCCCGCCTCCCGGCACAGCGCGACCGCCCGCCGGATGTGGAAACCCTGGCTGATGAGGACGGCCCGGTCCACGCCGAAGATCTTCTTGGCGCGCACACAGGAGTCCCAGGTGTCGAAGCCGGCGTAGTCGCTGACGATCCGGGCGTCCGGGACGCCGTGCCGCGTCAGGTACGTCCGCATCGCGTCGGGCTCGTCGTAGTCCTCCCGGCTGTTGTCGCCGGTGACGAGGACGACCTTCACCCGCCCGTCCCGGTACAGCTCGGCCGCCGCGTCCAGCCGGCGCGCGAGGTACGGCGACGGCCCGCCCCGCCACAGGCCCGCGCCGAACACGACCGCGACGTCGGTGCGCGGCGCGTCGGCCGTCGTGCGCAGCTGGTCCGCCGTCGACACGTGCAGCCAGGTCGACGGCAGCAGCCCGAGCACGCACGCGGCCATCACGCCCTGCACCAGCCGCCGTCGGCCCGCACGAGTGCGCGGCAGCCTCGGCCGACGCAACCTCATCCCTGCCCCCCGTCCCCGATCCCGGACCCGGCGCCCGGCGATCGCCCCTCACCTGGGAGGACGCGCCCCGCCCCGCTCCGGTTCACTCCGCCCGCCGTCCTCGCGCTTCCTCACACCGTCCGCGCCCCCGCCGTGAAGTGCCGGAAAACACCCGTGACGGTCAGGCAACGGAACCGCAATCCCGCACCGCGAGGATCGGTCCATGAACCGGATCAGCTCCCAGTCCGCCGCCCGGATCGGCGTCGTGCGGCCGGCGCCCCGGCCGGGGACGGACGGCCGCCGCCGGCCCGGCCCGCCCGCGCTCGTCGCCGTCGCCCACGGCAGCCGTGACCCGCGCGCCCTGAGCACCGTCCACGCGCTCCTCGACCGCGTCCGCGCCCTGCGCCCGGAGCTGCCCGTCCACCTCGGGCACATCGAGCTGAACGAGCCCCTGCTGACCGACACCCTCGCCCGGCTCGACGCGACGGACACCGCCGACGCCGTCCTCGTCCCCCTGCTGCTCAGCCGCGGCTACCACGTCAAGCGCGACATCCCCGAGACGGCCGCGGCCGCTCGCGTACGCACGCGCGTGGCCGCGCCGCTCGGCCCGCACCCCCTCCTCGTGGACGCCCTCCACGCCCGCCTCACCGAGGCCGGCTGGCGCGCCCCGACGACCGACGCCGAGCGCCGCACGAGCGCCGTGGTCCTCGCCGCGGCCGGCTCCCGCGACCCCGACGCGGCCGTCGACACCGGCCGCACCGCCCGGCTGCTGTCCGCCCGCCTCGGCGTCCCCGTCGTCCCCGCCTACGCCACCACCTCGGCCCCCACCGTCCCCCTCGCGGTAGAGGCCCTGACCGCGCGGGGCCGCCACCGCGTCGCCGTCGCCTCCTACTTCACGGCTCCCGGCCGCTTCGCCACGGAGTCCGCCGCGGCCGCCCCCGGCCCGGCCGCGGCCCCCCTCGGCCCCCACGAGGCGATGGCCCGCCTCGTCCTGCACCGCTACGACCAGGCGACCGCCGCCCCGGCCCGCACCACCCCCCACCTGGCCTCCGCCTGAGACCAGCGCGCGCCCCACGCCCCCCGGCCGTCACCGGCTGCCTCTACTGTTCAGGGCATGGAAGGCACCGCAGGCACCACGCCCCCCACCTCGCCCGGCTCCTACGACCCCACGTCAGTGGCCCGCTGGGCGGCCGAGCCCGACAAACGCCCGGGCCGCACGGCCTTCCAGCGCGACCGCGCCCGCATCCTGCACTCCTCCGCGCTGCGCAGGCTCGCCGGCAAGACGCAGGTCGTCACCCCCGGGGCCGCCGGCAGCCCCGCCTGGGACGCCACACCGCGCACCCGCCTCACCCACTCCCTGGAGTGCGCCCAGGTCGGCCGTGAACTCGGCGCGGCCCTCGGCTGCGACCCCGACCTCGTCGAAGCGGCCTGCCTCTCCCACGACCTCGGGCACCCTCCGTTCGGCCACAACGGCGAACAGGCCCTGAACGACTACGCCCACGACTGCGGCGGCTTCGAGGGCAACGCCCAGTCCCTGCGGCTCCTCACCCGCATCGAGCCCAAACGGTTCACCGCCGAGGGCTCCGTCGGCCTCAACCTCACCCGCGCCACCCTCGACGCCGCCACCAAGTACCCCTGGCCGCGCGGCGCCCACCCCACCGACCCGGCCTCCCCGAAGTTCGGCGTGTACGAGGACGACCGGCCCGTGTTCGACTGGGTCCGCGAGCACGCCCCCGGCACCCGCACCTGCTTCGAGGCCCAGGTCATGGACTGGTCCGACGACGTCGCCTACTCGGTGCACGACATCGAGGACGGCCTGCACGCCGGCCACGTCGACCCCGCCAGCCTGCACGCCGAACCGGAACGCCAGGAGGTCTTCCGCGTCGCGGTGGGCCGCTACGTCCCCGCCGGCACCGACCCGGCCGAACTCGCCGCCGCCCTCGACCGGCTCCAGGCCCAGGAGTGGTGGCCGCACGGCTACGACGGCACCGCCGTCGCCCAGGCCCGGCTCAAGGACGCCACCAGCCAGCTCATCGGCCGCTTCTGCCTCGCCGCCGAGACCGCCACCCGCGCGCGCCACGGCCACGGGCGCCTCACCCGCTACGGCGCCGAACTCGTCGTACCGCACGAGACCCGGCTGGAGTGCGCGGTGCTCAAGGCCGTAGCCGACCGGTACGTGATGCAGCGCGCCGAACAGGAACTGCTCCGCGCCGACCAGCGCGTCGTCATCACCGAGCTCGCCGAGGCGCTCACCGCCCGCGCCCCCCACGACCTCGACCCCCAGTTCCGCGCCCTGTTCGAGCAGGCGCCCGACGACCGCGCCCGCAAGCGGGTGATCGTCGACCAGGTCGCCTCCCTCACCGACGCCTCCGCCCGCTCCTTGCACGCGCGGCTCACCACCCGCACCTGAAAACGCCGGATCTGACTCGTAAGTGACCCAACGTGGCCTGATCGGGCCACTCCCTCTTCCCCCCTCACCCTCCGTGCGGGAGGCTCGTGTGGCGGAACGAGCAGTGTTCACTGGAGGGCCACCCCTCTGACCCCCGTAGGAGGCATCACGTGGTCGACGCGGATCAGACATTCGTCATCGTCGGAGGAGGCCTGGCCGGCGCCAAGGCGGCCGAGACGCTCCGGACGGAGGGCTTCACCGGCCGGGTGATACTGATCTGCGACGAACGGGACCACCCCTACGAGCGGCCACCGCTGTCCAAGGGCTACCTCCTCGGCAAGGAACCCCGCGAGAGCGTCTTCGTGCACGAGCCCGCCTGGTACGCGCAGAACAACGTCGAGCTCCACCTCGGCCAGACCGTCGACGCCGTCGACCGCGCCGCCAGGACCGTCCGCTTCGGTGACGACGGCACCCTCGTCCACTACGACAAGCTGCTCCTGGCCACCGGCGCCGAGCCGCGCCGCCTGGACATCCCCGGCACCGATCTCGCCGGCGTCCACCATCTGCGCCGCATCGCCCACGCCGAACGCCTCAAGGGCGTCCTCGCCGCCCTCGGCCGCGACAACGGCCACATCGTGATCGCCGGCGCGGGCTGGATCGGCCTGGAGATCGCCGCGGCGGCCCGCGAGTACGGCGCCGAGGTCACCGTCGTGGAGCCGGAACCCACCCCGCTGCACGGCGTCCTCGGCCCCGAGCTCGGCAACGTCTTCGCCGAGCTGCACCGCGACCACGGGGTCCGCTTCCGCTTCGGCGTCCGGCTGACCGAGATCGTCGGCCAGGACGGCATGGTCCTCGCGGCCCGCACCGACGACGGCGAGGAGCACCCCGCGCACGACGTGCTCGCCGCGATCGGAGCCGCCCCCCGCACCGCGCTGGCCGAGGCGGCCGGGCTGCGGCTAGCCGACCGGGCCCACGGGGGCGGCGTCGCCGTGGACGCGAGCCTGCGCACCTCCGACCCCCACATCTTCGCCGCCGGCGACGTCGCGTCCTTCCCGCTCGGCCTCTTCGACACCACGCTGCGCGTGGAGCACTGGGCCAACGCCCTCAACGGCGGCCCGGTCGCCGCCCGCGCGATGCTCGGCCAGGACGTGGCCTACGACCGCGTGCCCTACTTCTTCACCGACCAGTACGACCTGGGCATGGAGTACAGCGGCTGGGCGCCGCCGGGGACCTACGACGAGGTGGTCATCCGGGGGGACGCGGGCAAGCGCGAGTTCATCGCGTTCTGGCTCCGCGAGGGGCGGGTGCTGGCCGGGATGAACGTCAACGTGTGGGACGTCACAGAGGCGATCCAGAAGCTGATCCGCTCGGGGGCCCGCGTGGACGCGGACGCCCTGGCCGACCCCCACGTCCCGCTGGACGGCCTCGCGCCCTGACCGCCGCAGCGGCGGCGCGCCCGATGAGACCGGCCCGGCCCCGTAGAATTCACGCGTGGCTGGGCGGATCAATGATGAGGATGTGAAGGCGGTACGGGACGCGGTCCCGATCGACGCCGTCGTGTCCGAGTACCTCCAGCTGCGCAACGCGGGCGGCGGCAACCTCAAGGGGCTGTGCCCGTTCCACGACGAGAAGTCGCCGTCCTTCCAGGTCAGCCCCAGCAAGGGGCTCTTCCACTGCTTCGGCTGCCAGGAGGGCGGCGACACCATCACGTTCGTGATGAAGGTCGACCACCTCACCTTCTCCGAGGCCGTCGAGCGCCTCGCCGCCCAGGCCGGCGTCACCCTGCGCTACGAGGAGGGCGGCTACAACCCCTCCCACCAGCGCGGCGAACGCATCCGCCTGGTCGAGGCCCACAAGATCGCCGCCGACTGGTACGCGGAGCAGCTCGCCCTCAGCCCCGAGGCCGACACCGGCCGGATCTTCCTCGCCGAGCGCGGCTTCGACCAGGCCGCCGCCGTCCACTTCGGCGTCGGCTACAGCCCCCAGGGCTGGGACCACCTCACCCGCTTCCTGCGCGGCAAGGGCTTCAGCGACAAGGAGCTGATCCTCTCCGGCCTCGCCCAGGAGGGCCGCCGCGGACCCATCGACCGCTTCCGGGGCCGGCTGATGTGGCCCATCCGCGACATCGGCGGCGACGTCGTCGGCTTCGGCGCCCGCAAGCTCTACGAGGCGGACAACGGGCCCAAGTACCTCAACACGCCCGATACGGCGATCTACAGGAAGTCCCAGGTCCTCTACGGCATCGACCTCGCGAAGAAGGACATCGCCAAGTCCTCCCGCGCCGTGGTCGTCGAGGGCTACACCGACGTCATGGCCTGCCACCTCGCCGGGGTGACAACGGCCATCGCGACCTGCGGCACCGCCTTCGGCAGCGAGCACATCAAGATCCTGCGCCGGCTGCTCATGGACAACGGCTCCGCCCGCGTCATCTTCACCTTCGACGGCGACGCCGCCGGCCAGAAGGCCGCCCTGCGGGCCTTCGAGGACGATCAGAAGTTCGCCGCCGAGACCTACATCGCCATCGCCCCCGACGGCATGGACCCCTGCGACCTGCGCCTGACCAAGGGCGACGACGCCGTCGCCGACCTGGTCCAACCCCGCACCCCGCTCTTCGAGTTCGCGCTGCGCCAGATCGTCGTCCGCTACGACCTCGACACCCCCGCCGGCCGCGCCGCCGCCCTCGACGAGGCCGCGCCCATCGTCGCCCGCATCAAGAACAGCGGCGCCCAGCACGAGGTCGCCGTGCAGCTCGCCGGCATGCTCGGCATCCTGGACACCCAGTTCGTGGTCAAGCGCGTCGCCCAGCTGGCCCGTTGGGCCCGCGAGCGCGGCGGCAAGGGCGGTCCCGCACCGGCCGGCCGCGGCCCCCAGCGGTACGAGGCCGCCCCCCGCCCCGCTGTGACCGGCCCCGCCCTCACCCTGCGCAACCCCGTCTACGCCACCGAGCGCGAACTCCTCAAACTCGCCCTGCAGCGACCCGAGTTGGTCTCCCCGGCCTTCGACGCCTACGGCGCGGACGAGTTCACCGCCGCCCCCTACGCCGCCGTACGCCAGGCCATCGCGGACGCGGGCGGCGCCGAGTACGGCACCCAGGATCCGCAGGACTACCTGGTCCGCGTCCGCGAGGCCGCCCCCGACGACGCCGTCCGCGCGATGGTCACCGAGCTCGCGGTGGAGGCGATCATGCGCAAGACGGTGGACGAGGTGTACGCCGGCGCCCAGCTGGTCACCGTCCGCCGCCGGGCCGTGGAGCGGCGCGTGCGCGACGTCCAGTCCCAGCTGGCCCGGCTGGCCGCCGGCGGCGATCCGGCCCAACTGGCCGCCGTGCAGAACGAACTGTGGATCCTTCAGCAGTACGACCAGTCGCTGCGCGAACACGGGGCCGCGGCGCTCTGATCCTCGCGGGACGCAAAAAGTCCTCGCACGCCCCTCGTGGCGGCGATGTGTCGTACCCCACACTGGGTTGCGGTGCCTGAGTCCTCGGAGCGCGGCCGGTCCGTCCCCCCACAGGTCCCACACCCCGCGGTTCCGCTCACCGCGTACGGGACGGACAGCGGCGAGGCCGCCGACTCCGCCCCCGAAGCCGCTGTCGCGCATTCCGGCAGCGAAAATCCTGGAGGTCGCCCCCGTGCAGACCCAGACCCTCACCCACACCGGGACGCGCACCGACGCGTCCACCGACGGCACGGAACCGGAAGCCGAGACGGACGTCCTGGCCGCCCTGGAGGCCCCCGAGGACGGCACAACCCCCGAGGGCACCGAGGCCGCCGCCCCCGAGGCCGCGCCCGAACCCGCCGAGGCGCCCGCTCCCCGCGCCGCGGACGGCGCCGGCCCGTCCTCCGACCTGTTCCGCCAGTACCTGCGCGAGATCGGCCGGATCCCGCTGCTCACCGCCGCCGAGGAGGTCGAGCTCGCCCGCCGCGTCGAAGCCGGCCTGTTCGCCGAGGAGAAGCTGGCCGGCACCCCCGACCTGGACAGCGACCTCGCGCTCGACCTCGACCGGCTCGTCGTCATGGGCCGGATGGCCAAGCGCCGCCTGATCGAGGCGAACCTGCGGCTCGTGGTGTCGGTGGCGAAACGGTACGTCGGCCGTGGCCTGACCATGCTCGACCTCGTCCAGGAGGGCAACCTGGGCCTGATCCGGGCGGTCGAGAAGTTCGACTACGCGCGCGGCTACAAGTTCTCCACGTACGCCACCTGGTGGATCCGGCAGGCCATGTCCCGGGCCCTCGCGGACCAGGCGCGCACCATACGGGTGCCCGTGCACGTGGTGGAGCTGATCAACCGGGTCGTGCGGGTGCAGCGGCGCATGCTGCAGGAGCGGGGGTGCGAGCCGACCGCCGACGAGGTCGCCGCCCACCTCGACCTCGCGCCGGAGCGGGTCGGCGAGGTGCTGCGGCTGGCCCAGGAGCCGGTGTCGCTGCACGCGCCGGTGGGCGAGGAGGACGACGTGGCCCTCGGCGACCTCATCGAGGACGGGGACGCGGCGAGCCCCGTGGAGTCGGCGGCGTTCCTGCTGCTGCGGCAGCACCTGGAGGCGGTGCTGTCCACGCTCGGCGAGCGTGAGCGCAAGGTCGTCCAGCTCCGCTACGGTCTCGCCGACGGCCGCCCGCGCACCCTGGAGGAGATCGGCGGGATCTTCGGCGTCACCCGGGAGCGGATACGCCAGATCGAGTCCAAGACCCTCGGCAAACTCCGCGACCACGCCTACGCCGACCAACTCCGCGGCTACCTCGACTGACCGCCCCCCTGTCGACCCTCTGGGGGCTGCCGCCCCGGACCCCGGCTGCCGGCCCTCTGGGGGCTGCCGCCCCGGACCCCGGCTGCCGGCCCTCTGGGGGCTGCCGCCCCCAGACCCCCGCTGTCGGCCCTGAACGGGCCTCGTCCTCAAACTCCCCCAGAGGGGGGACCCCCAGACGGGCTATAACCCTGCCCCCCCAGCCAGGCGACCGGAGTCGATCCTGCCCACCCAGCCCCAACCGAGCCGGCCCGGCCCACATCTCCCGACCGAGTCGGGTTCGCACCCCTCTCCCGACCGAGTCGGGCCCGGCCCACCCCTCCCGACCGAGCCGGGCCAGTCCACCCCCTCGCGACCGAGTCGGGCCGGCCCCCTCCCGACCGAGTCGGGTTCGCCCGCCCCTCTCCCGACCGAGTCGGGTGGTGGGTGGGCGTAGGGCGGGGGTCTGGGGGCGGCAGCCCCCAGGGGTGGACGCCGGGGGCATCCCAGGGGCGGGACCGGACACCCGCGGTCAGTCCACCTCGGCCACCGCCTGCGCGAACTGGGCCTCGTACAGTCGCGCGTACGCCCCGCCGGAGGCGAGCAGCTCGGTGTGCGAACCCTGTTCCACGATCGAGCCGTTCTCCATCACGAGGATCGTGTCCGCGTCCCGGATCGTCGACAGCCGGTGCGCGATCACGAACGCCGTCCGCCCGTGCGCCAGCTTCGCCATCGCCTTCTGGATCAGCACCTCCGTACGGGTGTCCACCGACGACGTCGCCTCGTCGAGCACCAGGATCACCGGGTCCGACAGGAACGCCCGAGCGATGGTGATCAACTGCTTCTCACCCGCGCTGACCCCGCTCCCCTCGTCGTCGATGACGGTGTCGTACCCGTCGGGCAGCGTCCGCACGAACCGGTCCGCGTGGGCCGCCCGCGCCGCCTCCTCGATCTCGCCCCGGGTGACCTCCCGGGACGCCCCGTACGCGATGTTCTCCGCGATGGTCCCGCCGAACAGCCAGGTGTCCTGCAGCACCATGCCGATCCCGGCCCGCAGCTCGTCCCGCGACATCGCGGCGATGTCGACGCCGTCGAGGGTGATGCGCCCGCCGGAGACGTCGTAGAACCGCATCAGCAGGTTGACCAGCGTGGTCTTGCCCGCCCCCGTCGGACCGACGATCGCGACCGTGTGCCCGGGCTCGACGACCAGCGACAGATCCTCGATCAGCGGCTTCTCGGGGTCGTACCGGAAGGACACGCCCTCCAGCGCCACCCGCCCCCGCAGCTCCTCGGGCCGCACGCCGGCCACCGGGTCCGGCGACTGCTCCTCGGCGTCGAGCAGTTCGAAGACCCGCTCGGCGGAGGCGACGCCCGACTGCACGAGGTTCGCCATCGACGCCACCTGCGTCAGCGGCATCGAGAACTGGCGCGAGTACTGGATGAAGGCCTGCACATCGCCGATGGACAGCGCGCCCGAGGCCACGCGCAGCCCGCCCACCACCGCCACCAGCACATAGTTGATGTTCGACACGAAGAACATCAGCGGCTGCATGATCCCGCTGTTGAACTGCGCCCGGAACCCGGCCTCGTACAGCGCGTCGTTCTGCTCGGCGAACTGCCGCGCCGACTCCTCCTGACGGCCGAACACCTTCACCAGGGTGTGCCCGGTGTACATCTCCTCGATGTGGGCGTTCAGCTTGCCCGTGGAGCGCCACTGCTGCACGAAGTGCGGCTGCGACCGCTTGCCGACCCGCGCCGCGACGACCGCCGACAGCGGCACGGTGACCAGCGCGACCAGCGCGAGGATCCACGACACCCAGAACATCATCGCCAGCACGCCGATGATGGTGAGCAGCGAGTTGATGAGCTGGCCCATCGACTGCTGGAGGGTCTGCCCGATGTTGTCGATGTCGTTCGTCGCCCGGGACAGCACCTCGCCGCGCTGCCGCTTGTCGAAGTACGACAGCGGCAGCCGCGACAGCTTCGTCTGCACGTCCTCGCGCATCCGGAACATCGTGCGGTTGACGGCCGCGTTGACCAGCCGCGTCGCCACCGCCATCAGCAGGCCGGCGACGAGGAACACCCCGAGCGCGAACAGCAGGACCCGGCCGACGGCGTCGAAGTCGATGCCCTGGCCGGGGGTGAAGTCGGTGCTGCGGAGCATGTCGGCGACCGCGCCGTCACCGCGCTGCCGCATCGAGTCCAGGACCTGCTCCTTGTCGGCCCCCGCCGGCATCTGCCGCCCGACGATGCCCGCGAAGACCAGGTCGGTGGCCTTGCCGAGGATCTTCGGCCCGACCACGTTCAGGCCCACGCTCAGCACGACGCAGGACAGCATCGCGTAGAGGGTGAGCCGTTCGGCCTTGAACCGGCCGAGGAGCCGCCGTCCGGACACCTTGAAGTCCAGCGAGCGGTTCTCCGGACCCTGCCCCGCCATCATGCGCCCCATGGGCCCGGCCATCAGGCAGCCTCCGCTTCCGTCAGCTGGGAGAGCACGATCTCCCGGTAGGTCTCGTTGTCCGCCATCAGCTCGGTGTGCGTACCCGCCCCGACGACCCGGCCCTCGTCCAGGACGACGATCCGGTCGGCGTCCCGGATGGTCGCCACCCGCTGGGCGACGATCACCACGGTCGCCTCGGCGGTCTCCCGGCCGAGCGCCGCCCGCAGCGCCGCGTCCGTGGCGTAGTCGAGGGCGGAGAAGGAGTCGTCGAAGAGGTAGATCTCCGGCCGCTGCACGAGCGTGCGCGCGATCGCGAGCCGCTGCCGCTGGCCGCCGGAGACGTTGGTGCCGCCCTGCGCGATGGGCGAGTCCAGCCCGCTGTCCAGCCCCCGCACGAACCTCGCGGCCTGCGCCACCTCCAGCGCGTGCCACAGCTCCTCGTCGGTGGCGTCCGGGTTGCCGTAGCGCAGGTTGCTCGCGACGGTCCCCGCGAAGAGGTACGGCCGCTGCGGCACCAGCCCCACGGTCCGCGCCAGCAGCTCCGGGTCGATGTCGGCGACGGGCACCCCGTCGACGAGGACCTCGCCGTCGGTGGCGTCGAACAGCCGCGGGACCAGCCCGAGCAGCGTCGACTTGCCGCTGCCGGTCGAGCCGATCACGGCGGTCACCTCGCCCGGCCGGGCCACCAGGTCGACCGCCTTGAGCACCGGCTCCTCGGCGCCCGGGTAGCGGAAGCCGGCCGCGCGCAGCTCCAGATGGCCGTGCCGGCGCAGCTCGCGCACCGGCGACGACGGCGGCACGACGCTCGACTCGGTGCCCAGGACCTCCTGGATGCGCTCGGCGCACACCTCCGCGCGCGGCACCATCATGAACATGAACGTGGCCATCATCACGGACATGACGATCTGCATGAGGTAGGCGAGGAAGGCCGTCAGGTCGCCGATCTGCATCCCGCCGCTGTCGATGCGGTGCGCGCCGAACCACACCACGGCGATCGACGACAGGTTGACGGTGGTCATGACCACCGGGAACATCAGCGCGAGCAGGTTGCCGGTGCGCAGCGAGATGTCGGTGAGGTCGGTGTTGGCCTTCCGGAAGCGCTGCTCCTCGTACTCGTCGCGGACGAAGGCGCGGATGACGCGGTTGCCGGTGATCTGCTCGCGCAGCACCCGGTTCACCGTGTCCAGCCGCTCCTGCATGGACCGGAACAGCGGCCGCAGCCGCCGTACGATCAGCGTCACGCAGACGCCCAGCGTGGGCACCACGGCCACCAGCACCCCGGACAGCGGCACGTCCAGGCCGAGCGCCATGACGATGCCGCCCACGCACATGATCGGCGCCGACACCATCAGTGTGAACGTCATCAGGGCGAGCATCTGGATCTGCTGGACGTCGTTCGTCGTCCGCGTGATCAGCGAGGGCGCGCCGAACTGGCCGACCTCGCGGGCGGAGAAGGCCTGCACCCGGTCGAAGACCCCGGCGCGCAGGTCCCGGCCGAGCGCGGAGGCGGTCCGCGCGCCGTAGTACACGGCGCCGATGTTGCACAGCACCTGCACCAGCGAGATGCCGATCATCAGCCCGCCGTAGGACAGGATCGCTCCGGTGTCCCCGTCGACGACGCCGTCGTCGATGATGTCGGCGTTGAGGGTGGGCAGGTAGAGGGTGGCGCAGGTCTGCAGGAACTGCAGCACCACCAGCAGGGCGATGGGTTTCTTGTAGGGCCTGAGACAGGTCCGCAGAAGTCGTATGAGCACGCTACGTCTCTCGGAGTCGGCGAGGCGGGGCAGTTGGTTGCCCGTGGCCCCTATCGTCGGACACGCGACCGGCGTTACCTCAACTGAATATCGAGGCAACGCCGTGCTATACGCCACCTCCTGCGGGCCTACCGGAACGCCCCCGGGTGGGTCTGCTCGCGCACCGACACGTACTGCTGGCGGACGGCCTGGCCGACGGCGAGGTCGTCGCCCGGTTCCAGGACCTGGGCCGCCGCGCCGTTCCAACGCGGCGGGTTGCGGGGGTCGAGGGTGCCCTGGGAGACGCCGAGCGCCCAGGCGGCCTGCCGGGCGGCGCCTATCGCCGCGTAGTCGGCCGGCTGCGGTACGACGACCTGCGCCCCGAACAGCGCCGGCGCCGCCGCCTGCACGGCCGGCAGCTCGGCCGCCGCCCCCAGCAGGAACACCCGCCGCACCTCCACGCCCCGGCCGCGCAGCACGTCCAGCGCGTCCGCGAGCCCGCACAGCATGCCCTCGAAGGCGGCCCGCGCGAAGTGCTCCGGCTTCATCGACTCGCGCCGCAGCCCGGTCAGCGTGCCCGCCGTGTGCGGAAGGTTCGGCGTGCGCTCGCCCTCCAGATAGGGCAGCAGCACCAGCCCGTGCGATCCCGGCGTCGACTTCATCGCCAGCTCCGACAGGCTCTCCAGGTCCGGCACGCCGAGCAGTTCGACGGCCCCGCGCAGGGTCCGTACGGCGTTCAGGGTGGTGACGACGGGCAGGTGCATGCCCGTCGCGTCGGCGAGCGAGGTGATCATCCCGCTCGGGTCGACGAGGGCCTCGGGATGCACGGCCATCACCGAGCCGGACGCGCCCAGCGACACGACGGCGTCGCCGAGGCCGATGCCGAGCCCGAACGCGGCGGCCATGGTCTCACCGGTGCCGACGGAGATCAGCAGGCCCTCCGGGGTGGTGCCGGCCGCGTCGGCCGGGCCGATCACCTCGGGCAGCATGGCCTGGTGACCGAGCGCCAGCTCGACGAGGTCGGGGCGGTAGCCGCCGGTGGCGGCCGACCAGTAGCCGGTGCCGGAGGCGCCGCCCCGGTCGGTGGTCCGGCGCACGGGCCGCCCGAGCAGCTGCCACACCAGCCAGTCGTGGGCCTGCATGAGCATCGCGGAGCGCAGGGCGGCGTCGGGCTCGTTCTTCGCCAGCCAGCGCAGCTTGGTGACGGGATGCGCGGCCTGCGGCACGGACCCCACGGCCTGCGCCCAGGCCTGGCGGCCGCCGAGCGCGTCGATCAGGTCGGCCGCCGCGACCTGCGCCCGCTTGTCGGCGCCGACCATCGCCGGGCGCACGGTGTTGCCCTGCGAGTCCAGTGGCACGACCGCGTTCTGCTGCGCGGACACACCGATGGCCTGCACCCCTTCGAGGAGTCCGCCGCCGGCCGCCTCCCCGAGGGAGAGCAGCCAGGCCTGCGGATCGACGTCGGAGGGACGGCCGCCACCCTCGGCGCCCTCCAGCGGATGCGGCGCGTACCCCTGCCGGAGCACGGCCCCGTTGTCCGCGTCGCAGACCACGATGCGAGTGAAATCGGGTGAACTGTCCAACCCGGCGACTATCCCCATGGCGAAAATTCTGCCGCACGGCGGGGGGTGAC
This sequence comes from Streptomyces sp. NPDC002566, assembly GCF_042889585.1. NCBI lineage: Bacteria > Bacillati > Actinomycetota > Actinomycetes > Kitasatosporales > Streptomycetaceae > Streptomyces > Streptomyces sp. NPDC002566. Next base: position 709,015 of record NZ_JBIARD010000003.1, on the reverse strand, counting down.
CGTGTCGGCTCGGGTGGTCCAGGGGTCGATCGGGTCTCTCGGGGTGCTGCGGGCGTCAGGTGTTGCTGGTGCCCCAGTCGTCGGAACCGTTGCTGTGCACGGACCGTTCCCGCAGCGAGCGCACCCGGTCGGCGACGGAGTCGGGCATCCGGTCACCGACCTTGTCGCTCACCACGTGGTAGGCCCGGCCCGCGAACTGGCGGCTCTGCTGGGCCGCCGTCTCCGCGGTGTTGCGCACGGCGGGGTTCTGCGCGATCTGCCGGGCGGACTTCTTGAGCTGTTCGTAGCGCTCGCGCCCGGCCCGTGTGCCCAGCACGTAGCCCAGGGCGAGTCCGACGACGAACGTGAGCCGGTAGCGCATGGCGGCCACCCTTCCCTCGTGTAGGTCTGCAAGGTGCGGCATCGGTGCCGGAAGGGAACCGATTGGCGGAGCACCCCCCTGCTTGCGCTAATGTATGTGTCGCAGCGAGCGCCCGCCCCCTGGCGAATACCCAGGTCGGCACGTTCGATGCGACGAGGCATTCCTCCGTAGCTCAATTGGCAGAGCAGCCGGCTGTTAACCGGCAGGTTACTGGTTCGAGTCCAGTCGGGGGAGCTCGGTCCTCCGTAGCTCAATTGGCAGAGCAGCCGGCTGTTAACCGGCAGGTTACTGGTTCGAGTCCAGTCGGGGGAGCATCGTGATCGAGGACCCCGCAGGGGTCCTTTTTCATGTCGGCTCCGGCCGCGCCTACGCCTTCGGCGCCGCCGGGAACGCCGCAGGTCGCGGCACGGCCCCCGAGGCCGCGTGCGACGGCGGACCAGCCGAAGCGTGAGATCGTATGAGCGGCTATGCTGCGGCAGACGGCGCGCACACATGTACGCGACACGCCGCTATGGGGCGGTAGCTCAGCCGGTTAGAGCAGCGGACTCATAATCCGCCGGCCGTGGGTTCGAGTCCCACCCGCCCCACCAAAGAAGTGTCCTGACCTGCGGACACGTCCCTCGCAAGGTGGCGGATCGTCAACTTCGCCTCAACGCCCCGAATCCGCTGCTCGCGCCTTCGGAGCGAGGTGCGGCTCATGCTCTCTCGCGGAGCGGGCGACGCGCTGACTTCCAGGAAGCTGACCAGCGGAGCTTGGGTTGACGAGTCTCAGGCTTTCGGCGCGTCCGTGAGGTCGGGCGTGGTGCTGGCCTCGGCCAGGAGGGCGCGCAGGGCTGGGTAGGTGACGGGGCGGGTGGCGCCGGTACCCAGTTGGTCGAGGAGGACGCGGGAGCGGGAGAGCTCGGCGAGATCGAAGATGGTCAGGGCCGGCGGGGCGGGAGCGGGGAGGGTGCGCAGCAGGAGGTCTGTGAGGGCGCGGGTGAGATGTTCGGTGGTGGCGCCGGTGGCGAGGCGGAGATCGGTGTTGGCGAGGCCCGCGCGCAGGCGCTGCTGGAGATGGAGGGCTCGGGCAAGGGTGTCGTAGGCGGCGGCCGGGTCGACAGCGCGCTGAGCGGTGCCGACCTCAAGGAGGACGTTGAACGCGTCGGCGAGAAAGCCGTCGCGTTGGAGGAGGTCCGCTGCTTCGCTCAGCGGGCTGGCCGCCTGGGCCGGTTTGCCGTCCAGCCATAACCGCATCCCGGCCGCTGCTCGGGCTCCGGCGCCGCCAGGCAGGTTGGACAAGATGATCCTCGGCGGACGGGTGGCGTCGTCCGGTGCCGGGCCGGCCCCCCGGGTCCGGGCGTCCAGCGCCTCGAGAGAGGCGAGGGACAGGCGGTACCGAACGGGCTTGAAGGCGGGCATCCCAGCGGCACGCTGCTCGCGGTTGAGGATACGGAAGTCCGACCGGCGGATGACCTGCTGATGCCGGCGTTCCCGCAGCTCCACCGCGCGTGCGAGATCGCCGGTCAAGGTGGCGTACTCGGCGGCCAGCAGGAGCAGTGAGCAGCGGACGTACGGCAGCAGTCCGGGCTGGTCGAGATGCTGCTCCAACTCGGCGAGGGCCTTTTCGGGCACCACGGGTTTGGTTCCGTCGGCGCGGGCACCGGTGAGCTCGACGCAGAGGTTGTTGGCGCTGAGGTTGTGCAGGCCGTGGCGAGTCCACAGGTCACGGACCTTGCGCTGGTCCTTGAGCGCCCGCTCTTGACGTCCCAGGCTCACGTCGAGATGGACACGGAACCGGATGAGGTGGGCCTCCGCGAGGTCCAGGGCGCGTCGCTGGGCGGGTTCGGGGTCGGGAAGCGCGCGCCTCGCCTGCGTCAGCAGCTCCGAGGCCGCGGCCAGCCAGGACTTGGCGGCCTGTCCTGGATGTCTCTCGGCTTTGAGGTAGCGCGCCATGGCGGGATGCGGGTTGTTGTCCTGGGCGGCGTGCATGGCCTCGTCGCAGAGCGTGTGTACGAGGTCGAGGCGTGGAGACCTTTTCCCGCGCACGTCCTCCTCGACCCACAAGTCGGCGACCTTGCGCCGGTGGTCGGAGGTGCCTGCGAAGTAGTGATGCGCCTCGATCCTGCGAAAGACCGCGAGCGGCTGCTCCGTACTGACGAACAGTTGGTGGAGCTGGACGAGGAGTTCGAAGACGACCAGCCAGGCTGCGAACTCCGCGATGCCGCGGTCTCCCGAGGAGAGCCCGGCGAGGAACGCCGTCATCCCCTTCCGGACGAAGATCATGTCGAGGACGGCGAGGAGGTTCTTGAGCACCGTGATGCGGTCCGCGGCGGCGAACCCCGGCAGGTAGTTGTACGTGGCCAGCAGCAAGGCGATCGCGATCTCGTACCGTCCCGGCCAGGGGTGGCGGTGCCAGAATCCGACGACCGACGGCATGAGCCCGACCACATGGGCGTACAGCACGACGAAGAAGGCGAAGGCCACGCCCCTGCCGTCGAGCCAGCACAGCTTGCGGGCCCGTTCCAGAGGGCTCAGCACCCCCGCCGACCAGACATCGAGCTGGATCATGAGCCCGATCAGTACCGCCGGGCCGATCAGGAGCGCGGAGGGGATGGCTGAGCCGTCCCTGACCACCCCGACCGCCACGAGGACGACGAGGGAGGTGAACCAGGGATAGACCACGAGCGGCAGGCGTAACAGACCCATCGGGACATCGTGGAGCAGAGCTGTGGGAAGTGGCCGAGGTTTCTCAAATTCGGTCAACGAGACGTGTCCGTGCGTGTGTGAAGCCAGACTGTGCGGGGTGTGGATATCGACGGGCCAGCTGGGCCTCGGGATCGCCGTGCTCGGATACGTCTGCTGGAAGGCGGAGCGACGCGTCCGCCGGCGCAGGCGTGGGAGCGTGCAGGCGGCGTACGAGGAGCTCGCCGCGGTTCCCGCCGGCCGTGACGTACGTCTGATGGCCGGTTCCCTGGTGCACGTTGTCGCAGGAGTGTCTCTCGTGTGGCTGGGGCGCGACCTGTCTGGGCCGGCGCTTGCCGCGCTCGGCCTGGCCCTGGGGCTGGTCGGCTGGCCGGAGGCGGCGTGCGGCGTGGCGGTCGCGGGCGTCCTCCTGGGTTCCGGCCCGGAGCCACTGGCCTGGGCCGCGCTGCCCGTGCTGGTCGGCTACGGGATACGCCTGTCGCATCTTCTGCCGGAGCGGTGGCGATCCCCTGAGGCGGCACTCGTCCGGATCTCCCGCTTCGGCCCGTACATCCGGCCGCTGTTGCCGGTCGACCGCTTCTGGGCCGGTGCCATGCTGCTCACCGTCATTGCGCCGATGGTCGCCGTGGCCGGGCAGGACCGTGGCGGCCTGGTCCTCGTGGCGTGCGCCGCGGCGCTCGCCACACAGATGACGCTGCTCGACAAGGCCGTGGAGCACGAGCATCGCTGGGGGGTTCGCAGCCACCGGATCATCATGACGTTCGGCAACGCGGTGGCGGCACTGTCGGCGGCCGGACCTGCGGGCGGCTGGTTCGTCTCCCGGTGGTCGCAGAGCGGGCTTCTCACGGGCTGGCTCGGCGGCGCGCTGATCTGCGGGGTCGTGTCCGTAGCCCGCCTGGTCCGGCCCGGGCGGCTGCGGGCCATGACTGTCCTTTGGCTGTTCCCGTTCTGGGCGGTCGCGGTGTTCCACCCCGCGCCGGGAACGGCGGTCGCTCTGCTGCCGCTGTTGCTGGCCGAGACGGCCGTCGTGTGCTGCGTCGACCGGCCGGCGCCGGGCCGGATCGTCGACCGTTTCACGGCGTTCATGATCCAGGAGGAGTCGGAGCGTCGGATGAGCTTCCTGGGCCCGTGGCTGTACGACGGGTTTCTGCGCTCGCCCGGTACGACGGATTTCCGGCTCGTGCGACGGTATCTCGGTATGGCCGTCCACGCGGCGCGCGGCGGTTTCGTGCCGGGCCAGAGCTCGATCGTCAACAAGGACCCGGTGCTGAGACAGCCGCTGACCGGTCTGGCGGCGCTGCGCTGGACCGCGCTGGCCACCCAGGCGCTCACGCTGGTGGACGAGGAAGTCACTCCCCGTGTCCCCGCGGAAACGCGGCAATCGCTGGCGCGGGCCCGGTCGACGGTGGAGGCCGAACTCGTCCTTGCGAAGGCGCTGGTGCTGACCTTTGCCGAGGCATGGGACGACGCCTTGCGTGGGTGGCGTGAGGCCACCCTCCGCTACAAGGCGCTCGGTCTGCGCGCGGAGGAGGCCGCGTGCCGTGCCGCGACGGCCGATGTGCTGGAGCGCGGGCTCGGGCGTTGCGAGGACGCTCGGCGGGAACGCGCGCGCATCCCGTCCGATCTGCCGGAGCCCGCCTGGGACTCACTGGACGACCGGGTCCGCGACGGCCTCAGCGCCCTGTCAGCTGACCGGCAGCACCAAACGGACCGGTCCCGCGTCGAGGCCGCGTGACAACGCGTCGAGATCGGTGGAGGGCACGGCGACGATGAGGGAGTTCTTGGCCGGCACTTCCAGCGCGATCAGTCCGCCGAAGGTACCTTTCGGGGTCCGGAGGCTCACGGCCTGCCCGCGACGCACACGTTGGGCGTCGACCGACACCGTCAGAGCCAGCCGGCCTGCCAGCGCCGTCCCGAGCGGGGGGCCGAGCTCGGACGGCCGCAGCGACGCGCCCTTCCCCACCGGTTTGACGGTGTAGCGCCCGCTGAGCCGTCCCGCTCGCTCACCTTTCAGGTCGGCCGGAGCCAGTACATGGAACGCTGGAAGATCACGCGTCGCGTGGATCTCCTCGTCGGTCCCCCGTTGCGGCCCCATGCCCGCCGCGGCCACTCCGGCGAGGGTGATCGCGGCCGCCAGCAGCGATCGAACCGGTCTCGCCCGTCCTGCAAGCGCCGCGCTTGGCGCGACGGGTCTGGCCTCGGGATCGGGACCGGACGGGGCAGGTGGGCCGGAAGGGAGCCCGGCGGGATCCGGGTCCGGCGGCGAGGCGGTTGCCGGATCGGCCGGGACGGGTACCAGGTCGCCCGGGGTGGGTTCGGACGAAGACTCAGGGGGTGTCGGGTAGCGGAGGGCCGAGATCCGGTCGTAATCGGGAGCGCCTCGGTACCAGAGCTTGGTGAGCTGCTCCCATTGGGCGCGTTCCTGGGCAGGGCTGGTGGGCAGGCGCAGCCGCATCGCCTCGATCAGCAGGAACCGGTGTACGTCGAAGGCGGCACGGATGAGCTGGGCGTAGGGCCCGGCGGCCCGGACCGCCGCGCGATAGCCGAGGACCGCGACCAGGGCGCCGCCCCAGACGCAGCACGCGGCCCCGGCACCCGGCAGGACCAGAACGGCCAGCGTCCCGCCCGCGACAGTGAACGCCGCGCCCAGGAAGCTGACCATCACCCCCGTCTGCATGGCCGTCGCGGCCTGGGCGAACGACACGAGGAAAGGATCCGGCAGAACGGTGTAGAGCCGCGGCCACACGGTCATCGCGTCCAGCCCGTACCGGTCGCCGTGCTCCTCGGCGGCGCGCAGTACGTTGCCGAGCCGGGTCGGCAGGGTCCGCCGTGCCGTGCGCGGATATGTGAGGAACAGCTCCGGGTTTCCCGCGCGGGCACGCTGCGCGGCGAGATGACGGGCGAGCAGTGCCGCACGCAGCGGACGCAGCACGCGCAGATCCGGCCAGTGGCCCGCGTAGCAGTGGACCAGGCCGGGGCGCGCGACGGTAAGGAGCTGCCCCGCCAGCACGGTGACCAGCACAAGCCCGAGAACGACGAGAATCCGGGTCTCCCCGGCGAGCCCGTTCCACCGGGTCAGCGCCCTTCCCCAACCCACCCCCGCTGCGGCGACCGTGGCCAGCGCGGCGAGGAACGCCGTCAACGGCATCCACACCGATGTGAGCTGCCGCCGGTCGAGAAAAGCGATGACGCCGTCGATGAGCCCGCCCATCCGTCATCCCGTCCGGGAATCGACGAGCAGATGACCCGGATCACCAGGACACGGAACCTCGGAAATCGGGAACTCGTCCACTTCGGCGACGGTTCCGCAGACCTGGCACCTGACCCGGACGAGCCCGACCGGCGCCACGGGTGCCCCGTACAGCTGCCAATCACCGTCCAGGACTGTGCCGATGGCGTCGCCGTCCGCCTCCAGGGCCCGCAAGAGCTCGGCCTTGATCAGCGAGGCGTCCAGCAGACCGATCAGTCGTTCCTCCTCGACGATGAGCACGGCCGGCAGGCCGTCGTTGATCAGTTCGAGTACGCCGGGCAGCGCGGAGAGTCCGCTGACGGGGGTGTCAGGACTGATCTCGACAGCGATGCCGTAGCCGGCGGGACCCACCACCCAGCGGGGACGTCCCGCGTCGTCGAGCACGACGACTGTCTCGTCCGCGCTGCCGGGGGCCTGCTCCACCGTCGTCGTCCTGCAGTCGGTGGCCATGAGCTCCGCCGCGGTCCTCATGCCGTTCCTTTCCTAGTGCCAGTCGCCGATGAGCACGAAAGCGGCCCAGTAGTACGGATGGGCGTAGACAGGACGGTCGAGGTTCGGCGACGCCTGGCCGTCGTGCAGCAACGCCCGCTGCCTGATCGTCTGTGCGTTCCTCCGTGCGGTGGGCTCGTGGATCGTCTTGAGAGCTGTTTCACAGGCGGCGACTGCCCCGGCGAAGTCGGCGGCCATCAGGCGGATCCGGGCCTCGGCGACCCGGAGCCGGGCCGCAGCCCGGCTGGTCACCAGCGGCGCTACCGACGCGAGGTAGGACAGAACATCTCCCGCGGTTGTCACCCGGAGCCGGTCCTGGGCTGAGCGGAGCGCGTCGATGGCGTGCTCGCCCGAAGCCAGACGCTCGTAGAAGTGACCGAACAGGATCGTGGTCGCCAGCTCGTCGACTGTCCAAAGGCTGACCAGGACGGCGGGTGCACCCGCATGCAGCACCGAGCGGACGAGGCCGAGCAGCTCGTCGCCCGGCCGGACCGCAGCGACGCCTGTTCGGCACGCCGCCAGCACGACAAGGGTCCCGGACAGCTTGAGCTTGAGGAAACGCTCGGCCGTGAACAACCCGTCGGCGAGTATCACGCCCGAGCGCATCGGAGCGGTCGCGTCGAAGACACCGTGCGCGCTGACGTGGAGGATGTCGGCCGAGCTGACTTGGCGGACCAGCGCGCCGCTGACGGCGTCCTTGCCGGTAAGGGTCTCGGTCTTGAACAGGCCGGTGAGCAGTTCCGCCTGCGCGGGACCGACCGTCAGCTCGGGCCCGCCGGGCGGGTCGGCGACGACCAGGGCCCGCCGCCGCCCGCCGCCCCGGTTGTTCCGGCAGTGCCGCAGTACTGAGGCGCTCGGTGCGTAGGCGACGGAATGCCCTGCCAGCCCGGAGCCGACAGCGTGCAGCGGGACCCGGTGCAGGGCGTCGTGCGGGACCAGCCAGACCCGGTCGCCCGGGGCCAGCCGGTCGGCGACCGGCTCAACCAGGTCGGCGAGCAGGGGATCGGCCAGCAGCTCCGTGGCCCGCTCCAGCGCCTCTGCCCGCCGGGGCGCCGACTCGAGTGTCCCGGTGAGCTCAGCCACAAGAGCCCGCACCTGGGCCAGCGTGTGCGGCACGGTCACCAGTTCGGGTTCCGAATCGTCAGGACCAGCGATCATGATGACGGCCTGACTGTCGGTCAGGAAGTACTCCGCCAAGAGCATCCTGCCCCCTGCTTCGGTCACGTCCGTGCCCCCCACGTCGTTCACTCGACGGAACGCGCGCACCCGACCGCGGAACGCGTCTCCCCATCATTCCGACGCTCGGCCCGTCATGCGGGCACTTCTCCGGATCAACAGGTCTCGTGAAGACGGGAGCGCAGGCGAGGAGCACGAAATCGCCGGCTCGGCGTTTGTACCGAACCCGTGCACAGCGGGTCGCAGCGCACAGCTTCGGGCCAGCAGATCCCACTCGGGACGCGTTGGGGACGCACTCGCGGGTTCAACGGCGCTATGCCGATCCCTAGTTGAGTCCGCGGGGGATCGTGCGTTGCCCGCAGGACACCGCCGACCGACGCTACTTCCCCGCCCGCCTCCCGGGCGTCCGCTCGTCCCGTGCCGACGAGTGCCGGGCCGTGTACGGATCGGCCGGCAGGCCGACGGGCGCCTCCCGTTCCAGGTCCCGTTTGGCGACGAGCAGCTCCTTCCGGTCGGCCTCCGGCAGCTGCGGGTACTGCGGGTCGATGTCCATCAGGGTGTGCACGAGGATCGCCGCCGTGCAGAGCCGCGCGAACCACTTCCGGTCCGCCGGGACCACGTACCAGGGCGCCCACTGCGTACTCGTGGCCGACAGCATCTTGGAGAACGCCCTCTGGTAGTCGTCCCAGTGCCGGCGCTCCCGGATGTCGGCGGCGGAGAACTTCCAGTTCTTCTCCGGCAGGTCGATCCGCTTGAGGAAGCGGACGCGCTGCTCCTCCTTCGACAGGTTCAGGAGGATCTTCACCACCTTGAACCCGCTGTCCTCGAGATGACGTTCCCAGTCGTTGATCTCCCGGTACCGCCGCTTCCACACGCCCGGTCCGCGTGCGCTCTCGGGCAGTCTCTGCCGGGCGAGGAGTTCGGGGTGGACGCGTACGACGAGCACCTCCTCGTAGTGGGAGCGGTTGAAGATGGCGATCTCGCCGCGCGCGGGAAGCCGTTGCGCGTAACGCCACAGGTAGTCGTGGCCCAGCTCCTCGTCGGAGGGCACCTTGAAGCTGCTCACTCGCACGCCCTGCGGATTGACGCCGCTCATCACATGGCGGATCGTCCCGTCCTTGCCACCGGCGTCGAGCGCCTGCAGGCACAGCAGCACGCCGTACGTGTTCTGGGCCGCCAGCCGTTCCTGGTACTCCGCCAGCAGGTCCACCCCGGTCCTGAGCAGTCCGGCCGCATCCCGCTTCTTCAGGCCGGCCTTGTGGCGGGGGTCGAAGTCACGGTCCAGCCGAACCTTCGACCCCGGGGTCACCCTCAACGCCTCGATGAAGCCCGCGATGCGTTCGGCTCTGTCGTCCGACATCACCCATCAGTTCCTCTCCCGTCGTCGTCACAAGCAGGCGGCGTGCCGCCGGAGACCGAACCGGAGGCCCCGCGGGCCCGGCGATCGACCGGAATCGGGATGCGGGCCCTGACCTTCGCCCGGCGGAAAGAGCCGTATGCGGTTCCGGCCGCGGGCTCGACGGCCGCCCCGTCGACCGCGCACCGAGCAGGCGGGACTCCGCCGCGCCGCCCTGTCGCGGACGGCCGGGGCCTCCTGCCCCGAGCCGGATGCCGGCGGATCCGGCGGATAGACCGGCCCGGTGTTTCCGCCCGGCCGGGGGAGCGGCTGCCGGCGTCGCCCGACGCCGGCACGAAGACCTCCGGACCGCACGCGTCACCCGCTCAGGTGCTGTCGTCGGCGAACGGCTGCTTCCCCTCATTCTCGGGTCGACCGAACAAGATCGCCTCCTCGGAATGCCGGAGCATGCGAGCGCCGGTGGCCGACGGCACGTGGCCGCCGGACCTGGGGCATGCGACTCGAGCCGGCCGTGCTGCTGCCGCTGCCGTCGAGGGGGGTGCCGGTGCCGCGATTGACGATCCGGTAGCGGGTGCCGCCGGGGCTGGAGGCGACGTCGCCCCCGCCGTGGCGGTTGTGTGGCAGTCGTCCGGAGTTCCGGATCGGCCCTCTGCCCGGATGCCGGGACCTCTACTCGTCCCCGCGCACACCCAGCAGGGAGAGGAACGCTGCGGCCGCCGGGGGTGGGGTGGAGTGGCTCCAGATGAGGCGTTCCACCCGGATCGGGCCGTCGGTGATCGGTACGCAGTGCAGGCCGTGCAGTTCGGGGGTGAAGGTCGCGGGCAGCAGGGCGATGCCCAGGCCGTGGCGGACCATCCGGACCATCAGCTCGACGCCGGACACCTCGAACGCGACCTCGCGCCGCAGGCCCGCCGCCGCGAACGCCCGGTCCGACTGGGCACGGGCGGCGCTGCCGTCGGCGAAGTCCACGAACACCTCGTCGGCGAGGAGGCGCAGGTCCACCTCGTCGTGCGAGGCCAGCGGGTGGTCCGGGGCGACCACCGCGACATGCCGGCCCTGGCCGAGTTCCCTGTCGTGGACGCCCCGTGGGACGAACCCGGGCTGTACGCCGAGGAACGCCGCGTCCAGTGCGCCTTCGCGTACCTGCTCGACGAGTCGCTCGCTGGAGCCCGCCCGAAGACTGAACCGGACGTGCGGGTAGCGCCGGCGGTAGTTCCGGATCACATCCGGCAGGTCGACGGCCGCCACGGTGGGGATCGACCCGACGGTCAGCCTGCCGCGTATCTCGCCGGTGGCCGCCGCCACCTCCGCCCGGGCCCGCTCGGCCGCCTCCAGGGCCTGGCGGGCGGCGGGCAGGAACGCCTCCCCGGCGGGGGTCAGCCGCACCCGGCGGCTGGTCCGCTCGAACAGCCTGGCCCCCAACTCCTTTTCCAGCCGGGCCACTTGGTGGCTGAGCGCGGACTGGACGACGTGGCACCGCTCGGCGGCGCGGGTGAAGTTGGCGGTCTCCGCCACCGCGAGGACGTAGCGCATCTGCTGGAGATCCATGGATCCATCGTGGAACGCGATGAATCGCATGACAAACATGCGTTGGACTCATGGATGCCTGCCCGGGGATGCTCGAAGCAGGAGGCGCCGCCCGAGCCCGGCGGCGACCGGACCCCCTGAGGAGACCCCCATGCGCGTGATCGCCTTCGACCATCTCGTCCTCAACGTCGCGGACATCGAGCGCTCGCTCGCCTTCTACACCGGCCCTCTCGGCCTGGAGCCGGTGCGGGTGGATGAGTGGCGGGACGGCAAGGCCCCGTTCCCGTCCGTGCGGGTGAGCCCCACGACGATCATCGACCTGGTCGAGGCGCCGGCCGGGCAGGCGGAGGGCCTCAACGTCGATCACATCTGCCTGGTCGTCGAGCCGCTCGACTGGCAGGACGTCATCGACTCCGGCGTCTTCACCGTGCTCGACGGCCCCGGCAAGCGCTTCGGCGCCCGGGGCACCGCGATCTCCCTCTACGTCCAGGACCCGGACGGCAACACCGTCGAACTGCGCTGGTACCCGCCGGAGGCCTGAAAGGCGGACACGACAGGCCTCGCTCTGGCGCCCGCCCCGGTCCTCTGCCACCCTTGAGGCCGAATCGGTCGGTGTGCGGGGGGATGCCTGTGCCGAACGGACCCACGTGCACCGCGCGTGATCTCGACAACGCCGCTCTGGAACTTCTGCGTGCCGCCCGAGACGCGCGCAAAGCCCGCCGCGACGAGCCGACGCGGGTCGAGTCCGGCCGGCGTCCTCCGCAAAGAGGCCGGCGGCGCATCGTCGTGAAGCGTGCGCGGGGCCGGCTGGAGGAGGCCGTCGAAGGCCTCATGCGCTGCCTCGGCTCCCCGCCGAGCAGTCAGCCCCGTCAGACCGGTCCGTCCAGTCCGCCCGATCCGTCCAGTCCGTCCAGTCCGTCCGGCGCCGCCGACGACCGCACGGTGGCCGAGGAAGGCCCGGATCGCGACCGCCTGATTGACGACTGCGTGCGCCTGGCCGTCCGCCTGCGCTCCGGCGTGTGGCGGTTCGCATATCCCGAGGGCGACCCCGGCCCACTCCGAGACGCCGGAGAGCCCCTGGCGTCGGACGAGGACCTCCCCGCCGCCCGTCACGAGCTGAAGGCCTGGGGCTATACAGGCCATCACTTGGAGAATCTCGCCCTGCACGTGGTGGCCGGGCACGGCGTTCCCGGCCTCGGCGCACTGACCGGCATGCTGGCCGAAGGCGTCCTCAAGAGCCGGCAGGAAGAGGTCGACTCCCTGCTGGCGACTGTCCGTCGAGGATTCGGATGGGCGGCCCCCGCTCGCCTGGACGGAGATGTCGGCTCTCCTCGCCCCGGCCTTCCGCGTACGGGGAAGCCGATCCTGGGGCGTCCCGGCGACCTCGGCACCTGAGCGGAGGCGAGGGCGCAGGGTGGCGTCTGGTGGCTGACCAGGTCGTCGTCCCCGTTTCGTCGGCGGCAAGGTGCCCCTTTTACATCGTGCGCGGGCGCGTGAGGTGAGGTCTGGGGCCGCGGGGGGCGGGTAGACGGGTCGCGGATGAGGAGGTCTCGTGAATCTGGCACGGGGATCGGGCGACGACAGCGGCAGCCTGCTCTGGGGGCTGGCCGCCATCGCGCTCTACGCGCTGATCAGTTACGGCTTGGACTACCGGGCACGCGCCCGGCGCGGCTCCCGGCATCCGGCGCGCGACGCGCTGCACGACCTCAAGGACCGCGAGGAGCCGCAGTCGCCGCGGCACCGGCTCGTCAGCCGCGTGATCATGATCGGCGGAGGGGTGCTCACCGGCCTCGTCGCCTACACGACCAGCGGGACCCTGAGGGCCGTGGCGGCCGGGCTGACCGCCGTGGTGGCGGTGACGGCGTGGGCATACTACGACCACCGCACGGAGATACGCGACTCGGCCGGGTGAGGACAGCGGCGGCAACGGCGGTTCCCGTCAGCGCAGTCGGCGGGCGCCGCCGTACGCCCCTCAGTCGCCGGGGCCCGGGTCGGGATGCACGGCCTCGGCGATCCCGGCGCGGGCCGCCTCCAGTTGGGCGGCGAACGCGATGCCGAGGAACAGGGCCACACCCGTCAGGTTGGCCCACAGCAGCAGTGCGACGAAGGCCGTCAGCGGCCCGTACACCGCGCCGAACGCCCCGCTCTCCGCGACGTACAGCGCCAGCAGCCAGGTGGCCGCGACCCAGAGCACCAGATGCACCGCCGAGCCGAACGCCAGCCACGTGTAACCGGGTTGGTCCCGGCGCGGGGCCCAGCGGAAGATCACCGCGGAGCCGACCCAGGCGAGCAGCACACCGAGCGGGACCCTCAGCGCACCCCACCAGTCGAGGTGGGAACGCGACAGCCGGAGCGCCTCGACGACCGCGTTCCCGACGGCGTCCCCCGCGACGAGGACCAGGAAACCGGCGACCGTCGGCATGCCCGCGGCCAGTGAAAGCAGCAGGGAGCGGCCGTACTTGGCGAGGAGCGGACGGTCGCGCTCGATGCCGTAGATACGGTTCGCGCCCCGCTCCACCTGCCCCATCGCCGAGGCCAGGTTCAGCAGGGCGAAGCCCAGCCCCAGCCACATCGCGACGGCGCTGCCGACGCCCGAGCCGGCGCTGTGCGCGGCGGTGCCGAGCGCCTCCTCGACCAGCCGGGAGCTCGCGCCCGGGACGATCCGGCCGAGGGTGAGTTCGACGATCCGGCCCACGCTCTCGGTGTGCGCGGCGGTCGCCACGCCGACCAGCGCGATGGTGAACGGCACCATGCCCAGGACCACTTGGAACGCGAGCGAGCGGGAGCTGCTGAAGCCGTCGGCGTAACGGAAGCGAGCGAACGCGTCCAGCAGCAGCCGGCGGCCGCCGTAGCGCCGGAGGGCGGTGAGCGCCTCGTCACCGGAGAGTTCCTCCCCGATCATGTCCCGCGTCTGCGGGACATGCACAACGGTCCCCATACCGCCCCCGTCCGGTTCCTAGAACGGCATGCGGCCGCGCGCGCGGCGACCGGCCGACCCGCTGCGGCTCACCGCGCGGGAGCTGCTGTGGAACGGCTTGCTGAACAGTTTGCCCAGGACACCCGGCGCCTTGCCGCCGGCGCGCGCGCCGAGGCCGAGGGAGCGCTGCGTGCCGCGCTCGGGGTGGCGCGACAGGCGCGGGACGAGGAAGGCCAGCACGGCCAGGACCACACAGACGCCGATGACGACGGCGACCACCATGAGTCGGCTCCTTCGTACGAGGGGATTGCACGGTCACCGACACGTGTGCCCCGTCTCCTCGCACCTAAGGACCCCTGAGGACCTCTAAGGACCCCTAAGGACTCCGGCCGCCTGGAAGAACTCGGGGTGCCGCTCCCGTCCGCGTCACACCGTGTCGCGGAGCGCGCCCCAGGTCTCGCGGCCCACGACGCCGTCGGCCTCCAGTCCCCGGTCGCCCTGGAAGCCGCGCACCGCGCTCTCCGTGCCGGGGCCGAAGACGCCGTCCGTGCCGTCGCCGCCGACGTCGTAGCCGCGCCGGATGAGCATGCACTGCACTTGGACCACGCGTTTGCCGCTGTCCCCCCGGCCGGTGCGCTTCTTGCCCGCGTAGTGGGTGCAGTCGGAGATCCAGGGCGGAGCCGTCGGCCCGGGGGCGGTGCTGCTCGGGGAGGGCTCGGCGGAGCCGCTCGGCTCGGCGGAAGCGCCCGGCCGGCCGGCAGGGGCGGAGGGATCCGCAGGGCGGTCGTCGCCGGCGGGGACGGAGCTCACGGGCGGCGCGGCGCCGGGCCCAGCGGGGCCGCCCGCGTTCCCGCGGGCCGCGCCCTCGGCGGACACCCCGGGCGACGGAACGGCCCGCGGAGAGGCGGGGGCCTTGTCGACGACGGTCCCGGAGGAACCGGAGGAATCGGAGGAGCGTGAGGAGGCGGACGGGCCCGATCCCGGGCGATGGGCGGTGGTGGAGGCGTCCTGGCGGGTGAGGACGAAGGCTCCCGTGGCCACGACGCACAGCGTGACGCCGACGGCCGTGGCCAGTAACGGCTTCCGCCGTGTCCAGGCGGGGGCGCCCGCCGGGCGTAAGCGGGGCGCGGGCGCGGCGGGCGTCTGTGCCCGCGGTGCGTCCTGCCGGGCGGCTTCCCGGTCCTCCGGTACGGCCGGTGTGCTCGCCGGCGTCACCGTCGCGGCGGCGGTGGCGGGAGCCGTCCGGTGGAGGCCGGTCCGCCGTTCGGCGGCGAGGCGGTGCAGCGTCTCGTAGGCGCGCTGCCGGGCGAGCACCCGGCCGGCCAGCGGCTCGGGCCAGTCCGGCGCACCGGTGTGCGCTGCGGCCGCCTCGACCAGTTGCCGCGGAGTGGGGCGCCGCTCGGGCTCCTTGGCCAGGCACGCGGTCAGCAGCGCGCCGAGCGCCGCGTCCGCCGAGGCGATGGCGCCGATCAGCTTCGGGTCCGGCTCCTCGAACGCCACCCGGTGCATCACGTCGACGCCCGTGCCGTCGCCGAACGGGGCGTGCCCGGCCGCCGCGTAGACCAGGGTCCCGGCCAGGGAGAACACGTCCGACGCGGTGTCCGACCGGCCCGTCCTGAGGTGTTCCGGGGACATGTAGGCGGGGGTGCCCACCCGGTTGCCCGTGCCGGTGATCGAACTCGCGTCCACGGCCCTGGAGATGCCGAAGTCGATCACATGCGCGCCGCGGACGGACAGCAGCACGTTGGACGGTTTCAGATCCCGGTGCACGATCCCGGCGGCGGCGAGGTCGGCGAGCGCGCGCCCCAGCTCGGCGGTCAGCCGCCAGACCGTCGCAGGGGCGAGGGCGCCGTGCTCGCGCACGACGTCCGCGAGGTCGGGCCCGGGGACGTACTCGGTGGCCATCCACAACAGTTCGTCGCGGAAACCCGTGCCGCACAGCCTCGGCGTGTGCGGGGTGCGCAGCCGTGCGTGCACCGAGGCCTCGCGCTCGAACCGGCGCCGGAACCTGACGTCCTCGGCGTACTCCGGCCTGATCACCTTCACGGCCACCAGGCCGGGGCTGTCGTCCAGGGGACGGGCCAGATAGACCCGTCCCATGCCGCCGCTGCCGAGCAGGGCCAGCGGAACGAAGGGGCCCACCTCGGCGGGGTCGCCGACGCGCAGGGGGGAGGCGCCGGTCTCTCGCAGGGCGGCGGCCTCGACCGTCGCCGGTTCCGGCGGCGCCGGCCGTCGTTCTGACACGGAACCCCCGAAGTGACCCGAAGTGATGTGCGCCGTACGCCAGTTCGCTCTGAAGGTGACGAGGCTAACCCAGCGCCGGCGCCGGCGTCAGCCGCCCACGTACCAGCTGAATCCGCCGTTGCTGGCGGCGACGGCCAGCAGCACCAGCCAGAGGACCACGTCGACGACGCCCAGGACGATGCCGGCCTTCGCCATCCCGGCGCCGTTGCGCGTGCCGGCCTGCCGCATGGCGACCGAGCCGAAGACGATGGCCAGCGGGCCCAGGACGATGTTGAGCAGGAACAGGCCGACGATGCCGCAGCACAGGCTCGCGATCGCCATGCCGTTGGTGCGCGATCCGGAGGACGCGGTGGAGGAACTTCCGTAACTCGACATTGCATACTCCCGATTGACGGTGGCGCGGCCCGAACCGGCCGCGCTGTATTTACTTTTCGCTGACGCTCCGAATGCCCCTTTGGTGCCGGGCCATGTCAACGCACCGTCAGATCACGTGCTTTGGTCGAGCGCTGGAGCCGCGCGCCCTCCGGGAGCGCGGGTGCGGCTACTTGCCGACGGGCTTGCCGCCTCCCCACGCCCAGGCGAGCCGGTCGGCGCCGGACTGGTTGGTGGTCTCCAGCCAGGGGCGCGACGGGGGGCCGACCAGCTTCTGGATCGAGTAGATGTCGTCGGTGCGCAGGCCCGGCCAGTAGACGGAGCCCATCTTCAGCTCGCGGAAGGTGTCGGTGACGGCCTGGATGAAGTTGACGTAATTGTCGTCCGGGGTGGCCTTGTTGTAGTTCAGGCCGGTGGTCATCGGGGCCCCGAACTCGTCCGCGACCGTGCGGTTCGCGCAGTCGCCGATGCGCACCTTGAGGTCGGCCACCCACTGGTCGTAGGTGGCGTAGTCCTTCCAGAAGCCGTAGTGGTGCAGCGACAGGTAGGTGCCCTTGAGGCGCGGGTCGGCGCAGACGGTGGTGACGTGGTCGTTGTAGCCGGCGCCGCTGACGAACACCCGGTTGCGCGGCACGGACTTGTAGGTGTCGAGCCACTTCGCGGCGATGTCCGCCCACTGGGCGTCGGTGTAGCCGTGCGGCTCGTTCATCGGCTCGAAGTAGACGCGATTGTCGTCCTTGTACTCCTTGACGACGGTCTTCCACATCGGCCAGTACGTCGCCTCGTCGTCGATGAAGCCGTCCTTGCGGGGGCCGGTGCCCTCCCAGTAGGACACGATCACCTTGAAGCCCTGGTCGGACGCCGCGTCGATGACACCGCGGTACGACTTCCAGTACGCGCCGTTCACCGTGTACGGGTTGATCGGCAGCCGCACGGTGTTGGCGCCCAGGTTGGCGCGGAACGCGGCGATGACGCGGGTCGCCTTGGCGTAGGTCTGACGGTAGGTGTCGGTCGTCGACAGGCCGGAGAGCTGGAGCAGGTCGTCGGCGAAGTTGTCCCGGGGGTCGGCCCAGTTGACGCCCTTGAACTGGGTGGTGTCCTGGGCGGGCCGGGCGGCGGCGGAGGCGGGCGCGCCGGCGAGCACGCTGCCGCCGACCGCGGCCAGGGCGACGGCGACGAGGGCGGCTCTGGTACGCGGAGCGCGGGAGGGGGCGGCGGGGGTGGGGGTGGGACGAACCGCGGGGGGAGTGCGCATCAGCTGGGCCTTCCGGGAGCTGGGGCTGGGGGAGGGGGAGGGGGAGGGGGAGGGGGAGGGGGGCGTATTCGGGAGCGGGGAGAGCGGGCGGATCTGGAGCCGAGGGGCACGGAGTGGGGGAAGCTGGCCGTGGGGGAGCGGACAGATCCGGCATGTTTACGTGAACATTGCGATGCGGGGGCCGGATGTTTACGTAAACATCGCGGCGCCGGAATCGTGGCACCCGCCCGGGTGATCGTCAAGGTTTCCCGCACGTAACATCCGCCCCGGCAGTGTCCGGCGCGGGAGTGCCAGAATGGACCCGCCGATTTGTCGATCCATCGATCCACCCGGGGTTTCTCGTGTCGAAGTCCGTGGCCCGCGAGCCGTTGCGGAGCAACGCGCGGTCCAACCGGGCGCGCATTCTCGCCACCGCCCGCCGGGAGCTCGGCCGCGATCCGGACGTCACCCTGGAAGAACTCGCGAAGGCCGCCGGCGTCGTACGGCGGACCCTGTTCGGGCACTTCCCCGGGCGGGCCGCGCTGCTGGAGGCGCTCGCGGAGGAGGCCGCCGAGACCCTGCGGAGCACGGTGGCGGCGGCGTCACGGCCGACCGAGCCCGCCGACCGGGCGCTGGCGTACTTCGCGTTCTCGATGTGGCCGGTGGGCGACCGCTACCGGATGCTCCTGGCGCTCGCCCGGCGCGACCTGGGCGCGGAGCGGGTGGCGGAGATCCTCGCGGTGGCCCGCGACGAGGTCACCGCCGTCCTGGAGCGCGGCCAGCGGGACGGCGTCTTCCCGGCGCACCTCCCGGCACCCGTGCTGAGCGCGGGCCTGGAGGCGATGAGCGTCGCCCTGCTGGAGCAGGTCAACACGGGCGCCTGGGAGGACGACGGCACCCGCCTCGCGGTGGCGACGCTGGTGGCGGCGGGGGTGCCGGAGGAGCGGGCGGCGAGGGTGGTGGCGGAGGTCGTCTCCGCGTAGCACGAGGGCGGGCGCTGCCGGTTGATGTGACGCCGGGTGCCCTTGCCGGGCGGGGCCCTTGTCGGGCGGGTCCCTGCGCCGGCGGTTCCCTGACCTTCCTGGCGCACCCCCTGAGGCGTCACCCCCCCCACGCACCGGCGCACCCTCTGAGGCGTCACCCCCCCCACGCACCGGCGCACCCCCTGAGGCGTCACCCCCCCCACGCACCGGCGCACGCCCTGAGGCGTCACCGCCTTCCACGCACCTGCACACGCCCTGAGGCGTCACCGCCTTCCACGCACCGGCGCACGCCCCCCGCCCGGTGTCCATCACTCCTGCCCACCCGACACCCGACACCCGACACCCGACACCCGACACCCGACACCCGACACCCGACACCCGACACCCGACACCCGTCTCCACCTCCTCTTCTCCCATCTCCGCTCGCGCGGCGGGGTGTTGAGACCCCCAGGTGTCACCGTCGCCTCGCCCGGCCGTCCGTTGTCGAGCGGGGTGTCCGGGGCCGGGTGGGGCACACGGGTCATGGCCACGGAAGCTCGAGTCGGCCTTATTTGCACATGAGTGAGCAAGAACCTAAGCTGCACACCGATGGGCAATTAACTCGTTCGCTAGGAGCACCTCATGCCCTCCCTCGCCGGCACACCCGAAGAGAAGACGACCCACCCGTACCCCCGCCGCTGGTGGGCCCTGCTCGTGCTCTGCCTGAGCCTGCTGATCGTGGTCATGGCGAACACCTCGCTGATCGTGGCCGCCCCCGCGATGACCGCCGACCTGGGCCTGAGCAGCAGCGACCTGCAGTGGGTCATCGACGGCTACACCGTCCCGTACGCCGCGCTGATGCTGGTGCTGGGGGCGATCGGCGACAAGTACAGCCGCCGGGGCGCGCTGGTCACGGGGCTCGTGCTGTTCGCCGGCGGGTCGGTCATGGGCAGCCTGGTGGACCGCACGGAGCTGGTCATAGCGGCCCGCGCCGTCATGGGCGTCGGCGCGGCCGTGGTGATGCCGGCGACGCTGTCCCTGCTCGTGGCGATCTTCCCCCGCGAGGAGCGGGCCAGGGCCATCACCGCCTGGACGGCGACCTCCGGTCTCGCCATCGCCGTGGGACCGCTCGTCGCGGGCTGGCTGCTGAAGGACCACGCCTGGGGATCGACCTTCCTGATCAACGTGCCGATCGCCGTGGTCGCCGTGCTGGGCGCGCTGACGCTGGTCCCGCCGTCCAAGGCGGCCGGCATGGGCCGTATCGACTATGTCGGCGGCCTGCTGTCCATCGTCTCCGTCGGCTCCCTCGTCTACGCGACCATCGAGGGCCCGCACTTCGGCTGGGGCGTCGGCCCGGTCACCGCCGCGGTCGTCGCCGGCGTGGGTCTCGCGGCCTTCGTGGCCTGGGAGTTGCGCCACCCGCGGCCCATGCTGGACGTGCGCAGGTTCGCACAGCGTCCCTTCAGCGGCTCGATGCTCGCCGTGCTGTTCTTCTTCTTCGGCACCTTCGGCGCGATCTACTACTCGACGCAGTTCCTGCAGTTCGTCCTCGGCTACGACGCCCTGGAGACCGGCGTCCGGCTGCTGCCGCTGGCCGGTGCTGTCTTCGCCGGAGCCGTCGCCACCGGGCGGCTGACGCCGAAGCTGGGTGTGAAGGCGATGGTCGGCTCCGGCATGGTCATCGGCACCGTCGGCGTCCTGCTGCTCACCCGGATCGACACGGGCTCCGCGTACACCGACTTCCTGGCGCCGATGCTGCTGCTGGGCTTCGCCATCGGGCTGAGCGTGTCCCCGGCGACGGACACCATCATGGGCTCCTTCCCGGAGAGCGAACTCGGCGTCGGCGGCGGCGCGAACGACACCGCGCTGGAACTCGGCGGCTCGCTCGGCATCGCCGTACTGGGCTCGCTGCTCGGCACGGCCTACCGGGACGAACTGACCGACCTCGTCGGAGGCAGGCTCCCGGCGGCGGCGCTGCAGGCGGCGCAGGACTCGGTCGGCGGCGGTCTCGCGGTCGCCCAGAGGATCGCCCAGGACCCCTCCGGCGGCCCCCGCCAGGCCCAGGCCCTCGCGGACGCCGTCCACCAGGCCTTCGCCCACGGCGTCGCCCAGACCAGCCTGATCGGCGGCGTCATCATGGCCGCCGGCACCCTGATCGTCCTGGCCGTACTGCCCGGCCACCGCGCAACGGCCGCGGCTCGCCCGGCACCGGACGCGAGTGAAACCACCGGCGAGGCCGCCGCAGACAACGTGGATCCCGCGAACCGGGCCGAGCCGAACGAGGCCGAGACGACCCCGGCCGGGTCGACGCGGCGGCGCTAGGTATATCGACTACCAGCGTTGGAGGAAAGACCTCCGTGGCCATGTGCTGCGGCGGAAGTTCGGTGCCGAATTGCAGCCCAGGGCCGCTACTGGGCGAAAAAGGGACGGTTCGCCGGCGGGGCAAGGGCGGCGGTCTTATCCACTTGGGCGGCAGGAACGGTTCGCTCACCTTCGGCTGGCCGACGTCTTTGCCCGTGCCGACCCTGTCGGGGAACACGGCAACGTACCCCCGAGGTCAATCAAGGCGTGGACTTGCGCCTTACCGCCACTGCGATCGCGTTCACGACAAGGAGGAGCCGACTGGTCGGGGCCGGGACGTGCGGGGCCAGATGTACTCGTGGTCGGTGGGGTCAGAGGAAGGCGAGCGGGACGTCCTTCTCTACGCACAGCCGCAGGACGTCGGCCAGTTGGCGGGCGTCCTCCATGTGCTGCTGGAGGAGCTGGTCGCTGTCCTCGCCTGCCCACTGGTCGGTGATCGCCTCCAGCCGTTTCAGAATCGATGCGCACTCGGCAGGCGAGAGGTCGTCACCGCCGTCATCCGGTGGAAGCTGGTGACGGACGCAGCCGAGGTGGCCCGTCGATCGTGAGCTGCCCGCTATCGGCCGCTATCAGGCTTCGATGCGAAGCCACGTGTCGCCAGCGCGAAGCCATAGAAGACCGTCGCGACCCTGACCGCAGCGCATGACCACCCGTCCGGGCACTCGAATCTTGCGTCGCTCGGTCACACCCCAGGTATCACTATCCAGCTCGGCTCGCACCACTTCGGTTGACCGCTGGTTGTGAACGCGCTTGGTCAAGACCGCTCGATGGTCGCGCACGGCGAACCCGTCCGGGTCACGTACGGGGCTGGGCCAACTGGTCACCTCACCGGTCGACGGGGTGATCCGCGTCAAGAACGTGCCTCCCCGCCGACTGCCGGAATACCAGACCAGCCAGACCCGGTCCTCCTCGGTGGCAGCGGTGCATCCCTCCAAAGGCACGTCAGGAAGGCGACCTCCCGGAGCCCAGGTTGCCCGACCATCGGCACTCCAGCCGGCAAGACCGGCTGCAGACTCCGGATGCCCTCCGTAGATGCCTTCGTCTCCGTAAGCCGTCCAGATCGATCCCCCGCGATCGGTCACCAGAGCAGGGATGTCGTCGCCGATGCAGAAGGTGGCCTCTTGGTCACCACTTTCCAGCGAGAACACCACGGCGTTCGGGCTCCAAGCTCCCGACTCCTCCTTGCCCGCTCGACCGCCTGCGACGAGAAGTCGGGCCTCCGGGAGGAGAGCGATGTGGCTCGGCCTGACCGGGACGTCCTTGATCGGTCGCCGTTGAAGCGACCCGTCAGCCTGGCGAATCACGAGCACCGCATCGAATGGGACCTGCGGGCCCCAGCCCACCCACCCCTTCACGTAACGGCTTCGGTGTAGGAACTGCCGATGGACGAGCAGAACAGCCAGCTCCCCCGTCGGGCCAACGGTCCACCACAGAGGGCGTCGTCCCGCCCAGAGTTCCGCTACGGACGGCTTCCAGACCCTCTGCGCGTCGACCGTCGACACCACATCCCCCCTGCTTTCGGCTGCAGCACCCGAACGTGAGCGCTGACGAGAGGAGTCTATTGATGCCAGAACAAGGCACCGCCCCTGCGTCGTTCGACTGTCCCGCGGTGATCTCACGCACGCTATTCCGTACAGTCGAATATCCGAACCTGCCGATAGTCACGCTCACCGGCGGCGACCGGCACGATGTCACCCAGCCCCTGCCCTTGTTGGACGCGGTCCCATCCATTCGGGGTTCTGCGGGGACGCCCTCGCCGCAAGCCTCGGCGACTGTACGCGGACCGGGCCTACGACTTCGACAAGTACCGCCGGCTGCTGTGGAAGCGTGGCATCAAACCCGTGATCGCCCGACGCGGTGTCGCCCACGGCTCCGGACGGGGCAAGGTCCGGTGGGTGGTCGAGCGTACCTTCGCCTGGCTCCACCAGTTCAAACGACTCTGCGCCCGCTACGAGCGACGCGCCGACCTCCATCAAGGCATGCTCGAACTCGTCTGCGGGATCATCTGCCTCCGACGGCTTCTGAAGGCGGTCGACGTGCAGCAGTAGGCTCCTGACGCGTGACCTCTTCTCCTCACGGCGTACCTGCGCCACTCCGCCATGGGCCCAGCCCGGAGACCAGGCAAGAGGCGGACGACGACGCGTTGATCAAAGCTCTGCAGGCTCGCGCATGGGATCCGGGCCTGCGATTCGACCGCGCGGACGTCCCTGTCGCGTGGATCATCGAGCGTTATGGCAAGCCCCGATTGGAGCGGATACGAGACGACATAGTTTCGTATGGCAGTGACGGGACGGTTGAGCTCAAGGCCGAGACGGAGGAGGCGACCGACTACTACGCCGACGCCCCTCGTGGGCCGCTGTTCCCTCCGATCTCCCTGTCAGACGTCGAGAAGGCAGAGCACAGAATCGGACGCCGTCTTCCCGAGCTGCTTCGGCGCCTCTACACCGAGGTCGCCGACGGAGGATTCGGACCCGATGGCGGGCTTGCCTCCCTGACCGACGGCAACCGGACCCCAGGGCACGTGCGCGACTGGCCGTGCGCGGCCGGCGTCCATGAACGCAACCTGTCAGAGGGCATGCCGCCATCGTGGCTCTTTCTCACCTACGGCGGCTGCACGATGGAATGGCATGTCTCATTGAGCGCAGTCGACAACCCAGTGCTTCTCTACGACACCGACGGTTACACCTTCGGGGAAGGCCCTCATGACGGCCTTCGCCATGCGACCGCCTCACTACGGAAATGGCTGTGGACCTGGGCTGACGGCGGTGACGTCTGGGATGAAGTCCTGTGACTGCTCTTACGAGCAGGCGTAATGCCGCATCCCACGTCCAGCTCATTCTGAAACGGTCAGTTAGGGAACTCTGGCGAGGCATACGAGGAGGTGGCACATCTCCGTACGACGGGATTCGCGCAGGAGATGAGAGGCATGCCATGAGCTATCGACCAGGGCTGGCGATGCGACGTGCCGGGCGTTCGGCGGGCGTGGCGGTCGTGCTGCTTGCGGTGCTTTCGGCGTGCGGGCCTGGATTCGAGGAACCGACGAGCACCACTTCGATCTCCCCGGATCAGGCGGGCACGCCGTCCGTCAACCTCTTGCGAAAGTACGGCGTTTCCTTGCCGGGAGAGGCAACCTCGGTTCACTACCGAGAGGTTGTGCCGCGATCAGGCGGGACACTGTATGTGCGGATGCGTCTGCCGGACGAGGCCGCCAGGGGGTGGATGACGGATTTGGGCGGAAGCGCCTCGGATCTGACGAAAGGATGGAGCCCGGTCAGTTCCCATGAGTTGCGGGAATCCGGCTGGCACATCGAGAAGTCGGACGAAGTGTTCGGCGCTATGATCCCCATCCCGGAATCGGGGCCCGAAACCAGCAAGGATGTCCTCATCGTGGAGGACACGAGCGAAACTGCTTGGGTCTATCTGGTTGCGAACCTCTAGCGCGGAGTCTCACGCCGTCTAGTGCGACGATCCGGTCGGCGAGTTGGCCGGATCGCCCTTGACCTCAAGTTCAGTTGAGTTCCTACGGTCGGTCTTGTCGAACCGACTCCGACCGACGACAGGGATTCCGGCCATGGAGTACTCGCACAGCGATGCCGACCTGATCAAGCAGCCCATCGGCTACTGGAGTTGGGCGGCCTACAAGGCCGTCGTCGCCCGTACCCGGGCCGCCCTCGCCGGGATCGGTACCACCCAGCCGCAGTGGTGGGTTCTCGCCCAATTGGCGAGCGCCGACACCGTGAAGACCCGGGATGAAGTGTCCCGACTCCTTGGGAACTATCTCGACGTCGGCTCGGAAACCATGGAGTCGGAGATCGACACGATCATCGCCCAGGGCTGGATCACCGAGGACGCCGAGGGACGCCTGGGCCTCACGGCCGAGGGCAGGGCGCTCTACGACAAGGCCGCGGCCCTGCAGCGCGAGCTCTGGGCGGAACGGCATGCGGGTGTCTCCGACGAGGAGTACCTGATCACCCTCAAGGTGTTGCAGCGGTTCATCCACAACACGGGCGGCCGGGCTTGGCACCACTAGGTGTACGGAGCCGGCAGGCGTCCCGTCTGGTTCAGTCGGTTGCCAGTGGGGCCAGGGTCAAGGGGGCGATTCTGCCCTCCAGCATTGCGCCCAGGCCCTGGGCCGCGCAGATGTCGGGCTGTTCGGCGATGTGGACCGGCATTCCGGTGGCGCGGCGGAGCATCTGGTCGAAGCCGGGGAGCAGCGCCGAGCCGCCGACCATCATGATGCCGCGGTCCGCGAGGTCGGCGACCAGGTCCGGCGGGCATTCGCGGAGCACCCGGCCGATGCCGTCGAGGACCGCCGTCAGCGGCGTCTCGATCGCGTCCCGTACGGCCGCGGTGTCGACCTGGACGGTGCGGGCGAGTCCGGTGGCGACGTCGCGGCCGTGGATCTCCGTGCGGGCCGGTCCGTGCGCGGTGAGACCGTTGCCGGACAGGGCGAGCTGAAGCGGCCGTACGGACTGGCTCGGCAGCATCAACTCGTGTTCGTGCCGCAGGTGCTGGACGATCGCGTGGTCCACGGCCTCCCCGCCGACCGGGATCCGCTCGGCGGTGACGAGCGAGCCCAGGGAGAGGACCGCGACCTGCGTGGCGGCCGCCCCGCACACCATGATCATGGTGGCTTCCGGCTGCTCCACGGGCAGCCCGCAGCCGACGGCGGCGGCGATCAGTGTGTCCACCAGCTCCACCCGGCGGGCGCCGAGGCCGACGAGCGTCTCGACGGTCGCGCGCTGGGCGAGTGGGCCGGCGTCGTGCGGGGTGCAGGCGGCGGCCCGCAGGAAGGGCCTGCGGCGCAGTTGCCGGCGCAGCTTGTCGCCGATCAGGTGCCGCAGCATGCGCTGCGCCATCTCGATGTCGATGACCGTGCCGCCGGACACCGGGCGCACGACACGGATGTAGTGCGGGGTGCGGCCCGTCATCTTCTCGGCGAAATCCCCGACCGCGATCAGCGCGCCGGTGCGGGTGTTCACGGCCGCGGCGGACGGCTGGTCGACGACGAGCCCGGCCCCCTTCACCCACACTCGGGTGCGGGCCGCGCCCAGGTCGACTGCGAAGTGGCAGCGGCGCAAGTGCTCCAGACTGGCGGTCATGGCGGGTCCTCCCGAGAGCGCAGACCATGGCGGCCGCCGGGGCCGGCGGGCCTTCGTGCGTGGGCCGCCGGGCGGTGGCCTCCTACGCCATCGTGCGGGCGGGGGAGGACGTGCGCCCGCTGGAGGGGTCCGGGCGGGGTGCGGCCGAACGGGTGAAAACGGTCTTCAGTGCGCGGCGCGATCTGAGTGGGTATCAGGGAAACGGCCGCCTGGGCGCTACAGTGCCCGCGCCGCGTCGAGTACCGGCGTGAGCGACCGCACGGTCACCTCGCAGCCCGCCCCCCTGAGCTCCTGCTCGACGGTCGGATTGCGGGCGAGACCCAGGAAGCGCAGGCCGATCCGCTGGGCGGCGGTCAGCTCGGCCACCGTCGATCCGATGACGAGGCTCTTGGAGTGCGGGGCTCCCGGGGCGGACGGCCGCCCCGGCGCGGGCAGCGCGGGCAGCGCTTGCAGTGCGCGCAGCAGGACGTCCGGGTTCGGGGTGAGCAGTGCGAGGTCCGGGGCGCGGCCGTGGATCCCGACCAGCGGCAGCCGGTACGGCTCCACGTACTGGCGGACGGCCTGTTCGCACACGTCCGTCACCAGCGCCACCCGCCGTCCCGAGGCGTGCAACGCCCTCACCAGAGCGATGGAGTTGTGGGTCGTGGGCGCGTTCGGGACGGCTTCCAGCTCCAGGGCGTCCAGCCTGTCCCGCAGAAGGGGGCTCAGCCGATCCCGGGCGAAGACGCGCAGCACGTCGAGTGGGTGCGTGAGCGCGGGGTCGAGGGTGCGGCCGGAGGCGCGCGGTGCGGCGTCGCCTCGCCGGTCGTCGCGGGGGGCGGATGCGAGGGCCAGCAGTTCCAGCGCGGCCTCGCGGGCGGTCGTCGCCGTGAACAGGCGGGTGAGGGGGCCGTCGAATCCGAGCAGGACGGTCTCGGCCCGCGCGAGGAGCCCGGCGGGCGTCGCCTCGCCGGACCGCTCCTCGTGGTGCTCGCCCTGCTGCTCCCCGGGGCGCTCGCCGGACGGGGGCGCCGACGTGGAGGCCGTCCGGGGTGCGGGCGCGGGCGCCCACGCCGGCGCGAGCCGCACCTCGCACGTCACCGTCAGCCCCGGCACCGGCCATCTGCCCAGCCCGGCGTTGACCGCGCGCTGGGCGCCGACCGCGCGGCGCAGGGCCTGATGGCGGGTGACGCGGGAGGCGGCCTCCGTCAGATGGGCCAGCAGCCGCTCCGGTACGCGCGTCACCTCGGCCCGTACGAACGCCACCGGGTCCGAGACACGCCAGGTCAGCTCGGCCGTGGCCGCGAAGTCGCCCTTGCTGGAGCTGGGCAGGGACAGCCGGTGCACGGCGTGCTGGGGGGTGAGGTCCACCTCGTAGTACGTGGTCAGCCGGGGCGGGCGGATGCCGTGCGGCCGGGCGGGGTCGAGGAGGGTGAGCGGGCCGCCGGCCTGGGTGTGCACCACGGCGGTGCGGCCGTGCGCGGGCACGCCCAGCTGCCGCAGGTCCGGTGTGACGAAGGGGCCGCGCACCAGGTCCCGGCTCGCGTCCTGGTCCTCGCCTCGGGGGGCGGGCAGCGGGCAGTACCAGGCGAGCGGGGGCCCGTCGGCCGCGTCGCCGTACAGCGGGCGGAAGCGGTGCGGGCCGGAGGCGGCGGAGCTGTCGGCGAAGGACTCGTAGAGGTCCGGCGGGACGAACACCAGGACGGGGGAGGCGGTGTGCGCGGGCTCGGGCAGCCGCGGCCCGGGTCCGAACGTCACCCGCAGGCGCGGCGGTTCGGCCGGCTCGGCGAAGGGGCCGGGCAGCCAGCGCAGGGCCGCCGCGAGGACGGGGAGGAGGTAGGCGTCCGCGTCGACGCCGACGTCGTAGCCGTCGGGGCGCACCCGGACGTCGTACTGGTGAGGGGCGAGATCGCCGCGTTCGAGGACCTGGTGCACCGCGTACTCGAGCGAGATGCGCGCCTCGGGACGGGCACCGAGATCGACGTCGGTCTCGAAGCGGAGGGTGCGGCGGCCGGTGCCCGTGCCGGGGTCCGCTGTGTCGGGGTCGGTTGTGTCGCCGGGGCCGGGGTCCGCCGTGCCGGGGTCGGTTGTGTCGCCGGGGCCGGGGTCCGCCGTGCCGGGGTCCGTCGTGCCGCCGATGCCGGTGTCAACGCCGGGGTCCGTCGTGCCGCCGGGGCCGGCATCTGCCGTGCCGGCATCCGTCGTGCCGCCGATACCGGGGTCCGCCGTGCCGGCATCCGCCGTGTCGCCGGAGCCGGGGTCCGCCGTGCCGGCATCCGCCGTGTCGCCGGAGCCGGGGTCCGCCGTGCCGACATCCGCCGTGTCGCCGAGGCCGGCATCCGCCCTGCCGCCGGAGCCGGAGTCCGCCGTGCCGGGGCCGTCACCGTTCGCGTCGCGGTCCTCGCGCTCGCCCGCGCCCCTCTCCGCGCCGAGTCGGCGTACCGTCTCCGTGCTCACCATCGCGAACGCCGGGGCGTCGGCGGGTGCCGCGTCGCCGGGGCTCGTCTCGGCGCGGAAGCCGCCCGCCGTCAGACCCGCCCGCTCGTCGATCAACGCGCCTACACGGTCGAGGAGTTCGCGGGCCCGGCCGCGTGCCGTGCGGGGCAGGGTGCGCAGCAGCAGGTCGCGTACGCCGGGGCGGAAGGCGTACGAGCCGGGCGGGCCGGGGACGGCGGCGAGCATGCCGCTGAGGATCACCTCGGCCAGGTGCTGCGGGCGCGGATCACGTTCCACCGCGCGCTGCACGAGCCGCATCACCGGTATCGAGGGCTGGGCCAGGGCCAGGTGCCCGGCGAGGCGGAACGCCTCCGGTGAGGCGGTGGCGCGGAAGCGGAGGACGAGGTCCTTTGCGGGGAGCGAGGCGAGGCCGGGAGCCGGATCGGCGAAGGCCGGGGCGGAGGGGCGTGGGGTGAGCCAGGCTGCCGCGCCGGGCGTGCGGCCGCCGCCGGGGGCGGCCAGCAGTGCCGCCCAGTGGGTGAGCCAGGGGACTCCGGCCTCCAGGACCGGCAGGGGGGCGGCGGCGGGGTGAGGGGGCGGTGCGTCCCGGTCGTGGGGGGTGAAGGCCCAGGCGGTGAGCGGAGCCGCCGCGCCGGGGGAGGAGAGGACGCCCGGTTCGGCGGGCAGCGCCGTCGTCGCCCACAGGTGCTCCGGCAGCGGCTGGACGACGGCCAGCGGCATCCGGGCCGCCCAGTGGCGCAGGGCGCGGTGCCAGCGCTCGCCCGCGGGGCCGGGCCGCCACTGCGGGCCCATGCAGTCACTGACGATCAGGGCGACGGTCCGGCCGTCCCCGGGGTCCGGGACGTGCCGGGCGCGACCGTCGGGTCCCGCCGGGTGCAGGGTGACCGTCCGGAAGACGCCCGACTGGGCCAGCACGGCGTGCAGTTCGCGGACGAGGGGATGCCAGACCGGCATGGTCGGGCCGGTGTCGTGCACGAGGACGAGCCGCAGCCAGCGGTCCCGTGCCGGGCGCAGGACGGGCAGCCAGACGTCGGGGTGTGCGCCGAGCCGTGCGATGCGGTCGGCTGTGGCGCGTTCGTCCAACTCCCGCACCCGCGCCGACGGCACGGTCCGCTTCAGGGGACGCAGCGCGCGCTGAAGGCTCAGGGGGCGGGGCAGCATCGGCGGCACGGGCGCGAGGAGCGGCGTACCGCTGCCGCCCGGTTCGCCCTGGTGGGCGGGAGCGCGGGGGAGCCGCAGGGGGACGCGGTCGGAGGCGGGCGGCGGGGAGGGGGTGCCGGGGGTCGCGCGATCGGGGGCGGAATCGGAGCCGGCGTCTTTCGCACGGGGGCGGGAGTCGAGCGGGCCGCCCTCGTCGTCCGTGGCTGCGGCCGCCTCCGTGAGGGAGTCCCCCTCGTCGCCCAACTGCCGGGCGAGCCAGAGCACTTCGGCGAGCTCGCGAGGGGTGGGCGTGAACTCGGAAGCGGAGCCACGGCCGGCGGCGGCGAGTATGGCGGCCAGCCGGGCGACGGCACGGACGTCCCGCCCCCGAGCCGCCGCCTCCACGCCAGAGCGGCCCGCCGCCGCGTCCACGTCGGAGCAGCCCGCCTCCGGCTCCACGTGGGACCGGCCCGCCTCCGCGTCCTTGCCTTCCGCCTCGCCGTCCCCCTGTTCCTCCCCCTCTTCTTCCCGCTGTTCTCCGGGGCGTTCAGAAGCCATCGGTGTCTGCCGTGGGGGTCAGGTAGGGCATCAGTTCGTCGGCCAGAGCGTCTCGGGAGGCAGGGTCCAGGCCGGCGACGCCGGTGAGGTAGAGGGCGTTCAGGAGCTGGTCGGTGGCGAGTTCGCCGTCGGCCGCCCGGTTCAGGAAGCGGGTGATGAGGTGGTCGGCCTCGCCCGGCGGGGTCGCCAGGTGGGCGCGGACGATCTCCGTGAGCTGCTCGTGGTCGGGGCGGCGCAGCTTCAGCCGGACACAGCGGCGCAGGAAGGCCGGCGGGAACTCGCGCTCGCCGTTGCTCGTCAGCACCACGAACGGGAAGGCGCGGCAGCGGACCCGGCCACGGGTGACGGGCACCGGTGTGTCCGTGCCGTCGGCGAGCACCTCGGCGGTGGCGGCGTCGGCCGAGTGGCGTGCGGCGCGCATCAGTTCGGGGATCTCGTACTGGCCCTCCTCCAGGACGTTCAGGAGGTCGTTGGGCAGATCGAGGTCGCTCTTGTCGATCTCGTCGACGAGGAGGACGCGGGGGCGGTCGTAGGGGAGCAGGGCGGTGCCGAGGGGGCCGAGACGCAGGTGGTCCTCGACCCCGTCCGCACCGGCGGCGCTCGCCTCGTTCGCCGCCCCCGCCCCCGGCAGGTCCCCCCTGGAAGTCCCCGCCCCCGGCAGGTCTCCCCTGGAGGCCCCCGCCCCCGGCAGCTCCCCCCTGGAAGCCCCCGCACGCCAGGCCGCCGCCTGCCTCGCCGCGTACAGGCGGGACAGGGGGTCGTACTGGTAGAGGCCGTCGGACAGGGTGCTGCGGCTGGTGATGTTCCAGCGCAGGACCGGGCCGAGGCGCAGCTCCCGGGCGACCGCGTAGGCGAGGGAGGACTTGCCGGTGCCGGGCGGGCCGGTGACCAGCAGCGGGCGGCGCAGGACGAGGGCCGCGTTGACGAGCTGCACGCTCTCGGGCGCGGCCACGTACGTGCGGGCGCGGTGCACGCGGTCGGGGGAGACGGCCGCCTCGTCGTCGGCGTCCCGGGGCGTGGGCAGGACGGGCTCGCCGTCGAACGCGCGCCAGGGCGGCGGCGGGGGCAGCCGGTCGACGCCGTCGTGCGGCTCGCTGTCGCCGGTGTAGACGGACCAGTGGGGCATGGGAGGGTTCCGGTCTCCGTTCAGGGGCTCGTCCGGTGGGCCCGGTCGGTCGACGGGCTGCCCGGTGGGCTCATTCAAGAGGCGACACGGGCGATCGGGCGTGCGCCGCCGTCCCGCCGTGCGGGTCGGTGAAGACGCGCGGGTCGTCCCACAGCAGCTGGATGTCCCGCGCCCAGTGCCCGTCCTCCAAGTCGGCCTCCTCCCGCAACTGAAGGACTCGGCGGGGCAGTTCGACCGGCGGGACGACGGACACGCACGCGTCCAGCTCGTCCAGGAACGTCTTGCCCGCGCACCCGTCGCCGCCCGCGCAGGGCTCGTCCGGCCCGCCGTCGCAGCCGCCCCTGGACCAGACGACCACCGGCGCCGGCGCGGTGAGCGAGGTGTCGAAGTGGGGCCTGGTGCGGGCAGAGGCCGGCGCGGCGGCGAAACCGGCCAGGCAGGCGTCGGCCTGCCGCAGCCGCACCCGCAGCCGGCGCGGCTCCTCCGGCCCGCCGCACTCGACCCGGTGCAGCCGCGCGCCGGGCACGGCGTCGAGCCGGTTCCAGGCCCGGGTCAGCTGATGCCGCGCGCCCGCCCTGCGCCGCGCCTGGTCGGTGACGACGACCGGGTACACGCAGCCCAGCGGAGTGTCGTCGTCGGGTGCGCTCGCCCAGCGGTCGACGGGCAGGTCGATCCAGTCGCGGGGCAGGGCGAACGCGATCAACTCGTCGTCCCCTGCCGTCAGACAGGGGAAGGCGGCCTCGATGAGGTCGCGCACGCGGTCGGGCAGCCCGGCCCACGGCACGGTGCCGGAGGCGACGGGGTGCCGGCGTCCCCCGCTGTACGCGGACACCTCGACGCGGACCTGCCCGTCGCCGGCGCCGCTGTGCTGGAGCTCGACCAGGATGGGCGCCCAGCGGGGGACGGCGGACGTGCGGGCCGGGGCCCGGAACAGGGTCTCCACCTGGTCGGCGAAGCGGGCGACGGTGCCGGCCGCGTCCTCGCCGTCGATCTCGCACAGCACGAACAGGGCCGCCGCGCGCAGAGAGTCGAAGCCCTCCTGCGGCGGGTCCGGGTCGAACGGCCCGGCGGCGGCCCGGTAGAGCCGCGCGAGCCGTACGGGATCGCAGTCCAGGCCGGTGCGGACGGCCCGTTCGACGAGGTCGCGCAGCCGGGCCCGGTCGGCGGAACGGTGGTCGGAGGTGGGGACGAGGCCGGCGAGCCCGGGCCAGTATCGGGCCATGACCTCGGTGGGCATCATGCGTCCGTTGCGCACGCCCTGGTCGCCGGCGGCCGCCGTGACCATGCCGACGACCTCGCCGGTGTCGACGAGGGTGACGGCCGCGCCGCTGAAACCGGGGGCGAGCGGCTGGCCGTCCGGCTGCCAGGCCTCCAGCTGCATCCATTCCCGGTTGAGCAACTGCGGTGCGGTGATGCGGTATTCGGCGAGGGTGCCCTCGTCGAAGCCGACCGGGAAGCCGTACACGACGAGTTTGCGGGGCTGCCGGCCGTGCGCCGCGTCGACGGGGGCGAGCGCGGCCGGGGCGATGCCGACCTCCCGCTCCAACTCCAGGACGGCGAGGTCGCCGAGGTCGGTGACGCCTCCGGCCCAGCCGCCCTCGGCGACGATCCGGGCGGGGACGGGAGCGGAGCCCGGCCGCTCGGTGAACGTCACCGCGAGCGCGTCCGCCGGGCCCTCGTGCACCACGTGCGCGCAGGTCAGGACCAGTCGGGGGGTGACGAGGAAGCCGGCGCCGACGACCTGGCCGGCGCACTCGACGCGGGCGTGCCACTCGGGGCTGTCCATGGCCGTCATGCGCCGCATGCGTTGCACGCGCGTCATGAGGAGGCGGGAGGCTCAGCCGCGGCCGTGGGAGCGCCGGGTCCGGCCCCGGACGATCCCTCACCGGTGTCGCGGTCGGGCGACCACGTCAGCCTGACCACCAGGTGGCCCTCCGCCGTGCCCTTGGCGATGATCGCGCCCGTCTCGGCGGCCAGCTTCACCCCGAACTCGATCTCCACCCCGTCGGGCCGCAGCGCGCCGTCCCGGAAGACCCGCAGCGCGGACTCCGCTGCGGAGCGCACGCCCTCCAGCGCGCCTTCGAAGGTCCGGGCCGCCTGGACGGTGCCGTCGCCACGGGCGACCAGCCGCGAACCGGGACGCTGCTCCGTGGCGGCCTCCACGGCGACCACGGCGCCGTCCTGCGTCCTGAACTCCACCAGTCCCGTCATGGCTCCCCGGTCGCCCCCTCGTCCTCGCCGGTCGTCCCACGCCGCTGTGCACGTGACACGGCTCTGTGCAGCGTAGCTGTAACCAACGGTGCCCGCAGCCGCCCTGACCCCGTCACCCGGCGTCCGTGCGGATCACCCCCAGCTCGGCCAAGTCCTGCGGCCGGATGCGGAGTTGTTCAGCCGTCGACTCGATCTCGGACGGCGGGCGCTTGAGGATGCGGGCGGCCTGCTCCGGGGCGATGACGGAGAAGTAGCTGTCCGGTGTGGCCCAGGTGCGGCCGGGGGCGGCCAGCGCGAGCGCGCCGCCGGAGCCGCCCTCGCCTATGACCAGCGTCGTGACCGGGGTCCTGGCGGCGGCGACCACGCCGAACAGCTCCGCGATCGCCGCGCCGGCGCCCTGCCGCTCGGCCTCGGCGTCGTTGGCCGCGCCCGGGGTGTCCACCAGGGTCAGCACCGGGATGCCCAGCCGTTCCGCGAGCCGGATCAGCCGGGTCGCCGTGCGGTATCCGGCGGGGCGGGTCGCCGTGCCGGTCTGGGCGGCGTAGGCGATCGTACGGCCGTCCCGCTCGCCGAATCCGCAGAGGACGCCGTCGGGGTCCGTCCCGCCGCAGCGGTCGCCGCTGATCGTGACGCGGTGGGTGAAGTAGTCGTCCAAGTAGTGCGCGGCGCGCGGGCGTTCGGGGGAGCGGGCCCGCTGGACCGCGTTCCAGCCGGAGGCGGGCAGGCCGGCTGCGCCGAGGGGTCGGGGCACGGGCGCGGGCTCCGCCGACGGCGTGGTCAGGAGCCGCAGCCACCGTCCGAGCGTCTCCCGCAGCTCTTCCGGGGGCACGACCGCGTCCGCCGATCCGGCCGCGACCTGCGCCTCGGCCGTGTAGGCGGCCGGGTCGGCGTCCGGCGGCCTCACCCGTGAGCCCGCGAAGCCCACTTGGGCGCCGGGCAGTGCCAGGACGATGTCGGCGCCCGCGCCCAGGGTGGCCCAGCCGCCGCCGGTCGTCGGGTCGCGCACCACGGCGACCTGCGGCAGCCCGGCCTCTCGCGTGAGTGCCGACTGCCTTGCCACGCGCTGGAGTTGGGTGAGGGCGAGCATGCCCTCCTGCATACGGCTGCCGCCGGTGGCGATCAACGGGACCACTGGGAGCCGGTGTTCCCGTGCGCAGGCGAAGGCGGCCTCCAGGCGGTCGCCGGTCCGTTCGCCCAGCGAGCCGCCCAGATAGCCGAACTCGAACGCGATCAGCACGGCGCGTACGCCTTCGGCGTCTCCCGCGCTCTTGATGTGCGCGGTGCCGCAGACGACGGACTCCGTCTCGCCGGTCCGCTCCGCGGCGCGGGCGCGGGAGGCGTCGTAGCCGGGCCAGCCGAGGGGGCCGTCCCTCTTGGAGTCCCGTATCGGGCAGTCGAGTTCACGGAAGTCGTCGGTGACGAGCGCGATGGCCTCCCGGGCGCTCGGGCGGTGGTCGGCGGTCATGACGGCAGCGCCCGCTTCATGATCTTCCCCATGTCGTTGCGGGGCAGGGAGTCCAGATACCGCACGACGCGCGGCCGCTTGTGCGGAGCGAGCCGGCCGGCGACATGGTCGGCCAACTCGCTTTCCCCTGGCGGGCTTTGTTGGTCGACCGGCACCACCCACGCCACGATCCGCTCCCCGAGGTCCGGGTCCGGCTCTCCGGTGACGGCGGCCTCGCGCACCCCCGGGTGCTCCAGCAGCGCGTTCTCGATCTCCCCGGCCCCGATCTTGTACCCGCCGCTCTTGATCAGGTCGGTGGCCTTGCGCCCCACGATCCGTACGTAGCCGTCGGGGTCGCGCACCGCCATGTCCCCGGTGCGGAACCAGCCGTCGGAGGTGAAGGCGGCGGCGGTCGCGTCGGGGCGGTTGAGGTACTCGGTGAAGAGGTTCGGCCCGCGCACCTGGATCTCGCCCACGGTCTCCCCGTCGAAGGCGGGGTTCTGCGTGGCCGCCCCGGCGTCGCGGGTACCGTCCGCGCCGACGGGCGTGCCGTGCGAGGCAGTCTGCGTGCCGCCCTCTGCGCCGATTGGCGTGCCGTCCTCCTCCACCAGCCGCAGTTCCACCCCCGGCAGCGGCACGCCCACGGTCCCCGGCCGTGCCTCCCCGTCGGCGCGGACGCTGGTGTTCATCAGCGTCTCCGTCATGCCGTACCGCTCGATCACCCGGCGGCCGGTCGCCGCCGCGATCCGCTCGTGGTCGTGCACGGGCAGCGCGGCCGAACCGGAGACCAGCAGCCGGGCCCCCGACAGCGCCTTGACCAGCTCGGGATCGTCGGGCAGCGCCTCGGCGAGCCGGTGGTACATCGTCGGCACCCCGAACAGCATGGTCGCCCCCGCGTTCAGCTCCCGCGCCACGCCCTCGGCGGAGAACCGCCCCAGGTGCCGCACCGACCCGCCCCGCCGCAGCGGGCCGAGCACGCCCAGCACCAGCCCGTGCACATGGAACAGCGGCAGCGCGTGCACCAGCACGTCGTCCGCCGTCCACTGCCAGGCGTCCGCGAGGGCGTCCAGGGTCGCGACGAGGGCCCGCCGGGGGAGGACCGCGCCCTTGGGCGGGCCGGTGGTGCCGGAGGTGTAGACGACCAGCGCGGGATCACCGTCGTCCACCTGCGCGAAGTCGGCACCCCCGCCGCTGACTCGGACATCGACGTCGACGCGCGTCAAGTGGCCCGCCGCCTCGGGGAGCCGCTCGCCGGGAGCCGCCAGGACCAGCGACGGCGCACTGTCGGCGAGGATGTGCCCGAGTTCCTTCTCGCCCGACTTCGGGTTGAGCGGCACGACGGCCGCCCCGGCGAGCAGCACGCCCACCACGCCGACGGCGGTCTCCAGCGACGGGGTGGCCCACACGGCGACCCGCTCACCCGCGCGCACCCGCCCCCCGACCGCCGAGGCGGCCCCCGCGAGCTCCGCATACGTGAGGGACCGCTCACCGAACCGCAGAGCGACACACTCGCCCGGCCCGTCGACCAAAGCGGGAAAAAGAAACGACACGCGGCGACTCCTGGCTGTCTCGACGGCACGAAGGTGGACGACACCTCACGGCATCACCTTTCCCTGTCCCGTGCGCGGCGAGACGCGCGCCACCGGTCAGGCCGCCGTGGTTTGTACCACGTCTGCCACCACGCAGGTCACGTTGTCCGGGCCGCCGGCTGCGTTCGCTTCGGTGATCAGGGCTCGGACCGTCTCGTCGGGGGCGTCGGGGGTGGTGGTGAGGAGGCTGCGCAGGCGCTCTTCCGGGACGACGGTCGACAGGCCGTCCGAGCAGAGGAGGTAGCGGTCGCCGGGACGGGCGTCGTGCAGGCGCAGGTCGGGCGCGGCCGGGCCGCCGCCGGTCAGGGCCTTCAGCAGCAGGGAGCGCTGGGGGTGGGAGACGGCCTCCTCGGGCGTGAGGCGGCCCTCGTCGATCAGCGACTGGACGACGGTGTGGTCCTCGGTGATCCGGAACAGTCCGCCGTCGCGGAGGAGATACGCGCGGGAGTCCCCGATGTGGACCAGCGCGAGCCGGGAGCCCGTCCACAGCAGCGCCGTCAGGGTGGTCCCGACGTCGTCGCCGCCGTCGGCGATGTCACGGACCGCCTGGGTCGCGCCGCGCACCGCGTCCTCCAGGAGGTTCAGCACGTTCCCGGCGGGCGCGTCCGGGGTGTCCAGGAAACGCAGCGCCTCCACGGCCGCGCCGCTCGCCGGCGCGCCCGCCGGTCCGAAACCGTCGGCGACCGCGAGCAGCCGGCCTCCCGCGTAGGCGGTGTCCTGGTTCTCCGGGCGGACCAGGCCCCGGTCGGAGTGGGCGGCGTAACGCAGTTCCAGCATGGTGGTGTCCTTCCTCGGTGCTTCCGTCAACTGGTTCACGAGGAACGAGGCGAGGTCGCGGCGTACCGCCGTCTCCGCTTCCACCCGCGCCCAGTAGGCGCGGATCTCCCGGGCGGCGTCCCCCGGTTCGAGGGCGACGACCTCGCGGATGCGGGCCAGCGGCATGCCGAGCCGCCGCAGCCACGCCACCAGGCGCGCCTGCTCCAACTGCTCGGCGGCGTAGTACCGGTAACCGGTGTGGGGGTCGACCCGCGCGGGTCGCAGCAACTCCAGCTCGTCGTAGAGCCGCAGCGCCTTCGGCGACAGCCGGCTCGCCTTCGCGAAGGCGCCGATCGTCATGCTCATGTGCCTGTGCACCCCGTTTCCGTCTCGTTCCGCCACCGATGCTGGGGCTTCCCCGAAGGGGAAGGTCAACAGGGGCACGACGGTTGCCGCGGCCGCGCCGGCTCCGGCTAGCCTGCCGGGACGCGCGCCTCGCGAGAACGTACGAGAACGGAGTCCCGCCGTGCCCCGCATAGCCCTCGTCACCTACGACCCCGGTCCGGAGCCCAGCAAGGACCACGACCTCCCCGTGCTGCGGCGCGCGCTGGAGGACGCCGGCGCGCGGGCGGACACCGTGTGCTGGGACGACGCCGGCGTCGACTGGGCCTCCTACGACCTCGCCGTCATCCGCTCGACCTGGGACTACAGCTGGCGGGCGGCCGAGTTCACGGCGTGGGCGGAGCGCTGCGCGAAGGCGACGCGGCTCGCGAACCCGGTGGAGGTCGTGCGCTGGAACGCCGACAAGCGCTACCTCGGCGACCTGGCCGACGCCGGCGTCCCCGTCGTCCCGACGCGCTATGTCGCCCCCGGGGCCCCGGACCCCTCGGCCGCCCTCCCCACCGACCACGAGTACGTGATCAAGCCCACCTCGGGGGCGGGTGCGCGCTACGCCGCCCGCTACACCCCCGACCGGCACGAGACGGCCGTACGGCACCTCGCGCGGATGCACGAGGAGGGGCTGACGGCGATGATCCAGCCGTACATGGCGTCGATCGACACCGGCGGCGAACGGGCTCTGCAGTTCTTCGCCGGCCGCCTCCTGCACGCCAGCCGCAAGCGGGCGGTCCTCGCCCCCGGCACCGCCTTCGACGCGGACAAGGTGGCCCACCCCGGCCTGGAGCCCTGGACCCCGACCGCGTCCGAACTCGCGGTGGCCCGGCAGGCGCTGTCCGCCGTCCCCGGCGACCCGGACCTCCTCTACGCCCGGGTGGACCTGGTGCAGGGCGCGGACGGCGAGCCGCGGGTGATGGAACTCGAACTGGTCGAACCGAACCTGTTCCTCCACCTCCACCCCACCTCGACCCCGAAGGTCGCGACAGCGATCCTCGCGACGGCCGCTACGCCCTGACCGCCGTCCGCTGCAGCAGTCCCCAGGTGAACTCCGCCGCCACCTGCCGTCGCCGACCCAGACCGTCCGGGGCGGTGAGGAGGAGACCCCATCGGGTGGGAGCCGTGCCCTCCATGGGGCGGGCGGGGGCGAAGGCGCGGGCCGCCTCGTCGACCGTGCAGGACCAGGGGGTGAGGTCGTCGAGGGTGCGCAGCGGCGGCGGCTCCGCTCCCGGGGCGCGGACCAGCCACTCGTTCCACACCGCGCCGTTCGGGGCGAGCAGCACCTCGAAGCGGAGGTCGGGCCACAGCGGGAGCGGCCAGAGCAGCGCCTCGCAGTCGAGGTCGCCGACGCGGCGGGCGGTACGGGACTCCGGAGCGCCCAGCACCGAGCGGTACCGGGACGCGGCGGCCCGCCCCCGCGGCGACCGCACCATCGCCTGCC
This sequence comes from Streptomyces sp. NPDC002566, assembly GCF_042889585.1. Taxonomy (NCBI): domain Bacteria; kingdom Bacillati; phylum Actinomycetota; class Actinomycetes; order Kitasatosporales; family Streptomycetaceae; genus Streptomyces; species Streptomyces sp. NPDC002566. Next base: position 669,884 of record NZ_JBIARD010000003.1, on the reverse strand, counting down.
ACCGCTTGTTCGCCTCCCGCATCCCGCCCAGGGACACCCCCAGCTCCCGCCGCGCGTCCTCCACCAACCCGGGATTGTGATCGGCCATACGCCGCAGCAGCACCAGCTGGAAGTGCAGGGCCGTGAACGGCTCGGCGGGACGCTTCTCGGACGGCATACCGTCCATCCTCACCCATCCCCCGCCACCCGGCCGGTGCGGTCGCTCACCGCCCGCTTCACACCCACCCCGTTCCCGGCCATTGCCCGGCAGGTTGCTGTGTGGCTAGCCTGTGTTCGCCATGCCGATCGCCTGTTGATATATCGAACACAGGCAATGAGACGATCAAGGGAGGGGGACGGTCGTGGGACGACTCGTACCTGCCGTGACCCGGGCTCTCGACATTCTCGAGCTCTTCCTCGACGGAGACGGGACGCTCTCCGCCCCCGACATCGTGCGCAAGCTCCAGCTGCCGCGCACCACCGTGCACGAGCTGGTCACCACGCTCGCCGCCCGGTCCTACATCGTCCAGATCCCCGGACAGCCCGGACGGTACCGCCTCGGCGTACGTCCGTACCAGCTCGGGAGCCGGTACGCCGAGCAGCTCGACCTGGCCGCCGAGGGGCAGCACGTGGCCCGGTCCGTCGCCGAGACCTGCGACGAGACGGTCCACGTGGCGATCCTGGAGGGCACGGACGTCATCTACATAGCCAAGGTCGACTCCACGCACGCCGTCCGCATGGTCTCCGCCGCCGGACGCCGGCTGCCCGCCCACTGCACCTCCGTCGGCAAGATGCTCCTCGCCTCCCTCCCCGACGCCGAGCTCGCCGCCCGCATCCCCGACGACGCCGAGCTCGTCCGCATGACGCCGAACAGCATCACCGAGCCGGGCGCGCTGCGCGAGGCACTGGCACGGATCCGCGAGCGCGGCGTCGCCGTGGAGAACCGCGAGTCCAACCCCGACGTCAGCTGCGTCGCCGCCCCCGTCCGCGACCGCACCGGACAGGTGGTCGCGGCCCTGTCCATCTCCGTCCCCATGATCCGCTGGAGCGACGACCGCCGCCCCGAGCTGGAGCAGCTCGCCGCCAAGGGCGCGGCCGAGCTCTCCGAGCTCCTCGGCTACCGGAGCGTGTCGTGACGACGACGCGCAGCACGGCGTACGAGGTGGCCGTCCGCGCCCGGGCCACCCTCGGCGAGGGACCCACCTGGGACCCGGCCGCCGGCCGCCTCCTCTGGCTGGACATCCTCGGCTCCCGCCTCCACACCTACGACCCCGCCACCGGCCGCCGCACGGTACGCGTCACCGACCAGCACGTCGGAGCCGCCAAGCCCCGCGCCGGAGGCGGCCTCGTCCTCAACCTCCGCGACGGCGTCGCCCTCGTCGACGCGGACGGGGACGGCACCCTGCGCTGGCTCCACCGCGAGCCCGTCCCCGGCCGCCGCGCCAACGACGCCGCCGTCGCCCCCGACGGCTCCCTCTGGGCCGGCACCATGCGCTACGACGAGGCCCCCGGCGGCGGCACGCTCACCCGCCTCACCGGCGACGGCTCGGTCGAGCCCGTCCTCGACGACGTGGCCGTCAGCAACGGCACCGGCTGGAGCCCCGACGGCCGCCTCATGTACTACGTCGACTCCCCGACCCGCCGCGTCGACGTCTTCGACCACGCGGACGGCCGGGTGTCCGGCCGTCGCACCTTCGCCGTGATCGAGGACGGCGCGGGCTTCCCCGACGGCCTCACCGTCGACGCCGACGGCTGCGTGTGGGTGGCGCTGTGGGACGGGGGAGCGATACGCCGCTACACCCCCGAGGGGAAGCTGGACCGCGTCATCGCCCTCCCCACACCCCGGGTGACCGCCTGCGCCTTCGGCGGCCCCACCCTGAGCGACCTCTACGTCACCACGGCCCGCGTGGGGCTCGACTCGCCCCATCCGGTGGCCGGCTCACTGCTGGTGGTGCCGGGCGCGGGACAGGGACTGCCCCAGCCGGCGTTCGCGGGCTGACACCGGGGAGGACGAGCCGGCCCCCGCGGCCGAGCTCAGTCCTCCAGCCCCGCCCGCTTGATCTCGTCCCCCGTCAGCGGCGGCCCCGCCAGTGGGGGCAGCAGCGGGCCCGCCGCCGCCCCCACCAGCACCGCCGGCGACAGCAGCACCGCCGCCCCCCGCTCCAGCGACGTCACATCCGTCACCCGCCGCGCGATCCGGCCGTTGCCCGTCGCCGTGTGCATCAGCCGGTTCACGTACGCCGCCACCAGCCGGTCCCGCAGCCCGGGCCCGCCGTCGACCGCGCCCGGGTAGAACACGTCCTGCCCGATCGCCAGATCCCACGCCGCGCCCACCGGCCGGGCCACCGCCTTCTGCACCCGCCGCGAGAGTCCGGCCGCCCCCATCCGTGACGTCTGGTCAAATCACGCAGCAGCAGGGCGCTTTGGGCGCTCACGGCGAGCCCGTGCCCGTACACCGGGTTGAACGCGGCCAACGCGTCGCCGAGGACGGCGAAGTTGTCGGGCCACGCCCGCATCCGCTCGTAGAAGTGGCGGCGGTTGGCCGTCGCCCGGGTCACGGACACCTCGCTCAGCGGCTCGGCACGCTCCAGCAGCCGCCCGATCAGCGGGTGTCGCAGACCGTCCCGTGCGAAGGGAACGAACTCCTCGGCGGACGACGTGGGTTCAGCACCCCGCGTGCCCGCGAGCGTGACCATCCACCGCCCGTCCTCGATGGGCAGCAGGAACCCCGACCGCCCCGGCCCCCCGGCCCGCGGATCGAGCTGCACGTTGACGACGGGGAAGCCGGACCGCGCGTGCTCGGGCGCGAGGTAGAGCCGGCTCGCGTACGCCAACCCGGCGTCCATCTCCCGCCGTTCCACCTCCGGCAGCCCCAGCGACGTCAGCCAGCGCGCCGCACGCGAGCCGCGCCCCGTCGCGTCGACGACCATCCCCGCACCGACGACCCGCTCACTCCCGTCGGCGGTCCGCACCCGCACCCCGGTTACCGCGGACGCCGTGCCCTCCAGCCCCGACGCCTCCGCCCCCGCCAGCACCTCCACCCGGGGGTCGGCGAGGACCCGCGCGCGGACCGTCGCGTCCAGCAGGTCCCGCCCGGCGAGGATCACATGGTGGGACTCCTCCCACCGCCGGAACCACCCCCGCGGCGACAGAGCGACCATGTCCGTGGTGACGGGAGCCCGCCGCGCGCCCGCCTCCCGCAGCGCCGCCGTGATCCCCGGCAGCAACTCCTCCAGGGCCCGCACCCCGCCCGACCACAGCATGTGCGCGTGCCGCGCCTGGGGCAGCCCCTTGCGGGGCTCGGGTCTCTCGGGCAGCGCGTCACGCTCGACGACCACGACCCGTTCGGCGAACTCGGCCAGGGCCCGCGCCGCGAGCATGCCGGTGTGGGAGCCCCCCAGGACCACGGCGGTTCTGGCGGGGTGGGACGGGTCAGTCATGCGCGGACACGCTCTCTGCCGGGGCGGCGGCGTGGACGCGCACCGCGTTGATGTCGTCGGTGCTGCGCAACGCCCGGGCCACGGCCTGGATCTCGCGCAGCAGGTAAGTGGTGTCAGGGGTGGCGTCGGCACCCGCGTCGGGAGACGCGCCACGAGCCGACGTGTCACGAGCGGCCTCACCGGCGCCGGAAGCCTCGCCGACGCGGGACGTCTCACCGGAGCCGGATGCCTTACCGGCGACAGCCGCCTCGCCGGAGCCGGAAGCCTCACCGGCGACAGCCGCCCCGCCGGCACGGGATGCCCCGCCGGCACCGGACGCCTCGCCGGAGACAGCCGCCCCGCCCCGCCCCCCGCCCGCCTCGACCGCGTCCAGCAGCGCCACCGCCGCCGCGAGCGCCTGCGCCCGCCCCCGGTCGTGGCCGAGCGCGAGGGCAGCCTCGTAGGCCCGCCCGCGCAGCCCCTCGTCGAGCCGCCGGGACAGCGGAAGCAGCGCGTCGCGGATGAACGTCTCACGGCGGATCAGCCGCAACTCCGGCGTGGCACGCAGCGCGAGCGGCTCGCGGTCGCCGGTGACCTCCCGCATCAGCCGGGACAGCGGCCGCAGGTCCCGGTGCCGCCGCCGCACCAGCCAGCGCTCCTGGAGGTACTGGCCGGCGTGCGGGACGATGAAGCCGACCGCGACGAAGGTGGCGGCGACGCAGGCGGCCGACGGGGCCACGTTCGTGTTGAGCCAGTCCAGGTCGTGACCGGTCCAACGGGCCGCCACGGCGGTGAACTTGGCCGCGCTGAACAGCAGGTTCGTCGCATAGCCGACGCCCAGGAAGCGCAGTCCCCAGCGCAGCCAGGCGTCGAGGCCGTCGGTGCGGATCCAGTTCCAGATCAGCCGGGCGGTGATCGAGCAGGCCACGGTGTGCGCGGTGAGGTAGAGCAGGATCTCCTCGCGCATGAACGGCGTACCGGCGTAGTAGGTGTCCAGGTCCCGGATCTGCTCCACGGGCACGTCGGCGAGCGCGAACAGCACCCACAGCGCGACGACCACCCCCGCGTACACGGAGACCACCCACCGGGTCGCGCGCCGGGTGGCCGCCGAGCGCTCGGCGCGGCCGTTGCGCCAGGCGATGATCAGCAGCAGCCAGGACGCGGAGAGCGCGGTCAGCAGCGAGTACACCCAGGGGGCGGCGATGTTGGGCACGCCGGTGACCCGGTTGGTCCAGGCGATCGTCTTGGGGGCGGCGAAGACGAACACCGCGCAGGCGAACACCAGCAGCCCGCCGACGGCCCGCAGCAGCGGGTCCCGCCACAGCTTGAGGATGCTGGGCAGCTTGATCGCCAGGGCGGCGGCGAGGACGACGGTCGGCAGCCAGAAGGACACGTACAGCCCGCTGAGGAAGTGTTCCGCGGCGAGGGCGCCGGGCGCGGGTGCCGTCACCGCGCCGTCCCTCTGCGCCCCCGGTAGCCCATCGACCGCTGCACCGGCGTCAGTGACGACGACGGGTCGCCGCCGGGTCCGCTCAGGTACGGCCGCAGGGCAGCCGCGAGCCGGTGCCCGAACTCGTCGGCCTCCGACTCGTCCCGCCGCCGGGAGCCGTTGCGGGCCGCGACGGCCAGGGCGATGTCGTCCCGGCCGGACCGCCCGGCGAAGACGTGCGCGGCGGCCGTGTCGACACCGTGGTGGTGATGCCGGTGCCCCGCGTGCAGGTGCCACAACTCATGGCCGAGGATGACCAGTTGCTGCACGGCCTCGGCCCGTTCCTCGACGATGACGAGGTCGAAGTCCTGGAACTCCACCCACAGCCCGGTCACCTGGAACTCGTCGGGGAACCGCTCGAACCGCAGCTCGACGCGCCGTCCGCCGCGCACCGCGGTCATCTCCTCGCACAGCGCCCCGAACACCTCCGGCACGCCGTGCGGGGGGCGGGGCCGGGTCCGCAGCGCGGTGGACAGGACGCCGGCCAGCTCACGCATCGCCGGACCGTTCCCGCCGCGCCGCAGCGCCGAGGCGATGTGGGCCACCCTGGCACGCGCGCCCGCGATGTCCATCGCGTCCCCCTCCCGGCCGCCGTGCGGCAACCTGTTCGAGGCTACGCGGCCGGAAGCACGCGGCGTCAAGCCTTGCCGGAAGACCTGCCGAAGATCCGCCGAAGACCCACCGGAGACCCGCCGAAAGACTCGGCGAAAGACCGCCGAAGGTCCATCGAAGGCCCGCGCGGAACCCGGGGCGAATCCTCGCCGGAGGCCGCCGCCGTCCACCGCCCCATTGACGCGCGAACCGCTCCGATCTTACGTTTTTGTTCGTTCCTGTTCGACGTCACGAGCGGCCTCCGACATACCGAACACAAACCCCCGTCGCGAGGCCCCGAACACGAGTCACCGGACGACATCCGAAAGGCGCCCATGAGAACCGCCCGCCTCGCCCTGGACCCCGCCTTCACCGTCGGCCGGGTCGACCCCCGGCTCTTCGGCTCCTTCGTCGAGCACCTCGGCCGCTGCGTCTACACCGGCATCTACGAACCGGGCCACCCCACGGCCGACGAGGACGGCATCCGCGCCGACGTCCTCGACCTGGTCCGCGAACTGGGCGTCACCGCCGTCCGCTACCCCGGGGGCAACTTCGTCTCCGGCTACAAGTGGGAGGACTCGGTGGGCCCCGCCGAGGACCGCCCCCGCCGGCTCGACCTCGCCTGGCACTCCACCGAGACCAACCGCTTCGGCCTGTCCGAGTACATCGCCTTCCTCCGCAAGATCGGCCCCCAGGCCGAACCCATGATGGCCGTCAACCTCGGCACCCGAGGCGTCACCGAGGCCCTGGAACTCCAGGAGTACGCCAACCACGCGGAGGGCACCGCCCTGTCCGACCTCCGTGTCTCCCACGGCGACAAGGACCCCTTCGGCATCAGGCTGTGGTGCCTCGGCAACGAGATGGACGGCCCCTGGCAGACCGGCCACAAGACGGCCGAGGAGTACGGCCGCGTCGCCGCCGAGACGGCCCGCGCGATGCGCCAGATCGACCCGTCCGTGGAGCTGGTCGCCTGCGGCTCCTCCAGCCAGAGCATGCCGACGTTCGCCGAGTGGGAGGCGACCGTCCTGAAGGAGACGTACGACCTCGTCGACTACATCTCCCTGCACGCCTACTACTGGCCCGAGGACGGAGACCTCGACTCCTTCCTCGCCTCCGCCGTCGACATGGAGTCCTTCATCGCCAACGTCGTCGCGACCGCCGACCACGTGGGCGCGCGGCTGAAGTCGAAGAAGCGGATCAACCTCTCCTTCGACGAGTGGAACGTCTGGTACCTGCCCCGGTGGGAGGAGCACGCCAAGGGCATCGAACAGCGCGACTGGCCGGAGGCCCCCCGCCTCCTGGAGGACAACTACAGCGTCATGGACGCGGTCGTCTTCGGCTCGCTGCTCATCGCCCTGCTGCGGCACGCCGACCGGGTGACGGTCGCCTGCCTCGCCCAGCTCGTCAACGTCATCGCCCCGATCATGACCGAGCCGGGCGGCCCGGCCTGGCGGCAGACGACGTTCTTCCCCTTCGCCCAGGCGTCCCGGCACGGCCGCGGCGAGGTCCTCGACGTGCGCGTGGACTCGCCGACGCACGAGACGAAGAAGTACGGCGAGACGGACCTGCTGCACGCCACCGCCGTGCGCGCGGAGGACGGCACGCTCACGGTGTTCGCGGTCAACCGCAGCCGTACGGAGGCCCTGCCGCTGGAGGTGGCGCTGAACGGCCTCGGCGTCACACGGATCGTCGAGCACAGCGTGCTCGCGGACGCCGACCCGGACGCCCGCAACACCCTCGACGACCCGGAGCGGGTCGCCCCGCACGCCGCCGAGGGCACCACGCTCTCCGACGGGACGCTCACGGCGACGCTGGAGCCGCTCTCGTGGAACGTGATCCGCCTGGCGTGATCCGTTCCGGGGCGACAGGCGGCCGCACAATGGGCGTATGAGGATCTCGGCACGGGCTGACTACGCGGTACGGGCGGTACTCGAACTGGCCGTACGGCAGGGCGGCGACCCGGTGAAGGCGGAGGCCGTCTCCGACGCCCAGGGCATCCCGCACAAGTTCCTGGAGGGGATCCTCGGCGACCTGAGGCGCGGCGGGATCGTGGAGAGCCGGCGCGGCGGTGGCGGCGGCTACCGGCTGGCGCGCGAGCCGGGCAGCATCACCGTCGCGGACGTCATCAGGGCGGTGGACGGCCCGATCGTCTCGGTCCGCGGCGAACGGCCCACCGGCCTCACCTACACGGGCACCGCCGAGCCCCTGCTGCCCCTGTGGATCGCGCTGCGCGCCAACGTCCGCAAGATCCTGGAGGGCGTCACGGTCGCCGACATCGCGGCCGGCGCCCTCCCGGAGCCCGTGCGCGAACTGGCGGCGGAACCGGCGGCATGGGAGAACCCGTAAGGCCCCGGCGGGCCCGGCCCGTGAACCGGAGGGGTATGTGAACCGGTCGGCGTGAATGGCCGGAGATCGGTCTGTCCGCGTCCCGAGCGGCTCCTTACGATGCGATCGCCTCGCCGCTTCACAGCAACTCCACTCGTTCTTCACAGAGTTCGCCTGTGGAGGGGCCCGGCGCATCCACCCCCCACCGATCCCGAAGAAGGGGAGAGACCATGGCTAGTGGCCTGCTCCTGGGCGGCGCGGTCGCCGCTCTCGTCACCGCCGCCGTGCCGGCGCACAGCCCGTCGTCCTTCGACAACCCGCCCCCGGACAAGATCGTGATCACCATCGCCACGGTGAACGGCTCCGGCTGCCCCGCCGGCACCGCCGCCGTGGCCGTCTCCGCCGACAACACCGCCTTCACGGTGACCTACAGCGACTACCTGGCGCAGGTCGGCGGCAACTCCGACCCCACGGCGTTCCGCAAGAACTGTCAGCTCAACCTGAAGGTGCACGTCCCGCAGGGCTTCACCTACGCGATCGCCAGCGCGGACTACCGGGGCTTCGCCTCGCTCCAGCCCGGCGCGACGGCCGTCCAGCGGGCCTCCTACTACTTCCAGGGCTCGCCCAGCACCGTCTTCAAGAACCACAACCTCAACGGCGCCTACAACGACAACTGGCAGGCCACCGACGTCACGGACTGGGCCCAGCTCGTCTACGCGCCCTGCGGCGTCCAGCGCAACTTCAACATCAACACGGAGCTGCGCGTGAACGCGGGCACTTCCTCGCCGGGCAAGGTCAGCTTCATGACCATGGACTCGACGGACGGCGACATCAGCACTACGTACCACATGGCGTGGAAGCAGTGCCCCGGCAAGTGACCCGGCAGGGGCCGCCCGTCGCCTACCGGCACGGACGGCCCCGACGGTCACCGCGCGGCGTACGCGACGAAGTCGGCCCAGGCGGTGGGGGAGAGGGCGAGCTGGGGCCCGCGCTTGTCCTTGCTGTCACGGACGTGGACGTGCCCCGGCGGGGTGGCGACCTCGACGCAGTCGCCGGATGCGCTGCTGCTGTAGCTGGACTTGCGCCAGGAGAGGGCGACTTCGACGCAGTCTCCGTCGCCGCCGCTGCTGTAGCTGCTCTTGAACCAGGCCAGTTCGGACGCGCTCATAGGTCTCCTCGCATCTGCCGCAACAGGCTCGTGGAGTCTTCCGGGGTGAGAGCCTGTGAACGCATCCTGGCATAGCGCATGTGCAAGATGCTGACCTCTTTCGGGTCGGAAACGAGCAGACCGCCCCGCTGTCCTTCGCAGTAGGCGTACCACTTGTTCGCCGGTGTCTCCAGCAGTTGAACGGCCCCGTCCAGCCCCGCATGCGACTCCCGGACCGTCGGCATGACCTGCATCTCGACGTTGCGCAGCTCCCCGACGGTCAGCAGGTGATCGATGAGCCCGCGCATGACCTCCACGCCGCCCGTGCGCCGCCGTAGCAGGTGCTCTTCCAGGATGAAGCTGAACGCCGTGTTGGGCCGGTTCCGCAGCAGTTGCTGCCGGGCTGCGCGAGCCTGCCACTGCATCTCGATCTGATCGTCGTCAAGAGGTGGAAGCTGCTGCGTGAACAGCGTGCGCGCGTACGCCTCCGTCTGCAACAACCCAGGAATCATGCGGCACTCGTACGTATAGAGAGTGATCGCCGTCTTCTCCAGCCGGGCCCACTCCCGGAACCACGCCGCCAGCCCCACCTGCCGCACCAGGTGCACGGCGGCCTTCCGCAGTGCCCCCGTGTTGCCCAGTACCGCCTCCGCCGCCTCGACGAAGTCGACGTCCGGCATGCGCCTGCCCAACTCCACGGAGGCGACCGTGTGTTTGGAGAACCCGACCAGGTTCCCGAACTCCTCCCTGCTCAGTCCGTGGAACTCGCGCAGAGCCTGGACGACCGCCCCGAACGTCCGCAGACTGTCCGAGGACTCCGGCTCACCGCTGCCGCCCGCACCCACCCGTCCGTCGACCACCATCGGCCACCTCCCTCACGCCATGGTCACGCGGCGTCACCGGTACTGTCCAGTGAGTGACCGCGTACGCTGCGCGAGCGTACGCGGCACGTCGCTGGAGAAGTGGGCCCCACTCACGCCAGATTGGCCGCATGACTGCACGCTCCACCCCTCAACCGACCCGACTGCCGGTCACCGTACGTGCGTTCACGCAGCGTCTGAGCCCGACGCCGCGCGGGGCGCGGCTGGCCAGGCACCTGGCGCTGAACCAGCTCGACGCGTGGGGCATCCCGCACGGCACGGACGTGTCGGACGCGGTCGCCGTGATCGTGGCCGAGCTGGCGGCGAACGCGGTGACCCACGGCCGGGTGCCGGGCCGGGACTTCGAGTTGCGGCTGTCGCTCGTCGCGGGGAGCGTCCGCGTCGAGGTGAGCGACACCCGGGCCGAGCCGCCGCTTCCGCCGGGACCGGGTGCCGTACGGGAGCCGCTGCCGCTGGAGGAGGGTGGCCGGGGGCTGGTGCTGGTGCACGCGCTGGCGGCCCGCTGGGAGGTGGTGGACCGCGAGCCGCCGCCGGGGAAGACGGTGCGCGCGGAGGTCGACGTGCCGGGATGGCTGGGCATCGTCAAAAGATGCCCGGCGTGAGCGGCCGCCGGAGGCGGCAGGATCGCGCGACTGGGCGCCGGCGCCCCTTCATTGACGCCCAGTCAGCGACTCAAGCTCTCACCGCGGTCAGCCGGTCTCGACGCCGAGGGTGAGGGTGCCCGCGTAGCCGGCGGAGGGTGAACTCCCCAGCGCGGACAGGGTGAGCAGTCCGGAGGCCGCGCCGCCGCCGTCGTAGATGGAGTCCTGGGCGAGGGTGGTCCGGGTGACGCGGTTGGTGGAGTACGGGGAGACCGTGGCGACCCGGGTGGTGACGCTCTCGCTGAAGAAGAGCTGGCCGGTGTGGATCTCCCGGCCGCCGGTGAAGTGGCCGTCGGAGGTCAGGGTGACGCCCGTGTGGACCTTGACGTGGATGTGGATGCAGCGGCCCCGGTACCAGCCGGGGTAGACGGACGTGATCGTCGCGACCCCGGCGGAGTTCGTGAGCACGCCGCCGCGCAGGAAGGTGCCGTTGTCGGGCTCGCTGTGCCCGTTGTTCCCGACGAAGCCCGAGTACTCGCCGAGGGCGTCGGCGTGCCAGAGCTCGACGAGGGCGCCTCGCAGCGGGGCGCAGGTGTCGTCGTCGACGACGGTGAGGGTCAGCTTCAGCGGGACGCCGGGCTTGCCCTCGCTGATGTCGGCGCGGACGTACTGCCCGTCGAGGTAGTAGGGGCCTTCGGTCATCTCCCGCGTGAGCGTGCACACGGCAGCGGCGGCGGTGTCCTGGCGGGTGCCGTCGAGGGCGCCGGCCGAGGCGGCGCCTCCCACGGCCAGGGCGGCGGCGGTGGCGCCGCCGGCGACCAGCACCGTGCGACGCGCGACGGGGATACGGCTTTCCGAGTTGCTCGAAGAGGTATCTGTCATGAACACGGCATGTTAGGGAGCCTTCCTGTCAGGCACCTGTCAGTTCGGCAAAGCGCCGCCCCGTCAAGTCGCTTCCGGGCCGCGTCGAAGCACCCGCGGCCCGGAACACGGCGAAGCCCCCGGCCGACAACCCGTCGGCCGGGGGCTCCGTCGCGTCAGCTCGGCGGGGGTCAGCCCGCCTGGCCCATTCCCGCCGCGTTCGGCCAGCTCTGGGCGTTGGGCCAGCCGGTGGCCGCCGCCGGGGAGAGGCCGTTGGTGCCGCGGACCTGGGCGGCGGTCAGGCCGCCTCGGGCCGGGACGCCCGGAGGGGTCTGGCCGGAGGTCATGGGAGCCGCGGCCGGCGTCATCGCCGGAGCGGGGGCCGGGGCAGGGGCCGGCGGCGGGGCCATCGCCGCGGGGGTCATGGCAGCCGGGGACATCGCCGCGGGAGCCATCGCCGCGGGAGCCATCGCGGCCGGCGCCATCGGCGGCGGGGCCATCTGCGGCGGCACGGGCGCCATCGGCGGGGCCATGGCGGCCGGTGCCATCGCGGGCGCCATCGGCGGGGCGGGGGCCGGGGCCGGGGCGGGCGGCTGGGGTGCCGGTATCGACTGGGGGAAGATCTGGGCCGCCGCCGGCAGCGGCACCCCGGAGCCGTCGGAGGGGGTCGGGGCCGACATGCCGGCGGCGGCGGCCGGGGCGGGGGGGAGCCCCGGCGCACCGGCGCCCATGGCCTGAGCGGCAAGGCCCGGCATGCCGGCCCCGTTGGTAGCTCCCACCAGCCGATCCACGGCCGCCGTGCCCGAGCTGTAGCTGGTCCCGGCGCCCAGCTCGGGCACGGCGGCTCCCCTCCTGTTCCCGTAGAGCACCTGTTCCAGGCCGGACACCAGGCGACGCACGTCGACCTGGGGGCGCACCACGAGCCTCAGGAAGCGGCTGGAGGAGCCGATCTTGTTGCCGCACTCGCGGACCAGGATCCGGTGCTCGGTGAGCAGCCGGTCGCGGACCACGGTGCCCTCGGCGCCGACGGGGAGGCGCACGAAGAGGAAGTTCCCCTGCGAGGGGTAGACGGTCAGGCCGGGCAGCGCGGAGAGCTGGCTGGCCATCTCCAGACGGTCCCGGCGCACCTGCATCAGGCTCTGCGCGTACTCGGGGCCGTGCTCCTTCAGCATGAACACCACGTGCTCGGCGAAGGAGTTGAGGTTCCACTTGGGCAGCATGGAGCGGACCCGCCCGGCCAGCGCCGGGTTCGCGACCAGGTAGCCGAAGCGGATGCCGTGCAGGCCGAAGTTCTTGCCGAGGCTGCGCAGCACGACGACGTTGGGCCGCAGCATGGCCTCCTGCACCACGCTCGGCTCGGCCTCGGCGTCGGCGAACTCCAGGAACGACTCGTCGATGACGATCAGGTCCAGGTCGGCCATCGCGTCCATGAACTGCACCAGCGAGTGCTTGTGCAGGAACCCGCCGTCGGGGTTGTTCGGGTTGCAGATGACGGCGACCCGGGTGCCGCGGGTGCGGATGAACTCGGCGTACTGCGCGAGGTCGAGGGCGAAACCGCTGGACTCCTGGAGCGGGAACATGTCGACCCGCTTGCCGGTCTCCATCGGCTGGTCGGTCCAGCGGCCGAAGGTGGGGACGGGCACCGCGAGGGACTCGCGGACCAGCAGGTGGTCGATCCAGGTGATCAGCTCGGTGGAGCCGTTGCCCATGGCGACGGCCTGCGGCGGGAGTCCGAGCAGGTTGCACAGCTCGGCGGTGATGGTGTCGGCGCTGCTCGGGTAGTACGTGATGATGTCCCGCAGCCGGTTCGACATCTCGTCGAACATCTGCGGGGTGGGGAAGTAGGGATTGCAGGGGATGCAGAAGTCCACCGGCCCGCCCCCGTCGCCGCCCTCGCGGGTCAGCGCCGCCATCGACGGGCTGTGCGCCGCGGTGCTGCGGAACAACGAGGTGACGTTGTCGGCCATGGAACCTCCGTATGGGGCGGGCCCGGTGGGGACGACCGGGCCCGTCGTCATCTGGGTGGCCCGCGCGGGGGAGCACGGGCCGTCCCTACATACGCAGGCCGGGGCGCAACTGTTCAACCGCCGAGAAGCGGGTGTCAGTTGCGCCCCACCGCTGAGGAGACGTCAGCAGTCGAAGGAGTGGACCGTCGTCGACCGGTACGTCTGGCCGGGCCGCAGCACGGTCGACGGGAAGTTCGGCTTGTTCGGCGAGTCCGGGAAGTGCTGCGTCTCCAGGCACATGCCGTCGCCCTGGCGGTAGACGGTCCCGCCGCTTCCGACGAGCGTGCCGTCCAGGAAGTTCCCGGAGTAGAACTGCAGGCCGGGCTCGGTGGTGGAGACCGTCAGGGTGCGGCCCGAGGACGGGTCGCGCAGGGTGGCGACGGGCGCCGGCCGGGAAGTGATGCCCTTGTCGAGGACCCAGTTGTGGTCGAGGCCCTGGCCGTACAGCAGTTGCTGGTGGGCGACGCGGATGTCCTTGCCGACGGTCTTGGCGCGGCGGAAGTCGAAGGGGGTGCCCGCGACCCTCGCCAGCTCGCCGGTGGGGATCAGGCCCGAGTCGACGGGCGTGTAGCGGGCGGCGTCGATCTCCAGCTCGTGGTCGTAGATGGTGCCGCTGGACTCGCCGGCGAGGTTCCAGTAGACGTGGTTGGTGAGGTTGACGACGGTGGCCTTGTCGGTGGTGGCCTCGTAGTCGATGCGCCAGTCGCCGTGCCGGGTGAGGGTGTAGGTGACCTTGACCTTCAGCGTGCCCGGGTAGCCCATCTCGCCGTCGGCGCTGGTGTACCGCAGGTGCAGGCCGACGTCGGAGCCCTTGGCGAACGGCTCGACGCTCCACACGTGCTTGTCGAAGCCCTTGGAACCGCCGTGCAGGCTGTTCGCGCCGTCGTTGACGTCGACCTGGTAGGCCTTGCCGTCGAGGGTGAACTGCCCCTTGCCGATGCGGTTGCCGAAGCGGCCGATCAGCGCGCCGAAGTAGGGGGACTTGGCGACGTAGTCCTCGATGTTGTCGAAGCCCAGGGAGACGTTGGCGTAGCGGCCGCGACGGTCGGGGATCTCCAGGGACTGGACGATGCCGCCGTAGTCCAGGACCTTCAGCCGCGTCCCGCCGTTGGCCAGCGACCACAGGTGGACCTCGGTGCCGTCGGCGAGCGTGCCGAAGAGCTTCTTCGTCGGCTTCTTGCCGCCGGAGGTGGAGGCCTCGGCGACGCCCCCGAGGGCGGTGGCGGCGATGCCCGCCGCAGCGGCGCCCGCGATGACCGTGCGTCTGTTCAGTTCCATCTAGCGGCTCCAGAGAGGGGAGTTGGAGGCGCCCGCCGGGCCCCGCGCCCTGTGCAGGGCGCGGGGGACCGCGCTACCGGCCATGTGCGGCCCGCAGCGTCGTACGGCCTTCCCGGCGGAGCGCTTGCTTACGAACCGGACTTGCGCTTGTTCCACACGTCGAACCCGACGGCGACCAGCAGGGCGAGGCCCTTGATGACCTGCTGCCAGTCGGTGCCGACGCTGAGGAGGTTCATGCCGTTGTTCAGCACGCCGAGGACGAGACCGCCGATGATCGCGCCGAGGACGGTGCCCACACCGCCGCTCATGGACGCGCCACCGATGAACGCCGAGGCGATCGCCTCGAGTTCGTAGTTCAGGCCCGCCTTCGGAGAGGCCGCGTTGAGGCGGGCGGCGATCGCCAGACCAGCCAGGGCCGCGAGCACGCCCATGTTCAGGAAGACCAGGAAGGTGACCTTCTTGTCCTTGACGCCGGACAGCTTGGCCGCCGGCAGGTTGCCGCCGATGGCGTAGATGTGACGTCCGAAGATGGAGTTGCGCATGAGGTAGCCGTACCCGACCACCAGCGCGCCCAGGATCAGCAGGATGATCGGCGCGCCCTTCCAGCTGGCGAGCAGCATGGTGACGACGAGCAGCGCGGAGGCGATCGCGACGAGCTTGAGCAGGAAGAGGTTGGTCGGCGGCACGTCGAGGGAGAACTCCCGCTGACGCTTGCGGTCCCGGACCTCCTGCATGACCACGAAGGCGATCAGCACGATGCCGAGGAGCAGGGTGATGTTGTGGTAGTTGGTCTCCGGGCCGACCTCCGGGAGGAAGCCGTTGCCGATCTTCTGCAGTCCGAGGGGGAACGGGCCGAGGGTCTGCCCCTCCAGAAGGATCTCGGTGACGCCGCGGAAGGTCAGCATCCCGGCGAGGGTGACGATGAAGGAGGGTATGCCGAGGTAGGCGATGAAGAAGCCCTGCACCGCGCCCGCCACGGCCCCCGCCAGCAGGCAGAGGGCGACGGCGACGGGCCACGCCACGTCGTGCTGCACGGTCAGCACGGCCGCGAAGGCCCCGACGAACGCGGTCAGCGAGCCGACCGACAGGTCGATGTGGCCCGCGATGATGACCAGCATCATGCCGATCGCGAGGATCAGGACGTAGCTGTTCTGCAGCACCAGGTTGGAGATGTTGTGCGGCGTCAGCAGTCCGCCGTCGGTCCACACGCCGAACAGCGCCACGATCAGGCCGAGCGCGATCAGCATGCCGTACTGACGCATGTTGCGGCGCAGGCCGTCCAGCACCAGCTGGAGCAGGTTCCCGCCCGCCGCGTCCCCGCTCTTGCCGGGCGGCGCGGGGGCCGGGCTCTTGGCGGTCACTTCCGTGCTCATCGGGTTACCTCTTTGTCCTTCGTCATCTGACGCATCAGCGATTCCTGCGTGGCCTCGGCACGCGGGAACTCACCCGTCAACCGCCCTGCGGCCATGGTGTAGATGCGGTCGCACATACCGAGCAGCTCCGGCAGCTCGGAGGAGATGAAGACGACCGCCTTCCCTTCCGCGGCCAGCTTGTCGATGACCGTGTAGATCTCGTACTTGGCGCCGACGTCGATGCCGCGCGTGGGCTCGTCAAGGATCAGCACGTCCGGACCCGTGAAGATCCACTTGCTGAGGACGACCTTCTGCTGGTTGCCGCCGGACAGCTTGCCCACCGGCTCGAAGACGGTCGGCGCCTTGATGTTCATCGACTTGCGGTAGCGCTCGGCCACCTGCCGTTCCTCGTGCTCGTCGACCACGCCCCGCTTGGCGACCTTGTCCAGGGCGGTCAGCGAGATGTTCCGGTTGATGGTGTCGATGAGGTTGAGGCCGTAGTGCTTGCGGTCCTCGGTGACGTAGGCGATGCCGTGCCCGATCGCCTCCGCGACGGACTTGGTGCGGATCTCCTTGCCGTCCTTGAGGACGGTGCCGCCCGCGTGCCGGCCGTAGGACCGGCCGAAGACGCTCATGGCGAGTTCGGTGCGGCCGGCGCCCATCAGTCCCGCGATGCCGACGATCTCCCCGCGCCGCACGTCGATCGACACGTCGTCGACGACCTTGCGCTGCTGGTCGATCGGGTGGTGCACGGTCCAGTTGCGGATCTCCAGCGCGGGCGCCGCGCCGGCCTCCGGCTCGTGCGGGGTGCGCTCGGGGAAGCGGTTGTCGAGGTCGCGGCCGACCATGCCGGAGATGATCCGGTCCTCGCTGGTCTCCTCGGCCTTGACGTCCAGGGTCTCGATGGACTTCCCGTCGCGGATGATCGTCACCGAGTCGGCGACCCGGCGGATCTCGTTGAGCTTGTGGGAGATGATGATCGAGGTGATGCCCTGGTTCTTCAACTCAAGGATCAGGTCGAGGAGTTTGCCGCTGTCCTCGTCGTTCAGGGCCGCGGTCGGCTCGTCGAGGATGAGCAGCTTCACCTCCTTCGACAGGGCCTTCGCGATCTCCACGAGCTGCTGCTTGCCCACGCCGATGTCGGCGACGCGGGTCTCGGGGTGGTCGCTCAGGCCGACCCGGCGCAGCAGCTCGGAGGCGTGGCGCAGGGTCTCCCTCCAGTCGATGAGCCCGCGCTTGGCGTGCTCGTTGCCGAGGAAGATGTTCTCCGCGAGGGAGAGGTACGGCACCAGCGCCAGCTCCTGGTGGATGATGACGATGCCGCGCTGCTCGCTCGCCCGGATGTCCTTGAAGCGGCAGAGCTCTCCCTCGAAGAGGATCTCCCCCTCGTAGGTGCCGTGCGGGTGGACGCCGGAGAGGACCTTCATCAGGGTCGACTTGCCGGCGCCGTTCTCTCCGCAGATGGCGTGGACCTCGCCCTGACGGACGGTCAGTGTGACGTCCGACAGCGCTTTGACGCCGGGAAAGGTCTTGACGATCGAGCGCATTTCCAGGACGGGTCCCGCCATGGTCGTGCCTTCCAATCCGTGTTTCGTGTGAAGGGCGTCGGCGCTTACTTGAGCTGGTCGGCGGTGTAGTAGCCGCCCTTGACCAGGACCTCCTCGTAGTTGGTCTTGTCGACGCTCACGGGCTGGAGCAGGTAGGCCGGGACGACCTTGTTGCCGTTGTCGTAGGTCTTGGTGTCGTTGACCTCGGGCTTCTTGCCGTTGAGGGACGCGTCGACCATGTTCGCGGCGACCTTGGCGAGCTGGCGCAGATCCTTGTAGACGGTCTGCGTCTGCTGGCCGGAGATGATCGACTTCACCGAGGCGAGCTCGGCGTCCTGGCCGGTGAGGACCGGCAGCGGCTTGGCGGCGCTGCCGTAGCCGTCGGACTTCAGGGCGGACAGGATGCCGATGGAGATGCCGTCGTACGGCGAGAGGACGGCGTCGACCTTCCCGCTCGTGTACGACTTGGAGAGGATGTCGTCCATGCGGCGCTGGGCGGTGGCGCCGTCCCAGCGCAGGGTCGTGACCTGCGTGATCTTCGTCTGGCCGGACTTGACGACGAGCTTCTTGCTGTCGATGTACGGCTGGAGCACGCTCATCGCGCCGTTGAAGAAGTACTTGGTGTTGTTGTCGTCGTTGGAGCCGGCGAACAGCTCGATGTTGAAGGGGCCCTTGCCCGACTTCAGGCCGAGCTTGTCGGCGATGTAGTCGGCCTGGAGCTTGCCGACCTTCTCGTTGTCGAACGACGCGTAGTAGTCGACGTTCGGGCTGTTGAGGATCAGGCGGTCGTAGGAGATGACCGGGATCTTCGCGTCCTTGGCCTGCTGGAGCACGTTGTCCAGGGACTTGTTGTCGATCGCCGCGACGATCAGCGCCTTGACGCCCTGGGCGATCAGGTTCTCGATCTGGGAGACCTGCTGCTCGGGCTTGTCCTCGCCGTAGACCAGCTTGGTCTTGTAGCCCTTGGCCTCGAGCTCCTTGACGACGTTCTTGCCGTCGGAGATCCACCGCTCGGAGGACTTGGTCGGCATCGCGATGCCGATGGTCGCGCCCTTGGTGTCGCCCGCCTTCTCCTCGCTGCCGCCTTCGCTGTTCTGGCCGCAGGCGGACAGGGTGAGGGCGAGGGACGCGGCTCCGGCTATGGCGGTGAGTGCGGCTCTGCGGTTACGCATGGTCATCATCCTTGATGTGGTGAGGGTGGTTCCCGGCCCCGCGAGTTGGAGGGCCCGAAGGCGGTGCCGGAAGGGCCGAGAAAACGCGCGTGTGGGATTCTGTTCGGCTGCGTCTGCTTGTGTGAAGCGTTTGTGTGCTGTGTGTCCGGAACGTTATGCGGGCGTTTCGAACCGCTTCAGTTCGCCGGGCAGTCGCGACCCCAGCGGAGCCATGTCCTCGCCGGCTCCGTGGCGCGCGAGCAGGTCCAGGGCGAGCCGGCCGCGCCGCACCCGCTCCTTGGCGGTGGACAGCGTCAGTTCCCGCAGGTGGTGCCCGTAGGGGTAGATGCCCGGGGTCTTGGAGAGACCGAACTTGAGGTAGAGCGGCGCCCCGCGCCGGATCAGCTCGGCGACCTCGTACATCCGGATGTACCCGCCCAAGTCGTCCGGCGCCTCGATGTACATGTCCATCGGAGCGGCCGACACCCGCCGGATCTCGGTGAGGTGATCGAGCGTCAGATCGCTGGGCACGTTGACCGAGTCGGCGCCCAGGTGCTCGTACACCGCGTACGCGGCCGGGTTGACGGGGCCGATCAGCGCCGACACCTTGAGCGTGGTGTCCGCCGGGATGATCCCGGCCTGCCGCGCCCGGTGCAGCGTCCACAGCACGCCCTCGTCGGCGACGAGCAGGCACTTGACGCCCAACTCCGTGGCCCGCACGGCGTCTTCGACACAGCCGGCCACGGCGTCGTGGCCTCTGGCTCTCAGTCCCGCGCCGCGCGAGTCGGTCCGGGTGGAGCCGCCGATGTCCCAGGTGCCGCGCGGACCGGTGAACAGGCAGAGCTCGATGTCGCGTTCGGCGGTCGCCTCGACCATCTCGGTGATCTCGGCGTCGGACAGCATCCACACACCGCTGCCCTGGCTGATGCGGTGGACGGGCACGTCGAGCCGCGAGGCTTCCTTCAGGACGACGGCCAGCGCTTCGGGACCCTCGCACGAGGGGATCTCGGTGCGCCAGCGGCCGCCGCCCGGGAACGTGTGCGGTGAGGCGTCGGCGGGATCGAGCGCGGGCGCGCCCAGACCGAGCGCGGTGAGCGCCGGCTCGCCGGGTCGGCGGGCCGCCGTGGCGGAAGCGTCGGTGGTCACAAGGCTGTCCTTCGTGTTCGATATGTCGGACGTGGTTCGCGGCTCAAGGCGGAAAAGGGTGGTGGGGTACGCCGGTACGGAGGCCGTCAGGTGCCTTCGCACCGGCGTACGGCTGGGGGTGGCCTACGGCCGGAGCAGCACCTTGCCCACCTTCGGATCGCCGGAGCCCACCAGCTCGATCGCCTCGGGGAACTCCGTGAGCGGCAGCTCGTGCGTGACCAGCGGCAGCGGGTCCAGCAGTCCGGCCCCGAACACCCGGACGGTGTGGGACCAGGCGTCCGGCGGCGCCCCGAAGACGGTGTGCACCTCCAGCTGCCGTACGACCAGGTCCGTCGGGTCGAGGCCCTCGGCGCCCGGCGCCGGGATGCCCGTCAGGACCAGCCGGCCGCCGCGCCGGAGCAGCGAGGCGGCGGTGCGGGCGGCGGACGCGGACCCGGCCGTCTCGATCACCACGTCGAAGTCGTCGGGCAGCGCCTCGTCCCGGGTGCGGAAGCCGGTCGCCCCGAACTGCCGGGAGAGCTCCTCCCGGTCCCGCCGGGTGCCGACCACCAGCAGCTCGCCGGGCGAGCCCGCCTTGAGGAACTGGACGGCGAACATGCCCAGCGTCCCGGTGCCGACGACGGCGACCTTCTCGCCCGGCACCGCGTGCGCCTTGAGGGCGGCGGCCGCGATGCAGGCGGCCGGCTCCAGCAGGGCGGCGGCGGTCAGGTCGGCGTCGTCGGGCAGGACGTGCAGCAGCCGGGCCGGCAGGGTGAGGGTGGCGGCCATCGCCCCGGGCTGGGTGAACCCGGTCTCCTCGTAGCCGTCCGTGCACAGCGTCGTCTCGCCCGCATGACAGCGGTCGCAGACCTGGCAGTTGCGGAAGCCCTCGCCCACGACCTTCCGGCCGACCAGTGAGGCGGGCACCCCCGCGCCCACCGACTGGACCGTCCCCGACCACTCGTGGCCCGGGGTGAGCGGGTAACGGACGTACCCCTCGGGCCGGTTGCCCTGGTACACCTCGCGGTCGCTGCCGCAGATGCCGACGGCGTGGACCCGCACGAGCGCCTCGCCCGGCTCCGGCTCGCGCGGCGTGTGCGCGACGAGCCGGTGCTCGCCCGGCGCCTCGACGACGACGGCGGTGGTCACTTCCCGGAGCCCTTCGGCTTACGCTGCTCCCAGCCCTCGGCCCACAGGTCGAAGCGGGCCTGCTGTTGCGGGAACTCGGCGGCCGCGTCCACGTCCAGCTCGACGCCGAGACCGGGCGCGTCGGAGAGGTGGAAGTAGCCGTCAACCACCTCGGGGGCGCCCTTGACGACCTTCTTGATCTCCGCGTCCGCGAAGTCGTTGAAGTGTTCGAGGATCTTGAAGTTGGGCGAGGTGAAGCCGACCTGGAGGGAGGCGGCGGTCAGCACCGGCCCGCCCACGTTGTGCGGGGCGACGAGCACGTAGTGCGTCTCGGCGGTCGCCGCGAGCTTGCGGGTCTCCCAGATGCCGCCGATGTGGCCGACGTCCGGCTGGATGATGTCGACGGCCTGGCTCTCGAAGAGCTCGCGGAACTCGATCCGGTCGTGGATGCGCTCACCGGTGGCCACGGGGACGTCCACCTTGGCGGCGACCTTCTCCAGCGCCTTCAGGTTCTCCGGCGGGCAGGGCTCCTCCAGCCAGGCCGGCTTGAAGGGGGCGAGCTCCTTGGCCAGGCGGACGGCGGTGGCGGGGGAGAAGCGGCCGTGCATCTCCAGCATCAGCTCGGCGTCCGGGCCGATCGCGTCCCGCACGGCCTCGATCAGGGAGACGGCGTACAGGGTGTTCTCGTGGTCCAGCTCGTAGTGGCCGGTGCCGAAGGGGTCGATCTTGAGCGCCTTGTAACCGCGCTCCATGACCCCCTGGGCCGCCTTGTGGTACGCCTCCGGGGTGCGCTCGGTGGTGTACCAGCCGTTGGCGTACGCCTTGACCTTGTCGGTGACCTTGCCGCCGAGCAGCTGCCACACGGGGACGCCGAGCGCCTTGCCCTTGATGTCCCAGCAGGCCATCTCGACGACGGCGATCCCGGACATCACGATCTCACCCGCGCGGCCGTAGTCGCCGTACTTCATCCGGCGCACCAGGTCCTCGACAGCGAACGGGTCGGAGCCGAGAATGTGGTTGGCCTCGGCCTCCTTCAGATAGCCGATCAGCGCGTCGGTGTGGCCCAGCATGCGGGTCTCACCGACACCGGTGATGCCCTCGTCGGTGTGCACCTGGACGTAGGTCAGGTTGCGCCAGGGCGTCCCGACCACGTGTGTGCTGATTCCAGTGATGCGCACGGAAGTTGCCCCTCAGCTGTTCGAGATTTCGTCACACGTTCGAAATGCTGGCGTGACAGTAAGGACGGCGTGAGGGGAGTGTCAATGGGTCGAACAGATAACGGTTTCGGCAGTTTCGGGTGATCTTTCGATCGCGGGAGATCGTTTTTCGGCTGGGGGAAGCCCTTGAGGCGTTGGTTTCCCACACAACTTTCACAGGGGGACCTAGGAACGCCACACCTTGGGAACCTAGTCTTCCCGCGTCATGGACTACTGCCACCCGTGCCGACGGCACCTCAATGGCGCCCTCGCCTGCCCGGGGTGCGGCGCACCCGCTGAACCGCAGGGCGCGTACGCGCCGGAGGCGTACGGGCGGGAGACGTACCCCCCGGACGCCTACCGGCCGGACCCGTACGGGCCGCAGCCGCACGAGCGGCAGCCCTACGAGCAGCAGCCCTACGCACCGGAGCCCTACGAGCCGCAGCCGTACGGGCAGCAGTCGCCCGCCCCGGAGCCCGGCCACGCCGACCGCGCGGAGGCGGCCGAAGCGGTGGCCGACGACCCCGCGCCGGCCGAAGACGTCCCCGCGCAGGGGCGTGCCGCCCGCCGGCGGGAGCAGGGCCGGAGCGGTCGGGTCCGGGACGCGGGCCGCGGGTCGGCGTCGGCCGACGAGAGCGACGCGAGTCGTCGCGACCGCAAAGCAGCCGTCCATCGAAGACGTCGTCGCCGGACCGTGCTGATCGCCGCCGGCTTCGTCCTGGCGGCCGGCGGGCTGAGCGTCGCCGAACTCGGCGCCGACGGGCCCGGATCGCCCGAGCCGAACCCCGCGGCCGCCGACGGGGAGTCCTCGCCGCTCGAAGACGACTCGTCCACACCCGCCGCCACGGCCGACGCCGACGCCCGTGAGGCCGCCGCCCCCGCCGCCTCGCCCAGCCCGTCGGCCTCCTCCTCGGCCTCCCCGACCTCGGCGTCGCCCTCGCCCAGCGCGTCGGACACGCAGTCGCCGACCCGCGAGGCCTCTACGGCGCCCTCCGCATCCAGCGCGTCCTCCGCGCCCGCGCGGGACCCCCGGACGGTTCCGACGCGCACCCCGGGCGCCACGCCGACGACCTCCCAGCCGGCCCCGAAGCCGTCGCCCTCGGAAACGTGCAACCGTTTCCTGTGGTGGTGCACCTGAGGCTGCCCGCCCGGCCGGGCGTCACGTCACTGGTCCAGCATGCGGCGCAGCAGACGCCGTAGCAGCTCTCGTTCGTCGTCCGCCAGGCCCGCCAGGGGTTCGCTGGCGAAGCGGAGCGACTCGCGCAGGTCCCGGGCCACCTGATGGCCCTCCTTCGTCACCGCCGCCAGTTTCACGCGGCGGTCGGACGGGTCGGGGCGGCGCTCCACCAGGCCCCTGGTCTCCAGCCGGTCCACGATGCCGGTCACGTTGGACGGCTCGCACTTCAGCCGGTTCGCCAGCTTCCGCATGGGCAGCGGCTCCAGGCAGAGCAGGCCGAGCAGCCTCGCCTGCGCGCCGGTGAGCGAGTGCACGGCCGCGGCGTCCTCGTAGTCCGCGTGGTAGCGGGCCACCACCTCACCGATGAGCTCGACGACCTCCAGGGTGGGATCGTCGGAACGGCGGGTCTGCTGGGGTGTGGACATGAGATCCAGGGTACCCGCTTATTTGACATCCTGAAATATTCAGGAGCATGGTTGTTTCAGGTAGTGAAATGAACGAGCTCAGCACGTAAGGAAGGCTCCATGTCCGAGACCCCCACGCTTCCCGCCACCGGCCGTGAGTGGCGTCTGCTCAGCCGCCCCGTCGGCTGGCCGAAGCCCGAGGACTTCGAGCTGGCCGAGGCGGAGATCCGCCGGCCCGGCCCCGGCGAGGTGCTCGTCCGCAACGAGTACCTCTCCGTCGACCCCTACATGCGCGGCCGCATGAGCGCCGCCAAGTCCTACGTCGCTCCCTTCGAGCTGGGCAAGGCCATGCAGGGCGGCGCCGTGGGCGAGGTCATCGCCTCCGAGGCCGAGGGCGTCGCCGTCGGCGACCACGTCCTGCACTTCGGCGGCTGGCGCGAGTACGCCACCTTCGACGCGGCGCAGGCCGTCAAGGTCGACCCCGGCACCGCGCCCCTGTCCACCTACCTCGGCGTCCTCGGCATGACCGGCCTCACCGCCTACGCGGGCCTGCTGCGCACCGCCTCCTTCAAGGAGGGCGACTCGGTGTTCGTGTCCGGTGCGGCCGGCGCCGTCGGCAGCCAGGTCGGGCAGATCGCCAAGCTCAAGGGCGCCTCCCGGGTCATCGGCTCGGCCGGCTCCGACGAGAAGGTCAAGCTGCTGGTGGAGGAGTACGGCTTCGACGCGGCCTTCAACTACAAGAACGGCCCCGTGGCCGAGCAGCTCCAGCAGGCCGCCCCCGACGGCGTCGACGTCTACTTCGACAACGTCGGCGGCGACCACCTGGAGGCCGCGATCGGCGCGCTCAACGAGCACGGCCGCATCGCGATCTGCGGCATGATCTCCGTCTACAACAACACCGAGCCCGCGCCCGGCCCGCGGAACCTCACCCGCCTCATCCAGACCCGCGGCAACATCCAGGGCTTCCTGGTCTCCGACCACTACGACCTGCAGCCCCAGTTCGTCCAGGAGGTCGGCGCCTGGGTCCGCTCCGGCGAGCTGAAGTACCGCGAGACGGTCGTCGAGGGCATCGAGAACAACCTCGAGGCGTTCCTCGGCGTCCTGCGCGGCGACAACACCGGCAAGATGATCGTGAAGCTCTGAGCGGCACACGCGCGCACGGCGAAGGCCGCGCCCCCGGACACGGGGCGCGGCCTTCGCCGTGACGGACAGCCCGTGCCCGTGCCTAGCCGGCCGCCAGCGCCGCCCCGTGCACCGCCGCCGCCAGCCGGGCGTTCTCCGGGGCCGCCCCGCCGGGGAAGGCGAACCGGCGGCGGGTGTAGCCGTAGGCCAGACCGCTGCGCGGGTCCGCGAACGCCTGCGAACCGGCTGCCCCGCTGTGCCCGAAGGACCCCGCGCCGAGGAACGGGTACCAGGTGTCCGCGGTCGCCTGGAACCCCAGCCCGAACGACTTGTGCGCCCTCGACACCAGGTCGTAGCCCACCGAGTGGAACTGCGCGAACTCCGCCGCCGTGTCCTCCTTCAGCAGCGGCGCCTTCCCGCCGACCTCGCTGATCGCCGCCGCGTACATCCCGGCCAGCCCTCGCGCCGATGCCACCCCGCCCACCGAGGCCGGGCCCTTGGCGCGGATCAGCGGGTCGTTCGGCAGCAGTTCGAGATCGGTCGGCTCGGCGGCGTGGCGGTTGAAGGCGATGGCCGACAGCGAGTGCGGGCCGCCGGCCAGCCGGTCGAGCAGGGCCCGCTGCTCCGGCGTCGGCGCCATCGGCTGCGTGCTGCGGAACCGCGTCTCGTGCCGCGCCGGCAGCCCCAGGAAGAAGTCCAGCCCGTACGGGGCGCGCACCCGCTCCTCGTAGACGTCCTGCAGCGTGCGGCCCGTCGCGCGCCGCACGACCTCGCCGACGAGCGCGCCGATGACCAGCCCGTGGTAGCCGAAGGCGGTCCCCGGACGCCAGAACGGCCGCTGGTCGGCGAGCCGTTCGGCGAGCTGCCGGTCGTCGGCCAGCTCCTGCCGGGTGAACCCGGTGTCCGTGCCGACCACGCCCGCCCGGTGGGCTAGCAGCTCACGCAGGGTCAGCGCGCCCTTGCCCTCACTGCCGAACTCCGGCCAGTAGTAGGTGACCTTGCGGTCCAGCTCCAGGGTGCCGTCCTGCACGAGGAGCGCGGCCACCAGATGCGCCGCGCCCTTCGTCGACGAGAACACGCCGTAGAGGGAGTCCACGCCCGCCCCGTCCCCGGTCCACAGGTCGACGACCCGGCGGCCGTGCACGTACGCGCACAACTGGCCCTCGTAACCCGGCCGCTCCTGCGCGACGAACGCGGCGAACTCCTCCCGCGCCGCCTCGAAACCGTCCGCGACGGTGCCGTGGATCTCCTGCGTCATCCGTGCTCCTCAACCAGACCGCTGCTTGCGTGTTCCATCGTGATCAAAGCCTGCCCGACCTGGGGGTACTCGCGTGCTTCGTGGATCGGTACGGCGAGGTCTACCCGATCGACTCAACTGTGTGACACGGGGCTCGGTGTCTCCTGTGCCCCGGATGGCCTACACAGCCCCTCCCTGACGCCCGCGGCTGATGTGAGCACGACCGATAGAGTGCGGCCATGCGAGAACTCGGGGCCGGATTCAAGTACCTCATGGAGGGCCAGCGATGGGTGGCCCGGCACGGCAGGCAGTACGGGTTCGCTCTGGTGCCGGGACTGATCACGCTAGTCCTCTACCTGGGCGCGCTGGTGGCCCTCGCGGTGTGGGGCGACGACTTCACGGCCTGGGCGACGCCCTTCGCCGACGACTGGTCGGGCCCCTGGCAGGGCCTGTTCCGCGGCTTCCTCACCGCCGTGCTGTTCGCCCTCGCACTGCTGCTGTCCGTCCTGACCTTCACGGCGGTCACGCTGCTCATCGGGGAGCCCTTCTACGAGAGCCTCTCCGAGCGCGTCGACCGTGACGTCTCACCCGACGGCACCGCCCCCTCCTCCGGCCTGCCGCTCTGGCGCGAGCTGTGGATCTCCGCCCGCGACAGCCTGCGCATCCTGGTCCGGGCGCTGCTGTGGGCGGTGCTGCTGTTCGCCCTCGGCTTCATCCCCTTCCTCGGGCAGACGGTCGTCCCGGTGATCGGCTTCTTCGTCACCGGCTTCTTCCTCACCGAGCAGCTCACCGCCGTCGCCCTCCAGCGCAGGAACGTCGACCTGCGCGCCCGCCTCGCCCTGCTCCGCTCGCGCAAGCCCCTGGTGTGGGGCTTCGGCACCCCGCTCGGCCTCGCCTTCCTGGTGCCGTTCGTGGCGGTGTTCCTGATGCCGGGCGCGGTCGCGGGCGCGACCCTCATGGCGCGGGACCTGCTGGGCGAGGAGAGCGCGGACGGCGAGGACCGCGAGGAGACGGACACCGCGCCCCAGCCCCTGTGAGGACCCCCGCCCCTTGTGAAGGGTTCGTACGAAACCCGGGTGGGTAGGTCGAGGCGGGATCGTGGGACGACCGCGACGGCTAACGTCGGACGCGGCACTCCTCGCCCGAGAACAGCCCCGGTCCGGGACCTGACCCCTGGACCGGGGTTCGCGCGTTCTCGCGGGCCTATCGCGCCGAGAAGCCGTACACCGTCTCCGAGCGGTACACCTCACCCGGGCGCAGGACGGTGCTCGGGAAGTCCGGGCGGTGGGGGGAGTCGGGGAAGTGCTGGGTCTCCAGGGCGATGCCCGCGCCGGGGGCGAAGGGCTCGCCGAGGTGGTCCGCGGTGTACACCTGGATGCCCGGCTCGGTCGTCGACACCGTCATCACCCGTCCGGACGCCGGGTCGTGCAGCTCGGCGGCCTCCACCGGAGTGTCGGTGACGCCCTTGTCGAGCACGAAGTTGTGGTCGTAGCCGTCGCCCACCTTGCGGGACGCGCGGAAGTCGAAGCGGGTGCCCTCGACCTCCGCCGGCGCGCCCTCGGGGATCAGGTCCGCGTCGACCGGGGTGTACCGGGAGGCGGCCAGCCGCAGTTCGTGCCCGCCCGCGGGCCCGGATCCGGCGAGGTTGAAGTAGCTGTGGTTGGTCAGGTTCACCACCGTCGGCGCGTCCGTGACCGCCTCGTAGGCGATCCGCAGCGCGCCCGACGCGTCGAGGGTGTACGTCGCCGACACCTCCAGGCGGCCCGGGAAGCCCTCCTCGCCGTGCGGGCTGACCCGGCTCAGCCGCACCCCGTGCTCGACCGGCTCCGCCTCCCACACCCGCTTGTCGAAGCCGCGCTCACCGCCGTGCAGGGAGTTCGGGGCGTTGTTCGGGGCGAGGGCGTACGTCCGCCCGTCCAGCGGGAAGCCTGCGCGCGCGATCCGGTTCGCGTACCGGCCGACCAGGGCGCCCAGATAGGGCTCCGGATGCGCGAGGTACCCGTCCAGGGCGGCGAACCCCAGCACCACGTCCGCCGTCCGCCCCTCCCGGTCCGGGACCTCCGCCGACTGCACGATCCCGCCGTACGTCAGGACCCGCACGCGCACGTCCGCGCGCTCCAGGGTCCAGCGATGCACCGGTGTGCCGTCGGAAAGTGTTCCGAAGTGTTCGCTCATGAGCGAGACCTTAGGGCCTGTCCGGCGGATCATGCCGCAGACGCGGGGCTTGGCACGGGCATCTGCCGCGTTGTCGTCGGTCGCCGACGCGCCGCGTCGACTCCCTCCTCCGCCTTGCAGCTGCACGCACCAAGCCCCGCTCACCGGCACTGACAAGCCCCCGTCGCTTTCCTGCGACTTGATCCGCCGGACAGGCCCAGTCACGCGGTCGCGCCGGTGACCTTGCGGTAGGCGATCTCGGCGAGGCGCGCCTGGCCGTTCACGCTCGGGTGGAACCAGTCCCAGTGGCTCAACTGGTCGGTGCCGAAGCGGTAGTCGTACACCGCGCCCCCGTCGAATCGGCACCGCGGGTCCTTCGCGCACACCTCCGCGAGTACCGTGTTGTAGTCCTCCACCCGCTTGTGCACCGTGTCCCGCCGCAGCGTCGCCGCCGCGTCCAGCGCGTCCGCGTCGCCCAGCATCGACGGGCAGATCCCCAGCTTCCACACCTGCTTGCCCAGCGCGCTGGTCCGGCCCTGCGACCACAGCCGCTTCAGGTCCGGCACGCTCGCCACGTACACCTGCGTCTTCGGCGCGGCACGGCGCAGCGTGCGCATCGCGTCCTCGAACGCGGCGCGGAAGTCCGCCACCGGCGTCATCGCCGCCGCCGTCGCCCGGCAGGCGTCGTTCGCCCCCACCATCACCGTCACCAACTGCGGCTTGTCCGCCGCGGCCCGCGCCATCTGCGCGGGCAGATCCGCCATCCGCGCCCCGGTCACCGCGTGGTTCCAGCTGTGCGTCGCCGCCTTGCCGGCGCCCAGCAGACGGACCGCCAGACTGTTCACCTCCGCGTTGCCGCCCGTCGCCCACGACACCTCCGGGCAGTCCGTCAGGATCGCGCAGGCGTCGAACCCCCGGGTGATGGAGTCGCCCACCGCGGCGATCGACTCAGGGCTGCGGTCCCACACGAAGGACGGCGACGGCGTCGGCGCCGGCTTGCTCTGCCGCGCGCCCGGCGCCTCCGGGCCACCCCCGCCCAGGGCGTCGCAGCCGGCCAGGCACAGCACGGCCGCCGTGGTGACCGCGAGCACCGCCCGCCCGCGCCGGATTCCCTTCCGCATCCCCGGTGACCCCCTCGCTCCTCGTCCGGCTCGCGTGCGACGCGCCGCACCCGGTCCCTCTCCCATGACAACGTCCGGGAGTTCCCGACGGCGACCGGAAGCGACCCGATCGCACCCGCACAGGCGTCCTGCCGGGTGAATGGCACACGTTTCACGACATCGGGACCGACGGTACGTCACACTCCTTGCGCCGCCGCACGGTAGCCTCGCCCTCAAAGCGGCTGCCCTGCCGCCGCCGCCACGCCAGCCTGCAAGACTGTCCCGCTCTGCCCGGAGGTCCCGGTGACGACACGTGGAGTTCTGTACGTGCACTCCGCGCCGCGCGCGATGTGCCCGCACGTCGAGTGGGCCGTCGCCGGGGTGCTCGGCACGCGCGTCAACCTCGACTGGATCCGGCAGCCCGCCGCGCCCGGCACCTGGCGCTCGGAGTTCTCCTGGCAGGGCCAGGCCGGCACCGCCTCCAAACTGGCGTCCGCGCTGCGCGGCTGGCACCTGCTGCGCTTCGAGGTCACCGCCGAGCCCTGCGCCGGCGCCGAGGGCGAGCGCTACAGCTGCACCCCCGACCTGGGCATCTTCCACGCCGTCACCGGCATCCACGGCGACATCCTGATCCCGGAGGACCGCCTGCGCGCGGCCCTGCTGCGCAGCCGGCGCGAGGAGAGCGACCTGGAGGCCGAGGTGTCCAAGCTGCTCGGCAAGCCGTGGGACGACGAACTGGAACCGTTCAGATACGCGGGCGAGGGAGCCCCGGTGCGCTGGCTGCACCAGGTCGTGTGACCGGCCCACGAGACGCCGCGACGCCGAGTGGCCCGAACCCCACCCCGGGGTTCGGGCCACTCGGCGTCTTGAGGACTTCTCAGACCGTCCGGAACGCCAGCACCACGTTGTGCCCGCCGAACCCGAACGAGTCGTTGAGCGCCGCGATACGGCCCTCGACGGGCAGCTTGCGCGCCTCGCCCCGAACGACGTCCGCGTTGGCCTCCGCCTCCGGGTCGAGGTTCTCCACGTTGATGGTCGGCGGAGCGACCCGGTGGTACAGCGCGAGGACCGTCGCCACCGACTCCACACCGCCCGCGCCGCCCAGCAGGTGACCGGTCATCGACTTGGTCGCCGAGACGGCCATGTGGTCGGTGTCGTCGCCGAAGACCTTGCGCAGCGCCTTCAGTTCGGCGATGTCACCGGCCGGGGTCGACGTCGCGTGCGCGTTGACGTGCACGATCTCCGCCGGGTTCAGGTCGGTGCGCTCCAGCAGGTTCTGCAGGGCGTGCGAGATGCCCCGCCCCTCCGGCTCGGGCTGCACGATGTCGTGGGCGTCGGCGGAGATGCCCTGGCCGACGGCCTCGGCGTACACCCGCGCGCCGCGCTTGGCGGCGTGCTCGGCCGACTCCAGGACGATCACACCGGCGCCCTCGCCCAGGACGAAGCCGTCACGGGCGACGTCGTAGGGACGCGACGCGCCCTGCGGGTCGTCGTTGTTCTTGGACATCGCCATCATGTTGCCGAACGCGGCGATCGGCAGCGGGTGGATCGCCGCCTCCGTGCCGCCCGCGACGACGACGTCGGCGCGACCGGTGCGGATCATCTCGATGGCGTAGCCGATGGCCTCGGCGCCCGACGCGCAGGCGGAGACCGGGGTGTGCACGCCCGCGCGGGCGCCCACGAGCAGACCGACGTTGGCGGACGGGCTGTTCGGCATCAGCATGGGCACGGTGTGCGGCGAGACCCGGCGTACGCCCTTGTCCCGCAGCACGTCGTACTGGTCCAGCAGGGTCGTGACGCCGCCGATGCCGGAGGCGATGACCGCGCCCAGCCGGTCGGGGTCGACCGAGGCGCCCTCGGTGGACTCACCGGCCTTGCCTTCGAAACCGGCGTCCTTCCACGCCTCCTGAGCCGCGATCAGCGCGAACTGCGCCGAGCGGTCCAGCTTGCGGGCCTGGGGCCGCGGGATGACCTCGGTGGGCTCCACGGCGACCGGGGCCGCGATACGGACGGCCTGGTCGGCCGCCCACTCCTGCTCCAGGGGCTTGACGCCGGACTTGCCGGCGACCAGGCCCTCCCAGGTAGAGGCTGCGTCGCCACCCAGCGGTGTGGTTGCGCCGATACCGGTGACGACCACGGTGCGATTGGTCGGGCTCACGGATTCCTTCTCCAACGTTTGCGAGGATTCAGCGGCGCCACCGCCGGGTGGCGGGGCGGGCCGGAGCGTCCGGCCCAAGCAGTGGCTCAGGCCTGGTGCTTGAGGATGTAGTCGGTCGCGTCGCCGACGGTCTTGAGGTTCTTGACGTCCTCGTCCGGGATCTTGACGTCGAAGCGCTCTTCGGCGGCGACGACGACCTCGACCATGGACAGGGAGTCGACGTCAAGGTCGTCGGTGAAGGACTTGTCCAGCTGGACGTCCTCAACCGGGATCCCGGCGATCTCGTTCACGATCTCCGCGAGACCGGCGACGATCTCTTCCTGAGTGGCGGCCATGTCGGCGCTCCTTCGTTGGTGTTCTTCAGGGTGTGGCGCCCGCCGCGGGTGGCGGCAGGTGGTGCGTTTCCCGTACCGGACCGCATGATCCGGCACGGAGTGCCTAGGGGAGGGTAACGACCGTCGCGGCGTAGACGAGACCCGCCCCGAATCCGATGACGAGCGCGGTGTCGCCGCTCTTCGCCTCGCCGGTCGCCAGGAGCCGCTCCATCGCGAGCGGGATCGAGGCGGCCGAGGTGTTGCCGGTGGTGCGCACGTCACGGGCGACCGTGACGGACTCCGGGAGCTTCAGGGTCTTCACCATCGAGTCGATGATCCGCTCGTTGGCCTGGTGCGGGATGAAGACGTCCAGCTCGTCGGAGCCGATGCCGGCCGCTTCCAGCGCCTGCTGGGCGACCTTCGCCATCTCGAAGACGGCCCAGCGGAACACCGCCTGGCCCTCCTGCGTGATGGCGGGGAACTTGGCGACCTCGCCGGTGCGGTAGTCCGTCCACGGCACGGTCTGCTTGATGGTCTCCGACTTGTCGCCCTCGGAGCCCCAGACCGTCGGGCCGATCGCCGGCTCCTGCGAGGGGCCGACCACGACCGCGCCCGCGCCGTCGCCGAACAGGAAGGCGGTGGCCCGGTCCTCGAGGTCGGTCAGGTCGGACAGCCGCTCCACGCCGATGACGAGGACGTACTCCGCGGAGCCCTCGACGACCATGCCCTTGGCGAGGGTCAGGCCGTAGCCGAAGCCGGCGCAGCCCGCCGAGATGTCGAACGCGGCGGCCTTGGCGGTGCCCAGCTTGTCGGCGATCTCGGTGGCGACGGCCGGGGTCTGCTTGAAGTGCGAGACCGTCGAGACGACCACGGCGCCGATCTGCTCGGCGGTGATCCCCGCGTCGGCGACCGCCTTGCCGGCGGCCTCCACGGACATGGCGGCGACGGTCTCCTCGTCGTTCGCCCAGTGCCGGGTCTGGATGCCGGAGCGCGAGCGGATCCACTCGTCGGAGGAGTCGATCGTCTCCAGGATCACCTCGTTGGGCACCACCCGGGTGGGCCGGTAGCCGCCCACGCCCATGATGCGCGCGTGGGGGGCGCCCTTACTGGGCTTGATCTTCGCCATCAGGGCTCCTCACGCACCCGCCGCGTCGGCGGCGGGCGTCACGGTCTCGGAGATGATCTCGCGGGCCGCGTCCAGGTCGTCGGGGGTCTTCAGCGCCAGCGTCCGCACGCCGGGCAGCGCGCGCTTGGCCAGACCGACCAGGGTCCCGCCGGGGGACACCTCGACGATCGCGGTGACGCCGAGCTCCTTGAAGGTCTCCATGCACAGGTCCCAGCGGACCGGGTTGGCGACCTGGCCGACGAGCCGGTCGAGGATCTCCGCGCCGGACGCCACGGTCCGCCCGTCCTTGTTGGAGACGTAGGCGACCGTCGGGTCGGCGGGGGTGACCTCCTTGGCGGCGGTCGCGAGCGTCTCGACCGCGGGGGCCATGTGGTGCGTGTGGAAGGCGCCGGCCACCTTGAGCGCGACGACCTTGCGGACGCCCTCGGGCTTGTCCTCGTTCAGCGCGGCGAGCTGCTCCAGCGTGCCCGCGGCCACGATCTGGCCCGCGCCGTTGATGTTCGCCGGGGTCAGCCCCAGCTTCCGCAGATGCGCGACGGAGACCTCCGGGTCGCCGCCGAGCAGCGCCGACATGCCGGTCTCGGTGATCGCGGCGGCCTCGGCCATGGCCAGACCGCGCTTGCGTACGAGGGTCAGCGCGGCGGTGTCGTCGAGGACCCCGGCGAACGCTGCGGCGGTGAACTCGCCGACGCTGTGGCCCGCGACGGCGCCCGGGGTCACGGCACCGAGTGCCGTGGCGGACAGGATTCCGGCGGCGACGAGCAGCGGCTGCGCCACCGCGGTGTCACGGATGGCGTCCGCGTCGGCCTGCGTGCCGTAGTGAACGAGGTCCAGTCCGATGGCGTCGGACCACGCGGCGACGCGGTCGGCGGCGCCGGGCAGTTCGAGCCAAGGGGTCAGGAAGCCGGGCGTCTGAGCGCCCTGGCCGGGAGCGACGAGTACGAGCACTCTCACACTCTCTCTTGAGGGCGGCCACGGCCGCCCGTGGGGACAAGGACGAAGAACGGCAGGGGGTTTTGTGGGCCCCCGACAAAAGCCTAGGTCTGGGGATCTCCATCGACCAGACGCCCCAGGATCAGTGCGATGCGCAAGGTGAACGCCGAGCGTACATCCGAAGGCGACCAGCCGGTGACGTCAGTCACACGTCGAAGCCGGTAGCGCACGGTGTTGGGATGGACGAACAGCATCCGGGCCGCACCCTCCAGACTGGACGCCTGTTCGAGGTAGACGGAGAGCGTCTCCAGCAGCGCGGACCCCGCCTCCTCCAGCGGTCTGTAGATCTCCTCCACCAACTGCTCGCGGGCTCCGGGGTCGCCCGCTATCGCCCGCTCCGGCAGCAGATCGTCGGCCAGGACCGGACGCGGGGCGTCCTGCCAGGCGGAACACGCCTTCAGTCCCGCCGCGGCGGCCTGCGCGGACCGGGTCGCGGCCAGCAGGTCGGGCACGACGGGCCCGGCCACCACAGGGCCCGCCGCGTACGGGCCGATCAGCGACCTGGCCACCGCCAGCGGATTGTCGCTGCCGCCCGCGATGACGACGAGCCGCGAGCCGAGCACCCCGGTGAGCACCTGGAGCTTGGCGTGCCGGGCGGCCCGCCGGATCGCCTCCACCGTCAGCTCCGAGTCGCCGTCCGGGGCGGTGCCCAGCACCACGCACACGTTCTCCGGAGCGTTCCAGCCGAGCGCGGCGGCCCGGCTGACGGCCCCCTCGTCGGCCTCCCCGCTGAGCACGGCGTTGACGACGAGGGACTCCAGCCGGGCGTCCCACGCGCCGCGCGCCTCGGCCGCCTGCGCGTACACCTGGGCGGTGGCGAAGGCGATCTCACGGGCGTACACGAGGAGCGCCTCGCGCAGCACGCTCTCGTCGCCCGGAGCGGCGACCTCGTCGATCGCGGACTCCATGACCTCGATGGTGGTGCGCACCATCTCCACCGTCTGCCGGAGCGTGATCGCCCGGGTCAGCTCCCTCGGGGCGGTCCCGAAGACGTCCGTGGAGATCGCCTGCGGGGCGTCCGGGTGCCGGAACCACTCCGTGAACGCGGCGATGCCCGCCTGGGCGACGAGCCCGATCCAGGAACGGTTCTCCGGGGGCATCGCCCGGTACCACGGCAGGGTCTCGTCCATCCGCGCGATCGCCTGGGCGGCGAGACTTCCGGAGGACTTCTCCAGCCGCTTCAGGGTCGCGGTGTGCGGGTGCGCTGCCGCTCGGCGGTGGCGGGCTTCGGGTTCGGAGTGGGATTCGGGCACGGGACAAGACTGCCTTATCGGGACGGCGGGCCGCGCCGGTGGGTTGCCGGGGGGCTTCGCCCGCCCGATAGCGTGGGTCGCGTGATGGACGTACGGCGCGCCGGAGAGCGCTACCGCGGCGGTGATCCCGAGGCCGGGATCGACACCCGGCACGCCTTCTCCTTCGGCGCCCACTACGACCCCGGCAACCTCCGCTTCGGCGCGCTGATCGCCTGCAACGAGGAGCGGCTCGCGCCCGGCGCGGGCTTCGGCGAACACGCCCACAGCCACACGGAGATCGTGACCTGGGTGGTCGAGGGCGAGCTGACCCACCGCGACTCCGAGGGCCACGAGGCGACCGTCCGCCCCGGGGACGTGCAGCGGCTCAGCGCGGCGGCCGGGGTGCGCCACACCGAGCGCAACGACGCCGAAGTCCCCCTGGCCTTCGTCCAGATGTGGCTGACCCCGCTGGAGCCCGGCGGCGACCCGTCCTACGAGATCGTCCGCAGCGTCGCCGACTCCACCCCGTACGCCGTCCCGCGGGCCGGCGCGACCCTGCACGTACGGCGGCTGACGGCCGGGGAGCGGGCGGCGGCGCCGACGGGGTCGCACGGGTACGTGCATGTCGTACGCGGCGAAGTGAGCCTGGACGGCGAGCGGCTGGGCCCCGGCGACGCGGCGCGCCTCACGGACGCCGGCGAGGTCCGGGTGCTGGCGCTCACGCCGGCCGAGCTCCTGGTCTGGGAGATGCGCGCCGGCTGAGGGGGCCGGGACTCAGCCCTCCCGCAGCTCCGTCAGCAGCGCGTCCGTGAACGCCGGCCAGGCCTCGACCGCCCACGGGCCGAACGCGCGGTCCGTGAGCGCGACGGCCGCCAGCCGCGCGTCGGGGTCGATCCACAGGAACGTACCGGACTGCCCGAAGTGGCCGAACGTGCGCGGCGAGGAGGAACCGCCGGTCCAGTGCGGGGACTTGGAGTCGCGGATCTCGAAGCCGAGGCCCCAGTCGTTGGGGTTCTGGTGGCCGTAGCCGGGCAGGACGCCCTTCGTGCCCGGGTACTGCACGCTCATCGCCTCGGCGACCGTGCGCGGGTCCAGCAGCCGGGGCGCCTGCACCTCGGCCGCGAAGCGCAGCAGGTCCTCCACGGTCGAGACGCCGTCCTTCGCGGGCGACCCCTCCAGCGAGGTGGACGCCATCCCCAGCGGCTCCAGCACCGCCTGCCGCAGGTACTCCCCGAAGTCGATGTCCGTGGCCTTGGCGATGTGGTCGCCGAGCTGCTCGAACCCGGCGTTGGAGTACAGCCGCCGCTCCCCGGGCGCGGCGGTCGCCCGGTGCTCGTCGAAGGCGAGCCCGGAGGTGTGCGCGAGCAGATGGCGCACGGTCGCCCCGGGCGGCCCGGCCGGCTCGTCCAGCTCGATCGCCCCCTCCTCGTAGGCGACCAGCGCGGCGTAGGCGGCGAGCGGCTTGGTGACCGAGGCCAGCGGGAAGCGCCGCCCGGCCGGGCCGTGCGTCCCGAGGACCGTCCCGTCGGCCCGCACGACACCCGCCGCGGCGGAGGGGACGGGCCAGTTCTCGATCAGCGCGAGGCTCTGCGACGACATGCCCCGAGCCTATGCGGCTAAAGGAGCAGCTCCATCAGAGGGTCGGGCTTGGGCCTGAAGCCGAGCGAGGCGTACAGCGGCTCGGCCTCGGGGGACGCCGTGAGGTGGACCTGGCGCACACCCCGCTCGCGGAACCAGTCCAGCAGCGCGTCCATGCACGCCCGCGCGTGCCCCCTGCGCCGGGCCTGCGGGTCCGTCGCGACGCTGAAGACGTACCCGACGGCGCCGTGCGGATTGCCGGCCCGCCCGATCCGGTACTCGACCGTGCCGACCACCAACGCGGCCAGCTTCCCGGGCCGCTCGGGGCAGTCCACGACGAACGCACCGAAGTCACCGTCCGGTTCGGCCAGCCGGCGGCGCAGCCCGGGCAGGGACTCGGCGTGCCAGTCGACGGGTCCGGCGCTGGGGGCGAGGGAGTCGATCATCACCTGGCGCAGCCTCAGCACTTCGGCGGCGTCCTCGGGCAGGGCCCGGCGTACGGCATTCATGCCCCGCAAGCTAACCGGTGGGATCCGGCCGCGTCTTTCCGATTCTTACCGTTCCCGCTTGCCTGGAGCGCACTTGAAGGTCATAGCGTGGGGCCATGACGGTGTTGCAGACCACGCCCGTGACCACCGAGCGCAGCCAGAGCTCCGCAGACGTCTGCTCCGGACCGCCGCCGGGCCATCCGCGCCCGGACGGGCAGGACCGCTACACGATCAGCGAGGTGGTCGCCTTCACCGGCCTGACGGCGCACACCCTGCGCTGGTACGAGCGGATCGGGCTGATGGCCCACGTCGACCGCTCGCACACCGGCCAGCGCCGCTACAGCAACCGCGACCTGGACTGGCTCGACCTGGTCGGCAAGCTGCGGCTGACCGGTATGCCGGTCGCCGACATGGTGCGGTACGCCGAGCTGGTGCGCGAGGGCGAGAGCACGTACGAGCAGCGGCGCGAACTGCTGGAGGAGACCCGGCGCGACGTCCAGGCCAGGATCGCCGAACTCCAGGACACGCTCGCCGTGCTCGACCGCAAGATCACGCACTACTCCCGGGGCGCGTGAGGGGGAAGTCCCTACAGCTCGGCCAGCAGGTCGGCCTTCTTCGCGGTGAACTCCTCGTCGGTGACCAGCCCGGCCTGGTGCAGTTCGCCGAGGTGGCGGATCCGGTCGGCGACGTCCGCCGGGTCCCGGCGGCGCGGGTCCGCGGCGGGGACGGCGGCCGCCGGGACGGCCGGCGTGCTCCCGCGCGTGCGGACGGCCGCCAGCACCGCCGCCGCCAGCGGCAGCGACTCGTGCACCGCCCCGTACCCGAGCCCGAACACCACCGTCGCGGGGTCCTGGTCGGTCCCCGCGGGCGCGTGCTCGCCGCGGTGCAGCCGCAGGTAGCCTTCGAAGACCTCCGGCGACCGCCACTCCACGCCGCTCAGCTCGGACACCGGGAAGCTCTGGTCGCCCGCCTTCCACTTGGCCGACGACGCGCCCGTCCAGAACCACCGGAACCGCACGGTCCGCCCGTCGAAGGACGCCTTCGCGTCGTACGCCTTGAACGACAGCGGCGCCTTCGGGGCCGCCACCAGGAACCGGTCGGCCGGCCCGGACTCGCTGAGCCGCTCCCGCAGCTCGTCGGCGTAGTACTCCGCGAGCGCGTCCCGCTCGCCCGGCAGCACCAGCCGGTAGGGGTCGCAGGACTCCTTCAGCTGCCCCGCCGCAGCCTCGATCAGCGGGTCCGCGCCTTCGCGCGGTCGGATGCGCAGCACCGCGGTCCCGCGTCTGCCGGGCTCCAGCGTCACGCCTTCGATCGCCGCCAGCGGGATCCGGCGCTCCCCGAGCGCCGACAGCAGCTTCGGTGTGCGTATCCCCCGTTCGTAGCGGATGAGGACGGAGTCGGACTCGAACTCCCAGGCGGCATGAAATCCGGCCAGTACGTCACCCATGCGGCTCATCGTATGCGGCACCGGCTTTTTCCGTCCCTCCTCGCGCACACCGCTGTTTCTGCGCCTCTACGCGCGTCCCGCCGTCGTTGCGCCGGACAGATCCTCCCGGCAGGCGTCATCCTCCGCGGCGCAGCGCACCGAGTCGTACACGCCGGCGCCGATGCCGGCGAAGTTGCGCAGGCTGTCCGTGCCGGGCTCGAAGTAGCCGGCGTGGCCCTCGGCCTCCCGCGCGGACAGCACCCGCGCGCCGAACCCGGACGACACCGGGTCCGCGCCGTGCCCGAGGCCGCCGAGCTCCAGGTAGGGCACGTCCTGCACCCAGTCGTCGGCGTCCCGCATCGCCCACACCCGGGCGGAGGTGCGCAGCTGGACCGCGCTCTCCACCCGCATGCCGGGGCTGCCGGCCACCGCGATGTCGCTGACCCGCTCCGGCAGCGTGTGCGCGGCGACCCCGCACACCACGGAGCCGTAGCTGTGGCAGAACAGCGAGACGGGCGAGACGCCGGGCAGGGCGCGCACCAGGGCGTTCAGCCGGGTGGCGCCGGACTCGGCGCGCATCGCGGTGGCCGAGTCGATGCCGAGGCCGGCGGGGGAGGTGTAGTCGGCCCAGGCGATCACGGCGGTCCGCGTCTCAGGGCTCGCCTCCCGCTCGGCCGCGTACAGCGCCTGGGCCATGCCGACGGGCGCCGAGTACTTGCGGTAGGTGCGCTGGAAGGTGAGCAGCGCGGTGTCGACGCCGGGGACCACGACGGAGATCCGCTGGGCGCTGTCGAGGTCGCCGAAGACCTCGGCGGCGCGGCCGGCGCCGTCCGGGTCGAAGGCGAGGATCTTGCGGTCGCGGTCGCTCATCGACTCGTAGCGCTGCATGCGCCGCCCGGCCTCGTGCTGGCCGGCGGGGGAGAGCCGGGCGTCGTGCATCCGGGCGCGCTCGACGCGCACCTGCTCCCGCAGCGCCATGCGGTTGGCGAGGTAGCGCAGCTCGGCCGGGGCGCCGTTCATGTTGCCGACGGCGAGCGGGTAGCGGTGGGCGAGCGTGGTGCGCTGGGCCGCGGTGAGGGTGGCGAAGAACCGGGCGAGCCGACCGGGGGCCGCGGACGGGTCCGGCAGCGCGCGTCCGTCGACGCGGCCCTCTTCCCAGGCGGTGAGCGACGCGCGCAGGGCGGTGCTCTCCCGCTGGTGGTGTACGGCGGTCCAGCCGGTGGTCGCCAGCATCACGAAGACCACGGCGAGGGCGAGCAGCAGCCGCCCCATGTTGAGCGGGGGAGTGGAGTCGAAGGAAGTCACTGGAAGGACACACTAGGAGAACGGGATGGTCTCGGGAGGCCCGAGTGACGGGTATCACGTTTCGATGACCGTGACGATGGTCATGAGATCTCTCAGGCCGTGCGCCAGCTTCCCATGAGCGCGGGCCCCAGTTGGTCGAGGTAGCGGGACGCGAGGGCGCGCATCTCCTCCAGAGTCACGTTCTCGCCGCTGCTCCAGTGCCGCTCCGTGAGCCGCATGACCCCGCCGAAGGCCGCCACCGCCAGCCGCGGCCGCGGGTCGGCCTCCACGTCGAGCCCCTCGCGGTCCGCGAGCACCCGGGCGATCGTCTCCTCGGTCTCGACCGAGTGTCGCAGATACGCGGCGAGCAGCACCGGCGTCGACTCGATCACCCGGCACATGCGCAGGTACAGCTCCACCGGCACGACCTGCTCGACGATCTCGTGCACCGAGTTCCAGCCGTCCAGGACGGCCTGGCGCAGGGCCTCCAGAGGCGCCTCGTGCGGCGGGCGTTCGCGCACCGCCTCGACGAAGCGCGCCACGGTCATGTCGGCGACCGCGAGGGCCGCCTCCTCCTTGCCGGCGAAGTAGCGGAAGAAGGTGCGCTGGGAGACGTCGACCGCCTGGGCGATCTCGTCGACGGTGGTCCGCTCGTACCCCCGGGTGGTGAACAGTTCCAGCGCGGCGCGCAGCAGCGCGTCCCGGGTGCGCTGTTTCTTGCGCTCACGCAGAGTTTCCATAGATGTCAGTTACCGACTTGTGAATTGGTTTGTCAATTGTCAGCGGCTGTCACTAGCCTCCGCTGTATGACTAGTCAGACCACCGTCGACAAGACGGGACCGGGGGACGGGGCGCCCCACGACCCGTCGGACCAGCCTCCGGCCAAGGGGCTGCGCGGACACCCGTGGTTCACGCTCATCACCGTCGCCGTGGGCGTCATGATGGTGGCCCTGGACGGCACCATCGTCGCCATCGCCAACCCGGCGATCGCCAGCGACCTGGGCGCCACCTTCGCCGAGGTGCAGTGGATCACCAACGCCTACTTCCTCGCCCTCGCGGTCTCCCTGATCACCGCGGGCAAGCTCGGTGACCGCTTCGGGCACCGCCAGACCTTCCTGATAGGCGTCGTCGGCTTCGCCGCCGCCTCCGGCGCGATCGGCCTGTCCGACAGCATCGCGCTGGTCGTCACCTTCCGCGTCTTCCAGGGGCTGTTCGGCGCGCTGCTGATGCCGGCCGCGCTCGGGCTGCTGCGCGCGACCTTCCCGGCCGAGAAGCTCAACATGGCCATCGGCCTCTGGGGCATGGTCATCGGCGCCTCCACGGCCGGCGGTCCCATCCTCGGCGGCGTCCTCGTCGAGCACGTCAACTGGCAGTCGGTGTTCTTCATCAACGTGCCGGTCGGCGTCCTCGCCCTGGCGCTGGGCGCCGTCATCCTGCTCGACCACCGCGCCGAGAACGCCCCGCGCTCCTTCGACCTGCTGGGCATCGCCCTGCTGTCGGCGGCGATGTTCTGCCTCGTCTGGGCGCTGATCAAGGCCCCCGACTGGGGCTGGGGCGACGGCAAGACGTGGGCGTTCGTCCTCGCCTCCCTCGCGGGCTTCGCGCTCTTCGCCTACTGGGAGACCAGGGTGGCGGAGCCGCTGATCCCGCTGGCGCTGTTCCGCTCCGTCCCGCTGTCCGCGGGCGTGGTCCTCATGGTCCTGATGGCGATCGCCTTCATGGGCGGTCTGTTCTTCGTGACGTTCTACCTCCAGAACGTGCACGGGATGAGCCCCATCGACGCGGGCCTGCACCTGCTGCCGCTCACCGGCATGATGATCGTCGGCTCGCCGCTCGCCGGCGCGATGATCACCAAGTGGGGGCCGCGCATCCCGCTGGCCGGCGGCATGGCGGCCACCGCGATCGCCATGTACGGCATGTCCACGCTGGAGACGGACACCGGCAGCGGTGTCATGTCCGTCTGGTTCGCGCTGCTCGGCCTCGGACTCGCGCCCGTCATGGTCGGCGCCACCGAGGTCATCGTCGGCAACGCGCCGCTGGAGCTGTCCGGCGTGGCCGGCGGTCTCCAGCAGGCCGCGATGCAGATCGGCGGCAGCCTCGGCACCGCCGTGCTGGGCGCGGTGATGGCCTCCAAGGTGGACAGCGACCTGCCCGTCAACTGGAAGGAGGCGGGGCTGCCGGACCTGACGCCCGAGCAGCTCGGCAAGGCCTCCGAGGCGGTCCAGGTCGGCGTGCCGCCGGTGGCGCCGGGCACGCCGGCGCCGATCGCCGCCAAGATCGCGGACGTCGCCCACGACACGTTCATCTCCGGGATGAGTCTGGCGTCCCTGGTCGCGGCGGGCGTGGCCGCGGTCGCCGTACTGGTCGCGCTGCTGACCAAGCGCGGGGCCAACGCCGACGCGGGAGCGGGCGTCGGCCACATCTGACGGGTGCTCCCCGAGCACGACTCGGGGACTCCGCCGACCGACCCCGGGCTTGGTCCGGGGTCAGTCGGCGTTCGCGCGGGACCTCAGGGCCGCCACCTCCGTGCGCAGCGCCCTGACCTCCTCCGTCAGGGCCCGGATCGCCTCCGTCTGCCGGCGCTCCTCCACGTCGTCCTTCTCGAAGCGCTCGATGAACCACGCGGCGATGTTCGCGGTCACGACACCGAGCAGGGCGATCCCGGACAGCATCAGGCCGACCGCGATCATCCGGCCCAGTCCCGTGGTCGGCGCGTGGTCCCCGTAGCCCACGGTCGTCATCGTGGTGAAGGACCACCACAGGGCGTCACCCAGGGTGCGGATGTTCCCGTCCGGCGCGTCCCGCTCCACCGACAGCACCGCCAGCGACCCGAACATCAGCAGCCCGACGACCGCCCCGGCGACGTACGTCGTCACCTGTATCTGCGAGGCCATCCGCGCCCGCTGCCCCACCAGCAGCAGCGTCGACACCAGCCGCAGCAGCTTCAGCGGCTGTATCACCGGCAGCACCACCGCGGCCAGGTCCAGCCAGCGGGTGCGGACGAACTCCCGGCGGTCCCGCGCCAGCGCCAGCCGCACCGCGTAGTCCCCGGCGAAGGCCGCCCACACCGCCCACTCGACCGCCGCGCACACGGCGGTGAGCGACGCGTCGGCCGAGGTGTCCACGATCGGCAGGGCGTACGCCACGGCGAACACCACGGCGAGCGCCAGCAAAGGCCGCTGCGTCCGCTCTTCCCACCGCGCCTGGGCCGTTTCTTCCCGCATGACCCGCATCGTAAGGAACGGGTGAACGCGAAGGGGCGGTGAGGCCGAACCTCACCGCCCCTCGGGATCAGGCGTCGCCGCCCGCCGCCCCCGGGTCCGCCGCCGCCACGTCCAGCAGCTGGTACCGGTCGACGGCCTGCTTCAGCGCCGAACGGTCGACCTTGCCCTCCTTGGCCAGCTCGGTCAGGACCGCCAGCACGATCGACTGCGCGTCGATGTGGAAGTACCGCCGGGCGGCGCCCCGCGTGTCCGCGAAGCCGAAGCCGTCCGCGCCCAGCGACTGGTAGGTCCCCGGCACCCAGCGCGCGATCTGGTCCGGCACCGAGCGCATCCAGTCGGAGACCGCCACGAACGGCCCCTCGGCCCCGGCGAGCTTGCGGGTCACGTACGGAACGCGCTGCTCCTCCTCGGGGTGCAGCAGGTTGTGCCGCTCGACCTCGACGGCCTCGCGCCGCAGCTCGTTCCAGGAGGTCGCCGACCAGACGTCGGCCTTGACGTTCCACTCCTCGGCGAGGATCTTCTGCGCCTCGACCGCCCACGGCACGGCGACGCCGGAGGCGAGGATCTGCGCCGGGACCGAGCCCGAGACGCCCTCGCTGAAGCGGTAGACGCCCTTGAGGATGCCCTCGACGTCGACGTCCTCCGGCTCGGCGGGGTGCCGGATGGGCTCGTTGTAGACGGTGAGGTAGTAGAAGACGTCCTCGCCCGGCTTGCCGTCCGCGGTCTCGCCGTACATCCGGCGCAGACCGTCCTTGACGATGTGCGCGATCTCGAAGCCGAACGCGGGGTCGTACGCCACACAGCCCGGGTTGGTGGAGGCGAGCAGCTGGGAGTGGCCGTCCGCGTGCTGGAGGCCCTCACCGGTCAGGGTCGTACGGCCCGCGGTCGCGCCCAGGACGAAACCGCGCGCCAACTGGTCGGCCATCTGCCAGAACTGGTCGCCGGTGCGCTGGAAACCGAACATCGAGTAGAAGACGTAGACCGGGACGAGCGGCTCGCCGTGCGTGGCGTAGGCCGAGCCGGCCGCGATCAGCGAGGCCGTGCAGCCGGCC
Organism: Streptomyces sp. NPDC002566; assembly: GCF_042889585.1. Taxonomy (NCBI): domain Bacteria; kingdom Bacillati; phylum Actinomycetota; class Actinomycetes; order Kitasatosporales; family Streptomycetaceae; genus Streptomyces; species Streptomyces sp. NPDC002566. The sequence continues at coordinate 625,759 of NZ_JBIARD010000003.1, read as the reverse complement.
TCGGAGATGCCGTCGTGCAGCATCTGGCCGGTGGGCGACTCCTTGTACGCGAGCAGCAGCTCGCGGTCCACGGACTCGTACTGCTGGCCGAGCGGGTTGTAGATCTTCGCACTCGGGAAGAACGAGTCCATGCCGAAGGTGCGGTACTCGTCCGGCGCGATCAGCACGAACCGCTTGCCGAGTTCCTTGTCCCGCATGAGGTCCTTCAGCAGCCTGACGAACGCCATGGTCGTGGCGATCGACTGCTGACCGGAGCCCTTCTTCACGGTCGCGTACGTCTTGTCGTCCGGCAGCGCGAGCGGCTTGGCGCGCACGACCCGCGTCGGGACGTACCCGCCGAGCCCCTTGCGCCGGTCGTGCATGTACTGCAGCTCCTCGGAGTCGCGCCCCGGGTGGTAGTACGGCGGGACCCCGCCCTCCAGCTCCTTGTCGGAGATCGGCAGGTGCAGCCGGTCGCGGAAGCCCTTGAGGTCGTCGACCGTCAGCTTCTTCATCTGGTGCGTGGCGTTGCGGCCCTCGAAGTTCGGCCCGAGCGTCCAGCCCTTGACCGTCTTGGCGAGGATGACCGTCGGCTGGCCGGTGTGCTCCACGGCCGCCTTGAACGCCGCGTAGATCTTCCGGTGGTCGTGGCCGCCGCGCCCCAGGTGCAGGATCTGGTCGTCGGTCATGCCCTCGACCATCGCGCGCAGCCGCTGGTCGTCGCCGAAGAAGTGCTCGCGGATGTACGCGCCGGACTCGGTGGCGTACGTCTGGAACTGGCCGTCGGGCGTGGTGTTCATCCTGTTGACGAGGACGCCGTCGCGGTCCTGCGCGAGCAGCGGGTCCCAGGACCGGTCCCAGATCAGCTTGATCACGTTCCAGCCGGCGCCCCGGAACACCGACTCCAGCTCCTGGATGACCTTGCCGTTGCCGCGCACCGGGCCGTCGAGGCGCTGGAGGTTGCAGTTCACGACGAACGTCAGGTTGTCCAGGCCCTCACGGGCGGCGATGGACAGCTGGCCGAGCGACTCGGGCTCGTCCATCTCGCCGTCCCCGAGGAACGCCCACACATGCGACTTGGAGGTGTCGGCGATCCCGCGCGCGTGCATGTAGCGGTTCATCCGCGCCTGGTAGATCGCCCCGATCGGGCCGAGGCCCATCGACACGGTCGGGAACTCCCAGAAGTCCGGCATCAGCCGGGGGTGCGGGTACGAGGAGAGCCCGTGCGGCGCCTTGGACTTCTCCTGGCGGAAGGCGTCCAGGTTCTGCTCGCTGAGCCGGTCCAGCAGGTACGCGCGCGCGTAGATGCCCGGCGAGGCGTGCCCCTGGAAGAAGACCTGGTCGCCGCCGTCGCCCTCGTCCTTGCCGCGGAAGAAGTGGTTGAAGCCGACGTCGTACAGCGACGCGGAGGAGGCGAACGTGGCGATGTGGCCGCCCACGCCGATGCCCGGGCGCTGGGCGCGCGAGACCATCACGGCCGCGTTCCAGCGGGTCGCGTTGAGGATCTTCCGCTCGATCTCCTCGTTGCCCGGGAAGAACGGCTCGGCCCTGGTGGGGATGGTGTTGACGTAGTCCGTGCTGCGCATCTCGGGCACGGCCACGCGCTTCTCGCGGGCCCGCTCGATCAGGCGCAGCATCAGATAGCGGGCCCGTTCCCGGCCCCGCTCGTCGATCGCGGCGTCGAGGGAGTCGAGCCACTCCTGGGTCTCCTCGGGATCGAAGTCAGGAACCTGACTCGGGAGGCCGCCAATGATGATCGGGTTGCGATCGGATCCGGAAGCCACGCTGTTCCTTACCTGTCGGAGGGCTGATTGTCCGCTGTGCCGCTGTGTTCGCCGGCCCGCGCCGCACGCCCCGGGTCTGCAGTGCCTGCACCGCCCCCATCGTGTACCTCGGGGCCGCAAACGTCATCTCTACCCAGAGGTAACCGGTACCTGTTCGAAACTCGTACCCGTGGATGGTTCTCAAACGCGCATTCAGGGCACACAGGTGTGGTGTGTGTCACCCATCGGCCCGGGTGGTGTGCCTGAAGTTGCGGCGACACGGCCAGGATCGTCACCGTTTCGGCGGTCTGAACCGCCGGGTACTTGCGCGATCCGTCCCGCCCGTGTGGACTACGGCCAATGCTTCGCGCACGCGCGTGGCTGAGTTATTTCCCGAAACATGATCAGGAGGCACCCCGTGAGCGCGACCGCGGACCACGCGGAGGAGCGGACGAGCCCTGCCGTCAGGCTGGGTTTCCAGCCCGGGCAGGTGGTCCAGGAGATCGGCTACGACGACGACGTCGATCAGGAGCTCCGCGAGTCCATCGAGGAAGTCATCGGCAGCGACCTGGTGGACGAGGACTACGACGACGTTGCCGACGCCGTGGTGCTGTGGTTCCGCGACGAGGACGGCGACCTGACGGATGCGCTGGTGGACGCCACCACGTACATCGAAGAAGGCGGCTCCATCCTCCTCCTCACGCCGAAGACCGGCCGAGCGGGGTACGTCGAGCCCAGCGACATCTCCGAAGCCTCGACGACGGCGGGTCTGTCGGCCAGCAAGAGCGTCAGCGTGGGCAAGGACTGGAGCGGCAGCCGGCTGGTGACGCCCAAGGCGGCCAAGTCCAAGAAGTGACGAACTGAAGGTCCGGACGGGCCGGGCGCGCGCCCGGCCCGTCCGGCGGCCCGCTGTGATCGCTGCGTAGGCTGGGGCTCACCCAGACAGCCCCACGAAGGGACGTCCTCGCGATGGCGATCCAGGTCGGCGACAAGGCCCCCGACTTCGAGCTCAAGGACAACCACGGCAGGACCGTGCGCCTGTCCGACTTCCGCGGCGAGCGGAACGTCGTCCTGATCTTCTACCCGTTCGCCTTCACCGGTGTGTGCACGGGCGAGCTGTGCGAGGTGCGGGACAACCTGCCGCGCTTCGCCGACCGCGACACCCAGGTGCTCGCCGTCTCCAACGACTCCATCCACACCCTGCGCGTCTTCGCCGAGCAGGAGAACCTGGAGTACCCGCTGCTCAGCGACTTCTGGCCGCACGGCGAGGTGTCCCGGGCCTACGGCGTCTTCGCCGAGGACAAGGGCTGCGCGGTGCGCGGCACCTTCGTCATCGACAAGGAGGGCGTGGTGCGCTGGACCGTCGTGAACGGGCTGCCGGACGCCCGTGATCTCGGCGAGTACGTCTCGGCTCTCGACACCCTGTGATTGACGGGCCCCAGAGCCTGTGGGGTCCGGGAACCCGTCACTAGGATCGACTCGTTGATCCGATATCCGACGCACGACGGGGCTCCCCGGCCCCTGACACCAATGGAGGACTTCGTGGGAGTCAGCCTCAGCAAGGGCGGCAACGTTTCGCTGACCAAGGAGGCCCCGGGCCTGACCGCGGTCATCGTCGGTCTGGGGTGGGACGTGCGCACCACGACCGGCACCGACTTCGACCTGGACGCGAGCGCGCTGCTGCTGAACAACGCGGGCAAGGTCGCCAGCGACGCCAACTTCGTCTTCTTCAACAACCTCAAGAGCCCCGACGGCTCGGTCGAGCACACCGGCGACAACCTCACCGGTGAGGGCGAGGGCGACGACGAGGCGATCAAGGTCAACCTCGCGGCCGTCCCGGCCGACGTGGAGAAGATCGTCTTCCCGGTCTCCATCTACGACGCCGAGAACCGCCAGCAGTCCTTCGGCCAGGTCCGCAACGCCTTCATCCGCGTCGTGAACCAGGCCGGCGGCACCGAGATCGCCCGCTACGACCTGAGCGAGGACGCCTCGACGGAGACCGCGATGGTCTTCGGCGAGCTCTACCGGCACGGCGCGGAGTGGAAGTTCCGCGCCATCGGCCAGGGCTACGCGTCGGGCCTGCGCGGCATCGCGCAGGACTTCGGCGTCAACGTCTGACCCGACTCGCCCACTGTCCGGCGCCGCACCGTTTACGGGCGGCGCCGGACGCGCAGGACAACCGAAGATGACCGGGCTCCGGCCCTGACAGCCGGACAGGCCCCAGGGGAGGATCAGCACATGGGTGTCACGCTCGCCAAAGGAGGCAACGTCTCCCTGTCCAAGGTCGCGCCTAACCTCACGCGGGTGATGGTCGGCCTCGGCTGGGACGCGCGCTCCACCACCGGAGCACCCTTCGACCTCGACGCCAGCGCACTGCTGTGCGCCGGCCAGCGGGTCATGGGCGACGAGTGGTTCGTCTTCTACAACCAGCTGACCAGCCCCGACGGCTCCGTGGAGCACACCGGCGACAACCTCACCGGTGAGGGCGACGGCGACGACGAGTCGCTGCTCGTCGACCTCGCCAAGGTGCCGGCCCAGTGCGACAAGATCGTCTTCCCGGTCTCGATCCACATGGCCGACGAGCGCGGCCAGACCTTCGGACAGGTCAGCAACGCGTTCATCCGGGTCGTCAACCAGGCCGACGGCCAGGAGCTCGCGCGCTACGACCTGAGCGAGGACGCCTCCACCGAAACCGCCATGATCTTCGGCGAGCTCTATCGCTACCAGGGCGAATGGAAGTTCCGTGCGGTCGGGCAGGGGTACGCGTCAGGGCTGCGGGGCATCGCTCTAGACTTCGGGGTCAACGTTTCGTAAAACCGCGTACGGCGCGGGGGAGCCCCGTACACAAGGATTGGGTAGCCAGTGGTTCTGAAAACCTTCGGGTGGTCGTTCGCGGTGACCGCGCTCGGCCTCGTCGCGGCGGTGTTCTACGGGGGGTGGACCGCCTTCGGAGTCGTGGCGATCCTTTCCGTCCTCGAGATCTCGCTGTCCTTCGACAACGCAGTCGTCAACGCCGGGATCCTGAAGAAGATGAACGCCTTCTGGCAGCGCATCTTCCTCACCGTCGGCGTCCTCATCGCCGTCTTCGGCATGCGCCTCGTCTTTCCCGTCGTCATCGTCGCGATCAGCGCCCAGCTCGGGCCGATCGAGGCCGTCGACCTCGCGCTCACCGACAAGGACCGCTACCAGGAACTCGTCACCGACGCGCACCCGGCGATCGCCGCCTTCGGCGGCATGTTCCTGCTGATGATCTTCCTCGACTTCATCTTCGAGGACCGGGACATCAAGTGGCTCGCCTGGCTGGAGCGCCCGCTCGCCAAGCTGGGCAAGGTCGACATGCTGTCGGTGTGCATCGCCCTGATCGTCCTGCTGATCACCGCGATGACCTTCGCCACCAACGCCCACCTGCACGCCGGGCACGCCGACAAGGCCGAAACCGTCCTGCTCTCCGGCGTCGCCGGCCTCATCACGTACCTCGTCGTCGGCGGTCTCTCCAGCTACTTCGAGGACAAGCTGGAGGAAGAGGAGGAGCGCGAGCACGAGGCCGAGGAAGAGGCCAAGCGCACCGGCAAGAAGCAGTCCGCCGTGCTCCTCGCGGGCAAGGCCGCCTTCTTCATGTTCCTCTACCTCGAAGTCCTGGACGCCTCGTTCTCCTTCGACGGCGTGATCGGCGCCTTCGCCATCACCAACGACATCGTCCTGATGGCCCTCGGCCTCGGCATCGGCGCCATGTACGTCCGGTCGCTCACCGTCTACCTGGTCCGCCAGGGCACCCTCGACGACTACGTCTACCTGGAGCACGGCGCCCACTACGCGATCGGCGCCCTCGCCGTCATCCTGCTGGTCACCATCCAGTACCAGATCTCCGAGATCATCACCGGCCTGGTCGGCGTCGTGCTGATCGCCTGGTCCTTCTGGTCCTCCGTCCGCCGCAACCGCGCCCTGGCCGCGGCCGAAGGCGGATCCGGCTCGGACGAGAAGAGCGAGGTCTCGTCCGGGGTGTGATCACCTTCCCGGTGAGGAACGCTCTGTGCGGGGCGGCCGTCGAGGACGAGTCCTCCGGCGGCCGCCCCGCCGGTCTTCCACAGATCCCCTGGGGGCGGGAATGGGATTCTTCGACGGACTCCGGCCCGGCCGGGCCGCCGACTTCGACTCGGGCAGCGCGGCGACCAACGCCATCGAGCTGACCAAACGGCACAGCCAGGTCTCGCTCACCCGGCAGGACGCCGCCACCGGCAACCTGCGCATCAACCTGACCTGGCGGATGCGCACCTCCGACATCGGCGGCGGGCGGGAGAGCCTGCTGCGCCACCCCTTCAAGGCGCTGCGCCCGCCGGAGGTCATGGGACACAGCCAGAGCATGGTCAACGTCGACCTCGACCTCGGCTGCCTGTACGAGCTCACCGACGGCACCAAGGGCGTCGTCCAGCCGCTGGGCGGGCTCCTCGGGGACGTCAACGCCCCGCCGTACGTGAAGCTCAGCGGGGACGACCGGTTCGGCTCGGCGTCCGGGGAGACGATCTACGTCAACCTCGACCACCGCGAAGCGATCAAGCGGCTGCTGGTGTTCGTCTACATCTACGACCAGACGCCGGCCTTCGACCGCACCCACGCGATCGTCACGCTCTACCCGAGCAACGGGCCCCGCATCGAGATCGGCCTCGACGAACGGCACCCCCAGGCCCGCTCCTGCGCGGTGGTGATGATCGAGAACGTGAAGGACGAACTCGTGGTGCGGCGCGAGGTGCGCTTCGTATACGGCTTCCAGGCGGAACTGGACCGGCTCTACGGGTGGGGACTGCAGTGGGGACGCGGCTACAAGGCCAAGGCGGAGAAGTGACCGAGGCCCCTGCGATGACGCCTACCGTCCGATGAACTGGGGGCCCTGCGGCGGCATCCGGAACTCCTGAGCCGGGGCCTGGGCCGCCGCCGGGGCCGGGGCCTGCTGAGGGGCGTCCGGGTAGCCGTAGCCGTACGTCGGGAGGTTCGGCGGGTAGCCGTAGGTGGCGGGGGGCTGCTGCGGGGTGGTCGTCGTCGGCTGCTCCGGGGGGAGCGGCTGGGACAGGCTCGGGGTCGGGTCCGGAGCCGTCCTGGGCAGCCCGTCGTCCTGCTGCTCCGCCGATTCGTCCACCGAGATGCCGTAGTCGGTCGCCAGTCCCTTGAGGCCCTCGGTGTAGCCCTCGCCCAGCGCGCGGAACTTCCAGCCGTCCCCGCGGCGGTACAGCTCCCCGCAGATCAGCGCGGTCTCCTCGCCCGTCTCCGGACGGATGTCGAACGTGGCCAGCGGATCGCCGTCCTTGGCCGCGTCGTACAGCAGGATGCTGAGGGACCGTACGTGGTCGAAGGTGACGCCGTCCGCCGAAGCGACCAGGAGAATGCGGCCCACGTCGGGCTCGACACCGGCCAGATCCGTCTGGATCGTGTCGGTGAGGCCCTCGGTCACCCGCTTCGCGCCGAGCCGCCACACCTTCCCGGAGGGGTGCCGGGGCTGGTTGTAGAAGACGAAGTCCTCGTCGGAGCGCACACGGCCGTCGGGACCGAGGAGCAGCGCGGAGGCGTCCACGGCCGGTACCCCCCGCCCGGGCGTCCAGCGCAGCACGGCCCGCACCGTGGCGGCCTTCAGCGGGACGTTCGACCCCTTCAGCATGGCGTGCGTCATGCGGTCATCCTGCCCTTTCGGTTCTGCTCACGACAACGCGGGGTACTCGGCGGTTCCGTGTCACCTGAAATTCACGACCGCCGGGAACCCCGGACATCTGACCCTACGTACTATTACCGGCCACCCATCGCCGAAATCCACCGGCCACCTTGCTCCACGGGGGAGATACATGCGTCATTTCGGGCACCTCACCGCCGAGGTGCGGCAGCGTCTCTTCCATCGCGAGCCGTGCGCCTTCGACGCCGACTCGCCGGGCCGGCTGCTCTCCGCCGCCCTGGGCGCCACGCTCTACAGCCCGGCCACCCGGCCCCGGCTCGCCGACGACGTCGTCAAGCAGACCGCACGCGGCGTGGTCTCGATGGTGCTGTGCCTGGAGGACTCCATCGGCGACGAGGACGTGGCCGAGGGCGAGCGGAACCTCGTCCGCCAGTTCACCGAGCTCGCCGCCCGCCCCGCGGGCGAACTGCCGCTGCTGTTCATCCGGGTCCGCACACCCGAGCAGATCCCCGACCTGGTCCGGCGTCTCGGCCCGCAGGCGCGGCTGCTCAGCGGCTTCGTGTTCCCGAAGTTCACCGAGGAGCGCGGCATCCCCTTCCTGGAGGCGCTGACCGGCGCCGAGGTGGCGAGCGGGCGGCGGCTGTTCGGCATGCCCGTGCTGGAGACGCCCGAGCTGATGTACCGGGAGTCGCGGGTGGAGGCCCTGGAGGGCATCGCCCGCGCCGTCGAGAAGTACCGCAGCCGGGTCCTCGCCCTGCGCCTCGGCGTGACCGACTTCTGCTCCTCCTACGGGCTGCGCCGGGCCCCCGACATGACCGCCTACGACGTGCAGATCGTCGCCTCCGTCATCGCGGACGTGGTGAACATGCTCGGCCGGGCCGACGGTTCGGGATTCACCGTGACCGGGCCGGTGTGGGAGTACTTCCGGGTGCCCGAGCGCATGTTCAAGCCGATGCTGCGGCACAGCCCCTTCCTGGAGGGACAGGCCGTGGAGCTGCGTGAGAAGCTGATCGAGCACGCGATGGACGGGCTGCTGCGCGAGATCTCGCTCGACCACGCCAACGGCCTGCTCGGCAAGACCTGCATCCACCCCTCGCACGTGCCGGCGGTCCACGCGCTGTCCGTCGTCAGCCACGAGGAGTACAGCGACGCGGCGGACATCCTGCGGCCGGAGCGCGGCGGCGGGGGAGTGCTGCGGTCGGCGTACACGAACAAGATGAACGAGGTGAAGCCGCACCGCGCCTGGGCGGAGCGGACGATGCTCCGGGCCGAGGTCTTCGGGGTGGCCAACGAGGACGTCAGCTTCGTCGACCTGCTCGCCGCGACCATCCCCGGCTGAGCCCTCTCACCCGCCTCACTCCTCTCCACCTGGCTTCGACATAGGGACGCATGAACAACTCAGTGAACAACGCGGTCTGGTCCGGGACCTGGGTCGCCGAGCGGCTCGGGCTGGAACTCGTGGGCGACGACGCGCTCCGTGACCACCTGGGGCTCGCCCTGCGCCGCAACCCCAAGCGGGCGCACCTGCTCGTCTCCAACGTGCTGGGCAAACACGTCCCGCAGTCGCCGGCCGTCGTCCGCGGCCATGGCGTCGCCCTCGGCCGCCGGGTGCGGGAACTGCTGGGCGCGGAGGCGGGGAACGCGGTCGTCCTCGGCTACGCGGAGACCGCCACCGGCCTCGGCCACTGCGTCGCCGACGGCATCGGCTCCGTCCCCTACCTGCACTCCACGCGCCGCCCGGTGCCCGGCGTCGCCCGGGCCGGCGGCTTCGAGGAGGCCCACTCCCACGCCACCTCCCACCTGCTGCTGCCGGAGGACCCCGCGCTGCTCGTCGGCGACGGGCCGCTGGTCCTGGTCGACGACGAGTTCTCCACCGGCAACACGGTCCTCAACACCATCCGCGACCTCCACGAGCGTTATCCGCGCCGCCGGTACGTGGTGGTCGCCCTGGTCGACATGCGCTCGGCCGCGGACGCGGGGCGCCTGAGCGACTTCGCCCACGAGATCGGGGCGCGAGTCGATCTCGTGGCCGCGGCCTCGGGCACGGTGCTCCTGCCGGAGGGGGTGCTGGAGAAGGGGCGGGAACTGGTGGCGCGGTACGAGGAGGGTGCCGCGCAAGGTGATTCGTCGTCTGCCGCCGCGTCGGGGCCGCCCGCGCCCCGCGGCGGAGCCGCAGATCAACACCGCCCCGCGCCCCTGGGGGTGGATGCCGACGCGAGCTGTGAAGCGGAGGGTCGGCCCACCTCCTCCCTAGGGGCGCGGGGCGGTGACATATGCGGCTCCGCCGCGGGGGCGCGAACAACCCCCACCGGCCCGCAGCCGACACACCACCTCACCCGCGTGGACCTGAACTGGCCCGAAGGCCTCCCCGACGGTGGCCGTCACGGCTTCACGCCCGCACACCGCGCACAACTCGACGCCGCTCTCCCCGACATGGCCGCCCGCCTGGCAGCCGCACTACCAAGGGACGCCCGCGTGCACATCCTCGGCTTCGAGGAGCTGATGTACGCCCCCCTGCGCCTCGCCTGCGAGCTGGAGCGCGGCGGTGGCGTCGAGGTCACCTACTCCACCACCACCCGTTCCCCCGTCCTCGCGGTCGACGACCCCGGTTACGCGATACGCAGCCGCCTCGTCTTCCCCGCGCACGACGACCCCGCCGACGGCCCCGGCGAGCGCTACGCCTACAACGTCGCCGGCGCCGGTTTCGACGCCGTCGTCGCCGTCGTGGACTCCGCGGCCGACACGGAGGAGCTGCACGCCCCCGGCGGCCTCCTCGACCGGCTCGCCGCGCACACCCCGCACGTGGTCCTCGCCGTCGTACCGTCGTACGTGCCGCAGCCGCTGTACGCCGACGTCCTGCCCGAAAAGAGACCCTCCATGCTGTCCGAGCCCCTCCGCGGCCCCGCCTTCTCCTCGTACGCGCCCGAGGAGGTCGGCTGGCTGCTCCAGGACCTCTCGGACGTGACGCTGGAGGCGCCGACCGAGGAGCGCGAGGAGGCCATCCAGTCGGGCGGCGCGCACTACGCCGAGTCGCTGCCGGTGGAGTACCAGCCCAGCGAGCAGTACCAGGAGCTGTTCCACGCCGCCCTCGGGACCTCCGCGGCGCGCCTCGCGCAGGCGGTCGGCGCGGTCACGGAGCTGGTGATCGCCGAACGCTCCCCGCGCCCCGTCCTGGTCTCCCTCGCCCGCGCCGGCACCCCCGTCGGCGTGCTGATGCGCCGCTGGGCGGCCCACCGGCACGGTCTCGAACTGCCGCACTACGCCGTGTCGATCGTGCGCGGGCGCGGCATCGACGCCAACGCGCTGCGCTGGCTCGCCGAGCACCACGACCCGCGGGACGTCGTCTTCGTCGACGGCTGGACCGGCAAGGGCGCGATCACCCGCGAACTCGCGGCGGCCGTCGAGGAGTTCGAGGCGGCGGGCGGCGCGCCCGGCTTCGACCCGGAGATCGCGGTGCTCGCCGACCCGGGCTCCTGCGTGCGCACGTACGGCACCCGCGAGGACTTCCTGATCCCCTCCGCCTGCCTCAACTCCACGGTGTCCGGCCTGATATCGCGGACGGTGCTGCGCGCCGACCTGGTCGGCCCGCACGACTTCCACGGCGCGAAGTTCTACCGCGAACTGGCCGGAGCGGACCTGTCCAACGCCTTCCTGGACGCCGTCTCCGCCCGCTTCCCCGAGGTCGCCGACGCGGTCGACGGCACGGTGAAGGAGCTCCTCGCGAGCGACCGCTCGCCCACCTGGGAGGGCTGGGCCGCGGTGGAGCGCATCAGCGAGGAGTACGGCATCCACGACGTGAACCTGGTCAAGCCCGGCGTGGGCGAGACCACCCGGGTGCTGCTGCGCCGCGTCCCGTGGAAGATCCTGGCCCGCTCCGGCGCGGGCGCCGACCTGGACCACGTCCGGCTGCTGGCCGGGCAGCGAGGGGTGCCGGTGGAGGAGGTCGGCGAACTGCCGTACACCTGCGTGGGGTTGATCCACCCGAAGTACACGCGGGGCGCGACCGGCGCCGACGGCCGGGCGGTGACGGTGTGATGCCGGTGCTGGTGGCGAGCGACCTCGACCGTACGCTCATCTACTCCGCGGCGGCCCTCGCGCTGACCATGCCGGACGCGCGGGCGCCCCGGCTGCTCTGCGTGGAGGTGCACGAGAGCCGGCCGCTGTCGTTCATGACGGAGACGTCGGCGCGGCTGCTCACCGAACTCGGGGACGCGGCGCTGTTCATGCCGACGACCACCCGGACGCGCAAGCAGTACCTGCGCATCAACCTGCCGGGCCCGCCGCCCAAGTACGCGATCTGCGCCAACGGCGGCCACCTCCTGGTCGACGGGGTGTCCGACCCGGACTGGCACGCGTCGGTGACCGCGCGGCTCGCCGACGAGTGCGCGCCGCTCGCGGAGGTGCAGGCGCACCTTGCGGCCTTCTCCGACCCGCTCTGGCTGCGCAAGCAGCGCGTCGCGGAGGACCTGTTCGCCTACCTCGTGGTGGAGCGCGAGCTGCTGCCCGAGGAGTGGGTGAAGGAGCTCGCGGTCTGGGCGGAGAACCGCGGCTGGACGGTGTCCCTCCAGGGCCGCAAGGTCTACGCCGTGCCCAAGCCGCTCACCAAGAGCGCGGCCGTGCGCGAGGTGGTCCGCCGTACCGGCGCGCAGCTCACGCTGGCCGCCGGCGACTCGCTCCTGGACGCCGACCTGCTCCTGGCGGCGGACCGGGGCTGGCGCCCCGGCCACGGTGAACTGGCCGACGAGGCCTGGACGGCGCCGCGGATCACGGCGCTGCCCGAGCGGGGCGTCCTCGCGGGGGAGCGGATCCTGCGGGAGTTCCTGCGGGGGGCGCGCGAGGGATGACCCTCGCCGCGGCCCGTCGTTGACGTCAGCCGCCGCGCCCGTCGCCGGAGTCAGCCGCAGCAGCCTCCGCCGCAGCAGCCGCCGCCACCGCCCCCGCCGCCCGCCTTGGGCGCGGGGGCGGTCGTCGTGCCGCCCACGGCCACGGTGGAGAGCAGCTTGACCGTGTCGTCGTGGCCGGCGGGGCAGTCGGCGGGGGCGGAGGACTCCGCCATCGGGCGGCTCAGTTCGAACGTGTCGCCGCACGTCCGGCAGCGGTACTCGTAGCGAGGCATGCGCCCAGGTTAGCCGGGCGGCCCGCCCCCGCCCCGGTAGGCCGGTGGCTCGACCCCGGCTGGCCGGAACCCGATCTTCATGGTATTTACAGTTGTCCAATCTTGAAACAGTGCGGGCGGTCTGCCCTGGGGGGCCCGGAAGGCCGCCGGTTCCGTGGCACGGGAAAGGTGTGCGGGTCTGAATGAGACGTCGTTGGTGGGGGACGGGCGCGGTCGTCGCGGCGGGCGTGTGCGGGACGTTGTTGGCGGTGCAGACGGTGACCGGGGGGCCGTCCGGCGCGGGGGGCCGCGACGGGCGGGGACCGGTCCGTGACCAGGTCCGGTCGGCCGCGCTGACGCCGAGCCGGGACGGCGCGTCGGCCGCACTGGGCCGGCGGGAGACCGAGCCCTTCAGCATGCTGGGCGTCACCTGGCGGAACCCCTCCGCCGTGCTGAACGGCACGGTCGAGGTGCGCACCAGGGCGGTCGGTTCCGGAATCTGGTCGGACTGGCTGGCGCTGGAGCGCGACGCGGGCCGCGAGGAGAACGGCGGCGGCGTCCGGGGCGGCACCGAGCCCGCGTGGGTCGGGCCGTCCGACGGCGTCGAGGTGCGGGTGAACGGCAAGGCGGCCCGACGCCTGCCGCAGGGGCTGCGCCTGGACATGATCGCCGCCGACGGGAGCTCCACCGCGGCCGGCGACATCGAGCCCGCCGCGTTCGCCGCCGACGGGGACGGTCCCACCGCCCCGGAGACGACGCCGCCGGAAGCGACCCCGTCGACGCCCCCGTCCGCGTCGGAGACGGCCACGGACGGGTCGTCCCCGTCCGAGCCGCCCGCCTCGGACGCCGCGTCCCCCTCGTCCTCGCCCTCGTCGTCGCAGCCGGCGTCGCCCTCCGCGTCCGCGTCGCCGTCGCCCTCCGGGCCGGGCACGCCCACCGCGCCGCCGTCCACCGTGCCGCGGCCGTCGATCACGCCCCGCTCCGGATGGGGCGCGGACGAGTCGCTCAGCCCGGAGGAGCCGGCCTACCTGCCGGGCGGGAAGATCAAGGCCGTGGTGGTGCACCACACCGCCCAGAGCAACGACTACACCTGCGCCGAGGCGCCGTCGATCATCAACGCCGTCTACACCTACGACGTGCGGACGCTCGGCTGGAAGGACCTCGGCTACAACTTCGTCGTCGACAAGTGCGGCACCGTCTACGAGGGCCGCAAAGGCGGCGTGGACCTGCCGGTGGTGGGCGCCCACGCCTACGGCTTCAACTCCCAGACCACCGGCATCGCCGTGCTGGGCACGTACACCGACTCCCCGCCCTCCCAGGCCGCGATGGTCTCGGTGGCCCGGCTCGCCGCGTGGAAGCTCGGCCAGTACGGCGTCGAGCCGGACTCGACGGTCGACCTCACCACCGCGGTCGAGGGCCGCACCCTCGCCGGCAGGTCCTGGGGGCCCGGGGAGACGCTGACCCTCCCTGCGATCCACGGACACCGCGACGGCTATAACACCCTGTGCCCGGGCGACGCGTTCTACGCCCGCCTCGGCGAACTGCGCGGCCTCGCCGCCGGACCCGTGACGGGGCTGACGCTCACCTCCGTCACCGGCACGACCGCCGTCGGCCCGACCCGGTACGCCACCGGCCCCGTCACAGTGAACTGGTCGGCCACCACCCCGGCCGCGCTCGTCTCCCGTTACGAGGTGCTGGTCGACGGGGAGCCGGCGCTCACCGCCGACGGCGACGCGACCTCCGCCCGGGTGCCGCTGACCGACGGCGCGCACCGACTGCGGGTCAGGGCCGTCCACCTGTCCGGCCGGACCTCGGTCACCGAGCCCGTCGCCGTGACCTCGGACACCACCGCGCCCGCCTTCCCCGTCGCGCCGGGCCTCGCCCTGCGCCAGGGTGTCGTGGACCCGGCCGCCGTGCCGCTGACGCTCGGGTGGACCGCGGCCGACGCCGCCCTGAAGGAGGTGCGCCTGACCGCTCCGACGGCGGCGGCCTTCGGGCCGGCCGTCACCAGCGCCCCGTACACCGCGCCCCTCGGCGCCACCACCACCTGGTCGCTGAACGCCTCCGACGTGGCCGGGAACACCACCACGGCCTCGGTCGCGGGCACGCCGGCCGTCCTCGACGAGACCGACGCCGTCCGGACCGGGACCTGGACGGCCAAGTCGTCCGACCGTTTCCTGGGCGGCGGCGCTCTCGCCAGCCGCTCCAAGGACGCCTCGCTGACGTGGACGTTCACCGGCCGCTCGGTCGCCTGGGCGGTCGCGCGGTCCGCCCTCTCGGGCCGGGCGGACGTCTACGTGGACGGCGAGAAGGCGACGAGCGTGGACCTCAGGCTGTCCAAGGTCGGCTACCGGAACGCCGTCTGGACCCGGACCTGGGCCGAGAGCGCCCCGCACACGGTCAGGATCGTGGTGGAAGGCACACCGAGGCGCCCCACTGTCGTCACCGACGGACTCGTGTACCTGAAGTAGCAGGAACCTTCCGGGTATTGCCGAACAATCGGCGCATTCGGCCGGGGCGTCGCACGCCGGTGTCCCCGCCGAATGCCCTGACCCACCCCGACTTCGGGTGAAGGGACGGGAAAGTCTAGGATTGACCTGGGCTGTTCTGATGTATGCCCCACATCGTCGACTGTGTTTGCTTCTGTCGATTTCTTATGTGGAGAACTTGCGAAGAGCGCTGGTAATTTGAGAGCGCCGCGATGAACCGCGAGGTCGTGGGACTCAGGGTCTGCAGCCGTCGACACGGCAACCATGTCAGGTCCTCGTACGTCTGTACGTCTGCCTGCGCGAGCAGCACCGAGTGCGGAGGGAGACAGCGTGACCCAGAGGGGGCAGGGGGAGGAGCCCCAGGAGCCCGACGCGACCATGCAGTTGAAGGTCCCGGCCTCTTTCAAGGCCGACGAGACCATGCAACTGCGCGTCCCGGACGGCGGGATACCGGTCACCCGGGACACCCCGGCGGCGCCCGAGGACCCCGGGAACCGGCGCAAGAGCCGCAAGGCGCCGCGCCCCTCCTTCTTCGTCCGGCTCCACGCCCGAATATCCGCCCTGCTCGGCCCCCACCTGGCCCCGCTGGTCGCCCGCCTGAAGCCCTACGTCCGCCGGATGCGCCCGCAGTACCCGCGCCCGGGCCGCGAGGGCTGGCAGCGGTGGGTGCCCTCCTGGCGGCAGTGGCTCGGCGGCCTCCTGGGCGCCCTCGGCCTGAGCACCCTCTTCCTGGTCACGGCGTACGCCGTCACCGACATACCGGAGAACCTCAACACCTACGCCACCCAGCAGGACAACGTGTACTTCTGGGCCGACGGCACGCCCATGGCCCGCACCGGCTGGGTGCAGCGGCAGGCGATGCCGCTCAAGGACATCCCCGAGGACGTCCGCTGGGCGGTGCTCGCCGCCGAGAACGCCAGTTTCTACAGCGACCCCGGCATCTCGTTCAAGGGCATCAGCCGCGCCCTGTTCCGCACCATCGGCCAGGGCGACACCCAGGGCGGCTCGACGATCACGCAGCAGTACGTCAAGAACGTCTACCTGAACCAGAACCAGACCGTCAGCCGCAAGTTCACCGAGGCGATGATCGCGCTCAAGCTGGACAACCAGATGAGCAAGGACGACATCCTGGAGGGCTACCTCAACACCAGCTGGTTCGGCCGCGGCACCTACGGCATCCAGCGCGCCGCCCAGGCCTACTACGGCAAGGACGTCAGCGAACTCAACGCCAGCGAGGCCGCCTTCCTCGCCTCCCTGCTCAAGGGCGCCGGCCTGTACGACCCGACGCTGAGCGGCTCCAACCGCGCCCGGGCCATGGAACGCTGGACCTGGACCCTCGACCGGATGGTCGAGATCGGCAAGCTGTCCAAGGCCGAGCGGGCCAAGTACACCAAGTTCCCCGACCCGCTCAAGAGCAACCCGCTGTACGACACCGGTGAGCAGAGCGACTACCTCGTCGAACTCGCCGCCCAGTACGCCAAGAAGGCCGGGAAGATCACCGACAAGGACTTCGACCTCGGCGGCTACCAGATCTACACGACCTTCGACAAGAAGCGTGAGGCGCAGCTCACCGACGCCGTCACCAAGGCCCGCGCCAAGGCCGCCAAGGACGAACCCAAGGCCGCGAAGAACGCGCACTACGGCGCCGCCTCCGTGGACACCGGCGGACGGATCCTCGCCGTCTACGGCGGCCCTGACCACCGTACGCAGGGCTACAACGAGTCCAACGCCACCACCGTCCCGGCCGGTTCGGCCTTCCTTCCGTTCGTGTACGCGGCCGGACTGGAGCACGGCGTCCACAAGGAGCGCGGCGGCGAGGCGACGGAGATCACCGGCGACACCGTCTACGACGGCGACGACGACATACCGGTGACCACCCCGGAGGGGCCCTACTGGGACCGCAGCGGCCGCAAGGTGTCCGCCAGCAACGACGGCGACCGCTCCTACGGGAAGATCTCCCTGCGCCGGGCGCTGGAGCTGTCCGTGAACACCCCCTTCATGCAGCTCGGCATGGACACCGGCCTCGACAACGTGCGCTCCACCGCCGAGGCCTCCGGACTGCTCCCTTCCAGCATCGGCGCCCAGGTCCCCACCCTGTCCACGGGCAGCTCCACGCCCAGCGCCATCCGCATGGCCAGCGGCTACTCCACCTTCGCCGCCCAGGGCAAGCACACCGAGCCGTACTCGGTGTGGAAGATCACCCACAACGGCACCAAGGTCGCCCTGGACATCCCCGCGCCGCGCCGCGCCGTCGGCGCCGACGTGGCCCGCGAGGTCACCTCGGCCCTGAAGGGCTCCTTCCGCGCCGCCCACCCCTCCGCCGCGTCCGCCGGCGCCGAGGTGGCCGGCAAGGCCGGCACCACCAAGGACGACAACGCCGCCTGGTACGTCGGCACCGCCAAGTCGGTGTCCACGGCGATCGTCGTCTACCGCATCGACCTCACCAAGAGCCTCGAACCGCTGCCGCTGGAGGGCGTCGCCGGCGACACCGCCGACGGCGTCGCCTACGACATCTGGTCCAAGGCCATGAGCCCGCTCGGCTGACCACCGACGGACACCGCCGTCACCGACCGTCTGGAGAATGAGCCGCACATGAAGTCACCGTCGGGCCGCCGCCGCAAGGCCGCGGCACCGCGCCGCCCCGCCGCTCGTCCCGGGTTCGTCAGCCTGGCGGCGTTCCTCGCCGTCGCCTCCCTGACGGCGGGCTACCTGGTGCTCAACCGCACGGACAACACCGCGCCGACCGCGTCCTCGGGGGAACAGCAGAGGAACGCGACCACCTCCAAGGAGCCGGAATGGGACGGCAAGACCAAGGTCCTGGGGGACGGCTCCACCTCGTACACCGGCCCGCAGAAGGGCGGCCTGAAGGCCGAGCCCCTCAAACCCGGTGAGAAACCGCCCCAGTTCGTCGTCTTCTCCTGGGACGGCGCCCTGGCCGGCGACGACGAGCTCTTCCAGCACTACCGGGAGCTCGCCAAGGAGTACGACGCCCACATGACCTTCTTCCTCACCGGCATCTACCTGCTGCCCAAGAGCAAGAAGGACCTCTACAGCCCGCCGCAGCACCCCAAGGGCTCCGCGGCGATCAGCTTCCCCACCGACGACCACATCCGCACCACGATCGAGCAGCTCGGCAAGGCGTGGGAGGAGGGGAACGAGATCGGCACCCACTTCAACGGCCACTTCTGCGGCGCGAAGGGCGGCGACGACTGGAGCGTCGCGGAATGGCGCAGCGAGATAGACCAGTTCTACGCCTTCGCCGAGAAGTGGAAGACCAACACCGGCTACACCGACATGAAGCCGCTGCCCTTCGACTTCCGGAAGGCCGTCGTCGGCGGCCGCGCCCCCTGCCTGGAGGGCCAGGCCAACCTGCTGAAGGCCGCGAAGAGTTACGGCTGGCGCTACGACGCGAGCTCCAAGGGCGACTTCCAGATCTGGCCGGCGAAGAAGAACGGCATCTGGGACTTCCCGCTCCAGATGCTCCCCTACGAGGGCGGCAAGTACCAGGGCCTGTCCATGGACTTCAACTTCCTCTACAACCAGTCCGACGGTCAGACCCAGGGCGACCCGGCGAAGTACCCGGAGTGGGAGAAGGAGACCGCCGACACCTACATGGCGGGCTTCAACCGCGTCTACTACGGCAGCCGCGCCCCGCTGTTCATCGGCAACCACTTCGAGGAGTGGAACGGCGGCATCTACATGAAGGCCGTCGACGACACCGTCAAGAAGGTGTGCACCAAGAAGGACGTCAAGTGCGTGTCCTTCAAGGAGCTGGCCGACTGGATGGACGTGCAGAAGCCGGCGACTCTGGAGCGGCTGCGCACCCTCGACCCGGCGCAGAGCCCCAACTGGTCCACGGTCGTTCAGTAAACCGCTCGGTGACGCCACGGCCGCGCACTGACACGTGTCGCGGCCGCCCCATGACAGTCGTATAACTCCCTGGCGCAAGTGCCCTTACCCCTCTTCACAACAGCCACACATGGCGTGCGAAGATTCCGATCCCGGCATCCCTCCCGCCGGGGCAGAGGGGAAACACCAGTGAAGTCAAGGAAATTGAGCCGTACGCGGCGCAGAGCCGCGATACTCGGAGCTGCCGCCACCTCGGTCGTCGCCGGCGTGGCGCTGCTGCCCAACTGGAGCGCCGGCGCCGCGGTCGTCGACGACCCGACGGTGGACGCGAAGACGAAGGCCACCTTCCAGCGGCTGGCGGACGCGGTCTTCACCGACCGGACCGAGGCCCTGGTCGACGGCAAGCAGGGTGACCGCAAGAAGCCGCTGACCGACGGTTTCTCCGGGAAGGTCAAGCTGTCCTCCGGTCTGGCCCGCACCGAGGACTCCGCGCTGTCCTCGCTCGACCGGCGCAAGGACACGCTCGCCAAGCTCGGCGAGAAGTACAGCAGCGGCAGCACGACGGTCACCCTGAACGCCACCAACGTCAAGGGCCGCACGGCCAAGGTCGCGGTCACCGAGACCACCACGCTGACGTACGCGAAGGTCCGCGGCGGCGAGCCGCAGGCCACCGGCTTCCAGGCCCGTCACGAGCTGACGTTCTCCGCCGACAAGCACGGCAACTGGCAGCTCACCGGCATCCGTGACACCGACGAGGGCGTCGCGGTGAACCAGACGGACCGGCCCGCCGTCGCCCCCCGCGTCGGAACCACCGGCAGCACCACGCCGGCGGCGCCCAAGGCGTCCACCACGTACCCGGGCCCGGCCAACCCGAAGAACTTCAGCGCCAGCGGCCTGGACTACAACGCGATGGCCGCGTACGCCAAGCAGTACTGGTCGAACTACAACCCGGCCTACCCCAACTTCAACGGCCACGGCGCGGGCGGCGACTGCACCAACTTCGTCAGCCAGTCGCTGAAGGCGGGCGGCTGGAAGCACGTCCCCGGCTACGTGTACGACTACACCAAGTGGTTCGGCAACAACGAGATCCAGTCGGACTCGTTCGTCGGCGTCAACGAGTGGTCCTGGTTCGCCCAGAACTCCAAGCGGACCACGAGCCTCGCCAACGTCTACCAGCTGGACGTCGGCGACGTGCTCCAGATGGACTTCGACCGCGACGGCTCGAAGGACCACACCATGATCGTCACCTCGAAGAGCCGTGGTGTGCCGTACCTGACGTACCACTCCACCAACACCTACAGCCGGTCGCTGCAGAGCATCCTCGCGTCGTACCCGACCGCGAACTACTACGCGTACCGCACCTGATCGGGGCCCGCGCCTGACCGGCCGTCGTGCCCGTCAGGCCGGGAACTCCTCCCGGCGTTCGCGGTCGCGGTCCCGCTCCTCCGCGAGGCCGGGATGGCGCGCCCGGTAGTAGGGGTTGTCGTGCGGCAGGGCCGATCCGACCCTGCCGTACATCCCGAAGACCAGCAGCAGGATCCCGATCACAAAACTGAGCAGGCAGTTCTGGATCTGGAACGCCAGGAAGTTGTAGTCCGTCTCCAGCAGCCCCATGTTCAGGAAGCCGCTGAGGACGAACAGCACCCCCAGGGTCATGTTCAGCGTGGACGCGAAGTTCCCGCCGATCACCATCCCCACCATCAGCAGCAGCCCGACGGCGACCGACAGCCAGCTGAGCGCGCCGTTGGTGTTCAGCGACCAGACGGTGTCCCCGCCGGTGTCGAAGAAGCCGATCCGGTGCAGGATGCCGAAGATCCCGAACGTGAGCAGCCCGGCGCCCATGAGCCCGGCGCCGATCCGGTAGACCTTGTTCAGCCGGTGGTCGACGGGCAGATGATCGTCCAGCCGGATACGCCGCCGATGCTCCGAACGCACCGTGTGTGTGGCCATCGCCGCCTCCCTGTCTCGCTCGCCGGGCCGACGGACCCTTGTACGCACCTGGAGCGGGTGCCTTCGTGCGCGCACCGCGTGCCCGAGTGCGCACCCGGAGCGCGTGACTGGAGCGCGCGCCGAAGTGCGCACCTCCCAATATCCGCCCGCCGCGCCGGGGCGGCAACGGCAGCCCGCGTGCCCCCGGCACCGGCTCAGTGGGCCGACGCCGCGCCTCGCTCGCCCCGGATGTGGGCCACCACGTCCGCGACCGTACGGCGGACCGCCTCCGTCTCGGTGAGGAAGTGCCAGTAGTCGGGGTGGTGGCCGTCCAGCACGGTGATCGCCCGTTCCAGACGGGCCACCGACTCGTCCAGCGGCCGGGCGTGCCGCGGGTCCGGCGTGTTGCGGCCGGCCATGGCGAGCCGCTGGGCGTCGCGGATCGCGAACCGGGTCCGCTCTATCTCCTGACGCGGGTCCTTCTGCACGGCGTTGAGCCGGGCCAGACGGTCCCCGGCGGCCGAGACGGCCTCGTCGGTGGCGTTCAGCAGCGCCCGCGCCGTCGACAGCAGCGCGGTGGCGTCCGGCCACCGCTGCGCCTCCCGCGCGGCCCGCGCCTCCGCGAGCCTCGCCTCTGCCTGCCGTACGTGCTCCACGGCCTGCTCCGGGACGTGCTGGAGATCCTGCCAGCAGGGCGCGGTGAACCGCCGGCGCAGCTCGCTCAGCACCGGCTCCACCTGCCCCGCGCGGGTCGTCAGCGCCTGCGCGCGGGTCCGCAGCGACACCAGACGGTGGTCGATCTCGGCCGCCTGCTCCGGCAGCCGCTCGGCCTGCGCCCGCACCGCCTCCGCCTCCCGGGAGACCCGCTCGGCCCGCTCCAGGGTCTGCGGCACGCCGTGCTGTCCGGCGCCCTGGTTGAGCCGGGTCAGCTCGGGCCCCAGCGCCGCCAGCCGGGCCGCCAGGTCGTCGGCGCGCAGCCCCGAGCCCCGGGCGGCGTCCAGCGCGTTCGACGCGGCCAGCAGCGCCTGCCGGGCCCGCTCCACGGCGGGCGCGACCCGGGCCAGCTGCGTCTCGGCCTTGCCCAGCAGCGGTCCCAGCCCGTCCGCGAACCGGTCCAGCTCTCCCTTGACCCGCTCCAACTCCTCCTTGGCGCGGGCGAGTTCACCCCGCGCGCGGGCGGCGGCCGAGGCTTCGAGGTCGTCGCGGTCCAGGTCATGGGCGTCGACGGCCTGGATGTACTGGTGGCTGGCCTCGTCGACGCGCCGGCCGATCGCCTCGAAGTCGGCGACGGCACGCCGGGCCGCCGGGGAGTCGTCGACGGCGGTGATGGTCTCGATCGAGATCCGCAGGTCCCGCTGGGCGGTGTCGAGTTCGTAGAACGCGGCGGCCGCGGCGTCCTTCGCGGCCTGCGCCTCGGCCCGCTGCCCCTCCGCGCGCCCGCCGAACCAGCGCCGGGTGCCGCCGCCCGCGAACGCGGCGGGCAGCGCGAGTGCGGCGACGAGCGGCAGCGCGGCGAGGACGAGCGCGTCCCGCAGCCCGGCCGCGCGGCGGCCGGGGGTGTGGGTCGGTGTGCGGCTGGGCCGGCGTGCGCGCGGCTCCGACGGCGAGTGCGGCTGCGCTGGTGTCGCCGTCACGATCCCTCTCCCCGTGGTGTGATCCGCCCGTGCCCGGTGTCATTCTCCCACCCCGTGAGGACGAACACACGAGCCGATCAGTTCGCCTCCCGCGCGCGGATGTCGCTTCCGTGCGACGGATACGGGTTTGCGGGGCAGTACCTGCGGCCATGTAGTCTGTCCACTCGTCCTGGGTGCGTAGCTCAGGGGTAGAGCGCCTGCCTTACAAGCAGGATGTCGGCGGTTCGAAACCGTCCGCGCCCACCAGGTGAGAAGCGAGAGGGCCCCCGGAGTTCCGGGGGCCCTCTCGCGCGTCCGGGTGCATGCGCTACGCCTCCTGGGCGTCCTGCGGGCCGCCGTCGGAAGCGTCCTCGGACGGCGGGGCCGGCGGTGCGTGCTTGAGGCGCGTGCGGGCCTCCACGAGGTCCCCGGTGGCGACCTCGGTCCAGAACCGGTGACAGGTGACGAACACGGCGAGTTCGTGCTCCCGCTGCCGGAGCTTCTCGACCTCGGCCTGTTCGTCCGCCGTCCAGCCGGGGGAGGCGGGGCGCTCCACCTTGCGCCAGCCGCCGTCGTCGCTGAAACCGTCCAACGGCTCGACCGACCAGGGGAGCCGCTTCAGCAGGGCCGACAGCTCGGCCCGCACCTGATGCAGCTCCTCCTGGCCGGCGCGCAGATCGCTGGGGAAGTCAAAGGAACTCGCCACACGGCAATGGTACGCCTGTTCGAATTTGGGTGGCGAGCTCAGTCGGGGGGATCGTGTGTTCGAAGGAGCGGGTGGGACTGTCAGTGCCGTCACTTACGGTGACGTCATGGAGAGCATGGGTGTGGGCGAGGGCGTGGGCGAGGACACGGGCGGGGAGCGGGTACGGCTGGTCCCCTGGGCGGAGGGCGACTTCTGGCTGCTGCGGCGGACCAACAGTCCCGAGATGACGGCCCACCTGGGCGGACCGGAGCCGGAGGACGGACTCGCACAGCGGCACCGGCGGTACGTCGGGCTGGAGGCGGGGTGCATGTACCGGGTCGTGTCGGCGGGGAGCGAGGAGACCGTCGGCACGATCGGCTACTGGGAGCGCGAGTGGAGGGGCGGGACGGTCTGGGAGACGGGCTGGGGCATCCTGCCGGAGTTCCAGGGGAGAGGCCTCGCGGTGAGCGCGGCGCGGGCCCTGACCGGGGTCGTGCGCGCCCTGCGTCCGGCCGGCGGCCACGCCGCCCTGCACGCCTTCCCCGACGTCCGGCACGCCGCCTCCAACGCGGTGTGCCGCAAGGCGGGGTTCACGTTGCTCGGGCAGGCCGACTTCGAGTACCCGAAGGGCAACTGGATCACGTCGAACGACTGGTGCGTCGACCTCGACGGCGACGCGCCGACCGGAGCGGGGGGACACTGAGACCATGTGCCGAAGCATCAAGACGCTGCGTCCGCCCGCGCTGCCCGAGGAGGCCACGGACGACGAGATCAGGGCCGCCGCCCTGCAGTACGTGCGCAAGGTGTCGGGCTTCCGGGCGCCGGCCGCGCACAACCGGGAGGTGTTCGACGAAGCGGTGGACGCGGTCACGGCAGCGACCACGAAGCTCCTGGCCGGCCTGGAGATCAGGGGCTCGGCAGCCAGGGGAGCGTAGCCACGGCTCCACCTCCGCACCGGGGGAGCCGGGCCCCGGCCCCTCCGGCGACGGCAGCCCAACGCCGGGGCGCCGCGTCGATCGGGCTGGCCGGCGGCCGGCCCCTCCGGCGGCGGCAGCCCCATGCCGGGGCGCTGTGTGGGTCGGGCCGGCTGGGGGCCGGTTCTTCCGGCGGCGGCGGCCCTTCGTCGTGTCGGTCATGCCGGCGGCGTGCAGCCCCGCGCCGGGGCGTCGTGTCGGTCACGCCGGCCGGCAGCCGGTTCCTGCGGCGGCGGCAGCCCACACCCCGGGCGTCGTGTCGGTCAGGTCGGCCGGCGGCCGGTCTTTCCGGCGGCGGCAGTCCCACGCCGGGGCGTCGTGTCGGTCAGGCCGGCTGGCTGCCGGTCCCTCGGGGCCGCGCCAGCCCAGACTCGGGGGCCCTGTCGGGCAGGTCGGCCGGCAGTCGGTTCCTCCGGGCGCGGCAGCCTGACGCCGCGGCGTCAGGCCGGTTGGCGGCGCATGACGTATGCCGCTCCTGCTCCCGCTCCGAACAGGGCCAGTACCGACACCGCCGTGGCCAGCCATGCCGTCCCCAGCCACTGGGTGCCGTAGTACCCGAGCGCCGCGCTGTACGCCGCCCAGGACAGACCCGCCAGCGCCGACCACGGGACGAAGTCACGCGGACGCCGGTGCGCGGCGCCCGCGACGAAGGAGACGACCGAGCGGCCGGCCGGCGCGAACCGGGCCAGCACGAACAGCGCCCCGCCGCCCCGGGCGAGCGCCCCGCCGAGACGTGCCTGCGCGGTGGTGAGCCGCCGGGAGCGGGATATGGCGCGGTCCAGACGCGCGCCCCCGCGCCAGGCCAGCCGGTACGCGGCCAGGTCCCCCAGCACGGACGCGGTCGCCGCGGACAGGATCAGGGCCACGATGTCCGGGACCTGATGCGGCAGCCGTCCGGTCGCCGCCCCCGAGCCCGCGGCGGCAGCCGTCGCCGCGGCGATGACGAGCACCCCGCTCGGCAGCACCGGCAGGAACACGTCGAGCAGCACCGACAGCGCCACCAGCACATAGATCCACGGGGCGCCGATCAGCGCCCACGCCCCCACACTCTCGAACACCCCGAACTCCCCGGTCTCCCCCGTAGCGGCCGGCCTCGCCGCGGTGTCGCGGGGGAGCGGCAGGTGCGGCCATGACAGCCATCCAGCGTACGCCGATGATGTGACAGAAGGGTCACAGGGTGCGCGTGTGTTCGGCAACGCATGGAGCCGCGAGTCGTCTCAACGGCCGTGCCCGGAGCGGCAGAAGGGCCCCGCCGGGGGGTGACGGAAAGCGCCCTCCCCGATGAACGGAGAGGGCGCCCCGGGTACGAGCCGCGTGGGTCGGGCCGCGACGGGCCGGACGTCGGAGCCCGGCCGTGACGGGTCAGGCGGAGACGGCCGCCTCGCGCGCCGCCGGCTCCTGCTCCCGCTGACCCGCGGTGCGCCGGCTGAACAGCCGGTCAAGCCCGAACGCGCCGGAGCCGGTGAAGACCAGCAGCAGGAAGGCCCAGCAGAACATCGCGGACGCCTCGCCGCCGTTCTGCATCGGCCACAGCGCCTCCGGCTGGTGGACCTTGAAGTACGCGTACGCCATGGAACCCGACGCGATGAACGCGGCGGCGCGGGTGCCGAGGCCGAGCATCACGAGGGTGCCGCCGACCAGTTGGATGACGGCCGCGTACCAGCCGGGCCAGGTGCCGGCGCTGACGGTCCCTCCGTCGGTGCCGACGGCCCCGCCGAGGACGCCGAAGAGCGAGGCGGCGCCGTGGCAGGCGAAGAGCAGGCCTACGACGATGCGGAACAGGCCGAGCGCGTACGGCTGTGCGCTGTCGAGACGAGCGGACATGAGGGGGGTACTCCTTCGGTTTCGGTCAAGACGACCGGTCCTGGGGACGGACCGGCCGGTGGGGGCGGCGGTACCGAACGAGTGACCCACGGTAGGCGGATTCCGGCGATGCTTGCAAGTTCAACATTTGGCCACCGCTTGGATTACCCTTGGCGCTTTCCTGGTGACAGCGCAGCACGTAGAGCGCTTTCTGCGCTCCGGCCCGCTACCGAGAGCGTGACCGAATACACACCCACCGCGACCGAATGCGACTCACTAAGACCGGATTTGCCTCTCGGGCGACCGGATGTGCACCCATGGCGACCGGATTCTCGCCGCGGCCCCCTCAGGACCCGCTCAGCCGTGACTCCATGACCGTCTCCAGGCGGGGCCGCCCGCCGTTCCGCGCCGGCTTCGCCTGCTCCAGCCGCAACCGGGCCGAACGACCGCGCAGCGTCAGCGTCATGAGCTGGTTGCCGAACCAGGGCCCACCCGTCTTGCGCCAGCTGACGGGCGGTCGGGCGCAGCGCCCGTGCCGGCGGAACCGGCGTCCGAGAGCCCGCGCCGCCGCGCTCCACCCGAAGCGGAAACCCGCCCGGATCGACAGCGGGACGGAGTTGTGGACGGGCGAGCACGTCAGCTGGAGCACCCGTGCGTCCGGCGAGCCGTCCCGCCACCGGGTCTCGGCCACGTACGCGTGGTGCACGTCCCCGGACAGCACGAGCACCGTCGCCGGGGCCTGCGGGCCGGTGCCGATCTCCGCGAACAGGCCGGTCAGTTCGGCGAACGACGACGGGAACGCCGCCCAGTGCTCCAGGTCCGCCTTGCGCCGCAGCCGCTCCCCGAACCGCGCCCAGCGAGCGCCCCGTTCGCCCCGGCACAGGGCCGAGCTCCAGCCCTCGACGTCGTGCACCAGGTGAGGCAGCAGCCAGGGCAGGGAGGTGCCGACGAGGAGGTGGTCGTAGGAGCCGGGCTCGTCCAGCACCTGGGCGCGCAGCCACTCGGCCTCGCCCGGGTCGAGCATCGAGCGCTCGCTCTCCTCCAGCACGCGCGCCGCCCGCGAGTCCACCATCACCAGCCGCACCCGGCCGAAGTCCCGCCGGTAACTCCAGCGCGCGGAAGCCGAGTCGGCGTCGGCGCGGCAGGCGAAGTCACGCAGCGCGTCGGTGCCGTCGGGCGTGGCGCACACGGCCGCGTAGAGGGGGTCGTCGGCCAGCTCGGCGGGGGAGAGGTTGCCCAGGTGCTGGTACACCCAGTACGACATCAGCCCGCTCAGCAGCCGCTCGCGCCACCAGTGGGTGGCCCGCATGTCGGTCAGCCAGGAGGCGGAGGTGTTCCAGTCGTCGATGACGTCGTGATCGTCGAAGATCATGCAACTGGGCACGGTGGACAGCAGCCAGCGGATCTCGGGGTCGAGCCAGGACTCGTAGTAGAGGTGGGTGTACTCCTCGTAGTCCGCGACCCCCGTGCCCGGCGGTTCGCCGAGGTCGCGGCGGGCGGCCAGCCAGCGCTGTGTCGCGTCGGAGGTCTCGTCGGCGTACACCTGGTCGCCGAGCAGCAGCAGGACGTCGGGCCGCTCGCCCTCCGGGTCGGCGGCGATGCGCGCGGCGAGGCTGTCCAGGGCGTCGGGGCCCACGGGGTCGTGCGCGTCGGCGGCGGGCGCCGCCCACCGGCAGGAGCCGAACGCCACGCGCACGTCGTCGCCGCCGGCGGGGGTGCGGATGACCGAAGGCGGAAACGACGTCGAGGCGGCTGACGCGTCCGGCGCCGGCCACACGCGTGTGCCGTCGAGGAACACCTCGTACGGCGTGGCGGTTCCCGGGGCGAGGCCGGTCACCGGGATCAGGGCGTAGTGGTGCCCGGCCACCTGGAAGGTGCGGGCGGTGCCGCCGGAGCCGTCCGCGCAGCGCACTTCGGCGGCGCACGGACGGCTCGCCTCGCCCCATACGGTCGCGGACGTGCTGTCGGCGTACCTCAGCAGGGGTCCCAGCCGCAGTCCGGCCATGTGATCGCCTCCTCCGTCGCCCCGTACGGTACGGAACGACGGGGCGCGGTGGGGAGATCCCGGCGGCGAACCGCGTGCGGTCGCCGGGTCAGCAGCTCGCCAGGTGGCCGGTCAGCGCGCTCTTCTCGGCGGAGTCGACCGACAGGCCGTAGTAGTACTTCACCTGCACCCAGGCGCGGACGTAGGTGCAGCGGTAGGACGAGACCGACGGCATCCACTCGGCCGGGTCCTGGTCGCCCTTGGCCTGGTTGACGTTGTCGGTGACGGCGATGAGCTGCGGGCGCGTCAGGTCGTTGGCGAAGTTCTGGCGCTTGGCGCTGGTCCAGCCGTCGGCGCCGGAGTCCCAGGCCTCGGCGAGCGGCACGACGTGGTCGATGTCCAGGTCGGCGGCGGCGGTCCAGGTGGCTCCGTCGTAGGGGGAGTACCAGCTGCCGCTGGTGGCGGTGCAGGCGGAGTTGACGACCACGTTGGACCCGTCGCGCTTGAGGACGGTCTCGCGGGTGTTGCAGGAGCCGCTGACGGTGATCCAGTGGTTGAACAGGTCGCGGTCGTAGCCGGTGCGGTCCTCGGCGGCCACCGTGAGCGAGGCGAGGTAGGTGCGGGCGGTGGCGGCGCTGACCGGGGTGGGGAGGGCGGCGGAGGCGGTCGGGCCGCTGAACAGGGCGGCGGAGGCTGCCAGTCCGGTGAGCGCCGCGACTGTGCCGATCCGTTGACGCGCGTAGACTGAGGGTCTGCGGGACATGCGAACTCCCTTGAGGGGTGAGGGCGTTGCGGTGCGAGCGGAGGAATGCTCGCGGGGCCGCGTTGCGGGGAGGTGTGCGTGCGGTGAGAAGTTAGTGACGTGCGCATGACACGACAAGACGTTCGGTGTGAAGCTTTTCGGCAGCGTGCGGGGATGTGGCGAGCGTCACTCGCGGGCGAGGTCGGTGCAGGTGTCACGTACCATGGACGGCGCAGAAGGGGAGTAGCTCTTCGCCGGACCGTCGACATACTGCTCGGCCCGTCCTCGTGACGGATGCCGGGCCGGCGCCCGGAGGCCGATCCGCACCCGTGCGGATCCGCCAGCGAGACCTTCGGCAAGCAGTGCACGCCCGTGCCGTCCGGCGCGGGCGCCGTGTGCGCTGCCGTGCCGAGGCGTCTCCGTAGGGCCGACAGGCCCCCCGCGCTCTCGGTGGGGCAGCCCGACCGATTGAGGAACCTTGATCAGCCTTACCGTGACGGCGCTCGTCTTCGGCGTCGTCTTCCTCGCCGAACTGCCCGACAAGACCGCCCTCGCCGGCCTCGTCCTGGGCACCCGCTACCGCGCCTCCTACGTCTTCGCCGGCGTCGCCGCCGCCTTCGCCGTGCACGTCGCGCTCGCCGTCGCGGCGGGCAGCGTGCTGACGCTGCTGCCGCAGCAGATCGTGCACGCGCTGACCGGTGTGCTCTTCCTCGGCGGCGCGGCCGTGCTGCTGAGGAAGAAGGACGACGACGAGGACGAGGTCCGCACGCCCGAGAACCAGTCCTTCTGGAAGGTCTTCGGCGCGGGCTTCATGCTGATCCTCGTCGCCGAGTTCGGCGATCTGACCCAGATCATGACGGCGAACCTCGCCGCCCGCTACGACGATCCGCTCTCCGTCGGCCTCGGCGCGGTGCTGGCGCTGTGGGCCGTTGCCGGGCTCGGCATCGTCGGCGGGAAGGCCCTCATGAAGCGGGTGCCGCTGCGGCTGATCACGCGGATCGCGGCGGCGCTGATGCTGGCCCTGGGGGCGTGGAGCCTGTGGGAGGCGATCGCCGGGTGAGGCGGGGCCGGCGCCGGATGACGGGGGCGGCTGGTGAGGCGGGGCGCAGGGTGACACGGGGCGCCGGGGGAGACGGGGCGGCTCAAGGGTGGCGTGCACCCCCGGATGTTTTGTACCGTGGGGAAACAAAGTGGCTCCCGCCCGTTTTCCCTGACCGGCGGGCGGGGCCGCCTTGTTCTTCTCCGCGCGTCCCTTGCTCCCCGTCCGCGTATGCCGTCCGCCCCCGCGCGCGTTCCGCCTGCCGGGCACGCGCCCGACCGTGCTGGAGTCGCCGATGCCGACCCCCCTGTCCGCCCCCACCGTCCTGACCGCCCGCGCCCTCCTGCTCGACATGGACGGCACCCTGGTGAACTCCGACGCCGTCGTGGAACGGATCTGGCGGCGCTGGGCCGCCGAGCACGGGCTCGACGGCGACGAGGTCATGCGGGTCGTCCACGGCCGCCAGGGCCACGCCTCGATGGCCCTGCTGCTGCCCGACCGCCCGAGGGAGCTCAACCTCGAGGACAACGCGCGGATGCTGGCCGAGGAGACCGCCGACATGGACGGCGTCGTCCCGGTCCCCGGGGCGCCCGAGTTCCTCGCCTCCCTCCACGGCGTCCCGCACGCCCTGGTCACCTCGGCGGACGCCCCCCTGTCCACGGCGAGGATGGCGGCGGCGGGACTGGACCTGCCGCGGGTGCGCGTCACCGCCGAGTCGGTGGGCGCCTCCAAGCCGGACCCCGAGGGCTTCCTCAAGGGCGCGGCGGAGCTGGGCGTCGCCCCCGAGGAGTGCGTGGTCTTCGAGGACTCCGGCGCGGGCATCGCCGCCGGGCGGGCGGCCGGGATGCGCGTCGTGGGCGTCGGGGCCCGCGCGGCGGCGCACGAACCGGACGTCGTCGTGCCCGATCTGCGGCGGGTGCGCGTGGAGACCGTCGCCGGCGGGGGCGTGCGCCTGCACGTGGGCTGAGGAGCCCCCGCGGGCGCGGGTCAGCGTCCTGCCGCGCCTGAAGCTCCGGCGGAGACGTCGGAGGCGTCCTGGGAAGTGTCGTCGGAGGCGTCGGCCGTCGGGACGCCGGCCCTTCAAGGCTCGTGCGTCTCCGACTCCAGGCGGGCCCGGGTCAGCTGCCCGTACACGCCGAGTTCCTCGCCCTGGATCCCCCGGGACCGCTGGTAGGTGCGCAGCGCCTCCTCCACCTGGCGGGTGAAGACACCGTCGGGCTTGCCGACGTAGAGGGACAACTGGCTCAGACGGAGCTCGAGTTCCGTGACCTCGTCCCCCCGGTCGCCCGGCCGCAGGACGCTCGCCCCGGGGCTGGCCGCGCCCGCGTCGGCGGCCCCGTTCCCGGGCCTTGGGGGCGGCGCGGTGGTGCTCGGGCCGGCCGACGGACTCGGGGAGGCCGACGGGGATGCCGACGGCGCGGCGCTCGACGGCGACGCGGACGGGGACGGTGACGGGCTCCCGCTCGCGGAAGGCGACGGGGAGGCGCTGGGGGAGTCCGACGGTGACCCGGGCGGGCTCGCCGACGGCGACGCGGAGGCGTCCGCGCTGGGCGAGGTCTCCGGCACGGCCGCCCGGACGTCCTCCGGGGCGGCGCCGTCGCGAGTGGGCTTCTCGTAGCTGAACAGCCCGCCGGCGAACCCCACCGCCGCGACGACGGCCACGGCCCCGGCGGCCGCCGCGATCAGCAGGGGGCGACGGCGCCGGCCGCGCGGCTCCCCGTCGTCGCCGTACGCGTCCGTCGTGTCCGGGCCGCCGCCGGTGCCTAAGGGGCCCGGCCCGGACACGGCGGGCAGCGCCGTCGTGCGCGCGTCCGCACCGGCCGGGCTCACGGCGCGCAGCGGCAGGGTGGCGTCGGACGCCGCCGGGGGGACGGCCGGCAGCGGCATGGTCAGGTCGCTCGCGGAGACCCCGTCCGCGGACGGGGCGTCCGCCGTGCCGGGAGCACCGCCCGCGCCGTCCAGTTCCACGTAGGGCCGTATGCGGAGCGGATCGAAGTCCCCCGCCGCGGCCGCCTCCGCCTCGCGGGTGTCGCGCAGGGCCTCGGCCGCGCGCCGCGCGCAGGCGCAGGACGGGGTGTTGTCCGCCGCGCGGAGCGCCCCGCACTCGGGGCACGGAAGCCTGTGCTGTCCCGGTCGTCCCTGCCACGCCGTCGGCTCGTTCACCTGTTCGCCCCTCCCCGTACGAACTCCAGAGACTACCCAGAACCTCCACACGACCGCCCGTCAGACACCCGTACGACCCCGGCCGACCTCGACACGACCGGCGGACCGGGCGCGGAACCAACGGGACTCAAGAGGCCATAACGGGCCACACCGATCACGATGGAGGTGTTCGCGACAGCCCCGGGAGGCATTCATGGCCCTGGACGCACATGCCAGGACGGGGGATCCGCGCCAGGAGCACGTTCCCGGCGGCGTCCTCGTCTCGATCGGCGCCCTGCTGCTCGGCATGCTGCTCGCCGCCCTCGACCAGACGATCGTGTCGACCGCGCTGCCCACCATCGTCAGCGACCTCGGCGGCATGGAGCACCTGTCCTGGGTGGTCACGGCGTACCTGCTGGCGTCGACCGCCGCGACGCCGCTGTGGGGCAAACTCGGCGACCAGTACGGGCGCAAGAAGCTGTTCCAGATCGCGATCGTGATCTTCCTGGTGGGCTCGGCACTGTGCGGCATGGCCCAGGACATGGCCCAGCTCATCGCCTTCAGGGCCGTGCAGGGCCTCGGCGGCGGCGGGCTGATGGTGCTGTCGATGGCGATCGTCGGCGACATCGTCGCCCCCCGGGACCGCGGCCGCTACCAGGGATTGTTCGGCGCGGTCTTCGGCGCCACCAGCGTCCTCGGACCCCTCCTCGGCGGTCTGTTCACCGAACACCTCAGCTGGCGCTGGGTCTTCTACGTCAACCTGCCCGTCGGCGTCGTCGCCCTCGCCGTCATCGCGGCCGTCCTGCGCATCCCGCGCAAGGGGACCCGGCACGTCATCGACTACCTGGGCACCTTCCTCATCGCCGCCGTCGCCACCTGCCTGGTCCTCGTGGCCTCCCTCGGCGGCACCACCTGGTCCTGGGGCTCGCCGCAGATCGTCGGACTCGCCGTGCTGGGCCTCCTGCTCCTCGTCGCGTTCGTGGCCGTGGAGCGCCGCGCCGCCGAACCCGTCCTCCCGCTCAAGCTGTTCCGCATCCGCACCTTCACCCTCTCCGCGGTGATCAGCTTCATCGTCGGCTTCGCCATGTTCGGCGCGATGACCTACCTGCCGACGTTCCTCCAGGTCGTCCAGGGCGTCTCGCCCACCCTGTCCGGCGTGCACATGCTGCCCATGGTGGTCGGCATGCTCCTGTCGTCCACCGTCTCCGGCCAGATCGTCAGCCGCACCGGCCGCTGGAAGGTGTTCCCCGTCGCCGGCACCGCCGTCACGACCGTCGGCCTGCTGCTCCTGCACCGGCTTGACGAGGGCAGCTCCACGGCGGAGATGAGCACCGTGTTCTTCGTCTTCGGTCTCGGGCTCGGCCTGGTGATGCAGGTCCTCGTCCTCATCGTGCAGAACGCCGTCTCCTACGAGGACCTCGGCGTCGCCACCTCCGGCGCGACCTTCTTCCGCTCCATCGGCGCGTCTTTCGGCGTCGCCGTCTTCGGCACGGTGTTCGCCGGCCGCCTCGGCGACGAACTCGCCGACGCCTTCCGGGGCGTCGCCCTCCCGGCCGGCGTCTCCGCCGACGCGCTGGAGGCCGACCCGCGGGGCATCGGCGAGCTGCCGGCCGCGCTGCGCCCGCCGGTCCTGCACGCGTACGCGTCCTCCATCACCGACGTCTTCCTGTACGCGGCGCCCGTCGCCCTCGTCGGCTTCGTCCTCGCCTGGTTCCTCAAGGAGGAACCGCTGCGCGGTTCGGTCACCGCGCCGGACGTGACGGAGACACTCGCCAGCAACCCCGTCGAACGCTCCTCCTACGACGAGGTCTGCCGGGCCCTGTCCCTGCTCGGCACCCGGGAGGGCCGCCGCGAGATCTACCGCACGATCACCGCCCGGGCCGGCTACGACCTCCTCCCGGTCGCCAGCTGGATGCTGCTGCGCATCCGCCGGTACGGCAGCGTCGAGCCGTCCCGGCTCGCCGAGCGCAGCACCGTGCCGCTCCCCGTGATCCTGGACGGCACCCGGCAGATCGAGGAACGCGGACTGGCCCGGCGCGAGGGCCTCGACCTGGTCCTCACCGACGAGGGGTGGACGGTGGCCCGCCGGCTGGCCGGGGCCCGCGAGGAGTCCCTCGCCGAACTGCTCGGCGACTGGTGGGGCCCGGACCGCCCCACCGACCTGACCCGCCTGGTCAAGGAGCTGGGCGGCGAACTGTGCGGCTCGGACCGCGAACAGCCGCACGCGGAACGGCCGGTGACACGGCCAGCGTAGGTGTCCGGCGCCTCAGCTCAGGTTCTTCGCGAACCAGTGGTCGGCGTACCGGTCGTCGTTGTGCGGCTCGGTCTCCGCGTACCCGAGCCGCGCGTACAGGGCGCGGGCCTCGACCAGGTCGCCGCGGGTGTCCAGGATCATCCGGGCCGCCCCGAGCGCGCGGGCGCTCTCCTCGGCGGCGGCGACCAGCAGCGCCGCGCCGCCCCTGCCCCGGGCGCCGGGCAGCAGGAACACCCGCGTCAGCTCGGCCGTCGCCGCGTCCAGCAGCCGTACGCCGGCGCTCCCGGCCGGCGCGCCCTCGTACCACGCGACCAGCAACAGGCCCCGCGGCGGCGTCAGTCGATCTCCTTTCCCGGCGGTGATCTCCCGCTCCAGCTCGGCCGGGTCGGTCCTGCGCCCCTCGTGCAGCAGGTACCAGCGGTCGCTGACCTCCGTGTAGTACTCCCGCCACAACGCGGCGGCGACGGGGGAGTCCACGGGTTCCGGGGCGATGGTCCAGGCGGTCGTGACGCTCATGCCGGTCATTGTCGTGGGCGTCGCGCGGCTTTGCCTGCCGTTTGTACGACGTCTTCCGGGCAACCCGGAATCGTGAACCGGCCCGCGGGGCCGACCACATCGGAAGGCAACCATGTCCACAGGCGTGATCATCGCTCTGATCGTGATCGTGGCGGCCGTCATCGCCGTCGCGGCCGTCCTGGCCGTGCGGTCCCGAGGGCCGCACGGGGGACGCAGCCTGAAGCATCGCTTCGGGCCCGAGTACGACCGTGCCGTGGCGCGGCACGGCGGAGACGTCAAGGCCGCCGAGCGGGAGCTCGGCACACTCGTGGAGCGGCACGGCGGACTGCAGGAGCGTCCGCTGGAGCCCGCCGAACGCGAGCGGTTCGAGGCCCGCTGGACGGCGGCGCAGGAGCGCTTCGTCGACTCGCCCCGTGAGGCGGTCGCCGAGGCCGACCGGCTGGTCGCGGAGGTGGCGGGCGCCCGGGGCTTCCCGGACGGCGCGCAGTACGACGAGCAGGTCGCCGCGCTCTCCGTGCACCACCCGCGCCACGTCAACGGCTACCGGCACGTGCACCACGTGGCGCGCTTCCACACCGACGGCGGCGCGCGCAACGGCCAGGCCCCCGGCACCGAGGACCTGCGGTCCGCCATGGTCGAGGCCCGCGCCCTCTTCGACGAGCTGGTGAAGGAGGGCCGGCACGGGGCCGGCCGTCACCGGTCGCCGGCCGCGGTGACGCAGGGCCGGGAGACCCACGCGCGGAACGAGCACCGCTCCGGCCTCCACCTGCCGCGAGGCTTCCACAGGCACCAGACGAAGGAGAGCTGACAGGAATGCCCGACGTGACTTCGAGCGGCGAGGACCGCGACCGGACGACGACCCCGGAGCAGACCGGACGGACCCGGGTGAACCCGGTGACGCCCGTCAGCCCCGTGGACCCCGTCCACAAGGACACGACAGCCCCCGGCGCGGGCGCGGACGACCCGACGACCGGCCGGGAGCCGAGGGACGCACGGGACACCCTCCCGGGCGGGACCCCCAGCGTGACCGGCACCGGCACCGGCGCTGAGGAGCGCACCGGCGCGGACGCCGACACGGCCCGCACGGACACGCCGTCGGCGGGGCCGCACTCCGCTGCCGACCGCTCGCACGGCCCGCAGGGCTCCCCGCTGCTGCCGAACGAGGAGTGCGAGGAACTCGCCTCCC
The DNA here is from genome assembly GCF_042889585.1 of Streptomyces sp. NPDC002566. NCBI lineage: Bacteria > Bacillati > Actinomycetota > Actinomycetes > Kitasatosporales > Streptomycetaceae > Streptomyces > Streptomyces sp. NPDC002566. Next base: position 590,061 of record NZ_JBIARD010000003.1, on the reverse strand, counting down.
GGCTGCACCACGCGGTCGCCGGGTTCGTGGACCGGCCGCGTGACGCCGTCGAGGAGGCCGACCATGTCCTGGAGGAACTGGCCGCCCGCTTCACCGACGCCGTCAACGACCGCCGCCGCACCCTGCGCGGCTCCTGGCAGCTCGCCGAGGGCGGCGGAGCCAAGGGCGGAAGTAAGGGCGACACCGCCACCACGGCCGTCGACACCGAGCAGCTCCGCCTGGCCCTGAGGGATTACCGCGAACTGACGGAGCGGCTCCTGCACGTGTGAGTGTGCGTGCCGACCGGCGTGTGCCGTGCACGACCCGTCAGCTGTTCCCCGAAGCCGCCTCCCGGCGCTCCCGCCACTGACGTACGACCGCTTCGACGTCGTACGGCTGCATCCCGAGCGGGGGGCCGGGCGGCGGCTTGAACATCATGTCGCGGAGTTTGACGTTGACGTCCGTGATGATCTTCCGGACGAGGCGTTCCGAAGGGGCCGCGTACGCCGCCGCGAGGGCGTCCTCCGCCTCCTTGCGCAGTGCGAGCGCCGGCGGAAGCACCGAGAGCCCCTCGCGCGCCATCTTGCGCTTGATCCACCACAGTTCGTCGTACGCCGTGTCGGAGCCGGACTCCAACGGCTTTCCCGCGCCCGGGAGTTGATCGAACTCACCCCGGAGTTGCGCGTCCCGGATCTGCTTGTCGATCCAGGAGTCGAACGGAACACCGGGTGGCTTTCGCTCGGTCATGCGTCCATTGTGCCGGACGCGGCGGGGCCGGGCGATTTAGTATGCGGCCGCTGTGCAAGGTCACTTGCAAGCCACTGTCGGACACAGTCACGAGGAGCGCACGTGCTCGAACTCACCATGGCCACCGTCTCGGGGACGGAAGAGGGTGCCACGGCCGGCATGCTCATGGCCGACGCGCCCAGCGAGCCGGGGGCGGTGCTGCGGGTGGGCCGGGACAAGTCCGTCTGCCGCCTCGTGACACCCGAGGACTGGCTGTTCGTCTCCCGGGTCCACCTGGAGTTCCTGTGCGGGCCGGAGGGCGTCTGGCAGGTCAGCTGGCTGCGCGGCTCCCAGCCGGACCCGTCCTCCGAGGTCCGGCTGGTCGTCGGCGAGTACGCCCAGACCATCCCCTACGGCGGCACGGTGCAGCTGCCGCGGGGCGGCGTCGGCGAGATCGTCGTCGTCGACCGCACCGGCCCGCGCAGCGTCAACGTCGGGTTCTTCCACGAGGCGTAGCCGCGGGGAGCCCCACGGGCTACGCCAGTACGCGGGCCAGCGCGAACCCGTCGTAGCCCTTCGCCCCCACCGTCTGGACCGCGGTGCCGCTCAACCGCGGGTGCGAGCCGATGAGTTCGATGGCGGCTCGGGTCCCGCGCACGTCGTCCGCGTCGCTGGCCGCGTCGACGACCCGGCCGCCGCGCACCACGTTGTCCAGGACGATGAGGCTGCCCGCGCGGGTCAACTTCAGCGCCCATTCGAGGTAGTGGGGGTTGTTGACCTTGTCCGCGTCGATGAAGACCAGGTCGAACGGGGGCGGGTTCTCGTCGGCGAGCAGCGGCAGTGACTCCAGGGCCGGGCCGACCCGCACCTCGACCTGCTTGTCGAGGCCCGCGCGGGCGATGTTGCGGGCGGCGACCTCGGCGTGCTTCGGGTTGTACTCCAGGGTGATCAGCCGGCCGTCGGCCGGGAGCGCGCGGGCCAGCCAGATCGTGCTGTACCCGCCGAGGGTGCCGATCTCCAGGATCGCGCGCGCCCCCTGGATCTCGGCGAGCAGCTGGAGCAGCTTGCCCTGCGCGGCCGTGACGCTGATCGGCGGCAGCTCGGCGGCGTCGCTGTCGCGCAGGGCCGCGGAGGTGACCTCGTCGTCCGGGGAGAGGTGGTCGGTGAAGTAGGCGTCGACGGCGTCCCAAACCTGCGACTCGCTCATGCGCTGCTCTGCCTCTCGTGTGAACTCGACACGTGACATCTACTTAGGAACCCTAACGACCCCGTCAATGCCCCGCCCCGTTTCTCTCCCCGGCGTGGCGCTAGATCCGCTGGATGATCGTCCCCGTGGCCAGGGCGCCGCCCGCGCACATGGTGATGAGGGCGAACTCCTTGTCCGTGCGTTCCAGTTCGTGGAGGGCCGTGGTGATCAGGCGGGCGCCCGTCGCTCCGACCGGGTGGCCGAGGGCTATCGCGCCGCCGTTGACGTTGACCTTCGACAGGTCCTGGTCGAAGACCTTCGTCCAGGACAGCACCACGGACGCGAAGGCCTCGTTGATCTCGACGAGGTCCATGTCCTTGAGGGACATGCCCGCCTTGCCGAGCACCGCCCGTGTCGCGTCGACGGGGCCGTCCAGGTGGAAGTGGGGGTCCGCGCCGACCAGGGCCTGGGCCACGATCCGCGCCCTGGGCTTCAGTTTCAGGGCGCGGGCCATCCGTTTGGACGCCCACATGATCGCCGCCGCGCCGTCGGAGATCTGGGAGGAGTTGCCGGCCGTGTGCACCGCCGTCGGCATGATCGGCTTCAGCCGGGCCAGGGCCTCCGGGGAGGTGTCGCGCAGGCCCTCGTCGTGGTCGACCAGGCGCCACATGCCCTGGCCGGCAGCCTGCTCCTCCTCCGTCGTGGGGACCTGGACCGCGAAGGTCTCCCGCTTGAAGCGCTCCTCCGACCAGGCGTCGGCGGCTCGCGTCTGGCTGAGCAGGCCCAGCGCGTCGACGTCGTCGCGGCTCAGCCCCCGGTGCCGGGCGATGCGTTCCGCCGCCTCGAACTGGTTCGGCAGGTCGACGTTCCACTCGTCGGGGAACGGCTTGCCCGGGCCGTGCTTCGAACCCGAGCCGAGCGGCACGCGAGACATCGCCTCCACCCCGCAGGAGATCCCCACGTCGATGACGCCCGCCGCGATCATGTTGGCGGTCATGTGCGACGCCTGCTGCGAGGAGCCGCACTGGCAGTCGACCGTCGTCGCCGCCGTCTCGTAGGGGAGGCCCATCGTCAGCCAGGCCGTGCGGGCGGGGTTCATGGACTGCTCGCCGGCGTGGGTGACGGTGCCGCCGACGATCTGCTCCACGGCGTCGGCGGGGATGCCGGTGCGGCCGAGGAGTTCGCGGTAGGTCTCGCCGAGGAGGTAGGCGGGGTGGAGATTGGCGAGCGCGCCGCCGCGCTTGCCGATGGGGGTGCGGACGGCTTCCACGATCACGGGTTCGGCAGCCATGGGTGCGGGATCCTCCCGGAACTAGTACGTGTTCTAGTTCTGCTCTGTGCAGTCTGCGGACGTGACGTACGTCACCGCAAGGGTCTTGCAAGCTTCAGAGCCCTGAACTACCGTCGCCGCACCCTGTTTCTGATGGACCGTCAGGCGACTGGTCCGACGGCTGGAGCTGCCCATGCACTGTCCAGCGCTTCCCGACGGGTTCGACTTCACCGACCCCGACCTGCTGCAACACCGTGTCCCCCTGCCGGAGTTGGCTGAGCTGCGGCGGGCCGAACCGGTCCGCTGGATCCCCCAGTCGGGAAACGTGGCCGGCTTCCAGGACGAGGGTTACTGGGCGGTGACCCGTCACGCCGACGTCCGGTACGTCTCCACTCACCCCGAGCTGTTCTCGTCCACCGTCAACACCGCCATCATCCGTTTCAACGAGCACATCCGGCGCGACTCCATCGACGCGCAGCGGCTGATCCTGCTGAACATGGACCCCCCCGAGCACACCAGGGTGCGGCAGATCGTGCAACGCGGGTTCACGCCACGGTCGATCCGCGCGCTGGAGCAGCGGCTGCGGGACCGGGCGGCCGGCATCGTCGCCGCCGCCCGCGAACTCGACGGCCCCTTCGACTTCGTCACCTCGGTCGCCTGCGAACTGCCCCTCCAGGCCATCGCGGAGCTGATCGGCATCCCCCAGGGCGACCGGACCAAGATCTTCGACTGGTCCAACAAGATGATCGCCTACGACGACCCCGAGTACGCGATCACCGAGGAGGTCGGCGCGCAGTCCGCCGCCGAGCTCATCTCGTACGCCATGACGATGGCCGCCGACCGGAAGCAGTGCCCGGCGCACGACATCGTCAGCACCCTCGTGGCCGCCGAGGACCAGGGCAACCTCAACTCCGACGAGTTCGGCTTCTTCGTGCTGATGCTCGCCGTCGCCGGCAACGAGACCACCCGCAACGCCATCACCCACGGCATGCACGCCTTCCTCACGCACCCCGAGCAGTGGGAGCTCTACAAGCGGGAGCGGCCCTCCACCGCCGCCGAGGAGATCGTCCGCTGGGCCACGCCCGTGTTCGCCTTCCAGCGCACCGCCACCCAGGACACCGAACTCGGCGGGCGGATCATCAGGAAGGGCGAGCGGGTCGGACTCTTCTACGCCTCCGCCAACCACGATCCCGAGGTGTTCGAGCGGCCCGACGCGTTCGACGTCACCCGCGACCCCAACCCCCACCTGGGATTCGGCGGCGGCGGGCCGCACTTCTGCCTGGGCAAGTCGCTGGCGGTGCTGGAGATCGACCTGATCTTCAACGCCATCGCCGACGCCATGCCGGGGCTGCGGCTGGTCGGCGACCCACGGCGGCTGCGGTCCGCCTGGATCAACGGGGTGAAGGAGTTGCGGGTCGCCGCCGAGTGAGGGGCGTATACGTCGACGTATACTCGCCCCATGGCAGATGCGATGATCCGAGTTCCCGCCGAAGTCCGGGACCGTCTGGCGGTGATAGCGGAGTCGCGGGGGACGTCGATCCGTTCCCTCGTGCAGGACTTCGCGGAGTCCACGCTGACCGAGGAGGAGCGGCGTGAGCGGGCGGAGCGGGCCCGTGCGTATCTGGCGGAGCACTTCGGGGTCGAGGTGACCGACGAAGAGAGCGCCGCGATGGGGCGCAGGCTTCGCGAAGCCTTCGCGCGGCAGCAGGGTGACGCCGCGTGATCCTTCATCACCTGGTCCTGGATACGCCGACGCTGCTGGCGTTGTCCGGCAATCGGCAGGTGTCCGCGCTGGTCCACCGGGCCCACTTCGAGACCGAGTCGCGCTTGTGGGCGCCGACGCTGTCGGTGCTGGAGGCCGATCGCGAGCATCTCGGAATCGCCGAGCATGTCGGGCAGTTGGAGGTCCTGCACACCGTCGACCTCGACTACGCGGCGGTGCTCGCGGTGGCCCGGATGCATCGCGACGGAGTGCCTCTCGGGATCGCGGCGGCGATCCACGCCGCCCGTCATCTGCCTGAGTGGGGTGCGGACGCGCTCGTCGCCACCGTGGATTCCAAGGCGTACGAAGGGCGCGGTGTGCCGGTGCTCGACCTCAACCGCTGAGGCGGTTCAAGCGCGCGAAAGTGAGCGCGCGGCGGAGCGGGCCGGGAGACGCGGAAGGCGGCGGCCCCGGGGGATCAGGGGGCCGCCGCCGGTCAGGGTGCCGCGCGGGGGCGTGCGGGGTGGCGCTTGCGCCTCGGCCGCCGGGCGTGTGGTGCCGTCGGTTCGTCCGGGTGGCTCAGTACCAGCCGTTGGCCTGCCAGAAGGACCAGGCGTCGACCGGGCTGCCGTAGCGGGAGTTCATGTAGTCCAGGCCCCACTTGATCTGGGTCTCGGCGTTGGTCTTCCAGTCGGAGCCGGCCGTGGCCATCTTGGAGCCGGGGAGGGCCTGGACGAGGCCGTAGGCGCCGGAGGAGGAGTTGGTGGCGTCGACGTCCCAGTTGCTCTCGTGCTCGACGATCTTGCTGAACGCGTCGAACTGCGCGGCGTCCGGGATCATCTTGTGCGCGATCGCCTGGGCCTCGGCGGCGGAGGGGGCGGCGGGGGCCGCCTGGGCCGGCGCCGCGGTCAGGGCCATGCCGGCGGTGGCGGCGGCCACGGCGACGGCGGTGAGGGTCTTCTTCGGGGAGGCGAGGCGGCGGATGACGGAAACGGACACGGAGAACCTTTTTCTTCGGGGACTGACGGCGTCGCGGCCGGCGGCGGACCGTGGGTGAGCGGCGTCCGGCACACGTCGGCGCCGGAGCCTGATGGGCTCGTCGGCGCCGTGCGACGTCATCCAGAGAAACAGGCCCGGAAGGTGCCCGCAATGACCCCTTTTACTAGTTGTGGCCGCATGTGGGTGGTTCGCCGCCACCGCAGTGAGCCGGTCCCTGTCCAGGTCAGCGGTGCTATCGACGCGTACATGGCATCCGATATGTCCGACTAAAGAGGATAGTAGGTGATCCACGTCATGTGGGGCGGTTCACCGGCCGGCGGTCCTCGAATGTGACCGCGGTCTCGAACGCGGCCCGCCGGGTGGCCCTCCGTAGCGCCCTGAGCACCGCCGGGCCGAGCGTCACGGTCAGCACGACGGTGACCACCGCGCGGCCGAGGTCCCAGCCGACGGACGTCGCCAGGCAGTACGCGGCGAAGGAGGCCAGGTTCTCCGCGACGGAGGCCGCCGGGTCGAAGGCGATGGTCGTGGTGCCCGCGCCCAGGAAGGGCCAGCCCTGCATGTTCATCGCCGTGCCGTAGGCGAAGGCCGCCAGGAAGCCGTAGCAGGCGAGCAGCGCGAGCTCCCCGCGGCCGCGCAGCCGGTCCCGGCCCGGGAGCAGGCCCGCGCCCATCGTGAACCAGCCCATCGCCAGCATCTGGAACGGCATCCAGGGCCCGACCCCGCCGGTCAGCAGCGCGGACGCGAACATCGTCACCGAGCCCAGAACGAAGCCGAAGCCCGGCCCGAGGACCCGGCCGCTCAGCACCATCAGGAAGAACATCGGCTCGATGCCCGCCGTGCCCGCGCCGATGGGACGCAGCGCGGCGCCCGTCGCCGCCAGCACCCCCAGCATCGCGACGGCCTTCGCGCCAAGACCCGACTCCGAGATCGTCGCCGCGACCACGGCGACCAGCAGCGCCAGCAGCCCCGCGAACAGCCACGGCGCGTCCTGGGCGTGGGCGTTCACCGTGGAGTGCGGCGGGGCCAGGAAGGGCCAGGTGAACGCGACGACGCCGACGGCGCTGACGAGCACCAGCGCGAGGAGGGAACGCGGGCCCAGCCGGACCGCGCGGGCCTGCCGGGTCACCTCAGCGCCTCCCGCACCTGCGCCACCGTGAGCCACGGCTGCGGGGCCAGCACCTTCGTCACCTGCGGGGCGAAGGACGGCGAGGAGACCACCACCTCCGCCGTCGGACCGTCCGCGATCACCTCGCCCTCCGCCAGCAGCACCACCCGGTGCGCCAGCTCGGCGGCGAGCTCCACGTCGTGCGTGGCCAGCACGATCGCGTGACCGGCCGCCGCCGACTCCTTCAGTACGGAGACCAGGCGGGCCTTGGCCGCGTAGTCCAGGCCCCGGGTCGGCTCGTCCAGGAGGAGCAGGGGCGGGCGGGCGGTGAGGACGACGGCGAGGGCGAGGGTGAGGCGCTGCCCCTCGGACAGGTCGCGGGGGTGGGTGTCGTCCGCGATGCCCGGCAGCAGCCCGGAGACCAGCGCGCGGCAGGTGCCGGGGGCGGCCTGCGCGTCCCGGTCGGCGGCCGCGCACTCGGCGGCGACCGTCTCGGCGTAGAGGAGGTCGCGCGGCTCCTGCGGGACCAGGCCGACGCGGCGCACGAGGTCGCGGGGCGCGGTGCGGTGCGGGACCGCGCCGCCGGCCCGCACCGTCCCGGCGGACGGCTCGACCAGGCCGACGAGGGCGCTGAGCAGCGTGGACTTACCGGCCCCGTTGCGGCCCATGAGGGCGATGGTCTCGCCGGGGGCGATGGCGAGGTCCACGTGACGGAGCGCCTGCACCCGGCCGCGGCGGACGGCGAGGCCCGCGACCTCGGCGGGCGCGCCCGCGGGCGAGGGAGCGTCGGCGGGCCTGCGCCGGCGCCACCACGGCGGCGTCGAAGGGGCCCGGGGCGCAGGCGGCGCGGGGGTTGTCCCGGCCGCCGTGCCGTCGGGTTCCCGGTCCGCGAGGCGTTCGCGCAGGCCGCAGGCGCGGCGGCGGGCGTCGCGGACCGTCAGGGGCAGCGGGGACCAGTCGGCCAGCCGGCCGAGGCCCACCACCGGCGGGAACACCGGGGACACGGCCATGATCTCCGCCGGCGGGCCCAGGACGGGGGCCGCGCCGGGGGCGGGCAGCAGGGCGACATGGTCGGCGTACTGCAGGACGCGCTCCAGGCGGTGTTCCGCCAGCAGCACCGTCGTACCGAGGTCGTGGACGAGGCGCAGGAGGACGGCGAGGACCTCCTCGGCGGCTGCCGGGTCGAGCGCGGAGGTCGGCTCGTCCAGGACGAGGACGCTCGGGTGCGGGGTGAGGACCGAGCCGATCGCGACCCGCTGCCGCTGGCCGCCGGAGAGGGTCGCGAGGGGGCGGTCGCGCAGGGCGGCCAGACCGAGCAGGTCGAGGGTCTCCTCGACACGGCGGCGCATCACGGCCGGTGCCAGGCCCAACGACTCCATGCCGTAGGCGAGTTCCTCCTCCACGGTGTCGGTCACGAAGTGGGCGAGCGGATCCTGGCCCACCGTCCCGACCACGTCGGACAGTTCACGCGGCTTGTGGGTGCGGGTGTCGCGGCCGGCGACCGTGACCCGGCCGCTCAGGGTGCCGCCGGTGAAGTGCGGGACCAGACCGCTCACCGTGCCCAGCAGCGTCGACTTGCCGACCCCCGACGGGCCCGCGAGCAGCACCAGTTCACCCTCGGGGACGGTGAAGTCGACGCCCCGCAGGGCCGGTTCGGGGACGCCTTCGTACGTCACGGAGACGTTCTCGAAGCGGATCACGACGGTTGCTCCTGGCGTGGTGCGGGGGCGAGGAAGGCGGGGAGGAGGCCGACGAGGATCGCCGCAGCCGGCCACAGCGGCAGGGTGGGCGCGGTCAGTGGCACCACGCCCGGACGCAGGCCCGCCGGGTCCGTGGAGGCGGCCGCGAAGAGGAGCGCGGCGACGGCGATCCCGGACCCGGCGACCAGACACGCGCGCGGGGTCCAGCGGTCGGGGCGGTAGCGCGTGCGGGGGGAACGGCGGCCGCCGAGGCGGAGCCCGGCCAGGGCGGCGACGAGACCGGCGAGCAGGAGAGGGAGGCCGTACACCCCGCCGACGGCCGTCAGCAGGCCGTACGTCCCCGTGCACACGCCGAGCAGGCCGCCCAGGGTGAGAGCGGTGGTCGTTCGGCGGACGGCGGCGGGAACCTCGGCGGTACGGCCGTAGCCGCGGGCGTCCATCGCGGCGGCGAGGGCGACGGAACGCTCCAGCGCGCCCTCGAGGACGGGCAGCGCCACCTGGAGCAGGCCGCGCAGACCGCTGTCCGGCCGGCCGCGCAACCGGCGTGCGGCGCGCAGGCGTTGCACGTCGGCGATGAGATGCGGGGCGAAGGTCAGCGCCACGACGGCGGCCACCCCCGCCTCGTACAGTGCGCCGGGCAGGGACTTCAGCAGACGGGACGGGCCGGCGAGGGCGTTCGCCGCGCCCACGCAGACCAGGAGGGCGGCCAGGCGCAGACCGTCGTACAGGGCGAAGAGCACACCCTCCGCGGTCACCCTGCCGCCGAGGCGGATGCCCTGCGCCCAGTCGGGGAGCGGGACTTCGGGCAGCGTGACGATCACGTGCGTGCCCGGGACGGGGGAGCCCAGGGCGACGACGAAGAGGAGCCGGACGAGGAGGACGGCGAGGGCCAGGTGCAGGAAGGCGGAGTAGCCGCGGGCCCAGGGGGTGTGGGGGCGGCAGGTGAGGACGACGTAGGCGGAGGTCGTGAGCAGGAGGGCGAGGAGGAGCGGGTTGGTGGTGCGGGTGGCCGCGGTGCCGAGGGCCAGGGCCCACAACCACCAGGCGCCCGGGTGGAGTCGGCGGGGAGTGCGCTCCCGGTCGGTGGACTGCGGGGCCGGGGGCTGTTCGGTCGGGCGCTGCGGGGCGTCGCCGCTACGCATGCCCGCGCCGCCGGGACTGCCACACCGCCGCGCCCGCCAGGACCGCTATGAGGGCGCCCCCCGCGTACAGGCCCAGGGAGGGGCCCTCGTCCTGCTCGGGCTTCCCGGCGGGGGCGGGGCCGGTGCTCCGGGCGGTCACCTGCTCCCCGCAGCCGGTCTTCGGGTAGCCGCTGATCGCGCAGAGGAGCGCGTTGGCGTCATAGCGCAGGGGCTTGGCGACCGCTGCCAGGGCTTCCGCCGTCGAGGCGTCCTCCGGGACGCGGGCGCAGGCCGTCCGGGGGCGCGGCGGGGTCTCCCCGGAGGGGGCGTCCGCCGCCGTGCCGAAGTCGATGACCAGCGCCACCCGTTTGCCGCCGTCGTGCGGGGGCGTCGTGGCGCAGATCGCCGCGAAGGACGCCGTCCCGCGCGGCCTGGAGGCGTCCGCCGAGTCCGCGCTGACGGCGAAGCGGAAGCCCTGGACGTCGCCGTCGGAGGGGCGGGCGGTGGAGGGGCCCTGGGTGGCGTAGGTCCAGCGGTCGCCGGTGCGCTCCCAGAAGGACCAGTAGCGGTAACCCGCCGCCTGGGCCTGCCCGGGACCGGCCAGGGCCCACAGCAGCGCGGCCAGCGTGAGGGCGGCGCAGCGCCGTATCACGGCCGCTGCTTCCGGCGGCCGCTGATCAGGAAGCCGATGCCGATGCCGGCGACGAGGAAGACGCCGACGGTCCACCACACGCCGTAGCCGTCGTCGGAGTCCTCGCCCTTCGCGTCGTCGGCCTTGTCGCCCGGCTCGTCCGTCGCCGTCTTCCCGCTGTTCCCGGCCGGCTGCGGCGTCGGGCCCGTCGCGTTCAGGGCGGCGACCAGGTCCGTGCCGCCGAAGGCGCGCGGGTCGCTGCCCGTGGCGTGGGCGGCGAAGATCAGCTGGGCGTAGGCCGCGGGGCCGCTCTGCTTCGCCCAGGCGGCGGAGTTCTTCTCCAGCCAGGCGAGAGGCTTCTCCGCCCGCTCCGCGCCTCCCTGGGCGGCGAGGGCGACGACCGCGTCGGCGGTGTTGCCGTAGTCCGGCTGGTTCTCGGCGCCGGGGAGCACGGACATCAGGTGGTTGTCCTTGGCGACGGACTTCGCCAGGTACGCCGCCCCGCTCGCCGCGGCCTGCTGAGGGGTCGCGCGGCCCGTCCCGGCGCACACGGCGTCCGTCGCGCGGCCGGCCCCGGGGGCCATGCCCAGGCCGAGCGCGCCGAGGACGCCGGCGGCCGTCGCGTCCGCGTTGGCGGTCAGCTTGCCCTGCTTGTCGGGCTGGTAGGCGAAGGCGCCGCCCGCGTCGCAGGGGAGCGCGAGCTTCAGCAGGGCGTCGTAGGGGGAGTGGCCGCTCTTGACGAACCCGGCGGGCTTCTCGCCGGACGCCGTCAGCGCGCCGATGACGACGGAGGTGGAGTTGGCGTCGCTCGCGCCGCCGGGGGCGTAGCCCCAGCCGCCGTCGGTGTTCTGCACCGACTTCAGCCAGCCGACGGCCTTGTCCACCGCCGCGTCGTGCCCGCCGAGCGCGGAGAGGGCCTGGACGGCGGCGGCCGTGCTGTTGCTGTCGACCATCAGCTTGGCGTCGCACGGCTTCGCGGCGTCGGCGCGGAACGCGGCGAAGGCGCCGGTGGCGCACTGCTGGCCGGTGAGCCAGTCAACGGCCTGGTCCGCGGGCCGCACGCCCACGGTGTCCTGGGCGAGCAGCGCGAGCGACTGCCGCCAGACGCCGTCGTAGGTCGGGTCGGTGTCGCCGTACAGACCGGACGGGATCACCGGCGTCGGGGACGGCGAGGGGGACGCGGCCATGGCGGGCGTGGCGGCGCAGGTCAGTGCGGTGGCGGCGGCCAGGACCGCGGCGCTGCGGCGGACGTTCATGGTCGGCGGGTTGCCTCTCCCTGTGGGGAGCCGGGCAGCGCGGGACATCCCGGCGGCTCGGCTCCGTGAACCTCGACGGTGCCGCACGCCGGCGGGACGCCGACGCACGCGAGCCTCACTTGCCCGTCCGAGGCGATCCGGCTCACCGGCCCCCTGAGCGAGGGGCGGTTCACGGTTGCGGGGCCAGCGCCGGATTTGCACCGGCTTTCCCCCGTACGGGTGTGATGACGACGCCGCCACTGTACTCGCCCGTAAGAATGCCCTGCGGGGCGGCTGCCGGACCGGGGGCACTAAGGCGCTAGTGAAGGCGTGCCTCACACCGCCGCGTACGCCACCGGGTCGCTGCCCGTGACGGGTTCCGCGCGGCCCTGTTTCACCAGGCGTCGCAGGTGGGCCTCGGCCTCCGAGACCGCGATGTTGCGCGACCCGTAGGGGATCTGTTCCCAGGGCCGGTTCCACTCCATGCGCTCGGCGAGCTGCCAGGGGGTGAGGGGCTCGGCGAGGAGGGTCAGGAGGCCGGTGAGGCGGTCCTCGTGGTGGGCCAGCAGCTCCCTCACGCGGGCCGGCGCGTCGGTGAAGGCGTGCTGGTGGGCGGGGAGGATCTCGGCGGGGGCGAGGCGGCCGACGCGTTCCAGGGAGTCGAGGTAGTCGCCGAGGGGGTCGGTGACCGTGGCGTCGTCGGGGTCCTCGTACAGGCCGATGTGCGGGGTGATCTCGGGGAGCAGGTGGTCGCCGGAGAACAGCCGCCCCTTCCCCGGGAGCCGGGCGGGGTGCTCCTCCTCCAGGTGGAGGCAGACATGGCCGGGGGTGTGGCCCGGGGTCCAGATCGCGCGCAGGCGGCGGCCGGGCAGGTCGAGGAGCTCGCCGGGGACGATCTCCCGGTCGGGCAGGGCGGGACGCAGGCCGGGCAGGGTGCGGCGGGAGGGCGTGCGCAGGGGCGCCACATGCTTCTGAGGGGCTCCCGCGGCCTCCAGCTTTTCCGTCATGTAGGTGAACCAGCGCTGCGGGCGCGTGGAGCGGGTGCGGCGCACGATCGAGGCGTCGGCCGCGTGCATCGCCACCCACGCGCCGGACGCTTCCCGCACCCGCCCGGACAGGCCGTGGTGGTCGGGGTGGTGGTGGGTGATGACGACCCCGTACAGCTCGCCGACGGAGGTGCCGCAGGCGGCCAGCCCGGCGGTGAGGGCGTCCCACGAGGCGGGGTCGTCCCAGCCGGTGTCGACCAGCACCGGACCCCGGTCGGTGTCGACGACGTACACGAGGGTGTGGCCCAAGGGGTTGTCAGGAATGGGCACTTGAAGGGAGCGGACACCCCCGCCGTGATCCCACGTCGACGGCGCCCCCGGATTCCGACCGCCCTGGCTGCTGCGCATCGCGCCCTCCGTCCCACGGCCACGGCTCACTATAACTAGAACCGGTTCCAATGGGTGCCCAAGTCGACCGACGTCGTCATGGGCGGTGTGCGATCCGGGCTGATGTGCGTGTGCGCCGACGCGGCGGCGGTCTCAGAGCTTGGTCATCTTGGTGTACGGGCTCAGGATGCGCCGCTGTTCGGAGCCGAAGTCCACGAGGGCTGCGATTCCGTCCTCGAGGCCGATCACCCGGCCGAGGCCGTGCACGTCGTGGGTGACCTGGTCGCCCATGGCGAAGTGCTTGGGGGGCGGGATGACCGGGGCCCTGAAGGGGCTGGTGGGCAGGTGACGCTTCGGTGTCGCGGGCTTCGTCATGGTTCAGTATGGGCCCGCGCGGCCGCCGCCCGCTGTGGTCTGTGGCACAGATTCGCATCAGGGTGGTCACGGTCCGTCCTCGGCGGGCCCCGCGCCCTTGATCGTCGGGAAGGCGCTGCTCAGCCCCGTGGACTCCTTCAACCGGAGCTGGTATCAGTTTCTGAAACACCGTCAGAAACGAAGGCAGTCGCCATGGCCGAGTTCCTGGAACACCGACAGCTGTTCATCGGCGGGGAGTTGACCGACCCGCTCGGCGAGGACGTCATCGAGGTGATCTCCCCGCACACGGAGGAGGCCATCGGGCGTGTCCCGCACGCCTCGCGGGCGGACGTCGACCGGGCGGTCGCGGTGGCGCGGCGGGCCTTCGACGAGGGCCCCTGGCCCCGGATGTCCCTCGACGAGCGGATCGCGGTCGTCTCCCGCATCAAGGACGGCATCGCCGCCCGCCACGACGAGATCGCCCGAGTGATCTCCTCCGAGAACGGCTCCCCGTACTCCTGGAGCGTGCTCGCCCAGGCGCTCGGCGCGATGATGGTGTGGGACGCGGCGATCACCGTCGCGCGGGACTTCCCCCACGAGGAGCGGCGCGACGGCGTGCTGGGGAAGATCCTCGTGCGCCGGGAGCCGGTGGGCGTCGTCGCCGCCGTCGTCCCCTGGAACGTCCCGCAGTTCGTGGCCGCCGCCAAGCTCGCGCCCGCGCTGCTCGCCGGCTGCACGGCGGTGCTCAAGCCGTCCCCCGAGTCGCCCCTCGACGCCTATCTGCTCGCCGAGATCACCCGCGAGGCAGGTCTGCCGGAGGGCGTGCTGTCGATCCTCCCCGCCGGCCGCGAGGTGAGCGAGTACCTCGTCGGGCACCCCGGCGTGGACAAGGTGTCCTTCACCGGGTCGGTGGCGGCAGGCCGGCGCGTGATGGAGGTCGCCGCCCGCAACCTCACCCGCGTCACCCTGGAACTCGGCGGCAAGTCGGCGGCGGTCGTCCTGCCCGACGCGGACATCGCCACCGCCGTCCCCGGGATCGCCTCCGCGGCCTGGATGAACAACGGCCAGGCCTGCGTCGCCCAGACCCGCATCCTCCTGCCGCGCTCCCGCTACGACGAGTTCGCGGACGCCTTCGCCGCGGCCGCGAGCGCCCTCGTCGTCGGCGACCCGCTCGACCCGGCGACCCAGGTCGGCCCGCTGGTCGCGCGCCGCCAGCAGCAGCGCAACCTCGACTACATCCGCATCGGCCAGGAGGAGGGCGCGAAGGTCCTCACGGGCGGCGGCCGGCCGCCCGGCCTGGACCGCGGCTGGTACGTTGAACCCACCCTCTTCGGCGACGTCGAGAACACGATGCGCATCGCCCGCGAGGAGATCTTCGGCCCGGTCATCTGCCTCCTCCCCTACGGGGACGAGTCCGAGGCCCTGAAGATCGCCAACGACTCCGACTACGGGCTCAGCGGCAGCGTGTGGACGGCCGACGTCGAGCACGGCATCGAGGTCGCGCGCCGGGTCCGTACCGGCACCTACTCGGTGAACACCTTCAGCCTGGACATGCTCGGACCGTTCGGCGGCTACAAGAACTCCGGGCTGGGGCGCGAGTTCGGGCCCGAGGGGTACGGGGAGTACCTGGAGCACAAGATGATCCACCTGCCGGCCGGCTGGGAGGGCTGAGGCGATGGGTGCACCCGCCGCGCGAGCGGGTTCGGGCGTGGGTGCGGGCGACCGCTGGCACGTCGAGGTCGACCGCACCCTGTGCATCGGCTCCGCCCAGTGCCTCCACCACGCCCCGGGCGGCTTCCGGCTGGACACCGCCCGGCAGTCCCATCCGGTCGACCCGGACCCGGACGCGAACGAACGGGTGCTGGAGGCGGCTGAGAACTGCCCGGTCGAGGCCATCGCGATCACACTGCGGGAGAGCGGGGAGGCGGTGTTCCCGCCCGAAGAGTGAGAAGAAGGGTAAAAAGTCCCCTTCGCGTGGTTTCATTCCCGCTCAGGCGTTCTATCCTGTTATTGGCCTACGGGACGAGTGAGGGAGTCCGACCGGAGTAGCCGACTACGGCGCGACGCCGAGGCTTTGGCCGAGGCATCCGCTGTGGCCGACATCGACGGTAGGGCTGAGAGGCCGAACGGCAGCAGTCGGGCCCAACGGCGACCCCCAACACCTGATCCGGACCATACCGGCGAAGGGAACCCGTCTCGTAGGTTTCTCGCGTGCCCGCCCGCATTCTTGCGACGGCGAGGGCGCTACGTCCCGCTCTCCGCGGCCGGCCCCATGACCTCGGGCAGGTCGATCAGCCGGCACACCGTCTCGATGTCGATCCGCACCTGGGCGATGGAGGCGCGGCCCGAGAGCCAGGTGATGAGGGCCGAGTGCCAGGTGTGCTCGATGACGCGGACGGCGGAGAGCTGTTCGGGGGTGGGGCGGTCGAGGCCCATCGCGTCGAGGATGATCGCCGTGGTCTGGCGGGAGACCTGGTCGACCTCGGGGGAGACGCTGCGGTCGGCGAAGGTCAGGGCGCGGACCATCGCGTCGGCCAGATGGGGCTCGCGCTGGAGCGCGCGGAAGGCGCGCATCAGGGTCTCCGCGACCCGCTGCGCCGGGGTGTCGCCCCCCGGGGGCTTCTTGCGCAGGGTGCCGTGCATGCGCTCCAGCTGGTCCTGCATGGTGGCGACCAGCAGATGCACCTTGGAGGGGAAGTAGCGGTACAGGGTGCCCAGGGCGACCTGGGAGGACTCCGCGACCTCCCGCATCTGCACCGCGTCGAACCCGCCCCGGCTGGCCAGCTGCGCGCTCGCGTGCAGGATGCGCCGGCGGCGGGCCTCCTGCCGCTCCGTCAGCGGCGGGGAGGGGGGCTCACCCGGGCGAGCGGAGCCGTGGGGGAGGGAGTGGCGCTGGGTGCTGGCTTCCGCAGGCATGGTGCTGGTCCCGTTCCGTGACAGTCGGTGAAGGCTGTGATCACACAGCAGAACCAGGGCCTCCGGTCGTGGCGTGAATCACCTGATCCACTGCTCCCAGTGCCCTTACCTGCCGGTAGATTCAGAGCCTCCCGAACGATCAAGTCTGAAACTTGTTCTAGATTAGCGTCCCGTCGTAGTCTCGCGGGACAGTGCAGGCAGAAGGGGGCCCCGGAGTGACCGCTGAGGCCAGTCAGGCGGGGCCCGCACCGGCCCTAGCCGCGGACGGCGGGCGACCGCTCGACATCGCGCTCCTCACCTACAAGGGAAACCCGTTCTGCGGCGGCCAGGGCGTCTACGTCCGCCACCTCTCGCGCGAACTGGTCCGCCTCGGCCACCGTGTCGAGGTCATCGGCTCCCAGCCCTACCCGGTGCTCGACGCCCTCGACGTCCTCGGTGAGGAGCACGCCGGCCGGCTCTCCCTGACCGAGCTGCCCAGCCTCGACCTCTACCGCCAGCCGGACCCCTTCCGCACCCCCGGACGCGACGAGTACCGCGACTGGATCGACGCGCTGGAGGTCGCCACCATGTGGACCGGCGGCTTCCCCGAGCCGCTGACCTTCTCGCTGCGCGCCCGCCGCCATCTGCGCGCCCGACGCGGCGAGTTCGACGTCGTGCACGACAACCAGACCCTCGGCTACGGGCTGTTGGGCGACGTCGGCGCACCGCTCGTCACCACGATCCACCACCCCATCACCGTCGACCGGCAGTTGGAGCTCGACGCCGCCGAGGGCCTGCAGCGGCGTCTGTCCGTGCGCCGCTGGTACGCGTTCACCCGGATGCAGAAGCGCGTCGCGCGCAGGCTGCCGTCCGTGCTCACCGTCTCCGGCACCTCACGCCAGGAGATAGCCGACCACCTCGGCGTCCGCGGCGAGCGCATCCACGTCGTCCACATCGGCGCCGACACCGACCTGTTCTCCCCCGACCCCTCCGTGCCCGTCGTCCCCGGCCGGATCGTGACCACCTCCAGCGCGGACGTGCCGCTCAAGGGCCTGGTCTTCCTCGTCGAGGCGCTGGCCAAGGTCCGCGCCGAGCACCCGGACGCCCACCTCGTCGTGGTCGGCAAGCGCCCCGAGGAGGGGCCCGTCGCCCAGGCCGTCGAGCGCTACGGCCTCGAAGGCGCCGTCGAGTTCGTCAAAGGCATCTCCGACGCCGAACTCGTCGACCTGGTCCGCTCGGCCGAGGTCGCCTGCGTGCCGTCCCTGTACGAGGGGTTCTCCCTGCCGGCGGCCGAGGCCATGGCGACCGGAACGCCGCTCGTCGCCACCACCGGCGGAGCGATCCCCGAGGTCGCCGGGCGCGACGGGGAGACCTGCCTGGCGGTCGCGCCGGGCGACTCCGAAGCGCTGGCCGCCGCCCTGAGCCGGCTCCTCGGCGACGCCGCACTGCGGGCCCGCCTCGGCGCGGCCGGCCGCGCGCGCGTGCTGGAACGGTTCACCTGGGCGCGGGCCGCCGAGGGAACGGTGGCCCACTACCGCGAGGCCGTCGAACGTGCCGCGGGCGGGCGTCCACCGCGGACCGCCGCCCCCGACCCGACGGCGGCGGTCCGCGCGGCCGGCCCGGGCCGCGCCCCCGCCGCCGAAGCTGTTGACGTTGTATCCGATCGCGAAAGCAGGGCCACGTGCTGACCGTCGACTTCTCCCGGTTCCCGCTCGCCCCGGGCGACCGAGTCCTGGACCTCGGCTGCGGGGCGGGCCGGCACGCCTTCGAGTGCTACCGGCGCGGCGCGCAGGTCGTGGCGCTGGACCAGAACGCCGAGGAGATCCGCGAGGTCGCCAAGTGGTTCGCGGCGATGAAGGAGGCCGGCGAGGCCCCCGAGGGCGCCACCGCCACCGCCATGGAAGGTGACGCGCTCGCGCTGCCGTTCCCCGACGAGTCCTTCGACGTCGTCATCATCTCCGAGGTGATGGAGCACATCCCCGACGACAAGGGCGTGCTCGCCGAGATGGTCCGGGTCCTCAAGCCCGGCGGCCGCATCGCCATCACCGTCCCGCGCTACGGGCCCGAGAAGGTCTGCTGGACGCTGTCCGACGCCTACCACGAGGTCGAGGGCGGCCACATCCGCATCTACAAGGCGGACGAACTGCTCGCCAAGATCCGCGAGGCGGGACTGAAGCCGTACGGCACCCACCACGCGCACGCGCTGCACTCGCCGTACTGGTGGCTCAAGTGCGCGTTCGGCGTCGACAACGACAAGGCGCTGCCGGTGCGCGCGTACCACAAGCTGCTGGTATGGGACATCATGAAGAAGCCGCTGGCCACCCGGGTCGCCGAGCAGGCCCTGAACCCGCTCATCGGCAAGAGCTTCGTGGCCTACGCGACCAAGCCCCACCTCCCGGCGGTGGACGCGCGGTGACCACTCCCCGGACGGAACACCTCGTCCTGCCCGGGGTCCTGACCGCCGGGCAGGCCGCCGCGACCGTCCGCGGCATCCTCGCCGAGCAGCGTCAGGACGGTGCGATCCCGTGGTTCCGGGGCCACCACCTCGACCCCTGGGACCACACCGAGGCCGCCATGGCCCTCGACGCGGCCGGCGAGCACGAGGCGGCCGAGCGGGCCTACGACTGGCTCGCCCGGCACCAGAACGAGGACGGCTCCTGGTACGCCGCCTACGCCGACGGCGACTTCGCCGACGTGACCGACCGGGGCCGGGAGAGCAACTTCGTCGCCTACATAGCCGTCGGCGTGTGGCACCACTACCTGTCCACCGGCGACGACACGTTCCTGGACCGCATGTGGCCGGCCGTCTACGCCGCCGTCGAGTGGGTGCTGGAGCTCCAGCAGCCGGGCGGGCAGATCGGCTGGCGGCGCGACGACGACGGCACGGCGACCGCGGACGCGCTGCTGACCGGGTCGTCCTCCGTGCACCACGCGCTCCGGTGCGCGCTCGCCATCGCCGAGCAGCGTGAAGAGCCGCAGCCCGACTGGGAGTTGGCGGCCGGTGCGCTGCGGCACGCCATCCGGCGGCATCCGGAGCGGTTCCTGGACAAGGGCCGCTACTCCATGGACTGGTACTACCCGGTGCTCGGCGGGGCGTTGACCGGTGCGGAGGCCAAGTCCCGTATCGAGGCGGACTGGGAGCGGTTCGTCGTGCCCGGCCTCGGTGTGCGCTGCGTCGTGCCCAACCCGTGGGTGACGGGCGGTGAGTCGGCCGAACTCGCCCTCGCGCTGTGGGCGATGGGCGAGTCCGACCGGGCCCTGGAGATCCTCCAGTCGATCCAGCACCTGCGGGACGCGGAGTCGGGCCTGTACTGGACGGGGTTCGTCTTCGAGGACCGGGCCGTCTGGCCCGAGGAGTTGACCACCTGGACGGCGGGTTCGCTGCTGCTGGCCGTCGCCGCCCTGGGCGGCCACGAGGCCACCTGCGCGGTGTTCGGCGGAGAGCGACTGCCGACGGGCCTGGCCCCGGACTGCTGCGGCTAGGGCGGGTTTCGAACACGCCCCAGCCCCTCAGTGGCGCTGGACCCGGTTGGCTATGGCGTGGCCCACGAACAGGTACACGACCGCTGCCAGGCCGTAGCCCGCCACCACCCGCGCCCAGGCCTCGTCGAAGGTGAACAGGTCGTGGGACCAGCCGGCCAGCCAGCGGGCCACGTCGTGCACGAACTGCACGAACTCGTTGCCCTGGTTGGCGCCCAGCAGGTACATGAGAATCCACAGGCCCAGGATGAGGGCCATCACGTCGGCCACGACGGCGATGACCGTGCCGGCCTGGTTCGAGCCGTTGCGATATCTGGGAGACATGTACTTCGGTTTGCCGCCCGCCTCCCCGTGAAACCAGGCGCCTACGAGTTGAGTTCGGCCAGCACTTTCAGCGTGTGCGGGTCCGGGGCCACCACCAGCAGGTCCGTCACCGGGCCCTTGCGCCACGTCTCCAGCCGCTCGGCGATCCGTTCGCGCGGGCCGACCAGGGAGATCTCGTCGGCGAACGCGTCGGGGACGGCCAGGACGGCCTCCTCGCGCCGCCCCGCCAGGAACAGTTCCTGGACGCGCCGGGCCTCCTCCTCGTAGCCCATGCGGGCCATCAGGTCGGCGTGGAAGTTGCGGGTGGCGTGGCCCATGCCGCCGATGTAGAACCCGAGCATCGCCTTCACGGGGAGCAGCCCCTCGGCGACGTCGTCGCAGACCAGGGCCCGGGCCAGGGGCGCGACCAGGAAGCCCTCCGGCAGCTCCGCCACCGCCGGCCCGTACGCCTCGGGGCGGTTCGGCGACCAGTACAGCGGCAGCCAGCCGTCGGCGACACGGACGGTCTGGGCCACGTTCTTGGGGCCCTCCGCGCCCAGCAGCACGGGCAGGTCGGCGCGCAGGGGATGGGTGATCGGCTTCAGCGGCTTGCCCAGCCCGGTCGCGTCCGGGCCCCGGTAGGGGTGGGAGTGGAACCGGCCGGCCGTCTGCACGGGCCCGCGCCGGGCGAGGACCTGCCGTACGACGTCGACGTACTCGCGGGTCGCGGTCAGCGGGGAACTCGGGAACGGGCGGCCGTACCAGCCCTCGACGACCTGCGGGCCCGACAGGCCGAGCCCCAGCATCATCCGCCCCCCGGAGAGGTGGTCCAGGGTGAGCGCGTGCATCGCGGTCGTGGTCGGCGAACGGGCCGCCATCTGCGCGACGGCCGTACCCAGCCTGATCCTTGACGTGCGGGCCGCGATCCAGGTGAGCGGGGTGAAGGCGTCCGAGCCCCACGACTCCGCCGTCCACACGGAGTCGTAGCCGAGCCGCTCCGCCTCCAGAGCCAGTTCCACCTGCCCCGGAGAGGGGCCGCGCCCCCAGTAGCCGAGCGCCAGACCGAGCCGCATCACTGCCTCCTGACGGTACGTCAGACGACGGGTGGGAGGCGACTGTACGGCAACGGCCCCCCGCCCGGAAGGGCGAGGGGCCGTGCGTCGCGGTGCGCGGAGGCCGTTCGCGGTCAGCCGCGCTGGATCCCCGAGGTGTCGCGGAGCACGCCGCGGCGGCCGTCCTGGGTCTGCGCGATCAGGCCCTGCGCGCCCTGCTCGACGGCCAAGTACCAGGTGCCCGGAGCCAGTTCGGCGATCGGCGTCGGCGCGCCGTCCTCGGCGAACAGCGGACGCGGCACCGGCACGGCGAACCAGAACGGCGAGAAGTCGGCGGCCGCGGGCTGCGCCGGACCCTGCTGGCCGCCGAACGCCGGCTGACCCGGCTGCTGGCCCTGCTGCGGCGGCTGACCGCCGAACGGCGACTGCTGCGCGCCCGGGTAGCCGTAACCGGCGGGCGGCTGCGCGCCGTAGGGCTGCGGGGCCACCGGCTTCGGCGCGGGGATCAGCGCGCCCTGGAGGGCGGGGACCAGGGGGGTGGCGACGGCCGCGCCGGCCAGGACGAGGGCGGCGATGAAGCCGAGGATGAGACCGGCGCCGGCGTCGACGCTGTCGGGGACGCCGACCAGGGACCAGAAGAACGTCCAGGCGGACAGCAGCGCGAAGCCCGTGCCGACCATGCCGAGGTCCAGCCCGAGCACCTTGCGCTGCTGCGGCATCACACGGTTCAGGACGATCAGGGCGGCGCCGATGACGGCCCCCATGTACGTGCCGAGGCCCGTTCCCAGGCTCTCCCAGGCGTCCTGGCTGCCCGTGTAGCCGGTGACCGAGACGGAGTAGTAGGCGAGGAACGACGAGATGAACAGCAGCACCGCTGCACCGATCACCACGCCGTCGCCTCTAGTGAGGGAGCGGATATTCACTTCAGGTCCTTCGTCAGTCGTCTCGTCGTCGATACTGGCTCGGTAGAGGGACGACATTATCGTCCGCACGATCAGGCTGTCCGCCGGGATCAGCGCGCCGACCACTACCCGCGCAGGAAACTCACGATTCCGTCGGAGATCCCCTGCGCCGCTTTCTGCCGCCAGGCGCCGCTGGTCAGCAGTGCCGCGTCCTTGCTATCGCGCATGTTGCCGCACTCGATGAACACCTTGGGAACCGTTGACAGATTGAGACCGCCCAGGTCCTTACGCGTGACGATGCCGCTGCCGTCGCCGACGTAGTTGGAGGGCGCGGTGCCCGTGGCCCGGCCGAAGCCGGCGGAGACCAGCCGCCCCAGTTCGCGCGAAGGGCCCACGACGGCACGGGTGTCGGCGCCGCCCGCGCGCACCTCGCCCGGGAGGATCACGTGGTAGCCGCGGTTGCCGCTCCCGGAGCCGTCGGCGTGGATGGAGACGACCGCGTCGGCGTGCGCCGCGTTCCCGATCCGGGCCCGCTCGTCCACACACGGCCCGTACGGCCGGTCCGCGTCCTGCGTCAGTTTCACGGTGGCGCCGCGCTGTTGCAGCAGGGCGCGCAGCCGGTGCGCCACGTCCAGGGTGAACGCGGCTTCGCTGTAACCGGAGTTGGTGGAGGTGCCGGTGGTGTCGCACTCCTTGCGGTTGGTGCCGATGTCCACCTGGCGGTTGATCTCCGCGGTGTGCCGGTGGTTGGCGGGATTGTGTCCGGGGTCGATCACGACGACCTTGCCCTCGAGGGGCGTTGCGGCGGACTCAGGTTCGGGCTTGGCGCCGGCGCCGATCCCGCCGTTCGCGGACGTCCCGCCGGACGGGGCGGTCCACCCGCTCGGCGCCGCGCTCTTCACCCGGTCGGGCCCGCCGTCCCGCGGTCCGCCCAGGGCCGCGTACGCCCCCCAGCCCAGCAGCGCCCCGGGCACGACCACGGCGAGCGCCACGGCCGACGCCCGGCGCATGCGGGAGCGGCGGGGGTGCGGGGATTCGAAGTCAGGACCTGCGTAAGACACGCCTGCCACCCTAACGGCCACCCCGGGCCGCCCCGGGGAAGCCGCGGGACGCGAGGCCGGGGCACGGGGCGAGGGTCAAGAGAAGGTCAAAGATTCGTTAGTGTGGCGAAGCATCGGAATAGTTGCCCACGCATACGGGGTTCAGGCTGCACGTATCCCGCGATCCTCACCCGCGCATCCCGTAGCCCACCTCAGGCCGGAGGCCCCGCTCCATGACGCACACACCGACCGACCCACCCCGCCGCGCGGCGAGCGGCGCCCTCGTGCCGGTGCTCGCCTTCGCGGGCATCGTGGTCGCGGTGATGCAGACCCTGCTCGTCCCGGTCATCAAGGACCTGCCGCAACTGCTCGACACCGAACCCAGCGACGCCACGTGGGTGCTCACCTCCACGCTCCTGTCCGGCGCCGTCGCCACGCCGATCATGGGCCGCCTCGGCGACCTGTACGGCAAGCGGCGCATGCTCGTCGCCAGCCTCGCCGTGATGGTCGCGGGCGCGCTGGTCAGCGCGGTCACCAGCGAGCTGATGACGATGATCGCCGGCCGCACCCTCCAGGGCTTCGCGATGGGCGCGATCCCGCTCGGCATCGGCCTGATGCGCGACATGCTGCCCCGCGAGCGGCTCGGCTCCGCCATGGCCCTGATGAGCTCCTCCATCGGCGTCGGCGGCGGCCTCGCGCTGCCCGCCGCCGCCCTGGTCGCCCAGCACGCCGACTGGCACACCCTGTTCTACGGCGCGGCGGGCCTCGGCGCCCTCGCCATCGCCCTCACCCTGATCGTCGTCCCCGAGTCCCCGGCCCGCGCCGCCGGCTCCTTCGACCTGCCCGGCGCGCTCGGCCTCTCCGCCGGCCTCGTGCTGTTCCTGCTGCCGATCACCAAGGGCAGCGACTGGGGCTGGACCTCCGGCACCACGCTCGGCCTGTTCGCCGCCGCCGCCGTCGTCCTCGTCCTGTGGGGCGTGATGGAACTGCGCCTCTCCGCCCCGCTGGTGGACCTGCGCACCACCGCCCGGCCCGCCGTGCTCTTCACCAACCTCGCCTCGATCATGGTCGGCGTCAGCTTCTACGTCGTCTCCCTCGTCCTGCCGCAGCTGCTCCAGCTGCCGAAGAGCACCGGCTACGGCCTCGGCCAGTCGATGGTCGTCGCCGGCCTGCTGGTCGCCCCGCTCGGCCTGACGATGATGTTCACCGCGCCCGTCTACGCCCGTCTGTCCGCCAAGTACGGCCCCAAGGTCACGCTGATCATCGGCATGCTGATCATCGCGATCGGCTACGGCGCCGGCCTCGGCCTGATGAGCGCCGCCTGGCAGAGCCTCGTCATCGCGGTCGTCCTCGGCGCCGGCATCGGCCTCGCCTACTCCTCGCTGCCCGCGCTGATCGTCGGCGCGGTCCCCGCCTCCGAGACCGGCGCGGCCAACGGCCTCAACACGCTCATGCGGTCCATCGGCACCTCCGTGTCCAGCGCCGTCGTCGGCATGGTGCTCGCCAACACCGCGAACACCGTGAACGGCGTCGCGATCCCCACCCTCCACGGCTTCCGCGTCTCCTTCCTGATCGCCACCGCCGCCGTCGCCGTCGGCCTGCTCCTCGCCCTCCTCCTGCCCGGCCGCACCCCGGCCGCCGCCGAGCCGCGACTGCGCGCCAGCAGCGAGGAGGACGCCAACCTGGAGCGCGCCGAGGAGGCCCTGCGGGGCTTCCACGGCCGGGTCCTCGACGCCGGCGGCGCACCGGTCGCCGGCGCCCGGGTCACCCTCATCGACCCGCGCGGCCGCCGCGCCGGCTCGGCCCTGTCCGGCGACGACGGCGGCTACGTCATCGCCGTCCCGGCCCAGGGCGCGTACGTCCTCGCCGCGAAGGCCTCCGGCCACGGTCCCCTCGCCTCCGCGGTGACGCACGGGGGCGACGAGCGGGCCGTGGGCCTGGATCTGTCGCTGCCCGGCGAGACGGTGACCGCTTGACGCCGAATGAGCTGCCTGGCCCGGGCGTTCGGCGGGTGCGGGCATCGCTGTGGCTGGTCGCGCAGTTCCCGGCGCCCCTGCGGCGTGCTCCCCACGCACCCCCGGTCCGAACGCCGGCCGGGGGTGCGGCAGCATGGGGCGGCACACGTACGCACGACCGAAGAGGAGCCCCATGACCGCGGCGCCCGAGCCCGAGATCCTGGCCGCGTTCGAGGCCGCGAAGGGATTCATGCCCGTGGACGAGGGGCTGGCGCTGTACGCGGCGGCCGTGGACGCGGGCGCGCTCGGACTGCCGCTGCTCGAAGTCGGCACCTACTGCGGGCGCTCCACGGTCCTGCTCGCCGACGCCGCCCGCCGGGCCGGCGTCCCCGCGCTCACCGTCGACCACCACCGCGGCAGCGAGGAGCAGCAGCCCGGCTGGGACTACCACGACCCCGGCACCGTCGACCCCGAGCTGGGCCTGATGGACACCCTGCCCGCCTTCCGCCGCACCCTGCACCGGGCCGGCCTGGAGGAGCACGTGGTGGCGCTGGTCGGCCGCTCGCCGCAGATCGCCGCGTTCTGGAACTCGCCCCTGGGCCTCGTCTTCGTCGACGGCGGCCACACCGACGAGCACGCGAACGCCGACTACGACGGCTGGGCCCCGCACGTCGCCGACGGGGGCCTCCTCGTCATCCACGACGTCTTCCCGCACCCGGAGGACGAGTTCACCGGCCAGGCCCCCTACCGCGTCTATCTGCGCGCCCTGGAGTCCGGGGCCTTCACGGAGATCTCCGACACGGGCTCGCTGCGCGTGCTGCGGCGCACGGGCGCGGGGATCTGAAACGACCACGGGAACGGCCCCCACATCCCGGTGGTACGAGGATGCGGGGGCCGTTCGCGCTCACCTGCGCGGTGTGGTCCTACTCGCCGGCGCCGCGCCTGCGCTTGATCCAGACGAGTGCCGCGCCGGCGGCCAGGAGAGCCGCGGCGAGCCCGGCGATCGTCAGGACCTGGGTGCCGGTGTCGGCCAGGCTGCCGTCCGTGTCGCCTCCGCCGGTTCCTCCGGTGGGCAGGGGGGTGTGACCGCCGTTGCCGGACGGGGCCGGCGCCGGGGTGTGGGAGGGGGCCGGCGATCCGGTGGGCTGGTCGGTCGGCTTGCCCGTGGGCTTGCCGGTCGGGCTGGGCGACGGGCCGGGGCCGGGCTCGCCGCCGCCGGGCTGACCGCTGTTGTCGCCGCCCATCACCGTGACACCGGTCGCCTGGTAGTCGAGGGCCTCATGGCGCGAACCCTTGGTGACGGAGGGCAGGTTGGGCTTCTCGGCCTGGAAGCGGGCCTTGCTGACCTTCTCCTGGGGCTGCTGGGTCAGGTCGACGCCGCCGACCGTGTAGACCCAGATCTCGCCGCCGACGGGGATCTCGTACTTGAAGTCGCCCTCGGTGAACGACCGCTTCATCTCCTTCCAGACGGTCATCTTGTCCCAGGCGGCGTTCTTGCCGCGCAGCGGCCAGCGCTTCACCTGGTTACGGTCGATGATGCCCGCGAAGGAGCCGCCGAACGCCTTCTTGTCCCGGGCGACGGTCTGGCGGACGTACTCGGCGGCGATCCGGGCCTTGTAGACGCGCCGCAGGTCGGCGTACTTGGCGTCCTCGTTGACCTGCTTCTGGACCACCGGCAGGATCGTCCGCCCGTAGACGTCCATGTTGTGGGCGGTCTGCTCCTTGGTCAGGGTGCAGGGCATCCCGCCGCCGGGGCCGGGGGTGTTGTACTCCTGGGCGACGCTCTTCACCTCGAGCGGAGCGCTGAGGATGTAGGCGCCGTCGTCCTCGATGCGGACCTCGGCCTTCTTCGGGACGATCCAGTTGCGGGTGGAGCCCATGCAGGGCTTGCCGTCGACCTTCGTGATCTGGTCCCAGAACCGTTTCCCCGCGTCGGTCTTCGGGTCCTCGGCGCGACCGAAGTCCCGCTTCATCTCCATGTCGGCCTCGAGCAGGATCCGGCCGGCGTCGGTCTTGTCGAACGGCGCTTTCATGATCGTGTTCGGGTCGTCCGGGTTGAGGTTGACCCAGAAGTGGTCGGGGGTCAGAGCGAGCCAGGTGAAGAAGGCGTCAGAGATGAGCTGGGCCTTCTCCTGGCCTCCGTAGCCCGGTGCGCTCTCCTCGTCGGCGTTCTTCGCGCTGAAGGAGTAGGAGAGGTTCCCGGTCTTCGTCTGCCCGATGTAGGAGATGTCGAGGGTGGAGAAGTCGACGCCGCCGGGGCCGCGCAGGCTGTTGCCGGGCTGCTGGATCAGGCCCCGGGCTCGTTCGATCTGACGGCGGGCGTCCTCGGGGGTGGGCGCGGACCGGCGGGCCATGTCGCCGCCGGAGCCGAAGGAGGGCCGGTTCGGGTCCGGCGTCATCAACTGATTGCTGTTGGGGGTGTACTTGCCGACGGTGAACCGTGGGTTCGGCGTGGCGGCGTGCCGGTAGTGCTGCACGCCGGCGGCCCGGTACTTCTCGATCGTCTTCGCGTCGGGCTCCTGCCCGTTGATGTAGACGACCCTCCAGCCCCGGCGGACGAGCTCGGCGTCGATCTTCAACTGCCGGGCGTCGTAGCCGATCCCGGACTTGATCTCGTAGACGGTCCTGGTGCGCTGGTTGACCGCGTCGAAGACCCGGCCGTCCTTCATCACGTCCTTGCCGAGGGTCCGCTCGAGGTCCTTGTACAGGTTCGGGTTGAGGTCGCGGAGGTTCTTCTGGCAGATCCAGTCCACGCCGCCGAGGTCGAAGTACTTCACCACCTCGGACTCGAAGGCGTTGCCGCGCTTGTTGTTGCCCTCGTTGCGGGAGTAGACGTTGTTCAGCCACTCGTTGAAGGTGCCCGCGTAGGGCTTGGCTCCGGCCTGGTTCTGCCGCCAGGTCGTGACGGCGTTCTCGGGCGTCCCCCAGGCGTACTTCTTCGGGTCGTTCCCGGCCGGCAGGTCGATCAGACCCGGGTCGGTGAGCGCCTCGAAGCCCTTGGCGAGGTGGTCGTAGCCGTAGAAGCGGTCCTCGGCGTTCGGCGTCTTCCACTGGTTCGCGCCGGCGGGTCGGTAGCCGGGCAGCTTGTACGTCGGCGGCGGCGTCGCGCTCGTGCCGTACTTGTCCATGCAGCGGCCCAGCATCGGCTTCGGCGGTGCGGCGTCGGCGCTGTCGCGGACGCCGGGCAGCGGACCGGCGACCAGCACGGTCGCGCCGATCGCGACGATCGCCGCCCGCATCCTGAACCAGCCGCGTACGCGTATCGCAGAATGCATGTGTCTGTCCCTCGTGGGGGCGGATCTGAACCCCTGTGCGCAGGGCGAGGGTAGGCAACGGGGCGGTGGACAGCCCCCGTTGATGCCACCGCCTGCCCGGCACACTAGCGGCTGACGACCCGTCGAACACAGGAGTTGCACAGGCAAGCCGTGCAACAAACACGCATCGGTGAAACCCACTTGGTCTCGCCGCGGGTCCGCGGCCTACGCTTGCCGACCATGACCGCCGACGCGCATCCGCCCGCTCACGAGCAGCTTCTCGAACGGTGGCTGGACGATCTGCAGGTGCTGGCCGCACGGCTCCAACAGGTCCATCTTCCGGGCGACTTCCCCTTCGACTACACGCCCGCCTCGCTGGCCGAGCTCGAACACGAACTGCTCGACGAGGACCCCGACGACGGCTTCCGCCGGGCCGCGACCGCCTACCTCGGGGAAGTCCTGATGGACGTCTGCGGCGGCCGGTGGGACGTCGACCCCGACACGGGAGGCGAGGACGGCGATCCGCTCGTCCGCCCCGACCCCGCGCTCGGCCTGCCCCCGCTGTCCGTCGGAGTCCTCATCGACGTCGCTCTCGCCGAACGCTCCGGCGAGGTGTTCACCCGCGAACGGGAACGACTCGCCGACGCCGTGTCCGGCCTGCGCCGCACCGCCCCCGGCTGGGAGCCCGTCAAGGAGCGCTCCCCCCTGGACCCGATCGGCCCCCAGCCCGTGGACGACTGGCTCCGGCGGTGGCTCGCCGACCGGCAGGCCGCCCACCCCGACTGGGTGCGGCAGCTGACCGGGGCCGGGGAGACGCGGGAGTGGGACTTCTCCCCGGACAGCCTGGACGCCCTGGAACGACAGGTGCGCGGCCGGTACCGCACCCTCGCCGACTTCGACGCGGACCGGGAGGGGCCGTTCCTCCAGGGCGCCGTCTGGTACCTGGGACAGGTCATCTGCCTGCACCACGACAGCACTTGGGTGCACTGGGCGATCGAGCCCGACGCCCCGCGCGGCAGCCACCACCACGCCGACAACCCCTGGTCCGGCATCCCCTTCACCCACCAGCCCCACAGACGCCAGGCCCACCCCTGCGACCCCCTCGACATGCTGCGCGGCCTCGTCCGCTACGGCACCGCTCACCGCCTGGCCGGCCTCGTCTCCGAGATCTAGGACGGGCGGCGGAACTCAGAGCCAGCCCTGTTGACGTGCCTCCCGCATCGCCTCCATGCGGTTGCGGGTGCCCGTCTTGCCGATGGCCGAGGAGAGGTAGTTGCGGACCGTGGACTCCGACAGGTGCAGCCCGGCCGCGATGTCGGCCACGGTCGCGCCGTCCACGCAGGCCTTGAGGACGTCGCACTCGCGGCCCGTCAGCGGACTGGGCCCGGCGCTGAGCGCGGCGGCGGCCAGCGCCGGGTCGACGACCGTCTCGCCGGTGAGCACCCGGCGGACCGCCGCCGCCAGCTCCTCCACCGGCCCGTCCTTGACCAGGAACCCGGCGGCCCCCGCCTCCATGGCCCGGCGCAGATAGCCGGGCCGGCCGAAGGTGGTCAGGATCAGCACCCGGCAGTCGGGCGCCTGCGCGCGCAGTTCGGCGGCGGCGTCCAGGCCGCTCATGCCCGGCAGTTCGATGTCGAGGAGCGCGACGTCCGGACGGTGAACGAGGGCCGCGTCCACGATCGCGTCCCCGGCGCCCACCTGCGCCACGACCTCGATGTCCGGCTCCAGCCCCAGCAGCAGGGCCAGCGCCCCGCGCAGCATTCCCTGGTCCTCCGCCAGCAGCACCCGGATCGACTTGCCGGGGCGGTGGTCACGGGGCATCTCGTTCACGGGCCAAGCGTAGGACCGCCCGCCGGGCACGGCACCGGTCATGGCACACATCGCCCGGACCTCCGGCAGGCCTACGGGCGCAGTCACGGTGTGGCCGAGGAGGGGGCCAGGAGCCCGGCCGACGCGTGGGCGGAGGGCTCCGCCGGGGTGCCGGACGGGAGTTCCGCCGTGATCGTGAAACCGCCGTGGGGGCCGGGTTGGGCGGTCAGCGAGCCGCCGGCCGACGCGAGGCGCTCACGCAGGCCGATGAGACCGTTGCCGCCCCGACGCTCGCAGGGTTCGCCCGCGACCGCCGTACGGTCCGTGCGCGGGCCGTGGTTCGTGCCCGTGTCGCAGTCCGCACGCGCGCCGGGGGCCGTGGCCGCGACGGTCCTCGTGCCGTTGTCCGTGATCGTCAGGCGGGCCCGCTCCGGGGTGCCCGACACGGTGATCTCGCAGGCGGTGGCGTCGCTGTGGCGGACCACGTTGGTGGTCGCCTCGCGCACCACCCAGCCCAGCAGGGCCGCCGTCTGCGGCGCGAGCGCCGGGCCCGACCGCGTCACCGTCGGCTCCACGCCCGCCGCCGTCAGCGCCGAACGCGCCCGGTCCAGTTCGGTGGCGAGACTGCCCTCGCGGTAGCCGGTGACCGCCTCGCGGATCTCGGTCAGCGCCTGGCGGCCCACCGACTCGATGTCGGTGATCTGGAGGAGGGCCGCGTCCATGGCCGTCGGGGCCAGCCGCCGGGCCGCCTCCGACTTCACCACGATCACCGACAGGGTGTGCCCGAGCAGGTCGTGCAGATCGCGCGAGAACCGCAGCCGCTCCTCCTCCACCGCCCGCCGGGCCAGTGCCTCCCGGGCGGCGCGCAGATCCCGCACGGCCTCGGACAGGGACAGGATCGCGGCGGTCACCATCGTCGAGATCCAGGTCGCGTACGCCGTGCCCAGGCCGCTCCAGCCCTGGTGGAGGAAGGACACCACCCCCGCGAGGACGGTCACGGCGACGCCCGCGACCCGTAGGGGCCTGCCCCTCAGGGCAGCGCCGGCGGCGAGCCCGAGCAGAGGGAAGAACAGCAGCCAGTTGCCGCCGTAGGCGCCGGCCAGACCGCAGGTCACCGCCGCCATCGCCCCCAGGGCCACCCGTGTGCGGACGGCCTCGCGGTGCGGCTGGGAGAAGGAGCGCACGGCGACGTAGATGTAGAGGGAGTTGAACGCCAGCAGCCCCAGGCTGCCGACCCAGGGGTTCGGGGTGTCGCCCTGGAAGAGGTTGGAGAAGGCGCCCATCCCCAGCAGCAGCCACGGCAGCAGGGAGAACGCGTTGGGCGGCGGGCCGTCCGGGGACTCCCGCGCCTCCCGTGCCGAGGTGCGCCACGCGTGCCACCCGCACGTGACCGAATGCCGCAGCCTGCCTCGCGTCCGCTTCATGACTTCGTCCCCCTTCGCCGGGCCGTCCCCGCGCTGTCCGTCGTCCGGTTCCCGACGCTACGGCCGCGGGGGCCGGGTCCGGCAGGGGCGGGTGTACCGAACCCGGCGGGACAAATGTCATCGGTGCCGGGGTGCCGAGGCGGAGCGACGCGGTACGCCAGAGCTGTATCTGACGTGCCGTCAGGAGCCTTCACAAGTGCAGGGGCCTCGGCTATACAGAGGACGCCGCACTGGAACGCGTTCCAGAACGGGCGGGTTCCGCGGCCCCCATGACGACCTCGGTGCGGCCGACGGTGCGGACGGCCGTATCGGGGTCTTACGCCGCCCGGTCAGGAGCCCCATGCCCATCGACGCAGCCAAGGCCCTCGCCGCCGAACCCCGGTCCGGCGAGATCTCCTGGGACCGCAAGGACGTCCTGCTCTACCACCTCGGCATCGGCGCGGGCGTCCCCGCCACCGACCCCGACGAGCTGCGCTACACCCTGGAGTCCAGGCTGCACGTCCTGCCGAGCTTCGCCACCGTCGCCGGCTCCGGCGGGCCCGGCGTGATCAGCTCACTGTCCCTGCCCGGCATCGACGTCGACCTCTCCCGCGTCCTGCACGGCGGCCAGACCCTCACCCTGCACCGGCCGCTGCCCCCCGAGGGGACCGCCACCGCCACCGGCCGGATCGCCGCCGTGTACGACAAGGGCAAGGCCGCCGTCCTCGTCATGCGCACCGAAGTCGCCGACGGAGACGGCCCGTTGTGGACCAACGACTCCCAGATCTTCGTCCGCGGCGAGGGCGGCTGGGGCGGCGACCGCGGCCCCTCCGCCCGGCTCGACCCGCCCGCCGGTCCGCCCGACAGGACCGTCGAACGGCGGGTGCGCGAGGACCAGGCCCTGCTCTACCGCCTCTCCGGGGACTGGAACCCCCTGCACGCCGACCCCGAGTTCGCGAAGCTCGCCGGCTTCGAGCGGCCCATCCTGCACGGGCTGTGCACCTACGGGATCACCCTCAAGGCGGTCGTCGACACCCTGCTCGACGGGGACGTGACCCGGGTCCGGACGTACACCACGCGCTTCGCCGGGGTCGTCCACCCCGGGGAGACCCTGAGGGTGCGGATGTGGCGGGTCGCCGCCGCGCCGGGCGGCGCCGTACGGGTCGCCGTGAGCGCCGTCGAACGGGACGACGCGCCCGTCCTCGCCGACACCGTCGTAGAACACCTCTGAACCCGCCGGGGGAAGGCCTCCGTGACCGCCGGCCCTGCCCCGGACCCCGTTTGACACCCGTCCACAACGAAGCCGTCGAGGGGAGCCGCGCCATGCGCGCAGCGGTACTGCACGAGATCGGCCAGGACAAGCTGGAGGTCCTCGACGACGTCGAGGCGGTGGGCTTCGGCCCCGGCAGGGTCAGGATCCGGGTGCGCGCCACCGGGCTGTGCCACTCCGACCTGTCCGCGATGAGCGGGGTGCTGCCGCAGCCCGCGCCGTTCGTGCCCGGCCACGAGGGCGCGGGCGAGGTCCTGGAGGTCGGCGAGGGCGTCACCCGGGTGAAGCCCGGCGACCGGGTGGTGGTGTGCTGGCTGCCGGCCTGCGGCGCCTGTCCCGCCTGCAAGCGGGGCCAGACCGAACTGTGCCTGGCCGGGTTCATGAACGCGGGCACACCCAACTTCCGCCGTGCCGACGGAGGTTCGGACGTCTTCGGCTTCGCGGGCACCGGCACCTTCGCCGAGGAGGTCGTGGTCGACGCCGGCTGCGCCGTCCCCATCCCCGACGACGTGCCCTTCGACATCGCCGCGCTCATCGGGTGCGGGGTGACCACCGGGCTCGGCGCGGCGCTCAACACCGCCGACGTGGAAGCCGGTTCCTCCGTCGCCGTCATCGGCTGCGGAGGCGTGGGGGTGTCCGCGATCCAGGGCGCCCGGCTCAAGGGCGCCGCCGAGATCGTCGCCGTCGACCCGGTCGCCGCGCGTCGCGAGGCGGCGCTCAAGTTCGGTGCCACGCGCGCGGTTTCACCCGAAGAACTCGGCGACGCCAAGCAACAGGTCACCGGCGGCGAGGGCTTCGACTACGTCTTCGAGGTCGTCGGCCGCTCCGCCACCGCCCGCACCGCCTACGAGACCACCCGGCGCGGCGGAACCCTCGTCGTGGTCGGCGCCGGCGCCATGGACGACTTCCTCCAACTCAACATGTTCGAGCTGTTCTTCGACGAGAAGCGCATCCTGCCCTCGATGTACGGCGGCGGCGACGTGCTGCGCTCCTACGAGCGGACCGTCGCCCTGTGGCGGGCCGGCCGGATCGACCTCGAGGGCCTGATCACGCACCGCGTACCCCTCGCGGAGATCAACGAGGCGCTCGACCAGATGCGCACCGGGGCCGCCCTGCGCACCTGCATCGAGATCTGAGAGCGGGCGGGTCATGTCTCTTCCGCTCGAAGGGCTCTCGGCGATCGTCACCGGCGCCGGACGCGGCCTCGGCCGGGCCGAGGCGCTCGAACTGGCCCGGCTGGGCGCGGCCGTCGTCGTCAACGACTACGGCAGGCCCGGCCGCGACGGCTCCGGCGAGGCGTCGGCCGGCCCCGCCGAGGAGGTCGCCGCGCAGATCCGCGCAGCCGGCGGGACGGCGCTCGCCCACGCCGGGGACGTCTCCGACTTCCGCGTCGCCCGCGAACTGGTCGAGGCCGCGATCGACGCCTACGGCAAGCTGGACGTCGTCGTCAACAACGCGGGCATCCTGCGCGACCGCATGGTCTTCTCCATGACGGAGGAGGAGTGGGACTCGGTGATCCGGGTCCATCTCAAGGGGCACTTCAACACCACCCGCTTCGCCGCCGCCCACTGGCGCGCACGGTCCAAGGCGGCCGACGGTCCCGTCTACGGGCGGATCGTGAACACCTCGTCGGAGGCGTTCCTCGCGGGCTCCGCCGGACAGCCCAACTACGCCGCGGCGAAAGGCGGGATCGTCGGGCTGACGACGTCCACCGCCCTCGCCCTCGCCAAGTACGGCGTCACCGCCAACGTCATCTGCCCGCGCGCCCGCACCCGGATGACCGAGGACGTCTTCGCCGGGCTCGGCCGCCCCGAGGAAGGGCTCGACCCGCTCGCCCCCGAGCATGTCGCCCCGCTCGTCGGCTACTTGGCCTCGCCCGCCGCGGGCCGGATCAACGGGCAGCTGCTCGTCGTGCACGGAGGGATGGTCGCCGTCGTCGAACGGCCCCGGGTGCGGGCGAAGTTCGACAGCAAGCAGGAGGCGTTCAGCTACGAGGAACTGGACGCGGTGCTCGGCGCGCACTACGCGGAGCAGCCGGACGGCGAGACCTTCGCGGCGGCGGAGGTGCTGGGGCTGCGCCGGGGGCGGGACTAGCCAGGCTCGGAGCCCGGCCCTGTGGACTCGGTGGACATACGCAGGGGCCCCGTCCGTCTGGTGACGGACGGGGCCCCTCGGTGTGCCTCAGGCAGCCGTGTCGGCCTTCTCCTCGGCCGGCTTGCGGTGCCGGCCTCGCGGAGAGGTCCCGCCCTCGTGGGACGAGACCTGGCCCCGGTGCCGGCCGTGACCGGCGGACCCGGAGGCGTCTGCGGACAGCGGCTGCTCCTGCGGCTGCCGCGGCTGCGTGGTGCTTGCGTCGCTCATCGGAAGAGTTCACCCCGTCAAAACATGATCCTTCTTACAGCCGGGCGAGTGTATCCGGAGCCCGGCGGGGTGAATCCAGCCGACCACGCCACCGCTGCTAGTTCGTTACAAGGCGGTCCAACGGGGCCTGTTGGAGGGGCACCGGACGGGGGACGGCGGGCTCGGTGGGGGTGAAACATGAAGAGGGCGCGGGAGTCGAGGGGAGTGCGGAGAGCGTCGGCGTCGGCGTGAAGGCCGACGCCGGCGGAGCCTGGTGCGGGGCCTCCTGGGCCGGCGGGGTCAGCAGCGCCACCCCGCAGGGTTCCGCCGCCGTCGCGTACGGCAGGCGCAGCACGCCGTCCTCCGTCCACAGCCCGGCGCCCGCCAGCCAGCCGTCCGGCGCGGCGAGCCGGTGCAGCCGACGGTCCTCGGGACGCCACACCCCGACCCAGCCGCCGTACGGCCCGTCGACGTGCAGCGCGACCGCGCAGCTCTCCGGGCTCAGGACCTGGCCCGGCTGGATCGCGAACGGCGTCACCCGGAAGTCGGGCAGCCGCAGCGACTCAGGGAAGCGCACCGGCAGCGCGCTGCCCAGCACCCCCCAGCCCAGGCGGGCCACGCCGGGGGAGGCCGCGTCCGAGCTGACGAGCAGCAGCCCGCTGTCGGGGGCCGCGAGCAGGACGCGGTCGTCGCTGTCCGGTGCGATCTGCAGCAGCGGCGACACCTCGCCGCCGCGCGCCAGGTCCACCACGATCGCCTTCGTGCGGCCGTCGGCCCTCCGGTCCAGCGCCAGCATGCGGCCGGTGCGGTCCAGCCAGACGCCGCCCGTGCAGCGGCCGTCGATCTCGGCGACCCGCTCCGGGCCGAAGGCCCCGCCCGCCACCAGCCACAGCGCCGTCGTCCGCCGGCCCACGGCGAGGGCGTACGCGCGCCCGCCGCAGGGCGCCGGCGGCAGCAGGCGCAGGCCGCCGCCGTCCGGGCACTCCACCGCGCCCAGCGGCAGCTCGCCCGTGCCGGGGCCGGTCGGGTACAGCAGGGAGAAGACGTGCCGTCCCTGGAACCGGCGGTGGATGAGGACCCGTCCGTCGGCGAGCGGCTGCACCCGCGTGCCGGGCTCCTCCGGCTGGTTGCCCGGCAGCGGCACGGCGTACGGCTCGGGGCCGTCCAGCGTCCAGCGCTCCGGGAACCAGCAAGCGGGGTCGCCGCCGGGGGCACGGGCCAGGCGCGCCGCGTAGGCGCCGTCCGCCGTGATCACGCAGTCCGCGTGCGGCGGGGGGTCGTCGTCGTCCTCGGTCTCGGCGGCGGGTTCGATGGCACAGACCGTCATTGTTCGGTCACCTCCGGCGACGAAGCTAGTTTTCGGACGCGGGGGTGGGGGATCGGCGGACGGGGGCTTCGCTCGTAAGAGTGGCGCAGAACCGATTCTCCTCCGGCGGTTGAACGGCGTGTGCGTGCGGGGGTCGCGGTTTTTCGCCCACCCGTCCACCCGACTCGGTCGGTCAAGAGGTCCCCCCACGGGGCTGCGCCCCGGACCCCGGCGAGCCGGCCCCCCGTGTCGAACGAGCCCCCGCGCAACCGTGCGGTACGGGCGTCCGAACGGCCAGGTAGCCTTTTCCCGTGCCGCTGCCTCGTCTGTCCGATGTGATCGCCGCCCTCGAGAACCTGTGGCCCGCCGAGCGGGCCGAGTCCTGGGACGCGGTCGGAACCGTCGTGGGGGAGCCAGGACAGGAGGTCGGCCGGGTCCTCTTCGCCGTCGACCCCGTCCAGGACGTCGTCGACGAGGCCGTGAGGCTGGGCGCCGACCTGCTGGTCACGCACCACCCGCTCTACCTGCGCGGCACCACCACCGTCGCGGCCTCCACCTTCAAGGGCCGCGTCGTGCACACCCTCATCAAGAACGACATCGCCCTGCACGTCGCCCACACCAACGCCGACACCGCCGACCCCGGCGTCAGCGACGCCCTCGCCGGCGCGCTCGACCTGCGCGTCGTACGGCCCCTCGTCCCCGACCCCGCCGACCCCGACGGGCGGCGCGGCCTCGGCCGGATCTGCGAGCTCGACCACCCGCTCACCGTCCGCGAACTCGCCGCCCGCGCCGCCGAACGGCTGCCCGCCACCGCGCAGGGCATCCGCGTGGCCGGCGACCCGGACGCCGTCGTACGCACCGTCGCCGTCAGCGGAGGCTCCGGCGACAGCCTCTTCGACCACGTCCGCGCCGCCGGCGTCGACGCCTTCCTCACCGCGGACCTGCGCCACCACCCGACGTCCGAGGCCCGCGCCCACAGTCCTCTCGCGCTGCTCGACGCGGCGCACTGGGCCACCGAATGGCCCTGGTGCGAGCTGGCCGCCGCCCAGCTCGACGAGATCTCCGACCGCAACGGATGGGGCCTCAGGGTCCACGTCTCCCGCACGGTCACCGACCCCTGGACCGCCCACGCGGCGTCCACCGCCACCGAATCCCTGGGAGCCCCCAACTGAACGCCGCGCCCGCCGACCAGATCCGACTCCTCGACGTACAGTCCCTCGACGTCCGCCTCCAGCAGCTCGCCCACCGGCGCAAGTCGCTGCCCGAGCACGCCGAGATCGAGTCGCTGACCAAGGACCTCACGCAGCTGCGCGACCTCCTGGTGGCCGCGCAGACCGAGGAGAGCGACACCGCCCGCGAGCAGACCAAGGCCGAGCAGGACGTCGACCAGGTGCGCCAGCGCGCCGCCCGCGACCAGCAGCGGCTGGACTCCGGCGCCGTCACCTCCCCGAAGGACCTGGAGAACCTCCAGAAGGAGATCGTCTCCCTCGCCAAGCGCCAGGGCGACCTTGAGGACGTCGTCCTGGAGGTCATGGAGCGCCGCGAGGCCGCGCAGGAGCGCGTCGCCGAACTGACCGAGCGGGTCGGCTCCGTGCAGGCGAAGATCGACGACGCGAACGCCCGCCGCGACGCCGCCTGCCAGGAGATCGACGGCGAGGCCGCCACCGTCACCAAGGACCGCGAGGTCATCGCCGGCTCGGTCCCCGCCGACCTGCTCAAGCTCTACGACAAGCTGCGCGGCCAGCAGGGCGGCATCGGCGCGGCCAAGCTGTACCAGCGCACCTGCCAGGGCTGCCGCCAGGAGCTGTCGATCACGGACGTCAACGAGATCCGCAAGGCCGCCGCGGACACCGTCGTACGGTGCGAGAACTGCGGCCGCATCCTGGTGCGGACCTCCGAGTCCGGCCTGTAGCCGTGGGCGCGCGGGAGTTCGTCGTCGAGGCGGACGGCGGTTCGCGGGGCAACCCGGGGCCCGCCGGCTACGGCAGCGTGGTCGTCGACGCGGCGACGGGGGAGACCCTCGTCGAACGGGCCGAGTACATCGGTGTCGCCACCAACAACGTGGCCGAGTACCGGGGCCTGCTGGCCGGACTGCGCGCCGCCCGCGAACTCGACCCGGACGCGGTGGTCCGGGTGCGGATGGACTCCAAGCTCGTCGTCGAGCAGATGTCGGGCCGCTGGAAGATCAAGCACCCCGACATGAAGCCACTGGCGACGGAGGCGGCCCGGGTGTTCCCACCCGGCCAGGTCACCTACGAGTGGATCCCGCGCGAGCACAACAAACACGCGGACCGTCTGGCCAACGAGGCGATGGACGCGGGGAAGCGGGGCGAGCGGTGGGAGGCGGGGCCTCTCCGCCCCGGCTCAGCACAGGCCGACGCCCGGGCGGCCCGAGCCGTGGCTACCCCGGCGAAGCCCGAGGGTGCCGCGTCGGCGAAGCCCGAGGTCGCCGCCCTCGACACTGCTGACGGTGCCTCCCATGGGGCCGACGTCGGCGGCTCGGCCGGTACCGGCGCCGCAGCCCCGACCACGCCCGCCACGGGCGCCCCCTCTGCCGCCTCCTCCACCCCCCAGCCCTCCGTCGGCTGGGGTTCTGCTCCTGATCTCGGGGCTCCCGCCACCCTCGTTCTCCTGCGGCATGGCGAGACTCCGCTCACCCCGCAGAAGCGGTTCTCCGGTAGCGGCGGCAGCGATCCCTCCCTCTCCGCCGTGGGCCGGGAGCAGGCGGAGCGGGTCGCCGCGGCACTCGCCCGGCGCGGGACGATCCAGCACATCGTCGCCTCCCCGCTGGCCCGCACCAGGGAGACCGCCGACGTGGTCGCGGCCCGCCTCGGCCTGGAGGTCGCCGTCGAGGACGGCCTGCGCGAGACCGACTTCGGCGCGTGGGAGGGGCTGACCTTCGGGGAGGTCCGCGAGCGCCACCCCGAGGACCTCACCAGGTGGCTCGCCGACCCCGAGGCCGAACCCACCGGCGGCGGCGAGAGCTTCGCGGCCACCGCCACCCGGATCGCGGCCACCCGCGACAAGCTGGTCGCGGCCTACGCGGGCCGCACGGTGCTGCTGGTCACCCACGTGACACCGATCAAGACGTTCGTACGGCTCGCCCTGGGCGCCCCGCCCGAGTCCCTGTTCCGGATGGAACTGTCGGCGGCCTCCCTCTCGGCGGTGGCGTACTACGCCGACGGCAACGCCAGCGTGCGACTGCTCAACGACACGTCCCACCTGCGCACGTAGGGAAGACGGCGGCGCAGGGAAGACGGCGGGCCCGCCTCAGTGGATCTCCTCCACCAGGACGTCCAACGTCCACGCCGCCCCCGCCCGCGCCGGCGCCTTCTCCTCCACCGTGTAGCCGAGGTCGCGCAGCGCCACCACCAGCTCGGCCGGGTCCCTGGGCGCCGACCCCGTCGTCAGCAGGCTGCGGACGATCCGCCCCTTCGTCGCCTTGTTGAAGTGGCTGACGACCTTCCGGGTCGGCGCGTGCAGCACCCGCACGCTCGCCGTCCGCGCCGCGACCTCGCCCTTCGGCTTCCACGCCGCCGCGTAGGCCGCCGACCGCAGGTCAAGGACCAGCCCGTCCCCGGCCGCCTCCGGCAGCACGGCCGCCATCGGCGTACGCCAGTACGTCCCCAGCGCGCCGAGCCCCGGCAGTTTCACGCCCATCGAGCAGCGGTACGAGGGGATGCGGTCCGTCACCCGCACCGCCCCCCACAGCCCCGAGAACACCAGCAGCGACCTGGCCGCCCGCCGCTTCGCGGCCGAGTCCAGCGAGGCCAGGTCCAGGGCGTCGTAGAGAACACCCGTGTAGATCTCCCCGGCCGGACGCGCACCCGCCGTACGCAGCTCGACGTTCTTCGCGACCTCGCCGCGCAGCCCCTCGCTCAGCCCGAGCACCTCGCGCGCCTTCTCCTCGTCCCCGGCGCACAGCTCGACCAGCTCGGTCAGGACGGCCTCACGCGCGTCGGCGAGCCCCGGCAGGGCCAGAGCCTCCGGCTTCAGCGGCGCGCCACGGCCGGAGGCGGCCTTACCTTCGGACGGGGGCAGCAGGACGAGCACGGGCGTTTCTCCTTCGTTCAGGCTCCACGGCCAGGTCCAGTCAGCCTCCACGGCCGAGCCTGCGAGCCAGCGTACGGGGTCCCCCCGAGCCGCCTCATCCCCTCCCGGACCTCCCGCACGAGCACTCCCGGATCGTCCGCGTGCAGGCGCACCACACTCACCTCCCGCCGGCGCCCGAAGAAGCCGACGTGGGAAACCGGCTCGGTCAGCTCCAGCGTGACCGAGGTCATCGAGCCCACCGGCAGGTTCAGCTCGCGCGAGGAGTCCCCGGCGGGCTCGTGCGTGGTGCGCGACTCGTGCCGTACGGCGGCGATCCGCTCCAGCGGGACCGTCAGATCGACGTGGCCGGCATGACGTACGCGCAGACGGTCGCCGTGCAGGACGTGCGGGCGCACCCGCCAGGCCGCGTACAGGCCGATGACGACGAACACCGTGTACAGGTCGAGGACCAGCACCACCGTGTGCACGGTGGGCCACGTACGGAGCAGCAACGACATGGCGACCGTCTCGACCCCGCACACGAACGCGAGGCCCGCCGTCACCGCGCCCTGCCCCCGCGCGTACCCGAACGCCCGGCCGTCCCCGACCCCGTGCACCCGCCGGGCCGCCCAGAGCCACAGACTCACCAGCAGCCGCAGCTCGTGCCGCACGAGTGCGGTGGCCGCCGCCCTCAAGGCCGGCCGTCCCGCGCGAGGAGGCGCAGTGTCCGGCGGATCGCCTCCGCCTGGGCCGGGGCGAAGTCGGCGTACAGGGCGCGCAGGAAGGCGTGGTCCTGGTCGACGTCCGCGGTCTGCGGGAGCAGCTCCCTCGGGGTGCACTCGGCGAGCCGGCGGGCGGCCGCCTCCACGCGGGGGTCGTCGGGATCGGCGTCGGCGAGCGCGTCGAGCAGCGCGTACGCCTCGTGGGCACGGGCCACCGCCTCAGGGGACGCCACCACCGCGCCCACCGCCGCCATCAGCCGCTCCCGCTCCTCGGGAGCCGCGGCCGTATCGATCAGCGCGAGCACCTCGCGGTCCCGGGCGGCCATGGGGGAGTCGGAGGCGGGTATCCCGGCGAACAGCGCGGCCAGCTCGGGCGAGACCGGTCCCTCGGGGGGCAACTCCTCCGCCTCGAGCAAGGCCCGCAGCCGCTCCCGCCGTCGACGCAGGGCAGACTCCTGCCGGGCCAGGTCCTCGTCCAGCTCGGTGAGCACCTCGACGAGGTCCTTGCCCGCGTCGTCCGCGAGTACGTCCCGCACCTCGGCGAGCCCCAGCCCCAGCTCGGTGAGCCGCCGGATCCGGGCGAGGGTCACGGCGTGCCGGAGGGTGTAGTCCCGGTACCCGTTGGCACGCCGGTCGGGCTCGGGCAGCAGCCCCAGATGGTGGTAGTGCCGGACGGTCCGCGTGGTGACGCCGACGGCCTCGGCGAGTTCTCCGATCCGCATGCCACCAGTACAGACGTTGACGTCGCGGCAGGGTCAAGCGCCGGTCTCCGGTCGACGGAGGCGATCCTGTGCCACGATCGAGGGAACGG
Organism: Streptomyces sp. NPDC002566; assembly: GCF_042889585.1. Classification (NCBI taxonomy): domain Bacteria; kingdom Bacillati; phylum Actinomycetota; class Actinomycetes; order Kitasatosporales; family Streptomycetaceae; genus Streptomyces; species Streptomyces sp. NPDC002566. The sequence goes on along the minus strand of NZ_JBIARD010000003.1, from coordinate 548,106 downwards.
TTTCCGATCCTGCGGACAGGTGATCCGGCGATGTCCCAGTCTGGCGAGCGACCGAAGGAGGGGCGTGACATGACGTCCACGGCCCACGAGCCGCTCACGCAGGAAGAAGTCCTGCTGGAGGGCTTCCTCGCCCTGGACACACCGGAAGGTTTCCGGGCGGAACTCGTCGAGGGGGAGATCGTCGTGACGCCGCCGCCGGACGGGGATCACGAGGACTACATCGGGCTGATCGTGAGCCAGGTGATCAAGCGGTCCACGATCGACATGCAGTTCTCCGGGAACAAGGGGCTGAGGCTGGGGAAGGCGGAGGGATGCCCGAATCATGTGATCCCGGACGGCACGTTCGCGCCGCAGGCACTGCGGCTGTACCGGGGCGCCGAGCCCTGGATGCCCAGCCAGGGCGTCGCCATGGTGCTGGAGGTGACGTCCACCAGGCCGCGGGCCGACCGTGAGGTCAAGCGCCGGTGCTACGCGCGCGCCGGCATCCCCCTCTTCCTGCTCGTCGACCGGGAGACCTCGGAGGTCACGCTTCTCAGCGACCCCAGGCAGGACGACTACCGTCAGCGCTGCACGCTGCCCTTCGGCAAGCCGCTCGCGCTCCCCGAGCCCTTCGCCTTCGACCTGGACACGTCCGACTTCCTCTGAGAGCCCGGTACCATGGTCGACACGGCAGACGAGCCGGGCGGACGGCCGCGTGAGGTCCCCTAGGGGGCTTCCCGAGGAACGTCCGGGCTCCACAGGGCAGGGTGGTGGCTAACGGCCACCCGGGGTGACCCGCGGGACAGTGCCACAGAAAACAGACCGCCCGGCGCTCAGGCGCCGGGTAAGGGTGAAACGGTGGTGTAAGAGACCACCAGTGCCCAGGGTGACCTGGGCAGCTAGGTAAACCCCACCCGGAGCAAGGTCAAAAGGAAACACCTCGGTGTTTCTGCGCGGACGTTCGAGGGCTGCCCGCCCGAGTCCGCGGGTAGACCGCACGAGGCCGGTGGCAACACCGGCCCTAGATGGATGGCCGTCTCCCCGACCGCCGCGAGGCAGTCGGGCGACAGAACCCGGCGTACAGCCCGACTCGTCTGCCGCTCAGATCACTGACCTGCTGCGATGCCCTCCCATTCCTCGGATGATCTTGCGCTGGGGAGAATTCGGGGATTCAAAACCGAGGGAATCGCTGTGCCCCAGCCCCGCCGCCAATTGCGATGGTCTCGCCCGCCTGCAGCACGATCGACGCACGCACGGCCAGAGTGGGTTTCAGGACGCTCCCCTTCGTCCGTGTCGCTTGCGTGACAGCGGCCGCCTCGTGGGCTGCGGATCGACCGCGCCCATTGCCGCAGCTTGGGTCCAGAACCGGATTCGTTGGCCGATTGGCGCCCTTTCCGGCCTCGTCCCATGGTTTCACCCTGAAGGAAACAAGGATGAACACCGTGCACGGGCAGCGCCGAGGGGGACGCCATGTCCGTACCGCTCTACGTTCCCGTCCTGCCGACCCGGCCGCACGCCACGGCCGCCTACCGTGAGTTGACGCCGGACGCACAGCGCCGGGTCGCCCCGCTGTGGACGCTGCCTCCGCGTCCCGGCATGCTGCCGAAACCGCTGGCCGAACGGATCGGCAAGGACGCCGACGGGGTCACCGCGGCGCAGCGTCATGGATCGGCCTGGCTGGACGCGCCGTTCGCCGACGAAACCGAAGCCGTGGTCCTGGCCGAAACCCTCACCCCCGACTGGTGGGACCATCGCAACCTGCGGCCGGTCACCGGACCCGGGCGCCCCGGCCCGCAGCAGTCACTCGCGCTCGCCGTGGCGCGGCGGCGGGAAGAGCCGCTCGGTATCCGTGTGCGCCTACCCGGCGAGTGGAACGACGACACGGCGTCGGACGTGCGCGAGTTACTGGACCGGCTTTCCCCGGGCCACCCGGCCGCCCTCTTCCTCGACCTCTGTGCTGTCCTGCCCGACCGCCCCGAAGCCGCCAAGGAGGCGCTGCGCGCCCTGGACGCTCTCGTACCGCTCACCTCGTGGCGCACCGTGACCGTGGTGGCGGGCGGTTTCCCCGAGCCGCCCGCCGACTTCCGCGAGGGTGTCCCGTACGAAGCCCCGCGCACGGACTGGGAATCCTGGCACGAGATCCAGCACGGTGACCGCCCGTACCTTTCCCGACTCCATTACGGCGACTACGGAATCCACCCCGCCACCTACGTCGCACAACCCCCGCCCGCCCGCGGCGGCGGCCCGCCCTGGGGCATCCTCCGCTACACCGCTGCCCGCTTCTACCACCTGGCCAAGGTGCCGCACGGCAGGCAGTACGACGACGCGAACCGTGAGGCCGCCCAAAGCCTCACGCGCCTCACGGCCTTCCGGGGCCCCGAGGCGGGCCCGGGGGAGAGGTGGCTGCGCGACCGAGCTCAGGGCAGGACCAGTACGGGCAATCACGCCACATGGAACCGAGTGGGGAACGTCCAGCACATGACGTTCGTGGCGCGCAGCCTTGGCAGGTGAGTGGGCCTTGACGTCGCCGGATAGTTCCTGGGGGTGAGCCGCCTCGAAGTCCCACGCGACGGTAGGTGGTGGGGCTAACCGCCCACGGCCCACCGCACTGCCGCAACCGATGCAACAGCAGTGCGTGCGACGCCACCTGCTTGGCGATGTCCTCGGGCGTCCAGGGTGCCCGGGCCACTGACGTGACGAAGCCTCAACGAGGCGGAACATACAGGGCCCTTGTAGCACGAAGCTACTGTAGATTTTTCTGCCATGACGCACGGCAAAGATGTCGAGAACTCCGAGTCGCGTTTCTTCTCGGTGCTGTTGGCGGCGGCGAAGCTTCCGGGTGTGCGTATCGACAGGGGGGCGTACCTCCGAAGTGCGCTGGCGCGCCACTGCTCCGAGGAAGACATCCGGCGCGCGATAGATGAGACCCCCGCGGCGGCGGGCATCACCGTCGAGGTCCTCGACAAGGTGGCCAACGACTCCATCCGCTACGAGACCGCCAAGGTCAGCGCCCTCTCGGCCGCCGCCGGGATCCCCGGCATCCTCGCCCTTCCCGCCACGATTCCGGCCGACACGGCCCAGTACTTCGGCCACATGCTGCGCATCGCGCAGAAGCTCGCCTATCTCTACAGCTGGCCCGATCTGTTCTCCGACGAGGGCGATGAGGCCGATGACGCCACCATGGCGGTGCTCACGCTGTTCTTCGGAGTGATGTTCGGAACCCAGTCGGCGAACGCCGCTGTGGGGAAGGTCGCGGGGATGATGGCGGAGCAGGTCGCCAAGAAGCTGCCCCAGAAGGCGCTCACCAAGGGCGTCATTTATCCCATGGTGAAGAAAGTCGCAGCCTACATCGGCGTGAAGGTGACGAAGCAGTCGTTCGCGAAGAGCGTCTCGAAGGCCGTCCCTCTCGTAGGTGCCGCAGTCTCAGGCACTCTCACTTTTGCGACTTACCTTCCGATGGCAAAGAGGCTCAAGAAACACCTCGCCGGCCTGCCGCTGGCGGAACCGTCGCACCGAGTGATGGACGGGGAGGTCGTGGACGGCGAAGTCGTCGAAGAGCACGACTCCTTCGATGCAGCATCCGCCGAACAACTCGGCGCAGAGCACGCCGTCGTCAAGTTGGAGGGCCCTCAATCCTGACGCCGCAAAGTCCGCCGAGCCGTCAGTTCGATCAGTAGTGGTAGCGGGCCTTGACGATCACGACTTCCTCGTCGTCGGTCCGCCGCGACCAGTAGCCGGACAGGCCGCGCTTCATGGGCTCCGGCTTACCGACGCCCGTGAAGGAAGTGCACTGGATCTCGGCGATGAGCCGGGTGGTCCTTCGGACCATGGCGCGGTCCGAGCCGAGCCAGAAGAGGATGTCCTCCCAGCCTGCCGGGTCGAAGGGGACGCTCCTCACCCTTCACCTGCCGGCTCTTCCAGTTCTGCCGTGGTCCTCGCCGGCCCTGTCCCGCGCGACGGCTTCCATGAGACTTCGCGCGTTGGCGGGGGACCGCAGCAGGTAGACGGTCTCCTGCCAGGAGTCGTAGTCCTCGGCGGACATCAGTACGGCGTCGCCGCTCTCGGAGCTGATGCGCACGGGGGTGTGGTCGTCATTGACGCGCTTGATGAGCGGGAAGAGATCCCTGCGGGCCTCGCTGGCGCTGATGGTCATCGCGGCACCCTCCCTGGTGGTACTGGAAAACGGTACTGCGATTCCGGTGCCGGACTCCGGGTGAGTTGCCGCTCGCCCGGTCAGGGTAGTGAGCGTCGCGCCACTCGGTTCAGGTGATGGAGGAACACGTCCTCCGCCTCCGGGGTCAGGGTTCGCAGGGCCACCAGGGCTGTGATCGCCACGTCGCAGAGTTCCGCCTGGACGTGCTCCCAGGTGTGGGTGGTGCCCTTGCGCGGGTTCTCGCCCGTCGCGCCGATCACCGCCTGTGCCGTCTCGCCCACCTCCTCCGACAGCTTCAGGATGCGCAGCAGCAGGGCCTCGTGGCCCGTCCCGGCCGGCCGACCGGCGTCCAGCCACGTGTGCAGGGCGTCCACGGTGGTCCAGAGGTCGTCGGCCTCGGCGGCGCTGTCGGTCATGGGGCCAGCCTGCCCCACCCAGAGGCTCCCGAAGACCTCACTCCTCGAACAGCGGCTCCTGCTCGCCCTCCTTGCGCTGCCGCAGCCGCTTGTTGCGCAGGCCCACGATCACCGACGTGGCCGCCGCCGTCACGCCGAGCGCCACCGGCACCATCCAGTTCCGGTTGACCGCGTGGCCGAGGGCGTGGTCCAGGGAGAGGCGGCCGGGGCCGGTGACCGCGAGGGACGTGCCGGTCAGGGCGAGGGTCGCGGCGTACTCGTAGCCGCCGCTCTGCGCGAAGAAGCCGTTGGGGGCGTGCACCGCGGACGCGCCCGCCATCGCGCCGGCCGCCGCCGCGCCCGCCGCCGGGGTGGCCAGGCCCAGCGCCAGCAGCGCGCCGCCGCCGGTCTCCGCCAGGCCCGCCGCCGCCGCGCTCGCCTTGCCGGGCGCGTAGCCGACGGACTCCATGAACTGGCCCGTTCCCTCCAGGCCGTGGCCGCCGAACCAGCCGAACAGCTTCTGCGTACCGTGCGCGATCAGCACGCCGCCGGTGCCCAGCCGCAGCAGCAACAGGCCCAGATCACGTCGGTCGTATGCGGTCATGTTGACTCCCGGCTTCAGCCGCTTCCAGCGCGGACGGACATGGGTGGTCCCCCTCCGGTTGTCCACCGTCGCACCCCTCACACCCGTCCGGCCCGTCCTGGACGCCGTTCGGGTGGCGGGGTGCGGAGGGCGGTGTGAGGGTGACCGGTATGACGATCCAGACCGCGAAACTCCGCGACCCGGCCGTACGGGCCTTCGTCAGCGCCGTCAACTCCCATGACCGGGAGGCCTTCCTGCGCCTCCTCACCCCGGACGCGACCATGGCCGACGACGGCTCCGACCGCGACCTCGCCGAGTGGGTCGACCGCGAGATCTTCTCCAGCCACGGCCACCTGCGGGTCGACAACGAGTCCAACGGCGGCCGGGCGATCCTCGCCCACTACAGCAACGACACCTGGGGCGAGATGCGCACCGAGTGGCGCTTCGTCGTGGAGGAGGACGGGCGGATCTCGCGCTTCGAGACCGGCCAGGCCTGAGCGGCCCGGAAGGGGACGCGTCGTACGGCAGCCGTTCCACGGTGCGGTGTGTTCCTCGCGGCCCGCGCGAGACCCACCCCCAACCCGCGCCGTGGAACGGCTGCCGTCCTCCCCCTTCGGATGTGGTCGACGGGAGTCCGACACTCCGAGTGTGAAGCTTCTGTGGAGAGTGGGACGAGCATAAGCCCCCGACCGGTCACTATGGTGCGGAAGTTGACATTCCGTTTGTGCAGATCGATTCGGGCGTCAGTCGAGGGGCGGCCAGGGGTCGCCCCAGTCGGCGTCCCGGGCCGCCTTGTACAGGTCGCCGTGCCGCTTCGTCACCGTCGTGCGGTCCAGCCGCTCCTCGCTCTCGCACAGGTCCAGGAGCACCTGGCCCTTGCGGATCTGCGGCCGCCGGACCACCCGGGCGGGGGCCGGCGTCACGGGGAAGCGGGCGGCGGCGACGTAGCTGAACTTCTCGTCCTCGTACGGCAGTGAGCCGCCCTTGACCTGGCGGTGCAGCGAGGAGCGGCTGACCCGGGCCGAGAAGTGGCACCAGTCCGTGCCGGGGGCGATCGGGCAGGCGGCGCTGTGCGGGCAGGGCGCGGCGATCCGGAAACCGGCGGCGATCAGACGGTCGCGGGCCTCGATGACGCGGGCGTAGCCGTCCGGGGTGCCCGGCTCGACGATCACCACGGCCCGGGCGGCGGCCGCGGCGGCGTCGACGAGGGCGGCGCGGCCGGGGGCGGGCAGCTCGTTGAGCACGTAGGAGACGGTGACCAGGTCGACGGGGTCGAGGGTGAGCGACGCGTCGATGCGGGCGCGCTGCCAGCGGGTCTCACGCAGGTCGGGATGGGCCGCGGCGATCTCCCGGCCGAGGGCCAGGGCGGGTTCGGCCCAGTCGAGGACGGTGACCGGGCGGGAGCCGGGCCAGGTGGCGGCCGCCGCCCAGGTCGCCGCGCCGGTGCCGCCGCCGACGTCGGTGTGGCCGGCGGGGGCCCACTCGGGCACGGCGTCCGCGAACGCCTCCAGCGCGGAGCGGACCGCCTCGTACGTCGCGGGCATGCGGTACGCGGCGTAGGCGGCCACGTCGGCGCGGTCGCGCAGGATGGGCGCGTCGGTGGGGGTGGCGCCGCCGCGGTAGCTGGCGATGAGGCGGTCCACGGCCTGGGCGGCCTGCTTGGGCGGCAGCCCGTCGAGCAGGCCGGCGAGACTGCCGCGCAGGGCTTCCGTGGGGGTAACGGGGGCGTTCACCCGGAGATTCTAAAGGGGCGCACACCTCCTGGGCCCGCCCGGACGAACGCCCTCCGCGCACACCTCCTGGGCCCGCCTAGCCCAAACGGCCCCCGCGCACGCCTCCTGAGCCCGCCCAGCCGAACGCCCTCCGCGCACACCTCCTGAGCCCGCCCAGCTCAAACGGCCCCCGCGCACGCCTCCTGAGCCCGCCCAGCCGAACGGCCCCCGCGTACACCTCCTGGGCCCGCCCAGCCGAACGCCCTCCCCGCACCTCCTGGGCCCGCCCAGCCCGAACGGCCCCCGCGCTCACCTCCTGAGCCCGCCCGCACGAACGCCCCCCGCGCCCCGCCGTCCCGGCACACCCCCCTCACCGCACCGCCCGCCGCAGTCGTGTCCCCGCCCTCGCCCGGGGCCCGCTGTCCGGCGGGCGGCGGCGCGGGTGGACCGTGTTCGCCAGGAGGATCAGGAAAGTGTCCGTCGCCCGGTCCAGGACCAGGGACGTGCCCGTGAAGCCGGTGTGGCCCGCCGCGCCGCGGCCCGCCAGCTCGCCCATGAACCAGGGCTGGTCCACCGCGAAGCCCAGCCCCGGCGGGGCCAGGAGCAGGTCCACGAAGTCGGGGCCGAGGATGCGCGCCGTCCCGTAGGAGCCGCCCGACAGCAGGGTGCGGCAGAACACCGCCAGGTCGTCGGCGGTGGAGAAGAGGCCGGCGTGGCCGGCGACCCCGCCGAGGGCCCAGGCGTTCTCGTCGTGCACCTCGCCCCGCAGCATGCCCCGGTCCGCCTTGGCCCAGGGGCGGCGCTGGTCCTCGGTCGCCGCCGCGCCGGGACACGGGCCGAAGCGGGTGGACGTCATCCCCAGCGGGCGGGTGATCCCGTCGCGGACGAGGACGTCGAGGGAGCGGCCGGTGAGGCGCTCCAGGAGCTGCTGGAGGAGCAGCAGGTTCACATCGGAGTAGACATGCCGGCCGGGCTCGGCGACCGGGGCCTCGGACCGCAGCCGCTCCAGGCGTTCGGCGTCGTCCGCGCAGTCGTACAGCGGCAGCTCGGGACGCAGCCCGGAGGTGTGGGTGAGGAGCTGGCGGACGGTGAGGCCGTGCGCGGCGGCCGCGTGGAAGTCGGGCAGGTAGGCGCCCACCCGGGCGTCGATGCCCAGCGTGCCGCGCTCGATCTGCTGCACCGCCGCGACCGACGTGAACAGCTTGGTGAGGGAGGCCAGGTCGAAGGGGGTGCCGACGCTCATGGGGACGCGGGCCGCGGGCGGCGCTTCCACACCGGCGTCGGCCTGGGGGTCGTAGGCCGTGTAACGGACCGCCCAGCCGGCCGCCTCCCGCACGGCGATCACCGGGCCGCGCCCGGCGACCACGACCGCACCGGCCGCCCAGGGGCGGTCGCCGGCGGTGAGGGCCCGGACCTCGCGGGCGAGCCGGCGCGTCTCCTCGCGGTCGAGCCCGGCCCGTTCCGGGGTGTCGGCCCGCAGTCTCGCTGTGCTCAGCTGTCCTCCCCGGGCCGTGAGGCCGCCGCCGCCCCCGCGGGGCCGCTGTCCTCGGCCGCCGGGTCCGCCCACGGGCGGCACAGCCCGACGAAGCAGGCCGCCGCCGCCAGCGCGGCCGTCAGCTGGACGACGGCCATCGGGACGGCGGTGTCCTCGCCCGCGACGCCGACCAGCGGAGTGGCGATCGCGCCGATGAGGAACGACGACGTGCCGAGCAGCGCGGCGGCGGAGCCCGCGGAGTGCCGCACCCGCATCAGCGCCATCGTCTGGGTGTTGGGCAGCGTGACGCCCATCGCCGACATCAGCACGAACAGGGCCGCCGCCACCGGCGTCAGCCCCACCTCGCCGAACACGCCCGCCGACATCAGCAGCAGCGCCGTCGCCGCCAGCACGACGACCGTCAGGCCGACGGCCAGGACGCGGTCCAGGCGGACCCGGCCCACCAGCACCTTGCCGTTGAGCTGCCCGACCGCCACCAGCCCGACCGAGTTCACGCCGAACAGCAGGCTGAACGTCTGCGGGGAGGCGCCGTAGATCTCCTGGATCACGAACGGCGACGCCGAGATGTAAGCGAACAGCGCGGCGAACGCGAAGCCGCCGGTGAGGAGATAGCCCGCGAAGCGCCGGTCGGTGAGGAGGCCGCGCATCGCGCGCAGCGCCTCGCCGACGCCGCCCGAATGGCGTTCCGCCGGCGCCAGCGTCTCCGGGAGCCTCACCGCGACCAGCGCCGCCAGCCCGGCCCCGACGGCGGCCAGGACCACGAACACGCCCCGCCAGTCGGTCACCCGCAGGACCTGCCCGCCGATCAGCGGCGCCACCACGGGGGCGACGCCCGAGACCAGCATCAGGGTGGAGAAGAAGCGGGCCATCGCCACCCCGTCGTACAGGTCGCGCACCACCGCCCGCGCGATCACTATCCCGGCGGCCCCCGCCAGCCCCTGCACCAGCCGGAAGGCGACCAGCGCCTCGACGGTGGGCGCCAGCGCGCACAGGACCGTCGCCACGACGTACACGGCCAGGCCCGCGAGCAGCGGACGGCGGCGGCCCCAGCGGTCGCTCATCGGACCGACCACCAGCTGCCCGAACGCCATCCCCGCCAGACAGGCGGTCAGGGTGAGCTGGACGGTCGCCGCCGGCGCGTGCAGGGAGCGGGTGACCTCCGGGAGTGAGGGGAGGTACATGTCCATCGCCAGCGGGGGAGTGGCCGTCAGCCCGCCGAGGACCAGCGTCACGAGCAGCCCGGTCCGGCGGCGCGCGCCCGACGCCCCTTCCGCGGCCCCCCGGCCCGCTTCCGCGAGCCCCGCCGCCGTGTCCCGTCCGCCGTCCTTCGGCCCGCGCCGCGCCGCGTCCGGCGCCGGCGCCCCGCCCTCGGGCATGTGACCCCTCCCTCTCAGACATCCGAGCCACCTATGCTCTCAGCTCGGACGGACTGCTGGGACGGCACACGAGGGCGGGCGGGATGACGAGGGACACAGTGCGGTGGGGGATCCTCGCGACCGGCGGGATCGCCGCCGCGTTCACGGCGGACCTGATCGACCTGCCGGACGCGGAGGTCGTCGCGGTCGCCTCCCGCACCGAGACCGCCGCGAAGGCCTTCGCCGAACGCTTCGGCATACCCCGCGCCTACGGCGACTGGGCCGCGCTCGCGGACGACGAGGACGTCGACGTCGTCTACGTCGCCACCCCGCACGCCGCGCACCGGACCGCCGCCGGGCTCTGCCTGGAGGCCGGCCGCGGGGTGCTGTGCGAGAAGCCGTTCACGCTGAACGTGCGCGAGGCCGGGGAACTCGTCGGCCTCGCCCGCGACCGGGGACGCTTCCTCATGGAAGCCATGTGGATGTACTGCAACCCGCTGATCCGCCGGCTCAAGGCGCTGGTCGAGGACGGCGCGATCGGCGAGGTGCGCACCGTCCAGGCCGACTTCGGGCTCGAAGGGCCCTTCCCGCCCTCGCACCGGCTGCGCGACCCCGCCCAGGGCGGCGGCGCCCTGCTCGACCTCGGCGTCTACCCGGTCTCCTTCGCCCACCTGCTGCTCGGCGAACCCGACGGCGTCGCCGCGCAGGCCGTCGTCTCCGCCGAGGGCGTCGACCTCCAGACCGCGGCCGCGCTGTCCTGGGACTCCGGCGCGCTGGCCGCCCTGCACTGCTCCGTCGTCGGCGGTACGGGCACCTCCGCCTCCGTGACCGGCTCGCGCGGCCGGATCGACATCCCGAACGGCTTCTTCCACCCCGACCACTTCGTCCTGCACCGCGCCGGCCGCGACCCCGAGAAGTTCGCCGCCGACCCGGCCGACGGACCCCGCTCGACCATGCGGCACGAGGCCCTCGAGGTCATGCGCGCCGTGCGCGCCGGCGAGACGGAGTCCCCGCTCGTCCCGCTGGACGGCACCCTCGCCGTGATGCGCACCCTGGACGCCGTACGGGACCTGATCGGGGTCCGCTACCCGGGCGAGAGCTGACCGAGACGTCCCGTCTCACCACCTTGGTACGGTCGACGCATGGTCACCCAGTCCGGAAAGCCGGCCCCCGACACCGCCCGGCGCAGCGAGCGGTCCCGCCGCGCGATCTACGACGCGGCACTCGACCTCGTCGCGGAGGCCGGCTACCCGAAGACCACCGTCGAGGGCATCGCCGCCCGGGCAGGCGTCGGCAAGCAGACGATCTACCGCTGGTGGGGGTCGAAGGCCGACGTCCTGCTGGAGGCGTTCCTCGACCTGTCCGAGCAGGCCGCCGCGGACGCCGGACAGGTGCCCTACGCCATCCCGGACACCGGCGACCTCGCCGCCGACCTGAAGCTGGTGCTGCGCCTCACCGTCGACCAGATGGCCGACCCCCGGTTCGACGCCCCCTCCCGGGCCCTGGCCGCCGAGGGCCTCGTCAACGAGCAGCTCGGCCGCGAGTTCGTCGCCAAGCTGCTCGAACCGCAGCTCCAGCTGTACGTCACCCGCCTGCGCTCCGCGCAGCACGCCGGTCAGGTCCGCGCCGACGTCGACCCGCGCATCGCCTTGGAGCTGTTCGTCTCCCCGCTCGCCCAGCGCTGGCTCCAGCACACCGGGCCCATCACCCACGAGTACACCGACACCCTCGTCGACTACGCCCTGTTCGGCCTCGCTCCGCGCTGACGCCCGCGCCCCATCCGCACCGCTCGTCCCACCTGCCCCGATTCGGCGCTCCCGACCCCCGATGCGCAGGAAGATGCGACCATGAGGCATGCTGTCCGCACCAGGCGAGGCAAGGGGATAGATGAGCGCGGAGTTCGGTGGCCGAAGCGGCCGGCAGGGCAAACTCTCCCAGTGGCTGCGCGGACGCCGCCCCAAGGAAGCCGCCGACGAGGGCGGCCGTGAGGCCCTGCTGCTCGCCGCCGCCGGAGCGGGACTGCCCCTCGCGCCCGCCGCCCACCCGGTCTCCGGCTACCGCTGCTCCTGCGACCGGGTCGGCTGTCCCACCCCCGGCCGGCACCCCGTCTCCTTCGCCTGGCAGACGCAGGCGACCACCGACCGCGCCCAGATCGAGCGCTGGGCCGGCCACCAGCCGCAGGCCAACTTCATCACCGCGACCGGTATGACGCACGACGTGCTGGACGTGCCCCTGGAAGCCGGCCGCGAGGCCCTCGACCGGCTGCTCGGCTCCGGCGTCGAGGTCGGCCCGGTCGCCGTCGACGACGGCCGCATGCTCTTCTTCACCCTCACCCGCGGCACCCCCGAGGACGAGGACGAGTGGTGGCCGTGCGCGCTGGACTGCCATCCCGAGACCATGGACGAACACCCCGGCCTGCGCTGGCACTGCCGCGGCTCCTACGTCCTCGTCCCGCCCGCCCGGCTCCCCGGCGACGACGGCCGGTCCGTCCGCTGGCTGCGAGGCCCCGAACACCCCCTCCCGGACCCTCTGACCCTCCTGGAGCCGCTGACGGACGCGTGCGCCAGGCACGTGGGCGAGGAAACGGACCAGGCGACGGCAGCCTGGCCCCGGCGGCACTGACTCACCGAGGACGCGGGGCCGTGACCAGGCCCCACCGGCCCGCCTACCCGCGCCGGACGACGGGACCTACTCGCCCTTCGCCGCCGTCAGCCCCTCGAGCCGGCTCAGCAACGACACAGCCGAGCCCCGGGCGGAGCCACCCCGCACCACGGCCGCCTCGTTCGCCACGAACTCCATGGTCAGCGTCCGCGACACCTCTCCCGTCGTCAGCGCCCGCACGTTCTGGTTGGGCGCCGGCACCGACGTCCCCGCCGCGGCCGTCTGCTTCACGTAGTGGTGCGTGGCGAAGAACACCAGCGCCCCGCCGTCCGCCGTGCGCAGCGCCAGCGGCGCGAAGTCCCCGTCGGTGAGCGGCTCGTCGATGTACTGCGTGACCAGGCCCGGCCTGATCGAGTTCTTCGCCCGCGCGGAGCGCAGCGCACTGGTGTACGGGCCGTCGGCGAACGAGGTCCCGCCGGAGCGCAGGTACGCCGTGTAGTCCTTGCTCAACTTGCCGGGGGCGCGCGAGAGTTGACGCGAGTCGGCCGGAACGGCCTGCGCCCAGCCGTCCTTGTCCTTCGCGAACGCGGGCAGCGCGCCCGGCGCCACCAGCGTCAGGTACGCCGCCTCCCACGGGTCCGACAGCGCGTCCCGGGTGAACACCAGCACCCAGCGCGCGTCGCCGCCCTTGTTGGCCTTGGCGTCGGCGACGAACCAGCGCGGCCAGCCCGCCTTCTTGACGATCGTGTACTTGACGTCCGTCAGCTTCAGCGGGGTGTGCCGCGGGTTGCCGCCCGGGTTGTTGACCCGGCCCGCCTTCAGCCGCGCGGCGTCGATCGCGCCGAGCGCGCCCGTGGTGTGACCGGCGTCGAGAGAACCGTCGTACGCGGCGTCGGCCTTGTTGTACGCGGTCGTGAACTCCTGGAGCGCCTCGGCCGCTTCGGCCCGGGTGACGGCGGGTAGCACCTCGCGCTCCCCGTGGACCACCACGCAGCCGCTCGCCGTCAGCGCGACGACGGTGAGCGTGGCCGCGACGGTCGTCTTCCGGTCACGCCCGAGGAGCCGTGGACGGCTGGTCGTCAGGCTGCGTTCCCTGGTCATCAGGTGACTTCACCTTCCCCTTCCCGGAGGCGAACCCTACCGGGGCGAGGAACAGGGCGAGTGTCGGGACCAGGTAGAGCAGCCACACCGTGACCTGGAGGACCGTCGGATCGGGCTGGAAGTTGAACACGCCCTTCAGCAGCGTCCCGTACCAGCTGTCCGGCGGGACAGTGCCGCTGACGTCGAAGGCCTTGTCCGTCAGGCCCGGCAGCCAGTCGGCCTCCTGGAGGTCGTGGAAGCCGTACGCCAGCACGCCCGCCGCGACGACGACCAGCATGCCGCCCGTCCAGGTGAAGAACTTCGCCAGGTTGATCCGCAGCGCGCCCCGGTAGAACAGCCAGCCGAGCGCGACGGCCGTCGCGATGCCGAGGAGCACGCCGATGAGCGGGCGCGGGGTGCCGTCGCCGGCCGCGTGCACCGACGCCCACACGAACAGGGCGGTCTCCAGGCCCTCCCTGCCGACGGCGAGGAACGCGGTGGCGACCAGCGCGCCCGTGCCCATGGCGAGGGCCGCGTCCAGCTTGCCGTGCAGTTCGGTCTTCAGATGCCGGGCGGTGCGCCGCATCCAGAACACCATCCACGTCACCAGGCCGACCGCGATGACCGACAGGGAGCCGCCGAGCGCCTCCTGCGCCTCGAACGTCAGCTCCTGGGAGCCGAATTCGAGCGCGGAACCGAAGCCCAGCGCGAGCAGCACCGCCACGGCGATGCCTGCCCACACCGGCTTCAGGGCGTCCCGGCGGCCGGTCTTGACCAGGTAGGCGATGAGGATGCAGACGACGAGAGAGGCCTCCAGGCCCTCGCGCAGTCCGATCAGGTAGTTGGAGAACACCGGCTACGCACCCTTCCCGCTGCCGTCGAACAGGGCCCGGCCCCACCAGTCGTCCGCGTCCCGGACGCCGGGCGGGACGGCGAAGACCGCCGAACCCACGTGCTGGATGTACTCGTTGAGCGCGTCGGTCGCCAGGTTGCGCTGGACGGGGATGAACCCCTTGCGCACGTCCCGCTGGTAGGCGAGGAAGAACAGACCCGCGTCGAGGCGGCCGAGGCCGTCGGAGCCGTCGGTGAAGGAGTAGCCGCGGCGCAGGATCGTCGCCCCGCTGTTGGAGTCGGGGTGCGCGAGCCGCACGTGCGCGTCCGGCTTCATCGCCTTCAGGAAGGGCTCGTCCCGCTCCTTGGCCTTGCCGACGGGCGCGCCCTCGCCCTTGTCCCGGCCGAAGATGTCCTCCTGCTCCTGCAGCGAGGTGCGGTCCCACGTCTCGATGTGCATACGGATCCGGCGGGCGACCAGATACGAACCGCCCTTCATCCACGCGGAGTCGGCGTCGACGTCCTTGTCCCCGACCCAGACGAACTTCTCCAGCCGGTCCGTCTCGGTGCCGGCGATGTTGCGGGTGCCGTCCTTGAAGCCCATCAGGTTGCGCGGGGTCTGCGCGTCGGGCGTCGTGGAGGAGGTCTTGCCGAAGCCGAGCTGCGACCAGCGGATGACGACCTTGCCCATGCCGATCCGGGCCAGGTTGCGGATCGCGTGCACCGCGACCTGCGGATCGTCCGCACAGGCCTGTACGCACAGGTCGCCGCCGCTGCGGGCGGCGTCCAGGTTGTCGCCGGCGAACTGCGGCAGGTCCACCAGCGCATCGGGCCGCCGCGAGGCCAGGCCGAACCGGGAGAACAGGGACGGCCCGAAGCCGACGGTCAGCGTCAGCCGGGACGGCTTGAGGCCGAGCGCCTCGCCGGTGTCGTCCGGCGGCGCCTCGGGCAGCCCGCCGTACGCGCCCTCCCCGACGGCCTTCCCGGCCGTCATCAGCCGGGCCGCCTCGGTCCAGTCCTTCAGCAGCTGGACGAACGCGGCGCGGTCGTCGGTCTTCACGTCGAACGCGGCGAAGTGCAGCCGGTCCTGCACCGGGGTGGCGATGCCCGCCTGGTGCGGGCCGTGGAAGGCGACGGCCGCGCCCGCCGAGGCGGCCGGCTCGGCGTCGTCGCCGGTGCGGGCCATCGCGGCCGCGCCGCCGGCCGCGGCGGCCCCGATCGCGAGGCCCGCCCCGCCCCAGCCGATCAGCGTGCGCCGGGTGGGCGAAGGGGGAGTGGCGCCGGCGGCGCCTTCAGTGGCCTTCGTGTCCGTGGGGTCTGTCATGACCGTCGCCCTCCGCTCACTTCGCCGTGGCGGCGGCGAGCTTCGACAGCGGCTCCGCGAGTGAGTTCACGCCGTCCGACAGCACCTTGCGCCCCGCCGCGTCGACCTTGTCGTACGAGGTGAAGTCGTACGTGTTCTTGTCCGCGCGGTACTTGTCCAGCAGCGCGTTCAGCGCGGCGAACTGCTTGTCCAGCTCGGTGACCAGCGCCGCGTCGTTCTCCCGCACCACCGGCTTGAGCAGCTCGTACGACTGCTGCGCGCCCTCCACGTTGGCCTTGAAGTCGACCAGGTCGGTGTGCGAGTAGCGCTCCTCCTCGCCGGTGACCTTGCCGGTGGCGACCTCGTCGAGCAGTTCCTTGGCGCCGTTGGCCATGGAGGTCGGGGTGATCTCCGCCTTGCCGACCCGCTCCTGCCAGTCCTTCAGGTCGGTGACCAGCTGACCGGCGAGCGCCTTCTCCTCGGCGCCGATCTTCTTGTCCTGCCAGAGCGCCTTCTCCAGCCGGTGCCAGCCGGTCCACTTCTGGCCGGCCTCCAGGCCGTCCGCGCGGACGTCGACCTTCGGGTCGATGTCGCCGAAGGACTCCGCGACCGGCTCGGTGCGCTCCCAGCCGATCCGGGAGGTCGCGTACGCCTTCTTCGCCGCCTCGAGGTTCCCGGCCTTGACCGCGGCGGCGAACGCCTCCGCCTTCGGCAGGGTCTCGTCGGCCTGCGCTTGCGCGTAGGCGCGGTAGGAGGCCACGGCCTTGTCCAGACGCGGGTCGCGCTTGGCCGCCGCGCCCTCTCCGGTGACCTTGAGGGCCTGGCGGATGCCGTCGCCCTTCATGCCCGGCTTGCAGGCGATCTCGTAGTCGCCGGCCTTC
The DNA here is from genome assembly GCF_042889585.1 of Streptomyces sp. NPDC002566. Lineage (NCBI taxonomy): Bacteria > Bacillati > Actinomycetota > Actinomycetes > Kitasatosporales > Streptomycetaceae > Streptomyces > Streptomyces sp. NPDC002566. The sequence goes on along the minus strand of NZ_JBIARD010000003.1, from coordinate 531,738 downwards.
ACCTCGGCGGTGACGCGCTGCTTGGTGCCGGGGCCGATGTTCTCGCGCTCGGTCACCACCCGGTCGTCGGGGAAGAGGACGTAGACCTCGGTGACCTTGGAGCCCTTGTTCTCGATGGCCAGCTCGACGTGCCCGGCGGCGATCTCCTTCGTGGAGGTCTCGCACTTGTCGTCGGAGGCGGTCACGTTGATCACACGGTCGCCGTCGGCGGAGTCGCTCTTCTGTGTGCAGCCCACAGCGGTCAGAGCCACCGCGGCGGCGGTGGCGGTGACGACGGAGAGTCTGACGGCGTGCATGAAGGCTCCCAGGGTGGCCGAGGACAGCGTGACGGCACTCAGTGCGTAGTGAGGCTCGCCTAACTTAGCTCCCCCTAATCTGGCCAGTACCTGCCCGTGCCGTGATTCAGCTCTCATAGACGCTGTAAGAGCACGAGACGATCACGAAGGGGTAAAACGGACACCATAGGAAGGTCAAAGAAGGTTCAAAGGTCGGCGAGCGGCCGTGCGCCTCCGTCAGCGGCTTCTCGCTCGTGGTCACGGCGTCCGCGATGCTTCAATGCCCGCGTGACTGATTACGACGTGCTCCGCGTCTTCTGCGCGCCCAACGGCGGATACGGCAACGAACTGGGCGTCGTCCGCGACGGCTCCAGGGTGCCCGAGCGGAGCGACCGGCAGGACATCGCGGCCAAACTCGGCTTCAGCGAGACCGTGTTCGTGGACGATCCCGAGCGCGGGGTCGTCGACATCTACACCCCCGCCCTGCGCCTGCCCTTCGCCGGCCACCCCTGCGTCGGCACCGCCTGGCTCCTCGACGTGCCTGAACTCGTCACCCCCGCCGGCACGGTGGGCGTCCGCCTGGACGGGGAGTTCAGCTGGATCGAGGCCCGCGCGGAGTGGGCCCCGCCGCGCACCCTGCGCCAGTACGCCACCGCCGCCGAGGTGGACGACCTGCCGGTGCCGCCCCCCGGCGAGTGGATCTACGCCTGGGCGTGGGAGGACGAGCCGGCCGGGCGGATCCGCGCCCGCGGCTTCCCCGGCCGCGACGACGGCATCGAGGAGGACGAGGCGACGGGGGCGGCGGCGCTGCTCCTCACCGACCGCCTGGGCCGGGCGCTGAACATCACCCAAGGTGCGGGCTCCCAGATCCTCACCGCCCCGCAGCCGTTCGGCTGGGTGGAGATCGGCGGCCGGGTGCTGCTGGAGCGCTGAATGCTACGCAGGGTGCGGGCGTCCGGCGTGTTCTGGGGGGCCGTACGGGTGGTGGCGCGTGTGCGCGGGGTGGCGAGCGGTTACCTCTGGGCGTGACCACACCGCCTCCGTGAGAGGAGCACCATGCGTATCCGCTCTGCCCTGGCCGCCGCCACCCTCGGGATCGCCCTGGCCGCCACCGGTGCGACGAGCGCCGTCGCCGACGAGAAGCCGCACCACGACGGCCCCAAGCACCACTACGCCACGGACGAGGTGTGCAGCCCCTACATCGGCTTCGTCGACACCGCCGCCAGCGACATCTTCTGGGCCGGCGCGCACTGCGACAGCATCCGCTGACCCGACGCCGCCACGGCACCGGGCCTCCTCCCGCCGCGGACGGAGGCCCGGTCAGGCCGACAGCGGGAACTCCTCGCCCAGCTCCCGGAACACCGCCGTGTTCAGCGCGAACGCCTTCTTGCACTCCGCCACGATCCGCTGCTTCTCCAGGTCGTCGGCGCGCACCGCGTCCAGCAGTTCCCGGTACCCGCGCTTGAACGCGGCCGGGTTGCCTATCTCCTCGAAGACGTAGAAGCGGACGCCGTCGCCCTTCCTCTCGAAGCCCCAGGCCTTCTCGGCGCGGTCGCGGATGATCTGCCCGCCGGAGAGGTCGCCGAGGTAGCGGGTGTAGTGGTGGGCCACGTACCCGGCCGGCCAGCGCTCGGCGCACTCCCGCACCCGCTCCGCGTACGCCCGGGTCGCCGGCAGCGCGGACATCCCGGCCCGCCAGCCGGGGCCCCGCAGATGTGCGAGGTCACGCTCCAGCGCGCCGCGCCGGAACAGCTCCGGCCGGATGAACGGACCGGCCACCGCATCCGAGGCCAGCCGCCCGGTCTCCGCCTCCAACGCCTCGTAGACGAACCACAGTTGCTCGGTGTACCGCGTGTACGCGTCGACGCCGAGGCGGCCGCCGAGCAGGTCGCTCATGAACGTGGAGGTCTCGGCCTCGACGTGCTGCTCGTGGGACGCGGCGCGGATGACGTTCGAGAAGGAGTCCATAACCCGGATTTTCTGTGGTTAGGTTCACCTAAGTCAACGGGGTGCCGACTCTCTGTCGGCAAGTTTACCGACAATTCGTCGGCAAGACCTGCCGGAGGGCGAGTACCCGGAACGCGCAAAGCCCGCCCTCCCGAGGAGAGCGGGCTTGTGAGCGCAAGGTCCTACGGCAGCGTGAGGATGTCCGCGCCCGACTCCGTCACCACCAGGGTGTGCTCGAACTGCGCGGTCCGCTTGCGGTCCTTCGTCACGACCGTCCAGCCGTCGTCCCACATGTCGTACTCGTGGGTGCCCAGCGTCAGCATCGGCTCGATCGTGAACGTCATCCCCGGGCGCATCACGGTCGTCGCGTGCGGGCTGTCGTAGTGCGGGATCACCAGCCCGGAGTGGAAGGACGAGTTGATGCCGTGACCGGTGAAGTCCCGCACCACCCCGTACCCGAACCGCTTCGCGTACGACTCGATGACCCGCCCGATCACGTTGATCTGCCGGCCCGGCCGGACCGCCTTGATCGCCCGGGCGAGCGACTCCCTGGTCCGCTCCACCAGCAGCCGGCTCTCCTCGTCGACGTCCCCGACCAGGTAGGTCGCGTTGTTGTCGCCGTGCACCCCACCGATGTACGCCGTGACGTCCAGGTTGACGATGTCGCCGTCCCGCAGCACCGTCGAGTCCGGGATGCCGTGGCAGATCACCTCGTTGACCGACGTGCACAGCGACTTGGGGAAGCCGCGGTAGCCGAGCGTGGAGGGGTAGGCCCCGTGGTCGCACATGTACTCGTGCGCCACCCTGTCCAGCTCGTCGGTCGTCACTCCCGGCGCGATCAGCTTCGCCGCCTCCGCCATCGCCCGCGCGGCGATCCGGCCGGCGACGCGCATCGCCTCGATCGTCTCGGGGGTCTGCACCTCCGGCCCGGTGTAGGGAGTGGGCGCCGGTTTGCCGACGTACTCGGGACGGCGGATGTTTCCGGGCACGGAACGGACGGGGGACAGCTCCCCGGGCACGAGCAGCGACTGGCTGGACATGCCGGCGAGTCTAACGAGCCGCCGTGGGGGAACATGACGGTGGCGAGAGGAGCTGGTCATGCCCCTGTTCAAGAAGCACACCGCCGGCAAGCCCGGCGAGTGGTTCTACTGTCTGGAGCACAAGAAGGTCGAGGAAGGCCCGGACTGCCCGGGCAAGGACCGTTTCGGTCCGTACGCCACGCGCGGCGAGGCGGAACACGCGATGGAGACCGCCCGCGAGCGCAACCTCCAGTGGGAGAACGACCCCAAGTGGCACGACGCCCCCACGGGCGGCACCACGGACGACGACTGACGGCGGGGGCCCGGCCGCAAGGGCTGCCGGGCCCCCGCCCCGGTCAGCTCCCCACCGCGGGCACCGAGCCCTCCCGGCTCCCGCGCCGCTGCTCGCGCAGCCGGACCGCGTGCTCGTTCGTCCGGGCGTCGTAGCGCATCAGGCCCGGCAGGCACAGGGCCAGCAGGCCCACCGCGCCCACGCAGAGCAGCCCGCCCGACCACACCGACGCCCGCACTCCGAGCAGGCCGGCGAACCCGCCCGCGCGGACCTGACCGAGCTGCGGACCCACCGAGTACGACAGCAGCTCGATCCCGGCGAGCCGGCCGCGCAGCCCGTCCGGGATCGTCTGGTTCCACATGGCGGCCCGGAAGACGCCGCTCACCATGTCGCAGGCCCCCGCGACGACCAGGCACAGCAGCACCAGCCACACGTTCCGGGTGAGCCCGGCCCCGGCGATCGCCACGCCCCACAGCGCGGCCGAAAGCGCGACCATCCGGCCGTGCCGGTGGATCCGCGAGGTCCAGCCGCTGGTCAGGCTCACCAGCAGCGCCCCCGCCGGCACACTCGCGTACATCAGCCCGAGCGCCCACTCGGCGTCCAGCTCGTCCGCTAGGAACGGCAGCAGCGCGAGCGGCATCGCCAGGAACATCGCCGCCAGGTCGACGGCGTACGTGCCGAGCAGCTCCTTGCGGCTCCAGGCGTACCGCGCGCCCTCCGCGATCGCCCGCAGCGAGGGCCTGGCCGCCTCGTGGGCGGCGGGGGAGGCGGCGATCCCCACCGTGAGGGCCACCGAGACGGCGAACGTCGCGAAGTCCGCCGCGTACGCCCAGCCGAGCCCCGCGTAGGCCACGACCACGCCCGCCACGGCCGGTCCGGCCACCCCGCCGACCGTCCAGCGCAGCGCGTTCAGCGAGGCCGCCGCGGGCAGGTGCTCGTGCGCCACGATCCTCGGCCACAGCGAGTCCAGCGCCGGCCGCTGCACCGACACCAGCGCCGAGGACAGCGCCGCCACGACGTACAGCGGCCACACGGCGGGCGTCGGCAGCAGCACGTTCAGCAGCAGCACCGCCGACAGCAGGCCCTGACCGGCCTCCGTCCACAGGATCAGCTTCCGCTTGTCCCAGGCGTCCGCGAGCGCACCGCCGTACAGCCCGAACACCACCAGCGGCACCAGCTCCACGGCCCCGATCGCGCCGACCGCCGCGGCGGACCCCGTCAGCTCCTTCAGCTGCACGGGCAGCGCGACGAAGGTGAGGAAGCTGCCGAAGTTCGACACCAGCCCGGCCGCCCACAGCCGCCGGAAGTCACGGGAGGCCCGCCACGGGGCGAGATCCGGAAGCAGCGCCCGCAGACCGGAGGGCGGGGCGCCGGCGGGGGGAGGGGCGGTGGTGGGGCAGTCGTCGGTCACGAGGGGCCATGGTCGGCACGAGACCGTCCCGGGGCAACCGCTTTTCCGCTCACCACAGGGGCGGCGGCGGGGCCGTCAGGTGTTCCGCCAGCTGGGACAGGCGGTCGCGGAAGCGGCGGCGGGGACGCTTCGGCGGCGAGGACTCGCCGGCCGCCGCGCTCACCAGGTGCTGCACGGTGTCCAGGTCCAGTTCCGAGCCGTCCGGCACCGTCAGCGCCTCGTGCGCCAGCGCCGTCAGCTCCCGCCCGCCCGGACCGAGGGCGAGGACCGTCACCCCGGCCCTGCGGGCGTCGGACACCCGCTCCAGCAGCGGCGCGTCCCCCTCCGGCGCCGCCACCAGCAGCGTCTCGCCCCGCCGCGCCGCCTCGATCCGGCCGAGGCCCACCGCGAGATGCGCGGGATCCGAGGGACGCGCGCCGTGGCGCACCAGCGTGGGCGCCAGCTCCGGCGTCCCCGACCACGCCGCCTCGTCCACCAGATGCGCGGCCAGATGCCACGGCTCGTGCTCCGGGGTGCCCACGAGCAGCAGCCCGCCCCCGTGCGCGAGCACCGACCCCCGCAGCACCGCGCCGAACCTGCGGGTGGCCCCCAGCCACTCCGTCCCGGCGAGCACCTCACGCAGCAGCGCGACCCGTACGGCGTCCATGCGCCGGCATCCTGCCGCACCCGGCCCGGCCCGGCGCGGGATTCGCCCGGGATTCCCCCGACCCGGGGAACCCGCCCGCCGCCACCCCGCCCCACGGGGCCGCTCAGGCGCACGTAAAGTCGGCCCATGACCTCTAGCGACAGCGCACAGAACGCCCCCGCGAAGGCCCCCGCCAAGGACCCGTGGGACCTCCCCGACGTCTCCGGGCTCGTGGTCGGCGTGCTCGGCGGGACCGGACCGCAGGGCAAGGGCCTCGCCTACCGGCTCGCCAAGGCCGGCCAGAAGGTGATCATCGGCTCACGTGCCGCGGAGCGCGCGCAGGCCGCCGCGGAGGAGCTCGGCCACGGCGTCGAGGGCGCCGACAACGCCGAGACCGCCCGCCGCAGCGACATCGTGATCGTCGCCGTGCCGTGGGACGGCCACGGCAAGACCCTGGAGTCCCTGCGCGGGGAACTCGCGGGCAAGCTCGTCGTGGACTGCGTCAACCCGCTCGGCTTCGACAAGAAGGGCGCCTACGCGCTGAAGCCCGAGGAGGGCAGCGCCGCCGAGCAGGCCGCCGCCCTGCTGCCCGACTCCCGCGTCGCCGCCGCCTTCCACCACCTGTCGGCCGTCCTCCTCCAGGACCCCGCGATCGACGAGATCGACACCGACGTGATGGTGCTGGGCGAGGAGCGCGCCGACGTGGAGATCGTGCAGGCGCTGGCCGGCCGTATCCCCGGCATGCGCGGCGTCTTCGCCGGCCGGCTGCGCAACGCCCACCAGGTGGAGGCGCTCGTCGCCAACCTGATCTCCGTCAACCGCCGCTACAAGGCGCACGCCGGGCTCCGGGTCACCGACGTGTGAGACGCGGGAGCGATGGGGGACACTGGTCGGCGTAGGACCGGTGTCCCTTCGGCACCCCTGGCAGCCCTGGTAGGAGAACAGCCCCCATGCCCCGCCTCGCTCTCTACTCCCTCGCCGTGTGCGTCCTTGCGGTCGCCGCGGCCGTGGTCTCCTTCGTCCAGGGCAGCTGGCTGGGCGTCGTGTGGGTGCTGCTGGCCGGCCTCACGTCCAACATGACCTGGTACTACGTCCGGCGCGAGCGGATCCGCCGGTCCGTCAGGGGCTGACCGAGCAGATGTCCGGCGTGCTCTCCCAGAAGCGGTAGAGGGTCTGACCGCAGTACGTCTCGACGTCCCCGATGCCGAGGCCGCGCAGCGCCGCGTCGACCACGTCGAAGAACGCGGAGTTCACCGCCGGCAGCCACAGCAGCGCGAAGACGAACAGCAGCCCGAACGGCGCGAACGGCTCCACCTGGCGCTTCACCCCGTACGGCAGCCAGGGCTCCAGGACGCCGTAGCCGTCGAGGCCCGGCACCGGCAGGAAGTTCAGGAGCGCCGCGGTGACCTGGAGCAGGGCCAGGAACGCGAGCGCGTAGCGGAAGTCCGCCGGCACGCCGTCCAGCGCGTCCAGCCAGAACGGCGCGGTGCACACGGCGGCGAACAGCACGTTCGTCAGCGGCCCCGCCGCCGAGATCAGACTGTGCCGCCACCGCCCCCTGATCCGGCCCCGCTCGATGAACACGGCACCGCCGGGCAACCCGATCCCGCCCATGATCACGAACAGCACGGGCAGCACGATGCTGAGCAGGGCGTGGGTGTACTTCAGGGGATTGAGCGTCAGATACCCCTTGGCCCCGACGCTGATGTCCCCCGAGTGCAGGGCGGTGCGGGCGTGCGCGTACTCGTGCAGGCACAGGGAGACGATCCAGGCGGCCGTCACGAACAGGAACACGGCCACCCCGGGCTGCGCGGCGAACCCGGTCCAGGTGGCCCACCCCGTGACCGCGGTGACGGCCGCGATCCCGACGAAGACGGGACTGATCCGCCGGTCACTGCGACGACTGAGGGCGGTGGTCATGAGGGCAGGACTCCTGAGGTCGGACATCGGGTGTGCGGGTCGACGGTACCGGTGGTGTGAGGGGAACGCCCCGCGGCGGCCCCGGGTTCCTGGGGCCGGGCGCCCGGATATCCGGAGCGGATCAGTCCGTAACGGCGGGGCCCGGGGCGGGAAACCCGGGGGCGTCGGGGCTGTGTCGCCGGAGAGAATGAACCCCGTGCGCTACCGCATCCTCGGAACCACTCAGGCCATCCGTCCCGACGGCACTCCCGTCGCCGTCGGCGGTGCGCGGCTGCGCGCGCTGCTCACCGTCCTCGCGTTGCGCGCCGGGCGGACCGTGCCCGCCGGGCTGCTGGTGGAGGAGGTGTGGTCCGGGGACCCGCCCGCCGACGCGCCGGGCGCGCTCCAGGCGCTCGTCGGGCGGCTGCGCCGGGTCCTCGGCGCGGAGGCGGTCGCCTCGGCGGAGGGCGGCTACCGGCTCGCCGCCGGCCCCGACGCCGTCGACCTGCACCGTTTCGAGCGGCTGACCGGTGACGGGCTGCGCGCCCTCGCCGACGGCGACCCCGCCAAGGCGGCCGTCGTCCTCGACGACGCGCTCGCCCTGTGGCGGGACCCGGTCCTCGCCGACCTGCCCGACCGCACCTCCGAGGCCGCCCGGTGGGAGGCCCGCCGCCTCGACGCCGTCCGCGGCCGCCATACCGCCGCCCTCGCCCTCGGCCACGGCGAGCAGTCGCTGCCCGAGCTGAGCGCGCTGTGCGGCGAACACCCCCTGGACGAGCCGCTCCAGGCGCTGCGCCTGCGCGCCCTGCGCGCCGCCGGCCGCACCGCCGAGGCCCTCGTCGCCTACGACGGCATACGCCGGCTCCTGGCCGACCGCCTCGGCTCCGACCCCGGACCCGAACTGCGCTCCGTGCACGCCGAGCTGCTCTCCTCCGGCGATCCGTCGCCCGCCGCGGAGCCCGCGCCGGCCCCGGCCCCGGCCCAGGTCCGGGCACCGGCTCCCGCCCCGGGCAACCTCCGCGCGCGGCTCACCTCGTTCGTCGGTCGGGAGGGCGACATCGAGGTCATCCGCGCCGACCTCGCCGGCGCGCGGCTCGTCACACTGCTCGGGCCCGGCGGGGCCGGCAAGACGCGGCTGTCGCAGGAGGCCGCCGAGGCCGTGCGCGGCGGCCTGGCCGACGGGGTGTGGCTGGCCGAACTGGCGCCCGTCGCCGACCCGGACGCCGTACCGCAGGCAGTCCTCACCGCCCTGGGCGCCCGCGAGACCGTGCTGTACGGCGCCGGCGCCGAGGAGATGCGCGCGGTCGCCGAACGGCACGACGACCCCGTGGAGCGGCTGATCGAGCACTGCGCCCGGCGCCGCATGCTGATCGTCCTCGACAACTGCGAGCACGTCGTCGGGGCCGCCGCCCGTCTCGCCGAGGACCTCCTCGCGCACTGCCCCGGTCTGACGATCCTGGCCACCAGCCGTGAACCCCTCGGCGTGCCCGGGGAGACGCTGCGCCCCGTCGACCCGCTGCCCGAACCGGCCGCGCTGCGACTGCTCGCCGACCGGGGCGCCGCCGCAAGCCCCGGCTTCCGCGTCGACGCCGACGACGAGACCGCCGCGGCCTGCGCCGAGATCTGCCGCCGGCTGGACGGCCTGCCCCTCGCCATCGAACTGGCCGCCGCCCGGCTGCGGATGCTGACCGCCCGCCAGATCGCCGACCGCCTCGACGACCGGTTCCGGCTCCTCACCTCGGGCAGCCGCACCGTCCTGCCCCGCCAGCAGACCCTGCGCGCCGTCGTCGACTGGTCCTGGGACCTGCTCGACGAGGCCGAACGCGAAGTCCTGTGCAGACTCTCGGTGTTCGCCCGCGGCTGCGACCTCGCCGCCGCCGAGGCCGTCTGCGGCCCCGCCGCCCTCGACGCACTCGGCTCCCTCGTCGACAAGTCGCTGGTCGTGGCGACCCCGGCCCCCGACGGCGCGATGCGCTACCGGCTCCTGGAGACCGTCGCCGAGTACGCCGGCGAACGCCTCGACGAGTCCGGCGACCGCGGCGCCGCCGAACGCGCCCACCTTACCCACTACCGCGAACTGGCCCGCACCACCGAACCGTTGCTGCGCGGCCCCCGCCAGGGCGCCGCCATCGCCCGGTTCCAGCTGGAGTACGAGAACCTGCGCACCGCGCTGCGCCGGGCCGTCGCCGCCCGCGACGAGCAGGAGGGGCTGTGCCTCATCCTGTCCCTCGCCGCCTACTGGCAGATGCGCGACCAGCGGATCGAGGCCCGCGCCTGGTGCGAGGAGGTCATGGCCCTCGGCCCCGACCCCTTCACCGAGCCCGTCCGCCCCGCCGCCCCCGTGTGGAAACCCTGCACCGACGCCCCGCCGCCGATGACCGGCGAGGTCCTCGCCGAGGCCCGGCGCGGCGTCCACCTGGCCCATCTCGCCTGCATGGACACGGACCTGGCGGCCTGGGAGACCCCCGAGGCCCAGACGAAACTGCGGGTCATCGCCGAGACCTACCGGCCCGGTCTCCCGCAGACCTGCCGGGTGCCGGGCATGCTCTGGTTCTACGCCGTGATGCTCAGCGGCGACGCGGCCCGCGTCCGCGTGATCATCGACGCCAACGTCCGCACCTGCCGCGAGACCCCCGGCTACGAGTGGGAGCTCGCCGCCTGCCTCCAGATGCGCGCCAACGTCCTGGCCAACCGCTCGGACTGGGCCGGCGACGCGCTGGCCGACGCCGACGAGGCACTGGAGATCTTCCGCCGCGTCGGCGACGCCTGGGGCACCGCCGAGGCCCTCTCCGCGCGCGCCGAGGCCCACGAACGGCTGGGCCGCTACCTGGAGGCCGCCGCCCTCTACGAGGAGGCCATGGAGCACGCCGAACGACTCGGCGCCCGCGCCCAGTTCTCCGTCCTGTCGGCCCGGCTGGGCGCCGCGCTGCTGGAGGCCGGAGAGGCCGAGCGGGGCGAGCGGATCCTGATGGAGGTGCTGGACGAGGTGGGCGGCACGCACACCGAGGCGATGCCGTTCAGCCGTCTCGTCCTCGCCGCCTGGACCAGCATCACCGGCCGCGTCGCCGAGGCACGCGAGCACATCCGCAGCCTGCGCGAGGACTTCGCGATCGCCCACTTCGTGGTCTTCGACACGTTCATCCTCAGCCAGGAGGCCTGGCTGGACGCCGTCGAGGGCTGCCACGCCGAGTCCCGGGAGAAGATCCGGCGCGGGCTGGAGATGGCCGTGACCCCGCTGGCGCAGGCCATGTCCCCGCACGTCCAGTCGGTGTTCCTGACCGTCGCCGCCCTGGCCCTCGCCGAGGGCGACGCGGACGCGGCCGGCGGCGGGGCACGCGACGGCGCCCGCTGCCTCGGGGCCGCCGACGCGCAGCTGCCCCCCGGCCATCGGCGCACCGCCGCGGAGCGCGTGGCCCGCGAGCGCGCCGAGGCCGCCGTACGGGCCGCGCTCTCCGCCGAGGAGTACACGGCCGCCTACGACGAGGGCGGCGCCCTCACCGGAGAGGAGGCCGCCGCCCTGGTCTGAACGCCTCACAGGAGGGTCCCGGTCAGTTCTTCGTACGGAACTTGTGGATGGCCACGGGTGCCGCCACCGCGGTGATCAGCACCGACCAGGCCAGGGTCACCCACAGGTCGTGCGCGACCGGGCCGCCGACCATCAGCCCCCGGGCCGCGTCGGCCAGCGTGGACAGCGGGTTGTAGTCGGTGAAGGCCTGGAGCCAGCCCGGCATCGACTGCGTCGGCGCGAAGATCGACGAGCCGAACTGGAGCGGGAACAGCACCAGGAAGCCCATCGCCTGCACGGACTGCGCGTTCTTGAGCGTCACGCCCAGGGTGAGGAACACCCACATGATCGACGAGGCGAACACGGTGGACAGGCCCACGGCCGCGAACAGGCCGGGCCAGCTGCGGATGTCGAAGCCGACCAGCACCGCGACGACCATCAGCACGGACGTGGCGAACAGCATCCGCATCAGCTCGACGGAGATCTTCGCGAACAGCACCGAGCCGCGCCCGATCGGCAGCGACCGGAACCGGTCCATGACCCCGGAGTTGAAGTCCTGGCTGAAGCCGGTCCCGACGCCCTGCGACAGCGTCATGCTCATCATCGCGATCATGCCGGGGATCACGTACTGCACGTACCCGTCCTGACCGCCGCCCAGGGCCTGCCCGATCGAGCCGCCGAAGACGTACACGAACAGCAGGGTGAAGACGACCGGCATGAACAGCGCGTCGAACATCGACTCCGGGTCCTGCCGGATCCACAGCAGGTTGCGGCGGACGAGGGCGCCGGTGTGACGCAGATGGCCGCGCAGGGTGATCCGCGCGTCGGCGGCGGGCTGGGTGAGGGTGGCGGAGCTCATACGGCGACCTCTTCGCGGTTGTCGGCGGGCACGGTGTCCTGCGGGGCGCCGGCGCGGTGGCCGGTGAGGGACAGGAACACCTCGTCCAGGCTGGGGAGTTCGGTGGTGACGGAGGAGAGCGTGATGCCGCGCGCGGTGACCGCGCCGATCACGGCGGTGAGTTGCTCGTCGCTGAGGACCGGCACCAGCACCGAGCCGCGCTCGGCGTCCACGGTCGTGCCGGCGAGTCCGGTGACGCCCAGGTCGTCGATCCAGCCCGCCAGCGGCCGCAGTTGCGCCGGATCGGCCGGGCGGACCCGCAGGGCGCGGCCGCCGACCTTCGCCTTCAGCTCCTCGATGCCGCCGCCCGCGATGACCTTGCCCCGGTCGACCACGGTCAGCTCGGTGGCGAGCTGCTCGGCCTCCTCCATGTACTGGGTGGTCAGCAGCACGGTCACGCCGTCGCCGACCATGCGCTTGACCTCGTCCCACACCTCGTTGCGGGTGCGCGGGTCCAGACCGGTGGTCGGCTCGTCGAGGTACAGCACCGCGGGGCGGCCGATCATCGACGCGGCCAGGTCCAGGCGGCGGCGCATGCCCCCGGAGTAGGTGCTCGCGGGGCGCTTGGCGGCCTCGGTGAGGGAGAACCGCTCCAGGAGTTCGTCGGCGCGGGCGCGGGCCTCCCTGCGGGACAGGTCCAGCAGGCGGCCGATCATGTACAGGTTCTCCCAGCCCGGGAGCTTCTCGTCGACCGAGGCGTACTGGCCGGTCAGACCGATGACCCTGCGCAGCTGGCGGGGCTGGTGGACGACGTCGTAGCCGGCGACGGTGGCCTGCCCGGCGTCGGGGACGAGGAGGGTGGAGAGGATGCGGACGAGGGTGGTCTTGCCGGCGCCGTTGGGGCCGAGCACCCCCATCACGGTGCCCTCCCGGACGTCGAGGTCCACCCCGTCCAGGGCCTTGGTCTCGCCGTAGTGCTTGACCAGGCCCCGGACGGTGACGGCGGTCCCCGTGGCGGCATTGGGGTTCTTGTCGGTTCGCGTCATGGGAACGACAGTGCCGCCCCCCACCGACAGACGGCCGACAAGCCGCGCCCGCGCCCGAGGACCGCCTGCAAACCGCCTACAGACGACCGACAGAGCTCAGCGACAGAGCCCGGGCGGCCTCAGTGGACCGAGTGCTGCTCCGTCGGGAACGTCCCGCCGACGACCTCGTCCGCGAACGCCCTGGCCGCCCCGCTCATGACCTCGCGGAGGTTCGCGTACTGCTTGACGAACTTCGGGACCCGCCCACCGGTCAGGCCCAGCATGTCCGTCCAGACGAGGACCTGCGCGTCCGTCTCGGCCCCGGCCCCGATGCCGACCGTCGGGATGTGCAGCACGCGCGTCACCTCGGCGGCCAGCTCCGCCGGCACCAGCTCCAGCACGACCGCGAACGCCCCGGCGTCCTGCACGGCCTTCGCGTCCCGCAGCAGCTGCGCGGCCGCCTCCTCGCCGCGCCCCTGGACGCGGTAGCCCATGGCGTTCACGGACTGCGGGGTCAGGCCGATGTGGGCCATGACCGGGATGCCGGACTCCACCAGCAGCTCGATCTGCCGGTGCGAGCGCTCGCCGCCCTCCAGCTTCACGGCGCCGACCCCGGCCTCCTTCACCAGGCGGGTCGCCGAGCGCAGCGCCTGCACCGGGCCCTCCTGGTAGGACCCGAACGGCAGGTCGCCGACGATGAGGGCACGCCGGGTGCCCCGTACGACGGCCGCCGACAGCATGGTCATCTCGTCGAGGGTGACGGGGACGGTCGTGTCGTACCCCAGGTGACAGTTGCCCGCCGAGTCGCCGACGAGCATCACGGGGATGCCGGCCTCGTCGAAGACGGACGCGGTCATCGCGTCGTAGGCGGTCAGCATGGGCCACTTCTCGCCGCGCTCCTTGGCGGTGGCGATGTCGCGGACGGTGATGCGGCGCGTGCCCTTGCCCCCGTACAGCGCGGTGCTGCCGTCGGAGGGAGTCGACTTCGCAGTCTGGGCAGCCGAAAGCTGCGTCATTGCAACGGCTCCTAACGTCATCTCGAGGCGCCCTCACGGCGTCCCCGGACCACTGCCCATGGTGGCACCTCGGCACAGGGAGAGCCAGACCGGCTCCTGTGGGTAAGACCTCAGTAAAAGAATTGCGATACGAGACGGTCTCGTATCGCAATTCCCCTAGCCTCGGCGGCATGACTACTCCCGCCGCTACCACCGGGCCGGCAGCCTCCCGCATACCCGAAGAGGTCCACAGACGCCGCTGGGCGATCCTCGCCGTGCTGATGTTGAGCCTGCTGATCGTCGTCCTCGACAACTCGATCCTCAACGTCGCGATCAAGACCATCTCCACCCCCGCGCCGACCGGTCTGGGCGCCACCCAGAGCGAGCTGGAGTGGGCGATCAACTCCTACACGCTCGTCTTCGCGGGACTGCTGTTCTCCGCCGGTCTGCTCGGTGACCGCGTGGGCCGCAAGAAGGTCCTGCTCGGCGGTCTCGCCGTGTTCGGCATCGGCTCCGCGCTCGCCGCCGAGTCGGGCTCGCCCGCCCAGCTCATCGCCTTCCGCGCGGTGATGGCCCTCGGCGCCGCCTTCGTGATGCCGGCCACCCTGGCCGTCCTGATGAACGTCTTCGAGCGGGAGGAACAGCCCAAGGCGATCGGCCTGTGGGCCGGCGGGGTGGGTCTCGCGATCGCCATCGGCCCCATCACCGGCGGTCTGCTCCTCGACCACTTCTGGTGGGGCTCGGTCTTCCTGATCAACGTGCCGATCGTGCTCCTCGCCATCGCGCTGATGCTGTGGCTGGTGCCCGACTCCCGTGACCCGAACCCCGGCCGGATCGACCCCGTCGGCGTCGTCCTGTCCGTCGTCGGCCTGGTCCTGCTCGTCTACGGCATCATCAAGGGCGGCGAACTCGCCGACTTCTCCGACCCGACCGTCCTGTCGACGATCGGCGCCGGCCTCCTCGTCCTGGTCGCGTTCGTGCTGTTCGAGAAGCGCAGCGACCATCCCTCCATCGACGTCACCTACTTCAAGAACAAGGTGTTCTCGGCCGCGATCAGCGTCATCGCGCTGGTCTTCTTCGCGCTGATGGGCGTGACGTTCTTCGCCGTCTTCTACACCCAGAGCGTGCGCGGCTACTCGCCGCTGCAGACCGGTCTGCTGATGCTGCCGCTGGCCGCCGCCCAGATGATCTTCGCGCCGCGGGCCCGGCTGGTCGTCGACCGCTTCGGCATCAAGGTCACCACCACGACCGCCATGCTCGTCATCGCCGCCACCCTGACGGCGTTCGCCACGCTCGACGAGGACACCCCGATCTGGATCCTGGAGGTCGTCTTCTTCTTCATGGGCGCCGGGATGGCCCACATCATGACCCCCACCAGCGTCGTCATCATGCAGGCCCTGCCCCGCGAGAAGGCCGGCTCCGCCTCCGCGCTCAGCAACACCTTCCGCCAGGTCGGCGGCGCACTCGGCATCGCCGTCCTCGGCTCCGTGCTGTCCACCACGTACCGCACCGGCATCGAGGACCGGCTCGGCGCGCTCCCGGCCGGGCTGCGCGAGACGGCGGGGGAGTCCATCGAGGCGACCCTCGGCGTCGCGGCCAGGCTCGGCGACCAGGGCAAGGCGCTGGTCGGCGCCGCCGACGCCGCCTTCCTGCATGCGATGCACGTTACCGCACTGTGGGGGGCCGGCGTGGCGGTGGTGGGCGCCGTCGTCGTCGGGACGTTCCTGCCCGGCAAGCCGAAGGCGCCCCAGACAGCCGAGAAGGACGAGGACTTGGTGCGGGCCGAGTCGTAGGTCCGGCCTGCGGGCCGTCCCCTGAGCGACAATCTCCCCAGTGTTCCCGGTACGACGAAGGGACGGACACACGTGAGCCTCGCCGACAGCGACACCGGTGTGGAGCAGCCCGCACGCGGGCGACCCCGCAGCGAGGCGGTGGAACGGGCCATCATCGAGGGGACGATGAGACTGCTGGAGGAGGGGGTTCCGCTCGGTGAGGTGTCCATCGAGCGGATCGCCCGCACCGCAGGCGTCGGCAAGGCGACCATCTACCGCCGCTGGAGCGGCAAGGCGGAACTCTTCATCGACGTGCTGCGGGCCGTCGAACCCGAGGACCTCGCCCTGCCCGGCACCTCCCTGCGCGACGACCTGGTCGTGCTGCTGGAGTCGATGCGCCGGCGCGGACTGGCCAACCGGTCCTCCGCGCTGCTGCACAACGTCCTCGCCCAGATGAAGACCAGCCCCAGCCTGTGGGCGGAGTACCACAACACGGTCGTCGCGCCGCGCCGCAGGCTCGGCCTCGAAGTCCTGCGCCGGGGCCGGGAGAACGGCGATCTGCGCGCCGACCTCGACCTGGAGCTGATGTACGACATCGTCATCGGACCCATGCTGGTGCGGACCGTGCTGCACCCCGACGCCGACCTCGCCGACGGGCTCGCGGAGCAGATGGTCGACGCCGTGCTGGCCGGCCTACGGGACGTCAGTTCGGTGCAGGCCGCGCCCTGATGTGAGCGTTTCGTCACAGGCCTGTCCCCGGCTCCGACGACCGGAACCCTGCGCACCGCCCTCTTCGTCATCGTCGCCGTACGGCCGTCACGGACGGCAGGACCAGGGCCGGACATCCCCTAGGGTCGTACCCGGGGGACGGACGGTGCACGGCAGGCAGTGAGGCGACGGTATGGCGCGGCAGGCGTACATGACGGAGACGGAGAACGGCGGCTCGGGGCCCGAGCGCCGAGGAGCCCGGCTCCGGCGCCTGTTCGGCCGGCTGGCCGCCCGGATGCCGGACGGCTGGCGCGGTGACCCGAGGATCTGGCGGCGCGGCCTGGTCGTCGCCGCCCTGGCCCTGCTGCTGGCCGCGGTGATGGTGGTGCACTCCCACATCCCCAACCGCTTCGGCAACCTCGGCAGCCTCACCGAGACGTTCCTGCCCTGGCTCGGCGTCTTCATCCCCCTGCTGCTGGTGCTCGCGCTGGTGCGCAGGTCGGCGACGGCGCTGATCGCGGTGGTGGTGCCCGCCGTCGTGTGGACGAACCTCTTCGGCGGGCTGTTCACCGACAAGACGGCCCCCGGCGGCGACCTCACCGTGGCCACCCACAACGTCAACGCCGACAACCCCGACCCGTCCGGCACCGCCCGCGACGTCGCCGCCTCGGGCGCGGACGTGGTGGCCCTGGAGGAGCTGACCGCCTCGGCGGCCCCCGTCTACGAGAAGGCGCTAGCGGAGACCTACCGGTACCACTCGGTGCGGGGCACGGTCGGCCTGTGGAGCAAGTACCCGATGAGCCAGGTCGCGGACGTCGACATCAAGCTGGGCTGGGTGCGGGCGATGCGGGCCACGGTGACGACCCCCGAGGGACCGGTCGGGTTCTACGTCGCCCACCTGCCGTCCGTACGCGTCAAGCTCCAGGCCGGGTTCACCGCCCGCCAGCGGGACAGGAGCGCGGACGCGCTCGGCGAGGCGATCGCCGCCGACTCGCTCAGCCGGAAGATCCTGCTCGGTGACCTCAACGGCACCATGAACGACCGTTCGCTGAACGCCGTCACCTCCCAGATGCGTTCGGCGCAGGGCGCGGCCGGCAGCGGCTTCGGCTTCAGCTGGCCGGCGTCGTTCCCGATGGCGCGCATCGACCAGATCATGGTCACCGGCGTGGAGCCGGTCACCTCCTGGACGCTGCCGCAGACCGGCAGCGACCATCTGCCGGTGGCCGCACGTGTGAACGTCGCCACACCGTGAGCGGCTGAACTGCCGGAATAGCGGGCCGGGCGGGGTTTGTTCCGTACTTGAACATACGATGGAACCAACCCCCTCCCGGAAAGGAACAGGCCCCTCTATGCCCTTGGCGCTGCTCGCCCTGGCCGTAGGTGCCTTCGGCATCGGCACCACCGAGTTCGTGATGATGGGCCTGCTGCCCGATGTCGCGGACGACCTGAACATCTCGATCCCGACCGCCGGACACCTGGTCTCCGCCTACGCCCTCGGCGTCGTCGTCGGCGCCCCGCTGCTGGCCGCGGCGACCGCCCGGATGTCCCGCCGCACGGTCCTGATGTCCCTGATGGGGCTGTTCGTCGTGGGCAACGCTCTGTCGGCGCTCGCCCCCGACCACCACTGGCTGCTGGCGGCCCGGCTGCTCAGCGGACTCCCGCACGGCGCGTTCTTCGGCGTCGGCGCCGTCGTCGCCACCGGCATGGTCGCGCCCGAGCGCAAGGCGCGCTCCGTGTCCCTGATGTTCCTCGGCCTGACCGTCGCCAACGTCGCGGGCGTCCCCGTCGCCACCCTCATGGGCCAGCACCTCGGCTGGCGGGCCACGTTCCTCGGCGTGAGCGCGATCGGCCTGGTCGCGATAGCCGCCCTGGCGCTGCTCATCCCGCACGACCACCAGCACGCGGCCTCCGGCGCCGGACTGCGCGGCGAACTCGCCGCCCTGCGCTCGCTGCCGGTGTGGCTCGCGCTCGGCACGACCGTCGCCGGCTTCGGCGCGCTGTTCTCCGCCTACAGCTACATCACCCCGATGCTGACCGAGTCCGCCGGGTTCGCCGACTCCGACGTGACGCTGCTGCTCGCCCTGTTCGGCGTCGGCGCCACGGCCGGCAACCTGCTGGGCGGCCGCCTCGCCGACCACCACCTGCGCGCCACCCTGTTCGGGGGCCTCGGCTCGCTGGTCGCCGTGCTGTCGCTGTTCCCGCTGCTGATGTCGGCGCAGTGGAGCGCGGCGCTGGGCGTGGTCCTGCTGGGCGTGGCCGCGTTCGCGACCGGATCGCCGCTGCAGCTGATGGTGATGGAGAAGGCCGCCTCGGCCCCCTCCCTCGCCTCCTCCGCCAACCAGGCGGCCTTCAACCTCGCCAACGCCGGCGGCGCCTGGATCGGCGGCCTCGCCCTGGCGGCCGGCCTCGGCGCCACGGCCCCCGCGGTGGCGGGCGCGGCCCTGGCCGTCCTCGGCCTCGCGGTCGCCGCGACGGCCTGGACGGTCGACCGCCGCAGGAACCCGGCCCCGTCCCCGGCGCGCATCGTCGCGAAGTCCGCCGCGGGCCGGCGCGAGGAAGCCCTGCACCACTGACCCACCCGCACGGCGCGAAGCCGCTGCGCGCGAAAGGACCCCGGAGCCCGGCTCCGGGGTCCTTCACGGTTCCGGCCCGTCCGGGCCCGGCCGTCGGGCCGTCAGCGGCGGCGGAACGACGGGACGTAGCCCCGCGCGGGCGTGCCCACGCCGGTGACGTCGTCGTAACCCCGCACCGCCGACAGTGAACTGTCCTCGCCGAGACTGCGCACGGACGTGGTCAGGCCCTCCGCACCGTCATAGCCGTTCACGTAGTCGACGCGGGCCACCGCGAGCCCCGCCGCACCCGTCGGCCGGTCGGTCACGTCGTGGTACGCAGCCGAGCCGTACCGGGCGTAGATCGCCGGGTTGGCGAAGCCGATCGCCCCGCCCCGCGCCTGCTGCGCCAGCGCCTGCACGCCCGCGATGACCGGCGCGGCGAGCGAGGTGCCGCCGATCCGGTATTCGCTGTAGCGCTGCGAGCCGTCCGGGAAGGTCTGCGTCTGCCCGACCCGGAAGCCGGTGTTCGGGTCGGCGATCGCCGAGATGTCCGGCACGACGCGGTTGCCGGCCGCGCTGTTGGCCGTGGCGAGCGCCTTCGGCACCACGCCCCGCTGGTAGTACGGCTCGGCCACGGTCCTGCTGGTGCCGCCGCCCGCACCCGAGTTGAAGGCGCCGGGGAAGTCCGTCCAGGCGGAGCCGTCGGCGGACAGGGTCGCCTTCAGGGTGCCCCAGCCGGTCTCCCACAGGTACCGGTCGCCCTTGCCGACCGCCAGCGAGGTCCCGCCGACCGCCGTCACCCACGCCGAGTTCGCCGGGGTGTCGACCTGCTTGGTCCCGGTGTTCGCGACCTCGTCGCCGTCGTCCCCGGAGGAGAAGTAGAACCCGATGCCCTCGACCGCGCCGAGCTGGAAGACCTGGTCGTAGGCGGCGGCGAGGCCCGGCGTCTGGCTGGCCTCCACATCGCCCCAGGAGTTGGAGACGATGTCGGCGAGATGGTTGTCGACGACCTTCCCGAGCGAGTCCAGCAGATCGTCGTCGTAGCAGGAGGCGGCGCCCACGTAGGTGACCTGCGCGGCCGGCGCGAGAGCGTGCACCGCCTCGATGTCGAGGGTCTCCTCGCCGTACCAGCCGGCCGCCGAGCACTCCTCGGTGCGGGTGTACTCCCCGGGCAGCACCTGGGTGAACTGCCCGCTCTTCCACGCCGCGTCACCGTGCTTCTTCGCGTAGCGGGCGGCGTCCCGGGCGATGGTCGGGGAGGCGTACGCGTCGGTGACGGCCACGCGCACCCCCTTGCCGGTGTAGCCGCCCGCCCCGTACGCGGCGCGCAACTGCCGCCCGGTGTACCCCTGCACGGCGTACGGGACCTTCGTGCCGTACGCCGACGGCAGGGACCGTGCGATGTTGGAGCCGTAAGAGGAGGAGAACGGCCCGGCGTTGCGGAACACCGCGTCCGGCGGCGGCAGTTGGTCCTTGGCCCTCGCCCGGTGCGGCGCGTTGTCCAGGCCGGTGACGGTGAGCACCGCGCCGTCCAGGCCCGCCGGCACGGTGGCCGCGGCCGAGGGCGCGCGGTAGGTCCCGGCCCCCTTGGCGTAGTCGTGCAACTGGGTGCCGAACGCCTTCTCCGCGGCGGCGACGTCACCGCTGACGGCGAGGTAACGAGGCGTGACCGACGTGACCTTGAGCCCGGCCGACGTCAACCACGCCCTCACAGCGGCCACTTGGGCGGGAGTCGCACCGAAGCGGGCCCGCGACTGCTGTGCGCTCAGGTACTCGCCGTACGAGGGCGAGCCCGGGTCGGACACCGCCCGGGCGTACGCGGCGAGGCCGGCCGCGTCCCGCCCCGCCAGATAGACCCGCGCGGACACCCGCGCGCCGTCGGGCGTCGCACCCCGGTCCGCCTCGGCCGTGGCCCACGCGGGCCTGGTCCCGGCCAGCGCGTCCCGCGCGGGACCGCCCGCGGCGTGGGCGGCCGGAACGCCGAACGCCAGCGCGCCGGCGAGCACGGGCAGTGCCGCCGCCATGGCCGCCCCGGCGCGCGGCACAGCACGGTTGGATCTCATGGAGCCCCCTGCGTGTGGTTCGTCGTGAGTGATCACTCGACGTCGGCCACTCTCCCGATGAACCGTTCATGCCAGGGGAATAGGCGCCCCAAGAACCCCCCTGGCCACCCCAAGAAGCCCCCAAGTCGCTTTCTGCCGGGGCGATTTGCGGCTTACATGCCGTGAGGGCTCAGGCCCCCGGGGGTCCGGGTGTCTAGGGCGCCTTCGCTCCGCGCTCCTCGAGGAGGTCGGCCATCAGCCGGATCTCCGACTCCTGCGCCTCGACCATCCCCTGCGCCAGGCGCTTCTCCACCGGGACCTCGCACCGCGAGACGCACGCCTCGGCCATGTGGACGCCGCCCCGGTGGTGGGCCGTCATGAGCTGGAGGTAGTAGACCTCCGCCTGGCGGCCGTCGAGAGTGCCGAGCTTCTTCATCTCGGCGTCGGTGGCCATGCCCGGCATCAGGGCGCCGTCCTCGCCGCCGGCCATGCCCTTCATGCCCATCCACGCCATCGGCCCGTCCGACGACACCTTCGGCAGCTCCCACAGATCCAGCCAGCCCAGCAGCATCCCGCGCTGGTTGGCCTGGGTCTGGGCGATGTCGTAGGCGAGCCGCCGTATCTCCTCGTCCTTCGTGCGGTCGCGCACGACGTACGACATCTCGACGGCCTGCTGGTGGTGCACCGCCATGTCCCGGGCGAACCCGGCGTCCGCCGAGGCGGCCGACGGGACCCCGGGGCCGTTGTCCCCGGCCACCGAGTAGCTGATCGCACCGGCCGCGACCAGCACCCCCGCCACGGCCACGGCGACTGACGCGTACCTCACTGCGACAGACCGCCCGTGCACGCCGCGCCCGGCTCGGGCGTCTGCTCGCCCTGCACGAACTTCTCGAAGAACGCGGCCAGCTTCGGGTCGCTCGCCCCCGTCACCGTCCGCTGGTGCCCCCAAGCGCTCAGCATGATCGGATCGGCCTGCCCCTGGACCGGGCTCATCAGCGTGTACGGCGTCTTCCTCACCTTCGCCGCCAGCGCGTCCACCTCGGCCTTGGGGACCTTGTCGGTGTACGTCACCCAGACCGCGCCGTGCTCCAGCGAGTGCACGGCGTTCATGTCGTTCAGCGCCTTGGTGTAGACGTCGCCGTTGCAGTTCATCCACGCCCGGTCGTGGTCGCCGCCCACGGGAGGCTCGGTCGGGTACTTCACCTTCTTGGTGACATGGGTACGGCCGAGCTTCCCCTGCCACGTCTTCACGCCGTCGGTACCGGTGACGAACTTGCCCGTCGCCTTGGCGTCGGCGGCCGCCGTACCGTCGTCGTCCGACTGCGACCGCACGAGGACCACGGTCCCGGCGACGAGCGCGGCGACCGCGACGACGCTCGCCGTGACGATCAGGACGCGGTTGCGGCGCTCCCGGGACTGCTCGGCGCGCCGCATCTCCTCTATGCGCGCCTTGCGTGCGGCGTTGCTGCTCTTGTTGGCGGAACCCATGGGGCTGTCCTTCGGGGGATCAGGGGGCGGAAGGGTAGGGCGGGGCCGGGCGGGGCGGTGCGTGGAACGCTGATGATCGTAAGGGCCCCGCCGCGGTTTCCGTAGGCCGCGGACAGCCGGCAACGCTCCTGGAATGGAGGGGCGGGGTGGGACGCGGGGGGCCGGGCATTACGGATGTCGGTCCGAGCAGGCAAGATGGGCGGCAGAGCAGTACGCCCGCCGTGCGTGGGGCGTTCAGGCCGGGGTCGCCGCGGCGATCAAGGTCCGCAACGCGTACGAAACGCGTGTGTGGTGGGATGCTCAGGTGCCCGACCGCCCTCCCGTGGGACGGGGGACAGGCGGCCTGACCAGCAAGGATGGGGAAGCGGAAGATGGACAAGCAGCAGGAGTTCGTGCTCCGGACCTTGGAGGAGCGCGACATCCGGTTCGTACGCCTGTGGTTCACGGACGTGCTGGGCTTCCTCAAGTCCGTCGCCGTGGCCCCGGCCGAGCTGGAGCAGGCGTTCGACGAGGGCATCGGGTTCGACGGTTCCGCCATCGAGGGCTTCGCCCGGGTCTACGAGTCCGACATGATCGCCAAGCCGGACCCCTCCACCTTCCAGGTCCTGCCCTGGCGCGCCGAGGCCCCCGGCACCGCCCGCATGTTCTGCGACATCCTCATGCCGGACGGCTCGCCCTCCTTCGCCGACCCGCGCTACGTCCTCAAGCGTGCCCTCGCCCGCACCTCCGACCTGGGCTTCACCTTCTACACCCACCCCGAGATCGAGTTCTTCCTGCTGAAGGACCGCCCCCTCGACGGCAGCCGCCCCACCCCCGCCGACAACTCCGGCTACTTCGACCACACCCCGCAGAACATCGGCATGGACTTCCGCCGCCAGGCGATCACCATGCTGGAGTCGATGGGCATCTCCGTCGAGTTCTCCCACCACGAGGGCGCCCCCGGCCAGCAGGAGATCGACCTGCGCTACGCCGACGCGCTCTCCACGGCCGACAACATCATGACGTTCCGCCTGGTCATGAAGCAGGTGGCGCTGGAGCAGGGCGTCCAGGCCACGTTCATGCCCAAGCCGTTCTCCGAGCACCCCGGCAGCGGCATGCACACCCACCTGTCGCTGTTCGAGGGCGACCGCAACGCGTTCTACGAGTCCGGCGCGGAGTACCAGCTCTCCAAGGTCGGCCGCTCCTTCATCGCCGGTCTGCTCAAGCACGCGGCGGAGATCTCCGCGGTCACCAACCAGTGGGTCAACTCCTACAAGCGCATCTGGGGCGGCGCCGAGCGCACCGCCGGCGCGGGCGGCGAGGCCCCCTCCTACATCTGCTGGGGCCACAACAACCGCTCCGCGCTGGTCCGCGTCCCGATGTACAAGCCCGGCAAGACCGGCTCGGCGCGCATCGAGGTCCGCTCCCTGGACTCCGGCGCCAACCCCTACCTGGCCTACGCGATGCTCCTCGCCGCCGGCCTCAAGGGCGTCGAGGAGGGCTACGAACTCCCGCCGGGCGCCGAGGACGACGTCTGGGCCCTCTCCGACGCCGAACGCCGCGCGATGGGCATCGAGCCGCTCCCGCAGAACCTGGGCGAGGCCCTCACCCTGATGGAACGCAGCGACCTCGTCGCCGAAACCCTCGGCGAACACGTCTTCGACTTCTTCCTGCGCAACAAGAAGAGCGAGTGGGAGGAGTACCGCTCGGAGGTCACCGCGTTCGAACTGCGGAAGAACCTGCCGGTGCTGTAATCGCAGGTCGCGGCGGGTTAGCCGCCGAGGCATCACATGGGGTCGACGGTCGCGGACCGTCGGCCCCGTTGCGTTTCATCGGCTCTGGTCCGTCCCTGGGCCGTCGGAGCGAAGGCCGACGCGCTCCAGCCACGATCGGTGTCCCCTGGAAGTCAGGAGTTGTTACCTCTTTCCCTGCCTCGCTCAACGCCCGCGCCTGAGCCGGCGGCGCCGGTTCTGCCTACCCTCGATGTAGGGGGTGACCAACCCGGAAAAGGACCGCCATGGACCTCCAGCTCAAGGACAGGGTCACCGTCGGCAGCCGGAGCATCACTCCCGAGCTCAAAGAGCTCCACGAGAAGTACGGCGTCACCGCAGTCCCGGTCGACTTGTCCACCGCGGACGGACCGGGCGCACTCGTCCGACACGCGGTGGACCAGTACGGCAGGGTCGACGTCCTGGTCAACTGTTTGGGTACCGCGACGCCCCGTCCGAGCTTCCTGGACATCGACGACGCCGAGTGGCAACGGATCTTCGACATGACCCTGTTCAGCGCGGTCCGGGCCAGCCGCGCTGCGCTTCCTCACCTGCTGGGCGTGGACGGGGGTTCCATCATCAACATCAGCTCCATCAACGCGCGTCTGCCCTTCCCCGTGGTCGTGGACTACTCCGCGGCCAAAGCCGGGCTGAGCAGCCTGACCAAGTCGCTGTCCGAGGAGTTCGCACCCCGAGGCGTCCGGGTCAACGCGATCGCCCCGGGGCCGGTTCGCACTCCCTTCTGGACGGCGCCGGGCGGCTTCGCCGATGCCACGGCAGCCCAGGCCGGCACCACCGCGCAGGAAGCCATCGATACAGTCGTGCCGGAGAGCATGGGCATCTCCACAGGACGAGTCACCGAAGCTCACGAAGTCGCCGATCTGGCTCTCTTCCTCGCCTCCCCGCTCGCCGGCAACATCACAGGAGCCGAGTTCACCATCGATGGCGGCCAGGTCAAGACATTGTGATCTCTCGCCCCTGCCTGCACACCCGGTCGCTGAGCACCGGGCGGTAGGAATCGTCCGGCCGCAGGTGGGCTCCGGGTACCTCATCGACGACCTCGACCGCCCGGGAGGGCACATACCGGTCGTGGCCCTCGCCGCGTACGTCCTGCTCGGTGCGGTGCTGGTCGGGGCAAGCCCCGACCGCCGCGATTGAGGTTCGTTTCGCGACGGCCGGTCGCGGCTGGTCAGTCCTCCAGGGGAAGGCCGGCCAGTACCTCGTGGAGCGGCTCCTTCGCCCGGCGGCGGTACTCCTGGATCGACCAGCCGTTGCCGTCCGGGTCGGTGAAGTACATGAACGTCGCGCCGTCCGCCTCGGAGTAGCGGACCGGTTCGGAGACGTCCAGGCCGCGCGCCACCAGCTCCGCGTGGGCGGCCTCGATGTCGGCCACGCACAGCTGGAGCCCCTGGTACGACCCGGGTGCCGGGCGCGGCCCCTTCGTCATCTCCCAGATGCTGTCGCCCAGCGCGATCGAACAGCCCGAGCCGGGAGGGGTCAGCTGGACGATCCGCATGCCCGGCATGACCTCCTGGTCGATATCGACGTGGAACCCGGCCTTGTCGCGGTAGAAGTCCCGGGCCCGGTCGATGTCGCTGACGGGCAACGGGACGACTTCCAAGGTGTACTGCATCGCTGTTCCCTTCCCCTGAGGCCTGCGTGCCGCTGCCTGCGGCTCTCCACACCGAAGCCGAAAACCGGCCGCCGCGCCACCGCGCCGCCCCGCCCGCCGCCGGTTCACGCCACCGCGCGGTCCCGCCCGCGGTGGGTTCGCACCATCGCGCCCGGCGGGTTCGCCTGACGATGCCGGTCCGCGGCGGGTTCGCATCCGCGCCGCCCCGCCTGCCGCCGGTTCGCGCCACCGCGCCGCCCGCGCCCGGCGGGTTCGCCTGACGATGCCGGTCCGCGGCGGGTCCGCATCCGCGCCGTCCCGCCTGCCGCCGGTTCGCGCCACCGCGCCGCCCGCGCCCGGCGGGCTCGCCTGACGATGCCGGTCCGTCCGCGGCGGGTCCGCGTCCGCGCCATCCCGCCTCGCCGCCGGTTCGTCTACCGCGCCGACCCGCGCCCGGATGGTTCGCGCCGGCCGCAGCCGTCCCGCGCGCGCCGGGTTCGCGTCACCGTGCCGCCCCCCCGCCCCCCGCCGATCCGCGCCGCCGTCGCGTCCGCCCGCGGCCGGTTTGCGGTGCTCGTCCCGGGGCTTCGGCCCAGGTCTGCGGTTAGGCTCGGTGGGTACGACCTTGATCGGACTCAGGAGGCCGGGATGACGGGGCCGGGACGCAGGAGCAGTACCTTCACTCGGCTGCTGCGGCACGGTTTCACCGACCCCTCCGCCGCCGAACGCCTCCTCGACGGCGGCGAGCTGGCCGCCGTGCGCAACGACCCCGTCCTGCTGGAGGCCCTCGGCCGGACCGCCGACCCCGACCTCGCGCTGCACGGACTCGTACGGCTGCTGGAAGCGCAGCCCGGGGCGACCGCGCGGCGGGAACTGCTCGACACCGTGATCGCCGCCAAGCCGCTGCGGGACCGGCTGCTCGGGGTGCTCGGCGCGTCCGCCGCGCTCGCCGACCACCTCGCCCGCCACCCGCGGGACTGGGAGGCCCTCGTCACCTACGAGCCGCGCGACCTCCACCCCGGGGTGGAGGAGTTCGAACGCGGGCTCGCCGAGGCGGACGACCTCGTCTCGCTGCGCGTCGCCTACCGGCGGTGCCTGCTGTCCATAGCCGCGCGGGACGTGTGCGGGACCACCGACGTCGCCGAGACCGCCGCCGAGCTGGCGGACCTCGCCACGGCCACCCTGCGCGCCGCCCTCGCGCTGGCCCGCGACGCCGCGCCCGACGACGCCGCGCTGTGCCGGCTCGCCGTCATCGCGATGGGCAAGTGCGGCGGGCACGAACTCAACTACGTCTCCGACGTCGACGTCATCTTCGTCGGCGAGGCCGTCGAGGGCGCCGACGAGGGCAAGGCGCTGCGCGCCGCCACCAAGCTCGCCTCGCACATGATGCGGATCTGCTCCGAGACCACCGTGGAAGGCTCGATCTGGCCCGTCGACGCCAACCTGCGCCCCGAGGGACGCAACGGCCCGCTGGTGCGCACCCTCAGCAGCCACCTCGCCTACTACCAGCGCTGGGCCAAGACCTGGGAGTTCCAGGCCCTGCTCAAGGCCCGGCCGGTCGCCGGCGACCTCAGCCTCGGCGAGGAGTACGTCGCCGCCGTCGGGCCGATGGTGTGGCAGGCCGCCGAGCGGGAGAACTTCGTCGCCGACGTGCAGAAGATGCGGCGCCGGGTCGTGGAGAACATCCCCGCCGCCGAGGTCGAGCGCGAGCTGAAACTCGGGCCGGGCGGCCTGCGGGACGTCGAGTTCGCCGTCCAGCTGCTCCAGCTGGTGCACGGGCGCGCGGACGCCTCCCTGCGCAGCGGCACGACCCTGAACGCGCTGCAGGCGCTCGCCGCCGGCGGGTACGTGGGGCGGGCGGACGCCGTGCAGCTCGACGACGCCTACCGCTTCCTGCGGTCCATGGAACACCGGATCCAGCTCTACCGGCTGCGGCGCACCCACCTCGTGCCCGAGGACGAGGGCGACCAGCGGCGGCTCGGACGGTCGCTGGGGCTGCGCTCCGACCCCGTGGGGGAGCTCAACCGCGAGTGGAAGCGGCACGCCGCCGTGGTGCGGCGGTTGCACGAGAAGCTGTTCTACCGGCCGCTGCTCGACGCCGTCGCCCAACTCGCGCCGGGCGAGGCCAGGTTGAGCACGGTCGCCGCCAGGGAGCGGCTCGTCGCGCTGGGATACGCCGACCCCGCGGCCGCGCTGCGGCACCTGGAGGCGCTGGCCTCCGGGGTGTCGCGCAAGGCCGCCATCCAGCGGACGCTGCTGCCCGTGCTGCTCGGCTGGTTCGCCGACTCCGCCGACCCCGACGCCGGGCTGCTGAACTTCCGCAAGGTGTCCGACGCGCTCGGCAAGACCCCCTGGTACCTGCGCCTCCTGCGCGACGAGGGCGCCGCCGCGGAGAACCTCGCCCGGGTGCTGTCCGCCGGGCGGCTCGCCCCCGACCTGCTGATGCGCGCCCCGGAAGCCGTCGCGCTGCTCGGCGACGGCGACGGCGGGCGCGGCGGCTTCGGCGGCCTGGGCGTGGGCGGCGGCCTGGAACCGCGCGGGCGCAGGGCTCTCGAGCAGGAGATACTCGCCGCCGTCGGCCGCGCGGACGGTGCGGTCCAGGCCGTCACCGCCGCGCGCGGTGTCCGACGGCGCGAGCTGTTCCGTACGGCCGCCGCGGACATCGTCGGCTCCTACGGCACCGAGTCCCAGCCCGCCGAGGCCGACCAGGGCGCCCTGGTGGACCTCGTCGGCGGGGCGGTGTCCGACCTCACGGCGGCGACCCTCGCCGGAACCCTGCGCGCGGTCGTGCGCGCGGGCTGGGGGGACACCCTGCCCACCCGGTTCGCGATCATCGGCATGGGCCGGTTCGGCGGGCACGAGCTGGGCTACGGCTCGGACGCCGACGTCGTCTTCGTCCACGAGGCGCGGGAGGGCGTCGGGGAGGAGGAGGCCGCGCGGGCCGCCGCGGCCGTCGTGGCGGAGATGCGGCGGCTGCTGCAGCTCCCGAGCGCGGATCCGCCGCTGCTGGTCGACGCCGATCTGCGGCCCGAGGGGAAGTCGGGGCCGCTGGTGCGGACGCTGAAGTCGTACGAGGCGTACTACCGGCGGTGGTCGCTGGTGTGGGAGTCGCAGGCGCTGCTGCGGGCGGAACCGGTCGCCGGGGACGAGGAGCTGGCCGGGCGGTTCATGGAGCTCGTCGACCCGCTGCGGTATCCGCGGGGCGGGCTGGGCGAGGAGGCCGTGCGGGAGATCCGGCGGCTGAAGGCGCGGATGGAGTCGGAGCGGCTGCCGCGGGGGTCCGATCCCAAGCTGCACACCAAGCTGGGGCCCGGGGGGCTGTCCGACGTGGAGTGGACCGTGCAGTTGCTGCAGCTGCGGCACGGGGCCGAGGAGCCGGGGCTGCGGACCACGCGGACGCGTGCCGCGCTGGCCGCCGCGCGGGACGCGGGGCTGCTGTCGGAGGAGGACGCGGCGACGCTCGACGAGGCGTGGGTGCTGGCCACCCGGGTGCGCAACGCGGTGATGCTGGTGCGCGGGCGGGCGGGCGACACGTTCCCGTCGGACGCCCGGGAGCTGGGCGCCGTCGGGCGGTACCTGGGGTACGGCCCGGGGCGGGTGGGCGACATGCTGGACGACTACCGCCGCACGGCCCGCCGCGCCCGGACCGTGGTGGACGAGCTGTTCTACGGCGGGTGAGCCGCGCGCCCGGGGCGGGGCACGCCTCTTGTGGTCGCGCGCCCGGGGCGGGCAGGCCCTGTGTGGCCGCGCCCCGGGCAGGGCACGCCCTGTGCAGCCGCGGGCACGCCCCCTGTGGCCGCGACCGGGCAGGGCACGCCTTGTGTCGACCCGGGCGGGGCACGCCCGGTGTGGCCGCGACCCGGGCGGGGCACGCCCTGTGTGGCCGCGACCCGGGCGGGGCACGCCCTGTGCAGCCGCGCCCCGGGCGGGACACGTCCCCTGTGGCCGCGACCGGGCAGGGCACGCCCTGTGTCGACCCGGGCGGGGCACGCCCTGTGTGGCCGCGACCCGGGCGGGACACGCCCTCTGCAGCCGCGCCCGGGCGGGCCGCGACCGGGCAGGGCACCCTCTGTGTGGCCGCGACCCGGGCGGGACGCCTGTGCAGCCGCGACCCGGGCGGGACACCCCCCCGTGGCCGCGACCGGGCAGGCCACGCCCTGTGCAGCCGCGGCCCGGGCGGGACACGCCCCGTGTAACCGCGCCGCGCAAGACACGCCCCGTGTAGCCGCGCCCCGGGGCGAGACACCCCCTACGTCTCCGGCAGCAGCACCCCCGTCGCCGTAGTCCTCGGGAGGCGGTGCGGGAGGGTGCCGTACCAGAGGCGGGACAGGGCGCAGCCGAAGGCGAGGCACAGGGCGCCGCCCACCGCGTCCAGCCAGAAGTGGTTGGCGGTGGCGACGATCACCACCAGGGTGAGGGTCGGGTAGAGCAGGCCCAGGACGCGGGCCCAGGGCGTCGCGGCCAGGGCGAAGACCGTCAGACCGCACCACAGGGACCAGCCGATGTGCATGGACGGCATCGCGGCGTACTGGTTGGACATGCTCTTCAGGTCGCCGGAGGCCATCGAGCCCCAGGTCCGGTGGACCACCACCGTGTCGACGAAGTGGGCGCCGGTCATCAGACGCGGCGGCGCCAGCGGATAGAAGTAGTAGCCGGCCAGGGCCACGCCCGTGGTCGCGAAGAGGCCCAGCCGGCAGGCGGCGTAGCGGCCGGGGTGGGCGCGGTAGAGCCAGACCAGCACGCCGAGGGTGACGACGAAGTGCAGGGTGGCGTAGTAGTAGTTCATCCCGACGATGAGCCAGGTCGCCGAGTTGACGGTGTGGTTGATCGACTGTTCGGCCGCGATGCCGAGCTGGTGCTCGGCCCGCCAGATCCAGTCGGCGTTGCGCAGCGCCTCGGTCCGCTGCTCCGGGACCGCGTTGCGGATCAGGGAGTACGTCCAGTAACTCAGTGCGATGAGCAGGACCTCGAACCACACCCGGGGCCGGCGGGGAGCGCGCAGCCGCCGCAGGGGGTTCGCGGCCGTGAAAGAGTGTGGGACGGCCTTGTCGTGGCCTTCCGGACATGTCACGGTCGGTTCGCCCATGGACACAAAGTCTGCCAGATCGGCGTTATCTCCGAATCGTCCCTCGGTGTCGTCCCACCCGCATGCCGAGGGGAGAGTTCACGCGCGGTTGCGGTCTCCGGAGGCGGTGGAGCCGCGGACGACCAGTTCGGGCATGAACACGAACTCGCTGTGCGGGGCGGGTGTGCCGCCGATCTCCTCCAGGAGCGTGCGCACGGCTGCCTGGCCCATCGCGGGCACCGGCTTGCGGATGGTCGTCAGGGGCGGGTCGGTGAAGGCGATCAGCGGGGAGTCGTCGAAACCGACCACGGAGACGTCCTTGGGGACGTCGAGTCCCCGCTGGCGGACCGCCCGGATCGCGCCCAGGGCCATCATGTCGCTGGCGCAGACCACGGCCGTGCAGTCCCTCTCCAGCAGGGCGGCGGCGGCCGCCTGGCCGCCCTCCAGGGTGTACAGGGAGTGCTGGACCAGCTCCGACTCGATGGTCTCGGGGCTGATGCCCAACTGGTCCTGCACGGCGCGGACGAAGCCCTCGATCTTGCGCTGCACGGGGACGAAGCGCTTCGGGCCGAGGGCGAGGCCGATGCGGGTGTGGCCGAGGGAGACCAGATGGGTGACCGCGAGGATCATCGCCGCGCGGTCGTCGGGGGAGATGAAGGGGGCCTGCACCTTCGGCGAGAACCCGTCGACCAGGACGAAGGGAAC
Source organism: Streptomyces sp. NPDC002566 (assembly GCF_042889585.1). NCBI lineage: Bacteria > Bacillati > Actinomycetota > Actinomycetes > Kitasatosporales > Streptomycetaceae > Streptomyces > Streptomyces sp. NPDC002566. The sequence continues at coordinate 500,215 of NZ_JBIARD010000003.1, read as the reverse complement.
GCCCTGTGCGCGCAGTTGCTCGTAGCGCTGCATGTCGGCCGTGGTGTCCGCGTGCAGTCCCGATACGTAGATGATGCCGGCGACGCCGCGGTCGACCAGCATCTCGGTCAGCTCGTCCTCGGTGGAGCCGCCCGGGGTCTGGGTGGCGAGGACCGGCGTGTAGCCCTGGCGGGTGAGGGCCTGGCCGATGACCTGGGCCAGCGCCGGGAAGATCGGGTTCTCCAGCTCCGGCGTGATGAGGCCGACGAGGCCCGCGCTGCGCTGCCGCAGCCGGACGGGGCGCTCGTAGCCCAGCACGTCGAGGGCGGCGAGCACGGACTCACGGGTGGTGGCGGCGACGCCGGGCTTGCCGTTGAGCACCCGGCTGACGGTCGCTTCGCTCACCCCCGCCTGCGCTGCGATGTCGGCAAGCCGTGTGGTCACAGGGCTGGACTGTACCCGCCGGGCGACACCCGGCGCACCGGACGGCCGCAGTGGCCGACCGGTCGAACGGCCGGGCCCGGGCTGCTGTGTCATCGCGCTCCCTCTGGAAAGTGAAAGCAAGGGTTTGCAGAACCTTGCAGGGGCGTCCGTATAGCGCTCGACCCTTGTGAACAAGCGTCTCATGACGGTCGCCGAGAGGTCACGCCCGGATAACTTCGAAGCCGTCTTGCGCTTTTTTGCTGCAAGGTCTTTCGCGACGCTTACAACGCTGTTACGTTCACGTCGCCCGGCGGCCGCCGCAACGGCGCAGTCGGCAAGTCGGCAAGTCGACAGGGGCGCGGACGGGACCGCCCCCTGTGGCTACTCGGGCCTTACCCTCAAGGAGAACTCAATGCGGCGTGGCATAGCGGCCAGCGCGCTGGTGGCGTCCCTCGCCCTCGCGGCGACGGCGTGCGGCGGGAGCGACAGCGGCGACTCGGCCGGCGGCCCGGTCACCATCACCTGGTGGGACACCTCCAACGCCACCAACGAGGCGCCGACGTACCAGGCCCTGGTCAAGGAGTTCGAGGCCGCCAACAAGGACATCAAGGTCAAGTACGTCAACGTCCCCTTCGACCAGGCGCAGAACAAGTTCGACACCGCCGCCGGCTCCAAGGGCGCCCCGGACGTGCTGCGCTCGGAGGTCGGCTGGACCCCCGCCTTCGCCAAGAAGGGCTTCTTCCTGCCGCTGGACGGCACCGAGGCCCTCGCGGACCAGGCGAAGTTCAAGCCCAACCTGATCCAGCAGGCCCAGTACGAGGGCAAGACCTACGGCGTGCCGATCGTCACCGACACGCTCGCGCTCGTCTACAACAAGCAGCTCTTCGCCAAGGCCGGCCTCACCGCCGCCCCGAAGACCTGGGACGAGCTGAAGACGGCCGCCGCCACCGTCAAGGACAAGACCGGCGTCGACGGCTACTGGGGCTCCACCCAGGCCTACTACGCCCAGTCCTTCCTCCACGGCGAGGGCGCCGACACCGTCGACGTCGACGCCAAGAAGGTCACCGTCAACTCGCCGGCCGCGAAGAAGGCGTACGGCACCTGGCTCGGCCTCTTCGACGGCAAGGGCCTGCACAAGGCCGACACCACCGCCGACGCCTACGCCCACATCCAGGACGCCTTCGTCAACGGCAAGGTCGCCGCGATCGTCCAGGGCCCCTGGGAGATCACCAACTTCTACAAGGGCTCGGCGTTCAAGGACAAGGCCAACCTGGGCATCGCCCCCGTCCCGGCCGGCTCCACCGGCAAGGCGGGCGCCCCGACCGGCGGCCACAACCTGTCGGTCTACGCCGGCTCCGACGCCGCCCACCAGAAGGCCGCGCTGAAGTTCCTCAACTTCATGACCTCCGCGAAGTCCCAGGCGACCGTCGCACAGAAGAACTCCACGCTGCCCACCCGCGACGACGCCTACACCGACCAGGTCAAGGCCGACCCGGGCATCGCCGGCTACGGCGCCGTCCTGTCCGCCGCCCGGCCGCGCCCCGCGCTGCCGGAGTACAGCTCCCTGTGGGGCCCGCTCGACAGCGAGCTGCCCAAGATCGCAGGCGGCAAGGAGACCCTCGACGAGGGCCTCGGCAACGCCGAGACGGCCATCGCCAAGCTGGTGCCCGACTTCGGCAAGTGAGCCCCGCCGTGGCCGCCCTGGACGCCGGCCACACCACGGGCACACCCGGCCGCCGGACCTCCCTCGGGGAGGGCCCGGCGGCCCCGAGCCCGCCCGGCCCACCCCCTGATCCCCCAGAAGGTGTCGAACCATGACAGTCGCCATCGACCGAGCGACCGGCAAGCGGCGCGGTGAGCGAGACCCGCGGCCCGGGCCGGGCCGGCGCCTGATGCAGGCCTATCAGAAGCACTGGTACGCCTACGCGATGATCGCCCCGGTGGCGATCGTCCTCGGCGTCCTCGTGCTCTACCCCCTCGCCTACGGCTTCTACCTCACCCTCACCGACGCCGACAGCCTCAACACGGCCCGCACCATCGGCGTCAACGAGATCGAGGCCACCTACAAGTTCATCGGCCTCGACAACTACGCCGACATCCTGTGGGGCCCGACGGCCTACGACCGCTTCTGGTCGCACTTCCTGTGGACCATCGCCTGGACCGCGCTCTGCGTCACCCTGCACTACTTCATCGGACTCGGCCTCGCGCTGCTGCTCAACCGCGAGTTCCGCGGCCGCACCCTCTACCGCATGATCCTCGTGCTGCCCTGGGCCGTCCCCACGTTCGTCACCGTCTTCGGCTGGCGCTTCATGCTCGCCGACGGCGGCGTCGTCAACGCCGCGCTGGACGCCCTGCACCTGCCCTCGCCGCTGTGGCTGGAGGACACCTTCTGGCAGCGGTTCGCCGCGATCATGGTCAACACCTGGTGCGGTGTGCCGTTCATGATGCTCTCGCTGCTCGGCGGCCTCCAGTCCATCGACTCCTCGCTCTACGAGGCGGCCGAGATGGACGGGGCCGACGCCTGGCAGCGGTTCCGGTACGTCACCCTGCCCGGCCTGAGGTCCGTCAGCTCCACGGTCGTCCTCCTCGGCGTCATCTGGACGTTCAACCAGTTCGCCATCATCTTCCTGCTGTTCGGCGACACCGCCCCGGACGCGCAGATCCTCGTCACCTGGGCGTACTACCTCGGCTTCGGACAGCAGCCGCGCGACTTCGCCCAGTCGGCCGCCTACGGCATCCTGCTGCTGGCCGTCCTGATCGTCTTCACCTCCTTCTACCGCCGCTGGCTGAGCCGCAACGACGAGCAGCTCGCGATCTGAGGCAGGAGCCCCCATGAGCACCAGCACCGCCCCCACCTCCGTCGCGACGACCGACCGGCCCGCCGGGACCGCCCCGGCGGGCGCCGTCCGCCGCCGCGGCCGGCGCGGCCCCCTCGCCACCCTCGCCACCCACGGCGTCCTCGTCGCGGCGAGCCTCGTCGCCTTCTTCCCGGTCGCCTGGCTGATCTTCCTCTCCCTCGGCCCGGACAAGGACGACTACCTGCACCCCGGCGGGATCTGGCGCAAGGCGACGCTCGACAACTACACGTTCGTCCTGGAGCACACCGCGTTCTTCGACTGGCTGCGCAGCACGCTCGTCGTCGTCCTCGGCACCACCGCCATCGGCGTGATCATCGCCGCCACCAGCGGCTACGCCGTCTCCCGGATGCGCTTCCCGGGCTACAAGAAGTTCATGTGGGTCCTGCTCGTCACCCAGATGTTCCCGGTCGCCGTCCTGATCGTGCCGATGTACCAGATCATGTCGGAGCTGCAGCTCATCGACACCTACCTCGGACTGATCCTCGTCAACTGCACCACCGTCGTCCCCTACAGCGCCTGGCTGCTCAAGGGCTACTTCGACACCATCCCGTTCGAGATCGACGAGGCCGGACGCGTCGACGGACTCAGCCCCTTCGGCGCCTTCCTGCGGCTGGTCCTGCCGCTGGCCAGGCCCGGCCTCGCCGTCGCCGCCTTCTACAACTTCCTCACCGCCTTCGGCGAGGTCGCCTTCGCCTCGACGTTCATGCTGTCCGACTCCAAGTACACCTTCGCCGTCGGCCTGCAGAGCTTCGTCAGCGAGCACGACGCCCAGCGCAACCTGATGGCCGCCACCGCCGTGCTGATCGCGATACCCGTCTCCGTCTTCTTCTACCTTGTCCAGAAGAACCTGGTGACCGGCCTCACCGCCGGCGGCACGAAGGGCTGACGCCCCGGCCGTGAGAACGACTCCCGCGCGCCCCGCCGCGCGGGCGGCGGCCGCGGTGCCCTTCCGACCCCGCAGGCACCGCGGCCGCCTCGTCACCCGCCGCCGAAACCCCGAGCACCGACCGTGACCGCGACTCCGTTACCTACCAAGGACACCATGAGCCAGCACTCCGCCGACCCGGCACCGAACTCCGCCGTCGCCACCGTCGCCAAGCGCCGCGACTGGTGGCGTGACGCGGTGATCTACCAGGTCTATCCGCGCAGCTTCGCCGACAGCAACGGCGACGGCATGGGGGACCTGGAAGGCGTACGATCCCGCCTCCCGTACCTGCGCGACCTCGGCGTGGACGCCGTGTGGCTCAGCCCCTTCTACGCCTCCCCCCAGGCCGACGCCGGCTACGACGTGGCCGACTACCGGGCCGTCGACCCCATGTTCGGCAACCTCCTCGACGCCGACGCGCTGATCCGCGACGCCCACGAACTGGGCCTCAGGATCATCGTCGACCTGGTGCCCAACCACTCCTCCGACCAGCACGAGTGGTTCCGGCGCGCCGTCGCCGAGGGACCCGGCTCACCCCTGCGGGAGCGCTACCACTTCCGCCCCGGCACCGGGAAGAACGGCGAACTCCCGCCCAACGACTGGGAGTCCATCTTCGGCGGGCCCGCCTGGACACGCGTCGAGGACGGCGAGTGGTACCTGCACCTCTTCGCGCCCGAGCAGCCCGACTTCAACTGGGAACACCCAGCGGTCGGCGACGAGTTCCGTTCGATCCTGCGGTTCTGGCTCGACATGGGCGTGGACGGTTTCCGCATCGATGTGGCACACGGACTGGTGAAGGCGGAGGGCCTCCCCGACCTTGGATCCCACGACCAGCTCAAGCTGCTGGGCAACGACGTCATGCCGTTCTTCGACCAGGACGGCGTCCACGAGATCTACCGGCAGTGGCGCGAGGTCCTCGACGAGTATGCGGGCGAACGTATCTTCGTCGCCGAGGCGTGGACCCCGACCGTCGAGCGCACCGCGAACTACGTCCGCCCCGACGAACTGCACCAGGCCTTCAACTTCCAGTACCTGAGCACCGACTGGGACGCGAAGGAGCTGCGCAAGGTCGTCGACCTCACCCTGGAGGCCATGCGGCCCGTCGGCGCCCCCGCCACCTGGGTGCTGTCCAACCACGACGTCACCCGGCACGCCACCCGCTTCGCCAACCCGCCCGGCCTCGGCACCCAGATCCGCCTCGCCGGCGACCGCGAGCTGGGCCTCCGGCGCGCCCGGGCGGCCACCCTGCTCATGCTGGCGCTGCCCGGCTCGGCGTACATCTACCAGGGCGAGGAGCTGGGCCTCCCGGACGTCGTCGACCTGCCCGACGAGGTGCGCCAGGACCCGGCGTACTTCCGTGGCGCCGGCCAGGACGGCTTCCGTGACGGCTGCCGGGTGCCGATCCCGTGGACCCGCACGGGATCGTCGTACGGCTTCGGCAGCGGCGGCAGTTGGCTGCCCCAGCCGCAGAGCTGGGGGGAGCTGAGCATCGAGGCGCAGACGGGAGCGGCCGGCTCCACTCTCGAGCTCTACCGCGCCGCGCTCGCCGTCCGCCGTGAGCAGCCCGACCTCGGCGCGGGCGACTCGGTGGAGTGGCTGAAGGCTCCGGAGGGCGTTCTGGCATTCCGGCGCGGGGAGTTCGTGTGCGTCGCCAACACCGGCGGCGAGTCGGTGACGACCCCCGCCCACGGCCGCCTCCTCCTCGCCAGCGGCGAGATCGCCGAGACGGACGGCGAGACGAAGATCCCGGCGGACACCACGGTGTGGTGGACGACGGCCTGACAGCCGGTCACGTCTCACGGGGGATCGCTTCGGCGGTCCCCCGTGAAAATGTTTACTCAGAGTTTCAACTCTATTGCTGTAAACCTTTCACGGCGGTACGTTCGCGCGGCGCCAGGCAAAGACGCCTGGCCGTCGTCGCAAGGAGTACACGCCCGTGATATCGAGATGGTCCGTCACCGCGACCGCGCTCGCCGCCACCGCCGCGGCCCTCGTCGCGCCCGCCACCACCGCACACGCCTCCCCGCCCGGCGCCAAGGACGTCACCGCCGTCCTCTTCGAGTGGAAGTTCGCCTCGGTCGCGAAGGAGTGCACCAGCACCCTCGGCCCGGCGGGCTACGGCTACGTCCAGGTCTCGCCGCCCGCCGAGCACATCCAGGGCTCCCAGTGGTGGACGTCCTACCAGCCGGTGAGCTACCGGATCGCGGGCCGGCTCGGTGACCGCACGGCCTTCAAGGCCATGGTGGACACCTGCCACGCGGCCGGTGTGAAGGTCGTCGTCGACACCGTCGTCAACCACATGGCGGCGGGCGGCGGCACCGGCACCGGCGGCTCGTCGTACACCAAGTACGACTATCCGGGCCTGTACTCCTCCTACGACTTCGACGACTGCACGTCCCAGGTGACCAACTACCAGGACCGCTGGAACGTCCAGCACTGCGAACTCGTCGGCCTCGCCGACCTCGACACCGGCGAGGACTACGTCCGCAACACCGTCGCCGGTTACCTGAACGACCTGCTCACCCTCGGCGTCGACGGCTTCCGCATCGACGCGGCCAAGCACGTCGACTCCGCCGACCTCGCCGCCGTCAAGTCCAGGCTGACCAACCCGAACGCCTACTGGAAACAGGAGGTCATCCACGGCAGCGGAGAGGCCGTGCAGCCCACCGAGTACGCGGGCAACGGGGACGTCCAGGAGTTCCGCTACGCCTACGACCTCAAGCGCGTCTTCCGCAACGAGAACCTCGCCTACCTGAAGAACTACGGCGAGGGCTGGGGCTACATGAAGAGCTCGGCGGCCGGCGTCTTCGTCGACAACCACGACACCGAGCGCAACGGCTCCACGCTCAGCTACAAGGACAACGCCGCCTACACCCTGGCCAACGTCTTCATGCTCGCCTGGCCCTACGGCGCGCCCGACGTCAACTCCGGCTACGAGTGGTCGGACGCGGACGCGGGGCCGCCCAACGGCGGCACGGTCAACGCCTGCTGGCAGGACGGCTGGAAGTGCCAGCACGCCTGGCCGGAGATCCTGCGCATGGTCGCCTTCCGCAACGCCACCCGCGGCGAGCCGGTCACCGACTGGTGGGACAACGGCGGCGACGCCATCGCCTTCGGGCGGGGCGCCAAGGGCTTCGTGGCCGTCAACCACGAGTCGGGCTCACTGACCCGCACCTACCAGACGTCGCTGCCTGCGGGGACGTACTGCAACGTCCAGAACAACACCACGGTGAGCGTGAACTCCGGCGGCCGGTTCACGGCGACCCTGGGCCCCGACACCGCCCTGGCCATCCACGCGGGCAGGGGCAGCTGTTGAGCGATCTCTGAAAGTTCTTTCCCATTGTTTCAGGACTCTTGCTGTAAGTGTTTCGGCGGCGATACGGTCGCGCGGGGTCGGACCCACAAGAGCCGTCATGCAAGGAGTCCACGTCAGTGATACCGAGATGGCCGGTGCCGTCCAGGCGCCCAACCGCCCGTGCCGGACGGGTCGCTGCGGTCACCGCGACCGCGCTGGCCGCAGCGCTCGTCCAGCCCCTCGCCGCCCGGGCCGAGACCCCGCCCGCCCCGCCGTCCGACGCACGGCTCGCCGCCCAGCCCGCCCGGCACGACGACACGCGCGAGCAGTTCTACTTCGTCCTGCCGGACCGGTTCGCCAACGGTGACACCGCCAACGACAAGGGCGGCCTGACCGGTTCGCGCCTCGCCACCGGCTACGACCCCACCGACAAGGGCTTCTACCAGGGCGGCGACCTCAAGGGCCTGACCGGGAAACTCGACTACATCAAGGGCCTCGGCACCACCGCCATCTGGATGGCCCCGATCTTCAAGAACCGTCCGGTGCAGGGCACCGGGGCCAACGCCTCGGCCGGCTACCACGGGTACTGGATCACGGACTTCACCCAGGTCGACCCGCACTTCGGCACGAACAAGGACCTCGAGACCCTCATCGACAAGGCCCACGACAAGGGCATGAAGGTCTTCTTCGACGTCATCACCAACCACACGGCGGACGTCGTCGACTACGAGGAGAAGTCCTACGACTACCTCTCCAAGGGCGCCTTCCCGTACCTGACGAAGGACGGACAGCCCTTCGACGACGCCGACTACGCGGACGGGCGGCGCGCCTTCCCCGCCGTCGACCGGGACTCCTTCCCGCGCACCCCGGTCGTCACCAGGAAGAACAAGGTGCCGTCGTGGCTCAACGACCCGACGATGTACCACAATCGCGGCGACTCCACCTTCGCCGGTGAGAGCTCCACCCACGGCGACTTCTCCGGCCTCGACGACCTGTGGACCGAACGTCCCGAGGTCGTCAGCGGCATGGAGAAGATCTACCAGCGGTGGGTGCGGGACTTCGACATCGACGGCTTCCGGATCGACACCGTGAAGCACGTGAACATGGAGTTCTGGACCCAGTGGGCGACCGCTCTGGACGCCTACGCGGCCCGGCACGGACGCGACGACTTCTTCATGTTCGGCGAGGTCTACTCCGCCGACACGGACATCACGTCCCCGTACGTCACCCAGGGCCGCCTCGACGCCACGCTCGACTTCCCCTTCCAGGAGGCGGCACGGCAGTACGCCTCCCAGGGCGGCAGCGCGCGAGAGCTCGCCTCCGTCTTCGGCGACGACTACAAGTACACGACCGACAAGGCCAACGCCTACGAGCAGGTCACCTTCCTCGGCAACCACGACATGGGCCGCATCGGCCACTTCCTGAAGCAGGACGACCCGAAGGCCACCGACGCCGAACTGCTCGGGAAGGACCGGCTCGCCAACGAGCTGATGTTCCTCAGCCGCGGCAACCCGGTCGTCTACTACGGCGACGAGCAGGGCTTCACCGGCGCCGGCGGCGACAAGGACGCCCGCCAGACGATGTTCGCGTCGAAGACCGCCGACTACCTCGACGACGACCAGCTCGGCACCGACCGCACCCACGCGAGCGCCGCCTACGACACGCACGCACCGCTCTACCGGCAGATCGCGGCCCTGGCCGAGCTGCGCAAGGCCAACCCGGCCCTCACGGACGGCGTCCAGACCGAGCGCTACGCGGCGGACGGCCCGGGCGTCTACGCCTTCTCCCGCACCGACGCGAAGACCGGCACCGACTACGTCGTCGCCTTCAACAACGCCGACGACGCGAAGTCGGCGACCTTCGCGACCGGTTCGGCGGACATGGCGTTCCGAGGCGTCTACGGCAGCAAGGACACGCTGACGTCCGGCGCCGACAAGAAGCTCACCGTCCGCGTCCCGGCCGGCTCGGCGATCGTCCTCAAGGCGGCGGGCAGGCTCGCCAGGCCCGCGACCAAGCCGGTCATCACCCTCGACGCCCCTGCCACCGGCGCCACCGGCACCGTCGAACTGGGCGCCGACGTCGAGGGCGGGCAGCTCAACCGGGTCGTCTTCGCCGCCCAGGTCGGCAACGGCGCATGGCACACCCTCGGCTCCGCCGACCACGCCCCGTACAAGGTCAGGCAGGTCATCGGCAAGGACGTACCGCCGGGGACCGCCCTGCGCTACAAGGCGGTCGTGATCGACTCGGCCGGGCGGACGTCGAGCGCGACCGCCGGCAGCACCACCGGCACCCCGCCCGCCCCCGAGCCCCCCACCGCCTCCTCCCGCGACCACGCGATCGTCCACTACAAGCGCACCGACGGCGACTACGCCGACTGGGGCCTGTACGCCTGGGGCGACCTCGCCGACGGCGAGTCCACGAACTGGCCCGACAGCCACCCCTTCGCCGGCCGGGACGCCTACGGCGCCTTCGCCTACGTCAGGCTGAAGCCGGGCGCGTCGAACGTCGGCTTCCTCGTCATCGACAAGCAGGGGAACAAGGACGTCTCCGCCGACCGCACGATCGACGTCACCAAGACGGGTGAGGTGTGGATCGAGCAGGGCAAGGAGACCGTACGGACCGAGCGTCCCGAGTACCCCGCGCAGGACAAGTCCAAGGCCGTCCTGCACTACCACCGCGCCGACGGGAACCACGACGGCTGGGGGCTGCACGTCTGGACGGGCGCCGCACACCCCACCGACTGGTCGAACCCCCTGAAGCCGGTGAAGACTGACCCCTATGGCGCGGTCTTCGAGGTGCCGCTCACCGAGGGTGCCACCAGTCTCAGCTACATCATCCACAAGGGCGACGAGAAGGACCTGCCCGCCGACCAGTCGCTGGACCTCACGGCGAACGGCCACGAGGTGTGGCTGTTGAACGGCCAGGAGAAGTACCTGCTGCCGCAGCCCGCGGGCAGCGCGGCCGCCCTCGACCTGACCACCTCCAAGGCGGTCTGGATCGACCGGCACACCGTCGCCTGGAACGGCTCCGACGCGGCCGCCTCCACCCAGCTGCTGTACTCCCGCGACGGCTCGATCGAGGTGAAGGACGGGGCGCTGACCAGCGACGACGAGCGCTGGCTGCGGCTGTCCAGGACCACCCTCACCGACGCCCAGAAAGCGAAGTTCCCGCACTTGAAGGACTACACCGTGTGGTCCGTCGACCCGCGCGACCGCGACCGGGTGCGCGAGGCGCTCAGCGGCCAGCTCGTCGCCTCCCAGCGGGCCGTGAACAGCGCGGTGCTCGCGGCGACCGGCGTGCAGATCGCCGGCGTGCTCGACGACCTGTACCCCGGGGCGACGAAGGCGGAGCTCGGGCCGACGTTCCGCCACGGCCGTCCGACGCTGGCCGTCTGGGCGCCGACGGCACAGAGCGTCGCCCTGGAGCTCGACGGCTCCACGGTGCCGATGCGGCGCGACGACACCACCGGCGTCTGGTCCGTCACCGGCCCCGCGTCCTGGAAGAACAAGCCGTACCGGTACGTCGTCCGGGTCTGGGCGCCCAGCGTCCGCCAGATCGTCACCAACAAGGTCACCGACCCGTACTCGCTCGCCCTCACCGCGAACTCCGGGCGCAGCCTCGTCGTGGACCTCGGCGACAAGTCCCTCGCCCCCGGCGGCTGGGCCGCCCTGCGCAAGCCCCGGGCTGTACCGCTGCGGGACGCCCAGATCCAGGAACTGCACATCCGGGACTTCTCCGTCGCGGACCGGACGGCTCGGCACCCCGGCACCTACCTGGCCTTCGCCGACAAGGAGAGCGCCGGTTCGAAGCACCTGCGGGAGCTGGCGAAGGCGGGCACCTCCTACGTCCACCTGCTGCCCGCGTTCGACATCGCCACCATCCCCGAGCGGAAGGCCGACCAGGCGACACCGGACTGCGATCTCGCCTCCTACCCGGCCGACTCCGACCGGCAGCAGGCGTGCGTCGGGAAGACCGCCGCGAAGGACGCCTACAACTGGGGCTACGACCCCTACCACTACACGGTCCCCGAGGGCTCCTACGCCACCGACCCGGACGGCACGGCGCGCACCGTCGAGTTCCGCAGGATGGTGAAGGCGCTGAACGAGGACGGCCTGCGGGTCGTCATGGACGTCGTCTACAACCACACCGCGGCGAGCGGCCAGGCGGACACCAGCGTCCTCGACCGGATCGTGCCCGGCTACTACCAGCGGCTCCTCGCCGACGGCTCGGTGGCGAACAGCACCTGCTGCGCCAACACCGCCACCGAGAACGCCATGATGGGCAAGCTGGTCGTCGACTCGGTCGTCACCTGGGCCAGGGAGTACAAGGTCGACGGCTTCCGCTTCGACCTCATGGGCCACCACCCGAAGGCCAACATCCTCGCGGTCCGCAAGGCCCTCGACGCGCTGACCGTGGACAGGGACGGAGTCGACGGCAAGAAGATCATCCTCTACGGCGAGGGCTGGAACTTCGGCGAGGTCGCCGACGACGCCCGCTTCGTCCAGGCCACCCAGAAGAACATGGCCGGCACCGGCGTCGCCACCTTCTCCGACCGCGCCCGGGACGCGGTGCGCGGCGGCGGCCCCTTCGACGAGGACCCCGGCGTCCAGGGCTTCGCCTCGGGGCTGTACACCGAGCCCAACTCCTCGGCGCACAACGGCACTCCGGACGAGCAGAAGGCCCGGCTGCTGCACTACCAGGACCTCATCAAGGTGGGCCTGACCGGCAACCTGGCCCGCTACCGCTTCGCCGGCGCGGACGGCACGGAGGTCACCGGTGCCGACGTCGACTACAACGGTGCCCCCGCCGGGTACGCGGACGCTCCCGGCGACGCCCTCGCCTACGCCGACGCGCACGACAACGAGTCGCTGTTCGACGCGCTGGCCTACAAACTGCCCCCGTCGGTGAGCGCGTCCGACCGGGCCCGGATGCAGGTCCTCGCCATGGCCACGGCGACCCTCTCGCAGGGGCCCTCCCTGTCCCAGGCGGGCACGGACCTGCTGCGCTCCAAGTCCCTGGACCGCAACTCCTTCGACAGCGGTGACTGGTTCAACGCGATCCACTGGGACTGCCGGGACGGCAACGGCTTCGGGCGCGGGCTGCCGATGGCCGCCGACAACGCGTCCAAGTGGCCGTATGCCAAGCCGTTGCTCGGCACCGTCTCGGTGGGCTGCCCGCAGATCGAGGGGGCCTCTGCGGCCTACCGCGACCTGCTGCGGATCCGTACGACGGAGAAGGACTTCTCCCTCGGCACGGCCGAGCGGGTGCAGTCCCGGCTCTCCTTCCCGCTGTCGGGGAAGGACGAGACGCCCGGCGTGATCACCATGCGCCTCGGTGACCTGGTCGTCGTCTTCAACGCCACGCCGACCACCCAGGAGCAGCGACTCGCGGTGGCGGCCGGGACCGGCTACCGCCTGCACCCGGTGCAGGCGGCGGGCGCGGACCCTACAGTCAAGTCCTCGACATACCAAGCGGAATCGGGCACGTTCGCCGTTCCGGGCAGGACCGTGGCGGTCTTCTCCCGCACACGCTGAACAAGGGCTTACCTTGGTGGAGCGGGCCACGGACGCGGTCCGCTCCACCAAGGGGTGCCCGAGGGCTGACATTTGGACGTCGACGGCAAGCGGACCGACGCGACCGTCCTGGTCGTGGACGATGTGCCGGCCAGCCGGTTCGCCATGGGCGCGCTGCTGCGCCGCGCCGGCCACCAGGTCGTCCCCGTGGCCAGCGGCCGGGAGGCGCTCGTCGAACTCGACGTGCGGCTGCGCCGTGGCGCCCTGCCCGACGTGGCGCTGGTCGACGTGGGCCTGCCCGACATGAGCGGCTTCGACCTGTGCCGCCGGCTCAAGGCCCGCCCGCACATGGCCGGATTACCCGTCGTGCACTTCTCGGCCGCCGCCCTCGCCTCCGGCGACCGCTGCCAGGGACTGGACGCGGGCGGCGAGGCCTATCTGACGATGCCCGCCGAACCCGAGGAGATCGCCGCCGTCGTCCGGGCCGCCGTGCGCGCCGCCCGGCTGCGGGCCGGCGACCAGGCGCTGGCCCGCAGACTGTCCCTGCTGTCGGAGACCATCGTCACCGTGCAGTCGGCGCGCTCCCTCCAGGAACTCGCCGACGCCGCCGCCGAGGGCGCCGGGCGGCTCACCGGCGGACCCGCCGCCGTCTTCGTCCTCGCCCCGGACGACGAGCTCTACCGCGGTGCCTCCCGCGACCGCACCTCCCTCGCGCTGCCCGACGCGGACGCCCACCGCACCGTGGCCGCGCTGCTGCGCCGGCTCACCCGCGGACAGGCCGGGGTGCAGATCACCACCGTGCCCGCCCCGCTGTGGCCGGCCGGCTTCTTCCGGCCCGGCCTCCAGCACGACGCCCGCCTGGTGCTGGTGCCCACCCAGGACGGCAGGGCGTCGGTGTGCCTCGCCACACCCACCCGTGAGGTGCGCAGGGTCGACCCCGAGCGGGAGGCGGTGGCCGCCCGGCTCGCGCAGGCCGCCGCGCTCGCCGCCCAGCCGCTGCTCATGTACCAGGTCGAGCGGCACGTCGCCCTCACCCTCCAGCACAGCTTCCTGCCCCAGCCGCACCGGCTGCCCGAACTGCCCGGCGTCGACATCGCCGTCCGCTACGTGCCCGCCTCCCGGGACACCGAGATCGGCGGCGACTTCTACGCCGCCCAGCGCACCGCCGACGGCGTGCTCACCGCCGTCGGCGACGTCGTCGGGCACTCGCTGGAGGCGGCCACCGTCATGGTCGAGATCCGGCACGCGCTGCGCGCCTACTGCGTCGACGAGAGCGACCCGGCCGTGCTCGCCGAGCGCCTGGACCGGATGCTCCAGCACCACCACCCCGAGGTCACCGCGACGGTGTGCCTGGCGCTGATCGACCCCGGCACCGGAGAGACCCGCGTCGCCAACGCCGGTCACATCCCGCCGCTCGTCGTCCGCGACGGCCGCGGCGCCGACTACGTCAAGGCCGCCGGCCCTCTGCTGGGCCTCGGCGTGCCCCACCCGCCGCCCACCGAACTGCGCTTGGCGCCCGGCGACCGGCTCCTCATGGTCACCGACGGTCTGATCGAGACCCGAGGCATCGACCTCGCCGTCTCCATGGAGCACCTGCGGGCCGCGGCGGCCGGCGCGCTGCCAGGCCTGGACGCCCTGTGCGACACCCTGCTCGGCTGCTTCGGCCACGACCGGGACGACGACATCGCGATGCTGGCGCTGAGCCGCACCGGCTGAGCGGGGCCCACCAGCGCCGGCGCACTAGGGTGATCGCGACCCCAGAACAGGAGTGCCCATGCCGCAGATCACCGTCGACTACTCCGACCGGCTCGCCGACGACTTCGACCGGCCCGGATTCGCCCGGGCGCTGCACACCGCCGTCGTCGACATCGCGGCCGCCAAGCCGCCCGCCTGCAAGACGCAGTTCCGCCGCACCGAGGACGCCGTCGTCGGCCCCGACACCGAGGGGCACGCCATCGTCCACGTCCACATCGGGCTGCTCGCCGGACGCAGCGAGGAGACCAGGTCCCGGCTGACCGACGTGGTGCTGGACCTGCTGCGCCAGTACGTCAAGCCCGCCGGGTCACTGGCCGTGCACGCCTCCGCCGAGGTCCGCGACCTCGACCCCTCCTACCGCAAGTACGACGCCTGACCGGTCAGGACGCCAGAGCGATGAGCCCGGCCGCCAGTGTGCCGAAGGGGCCGTCGGCCGGCTCGTCGCCCAGGACGGGCCGCAGCAGCTCACGCAGCCGCGGGTCGTGGGCGGCGCTCACCGCGGCGAGGGCGGCGAAGTCCTGCACGAGCTGCACCTCCAGCTCCTCGCGCGGGATGCGCCGCCCGTCCAGCCACAGCAGCGCGGTCGACTCGGCCAGGGAGATCCAGGAGCGGACGACCAGCTCCAGACGCGCGGGCGGATCACAGACGCCCAGATGCGACAGGATCTCCTCGTAGGCGGCCTGACGCACGGAGTCGATGAGCGCGTTCGTGGTCGAGACATGACTGATCGTGTCCGCTGCTGCGGCGGAGACCGCCGGGCCGCCGCGCATCAGGGCGGAGAAACCGGGACCGTGCGCGTCGACGAAGTCGAAGAACCGGCCCATCACCCGCAGCAACCGCGCCCCCAGCGGCCCTTCGTGCGGCTCGGCGAACCGGCTCCTCAGATCCTGCGCGGCCCGCTGCAACGCGGCCTCGTACAGACTGAGTTTGCCGGGGAAGTAGTGGTAGACGAGAGGGCGGGAGATACCGGCGGTCGCGGCTATCTCGTCGATGGAGACCTCGTCGGGCGAACGACGGGCGAACAGTTCGAGGGCGACGCCGATCAACTGCTGCCGACGCTCCTCCACACCCATCCTGCGGCGGACCCCGGTAGTCATAAGACCACCTTACCGATCGAATCCGGACGCGAACGGACCGGACCTTTCACGCCGTTCGTCACCGCAGTCCGCTGACCGACCGCCCGCCCTTCAACGTCCCCTCCAGATCAGCCCGCGCGCCCCGCTTCGTCCGCACGGCCAGCAGATTGCCGGCGGACTCCCCGCGCACCCCGCCGGTCGCCCGCACCGACTCCGCCGCGCGGTCACCGGCCGCGAGGAGGTACCAGGAACCGGCCTCGGACTTCCACAGCACACCCGCCAGGACGTGCGGGTCGCGCGGACCGCACGCCGGCACGTCCCCGGCCGCCGCCACGACCGCCCCGAACAGACCGCCCGGCGTGCGGAACTGGGCCAGCGCCCGCGTCCCGTCGCCCCGCCAGGTCTCCGCCCGCGTGCACACCCAGCCGCCGGAGCCGCTCCCGTCGGGCAGCGGCTGCCGCGCGTACGCCCAGGCGTTGACCGACCGCACGCCCTGCGCGCGCACCTCGCCCAGCGAGCAGGCGAACGGCGCCCAGGCGCGCAGCGCCTCCGCGCCCGTCGCGTCCTTCGGCGCGGCCGGCCGGCCGGCGGTGATCCGGGCGGGCAGGATCTCGCCGAGGTCGCTCAGCAGGTACGAGCCGGACGCGTCCGACAGTTGCAGCACGTTCCAGGTGGTGCAGGCCCCGGCGCGGGTCGCGGGGCTCGCCAGAGGCGAGGTGACACCGCGGGTCAGCGTCAGGTTCATCAGCCCCGCGCCCGGCTTCGACAGGTCCCGCTCGGCCGCCTGGCGCACCCAGGGGGCCGCCAGATAGCGGACGTTGCCGTCGGCCCGGTCCAGCACCACCGCCCCGGCCTCCGGGCCGAGCGCGCCGTCCGCCCGCGCGAGGTCGAGGACGGCGCCGGCCGTGCCGTTCTCCGGCTCGGCGTAGCGGGCGATGCGCAGACCGTCGTAGAGGATCACCACGCGCGCGACGCCGACGTCACCCGCGTAGAGCAGCTGGGGCGGTCCGGAAGGGCCGCCGGCCGGAGTGCCGGGCGTCGCCGAGACCCGGACCGCGTCACCGGGGCGCGCCCACACGGCGAGCGCCCGGCGCAGCAACGCGTCGTCCCCGGTGAGCTCGCCGCGCGCGGGCCACACGGAGAAGTCGGCGCGGGTGGCGGTCTTCCAGGCGACGGGGGAGACCCGGACCAGCCGGCCCGGGTCGAGGGCGGCCTCCGCCGCGGGGTTGCGCGCGTACGGCGGGGCGGCGGCGCCGTCGGGACCCCAGTCGCGGTCGGGCAGCGCGAACAGCGCGCCGCACACGGCGAGCGCGGCCGCGGCGGCGAGCGCGGCCCGTGTGTGCCGGCGGCGGCGCATCAGGTCGGTGGGGCGGGCCTGGAGCGAGCAGGGGTCGAACTCGGGGGACTCCAGCAGGGAGTACCGGGCGGGGACGGCGCCGGCCGCTTCCAGCGCGGCGTCCACGTCGTCCACCCCGGCCTCGGTCAGCGCCCTGCGCACCTCAGCGTCGTCGAGTCGCTCAAGGCCCCGCAGCACGTAGGCGGCGCGGGCCGGGGCCGACAGCGAGGCCAGCGACTGGTCCAGGGCGAGTTCCTCGGCGCCGCCGGAACGGGGGAAGAGACGCAGCCCCCACACCATCGGCAGCACCGGCGGCACCAGCGCGTGCCGGGACCTGCGGGCCCGCTGCCTCAGCGGCAGAGTGGCCTCCAGCGCCGAGCGCAGCACGCGCAGCCGGACGTAGCCGTAGCCGGCGTCGCCGTCGCGGGCGGTGGACTGGGCGGGGATGACGGGGGCCGGGGCGCCGGGGCGGGGCAGGGCGCGCTGGGCGAGGGCGTGCGCGGTCAGGACGCGCCGGCCGCGGCCGAGATCCGGGGAGAGCACCAGGTAGGCGATCCGGACGAGACGCGGATAGTGCTCGACGAGCGCGGCCTCGGCCTGCTCGACGTCGACGACCCGATCGGCGACGGATCCGGAAACGGGGCGCGGGACGACATCCTGTGGCTGCACGCCCAGGGCAACGAGCGAGCCGACGGATGGTCACACGGGCCGAGCGGCTTCGCTGCGCCGGGCGGACGCGGACGCGGGTGGGCTGCCGCGGTGTTCGTGTTGTTCCGCCCCGGACGGCCCGTTCCGCCGGGTGGACTGTGCGGTCGGGCGAGCTGTAGCGCCGAGCGAGCCGTCGGGCCGGGTGAGCGGCCCTGCCGTTCGGGCGGCTTGTGCGGGTGAGTTGAGCGGCGGGGTGCGCGGGCGCGGGCACGGGTGAGTGGTCGGGCGGGTGGATGGCCCCGCAGGGTCAGTTCTCCGGTTCGGTCAGGGCTCGGGCGTAGTTCGCCATCGACCGCTGGTAGCGGGGGAGATGGGCTGCCAGGGCCTCCAGGACCAGGGCGAGGCCCTCGCGGTCGCGGTCGAGGCTCGACAGGCACAGCGCGAGTGTCGCGCGGACTGCGTCGTCCAACTCGTCGGAAGGGGCGTCCAGTTCCGGGGTGAGGAGCTTGACGCCTTCCTCCGGCCGCCCCACGTTCCGCAGGGAGCTGGACAGCTGGATCTTCGCGCGCCGCCCCCGGTACCCGTCGAGGCCGCCCGCGAGCGCCTCCCGGTACAGCGGGACCGCGCGGTCGGAGTGCCCTGTCGAGTCCCAGGCGCAGGCCCGCTCGAACAGGCCCAGCGGGCTGTCCGCCGGCAGTTCCGCGGCCAGCGCGTCGATCACGGCCCGGAAGTCGGCCGCATCCTGTTCGCCGTAGGTGTCGAAGGAGGCCCAGGCGGCGGCCACCCGGTCGTCCCATGCTCGGTCGTCGTGGTTCACCGGCCCACCTTGGCACGGGTGGGGCCGCCGGGGCACCGGTATTTTGAGCGGACCGTGCGCGGGAGCCGTATCCAGGACGAGGCTCTTCCAGGGAGGACGGACAGATGAAGGTGACCCGACCGATGCTCGCGGCGGCAGCCGCCGCGGCGGCGCTCGTGCTGACCGGCTGCGGCGGCTCCGGCGGTTCCGGCGGTGACGCTCCGGCCGTCCCCGAGGCCGCCACGGGCAGCCTGGAGCAACTGGCCGCCGAGGTGAAGTGCAAGCCGAACATGCAGACCGACGCGGACGAACTGCGCCAGGCCATCTGCAAGAATCCCGAGGGCAAGTTCATCCTCGTCACCTTCGCCACCGACCGCGGACAGCGCGAGTGGATCAACGGGGCGAAGGACTACGGCGGTCACTACCTGGTCGGCCGCAAGTGGGTCGCCGTGGGCGAGACCAGCACCGTGACGGCGCTGCGCAAGAAGCTCGGCGGCGACATCGAGGAGGGCACGGACCACTCGGCGCACACGGGGTCGCACGAAGGCCACGAGGGCTCGGCCGAACCCTCCGCCGGGGCGACGCACTCCGGTCACTGAACCGGCTGCCGAAGTCGCCGCTCAGCAAGCACACTGAGCGCTCGGAAGACGGACACAGCACGAAGGCCGGCGGTGAGGGAATCTCACCGCCGGCCTTCGGCGTTTCACGACCGGACCGCCGGGGGCGCGGTCCTAGGCCGTCACTGGCACTTCTGGCCGCTGTTGATGCAGTTGACCATCTTGTTCATCAGGTTCTTCGAGAAGAAGTTGATGAAGTCGTTGTGGTCGGTGATCGGCTTGTGCAGGTTCTCCGGGAAGGAGTCCACCGCGTACGCGTTCACGACCTGGCCGTTCTGGATCTTGGGAGCCGGAACGTTGTAGACCAGTCGGACCTGCAGCTGGGGGATCGCCTTGAAGCCGTTCGCGCAGCTGCCGTCACCCTGCACGAAGGCCACGTGCGTACGGTGGTTGGCGCTGTCGATGTTCTTGCCGTCCCAGCAGCTCTGGAAGTTGGACGTGCGCACGACCTGGCTGCCCTGCGGGCAGATCGGGTACTTGTCCTTCAGCTGCACCTTGTTCTCGAAGCCGGTGCAGCTCCAGTTCACGTTGGCGTTGGCGTTGCCGTTGACGAAGGCCTTCGCGTCACCGGTGATGATGCGCAGGGCCGTCGGCATCGCGACGACGTTGCCCTTCTTGTTGCCGACGAACTTCAGCTGCGCCTGGGCGGGCTGAAGGATCTTGCCGACGTTGCCTTCCTTGCCGCCGCCGTCCTTGTTCTGGTCGAAGTCCTGCGAACCGTCCTGGACGCGGAGCACCGGCCAGAAGTACGAGGACTTGTCGCCCTGGTTCTGGCAGCTGGTGCCGGCGCCCGCCAGCTCCTGGTCGCTCGCGAAGGCGTCGTTGTTCTGGTTGCCGACGTAGTCGTGCAGGTGGTGCGCGCCGTTGGTGACACCGGGGGCCACGATCACGTTGTCCGTGTTGTGGTTGTCGTTGCCGTTGGTGCCGCACTTGGTGGTGAAGGAGCCCTTCGAACCGCCGTTGCCGTTGGCGGCGAGTCCGTTCTGGCCGACACCGAGCTGGGCGTTGTTCCCGGCCTTGGTGATGTCCACGAAGTCCGCCGCGACCGGGCCGTTGCCGGCCTGACCGCCGTTGCCCTGCTGACCGCCGTTGTTCTGGCCGCCGTTGTTCTGCTGGCCGCCGTTCTGCTGCTGGCCGCCGTTGTTGTTCTGGCCGCCGTTCTGCTGCTGGCCGCCGTTGTTCTGCTGGCCGCCGTTCTGCTGCTGGCCACCGTTGTTGTTCTGGCCGCCGTTCTGCTGCTGGCCGCCATTGTTCTGCTGGCCACCGTTCTGCTGGCCGCCGGCGTTGGTCTGCACGACCTGCGGCGTGCAGCCCGACAGCTGGTTCAGGTTCGCGGCCTGCCCGCCGGCCCGCTGGATGTTGATCCGGATGCGGTCGATCGTGGCGGCCCGCTTTTCCTTCAGGGGGCCGAGGATCGCGTTGTTCACGAATCCGGGGTCACCTGCCTGGGCCTGACGGGTGGAGGCGAGCCGGGCGTAGGCCTCGGTGATCTGCTTGTCCAGCAGCGCCAACTCCTGGTCGACACCAGAGCGTGCGCCCCTGGGCACGTTCGTCAGCTTCTGCCCCACGTCGGGGCAGGAGATGGTCGCCACCTGCCCGGCCGCGGCCTTGACCTGGTTGTTCTGCGACGAGTTCTTCTCGTGCGCGGAAGCGTAGAAATTCGCCCAGACAAGCCCGCCCCCACCGAGCGCTAGGGCCGCCGATGCTGCTATGGCCTTGCCGGCCATCGATGAACGG
Organism: Streptomyces sp. NPDC002566; assembly: GCF_042889585.1. Classification (NCBI taxonomy): domain Bacteria; kingdom Bacillati; phylum Actinomycetota; class Actinomycetes; order Kitasatosporales; family Streptomycetaceae; genus Streptomyces; species Streptomyces sp. NPDC002566. The sequence goes on along the minus strand of NZ_JBIARD010000003.1, from coordinate 479,257 downwards.
CGTTTACGTGTGTTGCGTCCCATGGAACTCCTCTGACTTCCTTGCGGGGCAGCATTGAGGCGCCCGACAGGAGTGAAGCGGCGTCCATCCATACGCATGCCGCCCCGCAGGTGTTCAGCGGTCTCAGAAATTGATGAGAGGTCCGTGGAACAATTCGACCCCAACGCCCCCACAGGCGACATAGCCAACACGCCTGTGTCTCAAGGGAGTTGTGTGGATCACGCCTCCTCCAGGCGGGCGAGCACCTTCGCCTCCACCTCCGGGTCCAGTCCCTTGCTCGTCCGGTCGGGACGCTGGGGAGCGGTGCCGCCGATCGCGCCCAGCCATCGCCAGGTGTCGGCCACCGTCTCCCCGACGGGCCGGCAGTCCAGCCCCGTCGCCACCGCCCGTGAGACGTCCGCGGCGTACACGCTGTCGTGCATCTCGCTGTCCGGCGGCACCCACATCGGCAGTTGCGTCCACGGCTCGATGCCCGCGTCCAGGATCACCTGCGGCTCGGCCCACCGCAGTTCGGCGGCCCCGCCGGTGACCTGCACGCAGGATTCGAGCAACTCGCCCATGGTCGCGTGCCTTTGGGGGCTCATCAGGTTGTAGGGGCCGCTCAGTTCCCGCTCCACCGCCCCGACGGTCCACTCGGCGAGGTCGCGGACGTCGATGTACTGCAGGGGCAGCTCGCGGGGCCCCGGCGCCAGGACCGGGCCGCCGCGGGCGATCCGGGTCAGCCACCAGGGCAGCCGGCCGACGTTCTCGTACGGGCCGATGATCACGCCGGCCCGGACCAGCACCGAGGCCTCGGCCCCGAACGCGGCGATCGCCGCCAGCTCGCCGCCCCGCTTGTCCCGGGCGTAGTCGGTCTTCTCCGCGTCGGGCTCGGCGCCCTCGACCACGGCCGCGTCCTCGGCGTACCCGGCGGGCGGGGCGTACGCGTACACCGAGCAGCTCGACACGTACACGTACCGGCGGGCGCGGCCCCGCAGCAGCCGCGCCGCCTCGTGCACCGCGCGGGGCGCCCCCGACCAGGTGTCGACGACGGCGTCCCACTCGCCCTCCGCGAGGGCGGCCAGGCCCCCGGACGCCGTGCGGTCGCCGACCAGCGACCGTGTCCCGGGGGCGGGCGTGTGCCGCCCCCGGTTGAAGACCGTCACGTCCCAGCCGCGCCCGAGGGCCGCCTCCACGACGGCCCGTCCCACGAACTCCGTACCACCCAGTACCAGTAGTTTCATGCCGGTGACTGTGCCCGGCCCGGGCACGGGAGGGAACCCCGGTCTGCCGACGGCAGAACAGGTCGACGGGAGCGGGGCGTCCGGGGCCGGCGTCCGGTCAACGCCCGGTCGGCGGCGTGTACTTGTAGCCGACCCGGCGCACCGTCTGGATCGAGTGGCGGTGCTCCGCGCCCAGCTTGCGGCGCAGCCGGGCGACGTGGACGTCGACCGTGCGGCCGTCGCCCACGTGGCCGTAGCCCCACACCGTGGTGACGAGCTGGTCGCGGGTGTGCACCCGGTTCGGGTGCGCCACGAGGTGGGCGAGCAGCTCGAACTCCAGGTAGGTCAGGTCGAGTTCCCGCCCGTCGACGAAGGCGGTGCGCTGCACGGGGTCGACCCGCACAGGCCGGTCGTCCGTGTCCGCCTCCACTGCGGCGGTCACCGGGGCGGCGGTGTCCTCCGGCCGGTCGGGCACCGCCACCGGCAGGAACGGCGGCTGCTGGTCGGCCGGGACGAGCACCAGGTAGCCGACCATCTCGGGCCGTCCGGGCAGGGCGGGCAGGGTGTGCTGCGGGGCGGGCAGCCAGGTGGCGCCCGGCGGGAGGAAGTCCGCGACGTCCACCACCTCGTCCCGGTCCACGGCCCGCAGCCGGTGACGGGCGGGCACGGGGGCGGTCGCGGCGCCGGAGACGGCCGGGGCGGAGAGGGGAGCGGCGGAGAGAGAACGAGTGGTCGCCATGAGAGGTCAGCTCTTTCGCGCGAGGAGTTCGTCGGGAGGACGACGGCCGCGATTCGTGGTCGGGCCTGTCGAGGGACGTACGTCGTGCGCGCTGGCCGAAGGCCGGGGTGAACGGCTTTAAAGGGCCTGCGCGTTCCTCACGCGGCAACACACCCGGTCGAAGTCGTGATGCTGACGGGAAGGCCAGAAGGGCTCGAGGTCGTAGCGACCCGAGGCGCAGAACTTCTGGAAGCCGGTCATGTGCCCATTGAAGCAGACACACGCCCGTCACAGCAGACTCCTCTCACAGCTTGGACGCCTCGCCCGCGTCCGTGTGGCGTGAAGTCGCCGTCGGCGGGGACGCGGAAGGGGCGTCCACCGCCGACGACGGTGGACGCCCCTTCCGGGAGCGCGAGCGGGATCAGACCTGGCCGGCCTTCTCCAGGGCGGAGCAGCAGGTGTCCACCAGCAGACGGGTCACCGTGTACGGGTCGACGTTGGCGTTGGGGCGGCGGTCCTCGATGTAGCCCTTGCCGTCCTTCTCCACCTGCCACGGGATGCGCACCGAGGCGCCGCGGTTGGAGACGCCGTAGGAGTACTCGTTCCACGGGGCGGTCTCGTGCAGGCCGGTCAGGCGGTCGTCGATGCCGGCGCCGTAGTTCTTGACGTGGTCGAGCGGCTTGGAACCCTCGCCGAGCGACTCACACGCCGTGATGATCGCCTCGTAGCCCTCGCGCATCGCCTTGGTCGAGAAGTTGGTGTGCGCGCCGGCGCCGTTCCAGTCGCCCTTGACCGGCTTGGGGTCGAGGGTCGCCGAGACGCCGAAGTCCTCGGCGGTGCGGTAGAGCAGCCAGCGGGCCACCCACAGCTGGTCGGAGACCACCAGCGGGGACAGCGGGCCGACCTGGAACTCCCACTGACCGGGCATGACCTCGGCGTTGATGCCGGAGATGCCCAGGCCCGCCTTCAGGCAGTTCTCCAGGTGCGCCTCGACGACGTCACGGCCGAAGATCTCGTCCGCGCCGACACCGCAGTAGTAGCCGCCCTGGGGGGCCGGGAAGCCGCCCTTGGGGAAGCCGAGCGGGTAGCCGTCCTTGAAGAAGGTGTACTCCTGCTCGATGCCGAAGATCGGCTCCTGGTCGGCGAACCTCGCGGCGACCTCGGCCAGCGCGGCGCGGGTGTTGGTGGCGTGCGGGGCGAGGTCGATGTCGAGGACCTCGCACAGCACCAGGACGTCGTCGCCGCCGCGGATCGGGTCCGGACAGACGAAGACCGGCTTGAGCACGCAGTCCGAGGCGTGGCCCTCGGCCTGGTTGGTGGAGGACCCGTCGAAGCCCCAGATCGGCAGCTCGGCACCCTTGGCGTCGTCCGCGAGGATCTTCGTCTTCGAGCGAAGCTTGGCGGTCGGCTCGGTGCCGTCGATCCAGATGTACTCAGCCTTGAAGCTCACGGGCCACATCCTTCGGGGGTGTGTCAGGGCGCGATGCGGGTGCTGCGGCGCTGCGGCACTGGGGCGCCGCGGTTCGATGTGCGCGAGCTTGTCAACAGGCGATTTCCCGGCCGTTGCCCGAGTGTGAACCCCGTGTTACCTGGTGGTGCCGTGACCCGCCCCAGGGCGTGAGACCGCCCGCGCGCGTGCGGCGGCTCGTATGCGAGCGGTCCCGCCTGTTCGTGGCCGCGAACAGAACGGGACCCACTGCGACACATACGAGGTGACGGCCCGGGCGGGCGAGCTTGCTCGCGGGGAGACGGACGTCCGGTCGGACGCGTCCCCTCACGTGCCCCCGCTCGCCGCGCCCTCCGGTAGGGGCCGGCGCCTCAGCGAGTCACCTCTCGTCGCCGCCTCACCCCACCTTCTCGATCACAGCCCGGCGGATCAGGAACTTGCCGGGCTCACGGACCTGTTCGAAGGCCGCGTTGTTCAGCAGCACACAGCTGCCGGACACCGACGTCACCTCGACGGTCGTGGACTTGTTGTTGTCGAGGTTGGTGACCTTCAGCTTCGTCCCCGCCGGGAACTGGTTGCTGGACGCGGCCGGGGCGCCGCCCTCGCCGGAGAGGGTGACCGTCGAGCCGTTGCAGACCTGCTGACCGGAGGCGGCGCCACCGGCACCGCCGCCGTTCCCGGCAGGGGCGCTCTGCGCGGGGGGTGCCGCGGACTGGGCGGGCTGCGAGGGCTGCGCGGGCTGGGCCGACTGCGCCGGCTGCGTGGTCTGGGAGCCCTGAGCCGACTCCCCGACGACGCAACCGGACGCCTCCTGCTGCACCTTGATCTGCGCGATGACCGCCTCGCGGTTGGCGATCCTGGCCGCCGACTGCGCGTCGGGCTTCGCCTGCTGGTCCGCGATGAACCGCTGGTTGTTGCCGAGAGCGGTGGCGAGACCCTGACAGACGGTCGACTCGGCGGCCGTCTGCGGGCTCTGCGCGGCGTTCGAGGTGGTCGCCATGACGAAGGCCCCGCCTCCCGCCACGCTCGCGGCGCTCACGAACAGAGCGAGCTTCTTCTTCGTGCTGAGAGTTCTCCTGCGCGACATGCGCGCCTCCTGAGAGGTAGGGGAGCGTACGCCGCTATGTACGAGATCCCGAACGAGGTTACTCAGTGGTCACGGAAGCCGGTCGAGTGGCGCGCGTCACAACTGCCCCCCGGGGAGCCGCTGTTACCGGGACAGAGCGTCCCGAACGGCCTCGTCCGTGCGGGCCACGACCGCCGTGCCGTCGTCCGCCGTGATGATGGGGCGCTGGATGAGCTTGGGGTGCCGGGCGAGCGCACTGATCCACCGCTCGCGCGAACCGGCGTCCCGTTCCCACTCCTTGAGCCCGAGCTCCACGGCTTCGGCCTCCCCGGTGCGGGTGATGTCCCACGGCTCCAGGTTCAGCCGGTCGAGCACGCCCCTGATCTCGTCCTCGCTCGGCACGTCCTCCAGGTAGCGGCGGACGGTGTACTCGGCTCCCTCGGCGTCGAGCAGGCTCAGCGCGCTGCGGCACTTGGAACAGGCGGGGTTGATCCAGATCTCCATGGGTTCACGGTATCCGCAGGGGGTGCGGCCGGAACGCTCGGGAGGCCCCGAAAGCCCCTGTGGCCAGGGGCTTTTGTCAGTGGTCGGCAGTAGAATAGAAGCAGTGTTCGAGGGTCCCGCCGGAGTCGCCGGCGGGCGCCCTGACCGCGACAGGAGGATGCCCGTGCCCGCTGCCGCACTCGACCTGCCCCACGTCCCCGTCCAGAAGAGGGCGCTGCCGCCCGGCCGGCCGCGCGACTGGTACATCACCCACAACCGCCGCCTGAAGGCGATGCGCCTCGCCATCGCCCTCCTCGACTCCGGCGTCTACCTTCCCGGCCAGGCCCGCAACGAGAGGATCCGCAGCACGGCCCGACTCCTCGGCATCCACCCGCCGTCGGACACGACGTGCCACATGGTGCGAGCCCTGATGCGCTACTCCCGCTGACCCCCCGGCCGGGCGCCCGCCCCATCGGCCCGCGCCCGGCCCACCCGACCTACCGTGCCACCGGGACCTCCGGCGTCACGACGGTGCCGTACTTGGCCGATGCCTGCGTCACGTACTCCTCCAGACGGGCGCCCAGCCGCTCAGGGGTCAGGTCCGTTCGGCCCAGGTCCCTCCACGGACCCGCCAGTTTGGCCGCGTCGGGTGCGTAGCCCAAGGCGTCGAGCAGGAGCCAGTACAGGTGGTCGGGTCCGTCGGCCAGGCGGCGGCCGCCGTGCGCCTCGTAACGCTCACGGAAGCCGAGCCCGTGCTCGGGACCGTGCAGCAGCGCCAGCGCCGTCGAGCAGTGGGCGACGTCCAGATCGGCCGGCCCCCACGAGGTCTCCACCCAGTCGACGATCCCGCTGATCCGCGGCCCGTCGCCGGCGTCGTCGAACAGCACGTTGCCCGGATGGAAGTCCCGGTGCAGGAAGCACCCTTCGTACGACGGCGGTTCGCGGCGGATCACGTCCACCGCCCGCTCCCACGGCGCCCCCTCCGGCGCCCGCACCCGCTCCGGTGACGTCCAGGCCTGGTAGGCGCGCGGCAGCGGATCCGGCACGACCGCGTGGATCCGGGCGAGCCCGCCCGCCAGCAGGTCGAGCCGCCGCTCCAGGTCCTCTTCGTCCACCCGCACCCGGCCGGGCAGCAGGGACGCCAACAGGCTCGGGTGGTCGCAGTGTTCGGCCGTCGCGTCGACGGCGACCAGCCGTGCCGACGGGATCCCCTCCTCCCCGGCGAGCAGCCTCAGCACCGACGCCTCGCGCTCCAGCAGCCCCGGCGCGTGACGGCGGAAGAACGGCTTCACGAACGTCCTCAGCACCAGCCCCGTGCCGTCGTCGAGCGTCAGCCGGCGCATCTGCGCGCTCCAACCGCCCTTCAAAGGTTGGGAGTCGCGCACGGTCCGGCCCCGCGGCACCTGTTCCGCCAGCCAGGAGCGGGTCGCGGTCCAGCCGCGATCACTCAGACCGGTCAGCAGCGCCGACGCGAACTCCTTCGCGTCGGACGGATGATCCCGGAACCACAGACCCAACCGGTGCTCCGCTTCCGGGAGTTCGAAGCGGGTGTACTGCGCGCGCGTCGCCAGGGCATCCTGCACGGCCTCCGTCACCGCCGCCGGGATCACCGCGTCCGTGCCCGGCACGGCGAGCACCGCGCGGCCCTCGAAGTCACGCAGCGCCGAGAGCGCGGGTGAGTCCCGCCAGCTGTCCGCCGTGCGGATGACCGCGCTGAACCGCCCGTCCCCCTCACCGAACGGCTCCTCCCACGCCTCACCCGCGTACACCGCCGGCGCACACAACCCCACCGCGGCCACCCGACCGCCGTAGTGCGCGACCAGATCGGCCACGGTGTGCCCGCTCATGCTGAACCCGGCCAGCACCAGCGCCCCGTCCGCCGGGACGAACGCGTCGATCACCGACACGGCCTGCTCGAACCGCCGCCGCAGGCTCGACTCCCGCAGCTCACCGCTGCTTTCACCGTGCCCGGAGAAGTCGAAGGCGAGCGAGCGGCAGCCGTGCGCCGCGAACTCGCCCACCAGCGGCAGGAGTCGGGCCGCGCTGCTGTCGCCGGCGCCGTGCAGAAGGACGACGGTGCCGGCGGCGCCCGGGCCGCCGCCGGCCTGGACGCCGCTGAGACGTTCACCGCCGTGCTCGTGCAGAAAGGGCGTCAGGGAGAGGGGCTGCTCGCTCATCCGCCCATTGACTCACGCCGCCCGGCCCCTCGGAGCGCCGTTCCGCGCCGAAAAGGAGATGCACGGCGAGTGACGGACTCCTTACGCTGAGAGCACCCCCCACCGCATCACACCACCCGCACCCCATCCATCACGCCCTACGACCACGCACAGCCACCCGATCCCCGACCAGGAAGGAGGCACACCATGGGTACCGTCGTCCTCTCCGGCACCGTCGTCCTGGTGGTCCTGGGATTCGGCAACCACCTGTACTGGCTCGCCGCCGTCGCCGTCCTCTTCCTGTACGTGCGCCACGGACGCGACGCGACCTCCCAGGCCGCTCCCGGCCCCACCCCGAGTGCCGGGCCCACCTCCTACAAGGCCTACCGTGACCGCCGCGACCAGCAGGCCAAGTGGGAGCGGCGCTACCGCAGGGAGCGTCCCGTCGAGTCCCGCCGGCAGGACCGCGAGCGCGCCAACTGAGGCGCACCCGCCCGGGAGTGGGCGCCCCCGGCCGTCACAGGCCGGGAGCGCTCCGCAAGGGGGTGCCTGGTGGGGTCAGGCGCCGGGGTCGACCTCGGGGTGCGTGAACCGCACGGGCTGGCCCAGGGACCGGGCGTAGCCGATCTCGGCCCGGGTGCTGTCCCCGATGTAGTCGCCGACCACGAGCACATCGTCAGCGAGCCGGATCTTCGCCCGGTGCAGGTCGTCGAGTCGAACCTTCAGCGCCTCGGCCTCGACGGGATCGGACCACAGTTCGTGCGGCGACTTCAGGTCGCACCCCGGCTTGACGACGATCTTCCCGGCTTCGGTCTCCCGCAGATCGGCCTCGGCCATCTCGGCCATGAAACGGGTGGAGCCGCAGATCGCGACGATACGCGGGAGGCTCAGCCGCTTCTTCGCGTCGGCGAGTGACTCCTCGGGGGTGAGCGGTCGCGGGTATGATATCGGTTTGATCCCTCGGGTCACAGCTCGGTCGGGTCACTGCTCACTCGGGTCACTGCTCAGTCGGCCAGTCCGGGTGCGCCCCAGATGGGGAACCAGCGCGACTTGTCGGGCTCGATCCGCAGATCGGCCCTGAGCAGGGCGGCTGTCTGGATCTCCAGCGCGTTGTCGCGTTTCCCGGGGTCGGAGCGGATGCACAGCGGATAGAACGTACCCCTCTTGTAGAGGTACACCAGCCCCAGTGTCCGCCCCGTCTCGTCGCGGAAGCCGGCCAGGGAGCACAGGAGTTGAGGGCCGAAGCCGTTGGCCTCCATCGAGCTGTTCACCGCGTGCAGGTCGTTGACGAGCAGCGACAGCTCGTCGGGCGCCCGGCGTGAGACCAGCCAGGAGTAGCCGTAGTCGTCCCGGGCGAGTTCCACCGGCGGGCCCGTGCGGTCGGCGTCCGCGTCGAGGAGGGCCTGCACCTCGCGGTGCGTCTGCTCGAACGCGGCGCCCTCGACCGTCGCGAAGCACACCGCGCCCTGCCCGGTCGGGGTGAACCCGGTCGCCGCCTCCAGCGTCACCGCCGCCGACGGCAGCGCGAACAACTGGTCGAGATCGGGCGCGACCGGCTTCGTACGGCCGAGGAGGATGTCGAGCAGCCCCATGCTCAGCCCGCCTTCCCGGGAGCCGCCGCCCCGCCCAGCTCGGCCGAGATCCGGCCCAGCTGGTCGAGCCGCTGCTCAAGGCTCGGGTGGGTGGAGAAGTACCGCTCGAGACCGGGCTCCCTGCCGGACGCCGGGGTGAAGTAGAAGGCGTTGAAGGCCTGGGCCGTGCGCAGGTCCTTCGTGGGGATCCGGGCGATGTCGCCCGAGACCTTGGTGAGCGCGGCCGCCAGTGCCGAGGGCCGGCCGGTGAGCAGCGCCGCCGCCCGGTCCGCGGCCAGCTCCCGGTACCGCGACAGCGCCCTGATCAGCAGGAAGCTGACCGCGTACACGGCCGCCGAGACGCCCATCACCGCGGCGAAGACCATCGCGGTGTTCTGGTCCCTGCGTCCTGTGCCGAAGACCTGCGAGTAGAAGGCGAACCGCACGATCAGGCCCGCGATCACACCGAGGAAGGACGCGACGGTGATCACGGCGACGTCCTTGTGCGCCACGTGCGACAGCTCGTGCGCGAGCACGCCCTCCAGCTCCGCGGGCTCCAGCCTGCGCAGCAGCCCCGTGGTCACGCAGACCACGGCGTGGTCGGGGTCGCGCCCGGTCGCGAACGCGTTCGGCATGTCCATCTCGGACACGGCGACGACCGGCTTCGGCATGCCGGCCATCGCGCACAGCCGGTCGACGACCGCGTGCAGCTCGGGATACTCCTCGCGTTCCACGACCCGCCCGCGCATGGCGAACATCGCGATCCGGTCGGAGAACCAGAACTGCGCGACGAACATCGCCGCGATCAGCACGACGACCAGCAGCCAGGACTTCAGCAGGACGATCAACGCGGCGACGAAGGCCACGTACAGCAGGCCGAGCAGGAACATCGTGACCGTCATCCGCACGGTCAGGCCCCGGTCGCCCTGGAAACGGCTCCGCATCTGCATCACCACCCCGCGCTCAGGCACTCGTCCCAAGCCCAGTGTGCCCCCACACACCCCATGACCGGGTCGCGCCCGCACCTAGGTGCCGCAAAGGGTCACGGGCGAAACGCCCGCGAGGGCCTCTCTAGTACGGCGACCGGTACTGCGCGTACCCCAGCAGGAAGATCACCGCGGCCACGCAGCCCAGCACGATCGTCGTCGACACCCAGGACGATCTGCGCGGTGCGGCCGGGGTCGGGTCGGCCCGGAACGGCTGCGGCTCGGGCGGGTTCTCCTTCCAGCGGGCGGCCAGCATCCGGGCCCGCGCGGAGGGCTCCTTGTGCTCCGCCGCGTCCGCCCATCTGAGGTCGAACTCCCTCTCCACGTCGTCCTGTTCGGACATCCCCGTCTCCCCGTCGCCTCTGTCGAACAGCTGTGCACGAACCATACGACGACCCGCCGGGCCCCTGCCAACGAAACGACGGCGCCCCCGCCCTGAGGAACAGGAGCGGGGGCGCCGGGAGCCTCACGCGTCACGCACGCGCGGTCCGGTCACACGTCGAAGTACAGCTCGAACTCGTGCGGGTGCGGACGCAGCTGGAGCGGCGCGATCTCGTTGGTGCGCTTGTAGTCGATCCACGTCTCGATCAGGTCGGACGTGAAGACGTCACCGGCGAGCAGGAACTCGTGGTCCGCCTCGAGGCGGTCCAGGACGGCCGGCAGCGAGGTCGGGACCTGCGCGACGCCCGCGTGCTCCTCGGGGGCCAGCTCGTAGAGGTCCTTGTCGATCGGCTCGGCCGGCTCGATCTTGTTCTTGATGCCGTCCAGGCCCGCGAGCAGCAGCGCGGAGAACGCCAGGTACGGGTTGCCGGAGGAGTCGGGCGCGCGGAACTCGACGCGCTTGGCCTTCGGGTTGGAACCCGTGATCGGGATACGCATGGCCGCGGAGCGGTTGCGCTGCGAGTACACCAGGTTGACCGGCGCCTCGAAGCCCGGGACCAGGCGGTGGTAGGAGTTCACCGTCGGGTTGGTGAAGGCCAGCAGCGACGGGGCGTGCTTGAGGATGCCGCCGATGTAGTAGCGGGCCATGTCCGACAGGCCCGCGTAGCCGGCCTCGTCGTAGAACAGCGGGGAGCCGCCGGCCCACAGCGACTGGTGCACGTGCATGCCCGAGCCGTTGTCGCCGAAGATCGGCTTCGGCATGAAGGTCGCGGTCTTGCCGTTGCGCCAGGCGACGTTCTTCACGATGTACTTGAAGAGCTGGAGGTCGTCGGCCGCGGCGAGCAGCGTGTTGAACTTGTAGTTGATCTCGGCCTGGCCGGCCGTGCCCACCTCGTGGTGCTGGCGCTCGACCTTCAGGCCGTTCTTCTCCAGCTCCAGGGAGATCTCGGCGCGCAGGTCGGCGAAGTGGTCGACCGGCGGGACCGGGAAGTAGCCGCCCTTGTAACGGACCTTGTAACCGCGGTTGTCCTCCAGCGCACCGGTGTTCCAGGCGCCGGCCTCGGAGTCGATGTGGTAGAAGGACTCGTTCGCGGAGGTCTGGAAGCGCACGCTGTCGAAAACGTAGAACTCGGCCTCGGGGCCGAAGTACGCGGTGTCCGCGATACCGGTCGACGCGAGGTAGGCCTCGGCCTTCTTCGCCACGTTGCGCGGGTCACGGGAGTACTGCTCGCCCGTGATCGGGTCGTGGATGAAGAAGTTGATGTTCAGCGTCTTGTCACGGCGGAACGGGTCCACGCGCGCGGTCGACAGGTCGGCGCGCAGCGCCATGTCGGACTCGTGGATCGCCTGGAACCCGCGGATCGACGAGCCGTCGAACGCGAGCTCCTCGTCCGGGTCGAACGCCTCGACGGGCACCGTGAAGTGCTGCATGACGCCCGGCAGGTCGCAGAAGCGGACGTCGACGAACTTGACGTCCTCGTCCGCGATGAACTTCTTGGCCTCGTCGGCGTTCTGGAACATCCAGCTCCTCCTACTCCCGACCGTCGCGCCGGGGTGGTAGTTCGTTCGTGCGGCCAGTGCGGTGGCACACGCTGACCCCGACCCTAGGGACGGGTGATTTCTCGGGCGTGACCCATTTGTTTCGCAGAAGTTAACCGCCCTCGGTTCCACCGTAGCCCCGCCGGCGGGCGCCGCCACCCCCGCCGTGCCCGGGTCGTACGCGGGCGCAGTACCGTGGTCGGGTGGACAACAGGCAAGCACTCGGATCGTGGCTGTCCGGGCCCCGCGCGGCCATGGAGGACGCCGGCGCCGACTTCGGGTACCGGGGCGAGCAGCTCGGCCTGCCCGAGTCGGGACCCGGCTCGATCGCCCGTCCCGGCCGCCGGCTCGGCGCGCTGGCCGTCGACTGGGGGCTGTGCCTCCTGATCGCATACGGCCTGATCACCGACGGCTACGGGCAGGCGACCAGCAACTGGGCGTTGCTCATCTTCTTCGTGACCGGCGTGCTGACCGTCGGCACCCTCGGCTTCACCCCCGGCAAGCGGCTCTTCGGCCTGCGGGTGGTCGCCCTGGACACCGGCACGGTCAACCCGCTGCGCGCCCTGCTGCGCACCGCGCTGCTCTGCCTCGCCCTTCCGCCCCTGATCTGGGACCGCGACGGCCGCGGCCTCCACGACCGGCTGGCCAGGACCGTCGAAGTGCGGATCTAGATCTAGAAGGACTTCAAAGAGAAGAGACGAAGGAGGGGCGCCCGGTCGATCGGGCGCCCCTCCTTCGTCGTCGACGGGGGTCGGACAGGGGTCAGCGGGTCTTCGGGCCGCCCCTCGGCATGCGCATGCCCTTGGGCATCGGGCCCTTGGGCAGCGGCATGTTGCTCATCAGGTCGCCCATGGCGCGCAGCCGGTCGTTGGTGGACGTCACCTGGGGGCCGGTCAGCACCCGCGGCAGCTTCAGCATGGTGGTCCGCAGCTTCTTCAGCTCGACCTGTCCCTCGCCCGTGCCCACGATCAGGTCGTGCACCGGGACGTCCGCGACCACGCGGTTCATCTTCTTCTTCTCGGCGGCCAGCAGGCCCTTCACCCGGTTCGGGTTGCCCTCGGCGACCAGGACGATGCCGGCCTTGCCGACGGCCCGGTGCACCACGTCCTGGCTGCGGTTCATGGCCACCGCCGGGGTGGTGGTCCATCCTCGGCCGACGTTGTCCAGGACGGCCGCCGCAGCGCCCGGCTGGCCTTCCATCTGGCCGAAGGCGGCCCGCTCGGCCCTGCGGCCGAACACGATCGCCGTCGCGAGGAAGGCGAGCAGGAGGCCCAGGATGCCGAGATAGATGGGGTGGCCGATCAAGAAGCCGATCGCGAGGAAGACACCGAAGGTGACGATTCCGACAGCCGCGAGCACAAGACCGATCTTCTTGTCGGCCTTGCGAGTCATCTTGTAGGTCAGGGCGATCTGCTTCAGTCGCCCGGGGTTAGCGGCGTCCGCCGCCGTGTCCTTCCTCGCCATGCCACGCAGTCTACGTGGCCCCGGCGGCGCCGACGACGGCAGTGTCCGGCTGCTGGAAGGCCGGGCCGGTCAGGAGGTGACGGAGGTGAACTCCTCGAGGACGCGCTGCGCCTCGAAACGGTCCTTGGCGCGGCGGCGGTCCTCCAGCACGGAGGTCCAGGCGTTGCGCCGGGCGGTGCGCTGGCCGCCGCTCATGAGCAGGGACTCGACGGCGCGCAGGGCGTCGGTGAAGGAAGGGATCGCGGTGGCGCGGACGGGCGCGGCCTGCATGTGGAGGTCCCCCTCGGTGCGGCTTGGGCACGAAACGACGTGATCGACGTGAAGTGGTACCAGCGTCACTGTTTGGTGTTACCAGGGCGTGACCGACCGGTCAAACGTCCATGAAGCCCCGGTGCGCTGGGCATAAACGCCGACGCGGCCCTGACGTATGCCCTCATCTGCGAGGACGGTCAGGACCGCGTCGTTTCGGCCGCTACCGGCCAGTAGCCGCTTGTGCCCGAATTCACACGCTTGCCCGGCGGCCATCCGGGGAACGGTGATTGACCCGGCGTCAGACGGCCTGGGCTGCCGCGACCTCGTCGCCGAGCCGCGAAGCGGAGGACTCGCGCGACTCCATCGCCATCCCGTAGAGCCGGCCGGCGCGGTACGACGAGCGCACCAGCGGGCCCGACATCACACCGGAGAAGCCGATCTCCTCGGCCTCCTCCTTCAGCTCGACGAACTCCTGCGGCTTCACCCAGCGCTCCACCGGGTGGTGGCGCACCGAGGGCCGCAGGTACTGGGTGATGGTGATGAGCTCGCAGCCCGCCTCGTGCAGCTGGCGCAGCGCCTCGCTGACCTCCTCGCGGGTCTCGCCCATCCCGAGGATCAGGTTCGACTTGGTGACGAGCCCGTAGTCGCGGGCGGCGGTCAGCACGCCGAGGGAGCGCTCGTAGCGGAAGCCGGGGCGGATCCGCTTGAAGATGCGGGGCACGGTCTCGACGTTGTGCGCGAAGACCTCGGGCCGGGAGTCGAAGACCTCGCGCAGCAGCTCCGGGACGGCGTTGAAGTCGGGGGCGAGCAGCTCGACCTTGGTGTGGCCGCCCTCGCGCCCCGCGGTCTGCTGGTGGATCTGGCGCACGGTCTCCGCGTACAGCCAGGCCCCGCCGTCCTCCAGGTCGTCGCGGGCGACGCCGGTGATGGTGGCGTAGTTCAGGTCCATGGTGACCACGGACTCGCCCACGCGGCGCGGCTCGTCCCGGTCGAGGGCCTCGGGCTTGCCGGTGTCGATCTGGCAGAAGTCGCAGCGCCGGGTGCACTGGTCGCCGCCGATGAGGAACGTCGCCTCGCGGTCCTCCCAGCACTCGTAGATGTTGGGACAGCCGGCTTCCTGGCAGACCGTGTGCAGGCCCTCGCTCTTCACGAGCTTCTGCATGGCGGTGTACTCGGGACCCATTTTCGCCCGGGTCTTGATCCACTCGGGCTTGCGCTCGATGGGGGTCTGGCTGTTGCGGACCTCCAGGCGCAGCATCTTGCGTCCGTCGGGTGCGACTGCGGACACGACCGGCTCCCTAGCGATTGATTCTTCGGCGGCTTTAAGCGTACGCCCGTTGATTCGAAACCCGGTGCGGGTGTCGGCCCCGCTGGGGGCGGCCGCCCCCAGGCCCCCGCTTCGGCCTGACGGCCTCGTCCTCAGACGCCGGACGGGCTCAGGGGCTCCTCGATGACCCGCGGCTTCAGGTCCGCGTTCCCCAGTACGTCCGTCAGATGGCGCTCCACGACCGGCAGGACCTCCTCGATGGTCACCTCGCGGCCCAGCTCGTGGGAGAGGGAGGTGACGCCCGCGTCGCGGATGCCGCAGGGGATGATCTTGTCGAAGTTGGATGTGTCCGGGTTCACGTTCAGAGCGAAGCCGTGCATGGTGACGCCCTTGGCGACCCGGATGCCCATGGCGCAGATCTTGCGGTCCTCGCGCCGCTGGCCGGCGTTGGAGGGGGCGTACTCGGGGCCGTTGAGGCGGGGGTCGAACTCGTCGTCGGTCAGCCGGGGGTCGAAGTCGAGGGAGAGCCCGCCCAGCGCGGGGCGCTGCTCCACCGGGTCGCCGAGGACCCAGACCCCGGCCCGGCCCTCCACCCGGCTGGTCTCCACGCCGAACTCCGCGCAGACCCGGATCATCGCGTCCTCCAGGCGGCGCAGGTGGGCGACGACGTCCACCGGGCGCGGGAGCTTCTGGATGGGGTAGCCGACCAGCTGGCCCGGGCCGTGCCAGGTGATCTTCCCGCCGCGGTCCACGTCGACGACCGGCGTTCCGTCCAGCGGCCGCTCGTCGTCCGCCGTGCGCCGGCCCGCCGTGTACACCGGGGGGTGCTCCAGCAGCAGGACGGTGTCGGGGACCTCGTCGGCGAACCGGGCCGCGTGCACCCGGCGCTGCTCGTCCCAGGCCTCCTGGTACTCGACGGCGTCCGCGCCGAACCCCATACGCACGAACCGCAGCTCGCTCACGGTGAAGCGCCTCCCTAGACGTGACTGGCGCGAACCGCGCCCACGCCACTGTACGTCCGCCCCCGGCACGTCAGCCGTGCGGCCAATCCTCACACGATCGGATGAATGAACGTCGAGATGTGCGACCGCATGCTCACGCTCAGCTACATTCGCGCCGTTCACGAGGCCATTAGGGCTGCTCACAGGGCAATCCGGGCACTTCAGCAGCCCGGAAGGCAGGAGACCGCACCGCAGATGACGGAACGACCCGCGCAGCGCACTCCCAACCGCCAACTCGCCGCGCTCATCGCAGAAGCGGGCTTCTCCAACGCGGGTCTGGCCCGGCGCGTCGACCAGCTCGGTCTCGAACACGGCCTGGACCTCAGATACGACAAGACCTCCGTCACCCGGTGGCTGCGCGGTCAGCAGCCCCGGGGCACCACTCCCGCCCTGATCGCCGAGGTCTTCACCCGGCGCCTGGGCCGCCGGCTGACCGCCCAGGACCTCGGCCTGGACGCCTGCGCGCCCGTGTACGCGGGGCTGGAGTTCGCCGGCACGCCCGAGGAGGCCGTCGACATCGTCGGCGGGCTCTGGCGCAAGGACTCCGGCAGCCATGCCGAACTCCGCAAGATCGCCTTCACGCCGGCGGGTCTCGTGGTGCCCAGCCGGGACTGGCTGATCGGGCGCGCGGACGACAGGGTCGCGCGCGAACAACCATCGGCGGGGGCCGTGGCCCCGGCGTCGGCCCCCGCCGCCGCGGGAGCCGGGGCGCTCCCCGCGCCGGGCGGCGCTGCGGCGGTGGCCCGGGTGCCGTCCCAGGCGCGTCCCGGGAGCAGGCCCGCCGCCCCGCCGGGCGGCGTCGGCAGGGCCGGGCCCGGCGGCTCCGGGGTCCCCCGGCAGCGGGGCCCCGTCGAGCGCGGCCCCGGCCAGCGGGTCACCGGCGGCGACATCGCGGCGCTCCGCTCCGTCGGCGAACTCTTCCGCACCCTCGACGACATGTACGGCGGCGGCCACGCCCGCCAGGCCCTCGTGCGCTACCTGGAGCACGAGTGCGAGCCGATGCTGCGCGGCGCCTACGGCGAGCAGACCGGACGCCGGCTCTTCGCCGCCGCCGCCGACCTCACCCGCCTCGCCGGCTGGACCTCCTTCGACATCGCCGCGCACGGGCTCGCCCAGCGGTACTTCGTACAGGCGCTGCGGCTGTCGCAGGCCGCGGGGGACCGGGCCTACGGGGCGTACGTGCTGGTCACCATGAGCCGCCAGGCCGTCTACCTCGGCCACGGGCGGGAGGCGGTGCAGCTCGCGCGCGTCGCCCAGCAGGGCGTCGGCGGCGGCGCGCCGCCCGTCGTCCAGGCGCTGCTGCACGCGGCGGAGGCGCGGGGGCACGGGACGCTGGGGGAGGTGCGGGCGTGCACCGCCTCCCTGGTGCGGGCGGAGCGGGCGCTGGAGACGGCCAAGCCGGGGGACGAGGTGCCGTTCTGGGCGCGGTTCTTCGACGAGGGGCAGCTCGCCGACGAGTTCGGGCACTGCCACCGGGACCTTCAGCAGTTCCGGGCGGCGGCGCAGCACGCCGAACGGTCCCTGCGGCTGCGCCCCGCAGGGTACGCGCGCAGCCGGCTCCTGTGCCGGGTGGTGCTGGCGTCGGCGCGACTGGGCCTGGGGGAGCTGGAACAGGCGTGCCTGCTGGCGGCCGAGGCCGCGGGCCAGGCCGCCGAGATGCGCTCCGTGCGGGCGGTGGAGTACGTACGGGACTTCGAGCGACGCCTGGAGCCCTACCGGGACGCGGGCCCGGCCAGGGTGTACCGCGAGAGGGTGGCGGCACTGGGCTGACGACGGCGGCGGGGGCGGGCGGTCGCTTCGCCCGCCCCCCGGCCCGCGTGGGCGGGATCCCCAGGGCCCCGCCCCCGCGTTCAGGCCGCTGCCTGCCGGGGCGCCGTCGGCGCGGGGTCGGCCGAGTGGAGGGACCCGGCGGCCCCGAGGTCGGCCAGGATCGCCGCCGCCGCCCGATGCGCCGAGTGCAACGCCCCCTGCACGGTGCTGCTGTCCCGGTGGTCGCCGCACACGTACAGCCCCGCCAGCAGCCGCACCGGCCGCCGAAGGTCGTGCGGAGCCGGCATCGCGGGGACCGCCTCCGGGGTGTGGTGCACGGCGAGCGTCTCCCAGCGGGCGGTCGGGACGCCGTACAGCCGGGCGAGATGGATACGGACCGCGGTGTCCACACCGGGCGGCGGCGGGCCGAGGACCGTCGAGGAGATCAGCGTCCGCCCGGCCGGCGCCCGGCTCGGGTCGACCCCGCTGACCACCGCCGTGTGGGCGACCGGGCCGCCCCGGTCGGCGTCCAGGACCAGCGAGGCCCCGGTCGCCGGCGGCTCGTCGGTCGTGTGGTGCAGGACCGTCACGGGGTGGAAGTCAGGCACCCGCAGCCCGGGCAGCAGCTCCGCCGCCGTACGGGCGTCGGTCGCCACCAGCACCGCCCGGCAGCGGAACACCCCGTGCTCGGCGGTGGCCACCTCGGTCGTCGACACCGAGGTGACCCGCACCCCCGTGTGCACGGTCCCCGCCGGCAGCGTCCGTGCGAGCAGCTCCGGCAGCACGTCCGCGCCGCCCTCGGGCAGGCACAGCCGCCCGGCGGCGAACGCGTGCAGTGCCAGGTCGGCGCACCGGCTGGAGGTGGTGAGCTCCGGGTCGCACAGCAGCGCGGCGAGCAGCGGACGCAGGAAGCCGTCGATCGTACGGGCGGGCAGCCCGCGGGCCGCCAGGGCCTGCGCGGCCGGCGCCTCGGGGCGGCGCAGCAGCTGCTCCACGGGTGTGGCCGCGAGCCGGGTCAGCGCGGCGCCGAGCCGCGCCTGGTCCACGGCGGTGCCCAGCGGCGCCCCCGCACGCACCCGCGGCGGGACCGCCACGGCCCCGGGCGCGGCGGCACGCGGCTTGGACAGCCCCCCGGGACGAGGCAGCGCCCCCGGCCGAGGGGCGCTCGCCAGGGCGCGCACGGCGTGAAGTGCGCCCCTCGCGCTCCGCGCACCTCCCACGCCCGGCTGTGCGCCTGCGCGGTGGCGGCTCCCGTCGCTGTGCAGCAGCACCCCCGGGGCGAACGGACGCAGCACCAGCGCGTCCAGCCCCGGGGCGAGCGCCAGTTCGGGATACGCCGTGGACAGCAGCTGTCCGATGCGGTCGAGCCGGAAACCGTCGACCTTCTCGGTCGCCATGCGGCCGCCCACACAAGGGGCGGCCTCCAGGACCGTCGTCGTCACTCCTGCGCCGGTCAGCCGATGCGCCGCGGAGAGACCGGCGACCCCGGCCCCCACGATGACGACGTCTGCCTGGTAAGCGGGCTCAAGCACGTGCCCCTCCTCGCCTCGAGGTTGCGCGGCCGGTGGAGACGTGATGCCCCCAACAGGCTTCCGGGATACCCGAGTTCGGATCGAGGGTAGGGCCGCGAACGGTCGGGAACAGTCGCACATGGACGGGGCACGGTCGCACGGCGGTCGCATACGGCCCTCGGTCGAAAACACCCGCCCCGACAGTGAACTGAAGGTGCCTCAGGCGGCGCGCAGGGCGTCCTCGATCCCGGGGAACGCGAAGGTGAACCCGGACTCCAGCAGCCGCTTCGGCACCACCCGCGCGCTGCCCAGCACATCCCCGGCCATCTCGCCCAGCGCCGCCCGCAGCACCGGCGCCGGCACCGGGAGCAGCGTCGGCCGGCGCAGCACCCGCCCCATCGCCGCCGTGATCTCACGGTTTCTCAGCGGCTCCGGCGCGGTCAGGTTGAACGGCCCCGACAGGTCGTCCCGGTCCAGCAGATGCCGCAGCGCCGCGACCTCGTCGTGCAGCGACACGTACGACCAGTACTGCCGTCCGTCGCCCATCCGCCCGCCCAACCCGGCCTGGAAGAGCGGGAACAGCCGCCCCCAGGCGCCGCCGCCCCGGGCGACGACCAGCCCGGTGCGCGCGAACACCGTCCGCACGCCCGCCTCAGAGGCCGGGGCCGCGGCCGCCTCCCACTCCACGCACAGCTCCGGCAGGAAACCCCGCCCGGCGGGCGCGTCCTCGTCGACGATCCGCTCGCCCGTCTCGCCGTAGAAGCCGATGGCACTGCCGTTGACGAGGGCCCGCGGCCGGTCCCGCTCGGGCAGCGAGGCCACCGCGCGGGCCAGCGCCGCCGTGCCGTGCACCCGGCTGTCGTGGATCCGCTGCTTGTAGGCGTCCGTCCAGCGGTGGTCGCCCACGCCCGCACCCGCCACGTTGACCACCGCGTCGCACCCGGCGAGCCCGGCCTCGTCCACCCGCCCGCGCTCCGGATCCCAGCGCACCTCGCCGTCGCCCCGGGGCGCACGGCGCACCAGGCGCACCACCTCGTGCCCGTCCGCGGCCAGGGACCGCACCAGGGCGCCGCCGATGAGACCGGACGCGCCGGCCACCACGATTCGCGTAGCTACCATGCCGCCATCCTGCCCGGAACCCGCGGAAAACCCCGCCCCGAACCCGGCGGACGGACCATAGGGTGACCCGCATGCCCACCGCCCCCGACGCCCCGCGCACACCCCCGCGCCCGCACTACGACGCCCCGCGCATACGCCCGGCCCGGCCCGCCGACGACGACGCCCTCGCCCTTCTCGACCGGCTCACCTGGTCCCCGCTGCACGCCGTCACGCCCGAGCCGCAGCCGCCGTACGGGCCCTTCTTCGACGAACGCCACCTCCCCGAGGACCACTTGGTCGCCGAACTCGGCCCCCGCCTCGTCGGCTATATCCGCCTCGGCTTCCCCACCGGCCTCGCCTGCAACGCCCATGTCCGGCAGATCCAGGGCCTCGCCGTCGCCGACGAGGCACGCGGCCGCGGAGTGGGGCGCGCTCTGCTCCGCGCGGCCGTCGAGGAGGCCTGCCGGCGCGGCGCACGCCGGCTCACCCTGCGCGTCCTCGGCCACAACGCCCCCGCCCGGGCGCTCTACGCGTCCGAGGGCTTCGTGGTGGAGGGCGTCCTGCCGCAGGAGTTCCTGCTGCGCGGGGAGTACGTCGACGACGTCTTCATGGGGCGCCCCCTGTAGACGCCGCGCCCGGCGACGCCGGTGCGCCCGCTCACGACTCGATCAGGCCGCCCGTGTCCACCGCCTGCGTCGCCGTCGCCGCGCGTTCGGCGTCGTCGGCGACCTCCGCCGCCGTCAGGACGTAACCCGTCTCGGCGTCCGAGGTGGAGCGGGCGAAGACCACGCCGAAGACCCTGCCGTCGGTGGTCAGCAGCGGACCCCCGGAGTTGCCGGGCCGGACGGTCGAGCGGATCGAGTAGATCTCGCGGGTGACCGTCGCGTCGTTGTAGATGTTCCGGCCGATCGCGTCCACCCGGCCCGCGACCGTCGCCGCCTGGAGGTCGAGGCCGCCGTCCTGCGGATAGCCCGCGACCACCGCCGCGTCCCCGCGGGAGGCCGCCTCGTCGAAGCGCAGCAGCGGCGCGCGCAGGTTCGGGACGTACAGCACGGCCACGTCCTTGGCCGGATCGAACAGCACCACCCTCGCGTCGTACGAAGGACCCACGCCCCCGATGCGCACGGTCGGGTAGTCGATGCCCGCCACCACGTGCGCGTTGGTCATCACATGCTCGGCCGCGTACACGAACCCGCTGCCCTCGCGGCCCTGACTGCCCGCGGCGCCCTCGACCTTCACCGTGCTCAGCTTGGCCGCGCTGGTCGCGGCCGGCGTCACGTTGTCACCGGAGGGCCTGGCGACCTCGGCCGTCGACTCCGTCTCGAACGGGTTGAACACCTGCGGGAAGCCCGCCTGGGTGAGCGCGGACGTCGCCCGCGCGAACCACGCCGGGGTGGTGTCCGGCATCGAGTGCTGCACCGTGCCCAGCAGCCGGGACTCCCGGATAGCCGACGTCACCATCGGCGACGCCGACGCGCCCAGCACGCTCGCCGCCACCCACGACACGATCAGCACCGCCGCCGCGTTCGCCGCGGCCCCGCCGACCCCGTCGGCCACCCGCAACGGCCCCCGGTCCAGCTCCCTGCGCAGCCGCAACGCCAGCCGGCTCGCCAGCTCGTGCCCGACCGCCGCCGGCACCAGCACCGTGAGCACCGCCGTCACCGTCGCCGCCGTCGTACCCGTCGTCACCAGGCCCATCACCCACGGCAACGCCCAGACGCCCACCGCCGCGCCACCCACGAAACCGGCGAGCGAGACACAGCCGGCCACCAGTCCGCGCCGGTACCCCGAGGCCGCGTACGCCAGCATCACCAGCACCAGCAGGATGTCGAGCAGGTCCACGCGGCCGCCTTTCTCAGGGATCCTCTAGTACGTGCGGGACCGGCCCGGTGATCAGCCGTGATTCGGCCACACGCGCGGGGAGGACCTGACCGGTCACGCGTGCGTCTACCCGGAAAACGGTGCGGACAGGGACGATGGTTCCACCACGTGGCACACCACACATCGCGGACCGGCACGAACCCGCCGACAGTGGGACCATGCGTGCCATCCGACAGGCCGCCCACCTCAGGGCGCGAGGACGGCCCCCGGCGCGGCCGCCCAGGCCGCTCCTCGTGATCCTCGTCTGCCTGCCCGGGCTCGCCGTCCTCGCCCTGGCGCTGTGCGCGGACCGCGCCGAGCGCGCCGCCACCGCCCGCGCCCCGCACTCCGCCCGCTCCCGTCACACGGCGGCGCACCTCGCCCCCCGGCCGCCCGTCGAACCGCGCTCCGTCTGGCTCGCCGACCTCGCCGGCCGCACCCAGCCGCCGCCCCGCCTCGACGACCAGGTCGTCGCCGTCTTCGTCCACCACACCGACTCGCCCAACGCCTACGACTGCGCCGACGCGCCCCGCCTCATCCGCCACCTCTACGCCGGCCAGACCGGCGCCCGGGGCTGGGACGACATCGGCTACAACTTCCTCGTCGACCGCTGCGGAACCATCTACGAGGGCCGCGCCGGCGGGATCGACCGCGCCGTCACCGGCGCGCACACCCAGGGCTTCAACCACCGCACGGCGGGCGTCGCCGCGCTGGGCACCTTCACCGCCGGGACGCACGTGCCGCAGCCGATGCTCGACGCGATCGCGGCCCTCGCCGCCTGGAAGCTCGGCCCCGCCGGAATCGACCCCAGGGCGACGGTCCGGCTGACCTCCAGCAACAGCCGTAGCCGCTACGACGCCGGTGTCACCGTCTCCCTGCCCGCCCTCGCCGGCCACGACGACGGCTTCGAGACGACCTGCCCCGGCGCCGCCCTCACCGCGCGCCTGCCGGAGATCCGGCGGACGGCGGCCCGGCTCCAGGGCCGCACCGACGCCACCTCGGTCCCCGCGTCCACAGGAACGCTCACTCCTTGAACCGCTCCCACAGCCGGGGGTAGCGCTCGGCGAGGACGCGGGCGTTCTCGAAGTCGAGGGGCGTGTCCTCGGGTTCCGCCCGCGCGGGCGCGATGCCCAGGTCCGGGGCGACGGTCCCGGTGAGCTGCTCGTAGGCCTCGTCGGCCGCGTAGCCGAGTTCCTCGCCGTCGCCGTCGAGCTCCTCGTCGAAGTCGCCCAGCAGGTCGGCGAGCGAGTCCGGATCGTGCACCGCCCCCTCGTAGACCTCCCGGCCCTGGCCGATCAGCCAGCAGCGGAAGAAGTCGAAGGCGTCGTCGCTCGCCCCGTCCAGCAGCACCCAGGCGGCGCCCCACAGATCCCAGGTGTACGCGCGGTTGTAGCGGGCCTCGAAGTGACGGGCGAAGTCCAGCACCAGATCCGGGTCCAGCCGCAGCAGCCGGTCCACGAGCACGTCGGCCTGTTCCTCGGGGTCCCCCTCGGCGGCCTCACGGGCGGCGTCGACCAGCTCCCAGAACTCCGTCTCGTCCATCACGGGTCCCAGCATCGTGCCTGGAGGGGCGGGACGCACCCGGAGTGCGGCGCATTCACCGCCCCGGTACGGCTCCGTGAACGCCGCCCGGACAGGAACGGCCCAGGGGGTCGGGAAGGCGAGCCCTCCCGACCCCCTGGGCCTGTCTCCGACGGAACTACAGCCCGTACCGCCCCCGGGCCTCCTTCACGGCCGTCGCCTGCACCTCGCCCCGCTTCGCCAGCTGGGCCAGGGCCGCGACGACGATCGACGGCGCGTCGACGCCGAAGTGACGGCGGGCCGCCTCACGGGTGTCGGACAGACCGAAGCCGTCCGCGCCGAGCGAGGAGTAGTCCTGCTCGACCCACTGGGCGATCTGGTCGGGGACCTGGCGCATGTAGTCGGAGACCGCGAGCACCGGGCCCTCCGCGCCGTTCAGCGCCTGCCGGATGTACGGGACCCGCTCCTCGCCGCGCAGCAGGGCCGCGTCGGCCTCCAGCGCGTCCCGGCGCAGCTCCGTCCACGAGGTCGCCGACCACACGTCGGCGGCCACGCCCCAGTCCTCGGCGAGCAGCTTCTGCGCCGCGAGCGCCCAGTGGATCGCCGTACCGGAGCCGAGCAGCTGGACGCGCGGCGCGTTGGCAGCCGGGTTGAGCCCCGCCGACTCCGCGGTGTTGAAGCGGTACAGGCCCTTGATGATGCCCTCGTCGATGCCGAGGCCCGACGGCTTGGCCGGCTGCGGCATCGGCTCGTTGTAGACGGTGAGGTAGTAGAAGACGTCCTGGTCCTCACCGTCGGCCGCCTCGCCGTACATCCGGCGCAGACCGTCCTTGACGATCGTGGCGACCTCGTACGCGAACGCCGGGTCGTACGTCAGCGCCGCCGGGTTGGTCGCGGCGATGACCGGGGAGTGGCCGTCGGCGTGCTGGAGGCCCTCGCCGGTCAGCGTCGTACGGCCCGCCGTGGCGCCGACGAGGAAGCCGCGGCCGAGCTGGTCGCCGAGCTGCCACATCTGGTCGGCCGTGCGCTGCCAGCCGAACATCGAGTAGAAGATGTAGAACGGGATCATGGCCTCGCCGTGCGTCGCGTACGACGTGGACGCGGCGATGAAGTCGGCCATCGAACCGGCCTCGGTGATCCCCTCGTTGAGGATCTGGCCGTTCTGGGCCTCCTTGTAGTACATCAGCTGGTCGCGGTCGACCGGCTCGTACGTCTGGCCCTTGGGGGAGTAGATCCCGAGGGACGGGAAGAGCGACTCCATGCCGAAGGTGCGCGCCTCGTCGGGGACGATCGGCACCCAGCGCTTCCCGGTCTCCTTGTCGCGGACCAGGTCCTTGACCAGGCGGACGAAGGCCATCGTGGTGGCGACGTTCTGCGAGCCGGAGCCCTTGTCGAAGGAGGCGAACGCCTTCTCCGCGGGCGCGGGCAGCGGCGCGACCGGGTGCACGCGGCGGGCCGGGGCCGGGCCGCCGAGGGCCGCGCGGCGCTCCTGGAGGTAGCGGACCTCGGGCGAGTCGGCGCCGGGGTGGCCGTAGGGGACGACCCCGTCCTCGAACCGCGCGTCCGGGATCGGCAGTTCGAGCAGGTCGCGCATGGCCTTGAACTCGTCCACCGTCAGCTTCTTCATCTGGTGGTTGGCGTTCTTCGACGCGAAGCCCGGGCCGAGGGTGTGGCCCTTGACCGTCTGCGCCAGGATGACCGTCGGCGCGCCCTTGAACTCGACCGCGGCCTTGTAGGCGGCGTACACCTTGCGCGCCTCGTGGCCGCCTCGGGAGAGGTGGAAGCACTCGAGGATCTTGTCGTCGCTCAGCAGCTTCGCCATCTCGGCGAGCGCCGGGTCCTTGCCGAAGAAGTCCTCGCGGATGTAGGCGGCGTCGCGGGTCTGGTACGTCTGCACCTGGGCGTCCGGCACCTCGCGCAGGCGGCGGACGAGCGCGCCGGTGGTGTCGAGCTGGAGCAGCTCGTCCCAGGCGGTGCCCCACAGGGTCTTGACGACGTTCCAGCCGGCGCCGCGGAACTGGGCCTCCAGCTCCTGCACGATCTTGAAGTTGGCGCGGACGGGACCGTCGAGGCGCTGCAGGTTGCAGTTGATGACGAAGGTCAGGTTGTCCAGGCCCTCGCGGCTCGCCAGCGCGAGCGCGGCCGTCGACTCGGGCTCGTCCATCTCGCCGTCGCCGAGGAAGGCCCAGACGTGGGAGGCGGAGACGTCCTTGATGCCGCGGTTGGTCAGATAGCGGTTGAAGCGCGCCTGGTAGATCGCGGAGAGCGGGCCGAGGCCCATCGACACCGTCGGGAACTCCCACAGCCAGGGCAGCCGGCGCGGGTGCGGGTACGACGGGAGGCCGTTGCCCGCCGCCTCCTGGCGGAAGTTGTCGAGGTGGTGCTCGTTGAGCCGGCCGTCCAGGAAGGCGCGGGCGTAGATGCCGGGGGAGGCGTGGCCCTGGATGTAGAGCTGGTCGCCCGAGCCGGGGGAATCCTGCGATTCCTTGCCCTTGAAGAAGTGGTTGAAGCCGGTCTCGTAGAGCCAGGCCGCGGAGGCGAAGGTGGCGATGTGGCCGCCGACGCCGTGCTTGCTGCCCCTGGTCACCATCGCGGCCGCGTTCCAGCGGTTCCAGGCGGTGATCCGGGCCTCCAGCGCCTCGTCGCCGGGGGCGGCGGGCTCGGCGGAGGTGGGGATGGTGTTGACGTAGTCCGTCTCGAGCAGCTTGGGCAGCGCGATGCCGTTGCCCTCGGCACGCTCCAGCGTGCGCCGCATCAGGTACGCGGCACGGTGCGGCCCGGCCGCCTGGGCGACCGCGTCCAGCGAGGCCTGCCATTCGGCGGTCTCCTCCGGGTCCCGGTCGGGGAGCTGGTCGAGCGCGCTCGGCTGGTTGGCGTGGGGGTCGGTCATGTCGCCGCCTTCCTCAGTCGAAGGGGGTTCCCTCATCGGTCGGGGATCGGGGTGCCCTTGTTCTTGGCAGGACAGGGCGGTGGGGCTCGGGTGAGAGCCCGTCGGCGACAATAACCCGGTGATCGATGATCGATCAAAGGGTTGCGGGGCAAAACCTCTTGATCACGAGAAAGTCGGCACGGGGTGTCTCCGACGGGGGCACGGGGTGTCTTTGTGGGCGGAGTTTCTGCAGGTGAGGTTGGCTGGTGGGTGTGGGTGTGGGTGCGGGTGCGGGTGCGGGTTGTGGGGGCTGGTCGCGCAGTTCCCCGCGCCCCTTGGGGGTTGTCGCTGGGCTGGGGGAGCGTTGGCGTCGGCTTGGGGGATTCGGGTGCGGGTCCGTGGGGGTTTGTCGCGCAGTTCCCCGCGCCCCTAGGGGAGTTGTCGCTGGGGTGGGGGAGCGTTGGCGTCGGATATGGGGATTCGGGTGCGGGGCCGTGGGGGCTGGTCGCGTAGTTCCCCGCGCCCCTTGGGGAGTTCCCCGCGCCCCTGTCAGGGGGTCGGGTCTGCTGCTCGGGGGGCGCAGCCGAGGACGTGGTTCTTCACCAGGCGGCCTATGTCGGGGTCGCGGTTCTGGAAGGCTTCCACCAGGGCCTGGTGCTCCTCCGCGTACGACTGCTGGACCGTGCCCAGCCAGCGGATCGACAGAGCCGTGAAGACCTCGATGCCCAGGCCCTCCCAGGTGTGCAGCAGCACCGAGTTGCCCGCCGCGCGCACCAGTTCGCGGTGGAAGCCCACTGTGTGCCGCACCTGACCGGTGCCGTCGGCGGCGCGGTCGGCCTCGTAGAGCGCCGCCACGTGCGTCTCCAGGGCCGAGCAGTCCTCCGCCAGCCGCGCGGCCGCCAGCTCCGCCGCGATCGCCTCCAGGCCGGCCCGGACCGGGTAGCTCTCCTCCAGGTCGGCCGCGGTCAGGTTCCGCACCCGGACGCCCTTGTTCGGCGCGGACTCGATCAGCCGCAGCGATTCCAGCTCGCGCAGCGCCTCCCGCACCGGTGTCTGGCTGACCTCCAGCTCGGTGGCGATCCGCCGCTCCACGATCCGCTCGCCCGGCTTCCAGCGACCGCTGACGATCCCCTCCACGATGTGCTCGCGGATCTGTTCGCGCAGCGAGTGGACGACGGGCGCGGTCATGTGTGCTCCTTAGCGAGGGGCCGCGCATCGGCCCCTGGGGCGGCGGTGACGTGGAGAAACAATACGGCCGTCAGCCCGTGCCGGAAGGTGCGCGGGGGCGCTTTCCCGCAGGTGAGACGAGACTTACACGCCTGGGTAACACGACGGCGCCCCCACCGGAAGCCCGAGGGCTTCGGCGGGGGCGCCGTACGACCGTGCGCGGGTCGGCGGAAGGGCTCAGAGGCCGAGCTCGACCTCGAACTCGCCGGCCTCCAGGATCGCCTTCACCGCGGTCAGGTAACGCGCGGCGTCGGCGCCGTCCACCAGACGGTGGTCGTAGGACAGGGTCAGGTACGTCATGTCGCGGACGCCGATGACCGTGCCCTCCTCCGTCTCGATGACGGCCGGACGCTTCACCGTGGCCCCGATGCCGAGGATCGCGACCTGGCCCGGCGGCACGATGATCGTGTCGAAGAGCGCACCGCGCGAACCGGTGTTGGAGATGGTGAAGGTCGCGCCGGACAGCTCGTCCGGGGTGATCTTGTTGGCGCGGACCTTGCCCGCGAGCTCCGCCGTGGCCTTGGCGATGCCGGCGATGTTGAGGTCGCCCGCGTGCTTGATGACCGGGGTCATCAGGCCCTTCTCGGAGTCCACCGCGATCCCGACGTTCTCGGAGTCGAAGTAGGTGATCGTGCCCTCGGCCTCGTTGATCTTGGCGTTGATGACCGGGTGGGCCTTCAGCGCCTGGGCCGCCGCCTTCACGAAGAACGGCATCGGCGAGAGCTTGACGCCCTCGCGCGCGGCGAAGGAGTCCTTGGCCTTGGCGCGGAGCTTCATCAGGCGGGTGACGTCGACCTCGACGACCGAGGACAGCTGCGCCTGCTCGTGCAGCGCCTTGACCATGTTGTCGCCGATGACCTTGCGGATGCGCGGCATCTTGACGGTCTGGCCACGGAGGGGGGAGGCCTCCAGGGTGGGCGCCTTCTTCGCGGCCGGGGCAGCGGCGGCGGCCGGGGCCGGAGCGGCGGCGGCGGCCTTCGCGGCCTCGGCGGCGGAGAGCACGTCCTGCTTGCGGATCCGGCCGCCCACGCCGGTGCCCTTGACGGAGCCCAGGTCGACGCCGTTCTCGGCGGCGAGCTTGCGCACCAGCGGGGTCACGTACGCGCCGTCGTCACCGGCGCCCGAGGCGGCGGGGGCGGGCGCGGCCGGGGCCGCCGGGGCGGGAGCCGGTGCGGGCGCGGGAGCCGGAGCGGACGGGACCGGCTCGGGAGCCGGAGTGGTCTGCTGCTGCGGGGCCGGAGTCGTGGGCGCCTGCGGAGCCGGGGCCGGAGCGGCGGGCGCCGCCGGGGCCGGAGCGGGCGCGGCCGGGGCGGGGGCCTCGGCGGCCGGAGCCGGGGCGGCGGGGGCCGGAGCGGCGGCCGGAGCCGCGCCCGGGGCGCCGATGACGGCCAGCTTGGCGCCGACCTCGGCGGTCTCGTCCTCGCCGACGACGATCTCCAGCAGCACACCGGAGGTGGGCGCCGGGATCTCGGTGTCGACCTTGTCCGTCGACACCTCCAGCAGCGGCTCGTCGGCCTCGACGGAGTCGCCGACCGACTTCAGCCAGCGGGTGACGGTGCCCTCGGTGACGGACTCGCCCAGCGCGGGCAGGACCACGTCGGTGCCCTCGGCGGAACCGCCGCCGGCAGCCGCCTCGGCGGTGGGAGCGGGGGCCGGGGCCTCCTGCTCGGTGGAGGGGGCGGCCGCGGCCGGCTCGGGAGCGGGCTCGGCGACCGGCTCGGCGGCCGGGGCCGGGGCGGCGGCCGGCGCGCCGGTGCCGTCGTCGATGAGGGCCAGCTCGGCGCCGACCTCCACGGTCTCGTCCTCGGCGACCTTGATGGAGGCCAGGACGCCGGCGGCGGGCGAGGGGATCTCGGTGTCGACCTTGTCGGTCGACACCTCCAGCAGCGGCTCGTCGGCCTCGACGCGCTCGCCCTCGGCCTTCAGCCAGCGGGTGACAGTGCCCTCGGTGACGCTCTCGCCGAGCGCCGGAAGGGTTACGGAAACCGCCATGGTTTCTGTTGCTCCTTACGAATTGCGGAAGTCTGGATCGTCGCTTCGTCGACCGAGGGGTCAGTCGTGCGCGTGCAGCGGCTTGCCCGCGAGGGCCAGGTGCGCCTCGCCGAGCGCCTCGTTCTGCGTCGGGTGGGCGTGGACGAGCTGGGCGACCTCGGCCGGCAGCGCCTCCCAGTTGTAGATCAGCTGGGCTTCGCCGACCTGCTCGCCCATGCGGTCGCCGACCATGTGGACGCCGACCACGGCGCCGTCCTTGACCTGGACGAGCTTGATCTCGCCCGCGGTCTGGAGGATCTTGCTCTTGCCGTTGCCCGCCAGGTTGTACTTCAGAGCGACGACCTTGTCCGCGCCGTAGATCTCCTTGGCCTTGGCCTCGGTGATGCCGACGGAGGCGACCTCGGGGTGGCAGTACGTCACCCGCGGGACACCGTCGTAGTCGATCGGTACGGTCTTCAGGCCGGCCAGGCGCTCCGCCACCAGGATGCCCTCGGCGAAGCCGACGTGCGCGAGCTGGAGCGTGGGCACCAGGTCGCCGACGGCGGAGATGGTCGGGACGTTGGTGCGCATGTACTCGTCGACGAGGACGTAGCCGCGGTCCATCGCGACGCCCTGCTCCTCGTAGCCGAGGCCCTGCGAGACCGGGCCGCGGCCGACGGCGACCAGCAGCACCTCGGCCTCGAACTCCTTGCCGTCGGCGAGGGTGACCTTGACGCCGTCCTGGGTGTACTCGGCCTTGTCGAAGAAGGTGCCCAGGTTGAACTTGATGCCGCGCTTGCGGAAGGCGCGCTCGAGGAGCTTGGAGGAGTTCTCGTCCTCGACCGGGACGAGGTGCTTCAGACCCTCGATGACGGTCACGTCCGCGCCGAAGGACTTCCACGCCGAGGCGAACTCGACGCCGATGACACCGCCGCCGAGGATGATCGCGGACTTCGGCACGCGGTCCAGGACGAGGGCGTGGTCGGAGGAGATGATCCGGTCGCCGTCGATCTGCAGGCCCGGCAGCGACTTGGGCACGGAGCCGGTCGCCAGCAGGATGTGACGGCCCTGGATGCGCTTGCCGTCCACGTCGACGGAGGTCGGGGACGACAGCCGTCCCTCGCCCTCGATGTACGTCACCTTGCGGGAGGCGACGAGTCCCTGGAGGCCCTTGTACAGGCCGGAGACGACGCCGTCCTTGTACTTGTGGACCCCGGCGATGTCGATGCCCTCGAAGGTCGCCTTGACGCCGAACTGCTCGCTCTCACGGGCCTGGTCGGCGATCTCGCCCGCGTGCAGCAGGGCCTTCGTGGGGATGCAACCCCGGTGCAGGCAGGTCCCGCCGACCTTGTCCTTCTCGATCAGGGCGACGTCCAGGCCCAGCTGCGCCCCGCGCAGTGCCGCGGCGTAACCGCCGCTGCCGCCGCCGAGGATCACTAGGTCGAAAACGGTGCTGGCGTCGTTCGCCACGTCACGTCCTCCATGCATGTGCGCCGTGCGCCGGTCGTCGCTGACCGCCGGCGGCTGGTGTCCGGCCGCTCTTTCTCCGGCCCTGTGGTGGGGGCCCTGTCCTGCCGAGCCCCATCTTTGCACTTGTGGGAGACCGACGAGACGCCGGGCTGCTGTGTGAGACACCCCACCGGTCCGACAAAAGGGGCGCGGGGAACTGCGCGACCAGCCACTTACGGTCCGCACCCGCCACGTGACAGGTCGGCCCGAGTGACGAGGCGCACAGCCCCCGCCCCCGGGGGGATCAGCCCAGGTCACCCGCGGCGGTCAGCTCCGCGAGCCGCACCAGCGTCCGCACAGCCGTCCCCGTCCCGCCCTTGGGCGTGTACCCGAAAGGCCCGCCCTCGTTGTACGCGGGCCCGGCGATGTCCAGGTGCGCCCAGGCGATCCCCTCGCCCACGAACTCCCGCAGGAACAGCCCCGCGACGAGACCGCCGCCCATCCGCTCGCCCATGTTCGCGATGTCGGCGGTGGCCGAGTCCATCCCCTTGCGCAGGTGCTCGGGCAGCGGCATCGGCCACGCCGGCTCGCCGACCTCCTCCGCCGCCTCGTACACCGCGGAGCGGAACGCGTCGTCGTTGGCCATGACGCCGAACGTCCGGTTGCCCAGCGCCAGCATCATCGCGCCGGTGAGGGTCGCGACGTCCACGATCGCGTCGGGCTTCTCCTGCGAGGCCGCCCACAGCGCGTCGGCGAGGACGAGGCGTCCCTCGGCGTCGGTGTTGAGCACCTCAACCGTCTTGCCGCTGAACATCCGCAGCACGTCGCCGGGGCGGGTGGCGGAGCCGGAGGGCATGTTCTCGGCCAGCGCCAGCCACGCGGTGACGTTGACGTCGAGACCGAGCCGCGCGACGGCGACGACGGCGGCGAAGACCGCCGCGGCGCCGCTCATGTCGCACTTCATCGTCTCGTTGTGGCCGGCCGGCTTCAGCGAGATGCCGCCCGAGTCGTAGGTGATGCCCTTGCCGACGAAGGCGAGGTGCTTCTTCGCCTTGGACGAGGTGTACGACAGCTTCACCAGGCGCGGGGCCGACGCGGAACCGGCGCCGACGCCGAGGATGCCGCCGTAGCCGCCCTTGGTGAGCGCCTTCTCGTCGAGGATCTGGATCTTCACGCCGTGCGCCTTGGCCGCGTCCTGCGCGATCGCGGCGAACGCCTCGGGGTTGAGGTCGTTCGGCGGCATGTTGATCAGGTCGCGGGCGCGGTTGAGCTCCTCGGTGACGGCGCCGGCGCGGGCGAGCGCGGCCTTGTGGGCGGCGTCGCGCGGCTTGCCGCCGAGCAGGACGGCCTCGGCGAGCGGGGCCTTGCCGTTCTTGGCCTTGGGGTCCTTGGCCTGCTGCTTGTAGGCGTCGAAGGAGTAGGCGCCCAGTCCGACGCCCTCGGCGACGGCGCCGAGGTCGGCGGCGTCCGTCACGGGCAGGGCGAAGGCGGCCTTCTTGGCGCCGGCGAGGGTGCGGGCGGCCACACCGGCCGCCTTGCGCAGGGCTTCGGCGTCGTAGGAGGCGTCCTTCTCGGGCTCCCCGCCCAGACCCACCGCCAGCACGAGCGGCGCCTTGAAGCCGGCCGGGGCGGGCAGCTTCGTCACCTCTCCCTCGGCGCCGGTGGCCCCGAGGGTCTCCAGGACGGCGGCGAGCCGGCCGTCGTAGGCCTTGTCCACGGCCTCGGCGCCCGGGGCGACGACCAGGTTCGACGACCTGGAGGCAGGGCCCTTGGCGACACCGATCACGATCGCGTCGGCCCGCAGGCCGGGCGCCGCGGCGGTGCTGAGAGTGAGAGCAGTCACGGTGGTGAAATCTCGCTTCCGATGTGAAGTTGCGGTGGCCGAAAGTGGTGGGCCGACCGGACCCGACAGCCGACCCTAGATCCGGGCCGGGGGAGCGGTCGTCACCGGGGGTGTGTCCCACCGGCGCGGCGAACCGATGGGGCGGACCCCGCAATGAGCCTACGCGTGCGCGTGCGGTCGCTCACGCACGCGGGTGTCAACCAGGCTGCGGCGCCACGGCCCTGAGCCGATCCTCGCACCCCGCCAGCCCCGCCACACATGACAAACAGGACAGTCGTGAAGGCCCGCGGAGTTGCCCTAGCCGCCCAGGCAGAGGGCGATCAGGGACGTGGTCGCCGCCGTCTCCGCGACGGCGCCGAAGACGTCCCCGGTGACGCCGCCGAAGCGGCGGACCGAGTGGCGCAGCAGGAGTTCGGCGGCGGCGACGGCGAGGACGACCGCGAGGGCCGCGCGGACGGCGTCGTACGGGCCCGTGAGCGCGCCACCGGCGGCCGCGGCGGCGACGCAGACGGCCGCCACGGCCGCCGCCCGCCGGGCCGGGACCGCCCCGGCGACCGCCGCGCCCAGCCCCTCCGGCCGGGCGGCCGGCACGCCGGTGCGGGCGGCCAGGGTGAGCGCCAGCCGGGCCGCGACCGCCGAGACGACGGCGGCGGTCGCGCCGCGCGTCCAGGAGGCGTCGTAGAGCCGCGCCAGCGCGGCGACCTGGGCGAGCAGCGTGAAGAGCAGGGTGAGCACGCCGAACGGCCCGATGTCCGACTGCTTCATGATCCGCAGCGCGTCCTCGGCGGGACGGCCGCTGCCCAGGCCGTCCGCGGTGTCGGCGAGCCCGTCCAGGTGCAGACCGCGCGTCAGGACGGCGGGCACGGCGGCGGAGGCGACCGCGGCGAGCAGCGGGCCCGCGCCCGCGAGCAGGGCCGACAGCCCCAGCACGGCCGCGCAGCCGCCGACGACCACCCCGACCGCGGGGGCCGCGGTCATGCCCCCGCGCGCGGCCGAACGGTCCCAGCGGGTCACCCGGACCGGCAGCACGGTCAGCGTGCCGAAGGCGAACCGCAGGCCGTCCGGGGCGGAGGCGGCGGACGGCGGGACGGGCGGCGAGGCGGGCGGCGGGGGTGTGGACACCGGCGCAGGTTACCCGGCGGTCGGACGGGCGGCCGAGGAGCGCCGGGATCAAAATGCGCATATGGGAGATTGGCTGCAGCGCA
Source organism: Streptomyces sp. NPDC002566 (assembly GCF_042889585.1). Lineage (NCBI taxonomy): Bacteria > Bacillati > Actinomycetota > Actinomycetes > Kitasatosporales > Streptomycetaceae > Streptomyces > Streptomyces sp. NPDC002566. The sequence continues at coordinate 445,421 of NZ_JBIARD010000003.1, read as the reverse complement.
ACATCGTCGAGCCGGGCAAGCTCCCGCTGCTCCTCGCCCTCACCGCCTTCGTCCTGACCTTCGTCGTCACCCGGACGGTCACCCGTCTGATCCGCGCCGGGAGGGGGCCGTTCGGCAACGTCAGCGCGGGCGGGCTGCACATCCACCACGTCGTGCCCGGCGTGATCCTGACCGTCCTCGGGGGCTTCGGCGCGGTGGCCGGCGGTCAGCACGGCTTCGGCTCGGCCGCCTTCGCGGTCGTCTTCGGCGTAGGCGCGGGCCTCGTCCTCGACGAGTTCGCGCTGATCCTGCATCTGGCCGACGTGTACTGGACGGAGGCGGGCCGGCAGAGCGTGGAGGCCGTCGTGCTGACGGCGGCCCTCGTGGGCCTGATGCTGGTGGGCTTCTCGCCGTTCGGCGTCAACGACCTGACCGCGGACGAACTCCAGGACCGCGGCACCGTGATCGCGACCGTCGGCGGCAACTTCCTCGTCGCCCTCGCCGCGCTCACCAAGGGCAAGCTGAAGATGGCGATCTTCGGGGTGATCGTCCCGTTCATCGCCCTCATCGGCTTCGTCCGCCTCGCACGCCCCGGCTCGCCCTGGGCCCGCCGCTTCTACCGCCACCGCCCCCGGGCCCGGGCGAAGGCCGCACTCCGCGCCTACCACCACGACCGCCGCTGGAGCGGCCCCACCCGGGCCATGGCCAACTGGCTCGGCGGCAAACCGACGCCGGAACTGGAATCGGCGAGCCACAAGTAGGCCTGCCGGCCGGACCCGGGGCTGCAACGGCCTGTGCGCTCGACGGGGGCTCACCCCTCGGCCTGAACGGCCTTCCCCGGCTCGGCTCCATCGCCGGCCGCGACCGGCTTCTCCAGGTCCAGGCTCTCGCCGGCCGCGACCGGCTTCTCGGCGAGCTGTGAGCAGGCCTGCCGGCCGGGCCTGGGGCTGCAACGGGCCTGGGTGCTCGACGGGGTCTCAGCCCTCGGCCTGAGCGGCCCTCTCCGGCTCGGCCTCACCGCCGGCCGCGGCCGGCTTTTCGGCGAGCCACGAGCAGGCCTGCCGGCCGGGCCTGGGACTCCAAGGGTTCTGGGCGCTCGGCCGGGGCTCACCCCTCGGCCTGAACGGCCTTCCCCGGCTCGGCCTCATCGCCAGTCGTAGCCGGCTTCTCCAGGTCCAGGCTCTCGCCGGCCGCGGCCTGCTTCTCCGGCTCCGGTTCCGGCTCCGGCTTCTCCGGGAGTTCGGCTGCCAGGGCCGACGCCGCCTGTACCAGGGGGAGGGCCAGCAGCGCCCCCGCGCCCTCGCCCACCGTCACGCCCTGGTCCAGCAGGGGCTCCAGCGCCATCCGGTCCAGCGCCTTCGCCTGCCCGGGCTCCCCGCTGCGCTGCCCGGCCAGCCACCAGTCCGGCGCCCGGAACGCGATCCGCTGTCCGACGAGCGCACAGGCCGCCGCCACCACCCCGTCCAGGACCACGGGCAACTTCCGTACGGCGCACTGCAGCAGAAAGCCCGTCATGGCCGCCAGGTCGGCCCCGCCGACCGTCGCCAGCAGCCGCAACTGCTCCCCGAGCACCGGCCGCGCCCGCCGCAACGCGTCCCGGATCGCCGCGCACTTGCGCATCCAGGCGAGGTCGTCGATCGCCTCACCGCCCCGCCCGGTCACCACCGACGCGTCCGTCCCGCACAACGCGGCGACCAGCACGCCCGCCGCCGTCGTCCCGCCGACGCTGACGTCGCCCAGCACCACCAGGTCCGTCCCGGAGTCCGCCTCCTCGTCGGCGACCGCCACCCCGGCCAGGAACGCGGCCTCCGCCTCCTCGAGCGTCAGCGCGTCCTCGACGTCGATACGGCCGCTGCCGCGCCGCACCCGGTGCCGTACGACGTCCTCGGGGAACGCGCCCGGATCGCAGTCCAGCGACATGTCCACGACCCGCACCGGCACCCCCAGCCGGCGCGCCAGCACCGACACCGGACGGCCGCCCTCCAGCACCTCCCGCACCAGCTCCGCCGCGCTCCCCGCGGGCCGCGCCGAGACGCCCAGTTCGGCGACCCCGTGATCACCGGCGAACAGCACCACCCGCGGCCGCTCGACGGGCCGCACGGGCACCGAACCCTGAGCCGCCGCCAGCCACTCGCCCAGGTCGTCCAGGCGCCCCAGCGAGCCGGGCGGCACGCTCCGCCGCTCCCGGCGCGCCTCCGCGTCGCGTCGCACCCCGCCGTCGGGGCGCTCGATCAGGTCGGTGAAGTCGTCGAGATTCAGCGAGCTCATTCGCCGAACAGTACCGGCACTGATCGAACGCTTCAGCGCCACTCGACCACCACACCCCCACGACGTCGTTGCACCCCCGATCGCGATCCCATACGTTCCGGTTTGCCATGAATCTCCATATTTGACCGCCTTCCCCCCTCTGCCCACCCGATGTCCCAGTGCTTCCCCCTCCCCGGAGCCGCTCATGCCCCCCAGGCCCATCCACGAGCCGCGCCGCGACGACTGCCCCTGGTGCGGCTCGAAACGGCTGCGCACCCGGCTGCGCGCCCCCGACCTGCTGCACCACCGGCCCGGGACCTTCGTGGTCGACGAGTGCCTCGACTGCGCGCACGCCTTCCAGAACCCGCGCCTGACCGCCGAGGGGCTCGCCCTCTACCTGCGCGAACCGGAGGCGGGCAGCGGCCGCGGCCTCACGGAACGCGTCCTCGCCGCCCGCACGAGCCGGCGGCGCCTGAGAGCCGTCGCCCGGACGATGCTGCGCTTCCCCGAGCCGGAGAGCTGGCTGGACGTCGGCACGGGACACGCGCTGTTCCCGCAGGCGGCCAAAGAGGTGTTCCCCTACACGGCGTTCGACGGCCTGGACCCCACGCCCCGGGTGGAGCGGGCGAGATGGGCCGGCCGGATCGAGGAGGCCCACGTCGGCCGTCTGACGACACCCGGGATCACCGCCCGCCTGCGGGGCCGCTACGACGTCGTCAGCATGCTGCACCACCTGGAGCACACTCCGGACCCCCGGGAGGAACTCGCCGCAGCCCTCGCCGTGTTGCGGCCCGGCGGGCGTCTCCTCCTCGAACTCCCGGACCCGCTCAGCGCGTTCGCCCCGCTGCTCGGCAAGTGGTGGGCGCCGCACGGCCAGCCGCGCCACCTCCACCTCCTCCCCCTCGCCAACGTCCGCGCCGAACTGGAGTCGCGGGGCTGCACGATCGTCGCGGCCGACCGCAGCGCCGCCCACGTCCCCCACGACCTCACCGCCGCCCTCGTGCTCTCCCTCCCGCGCGCCCGCCAGGTCACCCCCCTCCTGGCGGCCGCCACAGCCCTCGACCACAGCCTCTCCCCGGTGCTGCGCCACACCCGCTTCAGCAACACCTACCGCCTGATCGCCCGGCTCCCCTGAACCGGCGGCGCGCACCGCACGCCCCGGCCCGCGGGCCCCTCATCCCCGCAGAACGACCCCCTGCCCCGCCACCACCAGCACCACCTGCTCGCACTCGCCGGCCACCGCCGCGTTCAGCCTCCCCAGCTCGTCCCGGTAGCGCCGCCCGGAGGCCGTGGCCGGCACGATCCCCGACCCCACCTCGTTGGAGACCAGCACCACCGTCCGCCGGGTCGCCCGCAGGGCCCCCGCCAGCTCCGCGACCCGCCTGCGCAGCTCCCGCTCACCGCCGCCCGCCCACTCCGCGTCGTCCCACGCCCCGACGGAGTCCATCGCGTCCGTCAGCCACAGGGAGAGGCAGTCGATCAGCAGCGCGGGCCCGTCCTCGCCCAGCAGCGGCACCAGGTCGCACGTCTCCGCCGTCCGCCACGACCCCGGCCGCCGCTCCCGGTGCAGGGCCACCCGGGCCGCCCACTCCCCGTCCCCGCCCCGCGTCCCCCCGGTCGCCACGTACAGGACGTCGGGGAAGGACTCCAGCCGCCGTTCCGCCTCGACCGACTTCCCCGACCGCGCCCCGCCCAGCACCAGCGTCCTGCGCGGCACGTCCGGCACGGCCGACACGTTCTCGTACGAGCCCGCCGTCAGCGTCGACCCGTCCGGCACCGCCCGCGCGCCCGCCGCCGCGAGCCGCCGCCGCGTCTCCGCGCCCGGTGGCACGTCGTGGTCGAGGTGGACCGCCACGACGTCCGTCGTCGGCCCGACCGCGCCCACCGCCCGCAGCTTCGCCAGCGCGTCCGGCCGCCCCACCACGTCCGCGAGGACGATGTCGTAGCGCCCGTCGGCGTCCACCGGCTCATGGAGTCCGGCCGGCGCGCCGCCCGGCGGGAGATACAGCAGCCGCTGCCCGTCCGGCCCGGTCACCGCGTACCCGGTGCCGGGCGCGTCCAGCGCGACCGCCCGCACCCGATGCCCCGTCAGCTGCGTCAACTCCCGTCCGTCCGGCACCCGTCCGGGCTGCGGCAGTCCGGCCGGCACCTCCACCGGCGGCCCGTCGTGCGGGTGCGACAGCAGCACCTGCCGCACCCCGGTCAGCGAACGCCCCGCCCGCGCCGCCGCGAACGCCGCGCCCGGCGTCAGGTCCAACAGCAGCGCGCCGTCCACGAGAACGGCGGTCGCCGCACGCGCGTCCGCCCCGAGCGAGGTCGCGCAGACCGCGCACGGACAGTCGGGGCGGGGGAGTCCCGCGGGGGCGCCGGTACCGAGCAGAGTGACTTCCACGAACCGATTTTCGCTTGTCGCCGCCGGTCTTGCGCATCCGACTAGGCTGCGAGCAGGAGCCGGACCAAGATCCGGCTTCTGCGTTGTTCGCGCTCGATACGTTGGAGGTGTACATGGCGGCATGGACGTGGCGGTTCGAGAAGGCCGACGGCACGGAGGTCCAGCCCGCGGTGGAGCCCGAGGAGTTCACCACTCAGGGGGACGCCGAGTCCTGGATCGGGGAGCACTGGAAGGCCCTGCTCGAAGGCGGCGCAGACCAGGTGCGGCTGTTCGAGGACACCACCGAGATCTACGGCCCGATGAACCTGCACGCCGACGAGTCGTAACCCCCACGAGCTGGGGCGGCCACCCACCCCGGCCGCCCCACCTGCGGCCCGCTCCGGCCGGCGTCTCTCAGCCCCTGACGCCGCACAGGTGCAGCAGAGCCGCTATCCGGCGGTACGGGTCCGTGCGGCCTGCTCGTTCCTCGGCGGCCAGCAGGGCTTCCACGTCGGCCGGGATCTCCGCCCCGTCCGCCGCCAGGTCCGTGAACACCCGGACGCCGTACCAGGCCTGGAGCGGCGCGCCGATGCCGGCGAGGGTCGCCGTCAGCGTGTCCAGGCGGTCCGCCCGCACCTCCAGGCCGAGCCGGTTGCGATAGGAGACGGTGTCGAAGGCGGCCTGGGCGCCCGCCCAGTCGCCGGCCAGGCCGGGCCGCAGGGCGAGCGCGTCGCCGTTGCGGACGAGCAGCGACAGCAGCCCGCCCGGGGCCAGCACCCGCGCCAGCCCCGCCAGCAGCGGGTCCGGCTCCTCGACGTACATCAGCACGCCGTGGCACAGCACGATGTCGAAACTGCCCGGCAGGAAGTGCACGCCGGTGTCCCGGCCGTCCCCCTCGATGATCCGCATCCGCTCCCGGATGCCCTCCGGCTCCCCGGACAGGGCCGTGCGGGCCGCGGCGATCATCGTCGCGTCCTGCTCCAGGCCCGTCACCCGGTGACCGAGCCGGGCCAGCCGCAGCGCCTGCGTGCCCTGGCCCATCCCGACGTCGAGCACGCGCAGCCGCTGCCCGACCGGGTAGCGCCCGGCTATCTGCTCGTCGAGCTGGCGGGCCACCAGCTCCTGCCGCACCACGTCACGCAAGCCGCCCAGCGTGTTCAGCCAGGCCTGCGCCGCACCCCCGGAGAAAGAAGCAGCGCTCAGGGCCGCGCTCCACGCTTGACCTGCGGCTTGGGCAGCCGCAGCCGACGCATCTGGAGGGAGCGCATCAGCGCGTACGCCACCGCGCCGCGCCGGTTCTCGTCGGGGAAGCGCTCGGCGAGCCGCTTCTTCAGACGGAAGCCGGTGACGATGGAGTCCAGCACGATGAGCACGATCACCACGAGCCACAGCAGCAGCGCCATGCTCTGCAGGGAGGCCACCCGGACCATGCTCAGCACGAGGATGACCACGGCCATGGGCAGGAACCACTCCGCCACGTTGAACCGCGAGTCGACGAAGTCGCGCGCGAACCGGCGCACCGGACCCTTGTCCCGGGCCGGCAGATACCGCTCGTCGCCCCCCGCCAGCGCCTGACGCTGCCGCTCCATCTGGGCGCGGCGCTCGTCGCGCTGACGCTTGGCGGCCTCCTTGCGCGTCATCGAAGTGTTGGCGACGCTGCGGCGCTGGGACTGGGCCACGCTGCGCTTGGGCGTGGGCCGGCCCTTCGGGGCCTGCGGGTCGCGGGGCTGCTTGGAGTCGGTCAGCGGCGCCTTGTCGGCGACTGCGGCCTTCTCTTCCTTGGCACGGCTACGGAACACAAAACCCAAGGGTAAGCGCTTCTCGGGCATGGACCCCAGCCCGGCGGGGAACGATCCGGCAACACCAGTCGTCTCAAGTGGGGACAGACCGGGCGGAGACGGGGTGAGAGGGGGCACCCGATGCCCCCCGCTCACCCTGAGGAGCGCCTACTCCCCAGGCGGGAGCCAAGGCTTCACCAGTCGTCCTTGGGGATGAGCGCATCCGTCTCCGAACAGTGCGTCAATGGATGCAGGGCCCGTACTGTGGGTCCTGTCGCAGACCTGTGAGCTGGAGTCCGTCAGAAGGGGGCGCGCGAAGCCCATGAGCGGTGTCATGAAGCGTATGGGGATGATCTTCCGCGCGAAGGCGAACAAGGCCCTTGACCGGGCCGAGGACCCGCGCGAGACCCTCGACTACTCGTACCAGAAGCAGCTGGAGCTCCTTCAGAAGGTCCGCCGCGGCGTCGCCGACGTGGCCACCTCCCGCAAGCGGCTGGAACTCCAGCTCACCCAGCTCCAGTCGCAGTCCTCCAAGCTGGAGGACCAGGGCCGCAAGGCGCTCGCGCTCGGCCGGGAGGACCTCGCCCGCGAGGCGCTCTCCCGCCGCGCCGCCCTCCAGCAGCAGGTCACCGACCTGGAGACCCAGCACGCCACGCTCCAGGGCGAGGAGGAGAAGCTCACCCTCGCGGCCCAGCGGCTCCAGGCCAAGGTCGACGCCTTCCGCACCAAGAAGGAGACCATCAAGGCCACCTACACCGCGGCCCAGGCGCAGACCCGCATCGGCGAGGCGTTCTCCGGCATCTCCGAGGAGATGGGCGACGTCGGCCTCGCCATCCAGCGCGCCGAGGACAAGACCGCCCAGCTCCAGGCCCGCGCCGGCGCCCTCGACGAGCTCCTCGCCTCCGGCGCCCTCGACGACCCCACCGGCATCGCCAAGGACGACCTCCAGGCCGAGCTGGACCGCCTCTCCGGTGGTACGGATGTAGAGCTGGAGCTCCAGCGCATGAAGGCCGAGCTCGCCGGCGGCCCCTCCGCCGGGCAGCAGGCCATCGAAGGCGGCACGAGCCAGCAGGCGCAGCCCCAGCAGCAGCCGCAGGACACCCCGCGCTTCGACAAGCAGTAGCCCGGCGCCGGGACCGCACTCCGAGGAGGGCGCATGATCGTACGGATCATGGGGGAGGGCCAGTGGACGCTGGCCGACTCCCATCTGAGCGAGCTGGACATGCTGGACGACGAGCTGCTGAAGGAGATGGAGGGCGGCGACGCCGACGGCTTCCGCCGCACCCTCGGCGCCCTCCTGCACGCCGTTCGCCGCCTCGGCGAGCCCCTCCCGGACGAGACCCTGGAACCCTCGGAACTCATCCTCCCGGCCCCGGACGCCAGCCTGGAGGAGGTCCGCGCGATGCTGAGCGACGGCGGACTGATCCCGGGCTGAAGCTTCGGTGTCGGGGGCTTCCGGCCCGTCCGGGGGTCCCCTCCGAGGGAGATCGAGTCTTCAGGGCCGATGCGGGGGATGGGGGCGGCAGCCCCCGGCAACGTCCACCGGAGCGACGCTCACTCACCACCGCGACGTCCACTCGAAGCGGCGCCCACTGTAAAGGCACGGCACCTTGACACCCCTCGCCCGAGCCCAGCGCCAGTTGAGAGCCCACCCCCTGGCCGCCGACGCCACCCTCGCCGCGGGCGTCCTGGTCTGCATGCTGGCCGGCTCCTTCGTCGACCCGCACGGCGAGCGCGGCGTCAGCTGGAGCCTGCGCACCCCCGACCCGCTGAGCCTGCTGCTCATGACCCTCAGCGCCGCCGCTCTCGTCTTCCGGCGCAGCGCCCCCATGACGGTCCTCGCCGTCACCGGCAGCCTCTCCCTCGTCGAGTCCGTCACCGGCGACCCCCGTGCGCCGGTCGCGATGTCCGCCGTCGTCGCCCTGTTCACCGTCGCCGCCGCCACCGACCGCGCCACCACATGGCGGGCCGGCCTGGTCACCATGACCGTCCTCACCGGCGCGGCCATGCTCGCCGGCCCGCTGCCCTGGTACGCCCAGGAGAACCTGGGCCTGCTGGCCTGGACCGGCATCGGCGCCACCGCCGGCGACGCCGTCCGCAGCCGCCGGGCCGCGCTCCAGGCCATCCGGGAGCGGGCCGAACGCGCCGAACGCACCCGCGAGGAGGAGGCCCGCCGCCGGGTCGCCGAGGAGCGCCTGCGCATCGCCCGCGACCTGCACGACGTCGTCGCCCACCACATCGCCCTGGTCAACGTCCAGGCCGGGGTCGCCGCCCACGTCATGGACAAGCGGCCCGACCAGGCCAAGGAGGCCCTCGCGCACGTCCGCGACGCCAGCCGCTCCGCGCTGAACGAACTGCGCGCCACCGTCGGCCTGCTCCGCCAGTCCGGCGACCCCGAGGCCCCCACCGAACCCGCCCCCGGCCTGGACCGCCTCGACGAGCTCGCCGGCACCTTCCGCAGCGCCGGCCTCCAGGTGGAGGTCGCCCGCGACGACCAGGACACCGCGCTCCCCGCCGCCGTCGACCTGGCCGCCTACCGGATCATCCAGGAGGCGCTGACCAATGTGCGCAAGCACGCCGGGGACCACGCCAAGGCCGAGGTCAGCGTCGTCCGCGTCGGCCCGCACATCGAGGTCACCGTCCTCGACGACGGCTCCGGCGACGCCCCGGCGCAGCAGGCCGGCGGCGGCCACGGCCTGCTCGGCATGCGCGAACGCGTCACCGCCCTGCGCGGGACCCTCACCGCCGGTCCGCGCTACGGCGGCGGCTTCCGCGTCCATGCCGTCCTGCCGCTCAAGACACCCAGCGCCGCCGCAGCAACGGAGGACCCCGTATGAGCATCCGTGTCCTGCTCGCCGACGACCAGGCACTGCTGCGCAGCGCCTTCCGTGTGCTCGTCGACTCCGAGCCCGACATGGAGGTGGTCGGCGAGGCGTCCGACGGCGCCGAGGCGGTGCGGCTGGCCAAGGAACGCGAGGCCGACGTCGTCCTGATGGACATCCGCATGCCCGGCACCGACGGCCTCGCCGCGACCCGCCTGATCAGCGCCGACCCGACGCTCACCGACGTACGCGTGGTGATCCTGACGACGTTCGAGGTCGACGACTACGTGGTGCAGTCGCTGCGCGCGGGCGCCTCCGGCTTCCTCGGCAAGGGCAGCGAGCCCGACGAACTGCTGAGCGCCATCCGGGTCGCCGCGGGCGGCGACGCCCTCCTGTCGCCGGCCGCCACCAAGGGCCTGATCGCCCGCTTCCTCGCCCAGGGCGACCCCGACGACATCCGCGACCCCGCCCGCGCGCGGGCGCTTGACGCCCTGACCGTCCGTGAGCGGGAGGTCCTCGTCCAGGTCGCCGGCGGCCACTCCAACGACGAGATCGCCGAACGCCTGGAGGTCAGCCCGCTGACCGTGAAGACGCACGTCAACCGGTCCATGGCCAAACTGGGCGCCCGCGACCGCGCCCAACTCGTGGTGATCGCCTACGAGTCCGGGCTGGTCCGCCCGAGAGCGGACTGAGCCCCGACGCCGACTCCGGCGGCGCCGATTCCCTTTCCAGGGCGGGGGTTTCCTATCCTGTGAGCTCGAACTGCTCTGCGGGGAAGGGGGACCGGGGCGGTGGCGCTGCACAAGGACGACCCGAAGTCGCTCGGCGGGTACCGGATCGTCGACCGGCTCGGCGCCGGCGGCATGGGCGTCGTCTACCGGGCCGTGTCCGGGTCGGGCCGCGAGCTCGCCGTCAAGGTGGTGCACGCCCAGTACGCCGAGGACGCCGTCTTCCGCACCCGTTTCCGGCAGGAGATCGATGCCGTCCGCAAGGTGAGCGGCGCCTTCACCGCGCCCGTCGTGGACGCGGACCCGGAGGCCGTACGGCCGTGGATGGCCACCCAGTACGTGCCCGCGCCCTCGCTCGCCGCCCGGATCCGCGACGAAGGCCCGCTCAGGCAGCCGGAGTTGCGCCGGCTCGCCCTGGGACTGGTGGAGGCGCTGCGGGAGATCCACCGGGCCGGGGTCGTCCACCGCGACCTCAAGCCGGGGAACGTCCTGATGGCCGAGGACGGGCCCCGCGTCATCGACTTCGGCATCTCCCGGGCGACGGAGAACCAGACGCTGACCGAGACCGGCCACTTGATCGGCACCCCGCCGTTCATGTCCCCGGAGCAGCTCACCGACGCCCGCACGGTCGGGCCGCCCTCGGACGTCTTCTCCCTCGGCGCGCTCCTGACGTTCGCGGCGACGGGCCGCGGCCCCTTCGACGCGTACAGCCCGTACCTGACGGCGTACCGGGTGATGAACGAGCAGCCGGACCTGACCCGTCTGCCCCAGTCCCTCCGAACGGTCGTGGCCCACTGCCTGGCCAAGAACCCGGACGAGCGCCCCGAACTGGCCGACCTGCTGAAGCAGTTCGCGGCCGCGCTGCCGGAGCCGCACCCGGACGACGGGGCGACGATGACCCTGCGGTTGCCCGCCCCCGCCCCCGCCCCCGCCCCGGCTCCCGCCCCTGCGGCCTCGGTAGCCTCGGCCGGGCGCACCTCGCGTCCGCGCACGACGCCCGTCGTCGTCGGCCTCCTGAGTGTCCTCGTCGTCGCGCTCACCGCTTACCTTGTCAACGGCCCGCTGAAGGGTGGCGGGGCGACGAAGACAGGCGTCTCGGGCTCCGGGGAGTCCCGGTGGGGGACCCTGCCGGAAGGCTGGAAGCCCTGGCGGGCGACGGTGTACGACTCAGCCGCCGCCGGTGTCGTGAGGGCACCCGGCGAAGCGGACCCGGCATCGCAGGGCGGATCGCCGTCTTGTGCCCTGAGCGAGGGCGCTCTCTACTGCGGGGGCCCAGCGACGTTGCCGACCCGGGTGGACGCGCGGACCGGCAAGACGCTCTGGCGAGCCGACTCGGTGCCCTCGGGGGTGCCCGCAAAGCGATACGGGAGCCTGGTCATCGCAGCGCGGGGCTCGGTGGTGCTGGTGCAGCAGGTGGTCTCGAACGCCGCGGGGAACGATCAGACGACCAGCCTGGTCGGCCTCGCCACGGACAGCGGTCGGCCGCGGTGGACCCGCATGCTGGGCATGGCGGGCGGGGCGTTCTTCGATCCGACTCTCATCGGCGATCTGCTTCTCCTCCCGGCCGGCGGAGCCCGGGTGACCGCCCACTCGCCGATCGACGGGACGGAGCGCTGGACCGCTGCCCTGCCCGCCGACCACGTCTGCGCGTTGCACGACGTCGAGGGACGCCCGTATGCCGCCTGCTTCGACCGCGATGTGGACGGCGGTGACGGCAGCCGGCTCGTCGTCGTCGCCGTCGATCCGACGGACGGCAGCACCCGGACTGTGACGTCCGTCCCGTTCGACGGCGTCTATCTGGGCACCGCTGACGACCAGTTGGTCTTCGCGGGATTCCACGACCGCGAGAGGAGCTACAAGGATCAGGGTTTCACCCAGCTCGTGCTGATCGACCCCGAGACCGGCTCCCGGCGCACGGTGCAACTGGAGGGCGAGCCCCGGGGAAAGCCCGCGTTGGCGCACGGTGTGCTGTGCTTCGCCTCCACCAGCGGCCAAGTGACGGCGATGTCGCCCACGACCGGCGAGCGGCTGTGGCAGACCGCGACGACCGTGGACCAGCCCGACCGTCCGGTGGTCGACGGACGAGGGGAGACGGTGTACACGGCCAGCGCCAGCGGACGCGTGGCGGCCCTCGACATCGGCGACGGCACTCTGCTGTGGGAGTCCTTCCCCCGCGCCGAGAGAGTGGGCAACGGCTACTCGGGCTACGACTCGGCGAACATCTACTTCGACCAAGGTGCGCTGGTGGTGTCCACCCCTGACGGCACGCTGTTCAGCCTCGACCCGGCGAACCCGCGACGCGGGGCGTCGGAGTGACCAGCCACTCCGACGCCCGCCTTCGGCACACGTCTACGGCAGCGCCAGCATCCGCTCCAGGGCCAGCTTCGCGAACGCCTCCGTCTCCTTGTCGACCTCGATGCGGTTGACCAGCTTGCCCTCGGCCAGGGACTCCAGGGTCCACACCAGGTGGGGCAGGTCGATGCGGTTCATGGTCGAGCAGAAGCACACCGTGCGGTCGAGGAAGACGATCTCCTTGCCCTCGGGAGCGAAACGGTTCGCCAGCCGCCGCACGAGGTTCAGCTCGGTGCCGATCGCCCACTTCGAGCCGGCCGGGGCGGCCTCCAGCGCCTTGATGATGTACTCGGTCGAACCCACGTAGTCCGCCGCGGCCACGACCTCGTGCCGGCACTCGGGGTGGACCAGCACGTTCACGCCGGGTATGCGGGCGCGGACGTCCTCCACCGACTCCAGGCTGAAGCGGCCGTGCACCGAGCAGTGGCCCCGCCACAGGATCATCTTGGCGTTCCGCAGCTGCTCGGCGGTGAGGCCGCCGTTCGGCTTGTGCGGGTTGTAGATCACGCAGTCGTCCAGGGACATGCCCATGTCGCGGACGGCGGTGTTGCGGCCCAGGTGCTGGTCCGGCAGGAAGAGGACCTTGTCGCCCTGCTCGAAGGCCCAGTCCAGGGCCCGCTTCGCGTTCGACGACGTGCAGATCGTGCCGCCGTGCTTGCCGGTGAACGCCTTGATGTCCGCGGAGGAGTTCATGTACGACACCGGGACGACCTGCTCGGCGATGCCCGCCTCGGTCAGCACGTCCCAGCACTCGGCGACCTGCTCGGCCGTGGCCATGTCGGCCATGGAGCAGCCGGCGGCGAGGTCGGGCAGCACGACCTTCTGGTCGTCGGAGGTGAGGATGTCCGCGGACTCCGCCATGAAGTGCACACCGCAGAACACGATGTACTCGGCGTCGGGGCGCGCGGCCGCGTCCCGGGCCAGCTTGAAGGAGTCTCCCGTGACGTCGGCGAACTGGATGACCTCGTCGCGCTGGTAATGGTGCCCCAGGACGAAGACCTTGTCCCCGAGCTTCTCCTTGGCGGCGCGGGCCCGCTCCACCAGGTCCGGGTCGGACGGGGAGGGGAGGTCGCCGGGGCAATCGACGCCCCGCTCGCTCTTCGGGTCGGCCTCCCGGCCGAGCAACAACAGGGCGAGGGGAGTCGGCTGTACGTCGAGCTCCGGGGTTGGGGCGGTGGTCACGGCACGCACCCTTTCTACTTTTCGTCGATCTGACGTTATCTATGATAACCCGCTTCACGTCACTTTGACGATGGTCATTGCGTCGATGTGACGTGAATCCCTGGCCCACCCGGGCGGACACTGTGCGCTCCCACGCGTGTGTGCGAGCATGAAGGGCAGAGGGGCGCGGGAAAGACCGGAACACGACTCGTTCGGGCCCCTCGGCCCGGAATGAATCCGCGGCCCCGTCGGTTGCAACCGTCGGCAAGCAGTCTCCGTACAACCCGGGAGAGATGTAGATGTCCGTATCGGACGAGACCAGCACCGTCACCGACGGCATCATCCTGACCGACGCCGCCGCGTCGAAGGTCAAGGCCCTGCTCGACCAGGAAGGCCGTGACGACCTCGCCCTGCGCGTGGCCGTCCAGCCCGGCGGCTGCTCCGGCCTGCGCTACCAGCTCTTCTTCGACGAGCGGTCCCTCGACGGCGACGTCGAGAAGGACTTCGACGGCGTCAAGGTCGTCACCGACCGCATGAGCGCTCCGTACCTGGGCGGCGCCACGATCGACTTCGTGGACACGATCGAGAAGCAGGGCTTCACGATCGACAACCCGAACGCGACCGGCTCCTGCGCCTGCGGCGACTCCTTCAGCTGAGCCGTACCGGACGACGGGAAGGCGGCGGCCCCTCTTGCGGGGGTCGCCGCCTTCCGCGTTCCGTCCGCCGGCCGCCCGTCACGGCAGCCGCGCGCCCGGCTTCTCCAGCGGGACCTGCTTGCCGTCCGAGCCGACCACGGTCCGGCTGCCGAGCGGCTCGTCCAGCGTCACCGTCTTGTGGAACACCTTGGCGATCTTGATGCAGACCTTGTCGGGCCACGGCGTCGCGGTCACGGTGACCTCGACCCGGTCGCCGCGCTCGGTCGCCGCCGCCGTGTAGTCGGCGCACACCCCGCCGGTGAAGGCGACCGTCAGCTCCCGCCCCTCGGCGGTGTAGCCGTCGACCTTCACGTCCTGCGTCGTCGCGCCCGAGCTGGCCCCGCCGGACGGGCTCGCCGTCGCGGGCCCGCCCAGGTACTCCGGCTCGACGGCCGGATGCGTCACCGTGTACGTGCCGTCCCCGGCGCCCCGCACCTCGAACAGCCACGACGGCACCAGGACCTGCCGCCCGCCGGAGGAGTGCGGGGCCAGCCCGAACACCGCCTCCTCGACCGTCACCGTCTGCTTGCGCGTCTGCTTCCCCGGCATCTCGGCCGACGGGGCGCACGGGCTCGCCAGCCGGTCCTCCCTGCCCTGCGGACGGCCGTCCAGCGGGGCCGAGGTGGCGCAGCCGCCGATGCCCATCCGGTGGTCGGTGCCGGGCGCGGCGTTCATCCGGTCCAGCGTCTCCCGCGCGCTCAGCACGGGGTACGAGTCTCCCTCGGCCGGCGTCTTCAGCTGCCCGTTCCCGGAGACGACCTCGCCCTGCCCGTTGACGGTGACGCCGGTCGTCCAGCCGTAGGTGGGCAGACCGCCGAACTCGGCGTCGGCGTTCACCATCCGCTGGGCGCCCGCGACCTGGCTCGCGTCGATCTCGGCGTCGCTCTGGCCGACGGCCTTGAGGACCGGCTCGGCCGCCTTCTTCGCCGCCTCCTCGCTCACCGGAGCGCCGGTCGCGGAGCCCTGCGCGCAGACGGCCGCGCCGCTCTTGCAGGAGTCGGTGCCGGGGACGTACCGGTTGAACGTCCACAGGCCGGGCGCCTGCTTCTCCACCCGCAGCACCGGACCGGAACCGTCCGTCCCGGCGCCGACCTTCCAGCTCTGCCCCTCGGTGACCGGCGTCCCCTTCACCCCGAGCGCGGCCGCCAGCCGGGCCACCTCGGCCTCGCTGACCGCGCCCTTCGCCCAGTACACGGGCGCGGAGTCGGGACCGTCCGGGAGGGTGCCCTCGGCGCGGTAGACCACCCCGTAGGGGTTCGGCTCACCGGGCGCGATGCCGTTGCCGCCGCCGCTGTCACTGGCGTTGCCCGAGGGAGCGGTGGCCGCGTTGTAGTCGTCCAGCACGAGCGCCGGCGGCGCGCCGTCCTTGGCGGAGGACCCGGCCGTCGACTCGCCGCCGCCCCCGCCGGCCGCGTTGGCGGCGAGATAGGCCCCGCCGCCGCACACCAGCAGCACGGCCGCGGCGACCGCGGCCACGACGGCGGGCGATCGCCGCCGCCCGCTTCGCGCCCCACCCGCCACGGGCCCCACATCCCCGAGCTCGCCCCCGGCGACTGCGGCGCCGCCGACGGGTTCGGAGGCCGGGACGGGCTCCGCCTCGGGCGAGCCGACGGAAGCGGTGGTCGCCGCGGCCGCGGACTCGGCAGCCACACCAGACTCCGCGCCGGCACCCGCCTCGGCCTTCGGCTCGGCTTCCGCCTTCGGTTCCGCCTTGGCCTTCGGCTCGGCTTCCGCCTTCGGTTCCGCCTTGGCCTTCGGCTCGGCTTCCGCCTTCGGCTCCGCGTCGGCCTTCGGCTTCGGCCCGGCGTCGGCCTTCGGGTCCGCGTCGGCCTTCGGCTCCGCTTCCGCCTTGGCCTCCGCCTTGGCCTCTGCCTTGGTGTCCGCCTCGGACTCTGCCGTGTTCTCTTCCGCCGGGTCGGTTTCCGGCGCGTCGGCCGTCACGGGCTCGGTCCCGTCGACGGGCTCCGTCGTCTCCGTCTCCGGTGTGGCCCCGTCCTCCGGTCCGCGTGCGGCGTCGTCGTTGTCGGGTCGCTCGGTGTTCACCGCATCGCTCCTTCGGCTGCGCTGTCGTACCTCACATCCCCTTTACGGGGGACAGCGATGGGACGCAGCGGGGGAGCGCACGGTTCCCCCACGCGCTCCGGTCGAAGGATCAGCCACCCGAACGGCCCAGAAGGCCGGGTGGTCTCAGTTCCCGTACTCGGGCATGGCCTCAAGGAGCCGGGCCGACGTGGCCGGTACGGTCACCCCGTGCAGCAGGGAGAGCGGAACCGGCCGGGAGGCGCTCCGCTCCGGGGCCGCCCAGTGCGGCGTCATCCGCGCGCAGTCGCCCCGCAGCGAGGCCAGGCCGCCGTCCAGGTCACCGGCGAGATCGGCGGTGGAAGAGGGGGCCGAAGCGGGCGCGTACGCCTTGAGGTTCGTCATAGCGGCACCGTACGCACGGGGGTGCGAGCGAAGAAAGATCTACTATCGGGTAGTTTCTGAGGCTTCGGCGACGGCGGTCGACCGGGTAGCGTGAACTGTCAATCCCGCTCCCCACACAGGAGAGTCCACGCCGTGCGCATCGCAGTCACCGGCTCCATCGCAACCGACCATCTCATGACGTTCCCCGGCCGCTTCGCCGACCAGCTCGTCGCGGACCAGCTCCACACGGTCTCGCTCTCCTTCCTGGTCGACCAGCTGGACGTACGGCGCGGCGGGGTCGGCGCGAACATCGCCTTCGGCATGGGCCAGCTCGGCACCGAGCCGGTCCTGGTCGGCGCCGCCGGCTCCGACTTCGACGACTACCGGGCCTGGCTCGACCGGCACGGCGTCGACACCGAGTCGGTCCGCATCTCCGAGACCCTGCACACCGCCCGCTTCGTGTGCACCACCGACGCCGACCACAACCAGATCGGCTCGTTCTACACCGGCGCGATGAGCGAGGCCCGCCTCATCGAGCTCAAGACTGTCGCCGACCGCGTGGGCGGTCTTGACCTGGTGCTGATCGGCGCCGACGACCCGGAGGCGATGCTTCGCCACACCGAGGAGTGCCGCGCCCGCTCGATCCCCTTCGCCGCCGACTTCTCCCAGCAGATCGCCCGTATGAACGGCGAAGAGATCCGGATACTGCTGGACGGCGCGACGTACCTGTTCTCCAACGAGTACGAGAAGGGCCTCATCGAGTCCAAGACCGGCTGGAGCGACGAGGAGATCCTCTCCAGGGTCGGCCACCGCGTCACCACCCTCGGCTCGCGCGGTGTCCGCGTCGAGCGGGCCGGCGAGACCCCGATCGAGGTCGGGTGCCCCGCCGAGGACCGCAAGGCCGACCCGACCGGCGTCGGCGACGCCTTCCGCGCCGGCTTCCTCTCCGGCCTGGCCTGGAACGTCTCCCTGGAGCGCGCCGCCCAGATCGGCTGCATGCTCGCCACCCTCGTCATCGAGACCGTCGGCACCCAGGAGTACCAGCTGCGCCGCGGCCACTTCATGGACCGCTTCGCCACGGCCTACGGCGACGAGGCGGCGGCAGAGGTCCGCAAGCACCTCGGCTAGGACAGTTCAGGAGACCCGGCGGACCAGGTATGCCGTACCCCGGTCCGCCGGCTCCTCGCCCGCGTACTCCTGGCCCCGCATCTCGCACCAGGCCGGGATGTCCAGCCGGGCCGCCTCGTCGTCGGACAGGACGCGCACTGTCCCGCCGACCGGCACGCCCCCGAAGGCCTTCGCCAGTTCGATGACGGGGACCGGGCAGCGCTTCCCGAGCGCGTCCACGACCAGTTCCCCCCGCCCGACGCCGGCGGCGGCGGCCGCCGACGGCGCCCCCAGCTTCTCCCGCACCTCCGCCACCACATCCGGCAGCACGGCGAGGAACCGCTCCACGTCCTCCTCCGCGGCCCCCGCGGGCAGCGACACCCGCACGTTCCCCTCGCTCAGCACCCCCATCGCCTTCAGCACATGGCTGGGCGTCAGCGTGCTGCTGGTGCACGACGACCCGGACGACACCGAGAACCCCTCCCGGTCCAGCCCGTGCAGCAGCGCCTCGCCGTCGACGTAGAGGCACGAGAACGTGACGGTCCCGGGCAGCCGGCGCTCCGGATCCCCGACCACCTCCACATCGGGCACCAGCCGCGGCACCCGGGCCCGGATCCGCTCCGTCAGCTCCCGCAGCCGGGCCGCCTCGGCCGCCGCCTCCGCCCGCACCGCCCGCAGCGAGGCCGCGGCGGCGACGATCGCCGGAAGGTTCCCGAACCCGGCCGCCCGCCCCGACTCCCGCTCGTCCACCGGCCCCCGGGCCACGAACCGCACCCCCTTGCGCACCGCCAGCAGCCCCACCCCGGGCGGCCCGCCCCACTTGTGCGCGCTCGCCGTCAGCAGCGACCAGGGGCCCGGCACCGGCCCCCACCCGAGCGACTGCGCCGCGTCCACCAGCAACGGCACCCCCGCCGCCCGGCACACCTCGGCCACCTCGGCCACCGGCTGCTCGGTCCCCACCTCGTGGTTGGCCGACTGAAGGCAGGCCAGCGCCGTGTCCGAACGCAGCGCCTCCTCGTACGACCCCACGGTCACCGCCCCCGACCGCTCCACCGGAACCCGGGTCACCGCACCGCCGTCCGCCTCGAACGCCTCCGCCGAATGCAGTACCGAGGAGTGTTCGACGGCTGACACGATCAGGTGGCGTCCGACCCGCCGCCGCCCCGCCAGCGCCCCCGCGACACCGCTGTGCACGGCCTGCGTCCCGGACGACGTGAACACCAGCTCGTCCGCCCGGCAGCCCACCGCCTCGGCCGCCGCCTCCCGAGCCGCGTCGAGCAGCAACCGAGCCCGCCGCCCCTCCCGATACAACCGCGAAGGATCAGCCCACCCTTCATCCAAAGCAGCCAACAGCCCCTGCCGGGCAACGGGATGAAGAGGAGCGGCGGAACCAGCGTCGAAGTAGGCCACACGTCAACGCTAAGCGCCCCAAAGGGGCGCGGGGAACTGCGCGATCAACCACCACCGGCCCGCACGCGCCGAACAAGCCGCGATTCCCGGGCTGTCAGGCGTCTGTCCCCACCCCTTCGGGGTCGCCCCCGGCGCGTATGCCACCCTCCCCGCGAACCCCCGGAGGGCGTCGGCTAGGGTTTGGTCCGCATAAACATCCAAACCCCTGCCCGACGCAGGGCGGCGACCGACCAGCGAGAAGGCCGCAGCCAACCGCGCGGGCGAGACTCTCGGGAAGGCGCTACGTGAGTCCCAACGGCTCCGACCGCTCGCCGCGGCGCCCGATGCGGCGGAAGCTGCTGCAGGCACTGACCGCGGGCCTGGTCCTTGCGACCGCAACCGGTTGCACATGGAAGGACTTCCCCCGCCTTGGCATGCCCACCCCGACCACGGAAGAGGCTCCGCGGATCCTCTCCCTGTGGCAGGGATCGTGGGCTGCCGCGCTCGCCGTCGGCGTGCTGGTGTGGGGCCTGATCCTGTGGAGTGCGATCTTCCACCGGCGCAGCCGCACGAAGGTCGAGGTACCTCCGCAGACCCGTTACAACATGCCCATCGAGGCCTTGTACACGGTGGTCCCGATCATCATCGTCTCGGTGCTGTTCTACTTCACGGCCCGTGACGAGTCCAAGCTCCTCAGCCTGGAGAAGAAGCCCGACATCACGGTCAACGTGGTCGGCTTCCAGTGGAGCTGGTGCTTCAACTACATCCAGAACGTCGACGGTTCCACCGGTGACGCGAAGACCGACGAGAACCTGGCCGCCATCCCGGACAGGTTCAAGAAGGACTTCCCGGCCGACGCGGGCGGCGTCTACACCTGCGGCACCCCCGGTGAGCGGAACCCGCAGACCAACAACCCCGGGCCGACCCTCTGGCTCCCCGAGGGCAAGACGGTCCGCTTCGTCCTCACCTCGCGGGACGTCATCCACTCCTTCTGGGTGGTGCCGTTCCTCATGAAGCAGGACGTCATCCCGGGCCACACCAACGCCTTCCAGGTGACCCCCAACCGGGAGGGCACCTTCCTGGGCAAGTGCGCCGAGCTCTGCGGCGTCGACCACTCCAGGATGCTGTTCAACGTGAAGGTCGTCTCCCCCGAGCGCTACGAGCAGCACCTCAAGGACCTCGTGAAGAAGGGGCAGACCGGTTACGTTCCGGCTGGCATCGAGCAGACGAGCCACGAGAAGGAACGGGAGTCGAACATCCTGTGAGCATCCTCAACGAACCCCAGGGTGCCGCGGCAGCGGGGTCCCACTACCAGGACGAGCTGCCGGTCCGGCGCCAGCGTCGCGGTGAAGTGGTCGTCAAGTGGCTGACCACGACCGACCACAAGACGATCGGCACGCTGTACCTGGCCACGTCGTTCGCGTTCTTCATCATCGGCGGCGCCATGGCTCTCCTCATGCGCGCCGAGCTGGCCCGTCCGGGCCTGCAGATCATGTCGAACGAGCAGTTCAACCAGGCGTTCACGATGCACGGCACGATCATGCTGCTGATGTTCGCGACGCCGCTGTTCGCCGGTTTCGCTAACTGGATCATGCCGCTGCAGATCGGCGCGCCCGACGTGGCGTTCCCGCGGCTGAACATGTTCGCCTACTGGCTGTACCTGTTCGGCTCGCTGATCGCCGTCGCCGGCTTCCTCACGCCGAACGGCGCCGCCGACTTCGGCTGGTTCGCCTACGCCCCGCTGTCGGACGCGATCCGCAGCCCCGGCATCGGCGCCGACATGTGGATCATGGGTCTGGCCTTCTCCGGCTTCGGCACGATCCTCGGCTCGGTCAACTTCATCACCACGATCATCTGCATGCGCGCCCCCGGCATGACGATGTTCCGTATGCCGATCTTCACCTGGAACGTCCTGCTGACCGGTGTCCTGGTCCTGCTGGCCTTCCCGGTGCTGGCGGCCGCGCTGTTCGCCCTGGAGGCGGACCGCAAGTTCGGCGCCCACGTCTTCGACGCGGCCAACGGCGGCGCCCTGTTGTGGCAGCACCTCTTCTGGTTCTTCGGACACCCAGAGGTGTACATCATCGCCCTGCCGTTCTTCGGCATCATCTCCGAGGTCATCCCGGTCTTCTCCCGTAAGCCGATGTTCGGCTACATGGGCCTGATCGCCGCGACGATCTCCATCGCCGGCCTGTCCGTGACCGTGTGGGCGCACCACATGTACGTCACCGGCGGTGTGCTGCTGCCGTTCTTCTCCTTCATGACGTTCCTCATCGCCGTCCCGACCGGCGTGAAGTTCTTCAACTGGATCGGCACGATGTGGAAGGGCAGCCTGTCCTTCGAGACGCCGATGCTCTGGGCCACCGGCTTCCTGATCACCTTCACCTTCGGTGGTCTGACCGGTGTCATCCTGGCCTCGCCGCCGATGGACTTCCACGTCTCCGACTCGTACTTCGTGGTGGCGCACTTCCACTACGTCGTCTTCGGCACCGTCGTCTTCGCGATGTTCTCCGGCTTCCACTTCTGGTGGCCGAAGTGGACGGGCAAGATGCTGGACGAGCGCCTCGGCAAGATCACCTTCTGGACGCTGTTCGTCGGCTTCCACGGCACCTTCCTGGTCCAGCACTGGCTGGGCGCCGAGGGCATGCCCCGCCGGTACGCCGACTACCTGGCGGCCGACGGCTTCACCGCCCTGAACACGATCTCGACGATCGCCTCGTTCGTGCTCGGCCTGTCGATCCTGCCGTTCCTCTACAACGTGTGGAAGACGGCCAAGTACGGCAAGCCGGTCGGCGTGGACGACCCGTGGGGCTACGGCCGCTCCCTCGAGTGGGCGACCTCCTGCCCGCCGCCGCGGCACAACTTCCTCACCCTGCCGCGGATCCGCAGTGAATCCCCGGCGTTCGACCTGCACCACCCGGAGATCGCCGCGCTCGAGCAGCTGGAGCACGCCGACCACGGCACCGGCGCCATCGCGGGCAGCAAGGAGGCCGGCAAGTGAAGATCCAGGGCAAGATGTTCATCTGGCTGAGCGTCTTCGTCCTCGCCATGGCGGTCGTCTATGGCGTGTGGTCGAAGGAGCCGGCCGGCACCACGGCCCTCTTCCTGGCCTTCGGCCTGTGCATCATGGTCGGCTTCTACCTGGGCTTCACCGCCCGGCGGGTCGACACCGGCGCCCAGGACAACAAGGAGGCGGACGTCGCGGACGACGCCGGCGAGCTGGGCTTCTTCAGCCCGCACAGCTGGCAGCCGCTGTCCCTGGCCATCGGCGGCGCCCTCGCCTTCCTGGGGGTCGCGGTCGGCTGGTGGCTGCTGTACTTCGCGGCACCCGTGATCCTCGTCGGCCTGTTCGGCTGGGTGTTCGAGTACTACCGCGGTGAGAACCGCACGCAGTGACACCCGGCGGCGCCCGGCATGAGGCGCCGCACCGGCCGCTGAACGCGGCAGAGCCCGGACCCTCCGCAAGGAGCGTCCGGGCTCCTGCGTTCGCCGCAACGAGTGTCACCCGTGCGTGTCTCCCAGCGCGCCGCCGTTGACACGGCTTCCTAGCGTGATCCACATGAGCCACGCACCCCGCCCCCGCCCCCACCCCCGTACCGTCGTCGGCTGCACCCTGCTGGTGATCGCCCTGGCCGAGGGCGCCGTCGCCTGCGGCCAGGACGACAACCCCCTCGCCGCGCGCCCCTACGACGCCACGGACCAGATCGCCTTCAACGGGCCCACCGGCGAGGCCGAGAAGGCCGACCCGGACAAGCCCCTGGAGATCACCGCGCGGGCCGCGGACGGCCGTATAACGGACGTCACCGCCCTCGACGCGACCGGCCGCTACATAGCCGGCGAGCTGTCCGCCGACGGCGCCCGCTGGCACAGCACCGAGCCGCTGGCCGCCGACGCCCGCTACACGGTCCGCGTCAGCACCGAGGACGAGGACGGCGCCCCCGGCCGCCGCGTCCTGTCCTTCGTCACCGGCAAGCCCGCCGACAAGAAGCGCCTGACGGTGGCGTTCGGCCCGCAGGCCGGCACGTACGGCGTCGGCCAGCCCCTCACCGCGGAACTGAGCCAGCCCGTCAAGGACCCCGCGCAGCGCGCCCTCGTGGAACGGGCCCTCAAGGTGGAGTCGCAGCCCGCCGTCCAGGGCGGCTGGCACTGGGTCGACGACAAGCAGCTCCACTACCGCCCGCAGGAGTACTGGCCCGCCCACGCCACGATCCGGGTGCACAGCAACCTGGACGGCATCAAGATCGGCGACCGCCTCTGGGGCGGAGCCGGCAAGGACCTCTCGCTCACCATCGGCGACCGCGTCATCGCCCTCACCGACGCCGCGTCGCACACGCTGACGCTCACCAAGAACGGCGAGGAGGTCAAGCGGCTCCCGGTCACCACCGGCAAGCCCGGCTTCGAGACCCGCAACGGCGTCAAGGTCGTCCTGGGCAAGGAGTACTTCGTCCGGATGCGCGGCACCAGCATCGGCATCCCCGAGGGCTCCTCGGACTCGTACGACCTGCCCGTCTACTACGCCACCCGCGTCACCTGGAGCGGCGAGTACGTGCACGCCGCCCCCTGGTCGGTGGGCTCCCAGGGGTACGCCAACGTCAGCCACGGCTGCACCGGCATGAGCACCGCCAACGCCGCCTGGTTCTTCGACCACGTCCGCCAGGGCGACGTCGTGCAGGTCGTCAACAGCAACGGCCGCACGATGGAGACCTTCGGCAACGGCTTCGGGGACTGGAACGTCGACTGGAAGAAGTGGACCGAAGGCAGCGCGTTGACGGCCGACGCGCACAGGACGCAGCCCGACACGACCCGCCTGCGCCCGACGGCCGTATAGAGGGCCTCCAAGCCGCCCAGGGCCGGCCAACAGGCACCCGGAGCAGCTCAGGGCATCCAGAGCCGCCAGAACCAGCCGATAGCCCCCAAAGGGCGCAGGGCCGCTCAGAGCCCCCTCAGGCGCTCTGCAGCCGCTTCTCGCGCAGCAGGGCGGCCAGCGCCGCCGCGAACTCCACCGGGTCCACCGGCAGCGTCACCGCCGCCTCCGCCCGGCTCCAGGTGGCCAGCCAGGCGTCCTGCGGCCGTCCGATGAGCAGCAGCACCGGCGGGCACCGGAACACCTCGTCCTTGATCTGCCGGCACAGCCCCATGCCCCCCATGGGCACGGCCTCCCCGTCCAGGACCACGACGTCGACCCCGCCCGCGTCCAGCTCCTTCAGCACCGCCGCGTGCGTCGCGCACTCGATGAACTCCACGACGGGGGAGTCCGGCGCGGGCCGCCGTCCGGTCGCCAGCCGCACCTGCTCCCTGGTCCGGGCGTCGTCGCTGTAGACCAGCACCGTGGCGGTCGCCTGCATGGTTCCTCCGCGTCATTGGAGTGGAACTTCCGGGTACCGATGGGGCGGATGCTACTCCCCTGAAGACCACGTCAACACCTGTCGGAACACCCCCGTGGTGGGCCATCCGGGCACTCCACACGGTACGGACACTCCGAACGGCACCCCCGGGAGTGAGGGCGAGATAAGCGACCGACATAATGTCGGTCGTGGCGACAGCAACGACAGTAGATACCGGGCACGCGCACCCGTCGGTCAACCGGCCGAACCTCACCAGCGTCGGAACCATCATCTGGCTGAGCTCCGAGCTGATGTTCTTCGCGGCCCTCTTCGCGATGTACTTCACCCTGCGATCGGTGACGGGTCCAGAGTTCTGGAAGGAACAGGCCGCAGCCCTGAACTTCCCGTTCTCGGCGACGAACACCACGATCCTGGTGCTCTCCTCGCTCACCTGCCAGCTCGGCGTGTTCGCCGCCGAGCGCGGTGACGTGAAGAAGCTCCGGGGCTGGTTCATCGTCACCTTCATCATGGGTGCGATCTTCATCGGCGGTCAGGTGTACGAGTACACCGAGCTGGTCAAGCACGAGGGCCTCTCGCTCTCGTCCGACCCCTACGGCTCGGTCTTCTACCTGACCACCGGCTTCCACGGCCTGCACGTGACGGGCGGTCTCATCGCCTTCCTGCTGGTCCTCGGACGCACCTATGCGGCCAGGAGGTTCACCCACGAGCAGGCGACCGCCGCGATCGTCGTGTCCTACTACTGGCACTTCGTCGACGTCGTCTGGATCGGCCTCTTCGCCACGATCTACATGATCAAGTAGCCGGGGCCCGCACCCGCACATTCCAGAAGCATCGACGCAGAAGATCCTGACACCGGGGTAATCCGTGAAAAAGCTCTCCGCACGACGACGCCATCCGCTGGCGGCGCTCGTCGTCCTACTCCTCGCGCTGGCATGCACCGGGGGGCTGTACGCCGCGTTCGCACCCGCGAGCAAGGCGCAGGCAGATGAAACCGCTCAGTCCCTCGCCATCGACGAGGGCAAGAAGCTCTACGCCGTAGGCTGCGCCAGCTGCCACGGCACCGGCGGTCAGGGCACCTCCGACGGTCCGAGCCTCGTGGGCGTGGGCGCCGCCGCCGTCGACTTCCAGGTCGGCACCGGCCGTATGCCCGCGGCGACCTCCCAGGGCGCCCAGGTGCCGAAGAAGAAGGTCGTCTACACGCAGGCCCAGATCGACCAGCTGGCCGCGTACATCGCCTCGCTCGGCGCCGGTCCGTCCGTCCCGACCGAGGCCGAGTACGGTCCGGAGGGCGCGGACATCGCCAAGGGCGGTGAACTGTTCCGCACCAACTGCGCGCAGTGCCACAACTTCACCGGCAAGGGCGGCGCCCTGACCCGGGGCAAGTACGCCCCCTCGCTCGAGGGCGTGGACCCGAAGCACATCTACGAGGCCATGCAGACCGGCCCGCAGAACATGCCCTCCTTCCCCGACACCACGATGTCGGAGCAGAACAAGAAGGACATCATCGCGTACCTGAACGCGGTCAACGGAGATGAGACGGAGAGCCCCGGCGGTCTCGAACTGGGCGGCCTCGGGCCGGTCAGCGAGGGTCTGTTCGGCTGGATCTTCGGTCTCGGCGGACTGATCGCCGTCGCCGTGTGGGTCGCCGCCCGGACCGCAAAGGCCAAGAAGTCATGAGTAGCCAAGACATTCCAGAAGAGAACCTGCCCGCTGAGCAGGACGCCCGCCACGGCGAGCCCGGCGCGGTGAGGGTCGCGGACGAGCAGCACCCGTTCGCGGACCCGGGGCTGCCGCCCCACGAGCACCGTGTCCAGGACATCGACGAGCGGGCCGCCAAGCGGTCCGAGCGTACGGTCGCCCTCCTGTTCACGCTGTCGATGCTGGCCACCGTCGGCTTCATCGCCTCGTACGTGACGATCCCGCACGACAAGTCGATCTTCGTGTTCCCGATCGGTCACATCAGCGCGATGAACTTCGCGCTGGGCCTGACCCTCGGCACGGCCCTGTTCAGCATCGGCGCCGGCGCGGTCCACTGGGCCCGCACGCTGATGTCGGACGAGGAGGTCGCCGACGAGCGTCACGCGATCGAGGCGAGCCCCGAGGTCAAGGCCAAGGTCATGGCCGACTTCAAGCAGGGCGCCAAGGAGTCCGCGCTCGGCCGGCGCAAGCTGATCCGCAACACGATGTTCGGCGCTCTGGCCCTGTTCCCGCTCTCCGGCGTCGTGCTGCTGCGCGACCTCGGCCCGCTGCCCGGGGACAAGCTGCGCCACACGCTGTGGGGCAAGGGCAAGCTGCTCGTCAACATGAACACCAACGAGCCGCTGCGTCCCTCGGACGTCGCGGTCGGCTCCCTCACCTTCGCCAAGCCGGAGGGTCTCGAGGAGACCGACCACGACTTCCAGAACGAGATCGCCAAGGCCGCCCTGATGATCGTCCGTATCCAGCCGGAGAACATCAAGGACAAGCGCGAGCTCGAGTGGTCGCACGACGGCATCGTGGCGTACTCGAAGATCTGCACCCACGTGGGCTGCCCGATCTCCCTGTACGAGCAGCAGACGCACCACGTGCTGTGCCCCTGCCACCAGTCCACCTTCGACCTGTCCGACGGTGCCCGAGTGATCTTCGGCCCGGCCGGTCACGCCCTGCCGCAGCTGCGTATCGGTGTGAACGACGAGGGCTACCTCGAGGCGCTCGGCGACTTCGAAGAGCCCGTCGGTCCTGCATTCTGGGAGCGCGGATGAGCAACAAGGACGACCGCCGCAAGGCGCCCGCAGGTGAGCGGGTCGCCGACTGGGCCGACGGTCGGCTGGGGATCTACTCCCTGGCCAAGGCCAACATGCGCAAGATCTTCCCGGACCACTGGTCCTTCATGCTGGGCGAGATCTGCCTCTACAGCTTCATCATCATCATCCTCACGGGTGTGTATCTGACGCTGTTCTTCCACCCGTCGATGAACGAGGTGGAGTACCACGGCTCCTATGTCCCCCTCCAGGGACAGCTGATGTCCGAGGCGTTCAACTCGACCATGCACATCTCCTTCGATGTGCGCGGTGGTCTGCTGATCCGGCAGATCCACCACTGGGCCGCGGTGATCTTCCTCGCCGGCATGTTCGTGCACATGATGCGCGTCTTCTTCACCGGCGCGTTCCGCAAGCCGCGTGAGATCAACTGGCTGTTCGGCTTCCTGCTGTTCGTCCTGGGCATGTTCACCGGTTTCACCGGCTACTCGCTCCCGGACGACCTGCTCTCCGGCACCGGTGTCCGCTTCACGCAGGGCGCGATCCTGTCCGTGCCGATCGTCGGCACGTACATCTCGATGTTCCTGTTCGGCGGGGAGTTCCCGGGCGGCGACTTCGTCGCGCGGTTCTACTCGATCCACATCCTGCTGCTGCCGGGCATCATGCTCGGGCTCGTGGTCGGCCACCTGATCCTGGTCTTCTACCACAAGCACACGCAGTTCGCGGGTCCCGGCCGCACCAACAAGAACGTCGTCGGCATGCCGCTGCTGCCGGTCTACATGGCCAAGGCCGGAGGCTTCTTCTTCCTGGTCTTCGGCGCCATCGCGGCCATCGCCGGCATCGCGTCCATCAACCCGATCTGGGTGCTCGGTCCCTACCGTCCGGACCAGGTGTCCACCGGCGCCCAGCCCGACTGGTACATGGGCTTCGCCGAGGGCCTGATCCGCGCCATGCCGGGCTGGGAGATCAACATCTGGGGTCACACGCTGGTCCTGGGCGTGTTCGTCCCGCTGGTGCTCTTCGGTCTGTTCCTCGGTGTGATCGCCCTGTACCCGTTCATCGAGTCCTGGGTCACCGGCGACAAGCGCGAGCACCACATCCTGGACCGTCCGCGCAACGCCCCGACCCGCACGGCCTTCGGCGTCGCCTGGATCACCGGCTACGTGATCATGCTGATCGGCGGTGGCAACGACATCGTCGCCACCCACTTCCACCTGTCGATCAACGCGGTCACCTGGTTCGTCCGGATCGGCTTCTTCGCCGGACCGGTGCTGGCCTTCGTGGTCACCAAGCGGATCTGCCTCGGCCTCCAGCGCCGCGACAAGGACAAGGTGCTGCACGGCCGCGAGACCGGCACCATCAAGCGCCTGCCGCACGGTGAGTTCATCGAGGTGCACGAGCCGCTCAGCCAGGAGGCCCTGTACACGCTCACCGCGCACGAGCAGTACCAGCCCGCCGAGATCGGCCCCACGGTCGACGAGAACGGCGTCGAGCGCAAGGTGAAGCGTTCCGAGAAGGTCCGCGCCAAGCTGAGCAAGGCGTACTACGGCGAGGAGAACCAGATCGCCAAGCCGACCGTCGAGGAGTACCGGGAGATCACGAGCGGCCACGGCCACCACTGATCACTGCGTCGCCACACCACACTGAAGGGCCCCGTCCGGTGTTCGGACGGGGCCCTTCGGTTCCCCGCGGCTGGATAGGGTGGGACCGCACTCTTCTACGACACCCAGGAGCGGCCCTATGAGCGCTGTGACCCCCGCTGGAGGCGACACCGCGGCGGGCCGCTCCTGGCCCGCTCTGCTGAACGGCCTGCTGGAGGGCCGCGACCTCTCCGCGGACGACACGGCCTGGGCGATGGACCTGATCATGCGCGGCGAGGCCACCGACGCGCAGATCGCCGGGTTCGCGGTGGCGCTGCGCGCCAAGGGCGAGACCGTCCAGGAGATCACCGGCCTGGTCCGGACGATGTACGCGCACGCCAACGTCATCGACGTGCCCGGGCGGACCGTCGACATCGTCGGCACCGGAGGCGACGGCGCGAAGACGGTGAACATCTCCACGATGTCGTCGATCGTCAT
Source organism: Streptomyces sp. NPDC002566 (assembly GCF_042889585.1). Classification (NCBI taxonomy): domain Bacteria; kingdom Bacillati; phylum Actinomycetota; class Actinomycetes; order Kitasatosporales; family Streptomycetaceae; genus Streptomyces; species Streptomyces sp. NPDC002566. The sequence continues at coordinate 416,231 of NZ_JBIARD010000003.1, read as the reverse complement.
CGCCGGCACCGGGGCGAAGGTCGTCAAGCACGGCAACCGGGCCGCGTCCTCCGCGTCCGGCGCCTCCGACGTTCTTGAGAAGCTCGGCGTCAATCTCGAACTGACCCCGCGGCGGGTGGCCGAGGTCGCCGAGGAGGCCGGGATCACCTTCTGCTTCGCGATCAAGTTCCACCCGGCGCTGCGTCATGTGGCCGCCGCGCGCGGCCAGTTGGGCATCCGCACCACGTTCAACGCCCTCGGCCCGCTGACCAACCCGGCCAGGGTGAAGGCGCAGGCGGTGGGCGTCGCCGACCCGCGGATGGCCCCGCTCATCGCGGGCGTCTTCGCCGAACGCGGCAACTCCTCGCTGGTGTTCCGCGGCGACGACGGCTTCGACGAGCTGACCACGACGTCCACCTCCCGGGTCTGGGTCGTCCGCGACGGCAAGGTCACCGAGGAGACCTTCGACCCGCGGGACGTCGGCATCGAACTGGTCGGGGTGGAGGCGCTGCGCGGCGCCGACCCCTCGTACAACGCGGAGGTCGCGCGCCGGCTGCTGGACGGCGAGAGGGGCCCGGTCCGTGACGCCGTCCTGCTGAACTCCGCGGCGGCCCTGGTGGCGCTGGACCCCTCGGACGCGCCGCTCACCGAGCAGCTCCGCGCCGGCATGGACAAGGCGGCGCAGTCCGTCGACTCCGGCGCGGCCAAGCGCGCGCTGGAGCGCTGGGTGGCCGCCAGCAACGCGTAGCCGGACGTGACGCGGTCCCGCGATCCGGACACGGGTTGCGGGACCGCGAACCCATCGCGTACGTTCCTTGGCAGGTCATGAGTGACAGTCATGAGGCCCCGGCCGACTGTCCGGCAACCCTCCGTCCGTGGCGGGGTGCCCCGGGTGAAGACCAGGCCGTGGGCAGCGAGGTCCTCGGCAAGCGCGGATCCCTCACGCTCTTGAGATGAGCACAGCCCAGGGATCCTGGTCATCGAGGGAGCCTTCCGTGAGCAAGCGAATGCGATAGGGCCGCAGAGCCCCGCCTCCGCACACCCCTTTCACCCCTTTCCCGCGCTTGAGCCGCATCCGCTCGCGTGGTGAATCCGCCTGTCTCTCACGGGAGTTCCGCCATGTCCGTCTCCACCGCTGCCGTCGCCCCGTCGCTTTGTGCCCCGCTGCCCGTTCTGGGCGGGGACGTCACCGTCCCGCTCGTCACGGGCGGCGAAGTCGCCTACGCGGCGCTCGACTACGCGGCCAGCGCCCCCGCCCTCCAGCGCGTCTGGGACGACGTGGCGGCCTACGCGCCGTACTACGGCAGCGTCCACCGCGGCGCCGGCTACCTCTCCCAGCTCTCCACCGACCTGTTCGAGAACGCCCGCCGGACGGTCGCCGAGTTCCTCGACTGCCGCGCCGACGACCAGCTGGTCTTCACCCGCTCCACCACCGACTCCCTGAACCTGCTCGCCGCGGCCCTGCCCGCCGGCTGCCAGGTCTTCGTCTTCGAGACCGAGCACCACGCCTCGCTGCTGCCCTGGCGGGACGCCCGCGTCACCTACCTCGACGCCCCGCGCACCCCGGGCCAGGCCGTCGAGACCCTGGAGCGTGCCCTCGCCGCCCGTGACCCCCAGGGCCCCGCCCTGGTCTGCGTCACCGGCGCCTCCAACGTCACCGGCGAGCTGTGGCCCGTACGGGAGCTGGCCGCCGCCGCCCACGCGCAGGGAGCCCGGATCGTCCTGGACGCCGCCCAGCTGGCCCCCCACCACCCGGTGTCCGTCCGTGACCTGGACGTCGACTGGGTCGCCTTCTCCGGCCACAAGCTGTACGCCCCGTTCGGCTCCGGCGTCCTGGCCGGCCGCGCCGACTGGCTCCGGGCCGCCGACCCCTACCTCGCCGGCGGCGGCGCGAGCCGCAAGGTCACCCGGCGCGAGGACGGGGGAGTGGACGTGGAGTGGCACGACAGCGCCGCCCGCCACGAGGCCGGCTCACCGAACGTCATCGGCGCCTACTCCATCGCGTCGGCCTGCAAGGCCCTCACCGAGGCCGGCTTCGACACGCTGGTCGCCCGCGAGCGGCACCTGATCGCCAAGGTCCGCGAGGGCCTCGCGGACGTCCCCGAGGTCCGGATCCTCTCCCTCTTCGGCGACGACGCCCCGCGGGTCGGCGTGATCTCCTTCGTCGTCGAGGGCTGGAACAGCTCCCACTTCGCCGCCGCCCTCTCCGCCGAGTACGGCATCGGCGTCCGCGACGGCCTCTTCTGCGCCCACCCCCTGGTCCGCACCCTGCTGGGCACGGACCCCGAGACCCAAGGCGAGTGCGGAGCCCCCGAGGCGGCCCCGGGCGAGAAGTCCCTCAACGCCATCAGGGTGAGCTTCGGCGCGGGCACCCCGGACGAGCACGTGGACCGCTTCGTCCACGCGGTGCGGGAACTGGTGACCGAGGGCGCGAAGTGGCAGTACAGGACGGAAGACGGCCGCTGCGTACCGGCGGTGTGACGCAGCGGACGTCGGGGGCGACGCCTTGGGGGCGCGGGGCTGTGTCGATATGCGGCTTCGCCGCGTGGGCGCGACCAGCCACCGCCGGCCGCCGGCCGCGCACGATCCACGCCCCGCAGACGCCTGGGCGAACGCCCTAAGAGTCCAGCCCGATGGCGAACGCGGCCTCGAGGTCGTGCTGGGAGTACGTGCGGAAGGCGACGTGCGTGTCCGTCCCGAGAACACCGGGGATCTTGCTGATCCGCCCCGGGATCACCTCGGCGAGGTCGTCGTGCCGGCGCACCCGCACCATGGCGATCAGGTCGTACGTCCCGGTCACGGAGAACACCTCGCTCACGGACTCCAGTGAGGCGATCGACTCCGCGATCTCGGGAATCCGGTCCACGCTGGTCTTGATGAGGACGATCGCGGTGATCACGGCTGGTTCTCTCCCTCGGGGGACGGAGTCGGGGCGGGTTTCACTCTAGTGGGCACGTTGAACCGGGCCCACGCGTAGCCGAAGCCCAGGCCGAACCCCATCAGGTGCGCCAGGTACGCCACCCCGGGCCCAGGCCCGGCCCGCCCCGCCGCCAGCCACTGCAGCGCCGCCCAGAAGGGCAGCACCACCCACGCGGGGAACCGCAGCGGCAGGAAGAAGAGGAACGGCAGGAGACTGGTCACCCGCGCCCGGGGGAACAGGTACAGGAACCCGCCGAGGATCGCCGAGATCGCCCCGGACGCCCCCACCAGGGGCTGTCCGGAGCCGGCGTTGGCGGCGGCGTACCCCGACAGGGCGAGGTAGCCGCAGCCGAGGAAAAACAGCGAGAACTGCACGCGGCCCATCCGGTGCTCGGTCATCGCCCCGAAGACGTAGAGGAAGAGCATGTTGCCCAGCAGGTGCACCCAGGTCCCGTGGACGAACAGGGCCGTGGCCGGGGTGAGGAGGGCGCGCGGGGAGCCGTCGAACAGGTCGGCCGGGATGACGCCCCAGCGGCGGAAGTAGGCCCGCTGCGCGGCCGCGAGCTCCTCGCCGGAGCCGTACGCGGGATTGAGGCCGGAGGCGGGGCTGATCGCGAAGAGCACACAGCACAGCGCGATCGTTGTGTACGTCACCGGTGCGGCGGGGTGCCGGATCGCCCGGTCCAGAGCCCCGTTCCAGTCGCTGATCATGGACCAGAGCATGACGTAACGGGACGCACACCCCCGTACCGCCTCGCCGCCGTGGACGGATGGGCGGCGAGTACCCGCCAGGCCGTAGGGTTACGAGCCACACGCACAGGGTGCCCCCCGGGGCGTCCGGTGGGTGCCCGACCAGCGGAAGACCGACACTAGAAGGAAGCGGACAGTCACGATGACGGTTCCCCTGCCGACCGCCACGACGCGGTGGCGCTGCACGCTGTGCGGCAATCTCACCCGGTTCGACGTGACGCGCTCGTCGAAGGTCGTCGAGTACGTGCACCTCGATCTGGCGGGTGAGCCGAACGTCGAGGAGCGCGAGGTGGTCAGTGAGACCATCGAGTCGGTGCGGTGCCGCTGGTGCAACGCCGTGGACCAGGTGGAACTCGTCGACAGGCCGGGCGCCGGCTCCTGAGGGAGCAGGGCCCGCACAGCTAGTGGGGTGTGACGGATGGTGGAGAGCGCAGGCGGGGGGCCGGGCGACGGCGCCGCTGAGGTGCTCGACCGTCCGCTGCCCGACGGCGTGCGCCGCCGGGTCGTGCAGATCGTCTCGGACGCCTTCGGCGGGCTGACCGTCGGTGAACTGCCCGCCCAGTTGCGGCAGTACGCCCGGTTCGCCCCGAACCGCCGGGCCAAGTTCGCGGGCAACGCGATGGCGGCCGCGCTGGAGACGGACACGCTGTTCCGGCAGCGCATCGCCGAGAAGTTCAGAGAGGCGCAGCCGGAACTCGCCGGCGCCCTCGACTCCGGCTCGCCGCCCCCGGCCGCGGATCCGCTCGATGTGGCGGCCGCGGCCTACGTACTGCGGCCCGTCGACTGGGTGAAGCTGGTCACGGCTGCCGGCGAGGAGGCGCAGCGCGCGGACGCCGAGCGGGCCGACGAGGAGAGCCGGGCGGAGCTGGAGCGGCTGCGGGAGGAACTCGCGCAGGCCCGTGAGCACACCCGGGCCGAGACCGAGCGGCTGCGCGTCGAGCTGGACGCGGTGAAGAAGGAAGCGGAATCGCTTCAGCGCAAGCTGCGTTCGGCCCTCAGCGACGTCAAGCGGGGTGAGGCGGCGCTGCGCAAGGCGCAGGAACAGGCCGAGGCCCAGCGGGCCGAGGGGCAGGCGCAGGTGTCCGCCGCGGAGAGCGAGTCGCGGCGGCTGAAGGCCCGGCTCGGGGAGGCGGAGGCCGCCCTGGAGGCCGCGCGGCGGGCGGCGCGCGAGGGCCGCAGCGTCGAGGACATGCGGGTGCGGCTGCTGCTGGACACCGTGCTGGACGCGGCCCAAGGGCTGCGCAGGGAACTGGCGTTGCCGCCGGTGTCGGTCCGTCCGGCGCAGACCGTGGACGCGGTCGAACCGGGGCGGATGACCCCGAAGGACATCGCCGCGCGCGCCCTGTCGGAGAACGACCCGGCGATCCTCGACCAGTTGCTCGCGCTGCCGCAGGCCCATCTCGTGGTCGACGGCTACAACGTCACCAAGACCGGCTATCCGCAGATGCCGTTGGAGAAGCAGCGGCTGCGCCTGCTCGGCCAGCTCTCTCAACTCGCCGCCCAGACCGGCGCCGAGGTCACCTGTGTCTTCGACGGGGCCGAACTGGCCGCGCCGGTGCTGCTGGCGCCGCCGCGGGGGGTGCGGGTGCTGTTCTCCAAGCCGGGCGTCACCGCCGACGAGCTCATCCGCCAACTGGTGCGCGCCGAGCCGCCGGGCCGGCCGGTCATCGTCGCCTCGACCGACCGCGAGGTGGCCGACGGGGTCGCCAAGGCGGGGGCGCGGCCTGTCGCTTCTGCGGTACTCCTGAAGCGACTGACCTGAAGGTCAACGTAAAGGTTTAATGCCCGAATTGGCGCAATCATCACGCAACGTAGCGTCAACCGGGCATCACCGCACGTGGATTGAGGTCAAAAAATGCGGTGCGTAACCGAGATTTTTTGGCTCAGGATTTGAAGTGATCACGGGGAGGTCACTAGGGTCTGCCTTCGAACCTCCACACGAGTGATCACTCACAAGAAGGAGTCGTCCTCCGTGGCGTCCCACCGTCGACCCAAGCAGCCGAGCCGCGCACGCGTCACCGTGCTGACCACCGCCGCCGCTGCCGCTGTGGCCCTGAGCTCGCAGGCGGCCAACGCCGCGCCCAGTGAGAAGCCGACCAAGGACGAGGTCAAGGCCAAGGTCGACGCGCTCTACGAGCAGGCCGAGCAGGCCACGGAGAAGTTCAACGGGGCCAAGGAGAAGCAGGAGAAGCTCCAGAAGGAGATCTCCACCATCCAGGACAACGTGGCCCGCGGTCAGGACGAGCTCAACGGGCTCCGCGACAGCATAGGTCTCGCCGCGGCGGCCCAGTACCGCACCGGCTCCATCGACTCCTCCCTCCAGCTCTTCCTGTCGTCCGACCCGGACGACTACCTGGACAAGGCCTCCGCGGCCGACCAGCTCAGCGCCCAGCAGGTCGAGGCGCTGAAGAAGATCCAGGACAAGCAGCGCGAACTCGCCCAGGACCGCGCCGAGGCGTCCGAGAAGCTCAAGGACCTCGCCACCACGCGGACCGAACTGGGCAAGAAGAAGAAGGAAGTCCAGTCCAAGCTGGCCGAGGCGCAGAAGCTGCTCAACACGCTCTCCGCCAAGGAGAAGGCCGCGCTCGCCGCCGCCGACGCCCGCGCCAGCCGTGACGCCGGCGACCGCGTCGACCTCGGCAACACCGCCCCCGCCTCGGGCCGCGCCATGGCCGCCTTCCAGGCCGCGCAGAGCAAGATCGGCTCGCCGTACGTCTACGGCGCCACCGGCCCGTCCTCGTTCGACTGCTCGGGCCTGACCTCCTGGGCCTTCGCCCAGGCGGGCGTCCAGATCCCGCGCATCTCGCAGGACCAGGCCAACGCCGGCACCCGGATCTACTCCCAGTCCGACCTCAAGGTCGGCGACCTGGTCATCTTCTACGGCGACCAGCACCACGTCGGCTTCTACGCGGGCAACGGCCAGGTGCTGCACGCCCCGCGCACCGGCACCGTCGTGCGCTACGAGTCGATCGGCAACATGCCGTTCCAGTTCGGCGTCCGGATCTGAGCGGGCCGGCCGACCAGCCGGCCACCGCCATCAAGATCACGACACCGTGCCGCCCGAACGGGCGAATCGCCACGACGTGAACTGACCCCGCACCCCGCCCATGACCTGCGTCATAGGCGGGGTGTCACGTTGTGTGCCCGCGGAGGTCTTTGGTGGGCCCCCGGTGGCGGGGCTACTGTCTGGCCCGTTCCTCGTCCGCCAGTGGAAGGAGCGCGGCTTCCCGTGGGGTCCCATCGCCGCCTTGCATCGTCCGGGTTCGACCGGGGCGCCTTCGGCGTCCTGTCCGTCGCGACCGCAGCCTTCGGCGCCCTCGCCGCCGTACCGGCCCCCGCCGCACCGCTCGACGACACCCGCGCCGAGGTCGACCGCCTCTACACGCAGGCGGAGAAGGCCACCGAGGCCTTCAACGAGGCGGCGGAGCGCACCGGGACGCTGCGCCGCCAGGTCGGCGAGTCGCAGGACCGGGTCGCCCGTCAGCAGGCGCGCGTCAACGACCTGCGCGAGCGGCTCGGCGCGTTCGCCGGCGCCCAGTACCGCTCCGGGGGCCTCGACCCGGCCCTGGCGCTGCTGTTCTCCGACGACCCGGCCGACTACCTCGACCGGGCCCTGGCCCTCGACCGGATCACCCTCCACCAGGCGGGCGAACTCAAGGATCTCCAGGGCGCGTTGCGTGAACTCGCCCAGGAACGCGCCGAGGCCGTGCGCAGGCTCGGTGAACTCGACAAGAGCCGCAGGGCGGTCGCCGCGCACAAGCGGAGCGTCGAGCAGAAGCTCGCCAGGGCACGGCAGTTGCTGAACTCCCTGCCGTCCGCGGAGCGCGCCGCGTACGACAGGGCCTCCCGGTCAGGCCGCGGCCACCTGTCCGGCCCCGGCGGCGCGGCGGCCTCGGGCCGCGCGGCCGCCGCCCTGGCCGCCGCCCGCTCCGCGCTCGGCAAACCGTACGTCTGGGGCGCCAACGGCCCCACCGGTTTCGACTGTTCGGGCCTCGTGCAGTGGTCCTACGCACAGGCCGGCCTCTCCCTCCCGCGCACCTCGCAGGCCCAGGCGCACGCCGGCCACCGCGTCCCCCTCTCCCAGGCCCGCCCCGGCGACATCGTCACCTACCGCTCCGACGCCAGCCACGTCGGCATGTACGTCGGCGACGGCCAGGTCATCCACGCCCCGTACCCGGGCGCCCCGGTCCGCTACGACCCGGTGGGGATGATGCCGGTGTCCTCGGTCACGCGGCCTTAGCGCTCTGTGCGGCCGGGTGCCGCATGGGGCCCCCGTACGATCGGGGGATGGCCGGGCAGAGGCGAATCCGCGGGGTGCGAACCGTCACCGCCCTGCTGCTCGCCCTCCTCGTGGGCTGCGGCGGGGCGCACCCGCCCGCGGACACCGCGCAGGACACCGCGCAGCGCCTGCTCGACCGCCGCGCGGCGGCCGTCCTGGCCCACGACGCCGACGCCTACGCCGCCACCGGCGAGCGCGCCGGGTACGCCCGCCTGCGGTCCCTGCCGCTGGCCTCCTGGTCCTACCGGGTCACCTCGGCCCGCAGTGACGGGGACTCCCTCACCGCCGAGGCGGAGCTCAGCTACCGCGTCGACGGCTACGACCGGGCCCCGGTGACCGCCGCCCGCACCCTGCGCCTGGCCCGCACCGCCGCCGGGACCTGGGCGGTGGCCTCGGAGCGGCCCGCGCCGAAGGCCGGCGCACAGCTGTGGGACCAGGGCGCGGTGACCGTCGCCCGGGGCGCGCACAGCCTGGTCCTCGGCGTCGGCCGCACCGGCGGGCAGCTGCGGGCCTTCGCCGACCTGGCCGACCGCGCGGTCCCGGCGGTCTCGGCGGCCTGGGGCGAGGACTGGGCGGGGCACGTCGTCGTCCTCGTGCCTGGGTCGCTGGACGGCATGGCGGCGCTGCTCGGCTCGCCGGCCGCCTCCTACCGGGGGATCGCCGCCGTCACCACGGGCGAGACAGGCGGCGCGCCCCGGGCCCCCGCGGACCGGATCATCGTCAACCCCGACGCCTACGGCGTCCTCGGCCCCGTGGGCCGGCAGGTCGTGCTCACCCACGAGACCGCGCACGTCGCCACCCGGGCCCACACCGGCCCGGCGACCCCGCTGTGGCTGTCCGAGGGGTACGCGGACTGGGTCGGCTACCGCGGCACCGGCCGCACCCCGTCCCAGGTGGCCCCCGAACTGCAGAAGGCGGTCACCAAGGGCCGCACCCCGACGGCCCTGCCCGCCGACGAGGACTTCGCCTTCACCGGCGACGCGACCCGGCTGGCCCGCGCCTACGAGTCCGGCTGGCTGGCCTGCCGTCTGATCGCCGCCCACTGGGGCGAGGCGCGCCTCGACGCCTTCTACCGCGCCGTCGGAGCCCACCCCCGGCGCACGGACGCACTGGAACAGGCGATGAAGTCCACCCTGAGCACCACCCCCGAGGCCTTCACCGCGACCTGGCGGACCTACGCGGAGGAGCAGCTCGGCTGAACCGGCCGGCGGTTGGATAGGGTCGGCGGCGATGGACAAGACCCTGATCGTGACGAACGACTTTCCGCCCCGGCCGGGGGGGATCCAGGCGTTCCTGCACAACATGGCGCTCCGTCTCGACCCCGAGCGGATCGTCGTCTACGCGTCCACCTGGAAGCGGGGCCGGGAGGGCGTCGAGGCGACGGCCGCCTTCGACGCCGAGCAGCCCTTCACCGTCGTCCGCGACGCGACGACGATGCTGCTGCCCACGCCCGCCGCGACCCGGCGGGCCGTCGGGCTGCTCCGGGAGCACGGGTGCACCTCGGTGTGGTTCGGGGCGGCCGCGCCGCTCGGGCTGATGGCGCCCGCGCTGCGCCGGGCCGGGGCGCGCCGGCTGGTCGCCACCACGCACGGCCACGAGGCCGGCTGGGCCCAGCTGCCGGCCGCGCGGCAGCTGCTCGGGAGGATCGGGGACACCACCGACACGATCACCTATCTGGGGGAGTACACGCGCTCGCGGATCGCGACCGCACTGAGTGCCGAGGCCGCGGCACGCATGGTGCAGCTGCCGCCGGGCGTCGACGAGAAGACCTTCCACCCCGGCTCCGGCGGCGACGAGGTGCGGGCGCGCCTCGGCCTCACCGACCGGCCGGTCGTCGTCTGCGTCTCCCGTCTCGTCCCGCGCAAGGGACAGGACACGCTGATCCGGGCGCTGCCCCGGATCCTGGCCGCCGAGCCCGAGACGGTGCTGCTGATCGTCGGCGGCGGGCCGTACGAGAAGGACCTGCGCCGGCTGGCGCACGAGCGGGGCGTCGCCGGCTCGGTGCGCTTCACCGGTTCGGTGCCCTGGTCGGAGCTGCCCGCGCACTACGGTGCCGGCGACGTCTTCGCCATGCCGTGCCGCACCCGCCGCGGCGGACTCGACGTGGAGGGCCTCGGCATCGTCTACCTGGAGGCGTCCGCGACCGGGCTGCCCGTGGTCGCCGGCGACTCCGGCGGCGCGCCCGACGCCGTCCTCGACGGGGAGACCGGCTGGGTCGTCCGCGGCGACTCCCCCGAGGACGCCGCCGACCGGATCGTCCCCCTCCTCGCCGACGAGGAGCTGCGCCGCAGCATGGGCGAGCGCGGCCGGCGGTGGGTCGAGGAGAAGTGGCGCTGGGACCTGCTGGCGGATCGGCTGAAAGACCTGTTGTAGAACCGGCGCGACCTCTGGCGGTATGCGAAGAAACCGCCCATGCTGCGCACATGACACCAAAACTGATCCAACGTCAGCTGACGAGACGTCAAATCCTTGGAATGGCCGCCCTTCAGACGGCGGCCACCCTCGGATTCACCCGCGTAGGCCTCGCCTCCGCCCACTCCGCCGAGCCCGACGCGGTCGACTCCGCGCCCGCCATCGTGGTCGGCTCCGGCTACGGCGCCGCCGTGGCCGCCCTCCGTCTCGGCCAGGCCGGCATCCGCACCCTCGTCCTGGAGATGGGCCGCCTGTGGAACACCGCCGGCCCCGACGGCAAGGTCTTCTGCTCCACCATCGCCCCCGACCAGCGCTCCATGTGGTTCCGCACCCGCACCGAGGCCCCGCTCGCCAGCTTCCTCTGGCTGGACGTCGTCAACAAGGACATCAGCGCCTACCCCGGCGTCCTGGACCGCGTGCACTTCGCGAACATGTCCGTGTACGTCGGACGCGGCGTCGGCGGCGGCTCGCTCGTCAACGGCGGGATGGCGGTCACCCCGCTGCGGTCCTACTTCGCCGAGCAGTTCCCGACGGTCGACGTCAACGAGATGTACGGCACCTACTTCCCGCGCGCCCGTTCGATGCTCGGCGTCAACTCGGTCGACCCCGCCTGGTTCGAGTCCACCGACTGGTACCGGTTCACCCGGGTCTCCCGCAAGCACGCCCAGAACGCCGGCCTGAAGACCGCCTTCGTTCCCAACGTCTACGACTTCGGCTACATGCGGCGCGAGGCGGACGGCACGGCCACCAAGTCGGCGCTCGGCGGCGAGGTCATCTACGGCAACAACCAGGGCAAGCGCAGCCTCGACAAGACGTACATCGCCGCCGCGCTCGGCACCGGCAACGTCACCGTGCACACCCTGGAGAAGGTCCGCGCGGTCAGCCGCGCCGCCGACGGCACGTACGTCCTCACCGCCGACCGCATCGACGTGACCGGGAAGGTCGTGGAGACCAAGCAGTACGGCTGCACCTACCTCTTCCTCGGCGGCGGCAGCGTCGGCACCAGCGAACTCCTCGTGCGCGCACGGGAGACGGGCACGCTGCCCGCGCTCGACGCGAGCGTCGGGGCCGGCTGGGGAACCAACGGCAACGTGATGCTGGGGCGGGCCAACCACCTGTGGGACACCGTCGGCGCCAACCAGTCGACCATGCCGGTCATGGGCATCGACGACTGGGCCAACACCGCCAACCCCGTCTTCGCGGAGATCGCCCCGCTGCCCACGGGCCTGGAGCACTGGGTCAGTCTCTACCTGGCGATCACCAAGAACCCCCAGCGCGCCGCGTTCACCTACGACAGCGCTTCGGGCGGTGTGAAACTGGGCTGGTCGGCGGCGCAGAGCGCCGTCTCGGTCGGCATGGCGAAGAAACTGTTCGACCGGATCAACTCGGCGAACTCCACCATCTACCGCTACGACCTGTTCGGCTCACCGAGCAAGGTCTTCGCCGACGACTTCACCTACCACCCCCTGGGCGGCTGCGTGCTGGGGAAGGCGACCGACGACTACGGCCGGGTGAAGGGGTATTCGAAGCTCTACGTCACCGACGGCTCGCTCGTGCCCGGGTCGATCGGGGTGAACCCGTTCGTCACCATCACCGCGCTCGCCGAACGCACGATGGCGCGGGTCCTCGCCGAGGACACCGCGCCATGACCCGCACCCCGAGCGCCTGATGACACTCCGTCAGGAGGGCTGAGAAGACCGCTACTTGGCGTAGATCGCCTCGATCTCCGCCGCGTAGTCCTTCGCCACGACGTTGCGCTTGAGCTTCAGCGACGGCGTGAGGTGGCCCGAGTCCTCCGTGAACTGGGAGGAGAGAATGCGGAACTTCCGCACCGATTCCGCCTTCGACACCGCGGCGTTGCCGTCGTCGATCGCCGTCTGGACCGCGGCCAGCAGGTCCGCGTCCTCGCACAGCGACGCCGCGGTGGACCCGGCCGGCTTGCCGTGGTCGGCGGCCCAGCGGTCCAGGAACTCCTCGTCGAGGGTGACCAGCGCGCCCACGAACGGCCGCCCGTCGCCCACCACCATGCACTCCGCGACCAGCGCGTGCGCCCGGATGCGGTCCTCGATCACGGCCGGTGCGACGTTCTTGCCGCCCGCGGTGACGATGATCTCCTTCTTGCGGCCCGTGATGCTGAGGTAGCCGTCCTCGTCCAGGGTGCCGATGTCACCGGTGTGGAACCAGCCGTCGGCCAGCGCCTCCGCCGTCGCCCCGGGGTTGTTCCAGTACTCCTTGAACAGGTGCTCGCCGTGCAGCAGCACCTCGCCGTCGTCCGCGATGCGCACCACCGAGCCCGGCAGCGGCTGCCCGACCGTGCCGATCTTCTGCCGGTCCCAGGGGTTGAACGCGGTCGCCGCACACGACTCCGTCAGGCCGTAGCCCTCCAGGACGGTGAAGCCGATGCCGCGGAAGAAGTGGCCGAGACGCTCGCCCAGCGGCGCGCCGCCGGAGATCGCGTACTCGCCCCGGCCGCCCAGCACCGCGCGCAGCTTGCTGTAGACCAGCCGGTCGAAGACCTTGTGCTTGATCCGCAGGCCGATCGACGGACCCGAGGGCAGGTCCATCGCCCGGCTGTACGCGATCGCGGTGTCCGCCGCCTTGTCGAAGATCGCGCCCTTGCCGTCCGCCTGCGCCTTCGCCCGCGCCGAGTTGTAGACCTTCTCGAAGACGCGCGGCACGCCCAGGATCAACGTCGGCCGGAAGGAGGCCAGTTCGTCGGTGAGGTTCTTGATGTCCGGGACGGTGCCCAGCTTGATCGGCGCCATCATCGGGGCGATCTGCACCAGCCGGCCGAAGACGTGCGCGAGGGGGAGGAAGAGCAGGACGCTGCACTCGCCGGTGCGGAACAGCGGCCGCAGCCGCTCCACGATGTTGCCGCACTCGGCGAAGAAGCTGCGGTGGCTCAGGACACAGCCCTTGGGGCGCCCGGTCGTGCCCGAGGTGTAGACGATGGTGGCCGGATCGTCGGCCTTGGCGAGCGAGCTGCGCTCCTCGACCGCCGCGTCGGAGACGTCCCTGCCGAGCTGCCCGAGCTCCTCCACGCCCCCCTTCTCGATCTGCCACACGTGCTTGAGGGCGGGCAGCGTGTCCCGCACCGACTCCACGGCGGCGGCGTGCGCGTCCAGCTCCACCACGACCGCGGTGGCGCCCGAGTCGGAGAGGATCCAGCCCACCTGCTCCGGCGAACTGGTCTCGTACACCGGCACGGTCACCGCGCCCGCGCACCAGATGGCGAAGTCGAGCAGCGTCCACTCGTAGCGGGTGCGCGACATCAGGCCGACCCGGTCGCCCGGCTGGACGCCGGCGGCGATGAGGCCCTTCGCCGCGGCGTGCACCTCGGCCAGGAACGCCGTGGCAGACACGTCCTGCCAGACGCCGCCCGCCTTGCGGGCGATGACGGCGACGTCAGGGTGCTGCGCGGCGTTTCTGCGGACGATGTCGGTCAGATTGCCGTCCGCGGGGACCTCGTACAAAGCCGGAAGGCTGAACTCGCGCAAGACTGCTGCTCCTCATAGGGCGCCGGCGCCACGACGTTGTGCGATGCGACGGTGCGGTCCAAGGCTCGGGCAGTGCCCAGATCCGCCGACGGGCGGGGACCCGTTGGCCGAAACCTGAGCACGACTGGACTGCCCGGACGTTACCCGCCGGTATGGCTTCTTTGACAGGGGGGCCCGGCGAGATGTTCGCTGCGTCACACAGATTGGTGTTTCCTCGCGCACAGTAGTCCACCGCTTTACTAACTGGCCAGTAACCGGTATTCCGGCCGCCACTGTTCACAGGCGCGCCGCGCCTTCTACCCTTGATCGCCATGGCACCCACACCGTCCGGCAGCGGCAGGACACGCATCCACGTGGTCAGCGACGTGCACGGCAACGCGCGCGACCTGGCCCGCGCCGGGGAGGGCGCGGACGCCCTGATCTGCCTCGGCGACCTGGTGCTCTTCCTGGACTACGCCGACCACTCCCGCGGGATCTTCCCCGACCTCTTCGGCGTCGAGAACGCCGACCGGCTCGTCGAACTGCGCACCGCCCGCCGCTTCGAGGAGGCGCGGGAGCTCGGGGCGCGGCTGTGGGCGGGCGTCGGCGAGGACCGGGCCGCGGTGATCGAACGAGGGGTGCGCAAGCAGTACGCCGAGATGTTCGCGGCGTTCCCCACTCCTACGTACGCGACCTACGGCAACGTCGACATCCCCCGGCTGTGGCCCGAGTTCGCCGGTGAGGGGACGACGGTGCTGGACGGGCAGCGGGTCGAGATCGGCGGCTGGGTCTTCGGCTTCGTGGGCGGGGGCCTGAAGACGCCCATGCGCACGCCGTACGAGATCGGCGACGAGGAGTACGCGGCGAAGATCGAGGCCGTCGGCGAGGTCGACGTGCTGTGCACGCACATCCCGCCGGAGGTGCCGGACCTCGTCTACGACACCGTCGCGCGCCGCTTCGAGCGGGGCAGCCGGGCGCTGCTGGACGCGATCCGCAGAACCCGCCCCCGGTACTCCCTCTTCGGCCACGTCCACCAGCCGCTGGCGCGCCGGATGCGGATCGGGCCCACCGAGTGCGTCAACGTGGGGCACTTCGCCGGCGCCGGAAAGCCGTGGGCGCTGGAGTTCTGACGGGGCGCTACGAGGGTGGGGTGACAACGGCGCGGCGCACGCGCGGTAGCCTTCACGCTGCACACACGGACCGCGTCTGGAGGAGCCGGGGCGATGGCGGAGCACACCAGTTCGAGCATCACGATCGAGGCGGCGCCGGCCGAGGTCATGGGAGTGATCGCCGACTTCGCCCGCTACCCCGAGTGGACCGGCGAGGTGAAGGAGGCCGAGGTGCTCGCCTCCGACGCGCAGGGGCGCGCCGAGCAGGTCCGCCTCGTCATGGACGCGGGCGCGATCAAGGACGACCAGGTCCTCGCGTACACCTGGACCGGCGAGCACGAGGTGTCGTGGACGCTGGTGAAGTCCCAGATGCTGCGCTCCCTCGACGGCTCGTACCTGCTCAAGCCGGCCGGCGCGGGGGCGACCGAGGTGACGTACGTCCTCACCGTGGACGTCAAGATCCCCATGCTCGGGATGATCAAGCGCAAGGCCGAGAAGGTCATCATCGACCGGGCCCTTGCCGGCCTGAAGAAGCGGGTCGAGTCCGGCAAGTAGCGGGCCTCCCCGGCCGCGTCGGCCCACCGGGCCGATCCGGCCGGCCCCGCCCGGTTCACCGGGCGCCCGGGAGGAAGCTGATCGTCCGTTACCGTTCAGCCTCATGCGCACCCTCCTGATCACCGGCCCGGGCGGCAGCGGACGCACCACCGTCGCCGCCGCCACCGCGCTGAAGGCGGCCGGCCGCGGCGCCGAGGTCCTCGTCCTGAGCGCGGACCGCGCCGACACCCTGGGCGCCGCCCTCGGCGCGCCGACAGGAGCCGCGCCGACCCGGATCACGCCCCACCTCACCGCCTGGCGCCCCGACGCGGCCGCCGGCTTCCGGGACGACCTCGCCGCCTTCCAGGACCGTGCCTCCACCGTCCTCGACCTGCTCGGCGCCTCCCGCCTCGACCCGGAGGAGGTCACCCCCCTCCCCGGCGCCGAGGAGCTCACCCTCCTGCGCGCCCTGCGCGACGCCGCCCTCGCCGAGACCCACGACCTCCTGGTCGTCGACCTCCCGCCCACCCCGCAGGCCCTCGCGCTCCTCGCCCTCCCGGAGGAACTGCGCCGCTACCTCCGCCGCCTGCTCCCCCCGGAACGCCAGGCAGCCCGCGCCCTGCGCCCCGTCCTCGGCCGCCTCGCCGGCGTTCCCATGCCCGCCGAGTGGCTGTACGAGACGACAGCCCGCTGGGATCTGGAACTGGCCGCCGTCCAGGCCGTCCTCGCCGACCGCGGCACCTCCGTGCGCCTGGTCGCCGAGCCCGGACCGGCCGGCGAGGACGCCGTGCGCGACGCCCGCCTCGGCCTCGCCCTGCGCGCACTGCCCGTCGAGTCCCTCGTCGCCAACCGCGTCCTGCCCGAGGAGGCGGCCGACGGCGGCGGCCTCCTCGCCCGGCTCGTCTCCCAGCAGCGCAAGACCCTCGTGGACTGGGGCGAGGCCCGCCCCGTCGCCCACCTCGGCCACGACCCCCGCGGCGAGGACGACCTCACCGCGCTCGCCGTGCCCGACGTCAACGCGGGCGTCCCCCCGGTCGAGTGGCCCGTCGCCGACCGGGTCGCACAGGACGGCGTCCTCGTCTGGCACATCCCCCTGCCCGGCGCCATACGCGACGATCTCGACCTCGTCCGGCGCGGCGACGAACTCGTCGTCACCGTCGGCCCGTTCCGCCGGATCGTGCCGCTGCCGTCCGCGCTGCGCCGCTGCACCGTCGACGGGGCCGCCCTGCGCGACGGCGAACTGCGCGTTCGGTTCGCGCCGGATCCCGGGCTGTGGCCGCCGGCACGGTGAACGGCATACCGCCGTTCGGGTAACGTCGTAAGGACGAACCGTAGTCAGGAGCCGTCATGAGCGAAGAGCGCCCCACAGGCGACGCCGACGAGGGCTCGGGACGGACGCGCGCCACCGACGCCGACGCCTGGGCCACCGCCTGCGCCGAGGACCTCGCCGAGGAACGGGCCCGCCGCCGGGCCCAGCACGGCCCGCCGCCCGGCTCGGCCGCCGAGGAGCTGCGCAAGCTCGTCGAATCGGTCGCCGACCGGCTCTCCGGGCTCCAGTCCCCGCTGCTCGGCGCGGTCGCCGGACCCGCCGCCCAGCAGGTCGTGCGCCAGGTCGTCCAGCAGGCCAAGGCCGCCGTCGAACCCGTCATCGAGCGCAACCCGGACGTCTTCGACCACCTCGCCGCGGCCGGCGGCGAACTGCTCGCCGCCTACCGCTCCGCCGTCCAGCACCAGGAGCAGCGCTGGACGGCCCGGACGAGCGACCCGAGCCGCCCCTTCGGCGGCCCCGACGCCCCCCGCGGCGACGGCGGCGACGACCCCGGCCCGACCCAGCGCATCGACTTGGACTGACCCCACTCGGGTACGGTTGGCCGTAGCGGGGCTCGACCGAAACTGAGGGATTCATGGGACTCACCATCGGCGTCGACATCGGCGGCACGAAGATCGCGGCCGGCGTGGTCGACGAGGAAGGCAACATCCTCTCGACCTTCAAGGTGCCGACCCCCTCCACGCCGGAGGCCATCGTGGACGCCATCGCCTCGGCGGTGGAGGGCGCGCGCGCCGGCCACGAGATCGTCGGCGTGGGCATCGGAGCGGCCGGCTACGTCAACCGGCAGCGCTCCACCGTCTACTTCGCCCCCAACATCGACTGGCGCAACGAACCGCTCAAGGACAAGGTCGAAGCACGCGTCGGCCTCCCGGTCGTCGTCGAGAACGACGCCAACGCGGCCGCCTGGGGCGAGTACAAGTTCGGCGCGGGCAAGGGCCACCGCAACGTCATCTGCATCACGCTCGGCACCGGCCTCGGCGGCGGCATCATCATCGGCAACAAGCTGCGCCGCGGCCACTTCGGCGTGGCCGCCGAGTTCGGCCACATCCGCATGGTGCCCGACGGCCTGCTGTGCGGCTGCGGCTCACAGGGCTGCTGGGAGCAGTACGCCTCCGGCCGCGCCCTCGTGCGGTACGCCAAGCAGCGCGCCAACGCCACCCCCGAGCGCGCCGAGGTCCTGCTCGGCCTCGGCGACGGCACGCCCGACGGCATCGAGGGCAAGCACATCTCCATGGCCGCCCGTCAGGGCGACCTGGTCGCCGTCGACTCCTACCGCGAGCTGGCCCGCTGGGCCGGCGCCGGTCTCGCCGACCTCGCCTCCCTCTTCGACCCGTCCGCGTTCATCGTCGGCGGCGGCCTCTCCGACGAGGGCGACCTGGTCCTGGACCCGATCCGCAAGTCGTACCGGCGCTGGCTGGTCGGCGGCAACTGGCGCCCGGTCGCCGACGTGATCGCGGCCCAGCTCGGCAACGAGGCGGGCCTGGTCGGCGCCGCGGACCTGGCCCGCGAACCCGACCCGGTCATGTAGCGAACCCCGCCGCGGGAAGGGGCGCGGGGCGTGCGGACGCGCACGCCTCGCGCCCTCGCGCATCGGGCGTAAATTGTGCTTCAGGGGTCCTTGCGCTGTGCCCGTCCGGGTCGCGCGGTCTGGCACCGCACCTCGCCGCGTTGCCGAAGCCCCCTGGTGGCTCCGCTACCAGCGACCTCCGGCGCCTTGCGATGCACGGCACCAGATCACGCGCCCTGATCGGACGCTCATAGCGCAAGGACCCCTTATGACGCAGCTCCCCAACTCGCGCACGGAGCCCGACGGTTCGCCCATCATCCGCGTCCTCTCCTACAACATCCGCTCGATGAGGGACGACACCGACGCCCTCGCCCGCGTCATCACCGCCTGCGCCCCCGACCTGGTCCTCGTCCAGGAAAGCCCGATCTTCTTCCGCTGGCGCAAGCAGCTGGCCCGCCTCGCCTCGGCCACCGATCTGGTGATCCTCACCGGCGGCGGCACGGCCGCGGGCCCCGCCGTGCTCTGCTCGCTGCGGGCCACCGTCGAGCACACCGAGGACGTGCTGCTGCCCCGCACCCCCGGCCGTCACCGCCGGGGCTTCGCCACCGCCGTGGTCCGCTTCGCGGGCGCCCGGCTCGGCGTCCTCGGCTGCCATCTGAGCCTGCACGCGGACGAGCGGTACGAGCAGGGCGGGATGCTCCTCGACCGGCTCGCCGGGATGGGCGTGGAGCACGCCGTCGCGGGCGGCGACCTCAACGAGCGGCCCGGCGGCCCCACGTTCCGGCGTCTGGCCGGCACCCTGCTCGACTGCCGGGCCACCGCCCCCTGGGGTGCCGAGCTCACCTTCCCCGCGGCAGCCCCCGACCGCCGTATCGACGCCGTCTTCGCGACGAAGGGGATCGAGGTGCTCGGCTGCGGGGTGCCCGTCGGGCTGCCCGGGATCAGCGAGGCCGACCTGCGGGCCGCCACGGACCACCTCCCGGTCCTGGCGGCGCTCCGCGTGCCCGCCGCATGACGCCAGGACCATTCCGGACCTGACAGCCGCCCCGTTTCGCGGCCGCCCCGGTCAGACGACCGCGCCCCGCCCGGGGTCGCCGTCGTCCTCGTCGTCGCCCGGGTTCATCCGCACGACCAGGGTCGCGAAGCCGCCCAGGAAGCCGCCGACGCAGACCGTCGTCAGCCACCACGTCATCTCCCAGCCCAGCAGCACCGCCACCAGAAGCAGCACCGGGCCGCCGAGCACGCCGAGCCAGGCGAACCTGGCCGTGGTGTCCGCGGTCGGCAGGGGCGGCGGCTCGGGCGGCACGAAGTGGCCCTCGTCGTCCTCGTCGAAGTCCGCGTCGGAGGGCTCGGACAGCGAGTAGTCACGCGGGCCGACGCCGGGCGCGAAGGAGATGGAGCTGCCCAGCGGCTTGGCCGGCCCGTCCCCGGCGCCGTCACCGGAGCCGGCGGCGGGAGGACCGGGGTCCGCGCCCTTCTGCGGGCCCGCGCCCGCCTCCGGGGGCGCGCCCGGGTCGGTGACGGGCGCGCCGGGGTCGGCGACGGAGACCGGCCCCGCCTTGGGGCCCGTACCGGCCCCCGCACCCGACCCGTCGTCGTTGGGCTCCGCCTCCAGCAGCGCCAGATCCTCGATCGGCTTGAACGGCTTCGCGCCCGGCGGGTCCGCCGGCTCCTCGCCGTAGCCCGCGACGATCGCCGCCCACGCGGCCTCCTCGTCGAAGGGCACGTCCTGCTCCCCGCGGTCGGAGTCGTGCTCAGCCACCTGCCGTCGTCCCTTCCTTGCCGACACTGGGTGCGAGCCGGCCGATGAACGCGAGACTCTCGTCGAGGATCCGGTCCGCGTCGTGGTCCAACGTCGCCACGTGACAACTCTGTTCCAACAGGACCTCCGTCACGTCCCTCGACGACACCCGGCCCAGGATCCGGACCGCGTCGGCGTCGGGCACCACATGGTCGCGCGCGCTGCGCAGGAGCAGCAGCGGCTGCGTGACCTGCGGCAGTTCGCCGTCGAGCCGCCGCAGGAAGGTCCGCAGGGAGTGCGCGGCGTGCAGCGGCACCCGGTGGTAACCGGTCTCCTCGACGCCCTCTTTCGCGATGTCGCTCACGATCCCCTTCGTCGTCCGCACCAGGTGCCGGGCCACCGGCAGGGCGTACGCGGACAGACCGTGCACCCGGTTCGCCGGGTTGACGACGATCACGCCCTCCACGCCCTCGCCGTGCTTGGCCGCGAGCCGCAGCGCCAGCGCGCCGCCCATGGACAGCCCGGCCACGAACACGCGCGTGCAGCTCTCGCGCAGGATGCGCAGCTCGCGGTCCACCGCCGCGTACCAGTCGGGCCAGCCGGTGAGGACCATGTCCTCCCAGCGCGTCCCGTGTCCCGGCAGCAGCGGCAGCGAGACGGTCAGACCGTGCCCCGCGAGCTGCCGCGCCCAGGGGCGCAGCGACTGCGGGGAACCGGTGAAGCCGTGGCAGAGGAGGACCCCGACCTCCCCGCCGGCATGGCGGTACGGCTCGGCTCCAGGAAGGACCGGCACCTTCGGTCTCCTGTCTTCTGTCTTCGTGTGAGGTTCACCGTACGCGACCGCACTGACACCGACCAGGGCCGTCGGACCCTTCTCCGCCGCTCCGGGTTAAGGTCTGATCTACACACACAGGAGGCACTCGGTTGTTGTACGGCGCGATGAAGGTTTCCGTCGGGGGGCCGCTGAAGGTTGTCTTCAGGCCCTGGGTGGAGGGCCTGGAGAACGTTCCCGCCGAGGGCCCCGCGATCCTGGCGAGCAATCACCTCTCCTTCTCGGACTCGTTCTTCCTGCCCGCCGTCCTGGACCGCAAGGTCACCTTCATCGCCAAGGCCGAGTACTTCACGACGCCCGGGCTGAAGGGCCGGCTGACGGCGGCCTTCTTCAAGGGCGTCGGCCAGCTCCCCGTGGACCGCTCCGGCGCGAGGGGCGCGGGCGAGGCGGCCATCAAGAGCGGGATAGAGGTCCTGGAGCGCGGTGAGCTGTTCGGGATCTACCCGGAGGGCACCCGGTCGCCCGACGGCCGCCTCTACCGGGGCAAGCCCGGCGGCCTCGCGCGCGTGGCGCTCGCCACCGGCGCGCCCGTCATCCCGGTGGCCATGATCGACACGGAGAAGATCCAGCCGCCCGGCAAGGTGATGCCGAAGGTGATGCGGCCCGGCATCCGCATCGGCGAGCCGCTGGACTTCAGCCGCTACCAGGGCATGGACCACGACCGCTTCGTGCTGCGCGCGGTGACGGACGAGGTCATGTACGAGATCATGAAGCTCTCCGGACAGGAGTACGTCGACATCTACGCGACGGCCGCCAAGCGGCAGATCGCGGAGGCGGCGAAGGCCGAGAAGGAGGCGGGCAAGGCCGCGAAGGCGGCCCTGGCCCGCGCGGAGAAGGAACAGGCGGAGAAGGAAAAGGCGGAGCGGTCCGGGCCCTAGAAGGGGTCAGGCCGGGGGGTGGGGGACATGGCCAGACGCGAGGCAGTCATGCGGATGTCGGTCGAGCTGCCGCTGTGGCGCGCGCTCACCGCCTACCGGGTGCTGACGATGCTGTACGCGCTCGGCCTGTTCGCCACCGCCTACGACGAGTTCGTCCGCCCCGGCATCGCCGTCGGCTACTACGCCGTGCTGAGCGTCTGGACGCTCGCCACCCTGCCTCGCGTCCAGAACGCCGCCGCCTGCACCAAGCCCTTCCTCGGCGTCGACCTCGCCATCGCCCTCACCGGCATCCTGCTCACCCCGCTCGCCGACACCCACCAGCGGATCGTCGAGGGCGGCCCCACCCTGCCGTCGATATGGACCGCCGGCTCGGTCCTCGCGTTCGCCGTCAAGGGCGGCTGGCGCTGGGCGGTGTTCGCCTCCACCCCCGTCGCCGTCGCCAACCTCGTCGAACGCGGCGCCCCGGCCCACGACACCGTGCACAACGTGATCCTCGTCTGGGTCGCCGCCATCGCCATCGGCTACGTCGTCGAGGTCGCCCGCGCCTCCGAGCGCACCCTCGCCCGCGCCCTGGAGATCGAGGCCGCGACCCGGGAACGGGAGCGGCTCGCCCGCGACATCCACGACAGTGTGCTCCAGGTGCTGGCCATGGTGCAGCGGCGCGGCGCGGTCATCGGCGGCGAGGCGGCCGAGCTGGGCCGGATGGCCGGCGAGCAGGAGGTGGCGCTGCGCACGCTGGTCTCCGGCGGGCTGGTGCCGGTCTCCCGGGTCTCGGAGGACGAGGCCGAGGGCGCCGTCGTACGGATCGTGGACGAGCCCGCCGCCGACGAGGACACCGGGCCCGTCGACCTGCGCACCCTGCTCGCCCCCTTCGCCGCCGCCCGGGTCGCCCTCGCCGAGCCCGGCGCCCCGGTGCTCCTCGCGCCGCCCGCCGCACGGGAGGTGGCGGCGGCCGTCGGGGCCGCGCTGGACAACGTCCGACGGCACGCCGGGCCGGACGCGCGCGCGTGGATCCTGGTCGAGGACGAGCCCGACCAGGTGATCGTCACCGTGCGGGACGACGGGCCCGGCATCCCGGAAGGACGGCTCGCACAGGCCGAGGGCGAGGGACGGCTCGGCGTGGCCCAGTCGATCCGGGGCCGGCTGCGCGACCTCGGCGGCAGCGCCGAACTGATCTCGACGCCCGGCCAGGGCACGGAGGTCGAACTGACGGTGCCGAAGGCGCCGCAGGGGAACATCGAGCGGGGGAAGGCAGGACGGCGATGAGCGACGTGAAGGGCCCGATCAGGGTGATGGTGGTCGACGACCACCCGATGTGGAGGGACGCCGTCGCCCGGGACCTCGCGGAGTCCGGCTTCGACGTGGTCGCCACCGCCGGCGACGGCGAGCAGGCCGTGCGCCGCGCCCGGGCCACCACACCGGACGTGCTCGTCCTCGACCTGAACCTGCCCGCCAAGCCGGGCGTGCAGGTCTGCAAGGAGGTCGTCGCCGCCAACCCCGCGCTGCGCGTCCTGGTGCTGTCCGCGAGCGGCGAGCACGCCGACGTGCTGGAGGCGGTGAAGTCCGGCGCGACCGGCTACCTGCTGAAGTCGGCGTCCACGGAGGAACTGGTGGACGCGGTGCAGCGCACCGTCGTCGGCGACCCGGTGTTCACCCCGGGCCTCGCCGGTCTCGTGCTCGGCGAGTACCGCCGCCTCGCCTCCGAGCCCGCGCCCGCCGCCGGCGCCGGCGAACCGGACGCACCCCGGCTCACCGACCGGGAGACCGAGGTGCTGCGCCTCGTCGCCAAGGGCCTGAGCTACAAGCAGATCGCCGAACGCCTCGTCATCTCCCACCGCACGGTCCAGAACCACGTGCAGAACACCCTCGGCAAGCTCCAGCTGCACAACCGCGTCGAACTCGTCCGGTACGCCATAGAGCGCGGCCTCGACGACGAGTGAGTCGCGCGCGACACTGACCCTTCGTCAGGCAGTCTCGGCCCACGGCGAGGGGACCCGTCATGCGCGTCGGAGTACTGACCGGGGGCGGCGACTGCCCCGGCCTCAACGCCGTCATCCGCGCCGTCGTCCGCAAGGGCGTCCAGGAACACGGCCATGAGTTCGTCGGCTACCGCGACGGCTGGCGGGGGCCGCTCGAAGGGGTGTCGGTCCCCCTCGGCATCCCGGCGGTGCGCGGCATCCTGCCCCGGGGCGGCACCGTCCTCGGCTCCTCGCGGACCAACCCCCTGCACGAGCAGGACGGCGTCCGCCGCATCCGCGACACCCTCGCCCGCGACGGGGTCGACGCCCTCGTCGCCATCGGCGGCGAGGACACGCTCGGCGTCGCCGCGCGGCTGGGCGAGGAGCACGGCGTGTCCTGCGTCGGCGTGCCGAAGACCATCGACAACGACCTGTCGGCCACCGACTACACCTTCGGCTTCCACACCGCGGTCGGCATCGCCACCGAGGCCATCGACCGCCTGCACACCACCGCCGAGTCGCACATGCGCGTCCTCGTCGTGGAGGTGATGGGCCGCCACGCGGGCTGGATCGCCCTGCACTCGGGCCTGGCCGGCGGCGCCAACGTCATCCTGATCCCCGAGCAGCCCTTCGACGTCGACCAGGTGTGCGCGTGGGTGACCTCCCGCTTCCGGTCCTCCTACGCGCCGATCGTGGTCGTCGCCGAGGGCGCGGTGCCCAAAGACGGCGGCATGGTCCTCAAGGACCGCTCGCTGGACCCCTTCGGGCACGTGCGGCTCTCCGGCGTCGGCGAGTGGCTGGCCCGCCGGATCGAGGAGCGCACCGGCAAGGAGGCCCGCACCACGGTCCTCGGACACGTGCAGCGCGGGGGCACCCCCAGCGCCTACGACCGCTGGCTCGCCACCCTCCCCCACTGCCTGAACGGCGTGGGGGGACCCCCAGGCCTGCACGCCGTCGACGCCGTCCACGAACGGGACTTCGGCACGATGGTCGCCCTGCGGGGCACGGACATCGTCCGCGTCCCGCTCGCGGAGGCGACGGCCCGGCTCAAGACGGTGGATCCCGCCCTGTACGCCGAGGCCGGTGTCTTCTTCGGCTAGCCGTTCTCACCCACCGCCTGACCGGCCGGCCGCAGCGACTCCATCAACTCCCCTACGATCGCCGCCCCGTTCAGGGTCAGCACCGACTCCGGGTGGAACTGCACGCCCGCGAAGCCCGCGCCGCGCAGGGCGTGCACCTCGCCGTTGTCCGCCCGGCTCACCTCGACGCCGTGCGCGGTCAGCTCCTGCCGGGCGTCGTCGTCGCACCGCGCCACGAAGCTGTTGTAGAAGCCGACGGTCTCCTCACGACCGAAGAAGTCCACCGTCGTTTGCGCCCCCTGGTACGGGACCTCCTTGCGTACGATGTCCAGCCCCAGCTCCGCCGCGATCAGCTCGTGTCCCAGGCAGACGCCGAGGACCCCGTGCCGGTGCTCCCGGATCACCCGCGCGGTCAGCTCCCGCAGGAACCGCATCTTCGGGTCGGCCAGGTCGGACGGGTCGCCCGGGCCGGGACCCAGCACCACCGGGCCCTCGTGCGCGAGGACCGCCTCCCGCAGCCCCGGCTCGTCGTAGCGCCGGACCGACACCGTGAACCCGGCCGAGCGCAGCACGTGCGCGAGCATCGCCGTGAAGGTGTCCTCGCCGTCGACGACGAGCGCGTGAGAGCCGAGGTCCCGTGCCCGCTCCTGCATCCGCAGCCAGAACGGCGCCAGCGAGGCCCGCCGGCCGTCCAGCGCCGCCCGCACCCGGGGGTCGTCGGCCAGCCCGGCCCGTGCGCCCTCCTCCCGCGGCCTGCCCGGCCGTACGCCGAGGGCCGCGAGCACGCCGGCCGCCTTGGCGTGCGTCTCCGCCACCTCGCCCGCCGGGTCCGAGCCGCGCACCAGCGTGGCCCCGACCGGCACCCGCAGCCGTCCGGACGCGTCGATGTCGGCGGTGCGGATGAGGATGGGGGAGTCGAGTGTCTGCGCCCCGCCCGAGTCCCGCCCGAGCAGCGC
The DNA here is from genome assembly GCF_042889585.1 of Streptomyces sp. NPDC002566. NCBI lineage: Bacteria > Bacillati > Actinomycetota > Actinomycetes > Kitasatosporales > Streptomycetaceae > Streptomyces > Streptomyces sp. NPDC002566. The sequence goes on along the minus strand of NZ_JBIARD010000003.1, from coordinate 390,492 downwards.
CAGCGCGCCCGCGTAGTAGCCGCGCGCGGTCCCGTCCCGCCCGAGGGGCTCATGGCGTTCGATGACCCGGCAGGCGTTCTGCACCGGCGACCCGGTCACCGTCGCCGCGAACATCGTCTCCCTCAGCACCTCCCGCACGTCCAGGGAGGACCGGCCGCGCAGCTCGTACTCGGTGTGCGCGAGGTGCGCCATCTCCTTCAGCCGGGGCCCGACCACCACCCCGCCCATGTCGCCGACGGTGCACATCATCTTCAGCTCCTCGTCGACGACCATCGACAGCTCCTCGATCTCCTTGCCGTCGCCGAGGAAGTCCAGCAGCCGCTCGGGGCTCGGCCCCTCGGCCGGATAGCGGTACGTCCCGCTGATCGGGTTCATCACGACCGTGCCGCCGGACATCCGCACGTGCACCTCGGGACTCGCGCCCACCAGCACCCGCTCCCCGGTGTGCACGACGAACGTCCAGTACGCGCCCCGCTCGCCCTCCAGCAGCCGCCGGAACAGAGCGAGCGCGTCGGTCCTGGAGAAGCTGGCGATCCGCCCCTCGAAGGTCCGCCGGATGACGAAGTTCGCGCCCTCGCCGCGTCCGATCTCCTCCCGCAGCACCCGCTCGACGATCCGCGCGTACTCCTCGTCGCCGACGTCGAAGGCGCCGCCCTCGACGCGCACCCCGTGCTCGGGCAGCTGCTCCAGGGCGACGGCGAGCGGGATCTCGTGGCGCTCCTCGGGGGTCAGGAAGGCCAGCGGGGTGCCGTCGTCGCGGACGTCGAAGCCGCGCTCGCGGATCTGGCGGAACGGCACGAGCGCGAGGCCCTCGTCGGGCAGGTCGGCGAGACGTTCGTGGGTGGTGACCGGGCCGACGAGCAGTTCCACGGTCTGCTCGTCGTGGCCCGGGGCGCGCCGGCGCAGCAGCGCGAAGGGGCGGGAGTCGTGCGTCAGGTCCAGCAGGTTCATGGTCCGTGGGTCCTCTCAGGTGCACCGGGTGAAGCGGGGGAGGGGGGAGGCGGGGTGCGGGGCCGGGAGGACGACCGGCGGGGAAAACGCCGAAGGCCGCCCTCGGGCGGCCTTCGCGAAGTCGTGCGTACGCGCAGTCAGTGGGCCGCCGGATGAGCGGTCCACCACCAGTTCCGGGTGTGGGTCGAGTGCGCGAACATGCGCCGCACCCTACCCCACGGGCCCCGTCGCGGCACGCGCTTCACTGCTTCGGATCCGGCCTATGATCACGACTGCTTGACGTGTTCCAGACCAGAACCAAAGGGGTGGGTGTGTCTTTAACGAGCAGACTGAGGCCGTTGGCCTTCGTCGCCGCGGCGGCCGCGCTGTTCTCCGGCCTCACCGGGCCGGCCGCGACAGCCGTGGACCAGCCGACGATGACGAAACTGGCGCTCAGCGGCGACCGGTTCAAGATGACCGACACGAGCTACGTCGCCGCGACGAACAACCTCTACGCCAACCACCTCACGGAGCACGCCAGCCTGGAGCAGGTGCTCACCACCGACTACACGACCAACTCCTCCGGCGCGGCCGACCCCTGGATGAACCTGCGCTCGATGCGGGCCTGCGCGGGTAACGAGACCAAGGCGCTGCCGCCGGTCACCCGCAAGGTCTCCTGGTGCTGGTCGTCGGCCCACGGCGACGACGACACGGGCCGCTGGTGGCCGCAGGGCATGAGCAGCACGGGCACCGCCGACGGGGGCGACGGCACCATCGACGGCAAGCGCGCCCTGGCGGTCGCCTGGCACTACAACACCTACGAACGCGACGCCGCCTCCGAGACGACCGGCTGCCGTACCAACAACCTGCTCAAGCTGAGCCTCGTCGACCGGGACACCGGCAAGTACCGGCACGTGCTGCTCGCCCAGCCCACCAGCACCTCGTCCGCCGCCTCGAACTTCACGTTCGTCACCGGCCACGCCGGCGGGATCGTCTGGTACTCCAACTACATCTACGTCACCGACACCACCGGCGGCATCCGCGTCTTCGACATGGAGAAGCTCGCCAAGGTCGACGTCTACGGCTCCGGCGTCAGCACGTCCGGCATCAACGGCGGCAGGTCCAGCGCCTGCGGCTACCCGTACGTGATGCCGCAGGTGCACTACTACAAGCAGGCCTCGGCGCCGCCCTCCGGCGCGTGCAGCGAGGACGCCGTCAACGGGGTGCCCGACGCGAACTCGCTGTGCTACTCGTGGCTCTCGCTCGACAAGACCGGCGGCGGCCCCTTCAAGCTGGTCACCGGCGAGTGGTTCGGCAAGGCCGACGGCGGACGCGTGGTGCGCTACCAGCTGAACCCGGCCGACTCCGCGACCTACCCGGGACTGCTCAACCTCTCCGGCGGCAAGACGGTGATCCAGGACGCCTACGCCGCCTCCCGGTACCGGGGCCTCCAGGGCGGCATGACCTGGACGGACGACCAGGGTCTGCTGCACTTCGACTTCCACAAGGGCTGCGGCACCAAGCCCGCCGTCTTCTCGCACACCTGGGCCGGCGACACCCGCACCCCGACGGCCTGCACCAGCGGCGAGCTCGCCACCGGGAACTGGGCCGTGGGCACCCCCCAGGCCCTCAGCCACTGGCCGAGGCTCGGCGCGGACCCGGTGGACGAACTGTGGGGCCTGACCGAGCACATCTGCCCGAGCGCGTCACTCAAGGCGGCGTACCCGGAGGACTTCAAGCCGGCCACGGGCGCCGGCGACGCCTGTCTGAACTACAACGGCGCCGAATCGATGTCGCTGCGCACCGTCTTCGCCGTCGGCTTCACCGACCCCGCGGTGCAGAACCTGCACTGACGCCCCTGCCGGACCGGGCCGGACCCCCGTGGCGGGGACCGGCCCGATCCGGCCGCGTCGGAGCGCGCTTCGTCTCATTTGTTGGGCATGGGGATGGACGCCCGGGGTGACCCCGTAGGGTTGAGTGCGTGACCGTGAACGCTAAGCCCAGCGCGAGCGCTGGCAACACCTGGCGAGACCTGCCCGCGGCGCAGCAGCCCGAGTACCCCGACACCGAGGCTCTGCGCGCAGTGATCGCGGACCTCGAGTCGTATCCGCCGCTCGTCTTCGCGGGCGAGTGCGACCAGCTGCGCGCCCGGATGGCGGCCGTCGCCAAGGGAGAGGCGTTCCTTCTCCAGGGCGGCGACTGCGCCGAGGCCTTCGACGCGGTGTCCGCCGACCACATCCGCAACAAGCTGAAGACGCTCCTGCAGATGGGCGCCGTGCTGACGTACGCCGCGTCCGTGCCCGTGGTGAAGGTCGGGCGGATCGCCGGCCAGTACTCCAAGCCGCGCTCCAAGCCCACCGAGACCCGCGACGGGGTGACCCTGCCCACCTACCGGGGCGACTCCGTCAACGGCTTCGACTTCACCGAGGCCGCCCGCGTCCCCGACCCGGAGCGGCTGAAGCGGATGTACCACGCCTCCGCCTCCACGCTGAACCTGGTGCGCGCCTTCACCACCGGCGGCTACGCCGACCTGCGCCAGGTGCACGCCTGGAACCAGGACTTCGTGCGCTCCTCCCCGTCCGGCCAGCGCTACGAGCAGCTCGCGCGCGAGATCGACAACGCGCTGAACTTCATGCACGCCTGCGGGACCGACCCGGAGGAGTTCAAGACGGTCGAGTTCTACGCCTCCCACGAGGCGCTGCTGCTCGACTACGAGTCCGCGCTGACGAGGGTCGACTCGCGCACCGGGCAGCTGTACGACGTCTCCGGGCACATGGTGTGGATCGGTGAGCGCACCCGGCAGCTGGACCACGCGCACATCGAGTTCGCCTCCAGGATCCGCAACCCGATCGGCATCAAGCTCGGCCCGACGACGACGGCCGAGGACGCGCTGCAGTACATCGAGCGTCTCGACCCGGACCGGGAGCCGGGCCGGCTGACCTTCATCGTCCGCATGGGCGCCGACAAGGTCCGCGACAAGCTGCCCGAGCTGGTCGAGAAGGTCACCGCCTCGGGCGCGACCGTCGCCTGGGTGACCGACCCGATGCACGGCAACACCTTCGAGGCGGCCTCCGGGCACAAGACGCGCCGCTTCGACGACGTGCTCGACGAGGTCAAGGGCTTCTTCGAGGTCCACAAGGCGCTCGGCACCCACCCGGGCGGCATCCATGTGGAGCTGACCGGCGACGACGTCACCGAGTGCGTGGGCGGCGGCGACGAGATCTTCGTCGACGACCTGCACCAGCGCTACGAGACGGCCTGCGACCCGCGGCTCAACCGCAGCCAGTCGCTCGACCTGGCCTTCCTCGTCGCGGAGATGTACCGGGACCAGTAGTGATCCGCCCGTGACGGGCGGTGGGGGTGGGGCGCGGATCACATACGATCCGCGCCCCCTCCACTTTTGCGCCTCCTGAGCCCCGGGTAAGGTTAGGTTAGCCTCACCGATCAACGGGACGGCGACAGCAATCAATCCCGGCGGGAGGTGGATCCGCGTGTTCGTCTGCAGCTGCTTCCAGGTGACGGAAGCACAGGTCCAGCAGCACGCGGAGAACGGCGCCTGCACCCCGCGCCAGATCGCCTCCGCCTGCAAGGCCGGCACGGACTGCGGGTCCTGCGTACGCCGTATCCAGGCGATCCTCGGCCGCGGCGCCTGCCCGCCGCGCCGGGAGCAGGCGGGCCAGCAGGTGCTCGCCGCCCGCCTCGACGAAGCGGCCTAGCGCGCTGGCTCCGCGGCGCCGGCTCAGCTCTCCGGCTGCTCGATGAGCTGCGCGATGTAGAGCGCCTCGCCGAGCTTCTCCACCAGCTCCAGCTGGGTGTCGAGGTAGTCGATGTGGTGCTCCTCGTCCGCGAGGATCGACTCGAAGATGTTGGCGGACGTGATGTCGCCCTTCTCGCGCATCACCTGGATCCCGCGCCGGAGGCGGTCGATGGCCTCCACCTCGATCTGCCGGTCGGCCTCGAACATCTCCTTCACCGTCTGGCCCACGCGCACATGGAACAGCCGCTGGTAGTTCGGCAGGCCGTCCAGGAACAGGATGCGGTCGGTGAGCACCTCCGCGTGCTTCATCTCGTCGAACGACTCGTGCCGGGTGTACTTCGCGAGCCGCGTCCAGCCGAAGTTCTCCTGCATCTTCGCGTGCAGGAAGTACTGGTTGATCGCGGTGAGCTCGGCGGTGAGCTGTTCGTTCAGGAACTCGATGACCTCGGGGTCGCCCTGCATCGCGGGGCTCCTTCCACGCGTGGGGAATCAGGAGGTTGCCGCCGCATGATTTCACCGCCGGTCGAAGATCGTCCAGTAAGTGCGTACTTAGTAAGTTAGTCCAGGCTTGGTGTCAGTTGCCCGTTTCCGCCCATGGCGGGTGAGGGGCGGTGTCCGGGGTCTGTCAGGATGGAGCCATGGGTCAGCCGGTGGAGCGGGAAACGGGAGAAGCAGCAGTGTCCGAGCTTCCGCCGGGGCAGCGACTGCAGCGGGGCTGGCCGGTCACCCACTACGGGCCGGTGCCCAAGTTCCGTCCGGAGCGCTGGGAGTTCAGCGTCTTCGGCGCCACCGCCGACGGGGGCAAGCGGAGCTGGAACCACGAGGAGTTCACGGCCCTCCCGCACACCACCGTCGTCGCCGACCTGCACTGCGTGACGAAGTTCAGCATGCTCGGCGCCGAATGGGGCGGGATCCCGGCCCGCACCATCCTGGACATCGCGCCGCCCGCCCCCGACGTCACCCATGTGATGGTGTGGGCGGAGTACGGCTTCAGCTCCAACCTGCGCCTGTCGGACTTCGCCTCCGACCGGACGATCTTCGCCACCCACAAGGACGGCGAACTCCTCACCGCCGAGCACGGCTTCCCGCTCCGCCTGGTCGTCCCCCACCTGTACGCCTGGAAGGGCCCGAAGTGGGTCCGCGGCGTGGAGTACATGACCGCCGACCGCCGCGGCTTCTGGGAGGAGCGCGGCTACCACAACATCGGCGACCCGTGGCGGGAGCAGCGGTACTCCTACCAGGAGGAACCAGGGGAGGGGCCGGAGCTGTAGCCGGCCCTCGGCCGACCCGGAGTCGTGGCTGCTCAGCCGTCCCGGAGTTTCTTCAGCCGCTCCACGTCCGCCGCGTGGCCTTCCTTGCCGCCGGGCGTCTCGATGACGAGCGGCACGCCGACGGTGGCCGGGTGGGTCATCAGGGCGCGGAACGGATCCTCGCCTATGTGGCCGGACCCGATGTTCTCGTGCCGGTCCTTGTGTGCGCCCACCACATCCTTGGAGTCGTTGGCGTGGATCAGCTTCAGCCGTCCCTCGCCGACGGTGTCCACCAGCAGGTCGAGGGTCTGGTGCATGCCGGACGGGCCGGTCAGATCGTGCCCGGCGGCGAAGACATGACAGGTGTCCAGGCAGACGCCGAGCTTGGGATGGGCGTCCAGCGCCTCGAAGTACGGGCCGAAGTCCCACGTCCGCGAGCACAGCGAGGAGCCCTGGCCGGCCGTGCCCTCCAGCAGCAGCCACGGGTCGTCGTCGTGCGTCAGCTCCTCCAGCAGCGGCAGCATGTGCTCCCGCACCTGCTTCAGCGCCACCGACCGGTCCCGTCCGCCCGTCGCGCTGCCCGTGTGCACGACCACGCCCAGCGCGCCGATCTCCCGCCCCCGGCGCAGCGAGTGCCGCAGCGACTCCACCGACCTCTCGACCGTCGCCTCGGTGTGCGAGCCGAAGTTGATCAGGTACGGCGCGTGCACGTACGCCGGCGTCGACGTGGTCGCGCAGGCCTCCCGGAACGCCTCGTCCTGCCGCGGGTTCCCGGCGGGGGTCGCCCAGCCGCGCGGGTTGGCGACGAAGACCTGGACCGCCTCGGCCCGCAGTTCGCGGGCGTAGGCCATCCCGACCGAGTGCAGGCCGCCGGCCACGGGGACATGGCCGCCGACGGGGTTGCGGGAGGGGAACGGTGACGCTTGAGGACTCACCCGCCCAGGGTGTCACGCCCCCGGGACCGCCAGGTCACCGGATGGTGATCGTGATGGTCGACCCCTTGGGCGCCGACTCCCCGGCCTCCACCGACTGCTCCTTCACGGTGTCCCCGAACAGCCCCAGCAGACCCCTGTCCTCCTTGACCCCGAACCCGGCCTGCTCCAGCTGCCGCTTGGCGTCGTCGACGCTGGAGCCGACCACGTCCGGGACCTCGACCATCTCCGGCCCCTTGGACAGCGTCAGCGTCACGGTGTCGCCCTCGGCGACCTGCTTGTCCGGCCCCGGCGACTGGGCGGCGACCTGGCCCTTGTCGTACTCGGAGTTGACCTGCCCGGCGGCGACCCTCACCTTCAGGCCGGCCTCCGCCAGCGCGGCCCGGGCGTCGGCCAGGCTGTCGCCGAGGACCTCGGGGACGTCGACCGGGCTGCCCTTGCTGACGACCAGGGCGACCGCGGTGCCCGCGCGGCGCTCGGTGCCCGCCTCGGGGTCGCTGCGGATGACGGCGCCCTTGGGGACGTCCTCGTTGAACTCCTCGGTGACCATGCCAGGTTCCAGACTGTCGTCCTTCAGCTGGGCCTTGGCCCTGGCCAGCCGGAAGCCCTTCAGGTACGGCACCTTCACCGTCTCGGGCCCGTCGGACACGACGAGCGTCACTGTGTCGTTCTTGCGGATGCGGGCGCCCGGCCCTGGGTCGGTGGAGATGACCGTGCCACGGGCGACCGTGTCGCTGAACTCGTGCTTCGTGGTGCCGGCCTCCAGCCCGGCCGCCTCCAGCCGCTGCCTGGCCCGCTCCTCCGTCTGGGTCAGCACCGCCGGGACCTTGGTGAACTGCCCGGAGTTGATGTACCAGACGCCCGCGCCGACGCCGAGGACCAGCAGGACCAGGGTGACGATCGCCACCGTCCGGCCCCGGGGCGGCAGTGACCGGCGCTGCGGCGGCAGCGGGGGCGGGCTGCGGAACCGGGACGTCCGGTCGAGCCCGTCGCCGTCTCCACCGGCCTGGGCGGCCTGCTCGCCGACGGGCAGGGGCCTGGGGACCGTGAGGGAGCGCGGGATCACGCTCGTGCGGTCCTCGGCGTTGTCGTGTTCCGCGGACAGGGCCTGCGGGGGCGAGGCGTCCAGCTGCTCCTCGGTGAGCGCGGCGCGCGCCTCACGGGTCTGGGACAGCAGCGCCACGGCGTCGTACGGGCGCACGTCCGCGTTGCGGGCGGTCGCCGAGGCGACCAGCTCGTCCAGCTCGTAGGCCAGACCAGGCACGACGGCCGAGGGCGGGGGCACGTCGTCGTGGAGGTGCTTGTACAGCACCACGGCGGGGGTGCCGCCCTCGTGCGGCTTGTCGCCGGTGAGCATCTCGTACAGCACGATGCCGCACGCGTACACGTCCACGCGCGCGTCGGCCGTGCCGTGCTCGATCTGCTCGGGCGCCAGGTAGGAAACGGTGCCGAGGACGGCGCCGGTGGTGCTGGTGACGGTGTCCACGGAGCGCACGAGACCGAAGTCGGCGACCTTGACCCGCCCGTCGTCCCCTATGAGCACGTTCTCGGGCTTCATGTCCCGGTGCACGAACCCGGCCCGGTGCGCGGCGCCGAGCGCGGCGAGCACCGGCTCCAGGATGTCCAGCGCGGCCCTCGGCTGGAGCGCACCCCGGTCGCGCAGCACATCGCGCAGCGTGCAGCCGGCGATGTACTCCATGGCGAGGTACACATACGCCCCGTCCGTCCCCTGGTCGAACACCTGGACGACGTTGGGGTGGGCGAGCCGGGCGACGGACTTGGCCTCCCGGATGAAGCGCTCGACGAAGGAGGCGTCGCTCGCGAGGGCCGGATGCATCACCTTGAGTGCGAGCACGCGGTCGAGGCGGGCGTCCACGGCCCGGTAGACCGTGGCCATCCCGCCGACCGCGATCCGCGCCTCGACGCGATAGCGCCCGTCGAGCACCTGCCCGACGAGAGGGTCCTGAAGGGTCGTGTCCACGCAGCGAGTCTACGAGCCCCCACCGACACCCCCACCCCACCCACCACCGCACTGCAGCCGACCTGTGACGCACCCCATCCCCCCGAGACGGAACGCCCCGACGGCCCCCAGCCCCCCGGACGCTCACCGCCTCCCACCCCGAGACGCGGAACGCCGCCGCGACCCCCGGCCCCCCGGGCGCCCCCCGCCTCCCACCCCGAGACGGAAAGCCGCCGACGGCGCTCAGCCCCCACGGGCGACGTTCACCTTTCTCCTGACGGTGAACGGGCGGTGCGCGGGTGGGAGAGAAGGAAACGGGACCGTCCCCACGGTCAGAACGCAGGACGCTCAGGGTCGAGCACGGCCAACCCCTCCGGAGGAGAAGACGCCGCAGCGAAGTACCGCCGGGGAATCCGCCCCGCCAGCCGCGCGAGCCGCCCCGCCTCCACCCCCGCCCGCATCGCACGAGCCATCCGCTCGGGATCCGCCGCCCGCGTCACCGCCGACGCCAGCATCACCCCCGCACACCCCAGCTCCATCGCCAGCGCCACATCCGACGCCGTACCGGCCCCCGCGTCCAGAATCACCGGCACCCCCGCGTGCTCGACGATCAGCTGGAAGTTGTGCGGATTGCGGATCCCGAGCCCGGACCCGATCGGCGACCCCAGCGGCATCACCGCCGCGCACCCCACGTCCTCCAGCTTCCGCGCCAGCACCGGATCGTCGTTGGTGTAAGGCAGCACCGTGAACCCGTCGTCGACCAGCGTCTCCGCCGCGTCGAGCAGCTCCACCGGATCCGGCAGCAGCGTACGCTCGTCCGCGATGACCTCCAGCTTCACCAGGTCCGTCCCCAGCGCCTCCCGCGCCAGCCGCGCCGTCAGCACCGCCTCCCCGGCTGTGTAGCACCCCGCCGTGTTCGGCAGCACCCGTATCCCGAGCCGGTCGAGCACCGACAGCACCGACCCGTGCACCGAGGGGTCCACCCGGCGCATCGCGACCGTCGTCAGCTCGGTCCCGGACGCGACCAGCGCCCGCTCCAGCACCTCCAGGCTGGGCGCGCCGCCCGTGCCCATGATCAGCCGGGACGACAGCGTCGTACCGCCGAGGACGAGGGGATCGTCAGCCATGGCTCAGCCTCCCTGGACGGCCGTGAGGACTTCCACACGGTCCCCCTCGGCGAGGGCCGTGGCCGACCACCGCGCGCGCGGGACGACGGTCTCGTTCAGCGCGGCCGCCACCCCGGAGGGCGCCGCCGTCAGGGACCGTACGACGGCGTCGAGCGCGGTTCCGGCGGCCACCTCCCGCCGCTCGCCGTTGACGTGGATGTTCATGCGGGCTGCTCCGAGAGTGCGGCGGCGCCGAAGCGCCGGGGTGTGAACGGGCGGGCCAGGTCGGGCAGTTCACCCGTGGTCAGGACATGCGCCAGCACGTCCCCGGTCACCGGCGTGAGCAGCACGCCGTTGCGGTGGTGACCGGTGGCCAGCAGCAGCCCGTCCAGGCCGCTCGGCCCGAGCAGGGGCGCGTTGTCCGGCGACGCGGGACGCAGCCCCGCGCGCGTCTCCGTCAGGGGCAGTTCACTGATCCCGGGGATCAGCTCGTGGGCGTCGCGCAGCAGCTCGTAGACGCCGCCCGCCGTCACCGTCGTGTCCCAGCCCAGCTCCTCGCTCGTCGCGCCGACGACCAGCTCGCCGTTCTCCCGCGGCACCAGGTAGACGTCGCTGCCGCGCACCACGGCCCGTACCGTGCGGCTCAGGAACGGTGCGTACCGGGGCGGCACGGTCAGCCGCAGCACCTGCCCCTTCACCGGCCGCACCGGCGGCAGCAGCTCCCGCGGCACACCCGCGAGCCGCCCGCTCAGACTTCCGCCCGCGAGCACCACCTGGCCCGCCTTCAGCGCCGTCCCGTCGTCCGTGACCACCCCGCCGGCCCGGCCGCCCCCCACGGACAGCCGCTCGGCCCAGCGGCGGTGGAAGACCACGCCCGCCCGCTCGCACGCGGCCACCAGCGCCCCCGCGAGCCGCCGCGGGTCGATCTGGTGGTCGCCGTCCACGCGCAGCCCGCCGCGCACGCCCGGCGCGAGCATCGGCTCCAGGCGCCGGCACTCGCGCCCCGACAGCCACTGTGACGTGAGCCCCGACTGCTGTTGCAGGGCGTGCAGTTCCCGCAGATGGGCCCGGTCGTCGGCGTCCAGCGCCACCGCGAGGGTGCCCGAGCGCCGGTAGCCGAGGTCGTGCCCGGTGAGGTCGCTCAGCTCGGCCGCGAACTCCGGGTAGCGGCGCGCCGATTCCACGTTCAGGCCGAGCAGCGTCTGCTCGCCGTGGTGCAGTTCGGTGACGGCGGCCAGCATCCCGGCCGCCACCCGCGCGGCCCCGCCGCCCGGCTCGGGATCCACCACCGCCGTGACCAGACCGCGCTGCGCGGCCCGCCACGCCGTGACCAGACCGATGATTCCGCCCCCGACGACGAGGACGTCTGACGTACGTGCGGACATGGGCGTCCAGCCCCTCCCTTCGCCGGCATGACCCGGATCAGGTTCGTACGGTCGGAGGCCGCCAGCCTCCCTCTCAGCCCGGTGCGTCCGGGCTCCCGCGAGTGCTCTAGGTTGGCCACCCTAGCCCGGCCCCGCATGTCTCAGTAAGGGAGTCCCACCCCGTGCCGCCCTCGCTCGACGGTCTCGTCCTCGCCCCCGTCGCCGACCAGGCCCCCGGCCAGGTCGGCACCCGCACCCGCTTCACGTACCACGAGAGCGACGGTGTGATCTGGGCCGACTACGCGGGCGGCGACGTCGTGAGAGGGCATCTGGTGGGTACCCGTGCCGGGGACCGGCTCGACTTCCGGTACGTACAGCTCAAGCAGGACGGGACGACGTCCTCGGGGCACTGCGTGTCGACGGTGGTGGAGCTGGCCGACGGCCGGGTCCGCCTCGACGAGACATGGGAGTGGGAGTCGCAGCCCGGCAGCGGGACGAGCGTTGTGGAGCAGGTCACGGAGCACGACGGCTGACTGACAATCCGTCAGTTGTCTAAGGTGATCAGGTGAGCGAGCAGAGACGGGACGAAGTCGGTACGGCCGGGCGGCGCGTGGTCGTCGTCGGCGCGGGCATGGCCGGGGTGCAGACCGCGGTCGCCCTGCGCGAGCAGGGCTTCGACGGGACGGTGACGCTGATCGGCGCCGAACCCCACCAGCCCTACGACCGGCCGCCGCTGTCCAAGGCGGTCCTGCTCGGCAAGGCCGAGGGCTCCGCCTTCGACGTCGACTTCGAGGGCCTCGGCATCGGCCTGCGGCTCGGCAGCGAGGCGCTCGGCGTGCGCCCCGCCGAACACGTCCTGGACACCGAGGCCGGCCCGGTCCCCTACGACGTCCTGGTCCTCGCCACCGGCGCCGAACCGATCCGGCTGCCCGGCGCCGAGGGCGTGCCCGGCGTCCATCTGCTGCGCACCCTGGACGACGCCGAACGGCTGCGGCCCGTCCTCGCCCGGCAGCACGACGTCGTGGTCGTCGGCGCCGGCTGGATCGGCGCGGAGTTCGCCACCGCCGCCCGCGACGCCGGCTGCGCCGTCACCGTCGTCGAGGCCGCCGACCGGCCGCTCGCGGGCGCGCTGCCCGCCGAGGTCGCCGCCCCGATGGCCGGCTGGTACGCCGACAGCGGCGCCGAACTGCGCACCCGCGCGCGCGTGGAGCGCGTCGAACCCGGCGAGGTCGTCCTCGACGACGGCTCGCGGCTGCCCGCCGGCGCCGTCGTGGTCGGCATCGGCGCCCGCCCCGCGACCGCCTGGCTGTCCGGTTCGGGCATCGAGCTCGGCGCGCACGGCGAGATCCTCGCCGACTCCCATCTGCGCACCAGCGTGCCGGACGTGTACGCGGTCGGCGACTGCGCCTCCTTCCCGTCGGCGCGCTACGGCGAGCGGCTCCTCGTCCACCACTGGGACAACGCCCTCCAGGGTCCGCGCACGGTCGCCGCCAACATCCTCGGCGAGCCCACCGGGGAGCCCCTGGAGACCTACGACCCGGTGCCGTACTTCTGGTCGGAGCAGTTCGGCCGCTTCGTCCAGTACGCCGGCCACCACGGCGCCGCCGACCGCATGGTGTGGCGCGGCGACCCGGCGGGACCTGCCTGGAGCGTGTGCTGGCTGCGCGACGGGCGCCTGGTCGCCCTGCTGGCCGTGGGCCGCCCACGCGACCTGGCGCAGGGCAGACGGCTGATCGAGGCGGGCAGCCGTATGGACGCCGACGCGCTGGCCGACCCGTCGCGTCCGCTGAAGAACGCGACCGCCTGATCTCCCCGGGAGTACGGCGTCAGGGCAGGGGAGCGATCGCGGCCACCCGGCCCGAGCGCCTACCCTTGACCCCGTGACCGAGATTGACGCAAAGATCGATGCTCTCGTCCCCGCCTGGCTCACCCTGCCCGACATCGCAGAGATGCTCGACGTCGAGGTGACACGTGTGCGGCAGCTGGTCAAGGAGGGCCAGCTCATCGCCGTGCGCCGCGGCGAGAACCGCGCGCTGCACGTCCCCGCCGCCTTCATCGACGGCGACAAGGTCGTCAAGGGCCTCGTGGGCACCCTGACGCTGCTGCGGGACGACGGCTTCACGGACGAAGAGATGCTGGAGTGGCTCTTCACCCCCGACGAGAGCCTGCCCGGCACGCCGGCCCAGGCCCTGAGCGAGAATCGCGGCACGGAGGTGAAGCGCCGCGCCCAGGCGCTCGCCGTCTGACCAGCACGTTCCGGACGACCGACCGGCCCGCGGGGGCTTACGGGCCCCCGCAGGCGCCGCCCACGGGGGGACCCACGCATGCCCGACACCGCCCGCGCCCGCCTCGCCGACGCCCGTCTCTATCTGTGCACGGACGCCCGCAAGCGCCAGGGCGACCTCCCGGAGTTCCTGGACGCGGTCCTCGCCGCCGGCGTCGACATCGTCCAGCTGCGGGACAAGGGGATGGAGGCGGCCGAGGAGCTGGAGCACCTGGAGGTGTTCGCCGACGCCTGCGCCCGGCACGGCAGGCTGCTCGCGGTCAACGACCGCGCGGACGTCGCCCACGCCGCCGGCGCCGACGTCCTCCACCTCGGCCAGGGCGACCTGCCGGTCCCCGCGGCCCGGGCGATCCTCGGCGGCGACGTCCTCGTCGGCCGCTCCACGCACTCCGAGGCGGAGGCCCGGGCCGCCGCCGTCCAGGACGGCGTGGACTACTTCTGCACCGGCCCGTGCTGGCCCACCCCCACCAAGCCCGGCCGCCACGCACCCGGCCTCGACCTGGTCCGCCACACCGCCGCCCTCGGCACGGACCGCCCCTGGTTCGCCATCGGCGGCATCGACCTCACCCGCCTCGACGAGGTGCTGGACGCCGGCGCCCGCCGGGTCGTCGTCGTGCGCGCGATCACCGAGGCGGACGACCCCGGGGCCGCGGCGGCGGAGTTCGCCGAGCGGCTGCGGAAGGCGTGATTTCCGGCCGGTCGCTGTCCGGCAGTGACCGGCCGACTGTCCAAAGGGCGGACAGCAGTCCGGCAAATCGGGCAAATTTACGGGATCTGGTTGGGACACCGCCGTGCCCTGACTAACCTGCGGGTATGGCCCTCGGAACCGCATCCACCAGGACCGACCGCGCCCGTACCGTGCGCGACATCCTGGCCACCGGCAAGACGACCTACTCGTTCGAGTTCTACGCGCCGAAGACGCCCAAGGGCGAGCGCAGTCTGTGGAACGCCCTCCGCAGGGTCGAGGCGGTCGCCCCGGACTTCGTGTCGGTGACGTACGGCGCCGGCGGTTCCACCCGGGCGACCACGGTCAAGGAGACGCAGCAGATCGTCGTCGACACCACCCTCACCCCGGTTGCGCACCTCACGGCGGTGGACCACTCCGTCGCCGAACTGCGCAACATCATCGGCCAGTACGCCGACGCCGGGATCCGCAACATGCTCGCCGTGCGCGGCGACCCGCCCGGCGACCCCATGGGGGAGTGGGTGCCGCACCCGAGCGGCCTGACCTACGCCGCCGAACTCGTCCAACTCATCAAGGAGTCGGGCGACTTCTGCGTCGGCGTCGCCGCGTTCCCCGAGATGCACCCGCGCTCCAGCGACTGGGACAAGGACGTCGCGCACTTCGTCGACAAGTGCCGGGCCGGCGCCGACTACGCCATCACGCAGATGTTCTTCCAGCCCGAGTCCTACCTGCGGCTGCGCGACCGGGTGGCGGCGGCCGGCTGCCCGACCCCGGTGATCCCCGAGATCCTCCCGGTGACGAGTGTGAAAATGCTGGAGAGGCTGCCCCAGCTCAGCAACGCCCACTTCCCGGCCGAGCTGAAAGAGCGCATCCTCACAGCCAAAGACGATCCGGCCGCTGTACGCTCCATTGGCATCGACTTCGCCACGGAGTTCTGCGCTCGGCTTCTCGCCGAGGGAGTGCCCGGACTGCACTTCATCACGCTCAACAACTCCACGGCGACGCTGGAAATCTACGAGAACCTGGGTCTGCACCACCCGCCGCAGGCCTAGACCTGCCGCACCGTGATACGTCACACTGCGTGCGGCCACTGGGAGAGGGGCGTACATGGGCTGGACGGTCCTCTACATCGCGTTCGGCGTCGTCGCGCTGTGGCTGCTCGGCGAGGTGCTGCTTCAGTACAAGGCACGCCTGCGCTACCGGTTGCTGGCGTTCGCCGGCTTCCTCGGCGTGGTGCTGGGCGTGCTGATGCCCAACGTCATCGTCATCGGTCTGGGCGCCGCCGCGTTCGCGGTCGGCCAGACCTATGTGACGCTGTCGTTCCGCCGCGGCTTCTCCGCCGGCTGGGCCGTCAGCCGCCCCGGCGCGGAGGCCGTCAAGGGCCGCCGGGGCCGGGCCGAGCGCAAGGACCCCGTCCTTCAGGTCTCCGGCCTGGAGACGGCCGAGGAGGACGCCGACTCCCACGGCCACGACGCCGACGCCGCCTTCAGCGGGGACCGCATGTCCTACGGCCGCGACACGGACTCCTACGACGACGACCACGACGACGTCTTCACCCCGGCCGCCCGCGGCGCCGCCGGGTCCAACGCCGTCTACGAGATGCAGCCCCTGCCCGACGACACCGGCTCCTACGGCGTCTACAGCGACTCCGCCTACGCGGCCGCCACCCAGCCTCAGGACCAGTACGCGACGGCCGCCCAGACCGCCGACCAGGGCTACGGCCACGACGGCTACTCCGGGTACGGGCAGCAGCAGTACGGCTACGACCCCGCCGGCGAACAGCAGTACGCCGCCTACTCCGACCCGTACATCGGCACCCAGACCTACGGCTCGGGGTCGTACGACACCGGGTACGGCCAGCAGCAGTACGGTCAGCAGGGCTACGGCCACGACCAGTACGGCTCCGGCGGCTACGGGGAGACCCCCTCCGGCGGTGTGTGGGTCCCGCAGCAGCGCAGCGACGACTCCCTGGGCGGCGACCTGCCGTCCGACCAGCACTACCCCTACCAGGGCGACGGCAGGCAGCAGGGGAACGGCTACGACGAGCAGCAGTACCGGTACTGACGCCCGCGCGGACCGCTCACCTTCCGGCGCCCGCGCGTCCCGCTCACTGCGAGCCGCGGAACTGGGGCCCCTCCACGATCAGTCCGGACACCAGCGCACCCGACATGCCGGCGTGCGGCAGCCCACCGCCCGGGTGCGACCAGCCGCCCACGGTGAACAGGCCCTCCACACCGGTGGAGTTGGACGGGTGCAGCAGCCGCCCCCCGGCCGCGGCCAGCGCCGGCGCCGGGACGGCGCCGCCCGCGGCGCCTGTCTCGTCCGCGATGTCGGCGGGCGTGCGCACCTCGCTCCACAGCAGGCGGTCCCGCAGCCCGGGGACGGCCCGCCCGGCGGCGTCGATCAACCGCTCGACGGCGTCGGCCGGCACATCCGCCCCCGCGGGCACCACACAGCTGACGGCGACCGCCTCATGGCCGGAGTCCGGCACCAGAGCCGGGTCGCCGGGCCGCAGCACCGTGACCGTCGGGCGCGCCGGCCTCCCCGCCGCCGCACCGAAGAGGCTCTCCAACTCGCCCTGGCGGTCGTCGGTGTGCACCACCGTCCGATGGGCGGCACCCTCCGGACGGCCGCCCCGCAGGGCCAGCAGCACGGTCAGACGGCTCGGCAGGCCCGTCTGCGGCACCACCTCGCCGTCGGCGCGCGGCGCGAGCCCCGGGAACCCTCCCGGAGCGAGGACGAAGTCGGCCTCCGCGACCGTGCCTTCCCCCAAGCCGGACGCCCCGGAACCGGTGCCGCCCGTGAACTCCACGCCCGCCGCCCGGCCGTCCTTCTCCAGCACCCGTGTCACCTCGGCGCCGAAGACGAACTCGACCCGGCGGGCCACGCACCGCTCGTACACCGCGCGGGCCAGCTCACGCATCCCGCCGCGCACGTACCACATCCCGAACGCGTGCTCCATGTACGGCAGCACGGCCGCGCTCGCCGGGGTGACGCGCGGATCCAGGCCGTACGCGAGCGCGTGGCTCTCCAGCAGCGCGGCGAGCCGGTCGTCGCGCAGCTCCCAGGCGCCGACCTCGGCCAGGGTGCCGGCCCGCCGGGTGCGCAGCAGTCGCTTGTGCGGGACCGAGGGGTAGGGCTCCCGCTCGCCCAGCACCGACCAGTCCGCCCACAGCGGCTCCTCCAGGAGCGGCCGGCGGGTGCGGTCCCAGGCCTCCCGGGCCCGGACGAGGAAGTCGCCCCAGCGCTTCCCGGCGCCCGCCCCGAGCGACTCCTCCAGGGCGGCGACGACTCCCGCGCGCGAGGCGTTCGGCAGGGCGACCTCGACGCCGTCCGCGAACACATGGCGTGCGGACGGGTCGACCTGCACGAGCTCGACGCGATCCTCCAGCGGCTCCTTGCCCGTCTTGAGGAACAGGTCGCGCCAGACCGCGGGCAGCGGCAGCAGACCGGGCCCGGTGTCGAAGGCGAACCCGTCCCGTTCGAAGCGGCGCACCGCACCGCCGTACGTCTCCGTACGCTCGTACACCACCACCCGGTGACCTGCCACGGCCAGCCGGGCGGCGGCCGCGAGCGCGCCCATCCCAGCGCCGATCACCGCAATCCGTGCCATGCCCGCGACTTTATCGGCCGCGACTGACAGTGACGGCCCCGGCCCGTTCCATCGGGCCGGAACGGGACGCCGGCGCCGCCGCCGGGTCGCCGGCGCCGCCGCCGGGTCGCCGGGCGTCGCACGGAAGCGCCGGTGCGTGGTGGCCACATCCCCCGTGGGCCACCGCGCACCGGCGCTTCCTCGTGCTTCCCCCGTTCCCCCGTTCCCCCGTTCGGTCGTTCCCCCGGGTCCCCCCGTGCCTCGCTCCCGCCGACCCGGCCGGCGGAAGGAGCGGTCCAGGACCGGCGCCGTTCCGCCGCCCCGTGTCGGCGGTGCCGGTGCCGTGCCCCTTCCCGTGTCTTCACTCTCCCGTCCCCGTGGACCCGCACCCATCCGCGCGCGTACTCATCTCCGCCACTAGGTACGCGTACTCAGCCATGAGTGCTCATCCCCAGGGCGCACGGGAAGGCGCCCCGGGAACCGGCCGCCCTAAGGGCGTCCGCTGACCCGCCCCTGGAGCAGCCGGGACAGCGCCGCGTGGACGTCGTCCAGCGAGCGTTCCGGCTGGAAGGACTGCCAGTCCAGCGCGGCCACCAGGACCATGCCCACCAGCGCGGCCGCGGTCAGCTGCACATCGATCTCCTCGCTGAACTCCCCGCCCTCGATGCCCTCCCGCAGCACCTCCTCGACGACGGCCACCGCCTCCTGCCGCACCACCATCAGCGTGGACTGCCACGCCCGGTTGGTGCGCCACAGCTCGGCCACGTAGAGCTGCGTGAACGCCGGATAGCGGTCGATGAAGACGAGGCCCGCGCGGATCATCGCGTCCAGCGCGTCGACCCGGCTGCCGCCCTCCCGCGCGGTGCGCTCGGCGGCCTCCCGCAGCGAGGCGGTGAGCAGGCCCACCCCGTGCCGCAGCAGCTCCTCGAAGAGGACCGACTTGCTCGCGAAGTTGTAGTAGACCGTGCCCTTGGCGACCCCGGCCCGCTCGGCGATCTCGTCCACCGTGGTGGCGGAGAAGCCCTGTTCGGCGATGAGGGTGACGGCAGCCTCGTAGAGCTTCTGCCGGGTGGCCTCGCGGCGGGTGCGGCCGCCCGGCGTGGTGGTGCTTTCCATGCCCCTGATTGTCACAGGTGCCCGGCTCGCCGGAGGGCGGGATCGCGTGCTCACAGGCTCAGCTCCGGGTGCAGGCGGTCCAGCGTCCACACCTGGCGCCGCCTCGCGGACAGCGCGGTCAGCGCGAGCGCGCCCGCGGTGAACGCGACGAGCACCACGCACGCGTGCCACACCGGTTCCAGGCCGCCGCCCGTGATGAGCCGGCGCAGCGCGTCCACGACGTGGCTCATCGGCAGGTAGGGGTGGATCGCGTTGAAGAAGCCGGGACTGGTCTGCACCGGGTACGTGCCGCCCGCCGACGTCAGCTGGAGCATCAGCAGCGCGAGCACGAGTATGCGGCCGGCCGCGCCGAAGCGGGCGTTGAGCCACTGGATCAGCGCCGCGAAGCACGCCGTCACCAGGAAGAGGAAGCCCACCGTCCCGGCGGCCCGCTCCATCCGCAGGCCGACCGCCCAGTGCAGCACCGCCATCAGCGCGGTCGTCTGCAGCACGCCGATCGCCACCACCGGCAGCCAGCCCGCCAGCGCGATCCGCCACGCCGAGGCGCCGGCGGCGAGCGCCCGCCGGTTCATCGGCGCGATCAGCATGTACGCCACCATCGCGCCCACCCACAGGGACAGCGGGATGAAGTACGGGGCGAACCCGGTGCCGTAGTTGGGCGCCTTGTGCAGGTCCTGGTTGGCGAGCCGCACCGGGTCCGCCATGACGGCGGTGCGCGCGTCGCGGGCCGGTTCGTCGTAGTCGGGGATCCGCTCGGCGCCGTCGTGCAGTCCGCCGGCGAGCTTCCCCGAGCCGTCGACCAGCTTGAAGATGCCGCCGTTGAGGTCGTCCGCCCCGGTCTTCAGCTTGCCGACGCCCTTGTCGAGGTTACCCGCGCCGGTGTCGGCGGCGCCGAGCCCGGTGTGCAGCTTCTGCGCGCCGGCGGCGACCTTCCCGGCCCCCTTGTTCAGCTCGTTGATCCTGGACACCGCGTCGGTGAGGTCCTCGGACAGGTTCGGGGCGCGGTCGGCGAGGGCCTGCGACTGCTTCTGCAGGAGGGCGAGGTTCGCGCGGAGCGTCTTGAGGTCGCCGTTCTGGTCGGCGACGAGCGTGTTGACGTCGTCGGCGATCAGCACGACGTCCGCGGCCGCGTCCCTGGCCTTCTTCAGGTCGGCGCAGGCCGGGTCGGGCAGCACCGGGGTCTCGCAGCGTGCCGTGTAGACGCCGGCCAGCGTGTCGGCGGCCGTGTGAGCGCCCTTGGCGGCGATCGGGGCGGACTTCACCAGCGTGGCGAGGTGGTTGCCGACCACCTGGGCGGAGTCCGCGACGAGTTGCGCGGTGTCCCCGATGGTCTTCTCGTTCTTCGCGACGTACGGCCCCACCTTGGCGTCGATGCCGTTGACCTTGTCGGCCAGGGTCTGCGTGCCGTCCGCGACCTTGCGCGACCCGTCCGCCAGGTCGCCGGCGCCCTTGTCGAGCTTCGTCAGCGCCTTGGCCAGCTTGTCGCTGCCCGTCTTGGCGTTCTTCAGCCCGTCGGCGAGGTCCTTGGAGCCCTTCTCGGCCTTGTCGATGCCGCCGGTCAGCTTGTCGGCCCCGTCGGCGGCCTCCTCGGTCTTGCCGTGGATGTCGGAGAACGAGATGAAGATCTTGTCGAGGAACGAGCGCGAGGCCTTCGTCGAGGCGGCCGTGCGCACCTCGCTGAAGACCGTCCGCGAGATCTGGCCGACGATGTAGTTGTTCGCGTCGTTCGTGCGGACCTGGAGGGCGCTCGTCTCGGGGGTCTCGCCGGAGCTGGAGGCGATCCGCCGGCTGAAGTCGGCCGGCATGGTCAGCGACAGGTAGTAGGTCCCGTCCTCCACGCCCGCGCGTGCCTGCGCGGCGCTCACCTCGTGCCACTCGAAGGTCGCGCTGTCCCGCAGCCTCTCGGTGATGTCGTCGCCCGCGGTGAGCCTCTTGCCGCCGACGTTCGCCCCCCGGTCGTCGTTGACCAACGCGACGGGGATGCGGTCGAGGCGCCCGTAGGGGTCCCAGAAGGACCACAGGTACAGCGCGCCGTAGAGCAGGGGCAGCAGCAGGAGGGCGACCAGTGCGGCGCGGGGGAGGCGCCCCCGGCCGAAGCGGCGCAGCTCAAGCGCGGCCAGTTTCGGGGAGCGCATCCGCCGGGTCCTCCTTGTAGCCGGTGTTCCGGTCGTCGGTCTTCGGGTCGGTCTTCGGGTCGTCTGTCTTCGGTGCGTCGTCTCGGGCGCCGGCGGGTGTGTCTCCGGCCGTCGCCTCGGTCGCGCCGGTGTCCGTGTCCGTGTCCGCCGCGTCCGCCGCCTCGGCCGCGTTCCCGGGGGCTTCCCCGTCTTCCCCGGCCTTCCCGTCTTTCCCCTGCCCGTCCTCGGCGGCGTCCGTGTCGCCTTCCGCCTCGGGAGCCGCGGCCGGTTCCGGGTTCCCCGCCCCGGTCGCCCCGGCCGCCCCGGTCAGGTCGGTCGCGCCGGCCTCGCCGTCCTGGTCGGACGTCGTCACCCGGACCGCGTCCTCGGGGGCCTCGCCGCACACCGCCACGACCGTCGTCCCGGCCGCGGTGAGGGACGCGAACAGCGCGCGCACGTCGGCGCGTTCCCCCTCGGACAGCTTCAGGTCGGCGTCGTCCACGCCGAGCAGCCCCGGCCGGCCGACGAGGGCCAGCGCCACCGACAGCCGCAGCGCCTCCAGCCGTTCCAGATCGCGAACGGCCGTCCGCGCGCCCTTGGGCAGCGACTCCAGGTCGAGCCCGGCGGCGGCGAGCGCGTCGTCCACGCGCGCGTCCAGCTCGGCGGCCTTCTCCGCGCGCGGGCGCAGCAGTTGCCGTACGGAACCGGAGAACCGCCGCTCCAGCAGCGCCCGTTCGCGCAGGTGCTCGCCGACGGTGAGGGCCGGTTCCAGGTCGGTGAGCCCGGCGACATGGGCCAGGGCGCTGACCTTGCGGGCCGCGGCCGCCTGTTTGGGCAGCCGTGCCGTGCCCACCGTCGCCGTGCCCTCCGTGGCCTTCATCCGGCCGGTGAGCGCGAGCAGCAGGCTCGTCCGGCCGGACCCCGACGGTCCCTCGATCACGATCAGCGAGCCCGGCTCCGCCCGGAAGCCGACGCCGCGGAACGCCCACCCGCGAGGCCCGCGGAGCCCGAGGCCGTCGGCCGTGACACCGACTCCGTCCACAGTTCCCCCTGTGTCCCACCAATTTGAACTGACTGGTCAGTGCAAAAACTAACGCGAACCTTCGCTCGAAGCAAAAGCGCAGGTCAGAACGGATTGTCAGTGCCATACCCCACGATGGGCACATACGGCACCCCGTATCGGGCCGTGCCGTCACACAGACGACAGGAGGTTCGTCATGGCCGGCAACCCCGCAGCCGCCCACCGGCGCCGCGCCTTCGGCCCTGCCCCCTCACTGACCGGACCGGCGAGCGACGTGCACCCCGTGCTGCGCCGGACCACCGCCCCGCCCGCCGCCCTCGACCTGCTCGCCCAGGCCCGCGCCGGACTGGATGAGGCCGCCGTCCTCGAGACCCCCAACGAGCGCTATGCCACGGCCCACCTCGCCGCCCTGCGCACCGCCGCCGCCGTGCTCGCCGCGCGCGGCCGGCCCGAGACCTCGCCCAAGCGCCGGGCCCGCATCCGGAGCGCATGGGAAGTGCTCCCCGAGATAGCGCCCGAACTCACCGAGTGGAGCGCGCTCTTCGCCTCCGGGGCCCGCCGCCGCGCCCGGGCCGAGGCCGGCATCCAGGGCGCGGCCGGCCGCAGGGACGCCGACGACCTCATCAGGGACGTGGCGATGTTCCTCCGCATCGTCGAACGCATGCTGGTCCTCCAGCCGGCCCTGCCCCAGCCCCGCCAGGACGGACCGCAGCACCGCGAAGCCCCGCCGCCCCGCCCCGGCACGCAGACGCACGACGCCCCGGGGGAGGGCCGGGACATGCCGGACGCCGGATGAGACGGCGGCCCCTGGCACCCCGGCGACACCCGGCACCCCGGCGACACCTGGTCACCCCGGTGCCCCTGGCGTCGCGGCGACCAGGTGCGGCGCTGAGGCGAGCGCCGCGAGGCAATAGGGTGGAGGACGCCTGAAGCCTTCCCCCTCGACCAGGGCCGGGAAGGCGCCCCGTTCGCTCCGCCGTGCAAGAGGCGGTGCCGCGCCGAGGAGTCAACTGCCGTGTCGGACCCGATGCGCCCTCCCGCCCCTCACCGCCCGGAGACGACGTCGCCGCGCTCCGACTCCCGCCCCCGCGCCGCTCTCCGCACCGCCGTCGTCCGGGACGTCCTCCAGGACGCCCTGGACCGCCTGGTCAAGGCCACCGGGCGGGAGTCGCTGGACGTCCTGGACACCGGGGGCGGCAGCGGCCAGTTCGCCGTGCTCGTGGCCCGGCTCGGGCACCGGGTCACCGTCGTCGATCCCAGCCCCAACGCGCTGTTCGCGCTGGAGCGCCGCGCCGCGGAGGCAGGCGTCGCCGACCGCGTCCGCGGCGTCCAGGGCGACGCGCACGGCCTTTTCGACGTCGTCGAACGCGGCGCCTACGACGCCGTCCTGTGCCACGGCGTCCTGGAGTACGTCGACGACCCGGCCGAGGGCGTCCGCAACGCGGTGGCCGCGCTGCGCTCCGAGGGCGTGCTCAGCCTGCTCGCCGCCGGCCTCGGCGGAGCCGTGCTCGCGCGCGCCCTCGCCGGTCACTTCACGGAGGCCCGGCAGGCGCTCACCGACCCGGCCGGCCGCTGGGGCGAGAGCGACCCCGTGCCGCACCGCTTCACCGCCGAACAGCTCACCGGCCTGGTCGAGGGCGCCGGCCTCGCCGTCGCCGCGGTGCACGGCGTGCGGGTCTTCGCCGACCTCGTGCCCGGCGTCCTCGTGGACACCGAGCCCGGCGCCCTGGAAGCGCTGCTGAAGCTGGAGGAGGCCGCCGCCGAGCTACCCGCCTTCCACTCCGTGGCGACCCAGCTCCACGTCCTCGGCGAGACCCGAGGGGCCGAAGAGGCCTGAGTGACCGGTGGGGTGACCCGCCCAGGCGCACGCTGATCAGCGGCTTGGCCGCACATGGAGTACGCCACAGGCCCCCCGTTCGGGCGCTGTGCGCCGTATGATCGAGGGAGACCGCCCGGCATGACGGGTCGGCCGCTGGGGAATGGAACCCCCAGCGAGTCCGGGACGCCCATGGCGGGCTCCGGTTGGCCAATTGGCGCAGAGGGGCGGGTTTCACGGGGGCGATTCCCTGCCTATCCTGAAGGGACCCCCCGGGTCGCCCCGGCGACTGCACGATGAGGAGGACTCCGTGCCGCTCTCGGAGCACGAGCAGCGCATGCTCGAGCAGATGGAGCGAGCGCTGTACGCCGAAGATCCCAAGTTCGCGTCGGCGCTCGAGGGAAGCGGGCTGCGTACGTACACCCGGCGGCGGGTCTACCAGGCAGTCGCCGGCTTCCTCGTGGGAATCGCGCTCCTCATGGCCGGTATGGTCGCCAAGCAGGTCTGGCTCAGCGTGATGGGCTTCCTTGTCATGCTCGGGTGTGCGGTGCTCGCCGTGACCGGCTGGCGCAAGGCCCCCAAGCCGGGCGAACAGCCCGCCGGCGCCGCCGCCCACCCACGTGGTCAGGGACGGCCCAAGCGCTCCATGATGGACCGGATCGAACAGCGCTGGCAGCGCCGCCGCGACGAGCAAGGCGGACACGGCCACTGATACCGGCCTCACGCTCCTGACAGCCGGCCCCGCAGCGCCTGGCCGACACAGGGCACCGGACATCGACGAGAGACATCGACGAGGGGGCGACCACCCGACAAGGTGGTCGCCCCCTCACTCGTGCCCGGATCAGACGCTCTGGCCCTGCTCTCCCGACGGCCGGCGCAGCAGCGTCGCCAGGCGGGCCGCCCAGGCCGTCCTCAGAGCCGTCCAGCGGTCGGCGAGATCCCAGACGGCCCGGACCGCGGAGCGCGGCGCGAGGACCGCGCGCACCCGGGTGCGCCGCCCGACCCGCGACCGCAGGGCCGCCCGCACCCGCCGCACCTCGTCGGCCAGGCCGGCCTCCGCCCGGGGCCGGGGCGCGTACAGCACCTGCTCCACCGCGCCCGCCACCCGGTGCACCGACGCGGCCACCGTGTCGTCGAGCTCGCCCAGGCGGACGATCCGCGCGGCCGCCCGCCGGGGCGTCAGCGCGTCGTCCGGCGTGATGCCGTAGTCCCAGGCCGTGTCGGTGAGCTCCCGCCACACCGCCAGGACATGGGCGACGGCCGCCTCCGCGGTCTCCCGCACCGGCACGTCCACCACCACCCCCGGACCGGGAACGGCCGCGTCCGGGCCGTCGGCGCCGGCCCGCCCAGCACCCCCGTCGACCCCGCCCGCGGCGGCGCCCGCGGCGCCGGTGTGCTGGGCCGACGCCAGCCGCACCGACCGCCGTCTCATCCGCCACAGCATCGGCAGCAGCGCCAGCAACAGCACCGCGGCCCCCAGCAGGGTCCAGCCCCCGATCTCGTACCACGGCAGCCCGCCGCCGCCCTGCTCGGCCTCGTCCAGCGGCAGCGCGCCCAGGCAGGCCTCGGCCTTCTTGTCCGCCGCCGAGCAGCTGGTGCTCGCCGAGGGCTGCGCCGAGGGCGCCGCGCTCGCCGACCGAGAGGCCTGCGGCAGCTCCGCGATCGCGTCACCGGTGTTCTCCGGCAGCGTGTACGCAGGCGTCGTCCCCCGCGTCGGGGTCGGCTCGAAACGGGTCCAGCCCACGCCCTCGAAGTACAGCTCCGGCCACGCGTGCGCGTCCTTCAGGCTCACCGCCACCGAACCGTCCGTCTGCGGGGAGCCCGGCGCGAAGCCCACCGCCACCCGGGCCGGAATGCCCAGCGTGCGGGCCATCGCCGCCATCGCGAACGAGTAGTGCACGCAGAAGCCCCGCTTGTCCCGCAGGAAGCGGGAGATCGCGTCCTTGCCGCTGCCGACCTGCACCTCGGTGTCGTACTCGAAGCCGCCCGTGACCGCGAACCAGTCTTGGAGCTCCACCGCCCGCTCGTAGTCGTTGCGCGCACTCCGGGTGACCTGCAGCGCCGTCTTCGCCACCGACGCCGGCAGCGACGACGGCACCTCGGTGTAGTCGCTCCTGACCGAGCCGGCCGCCTCCGGGGCCGAGGCCAGCTGCTTCGCCGTCGGCCGCACCGCCAGGCTGGTCACCTCGTACGTCTTGCCGCGCGTGTTCTGGCCGTGGTCGCCCACCAGGGTCATGCCGACCGGTTCGTACCGCCAGTTCCCGCTGATCTTCACGGCGCTCGGCGGGTACGGCATCGGCAGCCAGTCCTGGGCGTACCAGTCGGCGGCCCTGATCCGGGTCGTCACCTGGGAGCGCCTGACGTCCGGGCTCAGCCCGGCCGGCGTCGGGAAGTCGTCCGGGACGGCGACGATCTGGCGCTTCGAAGGCTTCCACGTGGTGCCGTCGAAGTCGTCCAGGGAGACGATCCGCAGATACAGGTCCGAGAGGTCGCCGGAGTCGGTGCGCAGGGTCAGGACCGTGCGGTCCTCGTCCTGGTTCAGGCTGTCGCGCAGCGACACCAGCGGGTTGACCGCGGAGATCGTGCCCCCGCCGCCGCTGCCCGCGCCCACCCCGTTGCGCGCGCCGTCCAGCAGACCGCCGCCGATCGCCGGCAGCGGCAGCAGCGGCACCACCAGCGCCACGCCCAGGGCGACCGCGCCGATACGCCGCCCGGTGCGCAGCGGCGCCACCGGGCCGGACGGCCCGCCGGGCGTGCGCGGAGCGCCGCCGAAGACCCGGCCCCACTGCGAGAGCCGCTCCCGGCTCTCCGCCAGGAGCAGCATCAGATAGCCGGCGGCGGCCACCAGGAACCACAGCCAGTCCGCGACCCCGTCCGACAGGCCCGCGGCGACCGAGTACAGCGCCAGCAGCGGCAGACCCGCCGGGGCGGCGTTGCGGAAGGTCACCGCGAGGGTGTCCACCGCCAGGCCGATCACCAGCACACCGGCGACCATCATCAGCCGGATGCCCTCGGACAGCGGCGCCGGTATCGCGAACCGCCCCACGTCGTCCGCGCCGGCCTGCAGCAGGTCCGCGAAGTGCTGGACGGCCCGCGGGCCGGGGATCAGCCCGGCGATGGCCTGCTCCCGGGCGAAGACCAGGGTCAGCAGCACCAGCGACACCACCGCCTGCGCCAGCACCGTCAGCGGCCGGGCCAGCGGCACCCGCCGCGTCGCCGCGCCCACCCCGGACTGGACCGCCAGCAGGAACGCCGCCTGCAGGACCCACGAGGCCTGCTCGACCAGGGGCATCATCGCGAGGGAGGCCATCAGCGTGGCCGCCGCAGAGCACAGCGTCAGTCGCGCCCGCCCGCTCAACATCACGCCTCCCCTCCGCTCGCCCGGCCCGCGGTCACGACACCGGAACGCTCCTGGTCCGCCCGCTGCCACAACTCGGTCAGCGAAGCGCCCCGCGGCACGCTCACGGCCGTCCAGCCCGCCTCGCGCAGCATCCGCAGCCGCTCCTTCGTCCTGTTCATCGTTTCGGGGGCCTCGTTCGGTTCACGCCCCCACGTGTCGCCGTCCAGCAGGAACGCGACCGCGCCGCCGCTGCGCTGGCGCATCCTCCCGGCCACCGCGGCCTGCTCCTCGTCGAGTTCGCCGAAGAAGGCCACCAGCAGCCCCTCGTTGCCGCCGCGCAGCACGTCGTACGCCCGGGACAGGCCCGTGCCGTCGGAGTGGTCGACCACCGCGAGGGTGTCCATCATCAGCCCGGCCGCGTCCGCCGACTCCTGGCTGGCCCCGGCGAACCCGTCGGCGCCCTCGCCGGGCACCGAGGCGCCCGTGTCCGTCAGCAGCCGCACCGAGAAGCCCCGCTCCAGCATGTGCACCAGCACCGACGCGCAGCCCGAGACCGCCCACTCGAACGCCGAGTCGGGACCGGCGCCCCGGAAGGCCGCCCCCCGGGTGTCGAGCAGCACCGTGCAGCGGGACCGCTGGGGCTGCTCCTCGCGGCGCACCATCAGCTCGCCGTAGCGGGCCGTGGAGCGCCAGTGCACGCGGCGCAGATCGTCGCCGTAGCGGTACTCGCGCGGGATCACGTCGTCCTCGCCGGCCAGCGCCAGCGAACGCTGCCGGCCGTCGCCGTACCCCTTGGCCTCGCCGGTCAGCCGGACCGCGGGCAACGCCTCCACACGGGGAACGACCGTCAGCGTGTCGAACGTCGAGAAGGAGCGGGTCAGCTCGCACATCCCGAACGGGTCGTTCAGCCGCAGCTGGAGCGGGCCCAGCGGATAGCGGCCGCGCAGATCGGAGCGGACCCGGTAGGACACCTCGCGGCGGCCGCCCGGCTCGACCCGGTCCAGCACGAACCGGGGGCGCGGACCGAGCACATAGGGCACCCGGTCCTGGAGCATCAGCAGGCCCGTGGGCAGCCGGGAGACGTTGTCCATCCGCAGATGGACGCGGGCCTCGCTGCCGGCGGGCACCCGGCCGGGGGCGAGCCGGCGGCTGCCGGCGACCCGGTAGCGGGTGCGGTGGACGACGGCGGCGCACACCAGCGGCAGCGCGGCCAGCAGCAGGCCCACCCGCAGCAGGTCGGGCTGCCCGAGGACGTACGCGCAGATCGCGGCGGCGACGCCGGCGGCGAGGAAGGAGCGGCCACGGGTGGTCAGACCGGCCAGGGCGGTGCGGACGCCGCCGCCCTTCTCCCCCCGGCCGGTGTCCGCCTGCCCCGTCCCGCCGTGGGCCATCACAGCCCCCGCGGCGGCCGGCCGTACGACTGCGCGTCCGCGCCCAGGCCGTAGCCGCGCTGCTGCGGGGCCGCCGGGACGGGAGTGCGCTGGAGGATCTCCTCGACGACCTGCTCCGAGGTGCGCCGGTTGAGCTGCGCCTGCGCGGTGGGCAGCAGACGGTGGGCGAGAACGGCCACGGCGAGGTTCTGCACGTCGTCCGGCAGCGCGTAGTCGCGCCCGCTCAGAGCGGCGGAGGCCTTCGCCGCGCGCAGCAGATGGAGCGTCGCGCGCGGCGAGGCCCCGAGTCTGAGGTCGGGGTGCGTGCGGGTGGCGGCGACCAGGTCGACCGCGTACCGCCGGACCGCCTCCGCGACGTGCACCGCGCGGACCGCCTCGATCAGCTTCACTATCTCGTGCGCGTGCGCCACCGGCTGGAGGTCGTCCAGGGGGTTCACCCCGCCGTGGATGTCGAGCATCTGAAGCTCGGCCTCCGGGCTCGGGTAGCCGATGGAGACCCGGGCCATGAAGCGGTCGCGCTGGGCCTCGGGCAGCGGGTAGGTGCCCTCCATCTCGACCGGGTTCTGCGTGGCCACCACCATGAACGGGCTGGGCAGCTCGTAGGACTGCCCGTCGCTGGTGACCTGGCGCTCCTCCATCGACTCCAGCAGCGCCGACTGCGTCTTCGGCGAGGCGCGGTTGATCTCGTCGCCGATCACGATCTGCGCGAAGATCGCCCCCGGCTTGAACTCGAAGACGTGGTGCTGCTGGTCCCAGATGGACACGCCCGTGATGTCCGACGGCAGCAGGTCGGGCGTGAACTGGATACGCCGCACCGAGCAGTCGATCGACCGCGCCAGCGCCTTGGCGAGCATCGTCTTGCCCACGCCGGGGACATCCTCGATCAGAAGATGTCCCTCGGCGAGCAGCACGGTCAGCGAAAGCCGTACGACCTCGGGCTTGCCCTCGATCACTCCCTCCACCGAACTGCGGACACGCTCCACAGTGGCGGTCAGATCAGTGAGGCTCGCTCGATCGTCATAGGTCGTCACCCGGCCCTCCTCGGCCCGTTCTTTCCAGGCCGACGCTTCTGCCCGCGCAACGGCCCACCCCGAATACGGACACCACGCGGAAAACGTTCGCGTGATGCCATCACCGCATTCTTGCCGCCGTTACCGTTTCGTGTCACTCGCCTGTGGACAACTGACAGCGGTATGTCAGCTCTCAGGCCTCTTGTGCCGACTCGGGGTCGGCCTCCCGCTCGGGGTCGACCTCCCGCAGCAGACCGGTCTTGACGTCGAACACGAACCCGCGGACGTCGTCGGTGTGCAGGAGGAACGGCGAGGTCCGCACCCGCTGCATCGACTGCCGTACGTCCTGGTCGACGTCCTTGAAGGCCTCGACGGCCCAGGACGGACGCTGGCCGACCTCCATCTCCAGCTCGGAGCGGAAGTCCTCGGTGATCGCCTCCAGACCGCAGCCGGTGTGGTGGATGAGGACCACGCTGCGCGTGCCCAGCTTGTGCTGGCTGATCGTGAGCGAGCGGATCACGTCGTCGGTCACCACGCCGCCCGCGTTGCGGATCGTGTGGCAGTCGCCGAGCTCCAGGCCGAGCGCGGCGTGCAGGTCGAGACGGGCGTCCATGCAGGCCACCACGGCGACGTGCAGCACGGGCCGGGCGTCCATGCCGGGGTCGGCGAACGCCGCGGCGTACCGCTCGTTCGCCGCGACGAGGCGGTCGGTCACGGAGCCGCCGCCCGCGGTGCCGGCGGACTCGACGGGTACGGATGCGGAAGTCGTCATGAGTATGACGTTACTGGTCACCGCCGTTCCGGTCCTGCGGTGGGGAGGGAAAAAGAGCGTCATCACGCCGCACTTGTGAGGTAAGCCACAAGAGTGAGAGGCGGCCACCCGAACGGGTGGTTTCGGGCGGTGCGCCGCTTCATACGCGCATGGAGCCGCGACGCGCAGGCCGGTTGATTGACCGCGACACAGGGTGGACTAAAGTGACGCGAAGCGGGAGGCTGCGATCTCCCCGCTGGACTGAATTCCCCGAGATGACCCCGGCGCGGCCGCCGGAGATCTCCCCGCGTGCGCGGCGCGTACGTACGGCTCGGCCTCCTCCCGCTCCCGGTCGGCTGACGCTTCCGGCGCCGGCGGGCCTGCCTTCTTCAAGCGGGCGGGGACCCGGCGGTGCGTACGGGCCCGCCGGATCTGAGAGGGCCCACAGTGCAGGGGCGCGAAGCGCATTCGAACAAGGGCGGTGCCGAGCGACGGGAGGGCGAGGCCCGACACGTCCCGGTGATGCTCCAGCGCTGCCTGGACCTGCTGGCCCCCGCCCTGGAGCAGCCCGGAGCCGTCGTCGTCGACTGCACCCTCGGACTCGGCGGCCACAGCGAGGCCCTGCTGACGCGCTTCCCCGAGGCGCGGCTCGTCGCCCTCGACCGGGACAAGGAGGCCCTGCGCCTGTCCGGCGAGCGCCTCGCCCCCTTCGGTGACCGCGCCGAGCTCGTGCACGCCGTCTACGACGAACTCCCCGCCGTCCTCGCCCGGCTCGGCATCGCGCGCGTGCAGGGCGTCCTGTTCGACCTCGGCGTGTCCTCCATGCAACTCGACGAGGCGGACCGGGGTTTCGCCTACGCCAAGGACGCCCCGCTCGACATGCGCATGGACCAGTCGGCCGGCGTCAGCGCCGCCGAGGTCCTCAACACCTACCCGGCGGGCGAACTCGTGCGCATCCTGCGGGCGTACGGCGAGGAGAAGCAGGCCAAGCGGATCGTCTCGGCGATCGTCCGCGAACGGGACGAGCAACCGTTCACCAACAGCGCGCGCCTGGTCGACCTGATCCGCTCCGCGCTCCCGCAGGCCGCCAAGCGCACCGGCGGCAACCCGGCCAAGCGCACCTTCCAGGCCCTGCGCATCGAGGTCAACGGCGAACTCGCCGTGCTGGAAAGGGCCGTACCGGCCGCCGTGAAGGCCCTCGACGTGGGCGGCCGGATCGCCGTGCTGTCGTACCACTCCCTCGAGGACCGGCTCGTCAAGCAGGTGCTCGCGGCCGGAGCCGCCACCACCGCGCCGCCCGGACTGCCGGTCGTCCCCGAGCGCTACCAGCCCCGGCTCAAGCTGCTCACGCGCGGTGCCGAACTTCCCACCGAGGAAGAGATCGCCGAGAACCGGCGGGCGGCGCCCGCGCGGCTGCGCGGGGCCGAGCGCATCAGGGAGGACGTCGAATGAGGGGCGCGACCTGCCCGGGGGAGGGCGAGTGAGCGGCGAACCCGAGCTGAGGGGGAGGGCCGCCCGGCTCGCGCGCCTCTTCCCGGCCGGACCGCGCCGGGCGGCCCGCACCCCGTTCGTCCTCCTGGTCGTCCTGCTCCTCGGCGGCGGACTCATCGGCCTGCTCGTGCTGAACTCCGCCCTCAGCGAAGGGTCGTTCAAGATGGACGACCTGCAGAAGGACACCAAGAGCCTCACCGACGAGGAACAGGCGCTCCAGCGGGACATCGACTCCTACTCCGCCCCGGACGCCCTCCAGCGCCGCGCCCGCGAACTCGGCATGGTGCCCGGCGGGGACCCCGCCTTCCTCGCCCCCGACGGCACCGTGAAGGGCGTCCCGTCACCCGCCGGCATGCCCTCCGCGCGGGACGCCCCCGCGGCCGTCCGCCCGCCCGAGGTCATCGGGGCCGGCGCCCCGGCGGCCCCCGCGCCGGGCGACACCCCGACCGCAGCCACCCCCACCACCGACGGCAGGTGACGGAAGTGTCCGACAGGGAACCGCCGCGCCGGCGCGTGCCCGGCCCCGCCCGGCCCGCCCGCCCCGCGGCCGGGACACGGCGCCCCGGCCCCGGCGCCCGCCCCGCCCGCCGCCCGGCGGCGTCCCGGCCGGCGGCCCCGCGGGTCATCCGGCTCGGCAGCCCCCGCCCCCGTCTGCGCCTGGTCGGCCTCGCCCTCACCCTCGTGATGGCCGCCTTCGTCGTCCGGCTGCTCCAGGTGCAGGCCGTCGACGCGAGCACCTACGCGGCCAAGGCCGAGCGCAACCGGTACGTCGGCCAGGTGCTGACCGCCGAGCGCGGCGAGATCACCGACCGCTCCGGCGTCGCCCTCGCCACCAGCGAGGACGCCTACGACATCACCGCCGACCCGACGATGTTCGCCCGCGACCAGCTGAAGATCGACGACGGTCCCGAGCGGGCGGCCGCCCTCCTCGCGCCGATCCTCGGCCAGGAGCAGTCGGACCTGGTGAAGAAGCTGCGGCCCGAGGACCCCGACGTGCGCTACACCAAGCTGGCCGGGCGCCAGACCCCGCAGGTGTGGAAGCAGATCAAGGACCTGAAGTCCGCGCTCGCCACCAAGTCGGACACCGACCGCTCCACCGTCAACGTCCTCGCCGGCGTCTTCTCCGTGCCCAGCAGCAAGCGCGTGTACCCCAACGGCGGCCTCGCCGCGGGGATACTGGGCTGGGTCAACGCCGAGGGCAAGGGCGGCGGAGGCGTCGAACAGCAGCTGAACGCCCTGCTCTCCGGCAAGGACGGCAAGATCCGCTACGCCCAGTCCGGCGGCCGCCAGGTGCCCACCGCGGGCTCCACCGAGACGCCCGCCGTGCCCGGCTCCGACGTCGAGCTGACGATCGACCGCGACATCCAGTGGGCCGCGCAGAACGCCATCACCGAGCAGGTGGAGAAGTCCCGGGCGGACCGCGGCTACGTCATCGTCCAGGACACCCGCACCGGCGAGATCCTGGCCATGGCCAACTCGCCCGGCTTCGACCCCAACGACCTGTCCGACGCCCGGCCCGATTCCCTCGGCAACGCGGCCGTCCAGGACGCCTTCGAGCCCGGGTCGACCGCCAAGGTGATGTCGATGGCGGCCGTCCTGGAGGAGAACGCGGCCACCCCGCTCACCCACGTCACCGTGCCCAACCGGCTGCACCGCGGCGACCGGCTCTTCCAGGACGACATCGACCACCCCACCTGGTACCTCACGCTCAACGGCGTGCTCGCCAAGTCCAGCAACATCGGCACCATCCTGGCCACCGGCCAGCTCGGCAGGACGCAGGCCGAGGCCAACAAGGTCCTCCACTCCTACCTGCGCGAGTTCGGCATCGGCCGCGCCACCGGGCTCGGCTTCCCCGGCGAGACGCGGGGCATCCTCGCGGCGCCCGGCGCCTGGTCGACCTCGCAGCAGTACACGATCCCTTTCGGCCAGGGCATGTCCGTCAACGCGCTTCAGGCGGCCTCCGTCTACTCGACCATCGCCAACGGCGGCGTCCGCGTCCAGCCGAGCCTCGTACGCGGCACCAAGGGGCCCGACGGGCGCTTCACCCCGGCCGACGCCCCGCAGAAGAAGCGCGTGGTGAGCCAGAAGACGGCCAGGACCCTCGCCCAGATGCTGGAGTCGGTCGTGGACGACGAGGAGGGCACCGGCGCCAAGGCGCGCATCCCCGGCTACCGCGTGGCGGGCAAGACCGGCACCGCCAACCGCGTGGATCCGGCCACCGGCAAGTACCGCGGCTACACCTCGTCGTTCGCCGGATTCGCCCCCGCCGACGCCCCCCGCGTCACCGTGTACTGCGCCATCCAGAACGCCACCCAGGGAAGCTACTTCGGCGGTCAGATCTGCGGCCCCGTCTTCAAGCAGGTCATGGAGTTCTCCCTGAAATCCCTCCAGATCCCGCCCACCGGGGCGAAGCCCGCGAAGCTGCCCGTCTCCTTCTCCCCGTGAACACCACAGCCAGGAACCGCCCGTGACCATGATCACTCCCGACCCAGGGAACAGCGCTTCGCGCCGGCCCCCGTCCGAGCCCTCACTTCGCTCCCGGGCGGGTGCGCCCGGTACGCTCACCGCCGTGCCACACGCTGATCAGTCCCAAACCGCCCAGAAAGGCGCTTCCGTGACCTATCCGGGACCGCCGCGACCGGTTCACAGCCCCGCGACACCCCTCGCGCGGCTCGCCGATCAGCTGGGTGCCGAACAGCCGGGCGACCCCGCCGAGGTCACGGGCATCACCCACGACTCGCGCGCCGTCCGCCCCGGCGACCTGTACGCCGCCCTCCCGGGGGCCCGCCTGCACGGCGCCGACTTCGTCACCCAGGCCGCCGGCCTCGGAGCCGTCGCCGTGCTCACCGACCCCACGGGGGCCGAGCGCTCCGCCGCGACCGGCCTGCCGGTCCTGGTCGTCGACGACCCGCGCGGGGCGATGGGCGAGCTGGCGGCGACCATCTACGGCCACCCGGGCAGCGACCTGCTCCAGATCGGCATCACCGGCACCTCCGGCAAGACCACCACCGCCTACCTCGTGGAGGGCGGCCTGCGGACCGCCCGCGCCACCGGGTTGATCGGCACCGTCGAGATGCGCATCGGCGACGAGCGCATCAAGTCCGAGCGCACCACCCCCGAGGCCACCGACCTGCAGGCCCTGTTCGCCGTCATGCGCGAGCGCGGCGTCGAGGCGGTCGCCATGGAGGTCTCCAGCCACGCGCTGGTCCTCGGCCGGGTCGACGGCTGCGTCTTCGACATCGCCGTCTTCAACAACCTCAGCCCGGAGCACATGGAGTTCCACTCCGGCATGGAGGACTACTTCCAGGCCAAGGCGAGCCTCTTCACCCCCGAGCGCAGCAAGCTCGGCGTGGTCAACTTCGACGACGAGTACGGCCGCCGCCTGATCCGCGAGGCCACCGTCCCGGTCGTCACCTTCTCCACCGAGGGCCACCCCGACGCCGACTGGCGCGCCGTGGACGTCCAGGTCGGCCCGATGGACTCGACGTTCACCGTCGTCGCCCCCGACGGGCGCCGCGTCGCCGCCAGGTCGCCGCTCGCCGGCCCGTTCAACGTGGCCAACGCCCTCGCCGCGATCGTCGCCCTCGCCGCCGCCGGGTTCGACCCGCAGGCCGCCGCCGACGGCGTCGCCGCAGTCCCGGGCGTGCCGGGCCGGCTGGAGCGCGTGGACGCCGGACAGCCCTACCTCGCGGTCGTCGACTACGCGCACAAGACGGACGCCGTCGAGTCGGTCCTCAGGGCGCTGCGCAAGGTCACCAAGGGCCGGCTGCACGTCGTGCTCGGCTGCGGCGGCGACCGCGACGTCACCAAGCGCGGCCCGATGGGCGCCGCCGTCGCCCGGCTCGCCGACACCGCCCTGCTGACCTCCGACAACCCCCGCTCCGAGGACCCCCTCGCGATCCTGGCGACCATGCTCCAGGGAGCGGCGTCCGTGCCCTCCCACGAGCGCGGCGAGGTGCAGCTGTTCGAGGACCGGGCCGCCGCGATCGCCGCGGCCGTCGGCCGCGCCCAGGCCGGGGACACCGTGCTGGTCGCGGGCAAGGGCCACGAACAGGGCCAGGACATCGCCGGCGTGATCCGTCCCTTCGACGACCGCCAGGTGCTTCGCGAAGCTATCCAGAAGACCCAGGGATGAACTTGTGATCGCCCTCTCCCTCGCCGAGATCGCCGAAGTCGTCGGCGGGCAGACGCACGACATACCGGATCCGTCCGTCCAGGTCACCGGACCCGTCGTCCGGGACTCCCGTGAGGCCGGCCCCGGCAGCCTCTTCGTCGCCTTCGTCGGTGAACGCGCCGACGGCCACGACTACGCGCGCGCGGTCGTCGAAGCGGGCGCGGTGGCCGTCCTGGCGTCGCGCCCCGTCGGCGTGCCCGCGATCGTCGTGGACGACGTCCAGGCGGCGCTCGGCGCCCTCGCCCGGCACGTCGTGCGCGAGCTCGGCACGACCCTCGTCGCCCTCACCGGCTCGGCGGGCAAGACCAGCACCAAGGACCTGATCGCCCAGGTGCTCCAGCGCAAGGCGCCCACCGTGTGGACGCCCGGCTCGCTCAACAACGAGATCGGACTGCCGCTCACCGCCCTCAGCGCCACCGAGGAGACCCGTTTCCTGGTGCTGGAGATGGGCGCCCGCGGCATCGGCCACATCCGCTACCTCACCGGTCTGACGCCGCCGAGGATCGGACTCGTCCTGAACGTCGGCTCCGCCCACATCGGCGAGTTCGGCGGCCGCGAGCAGATCGCGCAGGCGAAGGGCGAACTCGTCGAGAGCCTCCCGCCGGCCGACGAGGGCGGCACCGCCATCCTCAACGCGGACGACCCCTTGGTCCGGGCCATGGCCTCCCGAACGAAGGCGAAGGTGATCCTTTTCGGAGAGTCCGGCGAAGCGGACGTACGCGCCGAGAACGTGCGACTCACGGACAGCGGACAGCCCGCCTTCAGCCTTCACACACCCTCCGGGTGCAGCGATGTGACCATGCGCCTGTACGGTGAGCACCACGTGTCGAACGCGCTCGCCGCGGCCGCCGTCGCCCATGAGCTGGGCATGTCCGCGGAAGAGATCGCCACCGCGCTCTCCGAGGCGGGCTCCCTCTCCCGCTGGCGGATGGAGGTCACCGAGCGCCCGGACGGCGTGACGATCGTCAACGACGCCTACAACGCGAACCCCGAGTCCATGCGTGCCGCACTGCGCGCGCTGGCCGCCATCGGCAGGGGTCGGCGGACCTGGGCGGTGCTCGGCAAGATGGCCGAGCTCGGGGACGAGGCGCTCGCCGAGCACGACGCGGTCGGACGGCTCGCCGTCCGGCTCAACGTCAGCAAGCTCGTCGCGGTCGGGGGCAGGGAAGCCGCCTGGCTGCAACTGGGCGCATATAACGAGGGTTCGTGGGGTGAGGAGTCGGTGCACGTGTCCGACGCACAGGCGGCGGTCGACCTGTTGCGCAGCGAGTTGCGCCCGGGAGACGTCGTACTCGTGAAGGCGTCCCGTTCGGTCGGTCTGGAGAGCGTCGCGCAGGCGCTGCTCGACACCGGTGCCGAGGGTGAGGTCGCGGCCCGATGATGAAGCAGATCCTGTTCGCGGGAGTCATCGGCCTCTTCCTGACCCTGGTCGGCACACCGCTGCTGATCAAGCTGCTCGCGCGCAAGGGTTACGGCCAGTACATCCGCGACGACGGCCCGCGTGAGCACGCCAGCAAGCGCGGTACGCCGACCATGGGCGGTATCGCCTTCATCCTGGCGACGGTCGCCGCGTACTTCCTGTCCAAGCTGATCACGGGCAAGCCGCCGACCTACACCGGTCTGCTGGTGCTGGGCCTGATGTGCGGCATGGGCCTGGTCGGCTTCCTCGACGACTACATCAAGATCGTCAAGAGGCGCTCGCTCGGTCTGCGGGCCAAGGCGAAGATGGCCGGCCAGCTGATCGTCGGCATCGGCTTCGCGGTGCTCTCGCTGCAGTTCGCCGACTCCCGCGGCAACACCCCGGCCTCCACCAAGCTGTCGTTCATCACGGACTTCGGCTGGTCGATCGGCCCGGTGCTGTTCGTCGTCTGGGCGCTGTTCATGATCCTCGCGATGTCCAACGGCGTGAACCTGACGGACGGTCTGGACGGCCTCGCCACCGGCGCGTCGGTCCTCGTCTTCGGCGCCTACACCTTCATCGGCGTCTGGCAGTACCAGGAGTCCTGCGCCAACGGCGAGACCCTGACCAACCCCAACGCCTGTTACGAGGTGCGCGATCCGCTGGACCTCGCGGTCATCTCCGCCGCGCTGATGGGCGCCTGCCTCGGCTTCCTGTGGTGGAACACCTCGCCCGCCAAGATCTTCATGGGCGACACCGGTTCGCTCGCGCTCGGCGGCGTCCTCACCGGCCTGGCCATCTGCTCCCGCACCGAGCTGCTGGTGGCCATCATGGGCGGCCTGTTCGTCCTCATCACCATGTCGGTGGTCATCCAGGTCGGCTCGTTCCGCCTCACCGGCAAGCGCGTCTTCCGGATGGCGCCGCTCCAGCACCACTTCGAACTCAAGGGCTGGTCCGAAGTCCTTGTCGTGGTCCGCTTCTGGATCATCCAGGGCATCTGCGTCATCGTCGGACTGGGCCTCTTCTACGCGGGATGGGCAGCGGACAAGTGACCGACTGGCAGGGCAAGAACGTCACCGTGGCCGGGCTCGGCGTGTCCGGCGTCCCGGCGGCCAAGGTGCTGCACGGACTCGGCGCGAGGGTCACCGTCGTCAACGACGGCGACGACCCGCGCGCGCGGGCCCAGGCCGCAGAACTCCAGGCACTCGGCGTCACCGTGCGCCTCGGTGACGGGACAACCCTGCCCGAGGGCACCGAACTGATCGTCACCGCGCCCGGCTGGCAGCCCGACAAGCCGCTGTTCGCCGCGGCCCGCGAGGCCGGGGTGCCGGTGTGGGGCGACGTCGAACTCGCCTGGCGGCTGCGGGAGCTGGACGGCCGCAAGCCCGCCCCCTGGCTCTGCGTCACCGGCACCAACGGCAAGACCACCACCACGCAGATGCTCGCCTCCATCCTCAAGGCGGCGGGCCTGCGCGCGGCGGCCGTCGGCAACATCGGCGTCTCCCTGCTGGACGCGGTCCTCGGCGAGGAGCCGTACGACGTCCTCGCCGTGGAGCTCTCCAGCTACCAGTTGCACTGGGCGCCGTCCCTGCGGGCCCACTCCGCCACCGTGTTGAACCTCGCCCCCGACCATCTCGACTGGCACGGCTCCATGGAGGCGTACGCCAGGGACAAGGGGCGCATCTACGAGGGCAATCGGGTCGCCTGCGTCTACAACGTCGCCGACAAGGCCACCGAGGACATGGTGCGCGAGGCCGACGTCGAGGAGGGCTGCCGGGCCGTCGGCTTCACCCTCGGCACACCGGCCCCCTCCCAACTCGGCGTGGTGGACGGCATCCTGGTCGACCGCGCCTTCGTCGAGAACCGGCAGAAGAACGCCCAGGAGCTCGCCGAGGTCTCCGACGTCAACCCGCCGGTCCCGCACAACGTCGCCAACGCACTCGCCGCGGCGGCCCTCGCACGCGCCTTCGGGGTGCCCCCGCAGGCCGTCCGGGACGGCCTGCGGGCCTTCGTCCCGGACGCCCACCGCATGGCCCATGTGGCCGACGTGGACGGCGTCTCCTACGTCGACGACTCCAAGGCCACCAACACCCACGCCACGGAAGCCTCGTTGGCGGCCTACGAGTCGATCGTCTGGGTCGCCGGCGGACTGGCGAAGGGCGCCACCTTCGACGAACTGGTCGCCAAGTCGGCGAAGCGGCTGCGCGGCGCCGTCCTCATCGGCGCCGATCGGGAGCTGATCCGGGACGCCCTCGCGCGACACGCCCCGGAAGTACCCGTCGTCGACCTCGACCGGACCGACACTGGGGCGATGCTCCAGGCCGTCCAGGAGGCGAAGCGGCTGGCGCGGCCCGGCGACACGGTGCTGCTCGCCCCGGCCTGCGCCTCCATGGACATGTTCGCCAACTACAACCAGCGCGGCGACGCGTTCGCGGAGGCCGTTCGCGAACTCGGCGCGTGACCCGGCCGCCGCCGGGCGGACCTTGGGAGGGACGCGTGGGACCGTCGAGGTTCACGTTCAGCGGAGGCCGCGGTGCCCGGTAGCCGTACCGGGCGTCCGCCCGTCCAGCGCGCCGTCCGCAGGCCCGCCGCCTCCCCGCCGCGACCGGAGAACCCCGTGCTGCGGCTGTACACCCGCGCGCGCAAGGCCTGGGACCGGCCGCTGACCGCCTACTACCTGATCCTCGGCGGCAGCCTGCTGATCACCGTGCTCGGTCTGGTGATGGTCTACTCGGCCTCGCAGATCAAGGCGTTGCAGATGTCGCTGCCGGGCTCGTTTTTCTTCCGCAAGCAGTTCCTCGCCGCCGCCATCGGCGGGGGGCTGCTGCTGATCGCCTCCCGGATGCCGGTCAAGCTGCACCGGGCGCTGGCCTACCCGATCCTCGCCGGCGCCGTCTTCCTGATGGTCCTGGTCCAGATCCCGGGCATAGGGATGGCGGTCAACGGCAACCAGAACTGGATCTCGCTCGGTGGTTCCTTCCAGATCCAGCCCAGCGAGTTCGGCAAGCTCGCCCTGGTGCTGTGGGGCGCGGACCTGCTCGCCCGCAAACACGACCGGAGGCTGCTGACCCAGTGGAAGCACATGCTGGTGCCGCTGGTGCCGGTCGCGTTCATGCTGCTCGGACTGATCATGCTCGGCGGCGACATGGGCACGGCGATCATCCTGACGGCGGTCCTGTTCGGCCTGCTGTGGCTGGCGGGCGCGCCCACCCGGCTCTTCGTCGGGGTGCTGTCCGTCGCGGCGGTGATCGGCGTGATCCTGATCCGGACCAGCGACAACCGCATGGCCCGCCTCCAGTGCCTGGGCGCCACCGAGCCGCAGGCGGGCAAGGTCGACTGCTGGCAGGCCGTGCACGGGATCTACGCGCTCGCCTCCGGCGGAATCTTCGGCTCAGGCCTCGGGGCGAGTGTGGAGAAATGGGGGCAACTCCCCGAAGCCCACACGGACTTCATCTTCGCCGTCACCGGTGAGGAACTGGGCCTGGCGGGGACGCTGTCGGTGCTCGCCCTGTTCGCGGCTCTAGGCTATGCGGGTATCCGCGTGGCCGGACGCACGGAGGACCCCTTCGTGAGGTACGCCGCGGGAGGTGTGACCACCTGGATCACCGCGCAGGCGGTGGTCAACATCGGTGCGGTGCTCGGTCTGCTGCCGATCGCCGGAGTCCCCCTCCCGCTGTTCTCCTACGGAGGGTCCGCCCTGCTGCCGACCATGTTCGCCATCGGGCTGCTGATCGCCTTCGCACGCGACGAGCCCGCTGCGCGGGCAGCGCTTGCGATGCGGCCTCCCCGCTTTGGTAGAAAACGGGGAGCCGGGGGTCCTGCTTCCCTGAGGGGGCCCCGGAGATGGAACACGATGCGACGGCGTGCCTCGGCGGCGCGTTCGTCCGGAGAGCGGTGAATTTCGGTGCATGTCGTACTCGCCGGTGGGGGGACCGCCGGCCACATCGAGCCCGCGCTCGCCCTCGCGGACGCCCTGCGCAGGCAGGACCCGACCGTGGGGATCACAGCCCTGGGCACGGAGCGCGGCCTGGAGACCACGCTCGTCCCCCAGCGGGGCTACGAGCTGGCGCTGATCCCCGCCGTCCCGCTGCCGCGCAAGCCCACCCCCGAGCTGATCACCGTCCCGGGCCGGCTGCGCGGCACGATCAAGGCGACCGAGCAGATCCTGGAGCGCACCAAGGCGGACGTCGTCGTCGGCTTCGGCGGTTACGTCGCCCTGCCCGGCTATCTCGCCGCCAAGCGCCTGGGCGTGCCGATCGTCATCCACGAGGCCAACGCCCGCCCCGGACTGGCCAACAAGATCGGCTCCCGGTACGCCGCCCGCGTCGCCGTCTCCACG
This sequence comes from Streptomyces sp. NPDC002566, assembly GCF_042889585.1. NCBI lineage: Bacteria > Bacillati > Actinomycetota > Actinomycetes > Kitasatosporales > Streptomycetaceae > Streptomyces > Streptomyces sp. NPDC002566. Next base: position 348,670 of record NZ_JBIARD010000003.1, on the reverse strand, counting down.
CCCGACAGCAAGCTCCGCGACGCCCGCTACATCGGCATCCCGCTGCGGCGCTCCATCGCCACCCTGGACCGGGCCGCGGCGCGCCCGGAGGCCCGCCACATGTTCGGCCTCGACCCCAACCTGCCCACACTGCTCGTCTCCGGCGGCTCGCAGGGCGCCCGCCGGCTCAACGAGGTGATCCAGCAGGTCGCGCCGTGGCTCCAGCAGGCCGGCATCCAGATCCTGCACGCGGTCGGCCCGAAGAACGAACTGCCCCATGTGCAGCAGATGCCGGGAATGCCCCCCTACATCCCGGTACCGTATCTGGACCGGATGGATCTCGCCTACGCCGCGGCCGACATGATGCTCTGCCGCGCGGGCGCGATGACCGTCGCCGAACTCTCCGCCGTCGGACTCCCGGCCGCCTACGTCCCGCTGCCCATCGGCAACGGCGAACAGCGGCTGAACGCCCAGCCGGTGGTCAAGGCGGGCGGCGGACTGCTCGTCGACGACGCGGAACTCACCCCGGAATGGGTCCGGGAGAGGGTCCTGCCCGTGCTCGCCGACCCGCACCGGCTGTACGAGATGTCCCGCGCCGCCGGCGAGTTCGGCCGCCGGGACGCGGACGAGCTGCTCGTCCGCATGGTGTACGAGGCGATCGCCTCGCGCTGAGACCCGTAACGGACAGGCGGGTGAGCCGAGGGGCGCCGGCCGGGGCGCCCCGGCCGGCGCACCGGGCCACGGAAAGGAGCGCGCGTGGCCAGAGCCGCCACCGCCGAACGCGGTGCACGCCCGCAGGAGCCGTCCGGCCCGCCCCTCCTCGGGAGGGTGGGTCCACGCCGGCTTCGTACGATCATCATCATCGCGGCGGCATTGGTGCTCCTCGGGGCGGGCGCCGTCTGGGCGTTGTACGGCTCGCGGTGGCTGCGGGTGGAGCGCGTCTCGGTCGTCGGCACACAGGTGCTGACGCCGGACCAGGTGCGCGAGGCCGCCGCCGTCCCGGTCGGCTCGCCCCTGGTCTCCGTCGACACCGGCGCGATCGAGGCGCGCCTGCGCGCGGAGTTGCCCCGGATCGACTCGGTGGACGTGGTCCGTTCCTGGCCGCATGAAATCGGCTTGAAAGTGACCGAACGCAAGCCCGTCCTGCTGGTTCGAAAAGGGCGGAATTTCGTGGAAGTGGACGATGACGGCGTCCGTTTCGCCACGGTTTCCCAGGCGCCCGCAGGCGTCCCGCTGCTGAAATTGGAAGCGTTTTCCTCCGGTTCGGCCGCCGCGAGCCTGCGCCGCTTCGGCGAGGCGCGTCTGGTCCGCGAGGCGGTCCGGGCCGCGGGGGCGCTTCCGGCCGCCGTCGCGCGGGACGCCCGGCTGGTCAAGGTCCGTTCCTACGACGACATCTCGCTGGACCTGAGCGGTGGCCGTACGGTCGCCTGGGGGAGCGCCGAGAAGGGCGCCGCGAAGGCCCGTACGCTCACCGCGCTCATGAAAGCCGCCCCGGACGCACGGCACTTCGACGTCAGCGTCCCCACGGCCCCGGCGTCATCAGCGAGTTGACGCACATCAGCGCAGGCCAGCACCCTGGTTGGGCACCGCTACGGCTGATCACATAGGGTGAAAAGAAAAACGGGAGGTTCGGCGTGTTCGTTGAACGGGCGCCACTTGTCGACTTAGTGTCCTGTTCAGAAGACTCCAAGGAACAGACACACTGGTAACCCTAAACTTCAGGGTTAGGGTTCGGGTCGGCGAAACGGACCGTCCCATTCGGCATCAGTCGCCGGAGCGCGGAGCGCTGAGCGCCCCCGCGGACCGACGACACGTAACTCGAGGCGAGAGGCCTTCGACGTGGCAGCACCGCAGAACTACCTCGCAGTCATCAAAGTCATCGGTGTCGGCGGCGGTGGTGTCAATGCCATCAACCGGATGATCGAGGTCGGTCTCAAGGGCGTCGAGTTCATCGCCATCAACACCGACGCGCAGGCGCTGTTGATGAGCGACGCCGACGTCAAGCTCGACGTCGGCCGCGAACTCACCCGCGGACTCGGCGCCGGAGCCAACCCGGCCGTCGGCCGCAAGGCCGCCGAGGACCACCGCGAGGAGATCGAGGAGGTCCTCAAGGGGGCCGACATGGTCTTCGTGACGGCCGGTGAAGGCGGCGGCACCGGCACCGGCGGCGCGCCCGTCGTGGCCAACATCGCGCGCTCCCTGGGCGCCCTCACCATCGGCGTGGTCACCCGCCCGTTCACCTTCGAGGGACGGCGCCGCGCCAACCAGGCCGAGGACGGCATCGCCGAACTCCGCGAAGAGGTCGACACCCTCATCGTCATCCCCAACGACCGGCTGCTGTCCATCTCGGACCGCCAGGTCTCGGTCCTCGACGCCTTCAAGTCGGCGGACCAGGTCCTGCTCTCCGGCGTCCAGGGCATCACCGACCTCATCACCACGCCCGGTCTGATCAACCTCGACTTCGCCGACGTCAAGTCGGTCATGTCGGAGGCCGGATCGGCCCTCATGGGCATCGGCTCGGCCCGCGGCGACGACCGCGCGGTGGCCGCCGCCGAGATGGCGATCTCCTCGCCGCTCCTGGAGGCCTCCATCGACGGCGCCCGGGGCGTGCTGCTCTCCATCTCCGGCGGCTCCGACCTCGGCCTGTTCGAGATCAACGAGGCCGCCCAGCTGGTCAGCGAGGCCGCGCACCCCGAGGCCAACATCATCTTCGGCGCGGTCATCGACGACGCGCTCGGCGACGAGGTCCGGGTCACCGTGATCGCGGCCGGCTTCGACGGGGGGCAGCCCCCGGCCCGCCGTGACACCGTCATCGGCTCCACGTCGTCGTCGGGCTCGGCCTCCGCCGCGCCCGGCCGCCGGGAGGAGCCGGCTCCGGCGCGGCAGCCGGAGAGCCGCCCGAGCTTCGGCTCGCTCGGCAGCGTCACCCCCAAGGAGGACCCGGAGCCGGCTCCCGAGCCGGTGGCCGAGATCCCGGTCGCCCCGCCGGTCCCGTCCTCGCGGACCTACACCGACAGTGCGGCCGAGGAGCTGGACGTACCGGACTTCCTGAAGTGATAGGACGGCGCGAGAGCGCGAGCGGCGCGCACTTCGCCTTCACCGACCGGTGGGGCGGGGTGAGCGCCGTTCCCTATGAGCAGCTCAACCTCGGCGGCGGGGTCGGCGACGACCCCGGGGCCGTGCGCACCAACCGGGAACTCGCCGCGAAGTCGCTCGGGCTCGACCCGGAGTACGTCGTCTGGATGAATCAGGTGCACGGCGTCGGAGTCGCCCAGGCCGACGGACCCGCGGGCGACGGCCCCCTCCCGGAGGTCGACGCGCTCGTCACCGCCCGCCGCGGCCTCGCCCTCGCCGTCCTCACCGCCGACTGCACGCCCGTCCTGCTCGCCGACCCGGTCGCGGGGATCGCCGCCGCGGCCCACGCGGGCCGGCCCGGCATGGTCGCCGGGATCGTCCCGGCCACTGTGCGGGCCATGGTGGAGCTCGGCGCCGAACCCGCCCGGATCGTCGCCCGCACCGGACCCGCCGTGTGCGGCCGGTGCTACGAGGTGCCGGCGGCGATGCGCGCCGAGGTGGCCGCCGTCGAGCCGGCGGCGTACGCCGAAACGAGCTGGGGCACGCCGGCGGTCGACGTGACCGCCGGGGTGCACGCGCAGCTCGCGCGCCTCGGGGTGCGCGACCGGGAGCAGTCGCCGGTGTGCACGCGCGAGTCGCAGGATCACTTCTCGTACCGCCGCGACCGCACCACGGGGCGACTCGCGGGATATGTCTGGCTGGACTGATGGGGCATGACGGAGCGTAGGGACGAACTCGCCGGGAATCTGGCGAAGGTGGAGGAGCGCATCGCCGCCGCGTGCGCGGCTGCCGGGCGCCGGCGGGAGGAGGTGACCCTGATCGTGGTCACCAAGACCTACCCGGCCGACGACGTGCGGATCCTGTCGGAGCTCGGCGTGCGCCACGTCGCCGAGAACCGCGACCAGGACGCGGCCCCCAAGGCCGCGGCTTGCTCGGATCTGCCCCTTTCCTGGCACTTCGTGGGTCAGTTGCAGACCAACAAGGTGCGTTCGGTGGTCGGTTACGCCGATGTCGTGCAGTCCGTCGACCGCGTCAAGCTGGTGACGGCCCTGTCGAAGGAAGCCCTACGGGCCGGGCGAGAGGTGGGCTGCCTCATCCAGGTCGCCCTCGACGCGCCGGAGCGTCCGGCCGGTTCGGGCGGTGTCGGCGAGCGGGGCGGCGTGTCTCCCGGCTCGGTGGAGGAGTTGGCCGCCGCCGTCGCGGCCGCGGAGGGGCTGCGGCTCGACGGACTGATGACCGTCGCACCCCTGACCGGCGAGTACGCCGGTCGTCAAAAGGCGGCGTTCCAGCGGTTGATGGATTTGTCGACCGACCTGCGCCGGACCCATCCGGCTGCGAACATGGTTTCCGCAGGGATGAGTGCGGATCTGGAGGAAGCCGTGGCGGCCGGGGCGACACATGTACGCGTCGGCACTGCGGTACTCGGAGTACGCGCGAGGCTCGGGTAACGTCGCCAGAAAGTCGGACCACAGCAGAAAATATGGTCATTACCGCTTGACAGCGGGCGTAAGGACCACGTGGATCGCGGGACTTGGCAGTCGTCAGCCGATCCACCACAGAGCGGAGGACTCAGAGAATGGCCGGCGCGATGCGCAAGATGGCGGTCTACCTCGGCCTCGTGGAGGACGATGGGTACGACGGCCGGGGCTTCGACCCCGACGACGACTTCGAACCCGAGCTCGACCCGGAGCCCGAGCGCGATCACCGGCGGCACGAGCCGCCACACCAGGCACATGTCGCACATCAGTCCCAAAGGGACGAAGAGGTGCGTATCGTCCAACCGCCCGCGCCACGCGAGCCGGTGGCGCGGGCCGCTTCGCTCCCCGCGGAATCCGGACGCCCCGCGCGCATCGCGCCCGTGGCATCCATCACACAAGAACGCCAGTCCCTGGAGAAGAACGCACCGGTGATCATGCCCAAGGTCGTGTCGGAACGAGAGCCGTACCGGATCACCACGCTGCACCCGCGGACCTACAACGAGGCCCGTACCATCGGGGAACACTTCCGTGAGGGCACTCCGGTGATCATGAATCTGACTGAGATGGATGACACAGACGCAAAGCGACTTGTCGACTTTGCGGCCGGTCTGGTGTTTGGTCTTCACGGCAGCATCGAGCGGGTGACGCAGAAGGTGTTCCTGTTGTCGCCTGCTAACGTCGATGTCACGGCGGAGGACAAGGCCCGCATCGCAGAGGGCGGGTTCTTCAACCAGAGCTGAGAGACTCGGCCGGAAACAGCAGTACGAGTGAGCGTGTGAGCAGGGGAGAGGGAAGCACCGAACATGAGCGTGGTCCTGGATGTCGTCTACATCGCGCTGATGGTCTTCCTCATCGTGCTCATCTTCCGACTGGTCATGGACTACGTCTTCCAGTTCGCCCGCTCATGGCAACCCGGCAAGGCGATGGTGGTCGTTCTGGAGGCCACCTACACTGTCACCGATCCACCGCTCAAGCTTCTGCGGCGGGTCATCCCGCCGCTGCGTCTCGGGGGCGTGGCGCTCGACCTGTCCTTCTTCGTACTGATGATCATCGTTTACATCTTGATCTCGATCGTGAGCGGGCTGTGAGTCGATGTGAACTACCGTCTTGCCGAATGCCGACGACTACGTTGAGGTGAAGAGATGCCGTTGACCCCCGAGGACGTGCGGAACAAGCAGTTCACGACCGTCCGCCTCCGAGAAGGCTATGACGAGGACGAGGTCGATGCCTTCCTCGACGAGGTCGAAGCCGAACTGACCCGTCTGCTCCGCGAGAACGAGGACCTGCGCGCCAAGCTGGCCGCGGCCACGCGCGCTGCTGCCCAGAATCAGCAGAACATGCGCAAGCCCCCGGAGCCGCAGGACGGCCCGCAGCAGGGCATGCCGCCGCAACAGCAGCAGGGCATGCCCCAGCAGGGCATGCGAGGTCCCGGCGCTCCGGTGCCCGCCGGCATATCGGGCCCGCCGCAGCAGCAGATGGGTGGCCCCATGGGTGGCCCGCCCCAGCTGCCGAGCGGTGCCCCGCAGCTGCCCGCCGGCCCCGGCGGCGGTCAGGGAGGTCCCCAGGGTCAGGGTCCGATGGGCCAGGGCCCGATGGGTCAGGGTCCGATGGGTCAAGGCCCCATGGGTCAGGGCCCGATGGGCGGTCAGCCCCCCATGCAGCAGCAGATGGGTGGTCCGATGGGCGGCCCCATGGGCGGTCCGATGGGCGGCCCCGGCCAGGGAGGCCCCGGTGGCGACAGCGCCGCCCGAGTCCTCTCGCTGGCCCAGCAGACCGCCGACCAGGCGATCGCGGAGGCCCGTTCCGAGGCCAACAAGATCGTCGGCGAGGCGCGTTCGCGCGCCGAGGGTCTTGAGCGTGACGCCCGGGCCAAGGCCGACGCCCTGGAGCGGGACGCGCAGGAGAAGCACCGCGTCGCCATGGGCTCCCTGGAGTCCGCTCGCGCCACGCTGGAGCGCAAGGTCGAGGACCTGCGCGGCTTCGAGCGCGAGTACCGTACGCGCCTGAAGTCGTACCTGGAGTCCCAGCTGCGCCAGTTGGAGACGCAGGCCGACGACTCCCTCGCCCCGCCGCGCACTCCGGCCACGGCCTCCCTGCCGCCGTCCCCGGCGCCTTCCATGGCTCCGGCCGGCGCCAGCGCCCCGTCCTACGGCGGCAACCAGGGCATGGGCGGCCCGGGCCCCGCTGCTCCGTCCTACGGCGGCCAGCAGCAGATGTCTCCCGCCATGACCCAGCCGATGGCGCCGGTACGACCGCAGGGTCCCTCCCCGATGGGGCAGGCTCCCTCGCCGATGCGCGGCTTCCTCATCGACGAGGACGACAACTGACGGCCAGTAGTACGCCTTAGGCGTCGGCGGCGTTCAAAGGGCGGGGCCCCGGATTCCGATCCGGGGCCCCGCCCTTTTACGCGCATTGCGCACGGGAACCGACGTGATCGGTACCGACAGCGGGACGCACAACGGCGGCTGCCCGGTACCGGACAGCCGCCGTCGACCTGCTCGGCGCGAGCGCTACACCTTGCGGAGGCGGAACGTCAACGTCAGGGCCTCGTCGCTGAACGGGGCGCCGTAGCTGTCGTCGGCGTCACCCTGGGCGAAGTCCGTCGCGAGGACCTCGTCGGCGATCAGACCGGCGTGGTCGTTCAGGGCCTCGACGGTCGCCGGGTCCGTCGCGGTCCAGCGGAGCGCGATGCGGTCGGCGACGTCGAGACCGCTGTTCTTGCGGCTCTCCTGGATCAGGCGGATCGCGTCACGGGCCAGACCGGCACGCCGCAGCTCCTCGGTGATCTCCAGGTCGAGGGCGACCGTCGCACCGGAGTCGGACGCCACCGACCAGCCCTCGCGCGGCGTCTCCGTGATGATCACCTCGTCCGGGCCGAGCGTGATCGTCTCGCCGTCGACCTCCACCGACGCGGTGCCCTCGCGCAGCGCCAGGGAGAGCGCGGCCGCGTCGGCGCCGGCGACGGCCTTGGCGACGTCCTGGACGCGCTTGCCGAACCGCTTGCCCAGAGCACGGAAGTTGGCCTTGGCGGTCGTGTCGACCAGGCTGCCGCCCACCTCGGACAGCGACGCGAGCGACTCGACGTTCAGCTCCTCCGTGATCTGCGAGCGCAGCTCGGGCGAGAGGGCGTCGAAGCCGGCCGCGGCGATCAGGGCGCGGCGCAGCGGCTGGCGGGTCTTGACGCCCGACTCCGCGCGCGTGGCGCGGCCCAGCTCCACCAGACGGCGGATGAGCGCCATCTGCCGGGACAGCTCCGGGTCGATCGCGGACAGGTCCGCCTCCGGCCAGGAGGACAGGTGAACCGACTCCGGGGCGCCGGGCGTGACGGGCGCGACCAGGTCCTGCCAGACCCGCTCGGTGATGAACGGGGTCAGCGGGGCCATCAGCTTGGTGACCGTCTCCACGACCTCGTGCAGCGTGCGCAGCGCGGACTTGTCGCCCTGCCAGAAGCGGCGGCGCGAGCGGCGCACGTACCAGTTGGACAGGTCGTCGACGAACGCGGAGAGCAGCTTGCCGGCGCGCTGGGTGTCGTAGGCCTCCAGGGACTGCGTCACCTGGTCGGTGAGCGCGTGGAGTTCGGACAGCAGCCAGCGGTCGAGGACGGGCCGCTCGGCGGGCGCCGGGTCGGCCTCGGAGGGGGACCAGCCGGACGTGCGCGCGTACAGGGCCTGGAAGGCGACCGTGTTCCAGTACGTCAGGAGCGTCTTGCGGACGACCTCCTGGATCGTGCCGTGTCCCACGCGGCGGGCCGCCCAGGGCGAGCCGCCGGCCGCCATGAACCAGCGCACCGCGTCCGCGCCGTGCTGGTCCATGAGCGGGATCGGCTGCAGGATGTTGCCCAGGTGCTTGGACATCTTGCGGCCGTCCTCGGCGAGGATGTGGCCGAGGCAGACGACGTTCTCGTAGCTGGACTTGTCGAAGACCAGCGTGCCGACCGCCATCAGCGTGTAGAACCAGCCGCGGGTCTGGTCGATGGCCTCGGAGATGAACTGCGCCGGGTAGCGGCTCTCGAACAGCTCCTTGTTCTTGTACGGGTAGCCCCACTGCGCGAACGGCATGGACCCCGAGTCGTACCAGGCGTCGATGACCTCCGGCACGCGCGTGGCGGTCTTCCCGCAGCCCTCCTGCGGGCAGCCGAAGGTGACCGCGTCGATGAACGGGCGGTGCGGGTCCAGCTCGGACTGGTCGGCGCCGGTGAGCTCGCTGAGCTCCGCGCGCGAGCCGACGCAGGTGAGGTGGTCGTCCTCGCAGCGCCAGATCGGCAGCGGGGTGCCCCAGTAGCGGCTGCGGGACAGCGCCCAGTCGATGTTGTTGTTCAGCCAGTCGCCGAAGCGGCCGTGCTTGACCGAGTCGGGGAACCAGTTGGTCTTCTCGTTCTCCTGGAGGAGACGGTCCTTGACGGCGGTGGTGCGGATGTACCAGGACGGCTGCGCGTAGTAGAGCAGCGCGGTGTGGCAGCGCCAGCAGTGCGGGTAGCTGTGCTCGTACGGGATGTGCTTGAACAGCAGGCCGCGCTGCTGGAGGTCCTCGGTGAGCCGTTCGTCGGCCTTCTTGAAGAAGACGCCGCCGACCATGGGGACGTCCGGCGCGAAGGTGCCGTCGGGGAGGACGGGGTTGACCACGGGCAGGCCGTAGGAGCGGCAGACCTTGAGGTCGTCCTCACCGAAGGCGGGGGACTGGTGGACCAGACCGGTGCCGTCCTCGGTGGTCACGTACTCGGCGTTGACGACGAAATGCGCCTCGGCCGGGAACTCCACCAGCTCGAAGGGACGTTGATAGGTCCAGCGCTCCATTTCGGCGCCGGTGAAGGTCTGCCCGGTGGTCTCCCAGCCCTCGCCGAGCGCCTTGGCGAGCAGCGGCTCGGCGACGACGAGCTTCTCTGCGCTGTCAGGGCCCTTCGTCGCGACGACGTAGGTGACCTCGGGGTGCGCGGCCACGGCCGTGTTGGAGACCAGCGTCCAGGGGGTCGTCGTCCACACCAGGAGGGCGGCCTCGCCGGCGAGCGGACCGGAGGTGAGCGGGAAACGGACGTACACGGACGGGTCGACGACCGTCTCGTAGCCCTGCGCCAGCTCGTGGTCGGACAGGCCGGTGCCGCAGCGCGGGCACCAGGGGGCGACGCGGTGGTCCTGGACCAGCAGGCCCTTGCCGAAGATCTCCTTCAGCGACCACCAGACCGACTCGATGTACTCGGGGTCCATCGTGACGTACGCGTCGTCGAGGTCGACCCAGTAGCCCATGCGGGTCGTCAGCTCGGCGAAGGCGTCGGTGTGGCGGAGCACGGACTCACGGCACTTGGCGTTGAAGTCGGCGATGCCGTACGCCTCGATGTCCTTCTTGCCGCTGAAGCCGAGTTCCTTCTCGACCGCCAGCTCCACCGGGAGGCCGTGGCAGTCCCAGCCGGCCTTGCGGGCCACGTGGTAGCCGCGCATGGTGCGGAAGCGGGGGAAGACGTCCTTGAAGACGCGGGCCTCGATGTGGTGGGCGCCCGGCATGCCGTTGGCGGTGGGCGGGCCCTCGTAGAACACCCACTCGGGGCGGCCCTCGGACTGCTCCAGGCTCTTGGCGAAGATCTTCTGCTCGCGCCAGAAGTCGAGCACGGCGTGCTCGAGGGCGGGCAGGTCGACCTGGGCGGGCACCTGGCGGTACTGCGGCGTTGTCATCGGCGAGCTTCCTCCGGCGGACGTACTGCCTTCCGTCGGAGGGACGAGAGCCTTCTTGCCTGTCTACGCCGTGTGCGGCGCGCTCCCGCGGTACCACCCTCCTTGGCTCCCCGGTGCGTCCTGCACGCCGGTGAGCCCCCTCATTGGGGTCGCGATGCCGGTTCTACTCGCCTGCGGCTGTCGCCCGTGGCTTTCTTCCGGCGGCTCCGGGGTGATGTTCACGTCGCGCTCGCCCCCGGGCTTCCACCGTCCCCGGGTCGCTCTGGGCTGCGTACGCCGCTACTCGTCCCCATCCACGCTTCTCGCTCCGCCCAGTGTACGGCGCGCCGCGGACGGCGGCCGACCGGATTTCCGGGACTGTGGACGAGGCGCGGGACCGTGTCCGGTATGACCCGAATGGGGCGGTGTGCGGGTTCGGGTCCCGGGACGGCGAACTGGGCGGATTACCTCGCGGGGAGTTGGGCACAACGCATGCAGGTTCGCCGCGCGGCGTGCGCGAGGCGGGCGAATCGGGCGGTGCGCCCCGTTGCCGCGGGACCCAAGTCGATTTATCGTCCCAGCACGATTCGCGCGCAAGATCACAATATGTGAAGGGGCCGCGGCATGGTGGCGAAGAAGACCGCCGTACGGCAGTCGGCGTCCGGGGACGCCTCTGGCGGTGCGGCCGGAAACGACGCGCGAGGTGGCGGCGCCGCGCGCGCGGCCGAGGGGGCGAGGAAGGCGACCGGGGGCGGCAAGGCGGCCGAGGGGGCGGGGAGGAGCGGGACGGGGGTAGCGGGCTCCGCTCGGGGGAAGAAGGCAGCGGCGGAGGGCAAGGCGACGGCAGGCGGCAGGACCTCGGCCGGGGGAGCGGCCAAGGGCAAGGCGACGGACGGAGGAGCGGCTGCCGAGAAGGCGGCGGCCTCGGGGGCGGTGCGGAAGACAGCGGTGAAGAAAGCGACGCGCGCGGGGCCGGCCACCGGCGTGGAGGCGGTCATGGACACGGCCGCGGAGACGACCGTGACGGCGACGGCGGACGCACAGAAGAAGGCAGCGGCCACGAAGAAGAGGACCCCGGTGGCGAAGAAGACGGCGGCTGCGAAGAAGGCGGTGGCCGCCGAGGAGACGACGGTCGCCAGGAAAGCGGCTGTGAAGGCGAGTGCCCGGAAGGCGGAGAAGGCGACGCGGGCGAAGGCCTCCCCGGCCGGGGCAGAGGCCGCGACCGGGAACGCCGCACGCGCGGAGAGCGCGCCCCGCGCTGCCGCCGGCCGTCGGGCCGGGAGCCCCGGGGGACCGGGACGGGGTGGTGACGGCGGCGCCGTCACGGAGGGGGACGGCAGGCAGGGCGCCGTCAGGAAGAGCAGGGCCAACAAGGCGGGCGCGGCCTCGGCCGCGGAGCAGACGGGAGCCACGACAGTGGTTGCGAAGAAGACTCCTGGCACGGCCACGGCGGCGAAGAACGCCGTCCCCAAGGCACGGCCCGCCGCGGCCGAGGCCGGCGACCTGGCGGTACGCCCCGGTGAGGAGCCGTGGACCCCCGAAGAGGTCGAGGAGGCCCGCGCCGAACTGCAGTCCGAGTTCGACCGGCTGCGCACGGAACTCGTCTCCTCCGAGGCGGCCCTCGCGGGTCTCATGCGGGACTCCGGGGACGGCGCCGGCGACGACCAGGCGGACACCGGCACCAAGAACATCACGCGCGAGCACGAACTGGCGCTCGCCGCCAACGCGCGCGAGATGATGATCCAGACCGAGCACGCCCTGGAGCGGCTGGACGCCGGCACCTACGGCCTGTGCGAGAACTGCGGAAAGCCCATCGGCAAGGCCAGGATGCAGGCCTTCCCGCGGGCCACGCTGTGCGTGGAGTGCAAGCAGAAGCAGGAGCGCCGGTACTGATCGCCTGGCTGCCCGGGGGCGTGCCGTACCCTCGTCCTCAGTCAGGTACCTAGGTTGAGGGACTCACGTGGCAGAGGCGGAGCGCATCATCGGTACGCCGGGCACCCCGGAAGCGGCGGGGGGCGAGCCGGAGCGGCCCGACGCGAGCGTCGGGGGCGCAGGCGCGCCGGGTCCGGGCGAGGCGTCCGGCGCGGAGGGGGCGGGCGAGGACTCCGCCGGGCGGTCCCGCGGCAGGCGCCGGATCGCCGTGCTGTTCGGGGTCGCCGCGTTCGCGTACGCCCTCGACCTGATCAGCAAGATGATCGTCGTCGCCAAGCTGGAGCACCACGAGCCGATCGAGATCATCGGCGACTGGCTGCGCTTCGAGGCGATCCGCAACGCGGGCGCCGCCTTCGGCTTCGGCGAGGCCTTCACCGTGATCTTCACGGTGATCGCGGCGGCGGTCATCGTGGTGATCGCCCGGCTCGCCCGCAAGCTGTACAGCCTGCCCTGGGCGATCGCGCTCGGCCTGCTGCTCGGCGGCGCGCTCGGCAACCTCACCGACCGGATCTTCCGCGCGCCGGGCGTCTTCGAGGGCGCGGTGGTGGACTTCATCGCCCCGAAGCACTTCGCGGTCTTCAACCTCGCCGACTCGGCGATCGTGTGCGGCGGCATCCTGATCGTGCTGCTGTCGTTCAAGGGCCTCGACCCGGACGGCACCGTCCACAAGGACTGACGGGTCCCCGCGCACGAGCGCGCGGTGAGCCGTCCCGGCCACCGGGTCGTCCGCAGGCGCGGGGTTGTCCACAGGTCCGTGCGGGGCGGTCGCGCCCGTCCGGCATACTCGACGGGTGAGCACGCTTCCCGATATCCGTACCCTGCCCGTGCCCGACGGCCTGGAGGGCGAGCGCGTCGACGCCGCCATCTCCCGCATGTTCGGCTTCTCCCGCACCAAGGCGGCCGAGCTCGCCGCCGCGGGGAAGGTCACGGTCGACGGGTCGGTGGTCGGGAAGTCCGAGCGGGTGCACGGCGGCGCCTGGCTGGAGGTCGAGATGCCCCAGGCGCCCGCGCCGGTGCAGGTCGTCGCCGAGCCGGTCGAGGGCATGGAGATCGTCCATGACGACGACGACGTGGTCGTGATCGTCAAGCCGGTGGGCGTGGCCGCGCACCCGTCGCCTGGCTGGACCGGGCCGACCGTCATCGGCGGGCTCGCCGCCGCCGGGTACCGCATCTCCACCTCGGGCGCCGCCGAGCGCCAGGGCATCGTGCACCGCCTCGACGTGGGCACGTCCGGCCTGATGGTGGTCGCCAAGTCGGAGTACGCGTACACGTCGCTGAAGCGCCAGTTCAAGGAGCGCACGGTCGACAAGCGGTACCACACGCTGGTCCAGGGCCACCCCGACCCGACGAGCGGCACCATCGACGCGCCCATCGGCCGGCACCCCAACCACGACTACAAGTGGGCGGTCACCGCCGACGGCAAGCCGTCCGTCACCCACTACGACCTCATCGAGGCCTTCCGCGCGGCCTCCCTGCTGGACGTGAAGCTGGAGACGGGCCGCACGCACCAGATCCGCGTCCACATGTCCGCCCACCGCCACCCGTGCGTGGGCGACCTGACGTACGGCGCCGACCCGACGCTCGCCAAGCGGCTGCGGCTGACCCGGCAGTGGCTGCACGCGGTGCGGCTGGGCTTCGAGCACCCCGGTGACGGCCGGTGGGCGGAGTTCTCCTGCGGCTACCCCGACGACCTTCAGCAGGCCCTCGACCAGGTCCGCGAGGAGACCTACGGATGAGCGGCACGCCCGCGTACTCGGTGCGCGTCGCCGAGGACCCCGCCGACCGGGAGGCGTGCTTCGTGCTGCGCAAGGAGGTCTTCGTCGGCGAGCAGGGCGTCCCCGAGGACATCGAGTACGACGCCCATGACGCCGGCGCGGTGCATGTGCTGGCGGTCCGCGAGGACGGCGTGCCGCTGGGGACCGGGCGGCTGCTGCACGGAGCGGCGGCCGCGGCGAAGACCGCAGGCGGCGGCCCGTCGGTGGGCTCGCTGGGGCGGCTCGCCGTCTCCCGGGAGGCGCGCGGACTCGGCGTCGGCGCCGCGCTGGTGCGGGGCATCGAGGAGGCGGCGCGCGCACGCGGGCTGACCGCGGTGGACCTGCACGCGCAGACGCACGCGCTGGGGTTCTACGAGCGGCTGGGTTACCGGGCGTACGGCCCGGAGTTCCCGGACGCGGGGATACCGCACCGGGCGATGCGACGGGAGTTGTGAGCACCGACGCGGGTGTCGCGGCGTCGAAACGGGCAAGGCGGTGACAAGCGGGGCGCGCGTGACAGGCTGGAGCCCTGGTTGTTCGTGATCTTCTATACCGCCGGAGCCTGACCGTGGACCAGCTGGCCCTGCTGTTCGTCCTTCTGCTCGGGGCCGTGGTGAGCGTCCCGCTCGGAGACCGGTGGGGGCTGCCCGCGCCGGTCCTGATGACGTTGCTCGGGATCGTCCTCGCGGTCCTCGACTTCGTGCCCAACGTGAACGTCCCGCCCGGTCTGATCCTGCCGCTGCTGCTGCCGCCCCTGCTCTACGCGGCGGTGCGGCGGACGTCCTGGCGGCAGTTCACGGCGAACAAACGGCCGATCTTCCTGCTCGCCGTCGCGCTGGTCTTCGTCACGATGGCGTGTGTCGCCACCGTGGCCCACGCGATCGTGCCGGGACTGCCGCTCGCCGCCGCCTTCGCCCTCGGGGCGCTGGTCGCGCCGCCCGACCCGGTCGCCGCCACCGCCGTGGCCGGGCAGCTCGGGCTGCCGCGCCGGCTGGTGTCCATCCTGGAGGGCGAGGGGCTCTTCAACGACGTCACGGCCATCGTGCTGTACCACGTGGCGATCACGGCCGTCGTCAGCGGGACCTTCTCGCCGTGGAAGGCGGGGCTGGACCTGGTGCTGTCCGCCGTGGTGGCGGTGGCCGTGGGCGTCGCACTCGGGTGGGGCGCGAACAAGCTGATGGACCTGCTCGGGGACGCCACCCTGCAGATCGGGCTGACGCTCCTCGTGCCCTACGCCTCCTACGTGATGGCGGAGGAGTTCCACGGCTCCGGGGTGCTCGCGGTGCTCACCACCGCGCTGTTCCTCGCCGAGTACGCCACCGATCCCGACGACGTGATGACCCGGCTGGCCGGGCACACCTTCTGGGACATCGTCGACACCCTGGTCACCGGTGTCGCCTTCGGGCTGATCGGGCTGGAGCTGCACAACGCGATCCGCACGGCGTCCGGGCGGTGGGGCGAGATGCTGGGGTGGGCGGCGGCCGTGCTGGTCGTCGTCGTGCTGGTCCGGCTGCTGTGGCTGCTGCCGGCCACCTGGGTCACCCAGCGGATGCACGCCAAACGGGATTACGACGAGGACATCCCGATGACCTGGCGGGAGACCGTCGTCATGTGGTGGGCCGGGATGCGGGGGGTGGCCTCGGTGGCGCTGGCGCTCGCCATCCCCCTGACGACGGATGCGGGGGCGGGCTTCCCCAAACGGGACGAGATCGTGTTCATCGCGTTCGGGGTGATCATGGGGACGCTGGTGCTCCAGGGGCTGACGCTGCCGTGGCTGGTGCGGCGGCTCGGGGTGCAGGCCGACACGGACCGGGAGAAGGAGTTCGAGAAGCAGCTCGCGGTGCGCGCGGCGAAGGCGGCGAAGCGCAGGCTGCGCGAGATCGAGGCGGAGGAGGAACTGCCGGAGGAGCTGTCGGAGCAGATGGTCCGGCGGGCCTTCGACATCGGGCTGCGGATCAGTCCGGACATGGGGGAGGACGAGCGGCGCGAGGGGCACGAGCACCGGGTGCGGCGGCTGAAGCGGGTGCGCCGGATCCAGGGGGAGATGCTCAGCGCGGCCCGGCACGAGGTGGTCGCCGCGCGCAGCGAGCCGGGGGCGGACCCCGAGATCGTGGACCGGGTGCTCCGGCATCTCGACGTGCGCAGTCTGAAGTGAACTCCCGCCCGCGGAGCGTGACCGGCGGGTTCGTTCTTCGTGGCGGGGTTGTGAACCGGCCCTGAAGGGGCCGGGGGCGACCTTAGGGTCGGGGACATGGCACGCAATGTGGTGATCAGTGGCGGAGGTACGGGGATCGGGCTCGCGGCGGCGCGGAGGTTCGCCGCCGACGGGGACCGGGTGCTGCTGCTCGGGCGGCGCCGGGAGGTGCTGGAGAAGGCCGGGGTGGACGGAGCGCTCACCTACGCCGCGGACCTCGCCGAGCCCGACGAGGTGCGGCAGGTGGCGCTGTTCGTCGAGGAGACCCTCGGCACGGTGGACGTGCTCGTCCACGGGGCCGGCGGGAACGGGCGACTGGAGCCGCAGCCGGACAGCGACGACCCACTCGACCGGGTCGCGTACGAATGGAGCGTCAACTTCCGGCTCAACACCCTCACCGCGGCCCTGCTCACGGAGGCGCTGAAGGACCGGCTGGCCCGGCCGGGCGGGCGGGTGCTGTTCGTCGGCTCGATCGCCGCCTACCGGGGCTCCGGCAGCGGAGCGTACGGCGGCGCCAAGGCCGCGCTGCATCCGTACGCGCACGATCTGGCCCGCCGGCTCGGACCGGAGGGCGTCACCGTGAACGTCGTCGCGCCCGGGTACGTCGAGGACACCGAGTTCTTCGGCGGGTCCATGGACGAGGAGCGGCGGGAGCGGCTCGTCGCCCAGACACTGAACGGACGCGCCGCGACGCCCGGGGACGTGGCCGCCACACTGCACTGGCTGGCCTCCCCGGGCGCCGGACACGTCACTTCGCAGATCGTGCAGGTCAACGGCGGCGCGGAGCGCGGACACTGAGGCCCCTTCAGCGCCCCTGAGGACCCCTCGGGTTCAGCGGTCCGCGCCCGACGGTTCGTGGGCGCGCCGCTGACGCGGGGGCGTCTTGTCGAGGCCCGGCGCACCGTCGCCCGGCGCCTCGCCGTCCGAGGCGCCGGGCGGCAGCGGGGCGTCCGCGGTGTTGACCCGGGGCAGCGCGTAGGGGTGCTCCTCGGTCAGCCAGCGGATCATCCGCTCGCGCACGGTGACGCGGATCGTCCAGATGTCGTCCGAGTCCTTCGCCGTCACCAGAGCCCTGACCTGCATGGTGTTCGGGGTGGTGTCGGTGACGTCCAGGCCGTAGGCGCGGCCGTCCCAGGCCGGCGACTCCCGCAGGATGTCCCGGAGCTTCTCGCGCATCGCGTCGAGCGGGGCCGAGTGGTCGACGTGCCAGTAGACGATGCCCGTCATCTGCGGTGTGCCGCGCGACCAGTTCTCGAACGGGTTGGACGTGAAGTACGACACCGGCATGGTGATCCGGCGCTCGTCCCAGGTCCGCACGGTCAGGAAGGTCAGGGTGATCTCCTCGACCGTGCCCCACTCGCCGTCCACGACCACCGTGTCGCCGATGCGCACCATGTCGCCGAAGGCGATCTGCAGCCCGGCGAACATGTTGCTCAGCGTGGACTGCGCGGCGACACCGGCGACGATGCCGAGGATTCCGGCCGAGGCCAGCAGCGAGGCGCCCGCGGCGCGGAACGCCGGGAACGTCAGCAGCATCGCCGCCGCGGCCACCACGCCGACGACGGCGGACACCACCCGCATGATCAGCGACACCTGGGTGCGCACCCGACGCACCCGGGCCGCGTCGCGGTGCATGCGCGCGTAGCGGCTGTACGAGGTCTCCACGACGGCGCCGGCGATCCGGATCACCAGCCAGGCGGCCGCGCCGATCAGCGTCAGCGTCAGCGTCCGGCCGACCGCGTCCTGGTGCTCCGGGAGCAGACGTGCCTCGTCGTACGACCCTCTCAACAACGCCGCGCACAGCACGAGCTGGTACGGGATCCGGCCACGGCGCAGCAGACCCCACAAGGGAGTCTCCGGATGCCGGTGGTCGGCTTTGGACAAAAGTCGGTCGGTGGCCCATCCGATGAACAACGTCAGCAGGACCGAACCGCCGACCACGATCACGGGGCGGAGCAGGTTCTCCATGCCTTGGCGCGTAACCGGCTCGACCGGACCTTGAACATGTGCCTTTTGTGAAGAGTCCCACGTGCCGTGCTGCGAGGGGCGGCTCAGGAGGCGTTGTCAGCGGCGGCTGGCACCATGGCCTCATGAACATCATGCTCTTCCATTCGACCTATGGACTGCGCCCCGCGGTGCGTGCGGCGGCGGACCGGCTGCGTGCCGCCGGGCACGAGGTGTGGACCCCGGACCTGTTCGACGGGCAGACGTTCGACACGGTCGAGGAGGGCATGGCCCACAACGAGGGCATCGGCAAGGACGAGCTGCTGAGGAGAGCGGTCCTGGCCGCCGCGCCCTACTCCGACCGGGGCCTGGTCTATGCCGGGTTCTCGCTCGGCGCGTCCGTCGCGCAGACCCTCGCCCTCGGTGACGCCAAGGCGCGCGGCCTGCTGCTCCTGCACGGCACCTCCGACCTCGCGCCGAACGCCTCGGTGGACGAGCTGCCGGTGCAGCTGCACGTGGCGGAGCCTGACCCGTTCGAGCCGGACGACTGGCTGAGCGCCTGGTACCTGCAGATGGGCCGCGCGGGCGCCGACGTGGAGGTCTACCGGTACGCGGGGGCCGGCCACCTCTACACCGACCCCGACCTCCCCGACTACGACGCGGAGGCCGCCGAGGCCACCTGGCGGGTGGCGCTCGGCTTCCTCGACACGCTGTAGCGGCCGTGACCGGCCGTCACACGGGGTCGTACGTCCGCTCGACCTTCTGCGTGCCGCTGCGCGTGCGGTACGAGCGCGACCACGCGGAGGTCGCGTCGGCCCGGGTGCGGTCGGACAGGACGTAGTAGTCCATCTGCGCACGCTCGGCGGTGATGTCCAGCACGCCGTAGCCGTGCCGGTCGGTGTCCACCCAGTGGACGTGGCGGTTGGTGGCCTGGACCAGCGGGGCGGCGACCGCGGCGACGGTGCCCTCGGGGACCTTGGCGATGTCGTCGAGGTTGTCGGAGGTCACCGAGGTGACCACGAACTCCGTGGCGGCCGAGGCGGACAGCGGGTAGGTCCCGGCGTTCACCGGCACGTCGTTGGCCCAGGCCATGTGGATGTCGCCGGTGAGGAAGACGGTGTTGCGGATGGCGTTGGACCGCAGGTGGGCGAGGACTTCGCGGCGGTCGTCGGTGTAGCCGTCCCACTGGTCGGTGTTGAGGGCGAGGCCCTCCTGGGGCAGGCCGAGCAGTTTGGCGAGCGGCTTGAGCACGGACGCGGGGAGCGCGCCGAGGGCCAGCGGCGAGATCATCACGGAGTTGCCGACGAGCCGCCAGGTGGTGTCGGACGCCGTCAGCCCCGTCTTGAGCCAGTCGAGCTGGGCCCGGCCGGTGAGGGTGCGCTCCGGGTCGTCGACGTCGCCGTCGCCGAACTTGACCTGCTGGGAGCGGAAGGAGCGCAGGTCCAGCAGGGAGAGGTCGGCGAGCTTGCCGAAGCGCAGCCGGCGGTAGGTGGTGCCGGCGAGCGCGGGGCGCACCGGCATCCACTCGAAGTAGGCCTGCTTGGCGGCCGCCTGACGGCTCGTCCAGCTGCCCTCCGCGCCCTCGGTGTGGTTCTCCGCGCCGCCCGACCAGGTGTCGTTGGCGAACTCGTGGTCGTCCCAGATGGCGATGACCGGCGCCTTGGCGTGCAGGGCCTGCAGGTCGGGGTCGGTCTTGTACCGGGCGTGCCGGATGCGGTAGTCGGCGAGGGTGAGGATCTCGTGCGTGGGCGCGTGGGGCCGTACGACGGCGCCGCGCGCGCAGTACTGGCCGGTGCCGTACTCGTAGATGTAGTCGCCGAGGTGCAGCCAGGCGTCGAGGTCGCCGCGGGCGGCGAGATGGCGGTAGGCGGAGAAGTAGCCGGCCTCCCAGTTGGCGCAGGAGACCACGCCGAAGCGCAGGTTCGCCACCGACGCCTGGGCCGCCGGCGCGGTGCGGGTGCGCGCCGCCGGCGATTCGGTCCCGCCGGCCAAGAAGCGGAACCAGTAGTCGGTGGCCGGGGCGAGGCCGCGCACGTCGGCCTTGACGGTGTGGTCCGAGGCGGCGGTCGCGGTCACCGTGCCCTTGGCCACGACGCGCGTGAGCGCCCTGTCCTCGGCGACGACCCACTCGACCTCGGTGTCCGGGCCGAGCCCTGAGCCGGGTATCGCCTCGGCGGTGGGCGTCACCCTCGTCCACAGCAGGATCCCGTCGGGCAGCGGGTCCCCGGAGGCGACGCCGTGGAGGAAGGCGGGGGTGTCCGCGGCGGCCCTGGCGGGCAGCGCGGCGGCGAGCGGCCCGGCCAGCACGGCGGTGGCGGCCGCGGCCTTGACGACCGTGCGGCGGCGCGGGGCGAGGGAGGCGGCGCCGTCAACGGGCGCGGAGGAGCTGTCAGTTGATCTGTATCGACTGGTCACAGGCGATCAGATTACTGACCAGTACGCCGAAGAGCGGGCGAACTGCCGAAAGTTCGCCCGCTCTTCGGTTGTGCGTCAGCCCTTGAGGGCCTTGCTGAGCGCCGTGTTGAAGTCCTCGACCGTCATCGGCGCGTCCTTGCCGTTCGGGCCGGTCATCGTCTTGCCGTCCATCTTCAGCGTCGGCGTGCCCCTCACCCCGCTGTCGTCGAACGTCTTGGACATCTCCAGGGCCCACTTGTCGAAGGTGCCGTTCTTCACGGCGTCCTGGAACTTCTTGTTGCCCTTCAGGGCGGGAACGGTGTCCGCCACCTTGATCAGGTAGCTGTCGTCCTTGAACTTGTCGTCGCTCTCCTCGGGGTGGTACTTCGCCGAGTAGAGCGCGGTCTTGTACTCCAGGAACGCTTCCGGGCCGACGTTCAGCGCGGCGCCCAGGGCGCTCAGCCCGTTCTTGGAGCCCTCACCGCCGAGGCCGTTGTCGAGGAAGGTGGCGCCGACGAACTGGATCTTGTACTTGCCGGCGTCGTAGTCGGCCTTGACCGTCGCGCCGACGGTCTGCTCGAACTGGGCGCAGACCGGGCAGCGCGGGTCCTCGTACATGGTGAGGGTGTTCTTGGCGCTGCTCTTGCCCATGACGACGGTGGTGCCGTTCTCGCCGGTGGTGTTGGCCGGCTTGACCAGCTTGGCGTCCTTGGCCTCTTCCCAGTAGCCCGGCTTGTTGGCCTGGACGACGGCGTAACCTATGCCGCCGGCCAGCGCCAGCACGCCGACGGCCGACAGGGCCACGATGACCTGCCGCTTGACCTTGGCCCGCTTGGCCTCGCGCTCGCGTTCGACGCGCAGCCGCTCCCGCGCCGCCGTCTTCGCCGCCTGGGTGTTCCGCTTGCTCATATGGGTGTTCTCCTGTGGGACGCGCACGACAGGGGTGCGCGGAATACGTGTAGGGGGACGTGGTCGTGCTCAGACGAGGGCGGCCCGGCGCGGTGGGCCGCGGAGTCCCAGGGAGTGCACGAGGATCCGCTCGCGGGCGGTGGCCGCACGGTGCGCGGGCCGCGGCAGGCGGCGGGCCGCCGGGGCACGTCGTACGGTCGCGGCGGAGACGGCCAGCAGCAGCGGCCGGAACGTCGCCGCGGCGGCCGCCCGCAGCAGCTGGGCCAGCGCCCGCTCGCCCCGGCGCAGATAGGCGGCGGCGACGGAACCGACGACGACATGGGTGCCGAGGAGCAGCCAGGCGGTGGCCGGGTCGGCGTGCGCGAGCACCCCGCCCAGCCTGTTCGGGTCGGCGCCGGCGACCTGGGCCAGCGGTGCGCCGACGCGGGTGCCGTCGCCGCACAGAACGTCCCAGCCGACCGAGGCCAGCGGGCCGGCGACGGGGCCGCCCGCCCGGCCGTAGCAGACGTGCTGGCCGGTGGTGAACACCGTGTCGGCCGCCAGCTCCAGCGGGATCAGCAGCGCGGCGATCCGACCGAAGCCGCGCTCTCGGCCGGCGAGGGCGTAGGCCAGGGCGAACACGGCGGCCGCGACGGCGGCCACCGTGTTGAGCGGCAGCGGGGCCCGGGACAGCAGGACGTGCGACGCGGTGCTGAGCGTCACGACGAAGGCCGTGAACAGCGCCGCGCGTACGGCTCTGAGTCGGGTCCCGGATATGTCCATGGCGCTGGAAAGTGTGTCACGCGGCGCGGTAAGGGACCGCTAAAGGGTCCCCGCCGGAGCCCTATTCGTTATGGACGATTCGTTATGGGCGCGACAAGGACTCCCGTCACAGCCCGGGGATCCGGCCGTTGCGGAACAGGTCGACGAAGATCTGGTGGTCCGCACGCGCGCGTGCGCCGTACGCGTGCGCGAAGTCGACCAGGAGCGGCGCGAAGCCGTCCTCGTCGGCCGCGATGGCCGCGTCGATCGCCCGCTCCGTGGAGAAGGGCACCAGCGACTCGCCGGAGGTGTCGTCCGCCGCCGCGTGCATCGTGGCCGTGGCCCGGCCCAGGTCGGCGACGACGGCCGCGATCTCCTCCGGGTCGTCGATGTCGCCCCAGTCGAGGTCCACCGCGTACGGCGAGACCTCGGCGACCAGCTGGCCCGCCCCGTCCAGCTCGGTCCAGCCCAGCCACGGGTCCGCGTGCGCCTGCAGGGCGCGCTGGGAGATCACCGTGCGGTGGCCCTCGTGCTGGAAGTAGTCGCGGATCGCCGGATCGGTGACATGACGGGAGACCGCCGGGGTCTGCGCCTGCTTGATGTAGATCACGACGTCGTTCTCCAGGGCGTCGCTGTGACCCTCCAGCAGGATGTTGTACGACGGCAGGCCCGCCGAGCCGATCCCGATGCCCCGGCGGCCCACGACGTCCTTCACCCGGTAGGAGTCCGGGCGGGCCAGAGACGTCTCCGGCAGCGTCTCCAGATAGCCGTCGAAGGCCGCCAGCACCTTGTAGCGCGTGGCCGCGTCCAGCTCGATGGCGCCGCCGCCGGGCGCGAAGCGGCGCTCGAAGTCGCGGATCTCGGTCATCGATTCCAGCAGCCCGAAGCGGGTCAGGGAACGCGCCACCCGCAGCGCGCCGAGCAGCGGGCCGTCGGCCGTGTCCAGCGTGAACGGGGGCACCTCGTCGCGCTTGGCGCCGCCGGCCAGCGCGTGCACGCGCTCGCGGTACGCGCCCGCGTACACCTCCACCAGCTCGGTGATCTGCTCGTCCGAGAGCGCCTTCGCGTACCCGATGAGCGCGATGGAGGCGGAGAACCGCTTCAGATCCCAGGTGAACGGGCCGACGTACGCCTCGTCGAAGTCGTTGACGTTGAAGATCAGACGGCCCTGGGAGTCCATGTAGGTGCCGAAGTTCTCCGCGTGCAGATCGCCGTGGATCCACACGCGCGAGGTGCGCTCGTCCAGGTACGGGCCGCTGAACTCCCCGCCGGCGCCGCGCCCGGGGTTCTCCCGCTCCAGGTCGTGGTAGAAGAGGCAGGCCGTGCCCCGGTAGAAGGCGAAGGCCGACGCGGCCATCTTCCGGAACTTCACGCGGAACGCGGCCGGGTCGGCGGCCAGGAGCGCGCCGAAGGCGGTGTCGAAGACGGCGAGGATCTCCTCGCCGCGAGGCTCGTCGTTGAGCTGCGGAACCGACATCGCGGGGTGCCTCCTGGTGCATGACATGGACGACAGCGTCTCTGTCGTCCTGCAACGTGCGGCCGCGCGCGGAAGTGCCCGCGACCCGCTGAGAAGGTACGCGGGCGAGCCGCCGGAGTGTCACCGCCGAGGCATAGACTTCGACGCTGTCCCCCCTGCCGAGTTTTCCGCCTGGAGGCCGAGCCGTGTCAAAGCCGCCGTTCACGCACCTGCACGTCCACACCCAGTACTCGCTGCTGGACGGTGCCGCGCGGCTCAAGGACATGTTCAACGCGTGCAACGAGATGGGCATGACCCACATCGCGATGTCCGACCACGGCAACCTGCACGGGGCGTACGACTTCTTCCACTCCGCGAAGAAGGCCGGAGTCACCCCGATCATCGGCATCGAGGCGTATGTCGCGCCCGAGTCGCGCCGCAACAAGCGCAAGATCCAGTGGGGCCAGCCGCACCAGAAGCGCGACGACGTGTCAGGTTCGGGCGGTTACACGCACAAGACGATCTGGGCGGCCGACGCGACGGGCCTGCACAACCTCTTCCGGCTCTCCTCCGACGCCTACGCCGAGGGCTGGCTGCAGAAGTGGCCCCGCATGGACAAGGAGACCATCTCCCAGTGGTCGGAGGGCCTCATCGCCTCCACCGGCTGCCCCTCCGGAGAGCTCCAGACCCGGCTGCGCCTCGGCCAGTTCGACGAGGCGCTGAAGTCGGCCGCCGAGTACCAGGACATCTTCGGCAAGGACCGCTACTTCCTGGAGCTGATGGACCACGGCATCGAGATCGAGCACCGGGTCCGCGACGGCCTGCTGGAGATCGGCAAGAAGCTCGGCATCCCCCCGCTGGTCACCAACGACTCGCACTACACGTACGCGCACGAGGCGGGGGCGCACGACGCGCTGCTGTGCATCCAGACCGGCAAGAACCTCTCCGACCCCGACCGCTTCCGGTTCGACGGCACCGGCTACTACCTGAAGTCCACGGAGGAGATGTACGCCATCGACTCCTCGGACGCCTGGCAGGAGGGCTGCCGCAACACGCTCCTGGTGGCCGAGCAGATCGACACCACCGGGATGTTCGAGGCCAAGAACCTCATGCCCAAGTTCGACATCCCGGAGGGCTACACCGAGGTCACCTGGTTCAAGGAGGAGGTCCGCCGCGGCATGGAGCGCCGCTTCCCCGGCGGCATCCCCGAGGACCGCCAGAAGCAGGTCGAGTACGAGATGGACGTCATCATCCAGATGGGGTTCCCGGGGTACTTCCTCGTCGTCGCCGACTTCATCATGTGGGCCAAGAACAACGGCATCGCGGTCGGCCCCGGCCGAGGCTCCGCCGCCGGCTCGATCGTCGCCTACGCCATGGGCATCACCGACCTCGACCCGATCCCGCACGGCCTGATCTTCGAGCGGTTCCTCAACCCCGAGCGCGTCTCCATGCCCGATGTCGACATCGACTTCGACGAGCGCCGGCGCGTCGAGGTGATCCGGTACGTGACCGAGAAGTACGGCGCCGACAAGGTCGCCATGATCGGCACCTACGGCAAGATCAAGGCCAAGAACGCCATCAAGGACTCCGCGCGCGTGCTGGGCTACCCGTACGCGATGGGCGACCGCCTCACCAAGGCGATGCCCGCGGACGTCCTCGGCAAGGGCATCGACCTCAACGGGATCACCGACCCCTCGCACCCGCGCTACAGCGAGGCGGGCGAGATCCGCTCGATGTACGAGAACGAGCCGGATGTGAAGAAGGTCATCGACACCGCCAAGGGCGTCGAGGGCCTGGTCCGGCAGATGGGCGTCCACGCCGCCGGCGTGATCATGTCCAGCGAGACCATCACCGAGCACGTCCCTGTGTGGGTGAGGCACACCGACGGCGTGACCATCACCCAGTGGGACTACCCGAGCTGTGAGTCGCTCGGCCTGCTGAAGATGGACTTCCTCGGTCTGCGCAACCTCACGATCATGGACGACGCCGTCAAGATGGTGAAGTCCAACAAGGGCGTCGACCTGGAGCTGCTGAGCCTCCCGCTGGACGACCCCAAGACCTTCGAACTGCTCCAGCGCGGCGACACCCTCGGCGTCTTCCAGTTCGACGGCGGTCCCATGCGTTCGCTGCTGCGGCTGATGAAGCCCGACAACTTCGAGGACATCTCCGCCGTCTCCGCGCTCTACCGTCCCGGCCCGATGGGCATGGACTCGCACACCAACTACGCGCTGCGCAAGAACAAGCTCCAGGAGATCACCCCGATCCACCCCGAGCTGGAGGAGCCCCTCCGGGAGGTCCTGGACGTCACCTACGGCCTGATCGTCTACCAGGAGCAGGTGCAGAAGGCCGCGCAGATCATCGCCGGGTACTCGCTCGGCGAGGCCGACATCCTCCGCCGGGTCATGGGCAAGAAGAAGCCCGAGGAACTGGCGAAGAACTTCGTCCTCTTCCAGAAGGGCGCCCGCGAGAAGGGCTACAGCGACGAGGCCATCCAGGCGCTGTGGGACGTGCTGGTCCCGTTCGCCGGCTACGCGTTCAACAAGGCGCACTCCGCCGCGTACGGCCTGGTCTCGTACTGGACCGCCTACCTCAAGGCGAACTACCCCGCCGAGTACATGGCGGCGCTGCTCACCTCGGTCAAGGACGACAAGGACAAGTCCGCGATCTACCTCAACGAGTGCCGCCGCATGCGCATCAAGGTGCTCCCGCCGAACGTCAACGAGTCCATGTCCAACTTCGCCGCCCAGGGCGACGACGTGATCCTCTTCGGCCTCTCCGCCGTGCGCAACGTCGGCACCAACGTCGTCGAGTCGATCATCAAGTGCCGCAAGGCGAAGGGGAAGTACAGCTCCTTCCCCGACTACCTCGACAAGGTCGAGGCGGTCGTGTGCAACAAGCGCACCACGGAGTCGCTGATCAAGGCCGGGGCCTTCGACACGATGGGGCACACCCGCAAGGGCCTCACCGCGCAGTACGAACCGATGATCGACAACGTGGTCGCGGTCAAGCGCAAGGAGGCCGAGGGGCAGTTCGACCTCTTCGGCGGCATGGGCGAGGAGCAGAGCGACGAACCCGGGTTCGGCCTCGACGTGCAGTTCACCGACGACGAGTGGGACAAGACGTACCTGCTCGCGCAGGAGCGCGAGATGCTCGGCCTGTACGTCTCCGACCACCCGCTGTTCGGCCTGGAGCACGTGCTGTCCGAC
The DNA here is from genome assembly GCF_042889585.1 of Streptomyces sp. NPDC002566. Lineage (NCBI taxonomy): Bacteria > Bacillati > Actinomycetota > Actinomycetes > Kitasatosporales > Streptomycetaceae > Streptomyces > Streptomyces sp. NPDC002566. Next base: position 321,966 of record NZ_JBIARD010000003.1, on the reverse strand, counting down.
AAGGCCGACGCGGGCATCTCCCAGCTCACCGGCGGCGACTTCGGCGACGGCGCGGTCGTCACCATCGGCGGCATCATCTCCGGTCTCCAGCGCAAGATGACCAAGCAGGGCAACGCCTGGGCGATCGCCACCGTCGAGGACCTCGCGGGCTCCATCGAGTGCATGTTCTTCCCCGCCACCTACCAGCTCGTGTCGACCCAACTCGTCGAGGACGCCGTCGTCTTCGTCAAGGGACGCCTCGACAAGCGGGAGGACGTGCCGCGGCTGGTCGCGATGGAGCTCCAGGTCCCCGACCTGTCCAACGCGGGCACCAACGCGCCCGTGGTGCTCACCATCCCGGCGGTGAAGGTCACCCCGCCGATGGTCAGCCGCCTCGGCGAGATCCTCAGCCACCACAAGGGCGACAGCGAGGTCCGCATCAAGCTCCAGGGACCCACCAAGACGACGGTGCTGCGCCTGGACCGGCACCGGGTCAAGCCCGACCCGGCGCTCTTCGGCGACCTGAAGGTGCTGCTCGGCCCGTCCTGCCTGGCCGGCTGACCGCGGCGCGGTCGCGCTGACACACCGAGGGGCGCATCCGGCAACGGATGCGCCCCTCGGTGTGTGAAGACGTCAGTTGTGGCCGAAACGCTTCTTCCGGCCCTTGTGCGCCGAGTCGCCGGGTGTCGGCTGCGCGAGGTGCGGTTCGCTCTGCGTCTCCAGGGACGGCTGCTGGGCCTCCTGCCGACCGCGCTGCGACTGGGGCTGCTTACGCTCACGGTTCTTGTTCTTGGCCATGGGGATCTGCCTCCTTCGAGGGTTGGGGCCAGGGCCGCGACCAGATTCACATAGCCCGACTTACACCGCATGTCGGATAATTACCGTCTGTGACAGGCTCGGTCGGAGCGTCCCGCCCCGAAACGCCACGCCGAAGATCGAGTTCGGGCCGTTAACCCCCGCGCCGTCGGGCAGACTCGAAGCAAGCCCGAAGCAAACCTCCCGGAAAGAGGGTGAGTCGTGTGGACCGCTGCATCGTCCTGGTGGACGCCGGGTATCTGCTGGGGGCCGCCGCGAGTCTCCTCGCCGGGGAGCCCTCGCGGTCCCGCATCACCGTCGACCACTCCGCGCTCGTCCAGGGACTGCGCGAACAGGCCGAGTCCGACACGGAACGCCCACTGCTGCGCATCTACTGGTTCGACGGCGCCCCCGACCGCGTCCCGCAGCCCGAGCACCGCCGGCTGCGCGTGATGCCCCGGGTCACCGTCCGCCTGGGCGCCCTGACCCGCAGCGACGGCCGCTGGGCGCAGAAGGGCGTCGACGCCGCCATGCACGCCGAGCTGACCGAACTGGCCCGCAACCGCGCCTGCTCCGACGTCGTGCTGGTCACCGGGGACGGTGATCTGCTGCCCGGGATGATGGCCGCCAAGGAGCACGGAGTCGCCGTCCACCTGTGGGCCGTCCAGGCTGCCGACGGCGACTACAACCAGTCCGAGGACCTGGTCGCCGAGGCCGACGAACGGCGCGTGCTGGACCGTACGTGGATCACCAAGGCCGTCCGCGCCAAGGACCACGGCGGCGTCTGCGCGCCCCCGCCCGCGCCCCGGCCCGAGATCGCCGCGATCCTCTCCGCGCCGCTGCCCGACTCCGGCCTCGCCCCCGCCGGCGAGCGGCCCACCGATGAGGGCGAGCGCGCGCCCGCGCCCCCCGCCTCCGGCAACGGCACGCAGGAACGCCTCCCCACGCCGAAGGGCGTCCCCACCCCCAAGGACCTCGCCGCGCTCCGCGCCCCCGGCGCCCAGACCGTCCAGCACCCCCCGACGGCGACCCTGCGCTGGTCCTCCGACAAGGGCTGGGTCGACCGGCCCGGCGTCGCCGCCGAACCCGCCGAGGCCTCCTCCATGCCGACGCTCGCCCAGCTCACCACGGCCGAGCAGCGGTGGGCCGACCGCGAGGAGGACATCACCACCGTCGGCGGCGACCCCTTCGAGGTCGGGCAGGTCTTCGCCCGGCGCTGGACGGACCGCCTCGGCGACCAGAGCCATCTGCAGAAGCTGTCCGGCATGTACCCGCGCATCCCCCACCGCGTCGACGGCGAACTCCTGCGCTACGCGGCCCGCTTCGGCCTGCTCGCCCACAAGGACGACCAGATCGACGAACACGACCGCTACGCCATCCGTGCGGGCTTCTGGAGAGAGGTCGACATCCGCACGGCAGCGGAACGAACCCCGGCCGCCGACTGAACGAGGCACCGCGCACGGCCGACCGCACCTGTCGGGAGTCGTGCGGGGGTGGGGGGAATGCCCCGGAGGGGGTGGCTGGATGCCCCCGAGGGGGAGTGGGGGGTGTGGACCCCGTAGTCTCGTCCCTTGTGAGTACGCGCGCGGCATCGGCACCTCGGCACCGGCATGAGGTCGTGTGCGCCGTGCGCGACCTGACCAAGACCTACCCGGCGGTGCGCGGGCGGCGCGGATCCCCCGCCACGCCGGAGGTCCGCGCCACCGACGACGTACGGCTGGAGGTCCGGCGCGGCGAGATCTTCGGGCTGCTCGGGCCGAACGGAGCCGGCAAGTCCACCCTCGTCCGCCAGGTCACCGGGCTGATGCGCCCCGACACGGGCAGCGTGGAGATCCTCGGCCACGACATCGTGCGCCACCCCGAGCGGGCCGCCCGCCTCCTCGCCTACCTGGGCCAGGAGTCCACCGCGCTCGACGACCTCACGGTCTCCCTCGCCGCCGAGACCACCGGACGCCTGCGCGGCCTCGACGCGGGGCAGGCCCGCCGCGAGCGCGACGACGTCCTCGACGAACTCGGGCTCACCCCGCTCGCCGGACGGCCGCTGCGCAAACTCTCCGGCGGGCAGCGCCGGCTGGCCTGCTTCGCGACCGCCCTGGTGGGGGAGCGGCCCCTGCTGGTGCTGGACGAGCCGACCACCGGCATGGACCCCGTCGCCCGGCGCGCCGTGTGGGCCGCGGTGGACCGGCGGCGCGCCGAGCGCGGGACCACCGTTCTGCTCGTCACCCACAACGTCATCGAGGCCGAGACCGTCCTGGACCGGGTCGCCGTCCTCGACCGGGGCCGCGTCATCGCCTGCGACACGCCGTCCGGGCTGAAGGAACGCGTCGCCGGCGAGGTGCGGGTGGAACTGGTGTGGCGGGAGCGGCCCCCGCTGGACGTGCCGGAGGTCGCCGCGCTGCGCGAGCGGGCGCTGGAGGCCGGGCGCCGCTGGACGCTGAGGCTGGCCCCCGAGGAGGCCCGCGCGATCGTCGCCACCGTCACCGGCGGGGCCGCCTTCGCCGCCCTGGACGACTTCACCCTCGCCACGCCGAGCCTGGAGGACGTCTACCTGGCGCTGGGCGGCGCCGCCCGCCAAGGGCTGGTGAGGGTGTGAGCGCACAGGCCGCCGGCACCGGCGCCACGGCGACCGGGTTGAGCACGACAGCCACGGCATCCGTACCGAACAGGACGACTGGCGGAGTGGACTTTCGAGAGGGAGAGCAGCGCGACGTGAGTGTCGTACCCGCAGAGGTTCTGCCGAACGGCGTCCTCGCCGTGGACGGGCAGCCGGCCCGGGAGGCGGCCGAGCTCGGCCCGCGGGCCCGGCTGTGGCCGTCGCTCGTGGCCGTCTACCGGGCGCAGCTGTCCCGCGCGCGCGTGGCGCGCATCCCGCTGCTGTTCGTGGCGACCTTCCAGTCAGTCGGCATCCTGATCATGATGCGCGGGGTCGTCGACGGCGGGCGCGAGGCGCAGGCCGTGGTCGCCGGCTCGGCGGTCCTCGTCGTCGCCTTCGTGGCGCTGAACCTGCTCGCGCAGTACTTCGGCCAGCTGCGGGCGAGCGGAGGCCTGGACCACTACGCGACGCTCCCGGTGCCGCCCGCGGCGGTCGTGCTGGGGGCGGCGGGCGCGTACGCGTCCTTCACCGTCCCGGGGACGCTGGTGACGGCCCTCTTCGGCTGCGCGCTGTTCGGGCTGCCGGTGGCCCACCTGTGGGTGCTGGCGCTGGTGATCCCGCTCGCGGGCGCCGCGCTGTCCGGGCTCGGCGCGGCCTTCGGGCTGCTCGCGCCCCGGCCCGAGCTGGCCACCGTGCTCGGCCAGCTCGGCATGTCCGCGGCGCTGCTGCTCGGGGTGCTGCCGCCCGACCGGATGCCGGAGGCGGTCCGCTTCGCCCGCGACCTGCTGCCCTCCACCTACGGCGTCGAGGCGTTCGCGCGGACCTTCCGGACGAGCCCCGACTGGGCCTTCGTCCTCGGCGACCTCGCGGTGTGCGCCGCTGTCGGCGTCGTCTCGCTGGCCGTCGCGACCTGGGCGTACCGTCGGGCCGCCGTCCGATGACGCGTCCCACCGGGTCGCCTGGCACGATGTCAGGGTGACCGCACCGCTGACTCCCCCTCCGCCCCCGCACGACCCGTCCGCGCACGAGGCCTGGCCCCCGCCGGGCGGACACCCGGGGTATCCGGGCGCGGCGGCCCCCGCCTCGTACGGGCAGGACGGCCCGGGCATGAAGACCGAGCTGCGGGAAGCCGCCGTGGTCACCGTCGCGGTCACGGTCGCCGGCCTGGCCCTCGGACTGCTGTGGGTGTGGCTCGCGCCGCGGCTGCCGCTGGTCGGCGGCGTGCTGGACGGCCGCTGGGTGGTCTACCCGGCCGACGCCGAGGGCGAACAGGCCGCGGGCGCGGACGGGACGTTCACGCTGCTGGCGCTGGCCTGCGGGGCGCTGAGCGCGCTCGCGGTCTTCCTGTGGCGGCGGCGCGGCGGGGTGCCCCTGGTCGTCGCGCTGGCCGTCGGCGGCTTCCTCGCCTCGCTCGTGGCGTGGCGGCTCGGGATATGGCTGGGCCCGGCCCAGGACGTCATCGCGTCCGCGAAGGCGGCGGGCCAGGGGAAGACGTTCTCCGGCCCGCTGAAGCTCACCGCGAAGGGCGCCTGGCTGGCCTGGCCGGTGGCCGCACTCCTGGTCCACCTGGCCCTCACCGCCCTGTTCGGCCCCCGCGACCCCGAGCCGTACCCCCAGGCGCCGCCCCCGAAGACCCCCGAGGGCGGTCCCGCCCAGCCGGCCGAGTAGCGCTCAGCGCCGCCGTCGGGCGACCGCGGTGCTGCTGCGGCGCCGGACACGGCGGCCCCGGGCCCACTTGGCCCTCACCGCCCCGTTCGGTCGCGCGATCCCGAGCCGTACCCCCAGGCGCCGCCCCCGAAGACCCCAGACGGCGGTCCCGCGCAGCCGGCCGAGTAGCGCTCAGCCTCGCCGTCGGAGGCGGTCCGCCCGGCCACGGGGCCTCACGCGCGGCCGATCGGTGCCAGCACCGCGCCGGTGAGTTCGGCGAGCGCGGTGGGTGACAGCTCGACCTCCAGGCCCCGCCGGCCCGCCGAGACGCACACGGTGGCGTGGGCCTTCGCCGAGTCGTCGAGCACCGTGGGCAGCCGCTTGCGCTGGCCCAGGGGCGAGATCCCGCCGCGCACATAGCCCGTGGTGCGCTCAGCGAGCGCCGGGTCCGCCATGGCCGCGCGCTTGCCGCCGACCGCGGAGGCGAGCGCCTTCAGATCCAGCGAGCCCGCTACGGGGACCACCGCGACGGTCAGCGCGCCGTCGACGTCCGCGACGAGGGTCTTGAAGACCCGGTCGGGGGAGACGCCCATCGCCTCGGCCGCCTCCTCGCCGTAGGAGGGGTGGGCCGGGTCGTGGTCGTAGGAGTGGACCGTGAAGTCCACGCCCGCGGCCGTCAGGGCCACCGTGGCGGGTGTGCCGCCGGCCTGCTGGGTCTTCTTGGCCTTCCTCGCCATGCCTGCCTTCCCGTCCGTCGTCCGTCAGTTCAGGCTCGTCGGCGCACGCGTCAGCTCGGCGGCGGGCAGCGAGGGCAGGCTGCGCAGGATCGCCGTCTCCGCGCGCAGCAGCTCCAGCTCGTCGCGCAGCCGGGAGGCGGTGTCCGGGGCCTGGAGCAGCCGCTGCTTGGCCGGGGTGTCCAGCATCATCGCGGCGGCCACCAGGTACGACACCACCGACGGCTCGTCCGGCAGGTCGGTGCCGGTGGCCAGCGAGCGTTCGCGTGCTCCCGCCAGCCGCTTCTGGTACTGGCGGAAGGCCCGCAGCACGCCCTCGGCGAGCGTGCCCGCCTCGTCGCCCTGCTCCTCCGGCAGCTCCTCCAGCTCCGCCGTCAGGAACGCCCCCGACGCCTCCACCGACACGAGCCGCGCCCGGGTCGTCCCGGTCGCCAGCACCTCGAAGGTGCCGTCGGCCCGCTCCCGGATCGTCGCCGCGTCGGCCACGCAGCCCACGCCGTGGAACGCCCGCGCCGGGTCCTCCCCGAAGCCGGCCGCGGGCCCCCGCTGGGGGGTGGCCGTCGGGTCGGGCATGCCGGGGGAGCTGGGCGCCACTTCGTGGCCGTCGCGGATGGCGACGACGGCGAAGCGGCGCGGTTCCTCCTCGGGCGTCTTCAACAAGTCGCGCATCAGGGCGCGATAGCGCTCCTCGAAGACGTTGAGCGGGAGGACTAGCCCCGGGAACAGCACCGAGTTCAGGGGGAAGAGCGGCAGCCGGACGGTGGTCACGGCGCAGAAGCCTAGTGGCCCCGGGGGAGCGCGTGTTCCCCGTGCCCACCGAGTGGATGCCCCGACGGCTGCCCGGAGGGTCCCGCGACCACGCCCTCGCGCACCGCGAGGAAGTGCCCCAGCGGGTCGTCCGACAGCCGGCCCCAGGGGAAGGACGTGGCGTACGGGCCGATCAGGCGCAGCTGGGCGAGGGCGTCGTCACGTCGGCCGAGGCGGACCAGGACGTACGTCAGGAGGTTGCGGATCTCGGCCGTCCACGGGTCGGCGGCGGGGAAGCGCGCCGACAGGACGGCGGCCCGGTCCGCGGCGTCGTCGAGCCGGGCGCGCGGCACCTCGGGACCGCAGCCGTCGGTCAGGTACGCGAAGGCCGCGCGGACCGGCATCGCCTGCAGGAGCGAGTGCGCCGGGGCGTCCTGCGCGGCCCGGTCGGCGAAGTCGAAGCACTCGCGGTGCGAGCCGTGCCAGGACTCGGCGAGATAGCGCTTGGCGGCCACATGGCAGCCGTAGTGGTGCGGGGCGCGCCGCACGGCGGCCTCCCACAGCTCGCCGAAGTACTTGTGGCCGGCGCGGGTGCCGCGCGCGTGGTCCAGCGCGATCCGCCACGGCACCGGGTCGCGGACGTCGGCCTGCGCGGCCGCCGTGATCAGCGGGCTCACCTCGCGCAGCAGCTCGGTGCGGGCCGGCGAGGGCCAGGCGCGCGTCACCGCGAGCTGGGCGGCCACCAGCAGGACGTCGGGGTCGCGCGGCGCGGCGGCACGCCACTCCTCGAACCATTCGGGGCGCGAAGACGCGAAGGACGCGAGGCGGGTCGCGTACCGGTCGCGGTACTCCCAGTCGGCCCGGTCGCGGGTGTCGGCCAGGAGCGCGGCGGCGGCCTCGTACGTGCCGAGCCCGGCCGCGACCAGCGCGGGTCCGAGACGGTCGTCGGGCGCGTCGAGGAGCACCTCGTCATCGGCGGGGAGCCCTGCGAGGAGGTGGGGGGCGAGGGTCCGCGCGCGCCGGGACGCGACCGTCCGGGGGGCACGGATGAAGGGGGGCAGCAGAGCCATGGTTTCGCTATTGAAAAGCCGCGACTCCCGGATGCGCCAGAGGGCGACGGCAACCTGTGGAAAGTTGTACGACCGTAGGTCAAGGGAAGGTAAAACTGCGCGGTGGTGACGCCGCAGGCCAGGGCGGGGTCAACCGCGCCGGAGCAGCCGTGTCGCGCCCGCCGCCACCGTCGTGGCCAGGATCCAGCCCAGCAGGATCATCGCCGCCTGGAGCCACTGCCAGCCGCCGTTCAGACGCCACTGACCGGTCTGGCCGAGGTCGATCACCGGCAGCAGCAGATCCAGGGTGAACAGCGCCGGGTTGTACGGCGGGTGCCCCTGCGGGTTCACCGGCGGATGGTCGGCGTGCGCGAACGCGAGCGAACCCGCCGCCCACAGCACCGCCATCCACACCGCGGCCCGGCCCGGCCGGTACCCGTAGGCGACGGCCCAGTCCTGCACGTACCCCCACAGCTTCGCCGCCGGCGGAAGCGTCTCGCGCCGCCTGCGCTGCTTGGCCAGCAGCACCTCGCGCGCGTCCTCGTCCTCACCGCCGTCCCGCAGCACCGCCGCCAGCCGCTCGTACGGCTCCGGCTGGTACTCGGCGGTCGCCGCCGCCACCCACTCCAGCCGCTCGGCCAGCGGGAACGGACCCTGAGGCACCAGATTCTCGTAAGCGAAGCCGCCCATGTGCAGACGCCCCGGGCCCGGCCAGGCGGCCGCGCGGTCCACCAGGTTGACCACCCGCGCCCCCGACAGCACCACCTTGCCCCGCTGAGGCTTCTCGCCTAAGAAACGCAGCTCGGGCGTCTGCACCCGGCGAAGCGACAGCTCCTGCTCGTCGGTCAGGTCGAAACGGGCCCGCTCCAGGTCGACGGCGTCCCCGAACCGCCCGTCGTCCAGCCGCACCCCGCCCCGGCACTCGAAGCGCTGGACACGCGTCCCGCGCGCGGGGGTCGTCCCGCTGAGCGCCGTGCCGCCCACGCCCGCCGGCGTCAGATAGACCGAGCGCTCCACGGTCAGCTGCGGCGCGTTCAGCGCGAACCGGGTGTACGGGTTCGTCAGCCGGGCCCCGCGCAGACTCAGCGACACGCCGATCTTGGCGCTGCGCAGCCGCAGCTCACCGTGCGACTCCAGCAGCTCGGCCTGGAGGTCCTGGCCGACGGTCAGACCGTCGGCGGCGATCGAGCGCCCGGTGCGGTCGCGGTAGACGATCGCCTGGTTGAGCAGCAGATCGGTGCCTATGTGCGCGTCGGTCAGCCGCACCCCGTTGTGGAAGCGGCAGCGCGGAAGATGCAGGTCGCCCTCCGTCTGGAGCCGGGCCGCCTCCAGCCGGGGCACCGAGCAGTCCACCATCCGCAGCGTCGTCACCCGCGCCTCCGGGAGCAGCACGTCCCGCTCGAACCGGCAGCGTTCCAGCTCGACGTACGGCTCCACCGTGCCGCCCGCCAGGTCGAGCGTGCCGCTGATCCGCACCCCGGTCAGCTTCAGCGAGGCCACCCGGCCCGCGAGCGCGGTCGGCCCCGCCAGCAGCAGCCAGGCCACGATCCGCGCCCGCACCGTGCGCTCCTCGCCCCACGGATGGCCCCCGTGCGGATCGTCGACGACCGCCTCGCCGCTGCTCAGGTCGTACACACTGCCGTTGCGGAAGGCCTCCCACATGCCCGCCTCGGCGGTGGTCAGGTCCTCCGGCACCCCCTGCCCGGCGTGGACGCCGGCCCCCTCGGTCACGCTGTCGTGTCCCTCCTGCTGCTCGCGGCTCACGGTCCCCGCGCAACCCGTTGATGCCCGCCCCGCCACCGCCTGACGCTACGGCTGAGGGGGATCTTCCGGATCCGGCCACGTTCTGTATCAGCCATTGATACGCGCGGACGCCCCCCGATTCCGGTCTGAGACAATTGACGACGTGCTCTCCCGAATCGATCTGCGCGGCGACGCCCTCCCCGAGGGCCCCGCCCTGCGCGACCTGCTGCCCCGAGCCGACTTCGACGTCTCGGCCGCCCTGGAGAAGGTGCGCCCGATCTGCGAGGCCGTGCATCATCGGGGCGACGCGGCACTGATCGACTTCGCCGAGAAGTTCGACGGGGTCCGCCTCGACCAGGTGCGGGTGCCCGCCGAGGCCCTCAAGCGCGCGCTGGAGGAACTCGACCCGGCCGTGCGCGCGGCCCTGGAGGAGTCCGTCCGCCGCGCCCGCCTCGTCCACCGCGCGCAGCGCCGTGAGACGCACACCACCCAGGTCGTGCCGGGCGGCACCGTGACCGAGAAGTGGGTCCCCGTGGAGCGCGTCGGGCTGTACGCGCCCGGCGGGCGGTCGGTCTACCCGTCCTCCGTGGTGATGAACGTCGTCCCGGCCCAGGAGGCCGGCGTCGGATCCATCGCGCTCGCCTCCCCGGCGCAGGCCGACTTCGGCGGCCTGCCCCACCCGACGATCCTCGCCGCGTGCGCCCTGCTCGGCGTCGACGAGGTGTACGCCGCGGGCGGCGCGACCGCCGTCGCGATGTTCGCCCACGGCACCGAGTCCTGCCCGCCCGCGAACATGGTCACCGGCCCCGGCAACATCTGGGTCGCCGCCGCCAAGCGCTACTTCACCGGCAAGATCGGCATCGACGCCGAGGCCGGCCCGACCGAGATCGCGGTCCTCGCCGACTCCACGGCCGACCCGGTGCACGTCGCCGCCGACCTCATCAGCCAGGCGGAACACGACCCGCTGGCCGCCGCCGTGCTGGTCACCGACTCCGTCGAGCTGGCGGACGCGGTCGAGAAGGAACTGCAGCCGCAGGTCGCGGCCACCCGGCACATCGACGACCGGATCGTCCCCGCCCTCGAGGGCCGGCAGTCCGCGATCGTCCTCGTCGACGGCGTCGAGGAGGGCCTGCGGGTCGTCGACGCCTACGGCGCGGAGCACCTGGAGATCCAGACCGCCGACGCGGCCGCCGTCGCCGCCCGGGTGCGCAACGCCGGCGCGGTCTTCGTCGGCCCCTGGGCCCCGGTCTCCCTCGGCGACTACGCCGCCGGCTCCAACCACGTCCTGCCCACCGGCGGCTGCGCCTGCCACTCCTCCGGCCTGTCGGTGCAGTCCTTCCTGCGCGGCATCCACATCGTCGACTACACGCGCGAGGCGCTGGCCGACGTCGCGCACCACGTGGTCACGCTGGCGGAGGCGGAGGACCTGCCGGCGCACGGCGCGGCGATCAAGGCAAGGTTCGGCTGGAAGGTACCGACGAGCAAGTGAACCTCGGAATCGACGATCTTCCCGTACGGGACGAGCTGCGTGGCAAGTCCCCCTACGGCGCGCCCCAGTTGGACGTCCCCGTACGGCTGAACACCAACGAGAACCCCTACCCGCTGCCCGAGCCGCTGGTCGAGCGGATCGCCGAGCGGGTGCGCGAGGCCGCCCGGAACCTCAACCGCTACCCGGACCGCGACGCCGTCGAACTGCGCACCCGGCTCGCCGAGTACCTGACCGACACCTCCGGGTACGAGGTCGGGCTCGCCAACGTGTGGGCGGCCAACGGCTCCAACGAGGTCATCCAGCAACTGCTGCAGACCTTCGGCGGGCCCGGCCGCAGCGCGATCGGCTTCGAGCCGTCGTACTCGATGCACGGCCTCATCGCGCGCGGCACCGGCACCGGCTGGATCTCCGGCCCGCGCCATGACGACTTCACCATCGACGTCGCCGCCGCGCGGAAGGCGATCGCGGAGCACCGGCCCGACGTCGTCTTCGTCACCACCCCCAACAACCCCACCGGCACCGCCGTCCCGGCCGAGACCGTCCTCGCCCTGTACGAGGCGGCGCAGGCCGCCAAGCCGTCCATGGTGATCGTGGACGAGGCGTACATCGAGTTCAGCCACGGCGACTCGCTGCTGCCGCTGCTCCAGGACCGGCCGAATCTCGTCGTCTCCCGCACGATGTCCAAGGCCTTCGGCGCGGCCGGACTGCGCCTCGGCTACCTCGCCGCGCACCCGGCCGTCGTGGACGCCGTGCAGCTGGTCCGGCTGCCCTACCACCTGTCGGCGGTCACCCAGGCGACCGCCCTGGCCGCGCTGGAGCACACCGCCACACTGCTGAAGTACGTCGAGCAGCTGAAGGGGGAGCGGGACCGCCTGGTCAGCGAACTGCTGGGCCTCGGCTACGAGGTGACCGCCTCGGACGCCAACTTCGTGCAGTTCGGCCGGTTCGACGACGCCCACGCCGTCTGGCGGAAGATCCTCGACCGGGGCGTCCTGGTCCGGGACAACGGCGTGCCCGGGTGGCTGCGGGTCACCGCCGGCACGCCCGAAGAGAACGACGCGTTCCTCGACGCGGTCCGGGAGATCAAGAAGGAGCAGGGTTCATGACTCGCGTTGGACGCGTGGAGCGTACGACCAAGGAGACGGCCGTCCTGGTCGAGATCGACCTCGACGGCACCGGCAAGACCGACATCGCCACCGGCGTCGGCTTCTACGACCACATGCTCGACCAGCTCGGCCGGCACGGTCTGTTCGACCTCACCGTCAAGACCGACGGCGACCTGCACATCGACTCCCACCACACCATCGAGGACACCGCGCTCGCGCTCGGCGCCGCCTTCCGGCAGGCCCTCGGCGACAAGGTGGGCATCTACCGCTTCGGCAACTGCACGGTCCCGCTGGACGAGTCCCTCGCCCAGGTCACCGTCGACCTCTCCGGCCGCCCCTACCTCGTGCACACCGAGCCCGAGAAGATGGCGCCGATGATCGGCGAGTACGACACCACCATGACCCGGCACATCCTGGAGTCCTTCGTCGCCCAGGCGCAGATCGCGCTGCACGTGCACGTGCCCTACGGGCGCAACGCGCACCACATCGTGGAGTGCCAGTTCAAGGCGCTGGCCCGGGCCCTGCGCTACGCGTCCGAGCGGGACCCGCGCGCGGCCGGCATCCTCCCGTCCACGAAGGGCGCGCTGTAGGCATGACCGGACTGTCCACCCTGCTGATCGTCGTCGGCCTCTTCCTCGCCGGCGGCGTCTATTCCTTCGTCAAGCAGCAGATGCCCAAGAGCCTCATCGTGCTGCTCTCCATCGGCGCCGCGATGTGCCTCGTCGCCGGCGTCATGCGGCTGGAGGTGTGGAGTTGAGCACCGCGAGCAAGAAGGTCGTGGTCTTCGACTACGGCTTCGGCAACGTCCGTTCCGCCGAGCGCGCCCTCGCGCGCACCGGGGCCGACGTCGAGATCACCCGTGACTTCGACACCGCGATGAACGCCGACGGGCTGCTGGTGCCGGGCGTCGGCGCCTTCGCCGCCTGCATGAAGGGCCTGCGCGAGGCGCGCGGCGACTGGATCGTGGACCGCCGGCTGTCCGGCGGGCGCCCGGTCATGGGCATCTGCGTCGGCATGCAGATCCTGTTCGCGCGCGGCATCGAGCACGGCGTGGAGACCGAGGGCCTCGACGAGTGGCCCGGCGCGGTCGAGCCGCTGCAGGCGGAGATCGTCCCGCACATGGGCTGGAACACCGTCGACGCGCCCGCCGACTCCGAGCTCTTCGCCGGCCTGGACGCCGACGCCCGGTTCTACTTCGTGCACTCCTACGCCGTCCACGACTGGTCCCTGGAGGCGCACAACCCGGCGATGCGGGCGCCCAAGGTGACCTGGTCGACGCACGGCAAGCCGTTCGTGGCCGCCGTGGAGAACGGCGCCCTGTGGGCCACCCAGTTCCACCCCGAGAAGTCCGGCGACGCCGGAGCCCAGCTCCTCACCAACTGGATCGGAACCCTGTGAGCAAGCTCGAACTCCTCCCCGCCGTCGACGTCCGCGACGGCCAGGCCGTCCGCCTCGTCCACGGCGAGTCCGGCACCGAGACCTCCTACGGCTCCCCGCTGGAGGCCGCCCTCGCCTGGCAGCGGTCCGGCGCCGAGTGGCTGCACCTGGTCGACCTCGACGCCGCGTTCGGCACGGGGGACAACCGCGAGCTGATCGCGGAGGTCGCCAAGGCGATGGACATCAAGGTGGAGCTGTCCGGCGGCATCCGCGACGACGACACCCTCGCCGCCGCCCTCGCCACCGGCTGCACCCGGGTCAACCTGGGCACGGCCGCCCTGGAGACCCCCGAGTGGGTCGCCAAGGTCATCGCCGACCACGGCGACAAGATCGCCGTCGGTCTCGACGTACGCGGCACGACCCTGCGCGGCCGGGGCTGGACCCGCGACGGCGGAGACCTCTACGAGACGCTGGAGCGCCTCAACGCGGAGGGCTGCGCGCGGTACGTCGTCACCGACATCGCCAAGGACGGCACCCTCCAGGGACCGAACCTGGAGCTGCTGAAGAACGTGTGCGCCGCGACCGACCGCCCCGTGGTGGCCTCCGGCGGCGTGTCGTCCCTCGACGACCTGCGCGCCATCGCCGAACTCGTGCCGCTCGGCGTCGAGGGGTCGATCGTCGGCAAGGCGCTCTACGCGAAGGCGTTCACCCTGGAAGAGGCCCTTGAGGCGGTGGCCAAGTGAGCGATCTGCGACGCGTCACCACCGGCGCGCCCTGGGAGGACACCTTCGGGTACTCCCGAGCCGTGGAACTGCCGAGCGGCCTGGTGCTCGTCTCCGGATGCACCTCGATAGTGGACGGCCAGATCGCCGGAGGCGGTCCGTACGAGCAGACCGTCAACGCCTTCAACGTCGCCCTGTCGGCCCTGGGGGAGCTGGGCCTCGGGCGTGACGACGTGGTGCGCACGCGCATGTACCTCACCCACGCGCGGGACGTGGAGGAGGTCGGACGCGCGCACAAGGAGCTGTTCGACGCCGTCCGCCCCGCCGCATCGATGATCATCGTCTCCGGCTTGGTGGACCCGAGCCTGGTCGTCGAGGTCGAGGTGGAGGCATTCCGAGGAGCCCCCGCATGACCCTGGCCGTACGAGTCATCCCCTGCCTGGACGTCGACAACGGCCGGGTCGTCAAGGGCGTCAACTTCCAGAACCTGCGCGACGCGGGCGACCCCGTCGAGATGGCCAAGGTGTACGACGCCGAGGGCGCCGACGAGCTGACGTTCCTGGACATCACCGCCTCGTCGGGCAACCGCGAGACCACCTACGACGTGGTGCGCCGCACCGCCGAGCAGGTGTTCATCCCGCTCACCGTCGGCGGCGGGGTGCGCACCCCGGAGGACGTCGACAAGCTGCTGCGGGCCGGCGCGGACAAGGTCGGCGTCAACACCGCGGCGATCACCCGCCCGGACCTGATCCGCGAGATCGCCGAGCGCTTCGGCAGCCAGGTGCTGGTCCTCTCGGTCGACGCCCGCCGCACCGCCTCCGGCTCCTTCGAGGTGACCACCCACGGCGGCCGCAAGGGCACCGGCATCGACGCCGTCGAGTGGGCGCACCGGGCGGCCGAACTGGGCGCGGGCGAGATCCTGCTGAACTCGATGGACGCCGACGGCACGAAGGACGGCTACGACCTGGAGATGATCGCCGCCGTCCGCAAGCACGTCACCCTCCCGGTGATCGCCTCCGGCGGCGCCGGCCGCCTCACCGACTTCCCCCCGGCCGTCGAAGCGGGCGCGGACGCGGTCCTGGCGGCGTCGGTCTTCCACTTCGGCGACCTCCGCATCAACGAGGTCAAGCAGTCCCTCCGCGAAGCGGGCCACCCGATCCGCTGACCCCCACGAGCAAGCCCCGGCCACCTGGTGACCGGGGCTTACTCATGGACGGCGACCGCC
The DNA here is from genome assembly GCF_042889585.1 of Streptomyces sp. NPDC002566. Classification (NCBI taxonomy): domain Bacteria; kingdom Bacillati; phylum Actinomycetota; class Actinomycetes; order Kitasatosporales; family Streptomycetaceae; genus Streptomyces; species Streptomyces sp. NPDC002566. The sequence goes on along the minus strand of NZ_JBIARD010000003.1, from coordinate 306,760 downwards.
TCCCAGCCGGCCGACCAGGTCGAAGAAGCCGTTTCCCTCGTCAGAAGAGAGGTCCCCTCGTGGTGTCCACGGTCACCGCTCCGGGCGAGCCGGTCGGCGGACGGCCCGCTCATCGGGACGGCAACGTGTTGCGCTGGGTCGGCGCCTACACGGCCTCCATGGTCGGGGACGGCGTGTACTACCTCGCTCTTTCCTGGGCGGCGGTGCAGCAGGGGACGCCCGCCGAGGCCGGGCTGGTGATGACGGTCAGTGCCGTGCCCCGGGCGCTGCTCCTGCCGGGCGGGGGAGTGATCGTCGACCGGCTGGGGCCGCGCAGGGTCGTCATCGGCAGCGACGCCCTGCGGTGCGCGGCCGTGCTCGCCGTCGCCGCGCTGATGTTCCTCGCCAGCCCCGGGCTGTGGCTCCTCGCGCTGCTCGCCCTGGTGTTCGGGGCCGTCGACGCCTTGTTCCTGCCCGCCGTGGGCGCGCTGCCGGCGCGGCTCACCGGCAAGGGGCAGCTCGCCCGGGTACAGGGCATGCGCGGGCTCGCGGTCCGCGCCGCCAACGTCGTCGGCGCCCCGCTCGGCGGCCTCGTCGTCGCGGTGGGCGGTGCGGCGGCCGCCTTCGCCGTCGCGGGCCTGCTGATCGCCGTGTCCCTGCCGCTGCTGGTGACCCTGCGGGTCGCGGGGCCGCCCCCGGACGAAGCGCCCGACGCCGGCGAACGACGCTCCACCGCCTGGCGCGACCTCTCGGGCGGCCTCGGATACGTCCGCCGGCATCCCGTCCTCGCGCCCCTGATGCTGGCCATCGCCCTCGGCGACCTGGGCTTCGTCGGCCCCCTCAACGTGGGTCTCACCCTGCTCGCCGACGAACGCGGCTGGGGCGCCGCCGGCATGGGCTGGATCCTCGCCGCGTTCGGCGCCGGCGCGGGCGGGGTCTCGCTGCTGCTGACCGTGCGCGGACGTGTGCCGCGTGCCGGCCTGGTCGCGGGCGCCGCCATCATCGCGGGCTCGGTGGCCATCGCCGCCCTGGCCCGGGTGCCGACCGTCGTCGGGGCCGTCGGGGCCGCGCTGGCGGTGGGACTCCTGGCCGGGCTCAGCGGGGCCCTGTGCGGGGCGCTGCTGCAGACCCAGTCCGACCCCGCCTTCCTCGGCCGCGTCACCGCCCTGTCCGGGCTGGTCAGCCTGGGCCTCGCCCCGCTGAGCATGCCGGTGTCCGCCGCCGCGGTCCAGGTCTGGGGCACCGGCCCGGTGTTCGCCGTCAGCGCGGCCGTCTGCGCGCTCGGCGGCGTCGTGGCCCTCGCCGTCCCCGCCCTGCGCCGCGCCGAACTCCCCGGCTAGACCCGGACAGCTACTCCTTCGGCTGGGCCAGCTGCACGAAGTTGCCGACCGTGTCGTCCAGAACGGCCGAGATCACCGGCCCCTGCTCCCGCGGCGTCTGCGCGAACCGGACGCCGAGGCCGCGCAGCCGCTCGTACTCCGCGTGGAGGTCGTCCACGGAGAAGACGATGCAGGGCAGCTCCGCCGCCCGCAGCGCCGCCCGGTACGGCTCCGCGATGGGCCCCTGGCCGGGCTCCAGCAGCAGCTGGAGATCCGGCTGGGCCCCCTCGGGCGCGCCCACGGTGACGAAGAGGGCGCCGCCGCCGAGATCCATGTGCATACGGGTCTCGAACCCCAGCACGCGCGTGTAGAACGCGTGCGCCTCGGCGACGTCGTCGACGTACACGCTCGTCATGGCGACCTTGATCACGGCTCGTCCTCTCAGATCCCGAGCTGCTTGCCGCCCCGCAGCCTGGTGATCGCCTCGTGGTCGCCGGCCAGGTCCACCTGGGCGGCGCCCTGCCGGCCGTACAGGAACAGCAGCAGCTCCGACGGCTCGCCGGTCGCCGTCACCACCGGCGTGCCGCGGTTGGCGACCGCCGTACGGCCGTCCGGGCGGCGCAGCACCAGCCCCGTCGCGGCCGAACGGCCCGTCAGCCGGGCCGTGCGCTCCAGCCGCGACCACAGCGCGTCCTGGAACACCGGGTCGAGCTCGCGCGCCGACCAGTCCGGCTGCGCGCGACGCACGTCCTCGGTGTGGACGTAGAACTCGACCGTGTTGGCCGCCTCGTCGACCTGCTTCAGCTGAAAGGGCGAGAACCGCGGCGGCCCGGTACGGATCAGCTGGATCAGCTCCGCGTACGGCTTGGCGACGAACTCCTCCATCGTCCTGTCCAGCCGGGACGCCAGCTGTTTGATGAGCAGACCCCCGGCGGCGTCCGGCCGCCGCTCGCGCACCACCACGTGTGCGGCCAGGTCACGGGTCTGCCAGCCCTCGCACAGGGTCGGCGCGGTGGGACCCGCGGTTTCCAAGAGGTCGGCGAGAAGGAGCCGTTCACGCTTGGCGAAAGTCGACATGCCGTCAGCCTACGACCGCGCGGCGGGTCCGCCCACCCGTCACCCCGGCCGGGGACCGGCCCGGGCGCCGCCGTGCCCATCCAGTGGACACCGGCCGGGGACTGTCACCGGCGCGCGGCACAATGGCCGCATGACCAGCACGCCCTCCCGCAGCAGCCTCGACCCGGAGATCGCCGCGCGCCTCAGGCGCAGCCCCGACGGGCTCGTCCCCGCCATCGCCCAGCAGTACGACACCGGTGAGGTGCTCATGCTCGGCTGGATGGACGACGAGGCGCTGCACCGCACCCTCACCACCGGCCGCTGCACCTACTGGTCCCGCAGCCGCCAGGAGTACTGGGTCAAGGGCGACACCTCCGGCCACTTCCAGTGGGTGAAGTCCGTCGCCCTCGACTGCGACGCCGACACCGTGCTGGTCCAGGTCGACCAGGTCGGCGCCGCCTGCCACACCGGCGACCGCACCTGCTTCGACGCCGACGTGCTCCTGCGGACCGCCGATTCCGGCGTCACCGCCCAGGATCAGTAAGGTCAGCCGCCATGGACCTCGAGACGTTCCGCAAGCTCGCCACCGACCGGCGGGTCATCCCGGTCACCCGCAAGCTCCTCGCCGACGGCGACACCCCCGTCGCGCTCTACCGCAAGCTCGCCGCCGAGCGCCCCGGCACCTTCCTGCTGGAGTCCGCGGAGAACGGCCGATCCTGGTCCCGGTACTCCTTCGTCGGCGTACGGTCCGCCGCCACCCTCACCGCCCGCGACGGCCAGGCGCACTGGCTCGGCGCGCCGCCCGTCGGCGTCCCCGTCGACGGCGACCCCCTCGCCGCCCTGCGCGCCACCATCGAGGCCCTGCACACCCCCCACCAGGAGGGCCTGCCGCCCTTCACCGGCGGCATGGTCGGCTACCTCGGCTACGACATCGTCCGCCGCCTGGAGAAGATCGGCCCCGGCGAACGCGACGACCTGCGGCTGCCCGAGCTGACCATGCTCCTCACCAGCGACCTCGCCGTCATGGACCACTGGGAGGGCTCGGTCCTGCTGATCGCCAACGCGATCAACCACAACGACCTCGACACCGGCGTCGACGAGGCCCACGCCGACGCGGTCGCCCGCCTCGACGCCATGGAGGCCGACCTCTCCCGCCCGGTCGCCCAGCCGCCCGCCGTCCTGCCGCCCTCCGAACTGCCCGAGTACACCGCCCTGTGGGGCGGCCCCGACTTCCAGGCGGCCGTCGAGGACGTCAAGGAGCGCATCCGCGCGGGCGAGGCCTTCCAGGTCGTCCCCTCCCAGCGCTTCGAGACGCCGTGCACGGCGAGCGCCCTGGACGTCTACCGGGTGCTGCGGGCCACCAACCCCTCCCCGTACATGTACCTGATCCGCCTCGACGGCTTCGACATCGTGGGCTCCAGCCCGGAAGCCCTGGTCAAGGTCGAGGACGGGCGGGCCATGGTCCACCCCATCGCCGGCACCCGGCACCGCGGGGCCACCCCGCAGGAGGACCAGGCCCTCGCCGACGAACTCCTCGCCGACCCCAAGGAGCGCGCCGAGCACCTCATGCTCGTCGACCTCGGCCGCAACGACCTCGGGCGGGTCTGCGAGCCCGGCTCGGTGGAGGTCGTCGACTTCATGTCCGTCGAGCGGTACTCCCACGTCATGCACATCGTCTCGACCGTCACCGGCAAGGTCGCGCCTGGCCGCACCGCCTTCGACGTCCTCACCGCCTGCTTCCCCGCCGGCACCCTCTCCGGCGCGCCCAAGCCCCGCGCCATGCAGATCATCGACGAACTGGAGCCCTCCCGGCGCGGCCTGTACGGCGGCTGCGTCGGCTACCTCGACTTCGCCGGCGACTCCGACACCGCCATCGCCATCCGCACCGCCCTGCTGCGCGACGGCACCGCCTACGTCCAGGCCGGCGCCGGGATCGTCGCCGACTCCGACCCGGTCGCCGAGGACCAGGAGTGCCGCAACAAGGCCGCCGCCGTCCTGCGCGCGGTGCACACCGCTAACCGGCTGGGGAAGTAGGCGCGGGGCAGGCGCGGCGGCAGGCCTGGGGGCAGGCGCGGAGGTAGGCGCTTTCCACGACGAGTGGGGTGCTTCTCACGCAACCCCGGGTGACGGAACGGGCGGGGTTCAGGCGATAGTGGGGTACGTGACTGCTGTTCCTCCCCCCCGATCCGAAGCCGCCCCCGCCCGGTCCGGCCGCCGGAGTCTCGCCCTCGCCCTGCTGTGCGGTGCGCTGGGCGCGGCCGTGACCCTGCTCGCCACCCGGCAGCGCTGGTCGCAGGGCACGGTGACGGTGCCCGGCGGCGACTTCTCCCTGACCGCCCAGGGCAGCGACGTCACCGGCGTCCCCGCCGCGCTCGCGATAGTGGGCCTCGCCGCGCTCGTCGCCGTCTTCGCCGTCCGCAGGGCCGGCCGCTTCGCGGTCGCCCTCCTGCTCGCGCTCTCCGGCGCCGGGATCGTCGCCGCCGCCCTGATCGGCGCCTCCGACAGCTCCGCGCTCGACGAGAAGGCCGCCCAGGCCTCCGGCGACACCTCCGCCACCGTCGCCTCCCTCACCCACACCGGCTGGCCCTACGCCGCCGCCGTGGGCGGCGCCCTGATCCTCCTGGCCGGACTGCTCGCCCTGCGCTACGGCAGCCTGTGGCCCGCCATGTCCGGCCGCTACGAGCGCGGCAACGCCCCCCGCCCGCGCCGCAGGACCCCGGCCGCCGCCGACCCGGACCGGCCCGAGGAGATCTGGAAGGCACTGGACCGCGGCGAGGACCCCACCGGCACGGGCCCCGCCTGAGACCGGCCGCCCCGCGGTCCCCGGTGTGGCGAATCAGACGCCCCGGGAACCGACCCCCGCATCCGCCACGCGCACGCGTACGGGACAATGGACGGCGAGCCTCCGGCTCGGACACGTGCCACACGTGCGAACCACAGACAGCAACGAGGAGCAAAGTCATGGCGGGCAGCAGCCACGGACACACCCCGGCCGCCTGGACCGGTGTCACCATCGCCTTCATCGGTTTCTGCGTCGCGGGCGCGTTCATGGTGATGGCCCAGCCGCTGGGCTTCTGGGCCGGCATGGTGATCGTCGTCCTCGGCGGCGTCGTCGGCGCCGTGATGCGCGCGATGGGCCTCGGCCAGCCCAAGGAGGTCCACCCGGTGCACAAGGTCGCGGCCCGCCCCGCCCCGGCCACCGCCGAGAGCTGATCCGGGCCCGCCGCAAGGACCCCTGAGGACCTGTGAGCCGCGATGAGGGGCGGCCGGTGAGCGACCGGCCGCCCCTCCCGCGTGTGCGCGACCCGGCGGCCGGGCCGTCCCTCACGCGCGCGTGCCCTCCGGGCGGGGCACAATGCCAGGCGTGACCGCCGACAGCCGCAGCGTGACACCGCCGCCCCCGCCGCTCCCCGCGACGCCCCCGCCCCGGGGGTCCGTCCTCGGACGGCTGGCCGTGCCCGCCGCCCTCCTCGCGGCCGTCGCCGCCGCCTTCGCCTACGTCGGGGCCGTCGACCCCAACGAGCCCGGCCACTACCCGGTCTGCCCGCTCCTGCGGTTCACCGGCCTGTACTGCCCCGGCTGCGGAGGCCTGCGCGGCGCGCACGCCCTCGTCCACGGCGACCTCGTGAGCGCCCTGCACGCCAACGCGCTCGCCGTGGCCGCCTACCCGCTCCTCGCCGCGCTGTGGACCGTCTGGGTGGTCCGCGCGGCCCGCGGACGCCCCGTCCGTCTCGACCTCCGTCCGGCGCACCAGTGGGCGCTGGGCGCGGCGCTCGTGGTCTTCACGATTGTCCGGAACCTGCCGTTCGGCGGCTGGCTGCATCCGTGATCGCCGGACGAAAGTCCAGGTGGTGGGACCGCTGTCAAGCGGATGTGAGGCCTTCGCGTTCCTCCGGATACCATCGCAGTGGCCAAGGGGCTTCCACTGGTCGCCCGAACTGTCACCCGTCTGGAAGGGGGCCGCTCGCGTGAGTGTGCTCGACGAGATCATCGACGGAGTCCGTGCCGACCTCGCGGAGCGGCAGGCGCGCGTCAGCCTCGACGAGCTCAAGGAGCGCGCGGCGAAGGCTCCCGCCGCCAAGGACGGGGTCGCCGCGCTCAGGGGCGACGGCGTCAAGGTGATCTGCGAGGTCAAGCGCTCCAGCCCGTCCAAGGGCGCGCTGGCCGCGATCGCCGACCCGGCCGCACTGGCCGCCGACTACGAGGCGGGCGGCGCGGCCGTCATCTCCGTCCTCACCGAGCAGCGCCGCTTCGGCGGCTCGCTGGCCGACCTCGAGGCGGTCCGCGCGCGCGTGGACATCCCCGTGCTGCGCAAGGACTTCATCGTCACCTCGTACCAGCTGTGGGAGGCCCGCGCCTACGGCGCCGACCTCGCGCTGCTGATCGTGGCCGCCCTCGACCAGCCGGCCCTGGAGTCGCTGATCGAGCGCGCCGTCTCCATCGGCCTCACCCCGCTCGTCGAGGTCCACGACGAGGACGAGGTCGAGCGCGCGGTGGACGCGGGCGCCAAGGTGATCGGCGTCAACGCGCGCAACCTGAAGACGCTGGAGGTCGACCGGGGCACCTTCGACCGGGTCGCCCCCGAGATCCCCGACCACATCGTCAAGGTCGCCGAGTCCGGCGTCCGCGGCCCGCACGACCTCATCGCGTACGCCAACGCCGGCGCCGACGCGGTCCTGGTCGGCGAGTCCCTCGTCACCGGCCGCGACCCCAGGACGGCGGTCGCCGACCTGGTCGCCGCGGGCGAGCACCCGGCACTGCGGCACGGCCGCGGCTGAGCATTCGCTAGGCTTGCCCCCGATGACACCGACGACCCCCGTGACCACGACGGACCGGTACGCCCGCCTCGCGCGCGGCTGCCGCCCGCGAGGCTGCCGCGCCCCGGCCCGCCGGGTGCACGGCCGCAGGGTCAGATACGTCATCGGAGACGAACCGGGACAGGTGAACGGCCGTCGATGGCAGCGCGCCCTTTAGGGGCGCGGGGAACTGCGCGACAAGCCACACTCGGCCCGCAGCCGAATGACAAGCCCCGCCCCCACGGCGATCAGTGTCTTTCACACGCACTCACCGTGAGGTTTCCGCATGCCCAGCGAGTTCTTCGTTCCCGACCCCGAGGGTCGGGTCCCCACCGCCGAAGGCTACTTCGGCGCCTTCGGCGGCAAGTTCATCCCGGAGGCCCTCGTCGCCGCCGTGGACGAGGTCGCCGTCGAGTACGACAAGGCCAAGGCCGACCCCGAGTTCGCCCGCGAACTCGACGACCTGCTCGTCCACTACACCGGCCGCCCCAGCGCCCTCACCGAGGTGCCCCGGTTCGCCGAACACGCCGGTGGCGCACGGGTCTTCCTGAAGCGGGAAGACCTCAACCACACCGGCTCCCACAAGATCAACAACGTGCTCGGCCAGGCCCTGCTCACCAAGCGCATGGGCAAGACCCGTGTGATCGCCGAGACCGGCGCGGGACAGCACGGCGTCGCCACGGCGACCGCCTGCGCGCTGTTCGGCCTGGACTGCACCATCTACATGGGCGAGATCGACACGCAGCGCCAGGCCCTCAACGTGGCCCGGATGCGCATGCTGGGCGCCGAGGTCGTCGCGGTGAAGTCCGGCAGCCGCACCCTCAAGGACGCCATCAACGAGGCCTTCCGCGACTGGGTCGCCAACGTCGACCGCACCCACTACCTGTTCGGCACCGTCGCCGGCCCGCACCCCTTCCCGGCCATGGTCCGTGACTTCCACCGCGTCATCGGCGTCGAGGCCCGCCGCCAGCTCCTCGAACGCGCCGGACGCCTCCCCGACGCGGCCGTCGCCTGCGTCGGCGGCGGTTCCAACGCCATCGGCCTCTTCCACGCCTTCATCCCCGACACCGGCGTACGCCTCATCGGCTGCGAGCCTGCCGGACACGGCGTGGAGACCGGCGAGCACGCGGCCACCCTCACCGCGGGTGAGCCCGGCATCCTCCACGGCTCCCGCTCCTACGTCCTTCAGGACGACGAGGGCCAGATCACCGAGCCGTACTCCATCTCCGCCGGACTGGACTACCCGGGGATCGGCCCCGAGCACTCCTACCTCAAGGACTCCGGCCGCGGCGAGTACCGCGCGGTCACCGACGACGCCGCCATGCAGGCGCTGCGCCTGCTGTCGCGCACCGAGGGCATCATCCCGGCCATCGAGAGCGCCCACGCGCTGGCCGGCGCCCTGGAGGTCGGCAAAGAGCTGGGCCCGGACGGGCTGATCGTCGTCAACCTCTCCGGCCGCGGCGACAAGGACATGGACACCGCCGCCCGCTACTTCGGCCTGTACGACACCGACGCGGAGGTCGCCGACGACGCCTCCGGCACCGCCGAGATCGAGGGGGACGCCAAGTGAGCGGCAACATCCAGCTGTTGACGGAGACCCTCGCCGCCGCCAAGGCCGAGGGCCGCTCCGCCCTCATCGCCTACCTCCCGGCCGGTTTCCCGACCGTGGACGGCGGCATCGAGGCGATCAAGGCCGTCTTCGACGGCGGCGCCGACGTCGTCGAGGTCGGTCTGCCGCACAGCGACCCCGTCCTGGACGGCCCGGTCATCCAGACCGCCGACGACATCGCCCTGCGCGGCGGCGTCAGGATCGCCGACGTGATGCGCACGGTCCGCGAGGCCCACGCGGCCACCGGCAAGCCGGTGCTCGTCATGACGTACTGGAACCCCATCGACCGCTACGGCGTCGAGCGGTTCACCGCCGAGCTCGCCGAGGCGGGCGGGGCCGGGGCGATCCTGCCCGACCTGCCCGTGCAGGAGGCGGCGCTGTGGCGGGAGCACGCCGAGAAGCACGGCCTGGCGACGGTCTTCGTCGTGGCGCCCAGCAGCAAGGACGAGCGGCTCGCGCAGATCACCGCGGCGGGCAGCGGCTTCGTCTACGCGGCCTCGCTGATGGGCGTCACCGGCACCCGTGAGTCGGTCGGCGCGCAGGCCCAGGACCTCGTCGAACGCACCCGGGCCACCGGCAGCGGCCTGCCCGTCTGCGTCGGCCTCGGCGTCTCCGACGCGGCACAGGCCCGCGAGGTCGCCGGCTTCGCCGACGGCGTGATCGTCGGCTCGGCCTTCGTCAAGCGGATGCTGGACGCCCCGGACGACGCGGCCGGCCTCGAAGCGGTGCGCGCGCTCGCCGGCGACCTGGCCAAGGGCGTGCGCGGCCAGGCGTGACGTAGGGGCATCCGCAACGGAAATCGCCTCGTTCGCTCACTCGAACGGGTGGACATGGGGCCGGGGAGGCGCGCAGCGCCTCCCCGGTTCGTTTCCGGGGTGTGAGCGAGAAGAATCGTGAAGGGAAGCGCACCGCCAGGGAGCGGCTGGCGGTCGAGCGCGAGAAGCAGAAGGCCGGGGAGCGGCGGCGCCGGACGCTGATCGTCACCGCGAGCGTGGTGTGCGTGCTGGGCCTGGCGGCGGTGATCGGCGTGGTCGCGGCGAACGCCGGCAAGGACGACGGCCGGGACAGCGCGGGCCCGGTCGTGGCGCCCTCGGGCGCCCAGGGCAAGGACGCACTGGCGATCCCGGTCGGCCCGGACGACGCCAAGGCCACGCTCACCGTGTGGGAGGACTTCCGCTGCCCCGCCTGCAAGGGCTTCGAGAACAACTACCGCTCGACGGTCCACGAACTGACCGAGGCCGGCAAGCTCAAGGCGGAGTACCACCTGGTCACCCTCATCGACGGCAACATGGGCGGCACCGGCTCCAGGAACGCCGCCAACGCCGCCGCCTGCGCCCAGGACGCCGGGAAGTTCCCCGCCTACCACGACGTGCTGTTCCGCAACCAGCCGCCCGAGACCGACGACGCCTACGCCGACAACAGCGAGCTGATCAAGCTGGCCGGCAAGGTCGACGGCCTCGACACGCCCGCGTTCCGCACCTGCGTCGAGGACGGCAAGCACAACAGCTGGGTCGTGAAGTCCAACGAGGCCTTCCAGAAGGGCGGCTTCAGCGGCACCCCCACCGTGCTGTTCAACGGCAAGAACATCTACGCGGACCAGTCGATGACGCCCGCGAAGCTCAAGAAGATGGTGGAGGAGGCGGACCAGGGCTGAGGGAGGTCCTCCCGCCCGCCTGTTACGCAGCCGTAGCCGGGCTGGCTGCCGTGCGCCCGGCCCGGCACGGTAGCGTCGACCCTGCCATGGAACTTGCCTACATTCCCAGCCCGTCGCGCGGAGTGCTGTACCTCGGCCCCGTCCCGCTGCGCGGCTACGCGTTCTGCATCATCATCGGCGTCTTCGTCGCGGTCTGGCTCGGCAACAGGCGCTGGATCGCCCGGGGCGGGCGGGCCGGCACGGTGGCCGACATCGCGGTCTGGGCCGTGCCCTTCGGCCTGGTCGGCGGCCGGCTCTACCACGTGATCACGGACTACGAGCTGTACTTCAGCGAGGGCCGTGACTGGGTGGACGCCTTCAAGATCTGGGAGGGCGGCCTCGGAATCTGGGGCGCGATCGCGCTCGGCGCGGTGGGCGCGTGGATCGGCTGCCGCAGCCGGGGCATCCCGCTGCCCGCCTACGCCGACGCCATCGCGCCCGGCATCGCCCTCGCCCAGGCCATCGGCCGCTGGGGCAACTGGTTCAACCAGGAGCTCTACGGGCGTGAGACGGACCTGCCGTGGGCCCTGCACATCACCTCCGCAGCGGACGGCCGGGTGCCGGGGTACTACCACCCGACGTTCCTGTACGAGTCGCTGTGGTGCGTCGGCGTCGCCCTCGTGGTCATCTGGGCCGACCGCCGCTTCAAGCTCGGCCACGGACGGGCGTTCGCGCTGTACGTCGCCGCGTACTGCGTAGGCCGCTTCTGGATCGAGTACATGCGCGTCGACGACGCCCACCACATCCTCGGTCTGCGGCTCAACAACTGGACCGCGATGATCGTGTTCCTGCTCGCGGTGGTCTACCTCGTGGTGTCGGCGAAGAAGCGCCCGGGCCGCGAGGAGATCGTGGAGCCCGAGGCCGCCTCCGACGGCGAGACGGCCGGGGACGGCGAGGCCGAGAAGGAAGACAAGGCCGGGAAGGCCGAGAAGGCGGACAAGAGCGAGAAGGCCGACAAGGTCGCTTCTTCTGACTCCCCCGGCGAGGCGAAAGAGCTGAAGTCCGGGACCGGGGCCAAGACGAAGACCGGGACCGACGCCAAGGCTGAGACCGAAGCCGAAACCGAAGCCGAAACGCAAGCCGAGGCCAAGGACAAGGCCGGCACCGGAACCGAGGCCGAGTCCGCCGGCAAGAAGAGCTGACAGCCGCTCGGCTCGCTGAACAGGGCCGGCTGACGCGGTACGACGGTGAGGGCGCCCGGGGTCTCCGGGCGCCCTCACCGCGTGTCGGGCCGGGGTTCAGCCGCTGCGGGCCAGGGACAGCGTCCGCTGGGCCGCGGCCACCACCGCCGCGTCGATGAAGCGGCCGTCCGGGAGGGCCTGGGCTCCCTGCTCGGTCGCCGCCGCCTTCACGATCGTCTCCGCCTCCTCCAGCTCCCGCTGCGTCGGCAGATAGGCCCGCTCGATGATCGGCAGCTGACGGGGGTGGATCGCGGCGCGGCCCAGGAAGCCGAGAGTGCGGCCACGGGCGCAGGAGGCCGCCAGGCCCTCCAGGTCACGGGTGTCGGGGTGGACGGACTGCGGCGGCGGGGGCAGACCGGCGGCCCGGGCGGCGACGATCACACGGGAGCGGCACCAGTCGAGCCCCGCGTCCTCCCGTACGCCCAGGTCGGCCCGTAGATCCGCCTCGCCGAGCGCGATGCCGCGCAGGGCGGGGTGGGCGCAGGCCACGGCGTGAGCGTGCTCGATGCCGAGAGCCGTCTCCACCAGGGCGAACAGCGGGGGCGCGCCGCCGCCCGAGGGGGCGGTCGCCTCCGCGATCCGGGTGATCTGCCCCGGCGAGGTCACCTTCGGCAGCCGCAGCCCCGAGACTCCGGGCAGTCCCGCCACCGCCGCGAGGTCGGCCGGGGCCAGCGGGCCGTCCAGGGCGTTGATCCGGACGTGGACCGGGACCGGCGGCGCGTCCGCGAGGAGTTCGGCGGTCGCCGCGCGGGCGTACTCCTTGCGGTCCGGGGCGACCGCGTCCTCCAGGTCGATCACGACGACGTCCGCGCCGCAGCCGAGGGCCTTGGCGACGACGTGCGGGCGGTCCCCGGGGGCGTAGAGCCAGGTGAGCGGGAAGGTCACAGGGCGCCCTCCGCGCGCAGGGAGGCCAGGTCGGCGGGGGTGAGGCCGGCCTCGGCGAGGACGGTCTCGGTGTCCGCGCCGTGCGGGCGGCCGGCCCAGCGGATCGAGCCGGGCGTCGAGGAGAGCCGGAAGAGGACGTTCTGCATGCGGATCGGGCCCAGTTCGGGATCGTCGACGGTGGTGAGCGTGTCCAGGGCCTGGTACTGCGGGTCCGTCATCACGTCCCGGACGTCCTGGACCGGGGCGACGGCCGCCTCCGCCTTTTCGAAGGCGGCCAGGACGTCGATGACGGTGTTCGAGGCGATCCAGCGGCCGACCGCCTCGTCGAGGACGTCGGCGTGGGCGGCCCGGCCGGCGCCCGTGGTGAACCACGGCTCGTCGATCAGGTCGGGGCGGCCGACCAGCCGCATGACACGCTCGGCGACCGACTGCGCCGACGTCGACACGGCGACCCAGCCGCCGTCCACCGTGCGGTAGGTGTTGCGCGGGGCGTTGTTGGCGGACCGGTTGCCGGTGCGCTCCTGGACGTAGCCCAGCTGGTCGTACCAGAGGGGCTGGGGGCCGAGGACGGTCAGGATCGGCTCGATGATCGCCATGTCGACGACCTGCCCCTCGCCGGTGCGGTCGCGGGCGGCGAGCGCCGTCATCACGGCGTACGCCGTCGCCAGGGCCGCGATGGAGTCGGCGAGGCCGAACGGCGGCAGGGTCGGCGGCGCGTCCGGTTCGCCGGTGATCGCGGCGAAGCCGCTCATCGCCTCGGCGAGGGTGCCGAAGCCGGGGCGGTGGGCGTAGGGGCCGAACTGGCCGAAGGCGGTGACCCGGGTGAGGATCAGCCGCGGGTTGACGGCCGACAGCTCCTCCCAGCCGAGGTCCCACTTCTCCAGGGTCCCGGGACGGAAGTTCTCGATGATCACGTCCGCGGTGGCGGCGAGGCGCAGCAGGGCGGCCCGGCCGCCCGGCCGGGACAGGTTCAGCGTGATCGCGCGCTTGTTGCGGCCGAGGAGCTTCCACCACAGTCCGACGCCGTCCTTGGCCGGGCCGTGCCCCCGGGAGGGGTCGGGCTTGTCCGGGTGCTCGACCTTGACGACCTCGGCGCCGAAGTCGCCGAGCATGGTGGCCGCGAGGGGGCCGGCGAAGAGGGTGGCCAGGTCCAGGACGCGCAGGCCGTGCAGCGGGGCCGGCGCCGGGGACGCGGTGGCCGTCCGGGTTCCGGTCATGAGGCGTGCTGCTTGTCGATCTCGGATCGGTAGGGCATCGACGCCGACGCTCCCCACCGCTGGACCGACAGTGCCGCGGCGGCCGCCGCCCACGTGAGCGCCTCCCGGACGGGACGCTCCTCGCCGAGGGCCACGGCGAGGGCGCCGACGAAGGTGTCGCCCGCGCCGGTGGAGTCCACGGCGGTGACGTGGGGCGCGGGGACGGTCAGCGGTTCGGCGCCGCGGGTCGCGTACAGGCAGCCGGAGGCGCCGAGGGTGACGACGACCTCCGGGACGCTGTCCAGGAGGGCGAGGGCGGCCTCACGCGGGTCGATACGGCCGGTGAGGATGGTGGCCTCGTGCTCGTTGGGCACCAACAGGTCGGCGGTGTCGAGGAGTTCGGGGGGCAGGTGCTGGGCGGGTGCGGGCGTGAGGACGGTCCGCACGCCGTGGGCGCGGGCCGCCTGCGCGCCGGCTACGACGGCCGCGAGGGGGATCTCCAGCTGGAGCAGCAGCGCGTCGGCGGAGGCGATGAGGGCCTCGTCGCCGGGCACGAGGTGGTCGACGGTGCCGTTCGCGCCGGGGACGACGACGATCGCGTTGCCGCCCTCGTCGTCGACGACGATGTGCGCGGTGCCGGAGGGGCCCTCCACCGTGCGCAGGTGGTCGGTGCCGACGCCGGAGTGCTCCAGGGTGGAGCGCAGCCGGGAGCCGAAGGCGTCGTTGCCGACGGCGCCGATCATCGAGACGGTGGCGCCCGCGTGGGCTGCGGCGATCGCCTGGTTGGCGCCCTTGCCGCCGGGGACCGTGCGGAACTCCCGCCCGGTGACGGTCTCCCCGCGCTGCGGGGGCTTCGCGACGTAGGCGACGAGGTCCATGTTGGTGCTGCCGAGCACGACGATGTCGGTCATGGGCGTGCGACCTCCCGGTGGGTGAGGTGGGCGAGGGTGTCGAAGCCGGCGCCGTCGAAGCCGCCGACCGAGGTGGCGAGGCGGTTCTTCAGGGGTGCCGTCCAGCGGTCGGGGAGGGCGGCGGGGTCGCCGGCGAGGAGCGCGGCGACCGAGCCGGCGGTGGCCCCGTTGGAGTCGGTGTCCCAGCCGCCCGCGACCGCTCGGGTGATGGAGCCGGTGAAGTCCCCGTCGGCGTGGGTGAGGGCGGCGGCGATCAGGGCGGTGTTGGGGACGGCGTGGACCCAGTGGTGGGTCGCGCCGTACACGGTGTGGAGTTCGTCCACGACGGTGTCGAAGTCGTCGTGGGTCCGGGCGAGCCGGACGGCGTGGGTGACGGCGCGGGCCAGCCGGGAGCGGGGCGGTACGACGGTGAGGCCGGCGGCGAGGCAGGCGTGGACGTCGTGCGCGCCGGTCGCGGCGGTGGCGATGGCGGCGGCCGTGAACATGGCGGCGTAGACGCCGTTGGCGGTGTGGGTGAGGGTGGCGTCGCGGTGCGCCTGTTCCGCAGCGGCGGCCGGGTCGCCGGGGTTGGTCCAGCCGTGCATGTCGGCGCGGATGAGGGCGCCGATCCACTCGCGGAAGGGGTTGCGGTGGCGGGCGGTGCGCGGGGGTTCGACGCCGCACAGCAGGTTGCGGTAGGCGAGGCGTTCGGCGGTGAAGGCGCGGCCTGCGGGTAGTTCGTCCAGCCAGAGCCGGGCGACGTCGGCGGTGGTGAAGGCGTGGCCGTGGCGTTGCAGCAGGAGCAGGTTGAGCAGGGGGTAGTCGAGGTCGTCGTCCTCGGGCATGCCGTCGATGTTCTCGGCGAGGGACGTGGCGGCCGAGCGGCGGTTCCAGGGATGCGCGGCGAGCAGGTCGGCCGGGACGCCCCGGGCGGTGAAGTACCCGTTCAGCGGCCAGTTCCCGGTGGACCTCGCGAGGGCGCGGATGCCGTCGAGGGGCAGCTTCTCCACCGGTTTGCCGAGGAGGCAGCCGACGGCCCGGCCGAGCCAGGCGGCTTCCAGGGCGGCGGGCGTGACGGCCGGGGCGGGGGCCGCGGCGGCCGGGCGGGGCCAGTGCGGGCAGAGGCGCCGGACGCCGTCCAGGTCGGTGGGCTCGTCCTCCGCCGTGGCGGCGGGCAGGTCGGCCAGTTCGTCCAGGAGGTCCTCCGCGAGCAGCCGGAGGTAGGGGGAGGCGGGCTCGGGGGAGGCGCCGGCCCGGGCCGGGGGATCCCAGCCGCCGGCCCTCTTCCAGCGGGCCGCGACGGCGGCGACGGCCGAGGCGTTGCGGCCGTCCTGGGCGGCCTGCCGGAGCTCGTGGCCGAGGAGGTCCTCCGGCTGGGCCCAGGTCAGTCGGAGCATCGCGTGCCTCCGAGGGAGGCGAAGGCGCTCTCGTGTGCCCGGCGGGCGCGGACGTCACGGGCGAAGACCTCCCGGGCGACCTCGGTGAGCGTGCGGGCCGGTTCCCACAGGTCCAGCCGGCTCGCCTCCGCGACCCGCTTGGACCACTCGTCCGGGACGGGGGAGCCCAGGGCGCCGGCCATCGCGCCGGCCATGGTCGCGATCGAGTCGCAGTCGCGGCCGTAGTTCACCGCGCCCAGGACGGCGTGCCGGTAGTCGCCGCCGGCGACCACCAGCATGCCCAGCGCCACGGGGAGTTCCTCGATCGCGCGCACACGTGAGGGACGGCGGGCGTCCGGAGCAGGGGACCTGTAGTCGGGGCCCACCGTGTCGTAGGGGGCGACGGCCGCACGCAGCGGGGCCAGGGCGGACTCGAAGTCGGTGTACCGGGCCGCCGTCTCGCACACCGTCTCGATCGCCGTCCGGGTGCCGTCCTTCGCCAGGGCCAGACACGTCGTCACCACCGAGTCCGGCGTCGCCCCCGGAGCCGATGCCGCCGCGACCGCCGCCGCGAGGACGCCGGCCGCCTCCCTGCCGTACGACGACTGGTGGGCGCCCGCGAGGTCGATCGCCTCGGCGTACGCGGCCGCCGGGTTCGCGGCGTTGACCAGGCCGACGGGGGCCGTGTACATCGCCGCCCCGCAGTTGACGATGTTGCCGACGCCCGCCTCGCGGGGGTCGACGTGGCCGTAGTGCAGCCGTGCCACCAGCCACTTCTCCGCCAGGAAGATCCGGTGCAGCGGGAGTGCCTCCGCCTCCAGCTCCGGGATCCAGCGCGGGTTCGTCATCAGGTCGGGGACCAGGTGGTCGGCGAGCGCGTACGCGTCGAGGTGGTCGCGGACCGTGGCGTAGACGCGGACCAGCGCGTGCGTCATCAACGTGTCGTCGGTGACGTGCCCGTCGCCCTTGTGGTAGGGGGCGACGGGGCGGGCCGTGCGCCAGTCGTCGCCGTGCCAGGGGCCGACGACGCCGTGGACGCGGCCGCCGTGCCGCTGGAGGATCTGGTCGGGGGAGTAGCCCTCGACGGGACCGCCGAGGGCGTCGCCGACGGCCGCGCCGACGAGGGCGCCGGCGACGCGCTCCTCCAGCGCCGGGCCGGGACCGCGGGGCCCGCCGGGGGGTGCTTCGGGTGGCGCTTCGGGTGGCGCTTCGGGTGGTGTGCGGTATGTTCTCCGGTTTTCGGGGGTCATGGCCCGAATCATCCCTCCGGCGGGGCCGGTCGCGTGGTTTCCAGGAGCCCGGCGAGTTCCACGAGGTCGGTGTCGGTGAGGCGGGGGAGCGCGCAGCCGGAGAGGGTGCGGCAGGCCGCACGCCAGGAGTCGGGGATCGCGGCGGCGCCGCCCAGCGCGCCGGTGAGCGCGCCCGCGAGGGCGGGGGCGGAGTCCGCCACCCGCGACAGACAGGCCGCCGCCGGCACCGCCTCGGCGATCCGGCCGTCGGCGGCGAGAGTGAGGGCGAGGGCGACCGGGACGGTCTCGGCGGCCGCGACGCCGTAGCTGTACACGTGGTCGACGATCTGGTGTTCCAGCAGCGGCACCAGCGCGAAGGCGCTCTCCGCGCGGTGCGCGAGCTCCAGCGCGTGGCGGGCGTTGCGGCCGATCTCCGTCTCCTCGGGCAGCTCGGCGAGGGCGGCCGTCACGCACTCCAGCGTCCGCGCGCCGGCCAGGGCGAGCGCGAGCGCCGCCGCCATCGCCCGGGCGCCGTGCACGCCGTCGCCGTCCTGGGTGTACCGGGCGTCGAACTCGGCGAGGTCGGCGGCCCGTCGCGGGTCGCCGGGGTGGGCCACGGCGAGCACGCACGCGCGTACGCAGGCGGCGTCGTCGAAGTAGTGCGGGTTGTCGTGCCCGGTCGCGGGCGGGCGCAGACCGGTGGCCAGATTGCCGAGCCCGGCCCGTACGGAGATGCGGGCACGCAGGGGCAGTACGGCCGACTCGGCCTCCGGGGCGCGCTCGGCCGCGGCGGCGACCTCGGCGGCGAGGGCGTTCCAGGTGAGGTCGATGGCGGCGCGCATCCGGCGGTCCCGGCTGAGGTCTCCCAGGGCGATGTCGTCGCCGGCGCGCAGGACGGCCTCGGCGGCGAAGGCCGCCCATTCGGCGTCGTCGGAGGGGCCGAGGCGGAGGGGCTCGGGGGACTGGTTGAGGGCGATGGGGACGGGGAGTGTGGTCGTCGCGTTCTGCTCGGCGAAGGTGTCGAGCTCGCGGGTGAGGCGGCGGGTCCACTCCGGCATGCGGGCGGCTCGGTGGCGGGCGGCGGGCCATCCGGCGGCGTCGCCTGCGGCCAGGCCCAGGAGGAGGCCCTCGGTGCGGGGGCCCTGGCGGGGGGCGGGCGGCTTTCCGGCCTCGGCTTCGCCTTCGGCCGGGCGGTGTTTCCCACCCGCACCGCCCGTGCGGCTCTCGTCGCCGGGCGCGGGTGGCCCCTGCGGGCCGCCCCCACCGTCGGCGACCGCGAGTCCGTGGGGCTGCGGCGGGGGTGCGGCTTCGTTCGGCGGTGCGGTGGGTGCGGCTTCGTCGCGCGGTGATGGGGGTGCGGCTTCGTTTGGCTGGGCGGTGGGTGCGGCTTTGTCAGGTCGTGCCGGGGGTGCTGCTTCATCGGGCTGGGCGACGGGTGGGGGGCTGTTCGGCGGTGCTGTGAGTGCGGCGTCGACCGACTGCGCGGCGGGTGCGGTGTCGTCCGGCGGTGCCGTGAGCTTGGCGTGGTCCGGCGGTGCTCCGGGTGTGGCTTTGTCTGGTGCCCCGGGTGTGGCCTTCTCCGGTGGTGCCCCGGATGTGGCCTTCTCCGGTGGTGCCCCGGATGTGGCCTTCTCCGGCGGTGCCCCGGGTGTGGCCCTCTCCGGCGGTGCTCCGGATGTGGTCCTCTCCGGTGGTGGCGCCGCTGAGGGTTCGGTGGGGTGTGTCGCCGGTGGGGTGGTTTCGGTCCAGGGGGCCGGGGGGGTCATGAGAGGGCCTCCGCCTTGTGGGGGGCGGGGGTGGAGCCGGTGGTGTCCCATCGGCGGTCCTCGTCGGGGATCAGCAGTTCCGCCACGTCCAGGATGTGGTGGCCCGCCATGGAGGGCAGGCACGTGCCGCGCGCCGGGCCGATGGGCGCCGCCCACTCGGGCGGGATCGCCGAGACACCCTGGGTCGCCCCGGCCAGCGCGCCCGCCACCGCAGCCGTGGTGTCGGCGTCGCGGCCCATGTTCACGGCCGTCAGCACGGCGTCCCGGAAGTCGCCGTCCGCCGCCGCGTACGCGCCGAAGGCGAGCGCCACGGCCTCGGGGGCCAGGTCGGTCCACGGGTATCCGCCGATCACGACGGCCGAGCGGACCGCCCGTTCGCCGCGATGGGCGACCGTGACCGCGCGGCGCAGGGAGCGGGCCGTCCAGGAGTCCTCGGGGACGACGGCCAGCGCGGCGGCGACGACGGCGACAGGGGAGGCGCCCGCCATCGCCGCCGCGACGCCCGCCGCGACCGCCTGCCCGCCGTGGATGCCCTCGCCGTCGTGGCTGACCGAGCCGTCGACGGCGACGAGCCGGGCCGCCTCGGCGGGGCGGCCGGCCGCGAAGACGCCGAAAGGCGCCGCGCGCATGGCGAGGCCGTCGCTCCAGGCGTGCCGGTGCTGCGCGGAGACGGGCGCGGCCAGCCCCCGGCGCAGGTTCTCCAGGGTGCCGCGCTCACTGAAGCCCGCCCCGCGGAAGGGCCCCTCGGCGCGGCCGGCGATCCACTGGTGCCAGGCCGCCTCCACATGCGCGGGGGTGAGCGCCGAGCCGTGCCGGGCCAGCAGCAGCCCCGAGAAGATCGCGTACTCGGTGTCGTCCGTGCCGGCCGGCTTCTCGGCGACGTACCCCGTGACGCGGCCCCAGCGGGCGCGGATCTGCGAGGGCCTCATGTTCTCGGCCGGTGCTCCGAGGGCGTCTCCGACGGCGAGGCCGAGCAGCGCGCCGCGGGCCCGTTCGCGCAGTCCGACGGCGTCCCCCGGCGCCGTCACCGAGGTGATGCAGGCGGTCGATGCCATACGGGGCCTCTCCTGAGGGGGCTGCGCACGGGCGCGGAGCCCTTTGCGGATGTGTCCCACCGTCGGCGGTTGACCTGAGCCTGCGCGGCCGCCATGTCACCCGGTCGACAGCGAGTCGTTCAGGTGAGCGAAACCAGAGAAAGCGCAGGTTAAGGCAGCCTCTCCTTGCTGGCGGGCGGGGAATCACGGCCGTAGGGTGGACGTTGTCAAAGGGTAGAAGAAGTCCAAAGTTAGCTTAGGCTCAGTTAATGGGGGAGTCCCGTGGCCATCATCGAGACGGAAGCCGCGCTGCACGAAGCGCACCGTGACAACCACACCCACCGCGACGTGAACGGAGGCTGGCTGCGTCCCGCCGTCTTCGGTGCGATGGACGGCCTGGTCTCCAACCTCGCCCTGATGACCGGCGTCGCCGGCGGGTCGGTCGGCCGCGCGGGCATCGTGCTGACCGGGCTCGCGGGACTCGCGGCCGGCGCGTTCTCCATGGCCGCCGGCGAGTACACCTCCGTCGCCTCGCAGCGCGAGCTCGTCGAGGCCGAGCTCGACGTCGAACGCCGGGAGCTGCGCAAGCACCCCGAGGACGAGGAGGCGGAGCTCGCCGCGCTGTACGAGGCGCGGGGCGTCGAGGCCTCCCTCGCCCGGCAGGTCGCCCGGCAGCTGTCGCGCGATCCCGAGCAGGCCCTGGAGATACACGCCCGCGAGGAGCTGGGAATCGACCCCGGCGACCTGCCCTCGCCGATGGTCGCCGCCGTGTCGAGCTTCGGCGCCTTCGCGCTCGGCGCGCTGCTGCCCGTGCTGCCGTATCTGCTGGGTGCGAGCGCCCTGTGGCCCGCCGTGCTGCTCGCGCTGCTCGGGCTCTTCCTGTGCGGTGCGGTCGTGGCCAGGGTGACGGCGCGCAGCTGGTGGTACAGCGGCCTGCGCCAGCTCGCCCTCGGCGGAGCGGCCGCCGGTGTGACGTACGCCCTGGGCAGCCTGTTCGGAACCGCCGTAGGATGACGCGGACGCTACTTATGCGATGGGCCGCATAAGTAGCCGTTACTCGCTGGTTTCGACCGCATGACCACCGGGCATGAGCCGTAAGCGCTGTGGGCAATGACGCCTGCCGCGCACTCGCGGGATGAGCGACGCCGCTCCCTCCGCCTCCACCGCCGATGGACACCGATCCGATCGATCCCCGTCCGTACCGGCACCCACATACTTCGAGCCGTGCCGCGGTATCCCTCCGCACCCCTACGGTGTCCGCATGTTGGAACGGAGTATCCGCTTCCCGAGAACCGCTCCATCATGTAACCTGCACGAAATTTTGCACCCACGCAGAGGGCCAACGTCGTCCCTCGGCAATCTGCATATGCCACTTGACGACGACGGGAGAGCCGATGCGTACGCCGCGCCAGCCGTCCCAGCACTCCACGAATGACCGAAACTGGTCCTTCATGGATGCTCGCCCTGCTGCGCAGGGTATGTACGACCCCCGCAACGAGCACGACGCCTGCGGCGTCGGATTCGTGGCCACTCTGACGGGCGAGGCGAGCCATACGCTGGTCGAGCAGGCGCTGACCGTCCTGCGCAACCTCGAGCACCGCGGCGCCACCGGCTCCGAGCCGGACTCCGGCGACGGCGCGGGCATCCTCACCCAGGTCCCGGACGCCTTCTTCCGCGAGGTCGCCGGATTCGACCTGCCCGAGGCCGGCTCCTACGCCGTCGGCATCGCCTTCCTCCCCGAGGACGGCGCCCAGGAAGCCGTCTCGCGCATCGAGACGATCGCCGGCGAGGAGGGCCTCACCGTCCTCGGCTGGCGCGAGGTCCCCGTCGCCCCCGAGCTCCTCGGCGCCACCGCGCGTTCGACGATGCCCGCCTTCCGGGAGATCTTCGTCGCCGACGGCGCCAGCGAGGGCATCGCCCTCGACCGCAAGGCCTTCGTGCTGCGCAAGCGCGCCGAGCGCGAGGCCGGCGTCTACTTCCCCTCGCTGTCCGCGCGGACCATCGTCCACAAGGGCATGCTCACCACCGGTCAGCTGGAGCCGTTCTTCCCCGACCTGTCCGACCGCCGCTTCGCCTCGGCCGTCGCCCTGGTCCACTCCCGCTTCTCCACGAACACCTTCCCGAGCTGGCCGCTCGCCCACCCGTACCGCTTCGTCGCGCACAACGGTGAGATCAACACCGTCAAGGGCAACCGCAACTGGATGCGCGCCCGCGAGTCCCAGCTGGTCTCGGACCTGTTCGGCACGGACGACAAGGCCCTCGAGCGGATCTTCCCCGTCTGCACGCCGGACGCCTCCGACTCGGCGTCCTTCGACGAGGTGCTGGAACTCCTCCACCTGGGCGGACGCTCGCTGCCGCACTCCGTGCTGATGATGATCCCGGAGGCGTGGGAGAACCACGACTCCATGGACCCGGCCCGGCGCGCCTTCTACCAGTTCCACTCCACGATGATGGAGCCCTGGGACGGCCCCGCCTGCGTCACCTTCACCGACGGCACCCAGGTCGGCGCCGTCCTCGACCGCAACGGCCTGCGCCCCGGCCGCTACTGGGTCACCGACGACGGCCTCGTCGTCCTCGGCTCCGAGGTCGGCGTCCTCGACATCGACCCCGCCAAGGTCGTCCGCAAGGGCCGGCTGCAGCCCGGCCGCATGTTCCTCGTCGACACCGCCGAGCACCGCATCATCGAGGACGACGAGATCAAGGCGCAGCTCGCCGCCGAGCACCCCTACGCCGAATGGCTGGAGGCCGGCGAGATCGAGCTCGTCGACCTGCCCGAGCGCGAGCACATCGTGCACACCCACGCCTCGGTCACCCGCCGCCAGCAGACCTTCGGCTACACCGAGGAGGAGCTGCGCGTCATCCTCGCGCCGATGGCCAAGGCCGGCGCCGAGCCGATCGGCTCGATGGGCACCGACTCGCCGATCGCCGCGCTGTCCTCGCGCCCGCGACTGCTCTTCGACTACTTCACCCAGCTGTTCGCCCAGGTCACCAACCCGCCGCTGGACGCCATCCGCGAGGAGCTCGTCACCTCGCTGCGCTCCTCGCTGGGCCCCGAGGGCAACCTCCTGGAGCCGACGGCGGCCTCCTGTCGCAGCGTCACCCTGCCGTTCCCGGTCATCGACAACGACGAGCTGGCCAAGCTCATCCACATCAACGCCGACGGCGACATGCCCGGCTTCAAGGCCGCGACCCTCTCCGGCCTGTACCGGGTGCACGGCGGCGGCGACGCGCTGGCCGCCCGCATCGAGGAGATCTGCGCCGAGGCCGACGCGGCCATAGACAACGGCGCCCGTCTGATCGTCCTGTCCGACCGGCACTCCGACGCCGAGCACGCGCCGATCCCGTCGCTGCTGCTCACCGCGGCCGTCCACCACCACCTCATCCGCACCAAGCAGCGCACCCAGGTGGGCCTGCTGGTCGAGGCCGGCGACGTCCGCGAGGTCCACCACGTGGCCCTGCTGATCGGCTTCGGCGCGGCCGCCGTCAACCCCTACCTGGCCATGGAGTCCGTCGAGGACCTGGTCCGCGCGGGCACCTTCCTGTCGGGCATCGAGGCCGAGAAGGCCATCCGCAACCTGATCTACGCCCTCGGCAAGGGCGTCCTGAAGGTCATGTCCAAGATGGGCATCTCCACCGTCGCCTCCTACCGCGGCGCCCAGGTCTTCGAGGCCGTCGGCCTCGACGAGGCCTTCGTGGAGAAGTACTTCAACGGCACCGCCACGAAGATCGGCGGCGTCGGCATCGACGTCGTCGCCCAGGAGGTCGCCGCCCGCCACGCCAAGGCCTACCCGGCGTCCGGCATCGCGCCGGCCCACCGGGCCCTGGAGATAGGCGGCGAGTACCAGTGGCGCCGCGAGGGCGAGCCGCACCTGTTCGACCCGGACACGGTCTTCCGCCTCCAGCACTCCACGCGCACCGGCCGCTACGACATCTTCAAGAAGTACACGGACCGTGTGAACGAGCAGTCCGAGCGGCTCATGACCCTCCGCGGCCTGTTCGGCTTCAAGTCCGGTGACCGGCAGCCGATCTCCGTCGACGAGGTCGAGCCCGTCTCCGAGATCGTCAAGCGCTTCTCCACCGGCGCCATGTCGTACGGCTCCATCTCCCAGGAGGCGCACGAGACCCTCGCCATCGCCATGAACCAGCTGGGCGGCAAGTCCAACACCGGTGAGGGCGGCGAGGACCCGGAGCGCCTGTACGACCCGGCGCGCCGCTCCGCGATCAAGCAGGTCGCCTCCGGCCGCTTCGGCGTGACCTCGGAGTACCTGGTCAACGCGGACGACATCCAGATCAAGATGGCCCAGGGCGCCAAGCCCGGCGAGGGCGGCCAGCTGCCCGGCCACAAGGTGTACCCGTGGGTGGCCAAGACCCGGCACTCCACCCCCGGCGTCGGCCTGATCTCCCCGCCGCCGCACCACGACATCTACTCCATCGAGGACCTGGCCCAGCTGATCCACGACCTGAAGAACGCGAACCCGCAGGCGCGGATTCACGTGAAGCTGGTCTCCGAGGTCGGCGTCGGCACGGTCGCGGCGGGCGTGTCCAAGGCGCACGCGGACGTCGTCCTCATCTCCGGCCACGACGGCGGCACCGGCGCCTCCCCGCTGACCTCGCTGAAGCACGCGGGCGGCCCCTGGGAGCTCGGCCTCGCCGAGACCCAGCAGACCCTGCTGCTCAACGGCCTGCGCGACCGGATCGTCGTGCAGACCGACGGCCAGCTCAAGACCGGCCGCGACGTGATCATCGCCGCGCTGCTCGGCGCCGAGGAGTTCGGTTTCGCGACCGCGCCGCTCGTCGTCTCCGGCTGCGTCATGATGCGCGTCTGCCACCTGGACACCTGCCCGGTCGGCATCGCCACCCAGAACCCGACCCTGCGCGAGCGCTACACCGGCAAGGCCGAGCACGTGGTGAACTTCTTCCAGTTCATCGCGCAGGAGGTCCGCGAGCTGCTCGCCGAGCTGGGCTTCCGCTCCATCGAGGAGGCCGTCGGCCACGCCGAGGTCCTCGACGTGACGCGGGCCGTGGACCACTGGAAGGCGCAGGGCCTGAACCTGGAGCCCCTCTTCCACGTGCCCGAACTGCCCGAGGGCGCGGCGATGCACCAGGTCGTCGCCCAGGACCACGGCCTGGCGAAGGCGCTCGACAACGAGCTGATCAAGCTCGCCGCCGACGCCCTGGCCGCGGACTCCGCGACCGACGCCCAGCCGGTGCGCGCCCAGGTCCAGATCCGCAACATCAACCGCACCGTCGGCACCATGCTCGGCCACGAGGTGACGAAGAAGTTCGGCGGCGCGGGCCTGCCCGAGGACACCATCGACATCACCTTCACCGGCAGCGCGGGCCAGTCCTTCGGCGCGTTCCTGCCGCGCGGCGTCACGCTGCGCCTGGAGGGCGACGCCAACGACTACGTCGGCAAGGGCCTCTCCGGCGGCCGCGTGATCGTCCGTCCCGACCGGGGCGCCGACCACCTCGCCGAGTACTCGACGATCGCGGGCAACACGATCGCCTACGGCGCGACCGGCGGCGAGCTGTTCCTGCGCGGCCGCACCGGTGAGCGGTTCTGCGTCCGCAACTCCGGCGCGACGGTCGTCTCCGAGGGCGTGGGCGACCACGGCTGCGAGTACATGACCGGCGGTCACGCGGTCGTCCTCGGCGAGACGGGCCGCAACTTCGCGGCCGGCATGTCGGGCGGCATCGCCTACGTCATCGACCTGGACCGCGACAACGTCAACGTGGGCAACGTCGACGCGATCGAGGCCCTGGACGACACCGACAAGCAGTGGCTGCACGACGTGGTGCGCCGCCACGCCGAGGAGACCGGCTCGACGGTCGCCGAGAAGCTGCTCGCCGAGTGGGACGACGCCGTGGAGCGCTTCAGCAAGATCATCCCCAGCACGTACAAGTCAGTGCTCGCCGCCAAGGTCGCCGCCGAGCAGGCCGGTCTCTCCGAGACCGAGATCACCGAGAAGATGATGGAGGCGGCGATCAATGGCTGACCCGAAGGGCTTCCTGAACCACGGGCGTGAGGTCGCCAAGTCCCGCCCCGTCGACGTCCGCATCAAGGACTGGAACGAGGTCTACGTCCCCGGCTCGCTGCTGCCGATCATCAGCAAGCAGGCCAGCCGGTGCATGGACTGCGGCATCCCGTTCTGCCACAACGGCTGTCCGCTGGGGAACCTGATCCCCGAGTGGAACGACTACGCCTACCGCGAGGACTGGGCGGCCGCCTCGGAGCGACTCCACGCGACGAACAACTTCCCGGAGTTCACCGGGCGGCTGTGCCCGGCGCCGTGCGAGTCGGCGTGCGTGCTCGGCATCAACCAGGCGCCGGTGACCATCAAGAACGTCGAGGTCTCGATCATCGACAAGGCGTGGGAGACCGGTGACGTCGCCCCGCAGGCGCCCGAGCGTCTGTCCGGCAAGACGGTCGCCGTGATCGGCTCGGGCCCGGCCGGTCTGGCCGCCGCCCAGCAGCTGACCCGGGCCGGCCACACCGTCGCCGTCTACGAGCGCGCGGACCGTATCGGCGGCCTCCTGCGCTACGGCATCCCCGAGTTCAAGATGGAGAAGCGGCACATCAACCGCCGTATCGAGCAGATGCGCGCGGAGGGCACCCGCTTCCGCACCGGCGTGGAGATCGGCCGCGACCTCAAGGCGACCGACCTGAAGAAGCGCTACGACGCGGTCGTCATCGCCGCCGGCGCCACCACCGCCCGCGACCTGCCGGTCCCCGGACGCGAGCTCAAGGGCGTCTACCAGGCCATGGAGTACCTGCCGCTGGCCAACAAGGTGCAGGAGGGCGACTTCGTGGCGCCCCCGATCTCCGCCGAGGGCAAGCACGTCGTCGTCATCGGCGGCGGCGACACCGGCGCGGACTGCGTGGGCACCGCCCACCGCCAGGGCGCGGCCTCCGTCACCCAGCTGGAGATCATGCCCCGCCCGGGCGAGGAGCGGAACGCCGTCGCCCAGCCGTGGCCGACCTTCCCGATGCTCTACAAGGTCACCTCGGCGCACGAGGAGGGCGGCGAGCGGGTCTACGCCGTCTCCACCACCCACTTCGAGGGCGACGAGGACGGCAACGTCCAGTGGCTGCACCTCACCGAGGTGGAGTTCATCGAGGGCAAGCTGACCCCGAAGCCGGGCACCGAGCGCAAGATCCCCGCCCAGCTGGTCACCCTCGCCATGGGCTTCACCGGCACCGACCGCGAGAACGGCCTGGTCGAGCAGTTCGGCCTGGAGCTCGACGAGCGCGGCAACATCGCCCGCGACGCCGACTTCCAGACCAACGTCCCGGGCGTGTACGTCGCCGGCGACGCCGGCCGCGGCCAGTCCCTCATCGTGTGGGCGATCGCGGAAGGCCGCTCGGCCGCCCGCGGCGTCGACCGCCACCTGAGCGGAGCCAGCGACCTGCCGGCCCCGATCCGCCCGACGGACCGCGCCCTGACGGTCTGACGGCACCTCACAAACGTCCCGTACAACGGCGTACGGAACACAGACGGCGCCTGCCCAGTCCCCGACCGGACCCCGGGCAGGCGCCGTCGCACTGTGTGCGGGTGTGGGAGAGTGAGGCCATGGTGGCGATCAGTCTCAGCAAGGTGGAAGAGACCGCGCCCGCGCTGGTCAGCCTCTACAAGAGCGCCGGGGCGTCCCTCGCCGAGCACGGTCTCGACGGGCAGCGGGCCGCCGTCTATCTAGTCGTCGACCACTCGGGCTCGATGCGGCCCTACTACGGCGACGGCAGCGTGCAGGCGCTCGCCGACCGGGTGCTGGGGCTCTCCGCCCACCTCGACGACGACGGCCGGGTGCCCGTCGTGTTCTTCTCCACCGAGGTGGACGCCGTCACCGAGATCGCACTCTCGGATCACGCGGGGCGGATAGAGCGGTGCGTGGCCGGTCTCGGGCACATGGGCCGGACGAACTACCACCTCGCGATGGACGCCGTCATCGACCACTACCTCGACAGCGGCTCGCAGGACCCGGCGTTCGTCGTGTTCCAGACCGACGGCGGCCCCAGCAGCAAGGCGGCTGCCGAGCGTTATCTGTGCAAGGCGGCCAAACTGCCGCTGTTCTGGCAATTCATCGGGTTCGGGGACCCTCGCAGCACGCAGTTCGACTTCCTGCGCAGGCTTGACGAACTGGCCGTGCCGGGCAAGCGGGTCGTCGACAACGCCGGTTTCTTCCACGCCGGTTCCGACCCGCGGCGGATGACCGACGCGGAGCTGTACGACCGGCTCCTCGGTGAGTTCCCCCAGTGGCTTGCGGCGGCGCGCAGCCAGGGCATCGTGCGGGGCCGTTGAGTCACAGGGTGTCTAGGACTGTGGTGCGGCAGGCTTGGGGGGTGCCCCAGGAGTGGCGGAGGGACTGGGCCTTGGTGAGCCACAGGGAGAGGTCGTGTTCGGCTGTGTAGCCGAGCGCGCCGTGCAGGTGCAGGGCGGTGCGGGCGGTGGTGTAGGCCGCCTCGCAGGCGCTGACCTTCGCGGCGGCCACGTCGGCCGGGGTCATGGTGAGGGCGGCTCCCAGGACCAGCGGGCGGGCGAACTCCAGGGCGATCTTCGCGTCCGCCAGCCGGTGCTTGACCGCCTGGAAGGAGCCGATCGGCACGCCGAACTGGGTGCGCCGCCCGACGTGGGCCACGGTGCGCTCGAGCAGCGTCAGACCGACGCCCAGCGCCTGGGCCGCGGTGGCGAGGCGCGCCCACAGCAGGGGCGACGCCGGCGCGGGGGTGAGGAGTTCGCCGCCAGGGAGGAGCGCGGTGAAGCGGCGGGCGGGGTCGAGGCCGGTGCGGACGGGGCCCGCGCCGGGGGCCAGTCGCAGCCCCTCGGCGCAGAGCGACAGGTGCAGCGCCGCCGCGTCGCCGTCGAGGGCGCGCACACCGTCGTACGCCAGCGTCGCCATCGTCTCCCCGGCCGCGATCCCCGGCAGGAAGCGCTTCGCGTGCGGGGTCCGTGCGAGCAGCGCGGCGGCGGCCACCGTCTCCACGAGCGGCCCCGGCACCGCGTGCCGCCCCAACTCGACGAAGGCGACGGCGACTTCGACGGGCCGCGGCCCCAGCCCCTCGTACTCCTCCGGAACCGCCAGCGCGAAGACGCCCGCCTGCGCGACACGGGACCACAGCGCACGGCCGCCCGCCGGGTCGCCGCGGCTCCAGTCCCGTATCACCGAGGGCGTGCCGGCGGCGGTGAGCATCGCGTGCAGGGAGGCCGCGAAGTCCCGCTGCTGGTCGTCGAGGAGAAAACGCATCAGCGGCGCCCCTTCGGCAGGCCGAGCAGACGTTCGGCGATGATGTCCCGCTGGATCTCGTTGGCCCCGGCGTAGATCGGGCCGGCGAGCGCGAACACGTACCGCTCGGCCCAGTCGGCGTCGGCCGGCTCGCCGTCCCCGCCGAGCAGGTCGAGGGCCGTCTCGTGCAGCGCGATGTCGTACTCGGACCAGAACACCTTGTTCAGGCTGGACTCGGGCCCCAGCGACTCGCCCGCCAGGAAGCGGGACGCGGCCGCGAAGGTGAACAACCGGTAGGCGCGGGCGCCGATCACTGCGTCGGCGACCCGCTCCCGCGCCCACTCGGGGGCGCCCCGCGCCCGCCACAGGTCCCGCAGCCGGTCCGCGCTCGCCAGGAAGCGGCCGGGGGAGCGCAGGGTGAGCCCGCGTTCGTTGGCGGCCGTCGCCATGGCGATCCGCCAGCCCTGCCCGGGCTCGCCGATGACGTCCTCGTCCGGCACGAACACCTCGTCCAGGAACAGCTCGGCGAACGCCGGCTTCCCGTCGAGCCTGCCGATCGGACGGACCGTGACCCCGGGCGCCCGCAGGTCGAACATGACGTAGGTGAGGCCCTGGTGGGGTCTCGGCGCGTCCGGGTCGCTGCGGAACAGCCCGAAGGCCCGGTCGGCGAAGGCGGCACGGGAGGACCACGTCTTCTGCCCGCTCAGGAGCCAGCCGCCGGCCGTGCGCACCGCCCTGGACCTGAGGGACGCCAGGTCCGAGCCGGCCTCGGGCTCCGACCAGGCCTGCGCCCACACCACCTCGCCGGTCGCCATCGACGGCAGGACGCGGTCGCGCTGCTCCTCGGTGCCGTGCTCGAAGAGGGTGGGGGCCAGCAGGCTCACGCCGTTCTGGTTGACGCGTCCGGGCGCGCCGGCCGCGTAGTACTCCTCCTCGAACAGCAGCCAGCCGATCAGCCCGCAGTCCCGCCCCCCGTACGCCGTCGGCCAGTTCACCACCGACCAGCGGTCCGCGGCGAGCTCGGCCTCCCAGGCGCGGTGCGCGGCGAAACCGGCCTCGGTCTCCAGCGAGGGCAGGGGCGACGACGGCACATGCGCCGCCAGCCAGGCACGGGCCCCGGCCCGAAGCGCTTCCTCTTCCGGCGTGAAGGCGAGATCCATCGACGACGTCCTTCCCTAACAAGTGTTTGGTAGGTTAGCGTGGCCCTATGACAGGCGTCGAGACTCCGGCCTACGTCCCCGGACACGGACTTCTGGCGGGCCGCACCGCCGTCGTCACCGCCGCCGCCGGCGCGGGCATCGGCGGCGCCACCGCCCGCCGCTTCCTCCAGGAAGGCGCCCGCGTACTGATCAGCGACGCCCACACGCGCCGCCTCAAGGAACACCACGCCGCACTCGCCGCCGAGTTCGGCGACGCCGCGGTGACCGCCCTGCCGTGCGACGTGACGCACGAGGACCAGGTCCACGCCCTGTTCGACGCCGCCGTCGACGCGCACGGACGGCTCGACGTCGTCGTCAACAACGCCGGCCTCGGCGGCACCGCACACCTGACCGACATGACCGACGAGCAGTGGACCCGCGTCCTGGACGTCACACTGAACGGCACCTTCCGCTGCACCCGCGCCGCCCTCCGACGCATGCGGCCCACCGGCGGCGGAGTCATCGTCAACAACGCATCCGTCGCCGGCTGGCGCGCCCAGGCCGGACAGGCCCACTACGCGGCCGCCAAGGCCGGCGTGATGGCACTGACCCGCTGCGCCGCCGTCGAGGCCGCCGACTACGGCGTACGGGTCAACGCGGTGGCCCCCAGCCTCGCCATGCACCCGCACCTCGCCAAGGTCACCACCCCCGAACTGCTCCAGGAGCTCACCGCGCGCGAGGCCTTCGGACGCCACGCAGAGCCCTGGGAGGTCGCCAACGTGATCGTCTTCCTCGCCTCCGACTACTCCTCCTACCTGACCGGCGAAGTCCTGTCGGTCAGCAGCCAGCGCGCCTGAGGCGGAGGCGACAATGAACCCGTGCCTACCAAGAAGAAGCCCCAGGTGACCGCCCCGGAACCGGCCGCGGCCGGCGGCGCCCGCGACCGCCGCGGCGAACTCCTCGACACCGCCGCCGAGGTCTTCGCCGAACAGGGCTACAACGCCACCACCGTCCGCAAGATCGCGGACCACGCGGGCATGCTCGCGGGCAGCCTCTACTACCACTTCGACTCCAAGGAGTCGATGCTGGAGGAGATCCTGCGCACCTTCCTCGACGAACTCTGGGACGGCTACGACACCGTCCTCGGCGCCCGGCTCGGCCCGCGCGAGACACTCGAAGCGCTCGTCACCGAATCCTTCCGGGAGATCGACCGGCACCGCGCCGCCGTCGCCATCTACCAGAAGGAGAGCCGGCAACTCGTCGCCCAGGAACGGTTCGCGTTCCTCGCCGAGTCACAGCGCAGGTTCGAGAAGACGTGGCTGTCCACACTGGAACGCGGGGTCGCCGAACGGGCCTTCCGCGCCGACCTCGACGTCCGGCTCACCTACCGGTTCGTCCGCGACACCGTCTGGGTCGCCGCCTCCTGGTACCGGCCCGGCGGACAGCACAGCCCGGAGGACATCGCCCGCCAGTACCTGTCGATGGTGCTGGACGGGATCGCCGTACGCGAATGACCGCGCAAGCAGATTCCCCAGGGGAGTGGATGACATGGCCGAGGCCTACATCGTCGAAGCGGTCCGCACGCCCGTCGGGCGACGCGGGGGAGGGCTCAGCGGCGTCCACCCCGCCGACCTGGGCGCGCACGTCCTCAAAGCCCTCGTCGCCCGGGCCGGCGTCGACCCGGCCGCCGTCGAGGACGTCGTCTTCGGCTGCCTGGACGCCGTCGGCCCGCAGGCCGGCGACATCGCCCGCACCTGCTGGCTCGCCGCCGGACTGCCCGAGGAGGTGCCCGGCGTCACCGTCGACCGGCAGTGCGGGTCCTCCCAGCAGGCCGTGCACTTCGCCGCGCAGGGCGTGCTCTCCGGCACCCAGGACCTCGTCGTCGCCGGCGGCGTGCAGAACATGTCGCAGATCCCCATCGCCTACGCCACCCGGCAGGCCGCCGAACCGCTCGGCTTCACCCAGGGCCCCTTCGCCGGCAGCGAGGGCTGGCGCGCCCGCTACGGCGACCGGCCCGTCAACCAGTTCGCCGGCGCCGAGATGATCGCCGCCAAGTGGGGCATCAGCCGCACCGACCAGGAGGAGTTCGCGCTGCGCTCCCACCGGCGGGCACTGCGCGCCGTCGACGAGGGCCGCTTCGAACGCGAGACCGTCCCCTACGGCGACGTCACCGTCGACGAAGGACCCCGCCGCGACACCTCCCTGGAGAAGATGGCCCAACTCAAGCCCGTCATCCCCGGCGGAACCGTCACCGCCGCCTGCTCCTCCCAGGTGTCCGACGGAGCGGCCGCCCTGCTGCTCGCCTCCGAACGCGCGGTGCACGAACACGGCCTGACCCCCCGCGCCCGCGTCCACCACCTGTCGGTGCGCGGCGAGGACCCCGTCCGCATGCTCACCGCCCCCATCCCCGCCACCGCCCACGCCCTGAAGAAGACGGGCCTGTCCCTCGACGACATCGACCTCGTCGAGATCAACGAGGCGTTCGCACCCGTCGTCCTGGCCTGGCTGAAGGAGACCGGCGCGGACCCCGCCAAGGTCAACGTCAACGGCGGCGCGATCGCCCTCGGCCACCCGCTCGGCGCGACGGGCGCCAAACTCATGACCACCCTCCTGAACGAACTGGAACGCACCGGCGGCCGCTACGGCCTCCAGACCATGTGCGAGGGCGGCGGCCAGGCCAACGTCACCATCATCGAACGCGTCTGAGCTGGCGTCAGCGCACTCGGACGGGGGCGGATGCCGTCCTCCGCGCCGGCACCCTCGCCGACGCCTTCACCCACGGCGTTCGCCCCCCGTTCGCCCCCCCCCCCCCCCGAGCCCGACCACCGCTCGACGACCGTCCCCGTCATGCCGGCCCCGAACCACCGGACACCGGCAACGCGCCCAACGCCGCCCGGGCTTCGTCCATCAGCCGCTCCACCAACTCCGCGCACGAGGGCAGATCCTCGATCACCCCCGCCGCCTGCCCCGCCGCCATCACGCCCAGATCCGTCCGCCCGTCCACCATCGCCGACCGCAACAGCATCGGCGTGTTCGCGGCGAGCAGCACCTGACTCCACGACAGGTCCTTGCCGTGCCGCAACGCCAACCCCTCACGCACCATCTGCCCCCACCCCAGCCCCGACAGCCGCCGGAACCGAGCCGCGTGCCGCACCGCCCGCGACAGCGCCCGCACCCGCCCCGACCGCTCCAGCGACTCCACCAGCTCCGTACGCAGCATGCGGTGCGGCAGGCCGTCCACCGCCCGCGTCACCGTCACGTCCCGGACCGTCGCCGCCAGATACCGCGCCTTCACCGCGTCCGGCACCGTCGAGTCCGACGTCAGCAGGAACCGCGTGCCCATCGCGACCCCCGCCGCTCCGTACGCCAGCGCCGCGACCAGGCCCCGCCCGTCGAAGAAGCCGCCCGCCGCCACCACCGGCACGTCCACGGCGTCCACGACCTGCGGCAGCAGCACCGTCGTCGCCACCTCCCCGGTGTGCCCGCCGCCCTCACCGCCCTGCACCAGCACCGCGTCCGCACCCCACGCCACGACCTTCTCCGCGTGCCGGCGCGCCCCCACGGACGGGATCACGACGACACCGGCCTCCTTCAGCTCGGCGATCAGCTCCCGGGACGGGGCCAGCGCGAACGACGCCACCCGCACCCCCTCGTCCACCATCACCCGCACCCTGTCCCCGGCGTCCCGCGCGTCCGCCCGCAGATTGACCCCGAACGGCGCAGCCGTACGGGACTTCACCTCACGTATCGCCTCCCGCAGCCCGTCGACGGTCATCGTCGCCGAGGCGAGGACGCCCAGCGCACCCGCGTTCGCCACCGCCGACACCAGACGCGGCCCGGCCACCCACCCCATCCCCGTCTGCACGATCGGACACCGGACGCCGACCAGCCGGGTGAACGCGGTCTCCATCAGTGCGCGACCTCCCGCACCCGGGCGCCCCCCGGATCGATCACCTCACGGATCAGCCGCAGCTCCTCCACCGTCGGCTCCCGCGTGAACGGCACCTCGTCCGGGACGCAGAGCGCGAACCCCGTCGCCTCCCGCACCTCCTCCACGCTCACCCCCGGATGCAGCGAGACCAGCCGCATCGAACGGTCGGGGCCGCCGAAGTCCAGGACGCACAGGTCGGTGACCACCCGCACGAGACGGTGGTGAGGGGCGTCGCCCGCACGGTCGTACCCCACCCCGCACACCATGTCGACCTTCTCCACGAAGACCCGCCGCGAGTGCCTCGGCACCCAGTAACTCGTCGGATTGTTCAGGGTGTTGACGGGCGCTCCCCGCACCCCGAGCAACTGCCGCACCGGCCGCGCCCAGTCGCCGATGCACGAGATGTTCTGGTTGCCGAACCGGTCGATCTGGCTCGCCCCCATCATCACGTGCCGCCGCCCTCCCGTCACCAGCGCCAGATGCTGCCGGTAGGGCAGCCACCCCTCGACGGCGCCGCCCGGGCCGACGAGCAGCGCCTCGCCGTCGGTCAGCAGCACCTGGGGCGCGAAGGTGAGCCGCGCGAGCCGGGCGCCGACCGAGGGGATCAGCCCCATGGGACTCACCAGGACCTCACCCGCCCCCCGCCACACCTCCGCGCAGGCGACGACGCAGTACTCGGCCCGGGTGACCGCCATCGAGCCGGTTCCTACCTCCGGCGAACCGGCCCCCACTTCCGTCGAGCCGTCCCGCGGCTCCGCCGAGCCGGCCCCCACTTCCGCCGAGCCGGCCCGGGCCCGCGTCGAGCCGTCCCACGCCTCCGCCAGCCCCCCGCGTTCCTCCGATCCACGCCCGGTCCGCTCCTGCTCCCGCTCCTTCACGTCTCCTCCCCGACCGCCGACTGGTACGCCCGTTCGTCCCCGGCGAGGTACCGCGCCGCGAACTGCGGCCACGCCGTGGTCGCGTACCGCTTCTGGAACGCCTCGTCCCGGCCGTAGTCGGGCGCGCACGACGTGAAGTGCGCCCCGTTCGGGGCCTCGACCACACCCGTCACCGTGTGCCGCTTAAGCAGCAGCGACTGCGGCGCCGCCTCCTTCGTCAACTCCGCCGTGTCGACGACCCGTTCGCAGGACACGTAGGCCGCGTCCGCCGCCTCGCAGAACAGGTCGTCGAAATAGGGGTCGGGCCCCAGATACTGCCCGTTGCCCAGCCGGTCGGCCCGGTTGACGTGCACCAGCGCCGCGTCCAGCCGCAGCGCGGGCATCGCCACGAACGTCTCCCCGTCCTCGTACGGCGAGGTCACCGTCCGCAGACCCGGGTTGACCCGCATCACGTCCGAACCCAGCCCCGCACGCACCGGCAGGAACGGCATCCGGTGGGCGGCCGCCCGCAGCCCCCACATGAACATCGCCTCGTCGACCTCCGTCAGCTCGAAGGCGCCCCGCTCTCGCGCCGCCCGGTAGTGCGGTTCGAGCGGGATCGAGTCCAGCGTGACGAAGGCCGTCACCAGTCTCCTGATCCGGCCGGCCGCCGCGAGCATGCCCACGTCCGGGCCGCCGTACGACACCACCGTCAGGTCCCCGACGTCGGAGCGGAGCAGCGCGCGGACCAGCGCCATCGGCTTGCGCCGTGAACCCCAGCCGCCGATCCCCAGCGTCATCCCGCTCTCCAGCCGGGACACCGCCTCCTCGGCGGTCATCGTCTTGTCGCTCACCCGCGTTCCCCCTTCCCGGCCCCCTCGGCCACTCCGAAGCGCGCCCGGACCCGCTCGCCCACCCCGCTCGCCCCCGCCTCGTAGGTGAACCCCTGCTCGAAGCGGTAGCTACGGCGGACGTCCACCGGATCGATGCCGTTGAGAGCGGCCTTGGCCAGCCGCAGCAACTCCCCGTCCTTCGCGGCGATCTCCCGGGCCAGCTCCAGCGCGCCCGCGACCACCTCGTCGGGAGGCACCACCCGCCACACCGCGCCGTGCGCCTGTAACTCCCGCGCCGAGACCGTGCGCGAGGTGTAGTACAGCGTGCGCATCAGATGCTGGGGGACCAGCCGGGCCAGATGCGTGGCCGCCCCCAGGGCTCCCCGGTCCAGCTCCGGCAGCCCGAACACCGCGTCCTCACCCGCCACGATCGCGTCCGCGTTCCCCACCAGCCCCACCCCGCCGCCCAGACAGAAACCCCGCACCGCCGCCACCACCGGCACCTCGCACTCGTACACCGCCGCGAACGCCTCGAAGCAGCCGCGGTTGGCCCCCACCAGCGCACCGTCTCCCCGCGCCTGTATCTCCTTGATGTCCACTCCCGCGTTGAAGCCCCGGCCCTCGGCGGCCAGCACCACGCACCGCACCTCAGGATCGCGGCCCGCCGTGCGGACCGCCTCGGCCAGGGCGAACCAGCCGGCCACCGGCACGGCGTTCACCGGCGGGAAGTCGAGCGTGACGACGGAAATCCCCTTTTCCGGGGACGAGGTGGAGACACCCATGGATGCATCAGCTACCTTCGCACTCAGCTACCTTTCCACCAAACATTTGTTAGGTGTGAAGCTTCGAAGCTAGCAGTCGCCGCGGACGAGCGGGAGGGCCTGTGGATAACTCGCTGCACGGCAGAACGGCCGTCATCACCGGCGGCACCCGCGGAGTCGGCGCCGGCATCGCGCAGGCCTTCGCCGACGCCGGCGCCCACGTCATCGTCTGCGCCCGCCGGCCCCCCGAACTCCCGTTGCCCAAAACGGAGTTCGCCGAACTGGACGTCCGGGACGCCGAAGCCGTACGGTGCTTCTTCGCCGACCTGCCCGGCCTCGACGTACTCGTCAACAACGCGGGCGGCGCCCCGCACCGCCCCCTCGCCCCCACCGACGCCGGACACCATGTCCGCGTCCTCGAACTCAACCTCGTAGCCCCGCTGACCGTGTCCCTCGCCGCCTACGAACACCTCCGGCGCGCCCGCGGCTCGATCGTGATGATCGGCAGCGTCAGCGGCTCCCGCCCCTCGCCCGGCACCGCCGCCTACGGCGCGGCCAAGGCAGGCCTGGAGAGCCTCGCCCGCTCGATGGCCGTCGAATGGGCGCCGGACGTCCGCGTCAACACCGTCGTCCCCGGCATGGTCCGCACCGAGCGGTCCCATCTCCACTACGGGGACGACGACGGCGTCGCCGCCGTCGCCCGCACCGTGCCCCTCGGCCGACTCGCCGAGCCCCGCGACATCGGCGCGGCGGCCGTCTTCCTCGCCTCCGACGCCGCCGCCTACATCAGCGGCGCCGGCCTCCTCGTCCACGGCGGCGGCGAGCGGCCCGCGTTCCTCGACGCGGCAGGCGTGGCAGGCGTGGCAGGCGCGACGACGCCAGACAAGGAGAAGTGAGATGACAGGACTGTGCACGGGGCGGGTCGTCGTCGTCACCGGCGCCGGACGGGGCCTTGGCCGCGCCCACGCCCTCGCGTTCGCCGCCGAGGGCGCCCGGCTCGTCGTCAACGACCTCGACGTCGGCCTCGACGGCGCATCCGGCCCCGGCGACGCCTCCCACCCCGGCGGGGCTCCCGGCGTCGACAGCCCCGCCGCCCGCGTCGCCGCCGAGATCCGCGCCGCCGGCGGCGAGGCTGTCGCCCACACCGGCGACATCGCCACCACCGAGGGCGCCGCCTCCCTCGTCGCCACCGCGCTGGAGACGTACGGCCGCCTCGACACCCTCGTCAACAACGCCGGCTTCCTGCGCGACCGGATGCTCGTCAACCTCGACGAGGACGACTGGGACGCCGTCGTACGCGTCCACCTCAAGGGCCACTTCCTGCCCCTCAAGCACGCCGCCGCGCACTGGCGCGCCGAGGCCAAGGCCGGCCGCGCACCCGGCGCCCGGATCATCAACACCAGCAGCGGCGCGGGACTGCTCGGCTCGGTCGGACAGGGCAACTACAGCGCCGCCAAAGCCGGCATCCTCACCCTCACCCTGGTCGCCGCCGCCGAACTGGCCCGCTACGGCGTCCAGGTCAACGCCATCGCCCCCGCCGCCCGCACCCGTATGACCGAACGCACCTTCGCCGACACCATGGCCGCTCCCGCCGCGGGCTTCGACGCGATGGCCCCCGAGAACGTCTCCCCGCTCGTCGTCTGGCTCGGCTCCGCCGCCAGCGAGGGCGTCACCGGCCGCGTGTTCGAGGCGGAGGGCGGCCGCATCACCGTCATGGAGGGCTGGCGAGCCGGCCCGACCGTGGACAAGGGCGCACGCTGGACCCCGGCGGACGCGGGGGAGACGGCACGCATGCTGCTGGAGCGGGCGGAACCGCCGGGGAGGGTGTACGGGGCATGACAGCCGGGCCGGCCCCCGCTTCAAAGCCGCCCCGCCCCGCGGCTGCCCGGCTCCGGCCCTTCCCCACGGCCGGCCGCCTCCGGCTATGTGTCGCACTCCAGCACCGTCCGGCACAACCCGCACCGCGCCCGCACCCGCCCGCGCACCGGCACCCGGATCCGCTGAAGACACGTCGGACACGAGAACGCCACCCGCAGCGGACCGCCCGCGTCCGGGACGAAGTCGTACGGCGCGTCCGCGACGACGGCGAGCGGCTGGTGGTCCTGCGCGTGCCGCCGGTCACGCGCGTACCGCCGCCGCCCCGACCACCCCGCCGCTGACAACGGCGGCTGCCGCTCGTCGAGCCGCGCCCGCTCCCGCCCCCGCACATACGCCGTGTACGCCTGCGCACTGGTGAACCACGTCGACGGGTCCTCCCCGAAGACCAGCGCCCGCTTCGCCAGCACGTACCCGAACTCCTCCGGAGTCAGATACCCCAGCTTCTGCGACGAGACCGCGTCCTCCCGGTAGGCGTCCAGCAGCAACCAGCCCGCACCCAGATACGTCGTCGCCGTGTCGGTGAGGATCTCGTTCTCCCGGGTCCCGGGGAACGACAGGCCCAGCCGGTGCAGGAAGACATGCATGATCTCGTGGGCCAGCGCCGCGCCGATGTCCCGCCGATGCGACCGGAACCGTTCGTTGAGCTCGACGAAGTACTCCGGGCCAGCCGCCAGCTCCACGTTCGCCGCGTGCCGCATCTCACGGAACCCCACGATCATCCGGGCGTCCGGCAGCCGGTAGTGCCGCACCAGCTCACGCGCCACCCGCTGCGCCCCCAGATACAGGTCGTCGGAGTCGCAGAACGCCACGTCCGCCGGGGCCACGCTGACCGCGAACCGGTGCACCGTGTCGTACGACAACCGCCTGTACAGCGCCGTGACGGCCGCCCGCACCGTCTCCAGATGCGGAAAGCCGTGCTCGACCGGACCACCGTTCGCCACGTCCGTACCCCCAAGACGTCCCGGCACGCCGTGCAGCCGTCTCCACTGTACGAGGATCCGAATCGTACGAGGATGCGAACCGTACAAGGGCCCGAACCGTACGAGGATCCGACGACACGACAACCCCCGACCGCCCGCCCATCCCACCGCCCGCCCACCCCGCCACCAGGGACGACGGACTAGGGTGAACGCCCATGACGACCAGCGACACCAGCAGCACCGCAACCGGCGACGTCGACCCCGCCGTCCGCGAAGAGCTCGAACGGCTGCGGGCCAGCATCGACAACATCGACGCCGCCGTCATCCACATGCTCGCCGAACGCTTCAAGGCGACCCAGCAGGTCGGCCACCTCAAGGCCCGCCACCAGCTGCCCGCCGCCGACCCCGCGCGAGAGGCACGCCAGATCGCCCGGCTGCGCGCCCTCGCCGAGAGCGCCAAACTCGACCCGGCCTTCGCCGAGAAGTTCCTCAACTTCATCGTCGCCGAGGTCATCCGCCACCACGAGCGCATCGCCGACGACACCGTCAACGGCGCGGCCCCCACCACCGGCTGACCTCGACGGACGGCCCCGCACGCCGGCCCGCCGCACCACCCGCACCCCCGTCGGCGCCCGTCGCGCCGCACCCACCCGTACGAACCGGCCGGTACGCCGTGTCAGCCGACGAGCACTGCGCGTCAGGGTTCCGACGTAAGCTGGTGGTCCCATCGCGGAGGGACGTCGGGTCATGCCGTCGGATGCCAAGATCCTCATCGTCGACGACCACCAGGACACGCTGTACGCGCTCGAAAGCGCACTGGCCCCCCTGGGATACCGCCTCGCCCGCGCCACCAGCGGCGACGAAGCACTCAAGCAGGTACTGCGCGGACAGGTCGGCCTGCTCCTGCTCGACGTGCGCATGCCCGGCGTCAGCGGACTCGACGTCGTGCGCTACATGCGGCGGCTGGAACAGACCCAGCACATCCCCGTCATCCTGCTCACCGGCTTCGGACCCGACCACGAACTGACCTCCGCCGCCTTCGAACTACGCGTCGCCGACCTCGTCATGAAACCCGTCGACCCCTGGGCACTGCGCACCAAAGTCCGCTACCTCTACGACGCCCACCGACGCCACCTCGCCCTCGAACACGAAGTACGCGCCCTGCGCGCACTGGTCAAAGACCCCGCGGACGCCGTCCCCGACACCCGCGTCCCCCTCCAACGCGAAAACGACCCCCACCCCCCGCTCTCCACAGCCCCCTAGTACGGCGGCTCCGGCGCGAGAAGCGACAAAGGGTGCGTACCGATCCGCCCCTGTGCCCCCGCCGCGCCATCAGGCAGCATGGCCCCCATGTCCGTACTGACGCGCGACGAAGCGCAGACCCGTGCCCAGCTCCTCGACGTCCGCGACTACACCGTCGAACTCGACCTGACCACCGGCGACGAGACCTTCGAGTCCCTGACCGTCATCCGGTTCACCGCGCGCACGGGCGCGGACACCTTCGTCGAGCTCAAGCCGGCCACCCTGCACACCGCCACCCTCGACGGGAAACCCCTCGACACGCAACTCCTCGACGACAACCGCCTGCCCCTGAAGAACCTCACCGCCGGCGACCACGAACTCACCGTCCGGGCCACCATGCGCTACTCCCGCACCGGCGAGGGCATGCACCGCTTCACCGACCCCTCCGACGGCGAAACCTACGTCTACACCCAGATGTTCATGGACGACGTCCAACGCGTCTTCGCCGCCTTCGACCAGCCCGACCTCAAAGCCGTCTTCACCCTCACCGTCAAAGCCCCCGACGGCTGGACCGTCCTCGCCAACGGCATCACCGAACACACCGACGGCACCTGGAAAGCCGCCCCCACCCCACCCATCTCCACCTACCTCGTCGCCGTCGCCGCCGGCCCCTGGCACTCCGTCCACACCGAACACCGCGACCTCCCCTTCGGCATCCACTGCCGCCGCTCCCTCGCCCCCTACCTCGACGCCGACGCCGACGAGATCCTCGACGTCACACGCGCGTGCTTCGACCGCTACCACGAGAAGTTCGAAGAGCCCTACCCCTTCGACTCCTACGACCAGGCATTCGTCCCCGAGTTCAACGCCGGCGCCATGGAGAACCCCGGACTGGTCACCTTCCGCGACGACTTCGTCTACCGCTCCGCCGTCACCGACACCGAACGCCAGACCCGCGCCATGGTCATCGCCCACGAGATGGCCCACATGTGGTTCGGCGACCTCGTCACCCTCAAGTGGTGGGACGACATCTGGCTCAACGAGTCCTTCGCCGAGTACATGGGCTACCAGACCACCGCCGAAGCAACCCGCTTCACCGCCACCTGGACCGAGTTCGGCGTCGTCCGCAAAGCCTGGGGCTACGACGCCGACCAACGCCCCTCCACCCACCCCGTCGCCCCCGAGAACGTCGAGGACACCGCCTCCGCCCTCCTCAACTTCGACGGCATCTCCTACGCCAAGGGCGCCTCCGCCCTACGCCAACTCGTCACCTGGCTCGGCGAGAAGGACTTCCTCGCCGGCATCAACACCCACTTCGCCCGCCACCGCTTCGCCAACGCCACCCTCGCCGACTTCATCGACTCCCTCGCCTCCAGCACCCAACGCGACGTCCACGCCTGGGCCGACGCCTGGCTGCGCACCACCGGCGTCGACACCCTCACCCCCACCGTCACCACCGACGCCGGACAGTGCGCCCTCACCGTCGAACACACCGGCAACCGCCCCCACCGCATCGCCGTCGGCCTCTACGACCAGGACCACTCCGACGAAGACGGCCACCTCACCCTGCGCGAACACCTCGAGATCGACATCCCCCAGACCACCCCCCACCCCATCGGCAAACGCCCCGCCCTGCTCCTCCTCAACGACCGCGACCTCACCTACACCAAGATCCGCTTCGACCCCGCCTCCCACGACACCGTCCGCACCGCCCTCTCCGGCCTCCCCGACCCCCTCACCCGCGCCGTCGTCTGGAACGCCCTGCGCGACGCCGTCCGCGACGGCGAACTCACCCCCACCGCCTACCTGGACACCGCCCGCGCCCACCTCCCCCAGGAAACCGACCTCGCCCTCGTCCAAGGCGTCCTCGCCTTCGCCTCCGGCCAGATCGCCGACCGCTACGTCACCCCCGAAGAACGCCCCGCCGCCCTCGCCACCCTCTCCTCCCTCTGCCGCGACCTCATCCGCCGCACCGAGGACGGCGACCACCCCGGCCTGCGCCTCGTCGCCGTACGCCACTTCATCGA
Source organism: Streptomyces sp. NPDC002566 (assembly GCF_042889585.1). Classification (NCBI taxonomy): domain Bacteria; kingdom Bacillati; phylum Actinomycetota; class Actinomycetes; order Kitasatosporales; family Streptomycetaceae; genus Streptomyces; species Streptomyces sp. NPDC002566. Next base: position 263,944 of record NZ_JBIARD010000003.1, on the reverse strand, counting down.
CGCCGCCGCACACCCCGAGACCCTCGCCGCCTGGCTCGCCGACGGCACCGTCCCCGGCGGCCCCGAACTCGACCCCGACCTGCGCTGGCGCGTCCTCGCCCGCCTCGCCGTCCTCGGCGCCACCGACGAAACCGCCATCGCCGCCGAACTCGAACGCGACCCCTCCGCCGACGGCCAGGAAGGCGCCGCCCGCTGCCGCGCCGCCCTGCCCGACCCACACGCCAAGGAACAGGCGTGGACGGCGATGTTCGACGGCGACGACCTCTCCAACTACCTGTTCACCGCCACCGCCCAGGGCTTCTGGCAGCCCGAACAGGCCGACCTGGTACGCGCGTACGTGCCCCGCTTCTACGACGACGCGGCCGCCCTCGCCACCCGGCGGGGCCCCGCCATCGCCGACGCCGCCGGCCGCTGGGCCTTCCCCGCCTACGCCGTCGACGCCGAGAACCTCGCCCTCGGCGAGACGTGCCTGCGCGACGCCGACCTCACCCCGTCACTGCGCCGCAAACTCCACGACCAGCTCGACGACCTCGCACGGGCCCTGCGGGTACGCGGCGCCTGACAACGGCCGCCACGGGCGGGCCGGCCACCACCCGGGGGCCGGCCCGGAGACACCCGAGGGCGGACCCCGAACCACCAGGGAGGGCGGCCATGGGCCCGCCCTCCCTCTTTCGGGTCCACTTCCCCTCCGGCCACGGCGTGTCGCCACCACCGGCGACACACTGGGACTCCCCGCGCCACCGAGGAGCCCCCCACGCATGAACACGCCACCCCCACAAGCCGACCCCTCCCACGACACCGACACCCCCCGCGACCTCGTCGGCATCGGCATCGGCCCCTGCAACCTCTCCCTCGCCGCCCTCGCCCACCCCCTCACCGACCTCGACACCGCCTTCTACGAACAACGCCCCGCCTTCACCTGGCACCCCGGCCTCCTCCTCGACGGCACCCGCGTCCAAGTCCCCTTCCTCGCCGACCTCGTCACCCTCGCCGACCCCACCAACACCTGGTCCTTCCTCAACTACCTCAAAGCCCAGGACCGCCTCTTCCCCTTCTACTTCGCCGAACGCCTCCACCCCGAACGCGCCGAATACGACGCCTACTGCCGCTGGGTCGCCGACCACCTCCCCGCACTCCACTTCCGCCACCACGTCGACGCCGTCCACTGGAACCCCGAACACGAACTCTTCGACATCGACTACGTCCAACTCGACACCGACGGACAAGCCCGAACCCCCGGCCGCACCCGCACCCGCAACGTCGTCCTCGGCATCGGCACCGAACCCCACATCCCCGACCCCCTGCGCCCCCTCGCCGACACCCCCGGCGCAGCCGTCGTGCACACCGCCGACTACCTCCACCACCGCAGCGCACTCCTCGCCGCCGGCCACGTCACCGTCGTCGGCTCAGGACAATCCGGAGCCGAAGTCTTCCTCGACCTCCTGCGCCACCGCCCCACCGGCCACGAACGCCTCCACTGGATCGGCCGCACCCCGGCGTTCGCCCCCATGGAGTACTCCAAACTCGGCCTCGAACACTTCACCCCCGACCACACCCGCTACTTCCACGCCCTCCCCGAAACCACCCGCGACCGCCTCGTCGCCGCCCAATGGCAACTCCACAAAGGCATCGACGCCGACACCCTCGCCGCCATCCACGACGAGCTCTACCGCCGCACCCTCCACGGCGGCTGGCCCGACGCCGTCCTCACCCCCGGCGTCCGCGTCCGCACCGCCGGACGCATCGCCACCACCAAAATCGAACTCCACCTCGAACACATCCAGCAGAACACCCGCGCCCGCCTCACCACCGACGCCGTCGTCCTCGCCACCGGCCACCGCGAACGCCCCCTCGACACCCTCCTCGCCGGCCTCGACCCCTACCTCCGCCGCGACAACGCCCACCGCCCCCGCATCGACACCGACTTCCGCCTCATCCTCGACCCCGCCATCACCACCACCGGCTGCCACATCTACGTACAGAACGGCGAACGCCACACCCACGGCGTCGGCGCACCCGACCTCGGCCTCGCCGCCTGGCGCAGCGCCTCCATCCTCAACACCCTCACCGGCAAGGAGCACTACCCCCTCCCGCACCGAACCGCCTTCACCACCTTCGGCCTCGAACAACACCGGCCCCAGATCCCGCCCAGCCGCCGCCCCGCAGAGCTCATCCCCCTGGCGGACGGGATCTGACACCTACCGAAAACCACCTACCGGCGAAACACCCCGGCCTAGAACACCGGCGTCCCGTTCCGCGTCAACTTCCAGTCCACCGACGCGAACTCCGCCGGGTCGATCGACCCCTTCGCCTTCACCCACGCGATCATCGTGTTGCGGATCTCGTCCGAGTTCGACCACACCATCTTCGCCGCCGCCACATGCGGGAAGTTGCCACCGCCGTTCGCCCGGTAGTTGTTCACCGCGAACACGAACTGAGCGTCATCAGCCAGCGGCGCACCCTCGAACCGCACGTTCGACACCCGCGACCCCGCAGCCTTCGCGATGTCGATCTCGTACGTCAGACCACTGACCACGTCGTAGTTGTAGTCCGGAGTGCCGTTCGCGTTCGTCAGCTTCGCCGGATCCACCACCGCGTCCGCCGCCGTCTGCACGTAGTAGTTCGCCGAGTACTCCAGATACGCCTTCATCTGCGCACCCGTCATCAGACGCGCCTCCAGCGTGTTCTCGAACACGTACAGACCCGCCACATCCCGGATCGTCACCTGACCCGCCGGGATCACCGCCGTACGCGAGAACGCCGCCGCCTGCGACAGCACCGGCAGCGCCGCGTACTGCGTACCCGCCAGCGCCTTCTTCACCGTGTCGGCCTGGATGTGGTTGATCAGGTCGATGATCGGCACGTCCTTGTACGGCGCCTCCACCGACCGCATCTCCGCCGCGTTCGTCCCGATGACCTGGTTGACGTACGCCACGACCTTCTTGTGCTCGTCACCGAGCAGCCGCACGATCTCCTGGTCCTCCTCCACCGTGTTGGAGTTCAGGACCTGCGCGCCCACCTTCTCGACCGTCCAGCCGCCGTCGGCCCGCACCAGCTCGAAGTCGAACAGCGTCAGCCGCTGCCCCCACTTCAACGGCTCCGACAGCACCACCCGCTTGCCGGTCGCCTTGTTCGTGACGAAGTACTCGGCAATCTCCGTGTGCGCGTGACCCACCAGGATCGCGTCGATCCCCGGCACCTGCTCCGCCACCAGCGCCGCCGCGTTCTCGATGTACGGCAGCTGGTCACCGTAGGACGACGTCCCCGACGAACCGCTGTGCGCCGACACGATGACCACGTCCGCACCCATCGACCGCAGCTTCGGCACCCACTTCGCCGCCTGCTCCTCCAGACCCGGGAACGTCATCTTCCCCTGCACGTTCGCCTTGTCCCAGATCGCGATCCCCGGGTTGGTCAGCCCCAGCACCGCCACCTTCACGTCCGGACCGTGCGGATTGCGCAGCCGGTGCATGCTGTACGGCGCGAACGCCGGGAGCAGCGTCTTCGCGTCCAGCGCGTTCGCACCCAGCAGCGGGAAATCGCACTGCTTCTCGAACTTGCGCAGCACCGGAATGCCGTAGTTGAACTCGTGGTTCCCGAGCGCCGCCGCGTCGTAGCCGATCGCGTTCATCGCCTGCGCCATCGGGTGCACCGGACCGCCCTTGGCGGTGATCGGGTCGACCTTCGCGTAGTAGTACGACAGCTGCGTGCCCTGGATGGTGTCGCCCGCGTCGATCAGCAGCGTGTTCCCACGGCCCTTCTCCTCACGGATCCGGTTCACCAGGGTGGAGATCTTCGCCAGACCGACGTCGTTGTGCGCCTTGTCGTCGAACTCCTGGTCCGTGAAGTAGTCCCAGTTGAAGACGTTGCCGTGCAGGTCCGTCGTCCCCATCACGGTGAACGCGTACCGCTTGGCGGGCTTCGCCGGCTTCGCGGGCTTCGTCCCCTCCGCCGCCTGGGCCGCCGGAGCCGCGGCAGCCCCCGCGATCGCCACCCCCGCGCCCGTCACGGCGGACCTCTTCAAGAACTTCCGGCGGTTGAACGGCATGTGTTGCTCTCCTCGAAGGACGATCCCGAACGCCTGCCGGCCAAACCGGCAACGCGCGTAGATTCTGACCTGCGCATGGCGAACCGGAACAGACCCCGGAGGTTGCGATCTGGTGATCCCGGTCACTCCACCCCACCCCACGGCCGCACGCGAACGCCCACCGGACGCCCGCACGGCCCACCCGCTCACCCGAGCGCATTCACCCAGGACCCGTCACCGAGAAGACCTTCCCACAGCCCCCAATTCACCCTTTCGGGGAATTCGAAGAACGCGAAAACATGCTCATCAGAGCGGCTGCCCGCACAATTCCGCGCCCGTCAACCACCCTTCACCCAAAGGACGTTGACCAGCCACCTGCCGCCAAAGCCTTACCCGGCGGTAAGACATAGGCTCACCACATGCGCCGAGCAAAAATCGTCTGCACCCTGGGCCCCGCCACCGACTCCTACGACCGCCTCAAAGCCCTCGTAGAAGCCGGAATGGACGTCGCCCGATTCAACCTCAGCCACGGCGACCACGCCGAACACGAGGAGCGCTACCGGCGCGTCCGCAAGGCCGCCGACGAGACCGGCCACAGCGTCGGCCTCCTCGCCGACCTCCAGGGCCCCAAGATCCGCCTCGGCCGCTTCACCGAAGGCCCCGTCCTCCTCGAACGAGACGACACCTTCACCATCACCGTCGAAGAAGGCGTCGAAGGCGACCGCCACACCTGCGGCACCACCTACGCCGGCCTCGCCACCGACGTCACCCCCGGCGAACGCATCCTCGTCGACGACGGCAAAGTCACCCTCGAAGTCACCGACATCGACGGCCCCCGCGTCCACACCCGCGTCCTCGACGGCGGCGTCATCTCCGACCACAAAGGCCTCAACCTCCCCGGCGTCGCCGTCTCCGTCCCCCCCCTCTCCAAAAAAGACGAGGACGACCTGCGCTGGGCACTGCGCACCGGCTTCGACGTCATCGCCCTGTCCTTCGTCCGCACCGGCAACGACATCACCGACGTCCACCGCATCATGGACGAGGAAGGCCGCCGCCTCCCCGTCATCGCCAAGATCGAGAAACCGCAGGCCGTCGAGAACATCGACGACATCGTCGCCGCCTTCGACGGCATCATGGTCGCCCGCGGCGACCTCGGCGTCGAAATGCCACTGGAGCAGGTCCCCATCGTCCAGAAGCGCGCGATCAAACTCGCCAAGCGCAACGCCAAGCCGGTCATCGTCGCCACCCAGATGCTCGACTCCATGATCGACAACTCCCGCCCCACCCGCGCCGAAGCCTCCGACGTCGCCAACGCCGTCATCGACGGCACCGACGCGGTGATGCTCTCCGGCGAGACCAGCGTCGGCAAACACCCCGTCCAGACCGTCCGCACCATGGCCAAGATCGTCACGGCGGCCGAGGAGGACATCCTCGCCAAAGGGCTCCCGCCCCTCACCGAGAACAGCAAACCCCGCACCCAGGGCGGCGCGGTCGCCCGCGCGGCCGCCGAGATCGGCGACTTCCTCGACGCCAAGTTCCTCGTCGCCTTCACCCAGTCAGGCGACACCGCCCGCCGCCTATCCCGCTACCGCTCACCTATCCCGCTCCTCGCCTTCACCCCCGAACCGGCGACCCGCTCCCAGCTCAGCGCGACCTGGGGCGTGGAGACGTTCCTGGGCCCACAGGCCGGCTCGACGGACGCGATGGTCGACCAGGTGGACGAGATGTTGTTGCGGTACGGCCGCTGCCGGAAGGGCGACATCGTCGTGATCACGGCCGGCTCCCCGCCGGGAGTCTCCGGCTCGACGAACCTGGTACGGGTGCACCACGTCGGCGAGGACGACAGCCCCCGGTAGGTGTCAGTGCTTCGGTCCCACGTGGGCGTCGAGCAGGGCGACGGAGGCTTTGCGGGCGACGGAGATGTTGAACGGGTCGCTGGCACGAGCGAGGGTGGTCCACTCGACGCCGACTTTGTCGAGGGTGTCCGTGAAGAGCCGCCGGATGTCGTCCGACTTGTTGGTGAAGAAGTACCGCGGGTATTCGTAGCGCTTGCGCTCACCGGCAACGAGGCGGGTCGTCCAGTTGGTGATGCGGCAGCCGTCGGAGTGGATGAGGCCCCGGATGAAGTCCCAGGGGTGGCTGTCGACGATGGCCTGCTGCCAGGGTTCGAGGGCGATCCGGCGCTCGTGCTTCCTGCCGGGGCCGTGTTGAGGGAAGAGGCACCACAGGTGCTTGGAGTACACCTTCACTTCCCGGCAGCCTTTTCGGCGCACCCTGCACACCGAGTTTCCGGGGAGCACCTGCCGCATGGCCCTTTCGCACTCGTCCATGAGCCCTGGGTGTGAATCCGCGCAGGCGACGGACAGGCTTGGCGTTCGCATGGCGCGGTTCTGGATGATGTGGCCGTCGCCGAGATAGAGGCCGAGGAGGTAGGAGTAGGCGGGCAGGTTCAGCTCGCCGTCACATCGCGGGCACGGTGGAGCCGTTCGACCGGGACACTCGCCGCGTTTGCTGCGGTCCATGTGCTTCCAGTAACTGATCGTCCCGACCGGGACGTTGAGGCGACGAGCTACTTCAGCATTCCGCTCGCCGTCACGGAGCTGGGCCAGAGCCTTCTGTCGAACCTCGGTGCCATGAAGGTGCATACGAGCACTCTGCGTGACTGATCTCGACTGGAGGTACGAAAAAGCGGAGGTTCACGAGAATGTGAACCTCCGCTTAAGGGTGCCGGGTGCGGGACTCGAACCCGCAAGCCCTCTCGGGCAGATGTGTTTGAGACATCCGTGTATGCCATTCCACCAACCCGGCAGGAGTGGCTGCTCGGAAGCATACCGGGTCCCTGTCCTTGCCCGCCTCTAGGTAGGCTGCACTAGCAGCAATACCTGCCCGGCCCGCAACAAGGAGCCCCCGTGACCGCCCCCGAGTCGCCCCAGCCCGTAGACGCGCCCGACGACGACAAGTCGCACGTGCCTCCGCTGACGACCCGTGTCGTCATCGCCGAGGACGAGGCCCTGATCCGGCTCGATCTCAAAGAGATGCTGGAGGAAGAGGGCTACAGCGTCGTCGGTGAGGCCGGTGACGGCGAGCAGGCGATCGAGCTGGCCCGTGAGCACCAGCCGGACCTGGTGATCCTGGACGTGAAGATGCCGAAGCTGGACGGCATCTCCGCGGCGGAGAAGATCGCGGAGGAGCGGATCGCGCCGGTGCTGATGCTGACGGCGTTCTCGCAGCGCGATCTGGTGGAGCGGGCGCGGGACGCGGGTGCGATGGCGTATCTGGTGAAGCCGTTCAGCAAGAGCGACGTCGTGCCGGCGATCGAGATGGCGGTGTCGCGGTTCACGGAGTTGAAGGAGCTGGAGAAGGAGATCGCGGATCTCACTCAGCGGCTGGAGACGCGGAAGCTGGTGGACCGTGCGAAGTCGATCCTGCAGACGGAGTACGGGCTGACGGAGCCGGCGGCGTTCCGGTGGATCCAGAAGACGTCGATGGATCGGCGGATGTCGATGCAGCAGGTGGCGGAGGCGGTCATCGAGGACGCGGAGGAGAAGAAGGCGTCCAAGGGCTGAATCGGCTGGCACTGCGGCGAGGCCCGCACCCCGGGTTGGGGGTGCGGGCCTCGCCGTGTGTGCGGGGGAGCGCTGGGTCAGTCCTCGCCGAGGTAGGCCTTGCGGACGGACTCGTCGTGCAGGAGGTCCTGGCCGCTGCCGGAGAGGACGATCTTGCCGACTTCCATGACGTGGCCGTGGTCCGCCAGGGAGAGGGCGGCCTGGGCGTTCTGCTCGATGAGCAGGATCGTCATGCCCTGGGACTTCAGCTCGGCGATGGTCGCCATGATCTTCTGCATCATGATGGGGGAGAGGCCCATCGACGGTTCGTCGAGCATGAGGAGTTTGGGCTGGGACATGAGTGCGCGGCCCATGGCGAGCATCTGCTGTTCGCCGCCGGAGAGGGTGCCCGCGGCCTGCTTCCTGCGTTCGCCCAGGATGGGGAAGAGGTCGTAGGCGCGCTGGATGTCCTTCTCGATGCCGGGTTTGTCGTTGCGGAGGAAGGCGCCGAGGCGGAGGTTGTCCTCGATCGTCATGCGGGGGAAGATGTGCCGTCCCTCGGGGGAGTGGGCGAGTCCCAGGCTGACGATGTTGTGGGCGGGGATCTTCTTCAGCGACTTGCCGTTGAACTTGATCTGGCCGCCGACGGGCTTGAGCAGGCCGGAGAGGGTGCGCAGGGTGGTGGTCTTGCCGGCGCCGTTGGTGCCGATGAGGGTGACGACCTCGCCGGCGTCGACCTTGAAGGAGATGCCCTTGACGGCTTCGATCTTGCCGTAGGCGACTCGGAGGTCTTCGACTTCGAGCAGTGCGGTCATCGGTCGTTCTCCTTGCCGGGCGCGGCGTCCGTCGTTGCGTCGGCGTCGGCGGTGGCTTCGGCGTTGGCTTCGGCGGCTTCGACCTCGGCGACTTCTTCGGCGCCGGGGGCGTTTTCGAAGGGTTCGCCGAGGTAGGCGGCGATGACGCGTTCGTCGCCCTGGACGGTGGTGCTGTCGCCTTCGATGAGTTTCTGTCCTTGGACGAGGACGGCGACGCGGTCGCAGAGGTTGAAGATGAACCGCATGTCGTGCTCGATGACGAGGACGGCGATGCCCTTGTCGCGGATGGCGAAGACGAGTTCCTCGGTGGTCCGCGTCTCCTGGGGGTTCATGCCGGCGGTGGGCTCGTCGAGGAGGAGGAGGCCGGGTTCGCTGGCGAGGGCGCGGGCGATTTCGAGCTTGCGCTGTTCGCCGTAGGGGAGGTTGCGGGCGAGGTGGTCGGCCTTGGCGTCGAGGCCGACGAACTCGAGGAGTTCCATGGCGCGTTCGCGGGAGGCGGCTTCGGCTTTGTGGAAGCCGGGGAGCCTGAGGACGGCTGACCAGAAGCCTTCTTTGGTGCGGGTGTGCCGGCCGACGAGGACGTTCTCGAGGACGGTCATGTTGGCGAACAGGCGGATGTTCTGGAAGGTGCGGGCGATGCCTGCGGCGGTGACCTTGAAGGACTTGGGCGGCAGGACGGTGCCCTTGTAGCGGACTTCGCCTTCGGTGGGGACGTAGAGACCGGTGAGGCAGTTGAAGAAGGTGGTCTTTCCGGCGCCGTTGGGGCCGATCAGGCCGACGATCTCGCCGCTGTTGACGGTGAGGTTCACGTCGCTCACGGCGGTGAGGCCGCCGAAGCGCATGGTCACGCCGCGGGCGTCGAGGACGGTCTGCCCGGTCTGGGTGATGGTGTCGGTGGTCATGGTGGTCAGGCCCCTGCCTTCGTCAGGACGGTGGGCGCTTCCGCCTCCTCGTGGAACTCCAGCTGGCGGCGCCGGTTGGGGATGAGGCCTTCGGGCCGGAAGCGCATCAGCAGGATGAGGGCGACGCCGAAGGCGAAGAGCTGGTAGTCGCCGAGGAACTGGAGCTTGTTGGGGATGAGGTAGAGCAGGGCGGCGCCGATGAGGGGTCCGCTGATGGTGCCCATGCCGCCGAGGACGACTGCGGCGAGCAGGAAGGCGGAGTTGGGGGGGATGGCGCCGGCGAAGAGGTACTGCTCGGGGGTCACGGTGTAGGTGACGTGTGCCTGGACGGTGCCGGCGAGGCCGGCGAGGGAGGCGCCGACGGCGAAGGCGATGAGTTTGACGCGGAAGCCGTTGATGCCCATGGCGAGGGCGGCGGTCTCGTCCTCGCGGATGGCGACCCAGGCGCGGCCGATGCGGGAGTCGCCGCTGCGCCGGAAGACCAGCACCACGATGGCGGTGATGATCAGCATGAGGAAGAAGTAGTTGGCGAAGCGGCCGATGGCGAAGCCGGCGATGTCGTGCTGCTGGCTGAAGTCGAACCCGAGGATGTCGAGGTCGGGGATGGAGGAGACGCCGTTGGAGCCGTTGGTGACGTCGGGTCCGGAGGTGCCGTCGAGGTTGTTGGCGGTGATGCGGAAGATCTCACCGAAGCCGAGGGTCACGATGGCGAGGTAGTCGCCGCGCAGGCGCAGGGTGGGGGCGCCGATGAGGACGCCGAAGACGAGCGAGGCGAGGGCGCCGACGAGGACGGCGGCCCAGAAGGGGAAGTGGACGCCGAAGGGTGAGCTCTGCGATCCGGAGACGAGGGAGGCGGCGTAGGCGCCGACGCCGAGGAAGGCGACGTATCCGAGGTCGAGGAGGCCGGCGAGGCCGACGACGATGTTCAGGCCCAGGGCGACGGTGGCGAAGATGAGGATGTAGACGCCGATGGTGGCGTACTGGTCGTCGGTCTGGGTGAAGGGGAAGAGGGCGGCGGCGACGAACGCGCCGCAGATGGTGATGTTCTGGTGGCGTGCGGTGATCTGGGACGCCTGGGCGACGAGGCCGGACTTGTTGAGTGCGGCGAAGCCGAGGCCGGCGCTGATGAGGAAGCCGATGAAGAGTTCGTCGTACTCGGTGCCGATGCCGTAGGTGAAGACGACGAGGCCGAGGGCGAGGACGCCGACGATGATGAGGATCTCGGCGTAGGAGGGGAGCTTGCCGAGGGGCTTGGCGGTGCCGGACGCGAAGGCGGCCTTGATGTTGTCGCGCTGTTGGCGGGCGTTGTGCTTGAAGAGTTCCCAGCCGGTGTCGTCGGGGTCGATGAGTTCCGGCGCGGGGCGTTCGAAGGGGAGGGCGAGGGCGCCGGTGAGGGCGGCGAGGGTGGCGAGGGCGACGATGAAGCCGCCGGGTTCGAGGTTGACGAGGCCGCCGAGGTCGACGCTGATGGCGAGGACGGTGTACCAGGCGGTGGCGAAGGTGGCGAGGGCGCCGAGTTTGACGGCTGCGTCGGCTCCGGCGGGGGTGAGCCAGCCGAGGCCTCGCACGCCGTAGGAGGAGAGGCAGAGGAGGGTGGTGAGGGCGCCGGTGATGAGGACGAGGACTTGGAGGCCGCCGGGGTAGCCGTAGACGGTGAGGTCGCCGGGGAAGGCGCTGGTCCAGGTCCAGGCGAGGAAGGTGGAGATGACGGCGAGGACGCTGCCGCCGAGGGCGAGGGCTCGTCCGATGTTCTCGGGGAGGGGGACGAGGCCGGTTGCCGTGGCGGGGGTTGCCAGGGTCTGGGGTGCGGTGGTCTGTGTGGTCATCGGTGTCACGCCCTGTCCGCGACGCGCTCGCCGAGCAGGCCTTGTGGCCTGAACAGCAGTACGAGGATGAGGAGTACGAAGGCCCAGACGTCGGCCCAGGACTGGCTGCCGAACTTGTCCATGCCGGGGATGTCGGCGATGTAGGCGGTGGCGAGGGTTTCGGCGACGCCGAGGACGATGCCGCCGATCATGGCGCCGTAGATGTTGCCGATGCCGCCGAGGACGGCTGCGGTGAACGCCTTGAGGCCGAGGATGAAGCCCATGCGGAAGTCGATCTGGCCGTACTTGAGGCCGTAGGCGACGGCTCCGACGGCGGCGAAGGCGGCGCCGAGGGCGAAGGCGAGGACGATGATCCGGTCGGTGTTGACGCCCATGAGCTTGGCGGTGTCCGGGTCCTGGGCGGTGGCCTGCATGCCGCGGCCGGTGCGCGTCTTCATGACGAAGTAGGCGAGGAAGGCCATGCTGACGGGGGCGGCGCAGAGCAGGAAGATGTCGCCGGTCTGGATGGTGACGTCGCCGAGTTCGAAGGGTCCGCCGGGGATTTCGGGGAAGGTGCGGGCGGACTTGGCGTCGGGGTACCAGGCCCACACTGCCTGCTGGAGGGCGAGGGAGAGGCCGATGGCGGTGATGAGCGGGGCGAGGCGGGGTGCGTTGCGCAGGGGGCGGTAGGCGAACCGTTCCGCTCCGACGGCGATGGTGACGGCGACGACGATCGCGCCGACGATCATGAGGGGCAGCGCGAGCCACATGGTGGTGCCGCCGGGAAGCCAGAGCCAGACCGTGAGGGCGCCGAAGGCGCCGGTCATGAAGATCTCGCCGTGGGCGAAGTTGATGAGCTGGACGATGCCATAGACCATTGTGTAGCCGATGGCGACAAGGCCGTACATGGATCCCAGTAGCAGGCCGTTGACCAGCTGCTGCGGCAGTTCGTTCACCGCATGTCCTCCGAGACGGTTCGGATAGTTCGACGGATGTGGCCGGATGTGAGTGCGCGCGGGGCGCCAGTGGAACAGCGCCCCGCGCGGCTCGTGGGTGGGTGCGGGGTGGGCGTCAGCCGGTGAAGGTGCCGGACTTGACGGTCTTCCAGGCGCCGTTCTCGACGGCGTAGACGGTCAGCTGCTTGTTGGTGGCGTCGCCGTACTCGTCGAAGGAGACCTTGCCGGTCACACCGTCGAAGGAGACGTTCTGCATGGCGGCCATGACCTTGGCGCGGGCGTCGCTGGGGAGCTTGCCGCCGTTGTCGTCGACGACCTTCTTGACGGCTTCGATGACGGCCCAGGCGGAGTCGTAGGCGTAGCCGCCGTAGGCGGAGTACTCGTCCTTGTAGCCGGCGGACTTGTAGTCGGCGACGAACTGCTTGGCGGAGGGGAGGTCTTCGACGGGGGCGCCGACGGAGGTGGCGAGGTCGCCGGTGCCGGTGGAGCCGGCGAGCTTGATGAAGGTGTCGTCCTTGATGCCGTCGCCGCCGACGAGCGGGACCTTGGCGCCTGCGGCCTTGATCTGCTTGCTGAGGGGGCCGGCCTGCGGGTATTCGCCGCCGTAGTAGACGACGTCGGCGCCGGACTTCTTCACCTTGGTGGCGACGGCGGCGAAGTCCTTGGTGTCGGGGTTGATGTGCTCGGTGCCGACGACGGTGCCGCCGAGCTTCTTGAACTCGGTGGTGAAGGTGGAGGCGAGGCCGGCGCCGTAGGTCTTCTTGTCGTCGATGACGAAGACCTTGGTCTTCTTGGCGGTGGTGTAGACGTACTGCGCGGCGAACGGGCCCTGGATGGCGTCCGTGGTCGCGGTACGGAAGTAGGACTTGTACTGGCGGGTCTTGCTGGTCTGCCAGTTGGGGCCCTGGGTGAGGGAGGGGCCGGTGTTGGCGGGGGAGACCTCGACGAGGGAGGCGGCCTCGAAGACCTTCTGCATGGATTCGGCGACGCTGGAGTTGAGCGGGCCGACGACGCCGAGGACGCTCTTGTCGGCGACGAACTTGGTGGCGTTCTGCTGTCCGGCGGACGGCTGGGCCTGGTCGTCGAGGGAGTCGACCTTGAAGGTGATTCCCTTGACGTAGCCCTTCTTGTTGGCGGTCTTGGCGGCGAGGTCGGCGGAGTTCTTGATGCCGAGGCCCATGGCGGACAGGTCGCCGGTCAGGGGCGCGTCGACGCCGATGGTGACGGTGGTGCCGCCACTGCCCGAGTCGGTGCCCTTGTCGCCGTCGTCGCCGCGCGAGCCGCACGCGGTGAGGGTGAGTGCTCCCGCAGCCAGCGCGGCGGTGATGGCGATGAACGAACGTTGACGCACGATCCAGTCCTTTCCCTGGCACGGCCCTCCCCCCTGGAAGAGGCCGAGTCGAACGCTCGGTCGGGAAGGGGTTTTCCGACCGTGCGGTGACTGGGCGTGACTCTAAACGGGTGAAGGGAACGTGGAGGAGTGCCTGACCAAGGCTGTGACGCTCTTGTTATGACACGAGGTAATGCAGAGCGGTACTGAGGGGGTGGAAGAGAGGAATTCAGCCTGATTCGCCCTGTCCGCATAGTGAGAAATCGCAGGACGAGCACCGAGGCGTTCAGGCGTCTCGGACGTTTTGGTGATTACCCGAAATCGTTGCTACAGGCGACTTGCAGGACATGGGAGAGGTCTCGCGCATAGCGGGGGCCCAGGATGTAGCTGTGGTCTTCCATTGCGCGCGTATTACGCAGAGTTACGTCGAGGAAAGGCAGACCGGCGTCCTTGGGCACTTTCCCGCATTCGGTCACCCGCATCGTGATGACGATCTTGCGGGCGGAGCCCGGCCCGGTGCGGAAAGGCGTCCGCGGGGCGGAGGTCAGCGTGATTCCGGCGTACGGCTGGGACAGGCGGGTCGTGGTGACCGGCGGCCCGGAGGCCACGCTCAGCAGCACCTCGAAGGCGAAGGAGTGGGAGCGGGCCGTCGGCTGCCCGGAGCGCAGGCCCACGTAGCGGATGTCCACCACCTGCGACGGGGACGGCGGTGGTGGGGTGGGAGGCGGTTGGGGTCCCTCGGGGCGGGTCGCGTAGAGGAGCCCCGCGCCGGTGAGGAGTGCCGCGGTCGCCGCGGCGGCGAGGACGGCCCGTCGGCGGCGGGCGTACAGGCGGGCCGCACGGCCCGGAGGGCGTGCGGGAAGCGCCGTGGAGGTCCCGTCCTCGGCCTCCCGCGCGCGGGTGCCCTCTCCGGGCTCCACGGGGCCTGTGCCGCTCAACTCCACGGCCCTTCGCCGGGTCCGCCCGAGCGGTACCACCGTACGCAGCCCGCGCGGGCCTGACGGTCGATCAACTCGTCCGCCACTCGGGCCCCTTGGCTCCTGCGGGCGGCCCGAGCGGCGTCCACGACCGTGCGCAGGATGTCGTACTGCCCGTTGGACAGCCCCATCGACTGGTAGTCCCCGTACGTGCCGCTGTCCAGCACCTCACGCGACCAGTGGGCGACGATCCGGGCGCACAGCGCCTCGGGAGCCGGCGTGGCGGCCGACGGCGTGCTCCCGGCCGCGGGGTCGCCCGAACCGCCGCAGCCGGCCGTCGACAAGCTCACCGTGAACGCCAGCGCGAGCAGACGCGCCGCCCTCGGCGACAGGGGCCCTCCCGATGCCATGTGCCGACGCTAGGCCGCCCGGCGGCGGCAGGCAACGGCTGCGGACGTGCGAGGCGTCAGCCCTTCGCGCCCGCCGGCACCCCGTCGCCCGGGTTGACGTCCCGCAGGAGGCAGGTCAGACGGGCCGTGCAGACACGGCGGTCCGACTCGTCGGTGATCACGATCTCGTACGTCGCCGTCGAGCGGCCCCGGTGGACGGGCGTGGCCACGCCGGTGACCAGGCCGGAGCGGGCCCCGCGGTGGTGCGTGCAGTTGAGGTCGACGCCCACGGCGATCTTCGAGCTGCCGCCGTGCAGCATCGAGCCGACCGAGCCGAGGGTCTCGGCGAGGACCGCGGAGGCGCCGCCGTGCAGCAGACCGTAGGGCTGGGTGTTGCCCTCGACCGGCATCGTGCCCACGACCCGCTCCGGCGACGCCTCCACGATCTGCACGCCCATGCGCGTACCGAGGTGCCCGGCGGAGAACAGGGCCGTCAGGTCGACGCCGAGCGCCGCGTACTCGTCGAGGACCTCCTGCGGGAACTTCACGTGCTGCTGCTCGCCCATCGCGGACCTGCTCCGTTCGTCGTGACCCGTACGGCAGAACGACTGCCCTACTGGCTGAGCAAACGCTCAGTCGGTCGTCGATTGTTCCAGACGGACCACCACGGACTTGCTGGCCGGTGTGTTGCTGGTGTCGGCGGTGGCGTCCAGCGGCACCAGGACGTTCGTCTCCGGGTAGTACGCCGCCGCACACCCGCGCGACGTCGGATACACCACGACCCGGAAACCGGGCGCCCGCCGCTCCGTGCCGTCCCGCCACTCGCTCACCAGGTCGACGTACGATCCGTCGGCCACCCCGAGCTCCCGCGCGTCCTCGGCGTTGACGAGGACCACCCGGCGTCCGCCTCGGATGCCCCGGTAGCGGTCGTCCAGGCCGTAGATCGTGGTGTTGTACTGGTCGTGCGAGCGCAGCGTCTGCAGCAGCAGCCGGCCCTCGGGCACCCTCGGGTACTCCACCGGCGCGGCCGTGAAGTTGGCCTTGCCGGTGGCCGTGGGGAAGCGGCGCTCGTCGCGCGGGGCGTGCGGGAGGGTGAAGCCGCCGGGACGCGCCACGCGCGCGTTGAAGTCCTCGAAGCCGGGGACCACGCGCGCGATGCGGTCACGGATCGTCGCGTAGTCCTTCTCGAACTCCTCCCACGGCACGCGGCTTTCCTCGCCGAGCACCCTGCGGGCGAGACGGCACACGATCGCCGGCTCCGACAGCAGACGCGCGCTCGCCGGCTCCAGGCGGCCCCGGGAGGCGTGCACCATGCCCATGGAGTCCTCCACGGTCACGAACTGCTCGCCGCCGTCCTGCACATCGCGCTCGGTCCGGCCCAGGGTGGGCAGGATGAGCGCCCGCGCGCCCGTGACCACGTGCGAGCGGTTGAGCTTCGTCGACACGTGCACGGTCAGCCGCGCGCGCCGCATGGCCGCCTCGGTGACCTCCGTGTCGGGGGAGGCGGCGACGAAGTTCCCGCCCATCGCGAAGAACACCTTCGCCTCGCCGTCGCGCAGCGCGCGGATCGCCCGCACCACGTCGAAGCCGTGCGCGCGCGGGGGCGCGAAGCCGAACTCCTTCTCCAGGGCGTCAAGGAACGCCGGCGCCGGACGTTCGAAGATGCCCATGGTGCGGTCGCCCTGCACGTTCGAATGCCCGCGCACCGGGCACACGCCCGCGCCCGGGCGGCCGATGTTGCCGCGCAGGAGCAGGAAGTTGACCACCTCGCGGATCGTGGGCACGGAGTGCTTGTGCTGGGTCAGGCCCATTGCCCAGCACACGATGGTGCGCTGGGAGGCGAGGACCATCCGCAGGGCGCTCTCGATCTCCGCGCGCGTGAGTCCCGTCGCGGCGAGCGTCTCGTCCCAGTCGGCGGCGCGGGCGGCCTCGGCGAACTCCTCGAAGCCGTGGGTGTGCTCCCGGACGAACGCGTCGTCCACAGCGCCTTCCGCCTCCAGGATCAGCTTGTTGAGCAGGCGGAAGAGGGCCTGGTCGCCGCCGATGCGGATCTGCAGGAACAGGTCGTTGAGCGCGGCGCCGGCGGTGAGGCCCTTGGCGGTCTGCGGGTTCTTGAAGCGCTCCATGCCCGCCTCGGGCAGCGGATTGACGCTGATGATCTTCGCGCCGTTCGCCTTGGCCCGCTCCAGGGCGGAGAGCATGCGCGGATGGTTGGTGCCCGGGTTCTGGCCGGCCACGATGATCAGGTCCGCCCGGTGGAGGTCCTCCAGCAGGACACTGCCCTTGCCGACGCCGATCGTCTCCGACAGGGCCGAGCCCGACGACTCGTGGCACATGTTGGAGCAGTCCGGCAGGTTGTTCGTGCCCAGCTCGCGCGCGAACAGCTGGTACAGGAACGCGGCCTCGTTGCTGGTGCGGCCGGAGGTGTAGAAGACGGCCTCGTCGGGGGAGGCGAGGGCGGACATCTCCTCCGCGACGATGTCGAAGGCGCGCTCCCAGCTGACCGGCTCGTAGCGCTCGCCGCCCTCCGGCAGGTACATGGGGTGCGTCAGCCGCCCCTGCTGGCCGAGCCAGTAGCCGCTGCGGGCGGCCAGGTCGGCCACCGGGTGCGCGGCGAAGAACTCCGGGGTGACCCGCCGCAGCGTCGCCTCCTCGGCCACCGCCTTCGCGCCGTTCTCGCAGAACTCCGCGGCGTGCCGGTGCTCCGGCTCCGGCCAGGCGCAGCCCGGGCAGTCGAAGCCGTCCTTCTGGTTGACGCGCAGCAGCGTCAGCGCGGTGCGCCGCACGCCCATCTGCCGCTGGGCGATCCGCAGCGAGTGCCCGACCGCCGGCAGGCCCGCCGCCGCGTGCTTCGGCTCGGCGACCTGCGGCGCGTCCTGAACCGGATCGGCCTTGGGCGGCTTCGTTGCCATCGCGCGCTCCCCTTCGCTGGCACGGGTCTCTTCCGGCAGCGATCCTCGCACGCCGCACTGACAGCGAGAGGACGGTGAGGGAGGAGGGCGGAGCCGGGTGTCAGTGGGGCGTGGCAGGATCGGGGGCGTGGCAGAGACAGCAGCGAAGAAGACCGAGACCAACGCCGGCGGCGACCGGCCCCGCCTGATGCTCATGGACGGGCACTCGCTGGCCTACCGCGCGTTCTTCGCGTTGCCCGCGGAGAACTTCACCACCGCGACGGGCCAGCCGACGAACGCGATCTACGGCTTCGCGTCGATGCTGGCGAACACCCTGCGTGACGAGGCGCCGACGCACTTCGCGGTCGCCTTCGACGTGTCCCGCAAGACATGGCGCTCCGAGGAGTTCACCGAGTACAAGGCGAACCGCTCCAAGACCCCCGACGAGTTCAAGGGCCAGGTCGAGCTGATCGGCGAGCTGCTCGACGCGATGCACGTCTCGCGGTTCGCGATCGACGGCTTCGAGGCCGACGACGTCATCGCCACGCTCGCCACCCGCGCCGAGGCCGACGGCTTCGAGGTGCTCATCGTCACCGGCGACCGCGACTCCTTCCAGCTGGTCAGCGAGCACACCACGGTGCTCTACCCGACGAAGGGCGTCTCGGAGCTGACGAGGTTCACCCCGGAGAAGGTCGTCGAGAAGTACGGGTTGACGCCCGCGCAGTACCCGGACTTCGCGGCCCTGCGCGGCGACCCGTCCGACAACCTGCCCGGCATCCCCGGGGTCGGCGAGAAGACCGCCGCGAAGTGGATCAACCAGTTCGGTTCGTTCGCCGAGCTGGTCGAGCGCGTCGACGAGGTCAAGGGCAAGGCCGGGCAGAACCTGCGCGACCACCTGGAGTCCGTCAAGCTCAACCGCCGCCTCACCGAGCTGGAGCGGAACGTGGAGCTGCCCAAGGAGGTCGCCGACCTCGCGCGCGCCCCGTACGACCGTACGGCCGTCGCGCTCGTCCTGGACACCCTGGAGATCCGCAACCCCTCGCTGCGCGAGCGGCTCCTCGCCGTCGACCCCGGCGGCCAGGAGGCCGAGGTGAGCCCGGTCGTCGCCGCCGGCGTCGACCTGGACGGCACCGTCCTCGGCACCGGCGAGCTCGCCGGCTGGCTCGCCGAGCACGGTGACGGCCCGCTGGGCGTCGCCACCGTCGACACCTGGGCGCTGGGCACCGGCTCGGTCGCCGAGGTCGCCCTCGCCGCGGCCGGCGGAGCCGCGGCCTGGTTCGACCCGTCCGAGCTGGACGAGGCCGACGACCGCGCGTGGGCGGCCTGGCTGGCCGCCGAGGACCGCCCCAAGGTCCTGCACGACGCCAAGGGCGCCATGCGGGTCTTCGCCGAGCACGGCTGGAGCGTCGCCGGCGTCTCCATGGACACCGCCCTGGCCGCCTACCTCGTCAAGCCGGGCCGCCGCTCCTTCGACCTGGACGCGCTCTCCCTGGAGTACCTGCACCGGGAGCTGGCCCCCGCCGCCACCGCCGACGGGCAGCTCGCCTTCGGCGCGGACGACGGCGCCGAGGCGGAGGCGCTGATGGTGCAGGCCCGCGCGATCCTCGACCTCGGAGAGGCGTTCCGGGGCCGACTGGAGGAGGTCGGCGCCGCGGACCTGCTGCGCGACATGGAGCTGCCCACGTCCGCCCTCCTCGCCCGGATGGAGCGGCACGGCATCGCCGCCGACCGGTCCCACCTGGAGGCCATGGAGCAGATGTTCGCCGGCGCCGTCCAGCAGGCGGTGAAGGAGGCGCACGCGGCGGCGGGGCACGAGTTCAACCTGGGCTCGCCCAAGCAGCTCCAGGAAGTCCTCTTCGGCGAGCTGGCCCTGCCCAAGACGAAGAAGACGAAGACCGGCTACACCACGGACGCCGACGCGCTGGCCTGGCTGGCGACGCAGACCGACAACGAACTGCCGGTCATCATGCTCCGCCACCGCGAGCAGGCGAAGCTCCGCGTCACCGTCGAGGGCCTGATCAAGACGATCGCCGCCGACGGCCGCATCCACACCACCTTCAACCAGACCGTCGCCGCGACCGGCCGTCTGTCGTCGACCGACCCCAACCTGCAGAACATCCCCGTCCGCACCGACGAGGGCCGTGCGATCCGCCGCGGCTTCGTCGTCGGCGAGGGCTTCGAGTCCCTGATGACGGCGGACTACAGCCAGATCGAACTGCGCGTGATGGCCCACCTCTCCGAGGACGAGGGCCTGATCGAGGCGTTCACCTCGGGCGAGGACCTCCACACCACGGCGGCCTCCCAGGTCTTCGGCGTCGAGCAGTCGGCGGTGGACGCGGAGATGCGCCGCAAGATCAAGGCGATGTCGTACGGGCTCGCGTACGGGCTGTCGGCGTTCGGGCTGTCCCAGCAGCTCAACATCGAGGCGGCGGAGGCCCGCGCCCTGATGGACGCCTACTTCGAGCGCTTCGGCGGGGTACGGGACTATCTGCGCCGGGCGGTCGACGAGGCGCGGGCCACCGGCTACACGGCGACCCTCTTCGGCCGCCGCCGCTACCTCCCCGACCTCAACAGCGACAACCGCCAGCGGCGTGAGGCGGCCGAGCGGATGGCGCTCAACGCCCCCATCCAGGGCACCGCCGCGGACATCGTCAAGATCGCCATGCTGAAGGTGGACGGCGCGCTGCGTCGGGCCGGCCTGACGTCCCGGATGCTGCTCCAGGTCCACGACGAAATCGTCCTGGAGATCGCACCCGGCGAGCGCGCGGCGGTCGAGGAACTGGTCCGCCGCGAGATGTCCACGGCGGTCCGCCTCCGGGCCCCCTTGGACGTCTCGGTGGGATCGGGCCACGACTGGGAGTCGGCGGCCCACTGAGCACCGGCGCGCGGTGCTCCTTGCGGGGTGGGGGAGCCCCACCCCGCGCCAGCGGACGGCACGGTGGACGTAGGGGGGCGACGGACGCCGCCCCCCTGCGTCCTGCGTCCTCCGTCACCGTCGGCAGGCCCGGTGTGCTGCCGAGGAGCCTCACCCGGCCGGCCCCCGTCAGAACGCCCTCGGGACGCCGGGCCGTCAGGATGCCGCCATGGGTATACGCATGCTTCACCGCCGGACGGCCCCCGCACGCGTGCACGCCATGGCCGCCGCGAAGCCGCAGGTCGGCCCCGGGGCGAGGCCCTGGGGACGACGACCGCTCCCCGCCCTCGCACCCGGCGCGGCCCGTCCCCGTGTCCCCGTCGCCCTGGCCGCCGAGATGGCCTCCGTGGCCGTACGACTGGGCCGCCGCGGGCTCGGCCTGCTGGCCCGTTTCAGCCCACGGCGACGGCTGCGGGTCGACGTGATCCGCGGCTACCTCGCTCTCGCCCTCGGCGCCCTGAGCGCGCTGTGCGGACGCCTCAGGCCCCGCACGGCCCGCCGCCTCACGATCTTCATCGTGGACCTGCCCCCGAGCCACACCCCTCTCGGCCACAGCTGACCGGCCGTCCCCCTTTAAAGCCGGTCCCCGTGCCGGGCGGCGACGACTGCCGCGCCTGGGCCTCGTGCCGGTCGGCCGCACCCGCCGAGCGTCGTCGCCATGGCCCCCGCGCGGTGGTCCGGCACCGGGCAACCGCGTCTCCGTCGCCGGGCATCCGCCTCGCGGGCCCCGCCCCCGTGCTTCGGCCCGTGCCGGGCGGCGGCGTCTGCCGCGCCTGGGCCTCGTGCGGTCGGCCGCACCCGCCGAGCGTCGTCGCCATGGCCCCCGCGCGGTGGTCCGGCACCGGGCAGTCGCGTCTCCGTCGCCGGGCATCCGTCTCGCGGGCCCCGCCCCCGTGCTTCGGCCCGTGCCGGGCGGCGGCGTCTGCCGCGCCTGGGCCTCGTGCCGGTCGGCCGCGCCCGCCGCGCATCGTCGTCGTTCCCCCGCGCGTGCCGGGCAGTCGCGTCTCAGGTTCCCCGGCATCCCCTGAGCAGGCGCCTCCCTTGCCTGGCCACCGCCTGGCCCCGCGGGCCCCGCCCCCGTGCTCCGGCCCCCGCGCCGGGCGGGCGTCCCTCCGGCCCGCGCATCCGGCCCCCGCCCCCCGGCCCCCGTTCGCCCGTCCCGCCGACGAGCCGAGCGCTCAGCGGACGCCGACTCCCTCGCGGTGCCGTGTCGGTTCCTGAGGTGCTGGGCGGCGTAGGCGGACCAGGACGGCGTAGGCGAGGACGCCCAGGAACAGGCCCGCGCCCGTGCCGAAGCAGACGGTCGGGATGATCTCGTACGGTTCGGCCCGGGGCCGCCAGTACTCCCACCAGCGCGTCGCCCGCCGCACCGCCGCCACGACCGCGCAGCCGCCGATCAGGGCCGCCGCCCACCAGCGGTCCCGCGTGGACAGCACGGGTACGCCGCGCGGCTCGCCGGGCGGTGTCCGGCGCAGGGCCAACGTCAGGAACGCGGCGATCGCCACCGCGGCGACCGCGGAACCGCCGTACTGCAGGTACCAGTACAGCGGCGAGCCCGCCACCGTCTCGCCCAGCACCGGGAACAACCGCATGCCCCACCGGTCGAGATGGGTGAACGCGTCCCACACCACGTGCGTCAGGGAACCGAGCACCGCCGACGCGTACCACCGCAGCAGGACGGCCGGTGCGACCCGCGCGCGGGGCGCGCCGCAGCGCGTCAGGGCGGCCGTGCGGCCCTGGCGGGCCCGGGGCAGCAGCGCCACGAGGGGCTCGCGCACCAGCAGCCACAGCGCCACCAGCGCCCAGGACACGACCACGTCGACGGTGAACACGCCAAGGAAGGAGTGGGTGACGTCCCCGAACTCCATCGCGCCGTCCAGGACGCTCGCCGCGTAATAGGTCATGTCGGGGGCGAAGGAGCCCGCCACGAGGACGGCCGGCACCAGCGGGCCGCGCCCGCTCCCGTCGATGCGCACGACGGGCAGCACGGCTGCCGCATGACTCAACGTGAACGGCAACCCGGCTCCCCGTGAAGGTCGTTGCCGGACCGGCCGGCCAGAAGTGCGACGCTGCGATCAGTATGCGGGAAGCCTCCGACAACCCACGCGGGCGTGAGCACTCGGTGAATGGAGGGTTCGAACGGGTGCCGGTGCAAAAGAAGTTGTCGTAGGGTCACCTGGTCGCCTCGACTGGAGCGCGGTTCGAACAGCTGAAGTCATCACAGCAGGGCGAAACGGTGAATACCGCCCGTGAGGGCAACCGTTTCGGACAGTTGATCGTCCCACCAGGGCGAGCGGAACAACGCCGTCCCACCAGGACGGGCGAAACAGACGAACACGGGCGCTCGAGTGTCCACGGGAGGGGTTCACTTCATGTCGGCGCATTTCGGCAGCAGGCTGCGCAAGGGAGCGGTCAACACCACCGTGGCCGCGTTGGCGGTCGCGGCTCTGGCGGCGTCCCAGGCGCCGGACGTCACGGCCGACACGCCGGGCGGACGCACCGCCGCCGACGCCCCGTCAGGAGATTCCGCCACCGGGGGCAGCGAGGGCAGCGCCACCGGCAACTCGCCGTACTACACGGACCTGCCGCCCCTGAACAGCCCGGTCCCCTCGCCCACCCAGAGCACCGGCACCACGCCGACCGGCGCCGGCGGCAGCGAGACCGGCATCCCCGCGACCGTCCTGGACGCCTACAAGAAGGCCGCGGACGCCCTCAAGGCGTCCAAGCCGGGCTGCAACATGCCCTGGCAGCTCCTCGCCGCCATCGGCAAGGTGGAGTCCGGGCAGGCCGGCGGCGGTCGTGTCAGCGCCGACGGCACCACCCTCTCGCCCATCCTGGGCCCGGTCCTCAACGGCGTCGGCTTCGCCAACATCAGCGACACCGACCACGGCGCCTACGACAACGACGCCGTCTACGACCGCGCCGTGGGCCCCATGCAGTTCATCCCGTCCACCTGGGCGTGGGCCGGCCGCGACGGCAACGCCGACGGCAAGAAGGACCCCAACAACATCTACGACGCCGCGCTCGCCGCCGGGCACTACCTGTGCCGCTACGACTGGGACATGGCCACCACGTCCGGCCTGCGCAAGGCGATCCTCAGCTACAACAACTCGACGGAGTACTACAACACCGTCCTGTCGTGGCTGGAGTACTACCGCAAGGGCACGCACGAGATCCCCGACGGCACCGGCGCGCTCCCGGGCAACCGCAGCGACGGCGGCGCCGGCAGGGGTACGAGCCCCTCCCCGTGGTCCCCGTCCCCCACCCGGCCGTCGACCACCACCCCGCCGGCGACGACGCCCCCGGCGACCACCAAGCCCGGCGGCGGCACCACGACGCCGCCCTCCACCCCGCCCCGGAAGCCGACCCCGCCCGCTCCCTCGACGCCGACCGACACCGTCGACCACCTGGAGGCGGCGGGCGCCACCGAGCTTACCGCCACGGCGGGCGCCGCGTTCGGCGAGAAGATCAGCGCGCGGGCGGAGACCAAGGCCGGCAAGGGCGTCGGCAAGGTCAGGGTCCGCTTCACCGTCACCGGCGGCGACGCCACGTTCGCCGGCGGCGAGAGCGTCGCCACGGTCCAGACCGACAGCGGCGGTGTCGCCGTCGCCCCGGCGCTGCGGGCGGGCGAGAAGACCGGGACGTTCACCGTGCGCGCCACGGTCGTGGGCCGCACGGTCCCCGCCCTCCAGTACACGGCCACCGTCACCGCCCGCGCCGCCGACGCCCTGGCCCGCACCGGCGGCACCGCGCTGACCTGCGTCGCGGGCGGCGAGTTCGCCGACCAGGTCGAGGTGAAGGCCACCTACAAGGGCGCCGCGGCGGGCAAGGTCGCGGCCACCGCCACCCTCGTCGCGGCGGCGGGCGGCACGACCGCGAACGACAAGGGCCCCTACTTCAAGGACGCCGCCGGCAACCGCGTCCGCAGCCTGACGGACCTGCGGACCGACGCCGACGGCCTGCTGAAGCTGCCGAAGCTGTACGCCGACGACAACGCCGGCACGTACCTGCTGAGCGTCACCACCACCGGCGGCGCCACCCTCACCGTCGAACTCACGGTGACGGCGCCCGTGCCGACGACCCCCGACCCGTCCGAAGGCACCCCCGACCCCTCCCAGGGCACCTCGGACCCGTCCGGCGGCACCTCGACGAGCCCGTCCGGCGGCACCTCGACCAGCCCGTCCAGCGGTGCTTCGAAGACGCCCTCCGGGAGCACCTCGGCGAGCCCCTCCGGATCGGCGTCGACCGGCTCCTGACACCGACCGCCCCGACACGACGACGGCGCCCCCTCCCTGCGAGCGGGGCGCCGTCGTCGTGTGCGGCGTGTCCGACGTGTTCTCATCTCGGCCGCCCGTTGCTACGGTGCCCGACCTGACGAACCATCAGGTCCGCTGCCCTCGCCCCGACACCGGCGCGAGGCGGCACACCGCGCCCCGCCGCACACCCCGGGAGGACCGCATGCGCGCTCTGATCGCCGCCGCGTCCGGCCTCGTCCTCGCTCTCGCCCTGGTCCTCGCCGTCACCGCCGTGGGCGCTCCGGCCGGACGGACCTCCCCGGAACCGCTGCTGACGACGGTGCCACCACACCCCTGACCGCCCGGGAGGGAGGCCGAGATGCGCCGCATGGCCGGCCTGGTCCTGCTCGCCCTCGCCGTGTTCTTCGCGGCGCTGTCCCCGCTGCTGCGCTGGTACGCCTTCCCGCGCCTGGCCAAGATCCCGGCCGGGGAGTACCAGACCATGGTCCTCGAGGCGCACGACGCCACCCTCCTCGACTACGGCACCATGACCGCCCGCACCGTCCCCAAGGTCACCATCGTGCAGACCCTCAAGGGCGACGTGGAGGCCTCCGAGCGGATCGAGAAGACCGTCGGCCGGGACGTCGTCGTCTGGGACGGCCTGTCCTACGTCCAGGGACCCGACGGCAAGATGGTCTCCAAGGTCCCCGAGCGCTACATCTTCGACGCCCACACCCAGGAACCCGTGCACGCCCCCGGCGAGGCGGTCGACGGCGACCCCGTCCGACGCGAGGGACTGGAGTTCAAGTGGCCGTTCCTGACGGAGAAACGGGACTACGAGTACTTCGACGCGCAGGCCAGGATCACCGCCCCCATCCACTACAAGGGCACCCAGGACTTCCGCGGCGTCGAGGTCTACTACTTCGAGCAGACCGTGCCGTGGACCGAGGTCCCCATGCCCAAGACCATGCCGGTCGCCGGAATCACCCCCGAGACCGTCGCCGCGACCGGCACCACCCGCTGGTACACCACCGTCCGCAAGTTCTGGGTCGAACCGCTCACCGGCGCGCCCGTCTACGGCGAGGAGATCCACAAGGAGGAACTGCGCGGCGGCACCCTGCTCGGCGACCGCGACCGGGTGACGGCGTTCGCCGGGCACGTGAAGATGCGCGAGGACTACATCGAGCACACCGTCGACCTCGTCAAGGCCAACCGCACCGTCGTCCTGCTGATGACCTCCTACCTGCCCTGGGGCTTCCTGTTCCTCGCCGCCGTCCTGCTCGCGCTCGCCCTCTGGCTGGAGGCCCGCGGCCGCCGCCCCGGCGAGCCCGCGCCCGAGGAGCCCGCCGAACCCGAACCGGTCACCGCCTGAGCCGCGCGTTGGTGTGCCGCGTCGGCTCGGCGCCGGCCGGGTCCTGCGGCCACGGATGCTTCGGATACCGGCCGCGCAGTTCCGCCCGTACGCCGTGGTAGCCGTCCTTCCAGAACGACGCGAGGTCCGCCGTGACGGCCGCCGGTCGTCCCGCGGGCGAGAGCAGGTGCACCAGCAGCGGCACCCCCGCGACCCGCGGCGACTCCTGGAGGCCGAACATCTCCTGGAGCTTGACGGCGAGCACGGGCCGCTCGGGATCGCCGTAGTCGATCCGGATCCTGGACCCGCTGGGCACGGTGATCCGCTCGGGCGCCAGCTCCTCCAGCCGCGCCGCCTCGCCCGACGCCCACGGCAGCAGCCGGGCCAGCGCCTGTCCGGCGTCGATCCGCGCGAGATCGGCGCGCCGCCGGGCCCGGCTCAGCTCCGGCTCCAGCCATTCGCCCACACGCGCGTGCAGCGACGCGTCGGCCACGTCGGGCCACGCCTCGCCCAGGTGCAGCCGCAGGAACGCCAGCCGCTGCCGCAGTCCCTCGGCCTCCGCCGACCAGCGCAGCAACCGGAACCCCTCCTGCCGCAGCCCTTCGAGGAGCGCCTCGCGGACGAGGGCCCCGTCGGCGTCCTTGAGCGGACGGGCCGCGAGCTCCACGGCGCCGAGCCGCTCCACGCGCCGCGCGACGACGTCCCCCTCGGCCCAGTGGACCTCCTCCCGCGCGTCCAGCAGCGCGCCGGCCGCGAACCGCGCCACATCCTCGTCGACCGCCGCCGCGAGCTGCACGCGTGCGTGCCCCTTGCCGAGGGGCCGGTCGGCGACGGCCACGGCGAGCCAGGAGATGCCCCGCAGCGGGGACCCGTCGGGCACCTCGCAGCGGGTGCCGGACACCATCAGGTACGACCCGCCGTCCAGCCTCGCGATCCGCTCCGGGAACGCGAGGGCGGCCACCAGCCCGGCCACCTGATCGTCCCGGGCGTCCTCACCCGGCGTCACCCCACCGGCCGGTGAAAGACCGTCAGCGGGCCCCGGGGAGTCCTCCGCGGCGGCGACGGACCGCAGCCGCCGCACCTCCGCACGCCACCTCCCCGCGTAGGCGTCGCCTCCGCGCCGGGCGCGGCGCAGGGCGGCCGCGAGATCGTCGCCGTACTCCCGCGGAGCCTCCTCGCTCAGCAGGGCGACCGCCTCCGCCGCCCGCTCGGCCCCCACGAGCGCGGCCCCGTCCAGCAGGGCGCGGCCCAGCCGCGGGTGCAGCCCCAGACGGGACAGACGCATCCCGCGGTCCGTGGCCCGGCCGCCGCCGTCCACAGCCCCCACCGCCGTCAGCAGACGCCGCGCCGCCGTCATCGCCCCGCCCGGCGGCGGATCCAGCAGCGCGAGCCCCGAGGCGTCGGGATCACCCCAGCAGGCCGCCTGAAGGGCGAACGCCGCCAGGTCGGCCACCCTGATCTCGGGGGAGGGGAAACGGGGCAGACGCGTGTCCTCCGCCTCCGTCCAGCAGCGGTACACCGTCCCCGGCGCCTCACGCCCCGCGCGCCCGGCCCGCTGCCGCCCGGCCGCCTGCGAGGCCCGCACGGTCGCCAGCGCGCTCAGCCCGCGCGCGTGGTCCACCCGCGGCTCCCGCGCAAGACCCGAGTCGACGACCACCCGCACCCCGGGGACCGTCAGCGAAGACTCCGCCACCGAGGTGGCCAGCACCACCCGCCGTCGCACGCCCGGCGTCAGCACCGCGTCCTGCACGGCCGCCGGCGCCCGCCCGTGCACCTGGAGCACGTCGACCCCGTCCAGGCCCCCGAGCAGCCCCGCCACCCGGGCGATCTCCCCGACGCCGGGCAGGAAGCACAGCACGTCCCCGGACCGCTCGGCCAGCGCCCGCCGCACCACCGACGCCACATGCGCCGGCAGCGCCGGATCGACGCGCATCCCGTGCGGCGGGCGCAGCGGGCGGGCCGGGGGAGCCCAGACCACCTCGACGTCGTACGATGCTCCGTGCGCCTCCACCACCGGCGCGCCGCCCAGCAGCCGCGCCCAGCCCGCCGTGTCCGTCGTCGCCGACGCCGCCACCAGCCGCAGCTCGGGCCGCAGGGCCGCCCGCACGTCGCACAGGAACGCGGCCGCCGTGTCCGCGTCCAGATGCCGCTCGTGGCACTCGTCGAGCATGACGACGTCGACGCCGGTCAGCTCCTGGTCGCGCTGGAGGCGCTGCACCAGCACACCGGTGGTGACGACCTCCACGCGTGTGTGCCGCCCGACGACCCGCTCGCCGCGCACGGTGTACCCGACGTTTTCGCCGGGCCGCTCGCCCAGCAGCCACGCCATCCGCCGGGCCGCGGCCCGCGCCGCGATCCGGCGGGGTTCGGCCACCACGACCCGCCGGGCCGGGGCCCCGCCCAGCAGGCCCGCCAGCGCGAGCGGCACCAGCGTCGTCTTGCCGGTGCCCGGCGGCGCGGCCAGCACGGCGACGCCGGGCCCGTCCAAGGCGTCGGTCAGGGCGGGCAGGGCGGCCCGCACGGGCAGCGCGTCCAGGGCGTCGTCACGGATCACGCCCCCCAGTGTCGTACGCCCGGGGAAGCTCCCGCGTACGCCCGCACGCGCGCGTGTGAAGTCTCAGGAGGGCCGCTTCAGTCTCGTTCGCACACGAAGATGGCCGTGCCCGGGATCAGGTTCCCGCGCAGCGGGGACCAGCCGCCCCACTCCGAGGTGTTCCAGGACGGCCACTCCGGCTCGACCAGGTCGACCAGGCGGAAGCCGGACGCCACGATGTCGCGGACGCGGTCGCCGAGCGTCCTGTGGTGCTCCACGTACACCGCGTTGCCGTCCTCGCCCTGCTCGACGTACGGCGTGCGGTCGAAGTAGGAGGCGGAGACCGACAGCCCCTCGGGGCCGGGCTCGTCGGGGAAGGCCCAGCGGATCGGATGCGTGACGGAGAAGACGAAGCGGCCGCCCGGGCGCAGCACCCGGCGCAGCTCGCACAGCACCAGCCGGGGGTCCGCCACGAACGGCAGCGCGCCGTACGCCGAGCACGCCAGGTCGAAGGAGGCGTCCGCGAAGGGCAGCGCGCCGGCGTCCGCGCACACCAGCGGGAACGACCCGCCGATGCGCAGCGCGTGCTGGAGCTGGCGGTGGGAGAGGTCCAGGGCGACCGGCCGGGCCCCCTGGGCGGCCAGCCAGCGTGAACACTGGGCGGCGCCGGCGCCGATCTCCAGCACCTCCTTGCCCTTCAGCTCCTCGGCCGGGCCCAGCAGCTCGGCCTCCACCTCGTCGAGGCCCTCCGGGCACCACACGAAGCGGTCGTCGCCCAGGAAGGTGCCGTGTTCGACCTGGTACTCGTCGGCGTTGCGGTCCCACCAGCCGCGATTGGCCCGGGAACTCTCCGTGACGTCGGCGTCGCGCCGGGTGGCTTCCGGTTCGAACGCATCGGGCTCTTGGATGATCTGCTCCCTCGTCGTACTCTTCCGTTCATCCCGTCCGGGACGTGTCGCGGAAGAGGTCTTTCCGGCCTGTCCGGCCTCGCAGGACGTTTCTTGTGCCGGGATTGCGGCGTTGTGCCCCGGGTGTGCGCCTTCGCGCATTGACCCTGCCCGGCTGCCCCCGTATGCTACAAGTTGCGCTGCGGGCCTGCGCACCTCAGACGTAGCAGGCTGCGCTCGCATCTGTCGTATGTCCCCTCGGTTGTCGAGGCGTCATCACCGGTTCACCGGTGGGGCGCTTCCTAGGCTGTCCGGCTTCTTCAGAGCGATACGGGCTCCCGGCGTAGCAGTACCTACGACTTCAATGTCCGTACCGGAGCCCTTTCCCACATGACGAGCAGCACCGAGACCACCGCCACCACCCCGCAGGTTGCGGTCAACGACATCGGTAACGAGGAAGCCTTCCTCGCCGCGATCGACGAGACGATCAAGTACTTCAACGACGGCGACATCGTCGACGGCGTCATCGTGAAGGTCGACCGGGACGAGGTCCTGCTCGACATCGGTTACAAGACCGAAGGCGTTATCCCGAGCCGCGAGCTCTCGATCAAGCACGACGTCGACCCCAACGAGGTCGTCGCCGTCGGTGACGAGATCGAAGCCCTTGTTCTCCAGAAGGAGGACAAGGAAGGCCGCCTGATCCTCTCGAAGAAGCGCGCCCAGTACGAGCGTGCCTGGGGCACCATCGAGAAGATCAAGGAAGAGGACGGGATCGTCACCGGTACCGTCATCGAGGTCGTCAAGGGTGGTCTCATCCTCGACATCGGCCTCCGTGGCTTCCTCCCGGCCTCGCTCGTCGAGATGCGCCGCGTCCGCGACCTCCAGCCCTACGTGGGCAAGGAGCTCGAGGCCAAGATCATCGAGCTGGACAAGAACCGCAACAACGTGGTCCTGTCCCGCCGTGCCTGGCTGGAGCAGACCCAGTCCGAGGTCCGCCAGACGTTCCTCACGACCCTCCAGAAGGGTCAGGTCCGTTCCGGTGTGGTCTCCTCGATCGTCAACTTCGGTGCCTTCGTGGACCTGGGTGGCGTCGACGGTCTGGTCCACGTCTCCGAGCTGTCCTGGAAGCACATCGACCACCCCTCCGAGGTCGTCGAGGTCGGCCAGGAGGTCACGGTCGAGGTCCTCGACGTCGACATGGACCGCGAGCGCGTCTCCCTGTCGCTGAAGGCGACCCAGGAAGACCCGTGGCAGCAGTTCGCCCGCACCCACCAGATCGGCCAGGTCGTGCCCGGCAAGGTCACGAAGCTGGTTCCGTTCGGTGCGTTCGTCCGCGTGGACGAGGGCATCGAGGGTCTGGTCCACATCTCCGAGCTGGCCGAGCGCCACGTGGAGATCCCGGAGCAGGTCGTCCAGGTCAACGACGAGATCTTCGTCAAGGTCATCGACATCGACCTCGAGCGTCGCCGCATCAGCCTCTCGCTGAAGCAGGCCAACGAGGCCTTCGGCGCCGACCCGTCCACGGTCGAGTTCGACCCGACCCTGTACGGCATGGCCGCGTCCTACGACGACCAGGGCAACTACATCTACCCCGAGGGCTTCGACCCCGAGACCAACGACTGGCTCGAGGGCTACGAGACCCAGCGCGAGGCGTGGGAGCACCAGTACGCCGAGGCGCAGACCCGCTTCGAGCAGCACCAGCAGCAGGTCATCAAGTCCCGCGAGGCGGACGAGAAGGCCGCTGCCGAGGGCGGCGAAGCCGCGGGTGCGGCTCCGGCCGCGGGCGGTGGCTCGTACTCCTCCGAGGGTGCGGACACCTCCGGTGCGCTCGCCTCGGACGAGGCGCTCGCCGCTCTGCGCGAGAAGCTCGCCGGCGGTCAGAGCTGACGCCCGACTGAGCACCAGCTCCTGACTGAGGGGCCGTACCTTCCGGGGTACGGCCCCTCAGCCGTTGCCGAAGGGAAACGCACCGGCCGCGACGGATTCACGTGATCATGGCCCGGAGTGGGAATGCCCCTGTCCTCACGCGTGTTGACGAAGAGGGAACACGAGGAGGAGCGGTCCAAGTGCTTGATCCGCAGGATTTGTACGCATGGGAGCCGAAGGGGCTGGCCGTCGTCGACATGGCGCTCGCCCAGGAGTCGGCCGGACTGGTCATGCTCTACCACTTCGACGGATACATCGACGCGGGGGAGACCGGCGACCAGATCGTCGACGGGATCCTCGACGCGCTGCCCCACCAGGTCGTCGCCCGCTTCGACCACGACCGGCTGGTGGACTACCGGGCCCGCCGCCCGCTGCTGACCTTCAAGCGCGACCGGTGGACCGACTACGAGGACCCGACCATCGAGGTGCGGCTCGTCCAGGACACCACCGGCGCCCCCTTCCTGCTGCTGTCCGGCCCCGAGCCGGACGTGGAGTGGGAGCGCTTCGCCGTCGCCGTCCGGCAGATCGTGGAGCGGCTCGGCGTGCGCCTGTCCGTGAACTTCCACGGCATCCCCATGGGCGTCCCGCACACCCGCCCCGTCGGCCTGACCCCGCACGGCAACCGCACGGACCTCGTCCCGGGCCACCGCAGCCCCTTCGACGAGGCGCAGGTCCCCGGCAGCGCCGAGGCGCTCGTCGAGTACCGCCTGATGGAAGCCGGCCACGACGTCCTCGGCATCGCCGCGCACGTCCCGCACTACATCGCCCGCTCCCCCTACCCGGACGCCGCCCTCACCGTCCTGGAGGCCCTCACCGCCGCCACCGGACTGGTCCTGCCGGGCATCGCGCACTCCCTGCGCAACGACGCCCACCGCACCCAGACGGAGATCGACCGGCAGATCCAGGAGGGCGACGAGGAGCTCACCGCCCTCGTCCAGGGCCTGGAGCACCAGTACGACGCCGCCGCGGGCGCCGAGACCCGGGGCAACATGCTCGCCGAGCCCGTGGACATCCCCTCGGCCGACGAGATCGGGCGGGAGTTCGAGAAGTTCCTCGCCGAACGGGAGGGCGAGGGCTGAGCCGGCACCGGGGTGCGGGCACCGGGCGCGGAGGCGGACGCCTGGGCGGATGCCGGGAGCGCCGG
This sequence comes from Streptomyces sp. NPDC002566, assembly GCF_042889585.1. Lineage (NCBI taxonomy): Bacteria > Bacillati > Actinomycetota > Actinomycetes > Kitasatosporales > Streptomycetaceae > Streptomyces > Streptomyces sp. NPDC002566. The sequence continues at coordinate 231,377 of NZ_JBIARD010000003.1, read as the reverse complement.
GTGCTCTGTCGGTGGCAGGCCGTAAGCTGCACGACATGCTGAAAGTGGGCCTGACCGGGGGCATCGGCGCCGGCAAGAGCGAGGTGTCACGGCTGCTGGTGGAATGCGGCGCCGTGCTGATCGACGCGGACCGCATCGCGCGCGAGGTCGTCGCGCCCGGCACACCGGGCCTCGCCGCGATCGTCGAGACCTTCGGGGAGGGCGTGCTCGCGGCGGACGGCAGCCTCGACCGCCCCCGGCTCGGCTCCCTCGTCTTCGCCGACCCGGACAAGCTCGCCGCGCTCAACGCCGTCGTGCACCCCCTGGTCGGAGCCCGCTCCGCCGAACTGGAGGCCGCCGCGCCCGAGGACGCCGTCGTCGTCCACGACGTCCCGCTCCTCACCGAGAACGGCCTCGCACCCCTCTACGACGTCGTGGTGGTCGTGGACGCCGCTCCCGAGACCCAGCTCGACCGCCTGGTCCGCCTGCGCGGCATGACCGAGGACGACGCACGCGCGCGCATGGCGGCCCAGGCGACGCGCGAGCAGCGCCGGGAGATCGCCGACGTCGTCATCGACAACGACGTCCCGCTGGCCGAGCTGAGAGCGCGGGTGAAGGACGTGTGGGCCGACCTGGAGCGCCGGGCACGCGCGGCCTGAGAGGCCTCTCCCCGGCCCGGTGCCCCGGAATAGCGGGAGTCGCCCGACGCGTTGAACGCGTGCAGCGAGGGAAGGAATTTTCCGTGCCCGAAACCAGCGGTTCGACCGGACGCACTCCGGAGACGCATGTCATCGACTTCCGTGCCGCCGAGCAACTGCTCGCCGCACGGGACCCGCGGGGCGCGGTGAAGCTGCTCGACGGCGTCATCGCCGCCTACCCCGAGAACACGGCGGCTCGGCTGCTGCGCGCGCGTGCCTTCTTCGCCGCCGCACAACTGCGGCCGGCCGAGCTCGAGTTCACGATCGTCCTGGAGCGCGAGCCGGACAACGCGTTCGCGCACTTCGCGCTCGCCCGCACCTACGAGCGGCAAGGGCGGGGAGACCAGGCCAAACGCCACTTCCGGCTGGCCGCAGCGCTCGACCCCAACCCGCAGTACCTGAAAGCGGCGCGCTTCGACTCCTGAGGGCCACCCCGGCGCGGGCCCCCGCCGCCGCACCGCCCGCCGGACGGTGTCACGGGTGCCGGTGCTCCGGCGGCGGATAGGGCGGGATGTCGCGGCCCGGCTGGTAGTGGGGCCCCTGGCGCAGATGCCGCACGATCATCGTCAGGTCGACGGTGACCACCAGCCACAGCACCCCGCAGGCGGCGGCCCATCCCGGCCGCCCGGCGAGCGCAAACGCGACCGTGCCGAAGGCCGCCCACAGCAGCCCCCACACGGTCAGCCACAACCGCATCCTCAGCGGACTGCGCGCCGTCGCCGGCTCACTGCCTGTACGCATCGGATCATCACTCCTCCTATGAAACGTACTCTTCGCTCCGGGCGTTCTCCAGGAGAGCGGTGATCGCGAAGAGGGGAGTCAGATCGGTGCTGTTGCCGGAAACCGACGAGCTGGCCGAGGTGCTCCTCGACCTCGGAGTACCGCACCAGGACATCGACGAGCCGGTCCGGCTGAGCCGGCGGGTGACCGGCGACGCCGAGAGCCGGGCCTTCCTGGAGAAGGCGGTGGCGGAACTCGTCGAGGACATGGGGGAGGTCCGCGGCGGAGCCGACGTGCCCGGCCTCCCCGGCGCGTCCGGAGCCCTCGCCCGGTTCTTCCCGCTGTACGTGCTCGTCGGCGCGCTGCCCCACGCCCGCGCCCACCACCGGAAGCTGGGCGTCCCGGAGGAGGTCTCCCGGCGCACGCTCGCCGACGTCGGCCGCGCGGTCGCGCTGCACCGCCGATGGCAAGGCACGGGCGGCATCCTCTCGGCCCGCTGGCTGTCCCTGCACCTGCGGGGCGAGCTCTACCAGCTGGGACGGCTCCAGTTCCAGCGGTCCCGGATCGACCGGCGCACGAGCGACTCGATCGCGGCGGCGGGCCTCGCCGCCGGGCTCGACGACCCCGCTCTGAGCGTCCATGTGCCCGACTTCATGGGCCCGTTGTCGCGGCGTGCCTGCGACCGCTCACTGGACCTCGCCCGGGACTTCTTCGCCCGGCACCACCCCGAGGAGCCCTCCTCGGTGGCGACCTGCGCCTCCTGGCTGCTCGACCCCCAGCTGAAGCGGTACCTGCCCGGCGACTCCAACATCGTCCGGTTCCAGGAACGGTTCCGGCTGGGCGAGGAGCCGGCCGAGCCGGAGGACATGACGCCCGTCCGCTTCGTCTTCGGCACCACCGACGTGCCACTGGAGCGGCTCCCGCGCCGGACCGTCCTGCACCGGGCGGTCCTCGACCATCTGCGGGACGGGGGGCACTGGTACGTCAGAACGGGGTGGCTGTCCCTCTGACGAGTGACCGACGCGCGAACGGGAACGGTGCGGCGGGGGTGGGGCGTTGGGCGGGTATGACACTCGGAATGCGTGAGGGACACGACGGGACGGGCCCCGGGGCCATCACTCCGGACGGCTGCGCGGTGGAGCTCTACAGCCGGCTGCCCGTGCGGGACGAACCCGACATCATCGCCGCGGCCGTCCCGGCCGGGGCGCACATCCTGGAGCTGGGCAGCGGCGTGGGGCGCGTGACCCACGCGCTGCTGGAGCGCGGGTTCACGGTCACGGCGGTGGACGAGTCCCCCGAGATGCTCGACCGGGTGCGAGGAGCGCGCACGATATGCGGCCCCATCGAGGAACTCGACCTCGGGGAGACGTTCGACGTGGTGATGCTCGCGTCGTTCCTCGTGCACAGCGGGGACGTCGAGGTGCGGCGCGGCTTGCTGCGCACCTGTGTGCGGCATGTCGCGGCCGGCGGGTGCGTGCTGATCCAGCGGGAGGGCGAGGACTACCACACCGACCTGCCCCGCGAACGCGTCGATCCGACCGGGTTCACCTTGCGCATAGTCTCCTCCGAGCCCGTCGGCGACGGGGTCAACGCGGTGCGCGCGGAGTACGTGTTCCCGGACGCGGTCTGGACGCAGACGTTCCGCTCCCGGCCGCTGACCCGGGAACAGTTCGAGGACGCGCTGGAGGAGGCGGGACTGAGAGTGGACAGGTACCTGACGGAGGATCGGATATGGGTGCGGGCGGTGCCGGAGGCGCGATCGGTGCGGAGGGGTGAAAAGGAGCAGTGAAAGGCGCGGTGAAAGTCGGAGCGAAAAGAGTCGCCCGGCAGCGATGAGTCCGGGCCGAGGGGCCGGTCTACCTCTCTGACAGCACAGACGGACCGCTTCCCTTCAGGAGAACCCCATGTCCGAGACCACCGCTTCCGCCGCCTCCCCCTCCACCTCCGCTTCCCCCGGTTCCGTCGTCTCCCAGGCCACCGGTCGGCGGCGGGCCGCCCGGATCGCGCTGCGCGGAGTTCAGGTGCTGCTCGCCCTCTTCTACGGGCTCGCGAGCGCGCTGCCGAAGCTGATCGCGCATCCGACGGCGTCCGAGGCGTTCGACGAGATGGGCTGGGGCAGCGCGGGCATGTACGCGATCGGCGTCCTTGAACTGGCCGGAGCGGTGGCCTTGTTGGTGCCGGTGCTGCAGTCGGTGGCGGCCGTGGCGCTGGGCGCGCTGATGGTCGGCGCGTTCGTCGTGCAGATCGCCGTGTTCGACGGGCAGAACGCGGCGACCCCGCTGATCCTGCTCGTCCCCCTGGCCCTGATCGCCTGGACGCGGCGCGGCTCCAACGCCGATCTGCTGCGGCTCGTGCGACGCGGGGCGTGAACCGCCCCGCGTGGTGGGGTCGTACGGTGGGGGCATGGACGCCCTCGCCCAACTGGACCGGCGCATCGCGGACTGCCGGGCCTGCCCCCGGCTGGTGGACTGGCGTGAGGAGGTGGCCCGCACCAAGCGGGCCGCCTTCGCGGACTGGACGTACTGGGGCCGCCCCGTGCCCGGCTTCGGTCCGCCCGACGCCCGTCTGCTGATCGTCGGGCTCGCCCCGGCGGCGCACGGAGGCAACCGCACCGGCCGCATGTTCACCGGTGACCGCTCCGGGGACGTGCTCTACCGGGCGCTGTACGACGTGGGGCTGGCCTCGCAGCCGACGCCGGTGTCCGCCGGGGACGGGCTGGCCCTGCACGGCGTGCGTGTGACGTCGCCGGTGCACTGCGCGCCGCCGGCCAACAAGCCCACCCCGGGGGAACGGGACACCTGCCGGCCCTGGCTGGTCCAGGAGCTGCGGTTGCTGCGGCCGACGCTGCGCGCGGTCGTCGTGCTGGGCGCGTTCGGGTGGCAGGCGGCGCTGCCGGCGTTCACCGAGGCCGGCTGGTCCGTGCCCCGCCCGCGACCGGCGTTCGCCCACGGGAAGCGGGTGGAGCTGGGCGGCCTCGAACTCTTCGGCTGCTTCCATGTGAGCCAGCGCAACACCTTCACCGGGCGGCTCACCCCCGAGATGCTGAGGGACGTCCTGCGGACGGCGGCGACAACGGCGGGACTGCCGTAGAAGCCCAGGAGCTCTCACCCGGGCCCCTCCCCGCCGCTGACGCGTCCGTAGGATCCGCGGCGACAGGGCGACGGTCAGACGACGCGGGCTGCGGCGAGCGGCCGCTGCGACACCGGGTAGGCGTTGTCCTTGTGGGTGTTGACGCTCCACCGGTACCGGGAGAACTCCCCGGTGGCCTGCGAGGCGTAGAACATCATGTGCCCGATGCCCACGCCCTCGTGGTTCTCCTCCTTCGCGAGGCTGACCATGCGGGTGTCGGGATACTTCGGGTAGTTGGTCAGCGCGTACACGCCGTGCGGTTCGGCCGTGCAGTCGACGACCTCGACGGCGTACTGCGTCTCACCGGCGAAGTCCGCGACCCCGGTGAAGACGCCCTTGACCTCGCGGACCATGACGATGTGCCCGGTGTTGCCCTCGACCTCGCCCCGGTAGTCCACCGCGACGAGGTCGCCCGGCTGGAGGTCGGTGACCTTGCGGATCAGCTGGAAGCGCGGGCCCGCGGTGCCGGCCGCGAAGGCCTGCCGGTAGTCGGCGGCCTCGGGGATCCGGTCCTGGAAGTACTGGGTGAAGTAGGCGTCGGACGCCCACCCGTAGGTGTGCCGGAGCACCCAGGTGACGAAGGACGAGCAGCGGGCCTTGGCGATCCAGCTGGTCAGGTCGTCGGGGGTGCCCCAGGTGACCGTCGAGGGGGAGCCGATCAGGTAACGGTTGTTCTCGGCCGCCTGCCGGCCGCTGACGAGGAAGACCTCGGCGGCGCTCAGCGCGCGGCCGTAGGCGCGGACGTCGTCCACGGCGCCCTTGAAGAGGTTCACGTACGCGCCGTTCCAGCGGGCGCGGCCCACGTTGAAGCCCTCGGACGCGGCCCAGGAGAGGGCCGCGTCGGCGCTGCCCTCCAGGGTGCCGTTCACGTACAGGTGGACGCGGGAGCCGTCCCAGACGCCCGTCAGATGGGTCCACCGGCCTGGCTCGGGGGCGGTGGTGGACAGGGCGGAGATCTTGGCGCTCTGGTCCTCGCCGCGCACCTTGAACGCCCACTTGCCGGCGCTGTCGTCGTACTGGAGCAAAAAGCGGCTGCAGGCGGCCCCGTCCTGGCTGACCGCGGTGTACATGGACGTCAGGGCGGCGTCGTTCGCGAGGCGGACCCAGGCCGAGACGGTGAAGGGGGCCGTGGTGTCCAGGACGGACGCGGTGGCCGCGTGGCCGCCGTCGAGGCTGAGTTCGCCGCCGGCCCGCAGGGCCGACCAGCTCGCGCCCGCGCCGAGGGTGAGGGGTCGGCCCAGCCCGGAGCGGTCCGCGCCGGAGCCGTCCAGCGGCCAGTGCCCGGCCAGGCCGCCCGGCAGATAGCCGGCCGCGAGCAGCCGCTGGTACTGCACCATCTGCTCCGCCTCCGCGAGGTGCGGCACACCGACCGGCGTGAACGGGGTGCCGAGGGGGGCGTCGGCCACGGCGGCCCCCGCCCCGCCCAGCACTCCGGTCATCGCGCCCGCCCCCACGAGCGCGGCACCGCTCAACAGCCCACGTCTGCTGACCATGCAGGTTCTCCCCATCCCGTCCACCGAGTCGTCCCCCTCGAACCCGTGCCCGAAGGGCCGAGTGAGTCTAGACGTCCGAAGGGACGGGGGCGCGCGCATTTCGGGGGCGCCCGCGCGGGGAGTTGCGTTCATAAAGAACGCGGGATTCGGGGCGGGTGTCACCTCGTCGCAACGTGAGCGGCCCTGGATTCCCGCAGTTCGGGCCGTACCGTGGAGACACAGCTCAGCACCCCGCCCCGGTCGCCGTCGCCCGAAGGCACACACCGCCCTCGAACCGACAGGAGCTCCGTGTCCCCGCGCCCGTCCCTTCCCGTTCGCGCACGCGCCGCTCTGCCGCCCTGGCTCGCTCACGCCCTGCGCGCGCAGGGCGGACCCGTGCCGTGGAGCGCCGTCGTGCGCGGGGCGCTCGCCGCGGGGCCGCTGCTGCTGGTCGCGGTGCTCGTCGACCGGGTATCCCTCGGGGTGGTCGCCGCCGTCGCCGCCATGCTCGCCGGCATCAACGACCGGCCCGGCAGCCGGCGCGCCTCGGTGCGGCGGCTCGGAGCGCCCGCGCTGGCGGGAGCGGCCGGGCTGCTCGTCGGGACGTACGCCGGCGAGCACGTCGGGGCGGTCGCGCTGACGTTCGTGTTCACCGCGCTGGGGCTGCTCGCCGGCGGGATCAGCGCCATCGGGCCGGTCGCCTCGGGGGCCGGCACGCAGCTCCTCGTCGCCGCGGCGATCGGGGCGGGGATGCCGCTGCCCGACAGCGGCTGGGCGCGCGCCCTCGCCTTCCTCGTCGGCGCGGGCTGGCTGCTCGTGCTGCGGCTCGTCCTGCCCACGCCCGGCGCGCTGACCGGCGACTTCCGCCGCGTGCCCCGAGGGGAGGGAGACTCCCGCCACGGAAGGCGCGCCTTCCGTCCCGGCTCCCGCCTCGACTTCCGTTTCGACGGGGAGCGGGCCGCCGTCGCCGACGTGTACGACGCCGTCGCCGAGCTGCTGGACGCGACCGGCACCGAAGACGCCTTGGCCCGTCGCGCGGCCTTGACCGCCGCCCTCGACCATGCTCAGGACTCCCTGGCCGGGCCCCGGCTGCGGCGGTACGCCAGCTCCGCCGCCGAACGGCGGCTGCACGCGCAGTACGCCGCCGCGCTGCCCCTCGCGGAGGCGGCGACCGCCCTCGCCTGGGCCGGCGAACCCCTCACCGAGCGGGCCTCCGAAGGCCCCCGCCGTCTGGCCGCCGCCGTACGCGGCAACGCGTCCACCGGGCCGCTCCCCGCGCCCTCCCGGTCGGCGCCGGGACTGCGGGCCCTGGACGACGCGCTGTTGCGGGCCGCCGACGCCTTCGACCAGGGCGGCGGGGGCGATCTGCACACGCGGCGGCGCGGCGCGCGGGACCTGCTGCGGACCGTCTTCGGGGTCGGCGGCCGGGAGTACGGGATGCGGGTCGCCCTCTGCTTCGGGGCGAGCGCGGCCATCGCCCAGGGCCTGTACCACTCGCACTGGTACGGGCAGCACACGCACTGGTACTGGCTGCCCGCCACCGCCGTCTTCCTGGTCAAGCCCGATCTCGGGCCGCTGGTGTCCCGGGTGCTGTGCAGGGCCGCCGGAACCGTCCTCGGCGCGCTGCTCTTCGCCGGGTTCGCCGCCGTGCTGCCCCGTCCGGAGGGGCTCGTGGCGCTGGTCGCTCTCTGCGGGGCGCTCATACCGGTCTCCACCCGGCATTTCGCCGCGCAGACCTCCGTCGTCACCGTCCTCGTCCTGGCCCTCGTCATGGTCGGCGGAGAACCCCAGGCCTCCGTCAGCCGTATCGCGGAGACCCTGCTCGCGTGCGCGATCGTGCTGATCGTGGGGCACCTGCCGATGCCGGGGGAGCGCGGCGGGCGGGTGCAGGCCCGGCTCACCGCCGCCGCGACCGCCGCGCACGCCTACCTCGTCCACGTCCTCGACGGCCCCGACACCCGCGACGGCGTCAACACCCCCTACGGAACAGACCACTCCGGTGACGCCCACACCCTCCCGGACACCGGCGGCACCGGCAGTGCCCTTCAGGCCCCGGACCGCTCCGACGTCCGCGCCGCCCGCTGGACCCTGCGCCGCGAGGCCTACCGCACGCTCGCCGAGGCCCGGACCGCCATCGCCCTCTCCGCCGCCGAACTGCCCGCCCTCGCCCGGCACACGGAGGGCGCCGACGCGATCGCCGATCTCCTCGAACGACTCGTCGACACGACCACCGCCTGCGCGGTCCACCTCGACGAGACCGGAAGCCTCAGCGGCCGACAAAGCGGACAACTCGCCGAACTGCTCCAGGAACTGTCGGAGCACCGGGACCGCCTCGGGCTGCCGGCAGGGGACCCGCCGGGGCCGGCTGTCGCCGTGTGAGAGGGGCCGGAGGGGATCGCGAAGGGTGATCTTTCCGGTGCGCAATGTGCTCGTCATGTTCGCGAAGTGACCGGATCCTCACCGTCCGCACCGAGCGCGTGTCGAGTACGTCTCAGTACCGTCACCGCGCGAGGCGTTTCGGCTCCGGACAGCGTTAACTCCTACAAGTACAACGCTTCCTGGAGGTGCGAGATGGTGAACGGGCGAACCGTGCTCGAACGCTTTCCCGCGGGCGGGCCGCGGGGATCGTGGCCGGCCGAGGAGTTCGCGCACGCGCGGCGCATGGAGGGGCTGGCCGCCGAGGTCGTCATGGACCTCGCGACGGACACGTTCCTGGTGGTCGTCCGGGGCGGCGACGTCACGGAGTGACGGCGTCCCGCACGGACGCGCCGCGGCCCCGGCCCGCCTGCCGGGCGGGCGGGTGCGCCGCGGCCGGGGGGTTCGCGAACTGCTCCGCCTGGAGCGCGTACAGCTCCGCGTAGACACCGCCGCCGGCCAGCAGCTCCTCGGGGGTTCCTGACTCCACGAGCCGGCCCTGCTCCAGCACGTGCACCAGGTCCGCGTGGCGCACCGACGCCAGCCGGTGCGTGATCAGCACGACCGTCTGGCCGCTGTCCGCCAGGGCGCGGATCTTCTCGAACACCTCCAGCTCCGCCCGCGCGTCCAGGGCCGCCGTCGGCTCGTCCACGATCAGGATGCGCCCGCGTCGGTACGCGGCCCGCGCGATGCCCAGCCGCTGCCACTGGCCCCCGGACAGCTCGTGCCCGCCGCTGAAGTGCCGGGCGAGCAGGGTGTCCAGGCCGCGCGGCAGGTCGGCGACCACGTCCTCGGCGCCCGCCTCCCCGATCGCGGCGGCCAGCCGGTCCTCGGTCAGCGGCGCGGAGGACCGGCCCACCGCGACGTTGACCCGGGCCGTGAACGGCCACCGCTTGAAGTCCTGGGCCACCATCGCGATGCGCTCGGCCAGCAGCCGCCGGTCCGCGCCGGCCGCGTCGACGCCGTCCCACAGGATCCGCCCCCGGTCCGGCTGGTACAGGCCCGCCAGCAGCTTCACCAGGGTCGTCTTGCCCGACCCGTTCTCGCCGACGAGGGCGACGATCCGGCCCAGGGGCAGGGTGAGGCTGACGTCGTCGAGGGCGGGGCGCGCCGACTCCCCCGGATAGCCGAAGGTGACGTTCTCGAAGCGGATCTCGCGGGGGTCCTCGGGCAGGGCGGCCCCGCCCCGCGGGATCGCCCGTTCGGCGGCCTCCCCGTACAGGCGTTGCAGATCGCCCACGAACAGGGCCTCCTCGTGGAGCTGGTTGATCTCCAGGACGAGCGTGTTCAGGCTGGTGGAACCGCTGCGGATGGCGATCACGGCCGTGCCCGCCACCGCCAGCGCCATCGTCCCCGTGAGCAGCAGCCCGCCGAGCGTGGCGTACGTCGCGACCGTCGCGAGGCCGGTCCAGGCCGCCGCGAACAGCCCCGTGCGGGCCGCGAGGCGGGCGAGGCGCGCCTGCTCCGCCTCCGCGGTCTCCGACATCGCGCGGAAGTGCCGCAGCAGGAAGGGACCGACGCCGTGCACACGGATCTCCGGGGCGGCCTCCGGCTCGGTGAGCAGACTCGCGATGAGATGCCCCGCACGCGCGTGCTGCACCCACGTGTGGAAGGACTCGTACCGGCGCCGGGCGTTGACCAGGGCGCTCCAGGCGCTGGGCAGCGTCATCGTGACGAGCAGCGGCAGCAGCAGCGGATGCAGCACGGTCAGCACGCCGGCCGCCGCGACCAGCGAGATCATCGCGTTCACCACACGCGTCCCGTGGCTGATCATGTAGCGGCTGGACCGGGCGCCGTACTGCGCGGTGTCCAGCAGTTTGTGGAAGGCGTGGTCCTCGATCGCGGACAGCTCCACCGCCGCCGCGCGCTCCAGGTACAGCTCGGTCGCGACCCGCTCCACCTTGGGCTCCAGGCGACCGGTGGCGTACGTCGAGGCAGCCCGCAGCACCGCCCCGACCAGGAGGACGGCGGCCATGACGGCCAGCGCGGGGACGGCGCCGCGCAGCCGGTCCTCGATCGCGCCGGCGCCCACCAGCCGGCCCAGGATCGTGTTCACCGCGAGCAGGCCCACGGCCTCGGCCACACCCCGGCCCACCTCGGCGCCCACGACGATCCCGGCGGCCCGCGGGTCGGCCTGCCGGGCCAGCCGGAGGCTGACGCCCAGGAGTGCGGGCAGCCGGCGGACCATGGCCCGGAAGTCCAGCTCCAGGAACGCCTCCTGGTGCTGGTTCCAGCCGGTGTCGTAGCGGAGCGGGCCGCCGAACAGCAGCTCCTCCGACTCGGAGACATCGCGCCCGTCCGCACCGCGCGCCTTCGGTTTCCCCGGCGGCTTCGCCTTCCGCACCGTCGACCTCCCCCGATCGTGGGCAAGTGGCCACTATCGCGGGACGGGCTGCCCGAGGGCAGGGCGCGAGGCGGGGGAGGAGTCGCGCGCGGGTGTGCGCCCGGGGCGCCGCCCGGGTGCGAGGACGCCTCGGCGCGCGCTGCACGCCGGGAATCGTCAGCCGGTCGGGGCGTCCCGGGTCACGCGGTGACGGGGCGGGACCAGGCCGGCGCGGTGCCCGTGAGGCGGCACAGCGTCAGATAGAGGGGGATCGGCGGGGTGTACGGGAGTATCCCGTCGGGCCGGTGGACGAGCGCGGGGGACCGCGGGGCGTCCCCGAGGAGCGCGCCCGTGGCGTAGTGGGCGGGCGCGGGCCACTCCAGGGCGTGGTCTGAGTCGGCCGGGACCAGCCACCACCAGTGCGTCTCGTCGGCGTACACGCAGCCCACGAGCGGCAGCCGGGGCATGACCAGCGGGCCCAGGCGGGCCGGGGCGGCGACGGCGTCGCAGCCCAGCGGAGCCGTCATGCCGTCGGGCACGGCGAGCCTGCGGGGCGTCCGCGCGGGCTCGCCCTGGGCGCGCCGGAGCCGCACGAGCGTGTCGAGGCCGATGGCGGGAGCCCCACGGCGCAGGGCGCTCACACGGGATCCCGGTCGGGGTCCCGCTCGCGGCCGAACGAACCCCCGAGGGGCAGCGCCGCCCCCGCCGCCGGCTGAAGCCGGGCGGTCGCGCCGTCCACGCCGGGAGCGCGCTCGCTCACCCCCGCCGGGACCTCCGTCTCCGGTGTGCGGCGGCGCTGCTGGGCGACGACGGGGAGGGGGCGTGGCTGCGGGGAGGGGTGCGGCCACCGGGCGCGCACGGTCTTCCAGCCGGGCGCCTCGAAACTCTGGGAGCCGTGCTGCGCCTGGCGGGCCGGGTGGCCCTGCCGGCCCGCCGGGGACTGCTCGCCGTGCTCGGCGGCGTCCTCGTCGTCCCGTGGGCCGCCCGCCTGCCCGGGCTTCGGGCGGGTGCCCCAGCCGAGGTCGTCACGCGGCGCGTCGTGGCCGGCGTCGAGATCGTCAGGGCGGGCGAAACCCGTGTCGGCGACGTCGAGGGAGAGCTCCGCGGCCGCCGCGAGCGTGGGGCAGAGCTCGCCGGAGGCGTCGTCGTCCGCGTCCTCGGGGTGGCGGGGCAGGTCGGCCCAGACGAGCAGACCCGGGGCGCAGTCCTCGACCCCCCACGCGCGACACAGGGCGTCGACGAGGAACAGTCCTCTGCCGTGCTCCTCGTGCGGGCGTTGCGGGTACGGGAGCGGTTCGCCGGGGGCGCAGCCCTCGTCGCGCACGGCGATGCGCACGAGGTCGTCGCCGTCCTGCAGCTCGCAGACGACGACGCCGCTAGCGGTGTGCACAACGGCGTTGGTGACCAGCTCGGATATGACCAGGGCGGCCGTGTCGCAGGTGTCCTCGCACACCGACCAGCCGGTGAGCCGTTCCCGCGCCAGGCGTCTGGCCCGGGCCGGAGAGCCCGGATGGGCGGCCAGCTCGAATCGGAACCGGCGCTCGGCGGCGGCCTGGTCAGGGCCTGCCCCCTCGGCGGCACCGAGACCCTGGGGGCGGCCTGCGGCGTCTGTTCCTAAAGGCGCGGACGGAATCACGCCTGCCACTATCGCCCCGCCATGAACACTTGGCAAGTGTCACTCTGAAAAATGCAGAGTGCTGTGTGACGCGGTGAGACGCCGTGGCACACTGCTCGCAACAGCACAGGGAACGGCGCCAGTCGCGATCACCGGAGATCCGTACGCACGCGTACGGAGCCTCGCATCGGTCTTCGCACGGCGCCGTAAGGCTGTCAGGAATCTCTTCCGTGACCGGCCGGTCGGGCCGCGTGGCTCAAGTGACCGTCCGGCCCGTGCTCTTCGAGGAGGTGGAGCGTGAGCGAACCGCGGTCCGCGCCGACGGTGGGGCAAGTCGTTCTGGGCCGGCGCCTGCTGGACCTGCGGGAACGCGCCGGCCTCCGACGCGAGGAAGCCGCCCGCATCCTCCGCGTCGCCCCCGCCACGGTCCGCCGCATGGAGACGGCCGAGGTCGGGCTCAAGATCCCCTACCTGCAACTGCTGCTCAAGGCGTACGGGGTGAGCGACGACGAGGCCGAGGGCTTCGTCCAGCTGGCCGAGGAGGCCAACCGGCCGGGCTGGTGGCAGCGGTTCCACGACGTGCTGCCCGGCTGGTTCTCCATGCACGTCAGCCTGGAAGGCGCGGCCTCCCTCATCCGCCAGTATGAGCCGCACTTCATCCCCGGACTGCTCCAGACCGACGACTACGCGCGCGGCGTCCTGACCTCGGGGGCCGTCGGCCAGGCCCGGCCGGAGGACATCGAGCGCCTCGTCGACCTGCGCATGCGCCGCCAGGACCTGCTCACCCGCCCGGACGCGCCCCGGCTGTGGGTCGTCATGGACGAGACCGTGCTGCGCCGCCCCGCCGGCTGCCCGGAGGTGATGCGCGCGCAGATCGGCAAACTGATCGACGCCACGAAGCTCCCGAACGTGACCCTCCAGGTCGCCCCGTTCGCGAACGGGCCGCACCCCGGCACCTACGGGCCCTTCGTGCTCTTCCGATTCGCCGTGCCGGAACTTCCGGACATGGTCTACAGCGAGTACCTGACCGGCGCCGTCTACCTGGACGCGCGCACCGAGGTGGCCACCCACCTCGAGGTCATGGACCGCATGGCGGCGCAGGCCGCCACCGCACATCGCACGAAGGAGATCCTCGAGGATCTCCGCAAGGAGCTGTGAATGGATCGCATCAAGCCGCGCGGACGGGTCTACAACGGCATGCCCGCGCGGGACTTGGGCAGCGAGGGCTGGCACAAGCCGTGGAGCGGCGGCAACGGCGGGAACTGCCTGGAGGCGATGAAGCTCGCCGACGGCCGGATCGCCGTCCGCCAGTCCACCGACCCCGACGGTCCGGCGCTGATCTACACCACCGACGAGATGACGGCCTTCATAGAGGGCGCCAAGGCGGGGAAGGCGGACTTCCTGCTGTCCTGACCCGATCTCGCCCTTTGCCTGCCCTTCGACTGTCTTTCTGATGCTGAACTTCCCTATTTTTGGTGCTTACTTGATCATCCACTGCGTCTTACGGAGTGCCTCATGACCGGGCCGGACCCCACCGCCGCCGTCGACATCGACACCAGCAAGCCCCATCCGGCGCGCATGTACGACTGGTATCTCGGCGGCAAGGACAACTACCCCGTCGACGAGGCGATGGGCCGGCAGATGCTCGCCCTCGATCCGCGCGTGCCGGTCATGGCACGCGTCAACCGCGCCTTCATGCACCGGGCCACCCGCTGGCTCGCCCACCACGGCGTACGGCAGTTCCTGGACATCGGCACGGGCATCCCGACCGAGCCGAACCTCCACCAGGTCGCCCAGGAGGCCGCACCTGACGCGCGCGTGGTCTACTGCGACAACGACCCGATCGTGCTGGCCCACGCGGCCGCCCTGCTGCGCAGCACTCCCGACGGCGTCACGGAGTACCTCCAGGCGGACGTCCGCGACCCGGCCGCCATCGTCGAGGGGGCCAGGAAGATCCTGGACTTCGACCGGCCGGTGGCCCTGTCGCTGGTCGCCCTGCTGCACTTCGTCTCCGACGAGGACGGCGCGCACGGACTGGTCGGCCGGCTCCTCGCCGAACTGCCGTCCGGCAGCTACCTGATGATGACCCACGCCACCGCCGACTTCAGCCCCGAGGAGTCCGCGGCGGCCACGGCGAAGCTCAAGGCGGCCGGCGTCACCCTGGCGCTGCGCTCCCGCGAGGAGTTCGCCCGCTTCTTCGACGGCCTCGACCTGGTCGAGCCCGGCGTCGCCGTGGTGCCCGACTGGCACCCCGAACTCGGCGAGCCCGTGCCCGGCCAGGACGACGGGGTCATCCCGGGGTACGGGGCGGTGGGCCGCAAACCCTGACGGCGGGACAGCACGCCTACGGCGGCGGCAGGACGGCGCACAGGGCGTCCAGTGCCGCCCCGTAGGCGTGCTCGGGGGGTGTCGCGTAGCCGACGACCAGTCCGTCCGGAGCCGCCGGGTCCGCGTCGTGCGCCGAGCCCGCCGGCGGGTGCCGGAACTCCGCGAGCCCGTCCAGTGCGACGCCCTGCCAGGCGGCGGCCTTCAGCGTGGAGCGCTCGGTGCCCGGGGGCAGCCGCAGCACCGCGTGCAGCCCGGCGGCGACCCCCGTCACCTCGACGTGCGGCGCGTGTTCCGCCAGCGCCTCGACCAGCCGGTCCCGGCGCCGGCGGTACCGCTGCCGCATCCGCCGCACATGACGGTCGTACGCCCCGGAGGCGATGAAGTCGGCCAAGCTCAGCTGGTCCAGGACGCTCGCCCAGGCCTCCCGCTCCCCCTTGGCCGCGAGGACGCCGTCCACGTACCGCTCCGGCAGCACCATCCAGCCCAGCCGCAGCGCCGGGGACAGGCTCTTGCTGACCGAGCCGATGTGGACGACCCGTTCGGGATCGAGACCCTGCACGGCGCCGACCGGCTTGCGGTCGTAGCGGAACTCGCCGTCGTAGTCGTCCTCCAGCACCACCGCGTCCCGCGCGCGTGCCCAGTCGACGACGGCGGCGCGCCGGGTCGCGTGGAGCGGGCCGCCGGTCGGGAACTGGTGCGCCGGGGTGAGCAGGACGCCCCGCTCGCGCCCCAGCAGTCCGACGCGCGCCCCGTCCTCGTCGAGGGGCAGCGGGACCGTCCGTACGCCCGCCGCCCTCAGCAACCGCCGGTGGAAGCCGAGCCCGTACGCCTCCACCGCCAGCGGGCCGCGCAGCACCGCGCCCCCCGGCTCGCCGCTGCCCCCGCCCTTCGCGACCGCCGGCTCGAACAGCAGCCGCAGGGCGTGCGCGAAGCCGGAGCAGATCACGATGCGACCCGGATCGGCGCGCACGCCACGCGCGCGTGCCAGATACTCGGCCAGTGCCTCCCGCAACTCCCGGCGGCCGGCCGGGTCACCCGGCCCGAACACCTCGCTGGCCGCTCCCTGCACAGCCCGCCGGTAGGACGCCAGCCAGGCCGCGCGCGGGAACGACGACGCGTCCGGACTGCCCTGCCGCAGATCGTGCCGCGGCCCACGCGCACGGGGCGGCGTCTTCCGGGGCGCCCGCGCCGCGGCCCGCGCCGGCTCCACGCGGTCGGCGACCCGGGTGCCGGAGCCCTGGCGAGCCGTCAGCCAGCCCTCCGCCACCAACTCCGCGTAGGCGTCGGCCACCGTGTTGCGGGCGACGCCGAGGTCGGCGGCGAGCGACCGGTACGGCGGCAGCCGGGTGCCCGGCGCGAGCCGGCCGCCGCGCACGGCCTCCCGCAGCGCCCCGGTCAGCGCGGCCCGCCGCCCGCCCGGAGCGGACAGCTCCAGGTGCAGGTCGACGCCGATGCGCTCCCAGTGATTGACCCACGATTCCCCCATGGAAATGCACCCTACAAGTGGTCTTTGCGGTCCGTAGGTTGAGGGACATGACGAACACGACGACGCACACGACCGGCACGACGACCACCGCGACCGCGACGGCGGCGCACACGGACGGCGCCCCCGTCACCCCCGGCATCGCCGCCGCCGAGGCCGCGCGCACCCGCCTCGACTTCGGGAAGTCCGCCCGCAAGGCCTTCCGCGCCCTCGTCGGTTTCGACGCGGCGGCCCGCGAGGGCGTCGACCCGGCCCTCGTCGAACTCATCCAGATCCGCGCCTCCCACCTCAACCACTGCGCGTACTGCCTGCACATGCACACCAACGACGCCCGCAAGGCAGGCGAGAGCGAGGACCGGCTGCACATGGTCCCCGTCTGGCGCGAGGCCCGGCACTTCTTCACCGAGCGGGAGCAGGCCGCGCTGGCGCTGACGGAGGCGATCACGCGCGTGGCCGACGGCGGCGTCCCCGACGACGTCTACGCCGAGGCCGCGGCCCGCTTCGACGACGAGGAACTCGCCCAGGTGATCGCCGTGATCTGCACGATCAACACCTGGAACCGGGTCGCCCTGGCGACGGGCAAGGTGGCGGGCACCGACGAACGCCCCTGACTGCCTCCCTCGGGGGCGTGCGCGGGCGCACGCCGTCGCCCGGCCGTTCAGACGCTCATCGGCCGGTCGTACGGCCCGATCGGCGCCGGCAGGCGTGTACTGCCCGTCAGATGGCGGTCGACGGCCGCGGCCACCGCCCGGCCCTCCGCGATCGCCCAGACGATCAGCGACTGCCCGCGCGCCGCGTCGCCGGCCGCGAACACCCCGGGCACGTTTGTCGCGAAACCGGCGTCCCGTGTGATCGTGCCGCGCGGCTCCAGGGCCAGCCCCAGCTGCTCGACGAGCCCGTCCTCCCGGTCGGGCCCGGAGAAGCCCAGGGCGAGCAGCACGAGGTCGACGGGGAGCGTCCGCTCGCTGCCCCGCACCGGCCTGCGGCGCGCGTCGACCTCCACCAGGTGCAGCGAGCGGACGTGCCCGCTCTCGTCGCCGCTGAAGCGGAGCGTGGACGCGGCGAACAGGCGCGCGTCCGCGTCCGCCGCCGGAGCGGTCCGAAGATCGCGCGCCTCCTCGTGCGCCGCCGAGAGCCGGTAGATCTTCGGATACGTGGGCCAGGGATCGGTGTCCTCGTCGCGCTCCTCGCCCGGCTGGGCGTAGATGTCCAGCTGGGTCACCGACGCGGCGCCCTCCCGCACGGCCGTCCCCAGGCAGTCCGCCCCGGTGTCACCGCCGCCCACGATCACCACGTGCCGTCCGGCGGCCGACATCGGGGACGCCTCCAGATCGCCCTCGCGCACCCGGTTGGCCAGCGGCAGATACTCCATGGCCTGGTGGATGCCGGTCAACTCCCGCCCGGGCACGTGCAGTTCGCGCCAGGCGGTGGCCCCGGTGGCGATCACCACCGCGTCGTAGCGGGACCGCAGATCGTCGGCCATGACATCGCGCCCGACCTGCGTCGACGTACGGAACTTGGTCCCCTCGGCGCTCATCTGCCCGATGCGCCGCTCCAGATGGTGCTTCTCCATCTTGAACTCGGGGATGCCGTACCGCATCAGCCCGCCGAGCCGGTCGTCCTTCTCGTACACCGCGACCGTGTGCCCGGCCCGGGTGAGCTGCTGGGCCGCGGCCAGCCCGGTGGGACCCGAGCCGATCACCGCCACCGTCCGCCCGGACAGCCGGTCCGGGGGCCGCGGCGGCGTGAACCCCTCGGCCCATGCCCGGTCGGCGATGGCCGCCTCGACGTTCTTGATGGTCACCGCGGGCTGGTTGATGGCGAGCACACACCCCGCCTCGCAGGGCGCCGGGCACAACCGGCCGGTGAACTCGGGGAAGTTGTTGGTCGCGTGCAGCCGGTCGCTCGCCGCGAGCCAGTCCTCGCGCGACACCAGGTCGTTCCACTCGGGGATCAGGTTCCCGAGCGGACAGGCGTCGTGGCAGAAGGGGACCCCGCAGTCCATGCAGCGGTCGGCCTGCTCACTGATGATGGGGAGCAGCGCTCCGGGGACGTACACCTCGTCCCAGTCCCGGACCCGCTCCTCGACGGGCCGGCGGGGCCAGTCCTTGCGGGGCGTGGTCATGAATCCCTTGGGATCGGCCATGGCCGTGTTCCTTGCGTACGCGTGCGGCGAGCCGTGCGCCTCCAGGCGGCGCCGCGTCGTCGGGCGGCGCTCTTGCGGCCACGATACGTCGTGGCCCTGGTGAGCGCAGGACCCTGACAGCGCTTTCTCACCCAGCGGGAAACAGCGCCGGCTCTCAGGTGAGCGCCAGCACGTACGCGAGGGCGGCGCCGGCCGAGGCGACCGTGCGGACGTGGTTCCACACCGTCCATTCCCGCACGTACGCCGGCCAGTACGCGACCGCCTCCGCGGTGCCCGGCTCCAGCCCGGCCAGGGTCTCGTTGCGGGGCACGTTCGCCACCACGGTCACCCCGAACGAGCCGAACAGATACAGCGCGCTGCCCACCAGCAGCAGCACGGCCCCGTCGTCCGGCCACAGCACGAACGTCACCACCGCGATCATGGCGCACAGCACCGCCGTACCGAGGAAGACGACCATGAACGCCGGTGTCGTAGCGGCCGCGTTGACCGCGTTCATCGCGGCGACCCCCTGCGCGGGAGGCAGCGCGGCCAGCCCCCTCATCACGAAGGTGGAGAAAGCGCAGAACACGCCCGCCATCAGCCCGGCCCCCAGCACCCCGAGCACCGTCAGCACGAAGTACGGCTCATCGATCATGTCGACCCCACCTCCACGTCCTGGCTGCCCGATACCCCGCACGCCCCGTCCGTCACACTGAACCCGCGCGCTGCGCGACCGCGTACGCCTGCGTCCGGCGCGCGAGGAGACCCGGGTCCGCGCGCGATCAGGACCCGGGGGAGCCGAACCGTCCCTCCCAGCCCCAGGCCCGCAGCACCCCCACCACCTCCGGCGCGATCCGCAGCCGCGCCTCCCGCCGGGGCACGCCGTCCATCAGCAGCCGGTCGTACGGCGTGTCCAGATGCCGTACGGAGGCCACGACCGCCGACACCACCGCGCCCTCGGCCAGCGCCCGCCCGGCCGCGGTGCGCCCGACCCGCCCGCTGCCCCGCACCGAGGCGTGCGCGGCGACGCTCCACGCCCGCTCGGCCGGACAGCGGGGGAACAGCCGCAGCACCTCCGCCGCGAACGCCTCCACGAACCGCTCGTCCCGCGCCGCCCGCAGCCGCGCGTCGCGCACCCGGCGCCGCCGCCGTGCCTCGGCGTCCGCCAGGCACCGCACCTCGGCCCGCGCCAGCCCCGCCTCCTCGACGAGGACGCCCTGCCGCTCGTAGCGCCCCCTGCGCCGGTTGAACCGGACGACGACAGCCGAGAGCGTGCTCTCCTCCCACGACCTGCGCGTCAGCGCCGTGTCACCGCGCGGCAGGAACACCAGGTGCCCCAGATCGGCGCAGCCGAGGCAGCGCGGCGCGCCGTCCTCCAGGACGAGCATCGGCAGCGGCCCGCGCCGGCAGCCCGCGCAGTGGCGGCGGCGCAGCGGCTGGAAGACGAGGAGCCCGCCGCCGCGGGGCGGGCGAGGTGCGAGAGCCGGCATACCGGCTTCTTTCCCTGCGGCGAGGCCGGCTGCGCACCGACCGGTGCTCGGCCCGGCCGTGCACCGAGAGTTGGGGGCAGGCGATCCGAGATCCGGGTCAGGGGCCGAGTCCCGTCTCCAGCCCCGGCCGTCGGCTGCGACGCCCGCCTGACGCATCATGGCCGTGTGCGACTCGAAGCGATCACTTGGGAACGGCTCGGCGACCACCTCGCCGACCGGCTGCTCGACCTGGAGCCGGGCGACGGCAGCCCCTGGCCGCGCGTCGCCTTCGACGGCGCCCCGGCGGCCCGCCCAGGAGACCTCGCCGAGCGGGTCGCCGAAGCCCTGCGCGTACGCGGCCGGCCCTCCCGGGTCGTCGACACGCACGGCTTCCTGCGCCCCGCCTCCCTCCGCCTGGAGTACGGCCACCAGGACGTGGAGGCCTACTACGACGGCTGGTTCGACACCGGCGCGCTGTGGCGCGAGGTGTTCGGCCCGCTCGAAGCCGGCGGGGACGGCCGGATCCTGCCCGACCTCCGTGACCCCGTCTCCGACCGCGCCACCCGCAGCGACTACGTCCGACTCCCGCCCGGCGGCGTCCTGTTGCTGCACGGGCCCCTGCTCCTGCGGCACTGGTTCCCCTTCGACCTGACCGTCCACCTCCTCCTCTCCCCGGGCGCCCTGCGCCGCCGCACCCCCGAGGCCGACCACTGGACGCTCCCCGCCTTCGAGCGCTACGAGCAGGAGACGGATCCGGCCGCCACGGCCGACGTTCTGGTGCGGACGGACGATCCACGCCATCCCGCGTGGAACGGGTGAGGCAGTCCGGCCGCCCGCTCTCGGCCGCCCCCACGGAGCGAAGGTGCGCCCCTCCACCCGGCCGGTGAGAATCGAAGGACGCCGCGAAACGACACCCCAGGGCGCCGGGAGCGGCGCGATCCGCGTCGCGTCGGCCGCCCGCACCGGGAGGCACACCATGACCACCGCCGGACAGATCATGCACCGGGGCGCCCAGTGGATCCCCGCCCACGAGACCCTCGACCGCGCCGCCCAGTTGATGCGCGAGCTGAACGTCGGCGCCCTGCCCATCAGCGACGAGAACGAGCGGCTCTGCGGCATCCTCACCGACCGGGACATCGTCGTGGGCTGCGTGGCCATGGGCCACGACCCCGCCAAGGTCACCGCCGGGCAGATGGCCCACGGCACCCCGCGCTGGATCGACGCCGACGCCGAAGTCGACGAGGTGCTCCGGGAGATGCGGGACCACCAGATCCGCAGGCTGCCCGTCATCGCGGACAAGCGCCTCGTGGGCATGATCAGCGAGGCCGACCTCGCCCAGCACCTCACCGACGACCAGATGGCGTCCTGGGCCGAGAGCGTCTACGCCAGGACCGGCACGGGCCCTGAA
Source organism: Streptomyces sp. NPDC002566 (assembly GCF_042889585.1). Classification (NCBI taxonomy): domain Bacteria; kingdom Bacillati; phylum Actinomycetota; class Actinomycetes; order Kitasatosporales; family Streptomycetaceae; genus Streptomyces; species Streptomyces sp. NPDC002566. The sequence goes on along the minus strand of NZ_JBIARD010000003.1, from coordinate 210,213 downwards.
TGACCTGCCGTGCACACGGCGTCGGACCTCGGTGACCCGCCGTCGGCTCACCGCCGGCCGGACCCCCGGGCCTGGGCGACCCGGCCGCGTCGACCCCTGCGGACGGCCCGGTCGGCTGCGATGATCGCCGCATGACGCGAACCGACGGGTATCTCCTCGACAACCGACGTGACGAGGCGGGGGAACGCTTCGAGGCCTTCGCCACGCTCTTCGACCCCACGACGTTCCGGCACCTCGAAGGGCTCGGCGTCGGACCGGGCTGGCGCTGCTGGGAGGTCGGCGCGGGCGGCGTGTCCGTGGTGTCCTGGCTGGCCAAGAAGGTCGGCCCGACCGGCAAGGTCGTCGCCACCGACATCGACGTCTCCCGGCTGACGCCCGCCGCCCGTCCGCCGGTGGAGGCGCGCGTGCACGACGTCGGCGCCGAGGAGCCGCCGGGCGAGGGCTTCGACCTGGTGCACGCCCGGCTCGTGCTCGTCCATGTGCCCGAGCGGGAGCGGGCGTTGCGCTCGATGGTCAAGGCGCTGCGTCCCGGCGGACGGCTCCTCCTGGAGGACGCCGACCCCGCCCTGCAGCCTCTGGTGTCCCCCGACGAGCACGGCCCCGAGCAGCAGCTCGCCAACCGGCTGCGGGACGGGTTCCGCTCGCTGCTTCAGCGCAGGGGCGCCGACCTGTCCTACGGCCGCAAGCTGCCCCGCCTCCTGCGTGAGGCCGGGCTGCGACAGGTCGAGGCCGACGCCTACTTCCCGCTCACCTCGCCCGCCTGCGCGGCTCTGGAGTCGGCGACGGTCCGGCAGATCCGCGCCGACCTCGTCTCCGCAGGCATCGCCACCGACCAGGAGGTCGACCGCCACCTCGCCAACGTCGCCGCCGGCGGTATGGACCTGGCCACGGCGCCGATGATCTCCGCGTGGGGGCGGAAGGGGTAGCCCGCCCGGGCCGGGAGACGGCCGGTGAGCCGGCGGGCCGAGGGCGCTTCAGCCGGTGACCGCCCTGCCCGCCCCCGGTACCGCCCGCGCCGCCCTCGGTGTCGCGTTGTGGCCGCCGGGTGCGGGCGGTCTGCCGCCCACGCGTTCCACCGCGTGAGCGCCCGCCTCGCAACCCTCGGCAGCCGCGTCGCCGGGGGCGGCCCCGGCCAGCAGCGCGGCGAGGAACGCGCCCGTGAAGGCGTCGCCGGCGCCCGTGGTGTCGCATGGGGTGGCCGGGACGGCGGGAACGCGGGCGATCACGGCGCCGCCCCGGGCCACCACCGCGCCGTCCGCGCCGTGCTTCGCCACCACCAGCGGGAACTGACGGCTCAGCGCGGCCGTCGCCTGCGCCCCGTCGGACAGGCCCGTCAGCAGACAGGCTTCGCCATGGCTCGGCAGCAGCACGTCCACCCCCTGCACGAGCGTCAGGAACCGCTCCACGCCGAGCTTCACCAGGAACCCCGCCGACGCCGGGTCCAGGCTCACCGGCACGCCACGCGCGTGTGCCGACGCCAGCGCCGTGCGCACCACCGCCCGCCCGGACGCGGAGAACAGCAGGTATCCCGACAGATGCAGCCGGCCGACCCCGTCCAGCAGCGCGTCCGACCAGTCGTCCGGCTCCAGCCGCAGGGACGCGCCGCTGTCGGTGAGGAAGGTCCGCTCGCCCGCCGCCCCCGTGTCGACGAGGCAGATCACCGTCCCCGTCGTCGCCTCGGGATCGACGACGAGCCGGGGCCGCACCCCGCAGGCGATCAGCTCCCGCTCGTGCCAGGCCGCCCCGTCCGCCCCCACCCGGCCGAGCAGCCGTACGTCCGGGCACCCCCGGTGCGCCGCCCAGCACGCCACGTTGGCGCCCGCCCCGCCCGGCAGGGTCCGGATCACGGAGGCCGTGTCGGTGCCCGAGGCCAGCGGCCCGCGGTGCCGTGCGACGACGTCCGTCACGACGTCCCCGACGACCAGCAGCGCCCCGCCCTCACGGCGTCCGCCCCGGCCGGTGGCGTCGGGTGCCGCCCCGCCGGGCCCCACGCTCACACCCCGGCCCACGCCGACGCGATCCGCCCGGCCAGCCGCACGTTCCCGCGCACCGCCGCCAGGTTGGCGTTCAGGGACGCGCCGTCGGTGTGCCGGACCAGGTAGTCGAGCAGGAACGGGGTGACGCCCTGACCGGTGACGCCCTCCGCCTCGCACGCGTGCAGCGCGTCTGCCAGCACGCGCGCGTGCAGACCGGGATCGAGCTGCTCCGCCTCGGGCACGGGGTTCGCCACGACCAGCGCCGACTCGGGGCCGCCGAGCTCGTCCTGTGCGCGCATCACGTCCGCCACCTGCGCAGGGCTCTCCAGCCTCCAGTCCACGGGATGACCCGAGTCGGACAGGTAGAAGCCGGGGAAGCGGTCCGTGCCGTACCCGGCCACGGCGACTCCCAGCGTCTCCAGGCGCTGCAGGGTCGCCGGCACGTCCAGGATCGACTTCACGCCCGCGCACACGACCGTGATCCGTGTGCGCGCCAGCAGACCGAGGTCGGCCGACTCGTCCTGGGTCGCCGTCCACTCCCGGTGCACGCCGCCGAGCCCGCCCGTGGCGAACACCCGGACGCCCGCCAGGGCGGCCAGCAGGGCCGTCGCGGAAACGGTGGTCGCCCCGCTCGCCCCGGAGGCGACCGCGAGCGGCAGGTCGCGGTGGCCCAGCTTGCGGATGCCGTCCTCGTTGGCGACCCGCTCCAACTGATCCTTGTCCAGGCCGACATGGGGGCGCCCGTCCAGCACGGCGATCGTCGCCGGCACGGCGCCCTCCGCGCGCACCACCGCCTCCAGCTCCCGCGCCACGTGCAGGTTGCGTGGGCGCGGCAGCCCATGGGCGATGATCGTGGACTCCAGGGCCACCACGGGGCGACGCGCGTCGACCGCCTCCCGCACCTCTTCCGACACCACCAGCACCACGAGCCGGCCTCCCGCCGATCGGTCCTGCCTCGTCCAGCCTCGTCTCTGGATCTCTGGCGGGCGGGGAGCCCGGTCAAACCCCTGTGCCCTGCCAGCGACGCCACCGGCCTGCCACGTATGACCGACGGTGCCGCACCGGAACGCATGACCGGCGGCACCGGCCGGGGCCGCATTCGACCGGCTCGACCGGCCCGGGCGCATGAGCGACGGAGCCAGCCCGCGACGCAATGTTGGCGGCAGCCGCCGGGGATGCAGATTCCCGGTGCGATCGGCCCGGGCGCATGACGGACAGCAGCGGCCCGGAACGCATGACCGGCGGCACCCGCATAGGACGCATCCGACCGGCGAGATCAGCCCGGGCGCATGACGGACTGCGCCGGCCCGCGACCTGCGACCGGCCCCGGCGCATACCGACGCCACCGGCTGAGGCGTATGACCGGCCACCCGAGGCCCGGCGCTACGCCCGCCGGACCGTGCCCCGTGTGAACAGCGCCAGCGCGGCCAGTGGGAGGAGCAGGCACGCTGCCGCGAGGTTCAGCCAGCCGTAGCTCGCCCGGGCGACCACCAGGCCGGCGACCGCTCCGCCGATGCCCGCCGAGGCGTTCATGACGAGGTCGGACAAGCCCTGTGCGGCGGCCCGCGCTGGCTGCGGCACGGCGTCGGTGAGCAGCGCCGACCCGGAGACCAGCCCGGCCGACCAGCCCAGGCCGAGCACGAAGAGCCCCGCGGCGGTCTGCCCGTGGCTGCCGCCCGCCGTGCCGGACAGGAACAGCGCGCAGGCCAGCAGCCCGGCCGCCAGCCCCGTGACGGACAGCCGTCCCACCCGGTCAGCCAGCCGCCCCATCAGCGGGGAGAACGCGTACATGCCCGCGATGTGCACGCTGATGACCAGCCCGATCAGATCGATGCCGGCACCGTGGTGGGCGAGGGCGACCGGGGTCATCGACATGACCGACACCATCGCTGTGTGGGACACGGCGACCGTCACCAGCGCGAGCCGCGCGAGGGGCGAGGCGGCCACCGCGGACAGCCCCGCGCGCAGGGAACGGGCCTCGGCCGACCGCTCCTCCTCGGGCGCGAGCGCGCGTGCCGTCAGCAGGGGGTCCGGGCGCAGCAGGACACCGATCACCACCGCCGAGACCAGGAAGATCCCGGCCGCCCACAGGAACGGTCCCGCCGCCGCGGGTATCCCCAGGGCGGAGACGCTGCGGCCGGCGGGCGCGGCGATGTTCGGGCCCAGGACCGCGCCGACGGTGGTCGCCCACACGACGAGCGAGATGGCCCCGGCCCTCCGGTCCGGCTCCGCCAGGTCGGCGGCCGCGTACCGGGCCTGGAGGTTCGCCGCCGACGCCGCGCCGAAGGCGGCCATCCCGCACAGCAGCAGCGGGAAGCTCCCGATCCGGGCCGCCAGCACGACGAGACCGCCGCCCAGCGCGCCCACGAGATAGGCAAGCACCAACCCGGGCCTGCGGCCCCGCGCGGTCATCAGCGCGGCCAGCGGCACCGACAGCACGGCCGTGCCGGCGACGGTCGAGGTGGCCGCGAGCCCGGACAGCGCGTCGGTGCCGCTGACCTCCTGGGCGAGCACGGCGGACAGCGCGATGCCGGTGGCGACGCCCAGCCCGCCGAGGATCTGACCGGCGACCAGCACCGCGGTCGTGCGGCGCCGCAGCGCGGGCAGCAGCTCCGCGCTGACGGCCGGGACGGTCCCCTCCACAGCGGTCACGAGGTCCACCCGGCCCGGTGGAGGCGGTCGCTGGACGGGGCCGGCCCTTGGCCGGGCGGATACGCGTGCGTGTCATCAATGGTCACTGGCGCAGTGTCCCCCTTGCCTTCCTTCCCGCCCATCCCGCGGCCTCAGAACAGCGGCTCGGGCAGCACCCCCTCCAGCGCGAGCAGCTTGCGCTTGGCCTCCAGTCCGCCCCCGAACCCGCCGATCCCGCCGTCGCTCTCCACGACCCGGTGACAGGGCACCACCACGGGAAGGGGGTTGGCGCCCATCGCCAGCCCCACCGCCTGCGCGGCCCCCGGCTGCCCCACCCGTCTCGCCAGCTCGCCGTATCCCACCACCGCTCCGTACGGCACGCCGGCGGCCAGCTCGCGCAGCACCTGGCGGTGGAAGCCGGAGATCAACGACCAGTCCAGCGGCAGCTCGAAGTCCTTGCGCGCACCCGCGAAGTAGGCCTCCACCTGAGATGCCGCCTCCGCCAGCAGGGGGGAGGCGGGTGCCTCGACGGGCTCCGCGCCCAGCCGGTCCGCGAGACGGCCGAGCGCCCGGTCCCGCACCGCGTCGGCGGCATGGAAGACGACGTTGACCAGCCCCTCGTCGGTCGCGGCCAGCAGCAGCGGACCGATGCCGGTGCCGACGACGGTCCACACGACGCGCTGCTCGTTCTGCTCCTGGCTGTCCATGCGCCCACCGTACGACCCGCCACTGACAACGCACCCTGGACGGGAACAGTGCAAGGACCCCTCAGGGAGAGGCCAGCGCCTGCCGCACCACGTCGGGCTTGTCGGTGATGAGGCCGTCCACGCCGTAGCCGGCCACACTGCGGGCGAGGGCGGCGTCGTCGACGGTCCAGACGAAGATCCTCAACGGCCTGCCGTGCGGCCCGGCCGTCGCGTGCACGGCGGCGACGTACTCCGGCGAGAGGGAGACGTGCGAGGGGTTGACCAGGTCGGCGAAGCGGGCGCAGTCCGGCAGATCGGCCACGGCCGGTCTGCCGAGCAGCCCGGTCGTCACCGCGGGGTCGAGGTCGTGGACGGCACGGAGGCTGTCCGCGCTGAAGCTCTGCACGATCAGCCGGCCGCGCAGGTGCCGCCGGTCGAGCCATCCCTCGTCGCCGAGCACCTTGAGGGTCTGCTGCTCGATCCCCGGATACAGCTCCGGGTTCTTGATCTCCAGGAGCAGCTTCTGGTGGTGGCGCTCCACACGGCGGACGTACTGCGTCAGAGTCGGCACGCGCGTGCCCGCGTACGAGGGCGCGAACCAGCTGCCCGCGTCGAGCCGCGCGATCTCGGCCGCCGTGAAGTCCTTCACCTTCCAGGGGGAGCGCCCGGGAAACACCTCCTCGACGTCGGTGGTCCGGCTCAGGCTCTCGTCGTGGACGACGACGAGCTCACCGTCCTTGGTGCGCTGCACGTCGTTCTCCACCCACGCCACGCCCAGCCCGGCCGCCGCGTCCACGGCGGCGAGGGTGTTCTCCGGGGCCCGGGCGGACGCCCCCCGGTGGGCGATCAGGGCGGGCCGGACGCCGGCGGCCGCGGGGGCGTCGACGACGGGGAGCAGGAGGGCGACGGCGCCCAGGAGCGCGGTGGCCGGGGCGACTGCGCGCGCGTGCATTGCGGACTCCTCGCATCAAGATGTCACGTTCAGCACCACTGTGGCAGCGGAGAGTCATCGGCGGCGCCGGTTCAGGATGCCCACAGAAGGGAAGACGGCGTCCTGGCCCGCTCACCAGGGCCGCACAAGTGGGGCAAGGACGTGATTCTTTGCCGGAAAATCGTTCGACCATTGCGGTGGGGGTCATACTTTCTGCGTCATCCCCGGCCGCTGGCGCGGATCTGGGAAGGGGCGCGCTTCAGGAAGTCCAGCAACAGGGCGGAAGGGCAACCGCGCATGCACGGCACGGTCGACGGATTCAGCTACGGACTCGTCACACCGCTGGTGGCCTACCTCATGGCCTGCCTCGGCGGTGCGCTCGGCCTGCGCTGCACGACCAGAGCCCTGCTCGTGACCCAGTCCTGGCGCCCCGGGTGGCTCGCCCTGGGCGCGGCGGCGATCGGCTCCGGCATCTGGACCATGCACTTCATCGCCATGATGGGCTTCTCGGTGGCGGGCGCCCCCATCCACTACGACAAGCCGATGACCTACGCCAGCCTGGGCGTCGCGATCATCATGGTGGGCGTCGGGATCTTCATCGTCGGCTACCGGGGCGCGACCGGGACCGCGCTGTTCACCGGCGGCACCATCACCGGACTGGGCATCGCCTCCATGCACTACCTGGGCATGGCGGGGATGCGCTTCAACGGCCGGTTCGAGTACAACACGCTGACCGTGGCGCTCTCCGTCGCCATAGCCATGGCCGCCGCCACCGCCGCCCTGTGGGCCGCCGGACAGGTCAGGGGCTTCCTGTGGAGCGTCGGCGCGAGCCTCGTCATGGGACTGGCCGTGACAGGCATGCACTACACCGGCATGGCCGCGCTCAGCGTCCACCTGCACACCGCCGGCGCACCCACCCAGGGCGACTCACCGGCCGGCCTGCTCGCGCCGATGCTGATCGGCCCCCTCGCCTTCCTCTGCCTCGCGGGCGTCGTCGTGATGTTCGACCCGCTGATGGTCATGGGCAGGCCCGACCGGGCGCCGGAGCGGACCGGGCGCGGCGCCCCCACCCGCCCCGCGCACCCGGTGCACACCGCCCAGCAGCCCCCGCAGCGCCCCCGCCGCAAGGTGGCCGCCCACGAGTCCAGGACCCCGCAGAACCGCTGATCGGACCCCGTTGTCAGTGCCGGGTCGTACGGTTGATGGCATGCGGCCCGTTTCCCACATCGAACGCACGGTGGCGCCTTTCGAGGTCATCAGTCCCTACCAGCCCAGCGGCGACCAGCCCGCTGCCATCGCCGAGCTCGCCAAGCGCGTCGAGTCCGGCGAGAAGGACGTCGTCCTGCTCGGCGCGACCGGCACCGGCAAGTCCGCCACCACCGCGTGGATGATCGAGAAGCTCCAGCGCCCCACGCTCGTCATGGCGCCGAACAAGACGCTGGCCGCCCAGCTGGCGAACGAGTTCCGCGAGCTGCTGCCGAACAACGCCGTCGAATACTTCGTCTCGTACTACGACTACTACCAGCCCGAGGCGTACGTCCCGCAGTCGGACACCTACATCGAGAAGGACTCCTCGATCAACGAGGAGGTCGAGCGGCTGCGGCACTCCGCGACCAACTCGCTGCTCACCCGCCGCGACGTCGTCGTGGTCGCCTCGGTCTCCTGCATCTACGGCCTGGGCACGCCGCAGGAGTATGTGGACCGCATGGTCCGGCTGAAGGTCGGCGAGGAGATCGACCGGGACGAGCTGCTGCGCCGCTTCGTGGACATCCAGTACACGCGCAACGACCTGGCGTTCACCCGCGGCACCTTCCGGGTGCGCGGCGACACCATCGAGATCTTCCCGGTCTACGAGGAACTCGCCGTGCGCATCGAGATGTTCGGCGACGAGATCGAGGCGCTGTCCACGCTGCACCCGCTCACCGGCGAGATCATCAGCGACGACGACCAGCTGTACGTCTTCCCCGCCTCCCACTACGTCGCCGGCCCCGAGCGCCTGGAGCGGGCCGTCAACGACATCGAGAAGGAACTCGTCGAGCGCCTCGCCGAACTGGAGAAGCAGGGCAAGCTCCTGGAGGCCCAGCGCCTGCGCATGCGCACCACCTACGACATCGAGATGCTCCGCCAGATCGGCAGCTGCTCCGGCGTGGAGAACTACTCGATGCACTTCGACGGCCGCTCGCCCGGCTCCCCGCCCAACACCCTGCTCGACTACTTCCCGGAGGACTTCCTCCTCGTCATCGACGAGTCCCATGTCACCGTGCCGCAGATCGGCGCCATGTACGAGGGCGACGCCTCCCGCAAGCGCACCCTCGTCGACCACGGCTTCCGGCTGCCCTCCGCGCTCGACAACCGCCCGCTGAAATGGGAGGAGTTCCAGGAGCGCATCGGACAGACCGTCTACCTCTCGGCGACGCCCGGCAAGTACGAGCTCTCCCGCGGGGACGGCGTCGTCGAGCAGATCATCCGCCCCACCGGCCTCGTCGACCCGGAGGTCGTCGTCAAGCCCACCGAGGGCCAGATCGACGACCTGGTGCACGAGATCCGCACGCGCGTGGAGAAGGACGAACGCGTCCTGGTCACCACGCTCACCAAGAAGATGGCCGAGGACCTCACCGACTACTTCCTCGAACTCGGCATCCAGGTCCGCTATCTGCACAGCGACGTCGACACGCTGCGCCGGATCGAGCTGCTGCGCGAGCTGCGGGCCGGCGAGTTCGACGTCCTCGTCGGCATCAACCTGCTGCGCGAGGGCCTCGACCTGCCCGAGGTGTCCCTGGTGGCGATCCTCGACGCCGACAAGGAGGGCTTCCTGCGCTCCGGCACCTCCCTGATCCAGACCATCGGCCGCGCCGCGCGCAACGTCTCCGGTCAGGTGCACATGTACGCCGACAAGATCACCCCGGGCATGGAGCGGGCGATCGAGGAGACCAACCGCCGCCGGGAGAAGCAGATCGCCTACAACAAGGCGAACGGCATCGACCCGCAGCCGCTCCGCAAGAAGATCAACGACATCGTGGCGCAGATCGCCCGCGAGGAGGTCGACACCGAGCAGCTGCTCGGCACGGGCTACCGCGCGAAGAAGGACGGCCGGGGCGCCAAGGCGCCGGTGCCCGCCCTCGGCGACAAGGCCTCGAAGGCGGCGAAGCCCGCCCGGTCCGCGAAGGGGAAGGCCAAGGAGACGGTCCCGACCGACCGCCCCGCGGCCGAACTCGCCGAGCAGATCGAGGAGATGACCGAGCGGATGCGGGCCGCCGCCGCGGACCTCCACTTCGAGGTCGCGGCCCGACTGCGCGACGAGGTCGCCGAGATGAAGAAGGAACTGCGCCAGATGAAGGAGGCCGGCCTGGCCTGAGCGGCCGAAGAGGCCGAAGAGGTCTGAGCGGCCGCACCGCGGCACGCGCTGTGTTGCAAGAACGACACAAAGTCCGGGCGTGGGTACGGCACTGTCAGTGCCCTTGCGTAGGGTTTTCGTCAACCGCGGGGTCCGCGGCAACAGGGGACAGCCGAGAGGGGAATCAGCGCGTGACCGTCAACATGACCAAGGGTCAGGCCATCAGTCTTCAGAAGAACGACGGGGGCAGCCTGACCGCGGTGCGCATGGGTCTCGGATGGCAGGCCGCCCCTCGGCGCGGCCTGTTCGGCTCCCGCACCCGGGAGATCGACCTCGATGCCTCCGCCGTCCTCTTCGCGGACAAGCAGCCGGTCGACGTCGTCTTCTTCCGCCACCTGGTGAGCGACGACGGCTCCGTCCGGCACACCGGCGACAACCTCGTCGGCGGCGTCGGCCAGGGCGGCGACGACGAGGCGATCCTCGTCGACCTCTCCCGCGTGCCGGTCCACATCGACCAGATCGTCTTCACGGTGAACTCCTTCACCGGCCAGACGTTCCAGGAGGTGCAGAACGCGTTCTGCCGTCTGGTCGACGAGACCAACGGCCAGGAGCTGGCCCGCTACACGCTCGCGGGCGGCGGCGCCTACACGGCCCAGATCATGGCGAAGGTGCACCGGGCGGGCTCGGGCTGGAACATGACGGCCCTCGGCACGCCGGCCAACGGCCGTACCTTCCAGGACCTGATGCCCGCGATCCTCCCGGCGCTGTAGGGCAACGGGCCGAGCGGCACACGACAACACCACACACGACCGACGCGACCGACGCGACGCAGGGGGACGACAGGCGATGACGGCCGAGCTGGTGCGGGGACAGAACCACCCGCTTGTCGAGGTCCGCCTCGAGATCAGGGTCTCGGCCGGCACGCCGATCGTGGCGGGGGCCACGCTCGGCGACGAGAACGGCACGGTGCACGGGGTGGAATGGGTGGCCCACCCGGGCTCGCCCCTCCTGCCCGGCGTCGAGGTCTCCCGCCAGGCCGCCGCCGAGCACCGCCTCGCCGTCGACCTGGACGCCGTCGCCGAGGCCGTGCACCGCGTCGGAGTCCTGCTCGCCCTGCCCACGGGCATCGCGGGGCCCACGAGCTTCGGCTCCGTCCCGGCCCCCTTCGTCGCGGTCACCGGCCTCGACGGAACAGAGGTCGCCAGCTACACCATCACCGGCCTGACCGCGGAGTCCGCCGTCGTCGCCCTGGAGCTCTACCGGCGCCAGGGCGCCTGGAAGGTGCGGGCCATCGGCCAGGGCTACGCGGGCGGTCTCGCCGAACTCCTCGCCGACCAGGGCCTGCCGCAGGCCCGGCAGCTCGCGGCCGGCATCTTCAAGGCGGTGGAGCAGGGCATGGCCCGCTCGGTGCCCGCCCCGCCCCCGCTCCCGTCCGACGGCGGCCGCTCCCGGCAGCCCGCCGGCCCCGCCCCCGGACCCGACCAGAGCGACGCTTCCCCCAACGGACAGCACCCCCAGGGCAACCCCGGCCCCTACGGCGGCCCGCCCCCAAGCGGTCCGCAGGGCACACAGCCCGCGCAGCCTCCCGCAGAACCACCGGCCGGCTACGTCACGGGCCCCACCCCCACGAACACGCCGCCCACCCCGCCGCAGACGCCCGCCGGCGGCCCGATCGACTACAGCCACCCGCGCCGGCAGAACACCGCCCCGCCGCCACCGCCCGCCGCGCCCCCGGCCCAGCCCGGGCAGCCCGCGCAGCCCGTCGCGGGCGACGCCACCGGCTGGTCGATGGAGGAGCGGCTCTACAACCAGGTGTGGGGCATGTTCGAGGACCTGGCCCGCACCACGGCCGCCTATCGCAGCGCCGTCGACTTCGCCGACACCCGTATGGAGAAGGAGCTCGACGAGGTCCTGTCGGACCCGCGCAGCCGGATCGGCGGACAGGGCGACGCCGCCCGGGAGACGGCCCGCGCCAAGCACAGCCAACTCGTCGACCAGGCACGTCAGGTGCTGGACCGCGACCTCGCCCAGCTCGCCGCCGAGGCCGACGTGGTGGAACCCGCGCTGCCGCCGGCGTACGCGCGCTGGGACAACCCGGTCTGGCACGCCTACCGCGTCCCCATGGAGATGCCCATGGCCCTACGCCTGGGCGACCTCCACCTGCCCGAGAGCGACGGGCTGCGCATACCGATGCTGATCCGCCTGCCGCTGGAGCGGGGCCTGTGGATCGACAGCGGGCGGACGGGGTCGGTCGACGGCACCTTCTTCGACTCCCACGAGCTGCGCCGCCTCGCCCTGGATTCGGCCGTCGCGCACACGGCACGGCTGCTGGCGGTGCACCCTGCGGACGAGTTCACCGTGCACGTCATCGATCCGGCCGGGTCGGGCGCGCAGAGCCTGGCCCCGCTGGTGCGGGCCGGTGTGCTCGCCGGTCCGCCCGCGGTGGGGGCGGCCGGTGTGACGGACGTGCTCGCCCGTCTCACCCAGCGTGTCGACCTGGTGCAGATGGCGGTGCGCGGCGGTGCGGCCGACTCGCTCCCGCCCGGCTTCGACACCTCCCAGCAGCTCCTGGTGGTCAACGACTTCCCGCACGGCTTCGACGACCGGGCCGTCAACCAGCTGCGCTATCTCGCGGACGAGGGACCGGCCGTCGGCGTCCACCTGATGATGGTCGCCGACCGGGAGGACGCCGCCGGTTACGGACCGTTGCTGGACCCGCTGTGGCGCGGGCTGATGCGTCTGACGCCGGTGCCCGACGACCACCTCGCCGACCCCTGGGTCGGGCATGCCTGGACCTACGAGCCGACGCTGACGCCGCCCGGCAGCCGGGTGCTCGACACGGTGCTGGCGCAGGTCGCCCAGGCCCGCGGGCAACGGAATCCGTAAAGCCCGGTAAAGCCACTCTGACCAGCGGATTTGGCCCTTCTTTTGCCAAGCCCTTTACCAATCCTTGGTGATTGGGATACTGTCTTTCTCAACGGAGGGGAGTACTCCCTGTCTGCTGCGGCGTACCCGTCAATACGGATCTGGTCAGATCCCGGGGCGCCGGCCCGTGTGGTCCCACGCGCTCCGGCGTGCCGGGGCCCGGGGTGGAAGAGACCTCCGGCAGCGCGACGACGCTGTTCACCTGCCGTTACGTACTGCCGGAGGCGCAGTGGATGTTTCAGTGGGCCTGTGGGTCCTCACCATCGTGGGCTTGGCCGCCCTCATCGCGGTCGACTTCTTCATCGGCCGCAAACCGCACGACGTGTCGCTCAAGGAAGCCGGCATCTGGACGATCGTCTGGATCGTCCTCGCCGGACTCTTCGGGCTCGGACTGTTCCTGTTCGGCGGCGGCCAGCCCGCCGGCGAGTTCTTCGCCGGCTTCATCACCGAGAAGTCGCTGAGCGTCGACAACCTCTTCGTCTTCGTCCTGATCATGGCGAAGTTCGCGGTCCCGTCGCAGTACCAGCAGCGGGTCCTGCTCATCGGCGTCCTCATAGCCCTGGTGCTGCGCGCGATCTTCATCGCCGCCGGCGCCGCCATCCTCGCCAGCTTCTCCTGGGTGTTCTACCTCTTCGGCGCCTTCCTGATCTGGACGGCCTGGAAGCTCATCCAGGAAGCCCGGGCCGACGAGGAGGACGAGGAGTTCGAGGAGAACAAGCTGCTCAAGGCCGTCGAGCGCAAGTTCGGCGTCGCCGACCGCTACCACGGCACCAAGCTGTGGATCGAGCAGAACGGCAAGCGGGTCATGACCCCGATGCTGGTCGTGATGCTGGCGATCGGCTCCACGGACGTCCTGTTCGCCCTGGACTCCATCCCCGCGATCTTCGGCCTGACGCAGGACCCGTACATCGTGTTCACGGCCAACGCGTTCGCGCTGATGGGTCTGCGCCAGCTGTACTTCCTCATCGGCGGCCTGCTGAAGAAGCTGGTCCACCTCAGCTACGGCCTGTCGATCATCCTGGGCTTCATCGGCGTGAAGCTGGTGCTCCACGCGCTGCACGAGTCCGGGGTGCACGTCCCCGAGATCAGCATCCCGGTCTCGCTGGGCGTCATCTGCTCCGTCCTGATCGTCACCACGATCACCAGCCTCCGGGCGTCGAAGAAGCAGGCGGCGGCCGAGGAGGCTCAGCGGGCCGAAGGCGCTCCGAAGGACAGCGCCGATGTCTGAGGCGGCCCTCGGAGGCGGCGCCCGGCACCTCGCCGGGCGCCGCCCCCGGCGCCCCACGCTCCGGCCGGCCGTCCCGGCGGCCGGAGTGCGCTGCCCGTACCGCTCTGAGAGCATCGCAGCATGACGGCTCGGCTCAGGTCGGTCACGGTCCGGTGGACGTCCCTCGTGCCGGTGCTCGCGGTCGTCCTGCTGGTCCTGACCTGGGGCCGGGACCTGCCCGGCGTGATCGTCGCCGTCGTGACCGCGGTCCTCGCCGGATCCGTCCTGGCCGCCGTCCATCACGCGGAGGTCGTCGCCCACCGGGTCGGCGAGCCCTTCGGCTCGCTGGTGCTCGCCATCGCCGTGACGATCATCGAGGTCGCCCTGATCGTCACCCTGATGGTGGACGGCGGCGACAAGAGCTCCACGCTCGCCCGCGACACCGTCTTCGCCGCCGTGATGATCACCTGCAACGGCATCGTCGGCCTGTGCCTGCTCGTCGGCTCGCTCCGGCACGGCACGGCGGTCTTCAACCCCGAGGGCACCGGCGCGGCCCTGGCCACCGTGGCCACGCTGGCGACGCTCAGCCTGGTCCTGCCGACCTTCACCACCAGCAAGCCGGGACCGGAGTTCTCCGGCGTCCAGCTCACCTTCGCCGCAGTGTCGTCACTCGCCCTGTACGGCCTGTTCGTGGCCACGCAGACCGTGCGGCACCGCGACTACTTCCTGCCCGTCACCCGGCACGGCGACGTGATCACCGCGGACGACCACGCCGACGCCCCCTCCTCCCGGACCGCGCTGATCAGCCTCGGGCTGCTCGGCCTGGCCCTGATCGGTGTGGTCGGCCTCGCCAAGGGCGTCTCGCCGACCATCGAGCGCGGAGTCGAGGCGGCCGGACTGCCCCCGGCCGTCGTGGGCGTGGTCATCGCCCTGCTCGTCCTGCTCCCCGAGACCATCGCCGCCCTGCGCTCCGCCCGCCGCGACCGTGTGCAGACCAGCCTCAACCTCGCGCTCGGCTCCGCGATGGCCAGCATCGGCCTCACCATCCCCGCGGTCGCCCTCGCCTCGGTCTGGCTCTCCGGGCCGCTCGTCCTCGGCCTCGGCGCCACCCACATGGTGCTGCTCGCGCTGACCGTCGTCGTCGCCTCGCTCACCGTGGTGCCCGGCCGGGCTACCCCGCTCCAGGGCGGGGTGCACCTGGTGATCTTCGCGGCGTACCTGGAGCTGGCGCTCAATCCATAGCCGCCCGCGCCACCGTCGCGGGCGCCGGCCGCGTCTCCGGCAGCAGGGCGAAGCAGCCGAGGCTGAGCAGTGCGACGCCCGTCAGATACGCCCCCACGCCCCAGGGGACCCGCCCGCCGTGCTCGGCGAGAGCCGTCGCCGCGAGCGGGGTGAGCGCGCCGCCGAGGACACCGCCGAGGTTGTACCCGACCGCCGCGCCCGTGCAGCGCACGCGCGGTTCGTACAGCTCCGGCAGATACGCCGCGATCACGGCGAACATCGTGACGAAGGCGATCAGCGCCCCCGCGATGCCCAGGAACATGGGCAGCGGTTCACCGGTCGCCAGCAGCGCGACCATCGGGAACATCCACAGGGCGGCCGCGGCGCACCCGACGAGGCACAGCGGCCGCCGCCCGTGGCGGTCGCCGAGCAGCGCCATCAGCGGCGTCAGCGCCCCCTTGACCACCACGGCGGCCATCACGCACACCAGCATGACGTTCCGGCTCACGCCCAGCCGCTCGGTGGCGAACGCCAGGGACCACGTCGTCACGGTGTAGAAGATCGCGTACCCCACGGCGAGCGCGCCGGCGGTCAGCAGGACGAGCCTCCAGTGGGAGCGCAGCACCTCGACGAGGGGCACGCGCGCGTGGTCGTCGAGCTCCAGGAACCGAGGGCTCTCCGGGAGGGAGGAGCGCAGCCACAGTCCGACCGCGGCGAGCGCTCCCGCCGCCCAGAACGGCACCCGCCACCCCCATTGCGCGAACTGCGCCTCGCTCAGCGTCACCGACAGCGCGAGGACCACGCCGTTGGCGAGCACGAAGCCCACGGCTGGCCCGATCTGGGGGAAGCTCGACCACAGGGCCCGCCGCCCGGCGGGCGCGTGCTCGGCGGTCAGCAGGACGGCGCCGCCCCACTCCCCGCCGAGCCCCAGCCCCTGCAGGAACCGCAGCCCGAGCAGCAGCAGGGGAGCGGCGACACCGATCGTGTCGTACGTCGGCACGCACCCGACCGCGACCGTCGCGCCGCCGGTCAGCAGCAGGGAGACGACGAGGACCGGCCGGCGTCCGTGCCGGTCCCCGACGTGCCCGAAGAGCACCGCCCCCAGCGGCCGGGCCACGAAGCCCACGCCGAACGTGCCGAAGGCGGCCAGCGTCCCCGCCGCGGGGGAGAAGGCTGGGAAGAACAGCGGACCCAGGACCAGTGCGGCCGCGGTCCCGTAGACGAAGAAGTCGTAGAACTCGATGGCCGTCCCGGCGAGCGAGGCGGCCGCGAGCCGCGGCATGGAGGGCGTCCTCATGGTGCGTACGTCGTGCATGCCGCGTCAACTACCCACGGTGACCGCTGGTTACGGGGGCGTGCGGAGGCGCGCCGTCCTCCTCAGTACGTGACGGTGATGCGCCGGGCGGGTCCATCGACGCGCACGAGGCCCCCGTAGGGGATCACGAACTGCGGGTCGGTGTGGCCGAAGTCCACATCGAAGACGATCATGGTGTTGGGGGCATACACACGCATCGCGCGCAGGACGGCGTCGCGCTGTTCGGCCGCGTAGCGGTCGGCGTCCTCGGGGCTGTTGGGGCTTTCGAAGGACCAGGTCTTCGCCCGGCCCATCAGCAGCGCGGAGAAACGCTGGAGCAGCCCGCGCTCGCCCATGTTCCGCAGGACCCGGAAGACCTCCTCGCCGCTCGGCATTTCCTCGGACGTCTCCAGCAGCAGCACCCCCGAGTCGTACTCGGAGAGGTCGTGCGCGATCTCCCGGTCGGCCATGAGCAGCCAGCCGACGATCTCCAGACAGCCGCCCCAACTGCGCCCCTCCACCACGCGGCCGGCGTTCCGCCAGATCCATCCGCCGCCGGGCCGGGTCTCCGGTTCCTCCTCGAAGGTGGCCGGTTCTGCCCAGTCGCGGTTGACGTCGTTCCAGCGTTCGGCGGGCCGGAGTTCGTACTCGCCCGAGGTGAAGAGCGCGGCGCGCAGCGAGTCCGCGGTGAGCGGGTCCATGCGCACGGGCCGGCCCAGCGCGGTCATCACGGTCGCGCCGTGATAGCCGACGATCCCCGTGTTGCGCAGATACATCAGCAGGTTCGTGTTGTCGCTCATCCCGAAGAACGGCTTGGGGTTGGCCCGGATCAACTCCCGGTCCAGGAAGGGCAGCACGGTGATCTGGTCGTCGCCGCCGATCGACGCGATGACCGCCTTGACGTCCGGGTCGGCGAACGCGGCGTGCAGGTCGTCGGCCCGCTGCTGCGGCGTCGCGCCCATCGTGCGGGTGGCCGGGTACTCGACCGGTACGAGCCCGTAGTCCTCGCGCAGCCGCTCCAGGCCCAGTTCGAAGGGGCGCGGGAAGAGGCCGGGCAGACCGGCGCCGGGCGAGACGACGGCTATGCGGTCGCCGGGGGAGGGCTTGGGAGGGTACGAGATCATGGTCATGCCAGGAGGGTATGACCGGCGCCGTGACGCCGCATCGTGATAATCGGGGGAGGAGCAGCCCGCCTTCACCGAACCGGAGGACCCCGTGCCCCGCACCCTGGCCAACGCCCCGATCATGATCCTCAACGGCCCCAACCTGAACCTCCTCGGGCAGCGCCAGCCGGAGATCTACGGCTCGGACACGCTCGCCGACGTCGAGGCGCTGTGCGCGAAGGCGGCGGCCGCGCACGGCGGCACGGTCGACTTCCGGCAGTCCAACCACGAGGGCGAGCTGGTGGACTGGATCCACGAGGCGCGGCTGAACCACTGCGGGATCGTCATCAACCCCGGCGCCTACTCGCACACCTCGATCGCGATCCTGGACGCGCTCAACGCCTGCGACGGCCTGCCGGTGCTGGAGGTCCACATCTCCAACGTCCACCGGCGCGAGTCGTTCCGGCACCACTCCTACGTCTCCCTGCGCGCCGACGGCGTCATCGCGGGCTGCGGCGTGCAGGGATACGTCTTCGGCGTGGAGCGGGTGGCGGCGCTGGCGGGTTCGGCGCAGGCCGACGCGTAAGCACCGGCCTCCCGGGCCACGCCCCTTACAGAGCCCCTGCTCCGGTGCGCCGCAGGAAACGCCGTGTGCGTTCCTGTCGCGGGTCGCCGAAGACCTGCTCGGCGGTGCCGCGCTCCAGCACCACGCCCCCGTCCAGGAAGCAGACCTGGTCGGCGACCTCACGCGCGAAGGCCATCTCGTGCGTGGCCAGCACCATGGTCATGCCGTCGCCCTTCAGATCGCGCACGACGCTCAGGACCTCGCCCACCAGCTCGGGATCGAGGGCCGCCGTGATCTCGTCGAGCAGCAGCAGACGGGGGCGTACGGCGAGGGCGCGCACGATCGCGACACGCTGCTGCTGGCCGCCGCTGAGCCGGTCCGGGTAAGCACCTGCCTTCCCGCCCAGCCCGAGCCGCTCCAGCAGCTCCCGGGCACGCTCCTCGGCCTGCGCGCGCGGTACGCCGTGCACGCGGCGCGGGGCGAGCGTGATGTTCTCCAGCACCGTCATGTGCGGGAAGAGGTTGTAGGCCTGGAAGACCACGCCGATCCGGCGCCGTACCGCGTCCTGGTCCGCGCGCGGGTCGGTGATCTCCTCGCCGTCCAGCCAGATCGCCCCGTCGTCGATGTCCTCCAGCAGGTTGGCGCAGCGCAGCAGCGTGGACTTGCCGGAGCCGGAGGCGCCGATCAGCGCGGTCACCGTGTGCGGGGCGACCTCCAGGTCGACGTCGCGCAGCACCACGGAGCCGCCGAAGGTCTTGCGGACGGACTCCATCCGCAGCACGGGCGAGCCGTCCTGGGCCGTCGCGCTCATAGTGGTCCTCCTTGGGCCCGCTGACGGTCCATCCGGGCCGTCACCCAGTCGGTGAAGCGGGTCATCGGGATGGTCAGCGCCACGAACACCAGTCCCGCGACGATGTACGGCGTGTAGTTGAGACTGCGGCCCACGATGATGTCGGCGGCCCGCACCGCGTCGACCGCCCCGCCGATGGACACCAGACCGGTGTCCTTCTGGAGCGAGACCATGTCGTTCAGCAGGGGCGGCACCTGACGGCGCACGGCCTGCGGGAGCACCACGTGCCGCAGCGCCTGCCGGTTGGTCAGCCCCAGCGAGCGGGCCGCGGCACGCTGCGAGGGGTGCACGGACTCGATGCCGGCGCGGAACACCTCGGCGACGTACGCGGAGTACGTCAGGGTGAGCGCCGTGCCGCCGAGCAGGACCGGGTCGACGGTGACGCCCTGCAGGCGCAGCGCCGGGACGCCCAGCACTACGATCATCAGGTTGATGATGAGCGGCAGTCCGCGGAAGAAGTCCGTGTACGCGGCCGCCAGCGCCCGCAGCGGGAAGAACACCGGGCCGCGCAGTGTGCGGGCCACGGCGATGAGCATGCCGAGCACCAGCACGGCGGCCCCGCAGACGAGCAGCAGGCGTACGTTCAGCCACAGTCCGTCCAGGACCTTCGGCAGCGCCTCGCGCGCGTACCGCCCGTCGAAGAACGTCTCCTTGGTGCGCGGCCAGCCGGGCGCGCTGACCACGACCAGGTAGAGGACGACGGCGGTGACCAGGGTCGACACAGCGGCGAGCGCCGTGGCGCGGCGGGCACGCGTGCGCTTGTAGCGCTCCCGCTCGAGCCGTCGCCGCGAGGGCGTGTACCCGTCGTCCTGGGCGCCCTCGCCGCTGCCGGGCGCCCGTTTACCGCTCTCGTCCGGTTCGCCGGCGTCCTCCGGGCCGGACTGCTCCTCGACGACGGTCACTTGAGGACCGGGGCGT
Source organism: Streptomyces sp. NPDC002566 (assembly GCF_042889585.1). Classification (NCBI taxonomy): domain Bacteria; kingdom Bacillati; phylum Actinomycetota; class Actinomycetes; order Kitasatosporales; family Streptomycetaceae; genus Streptomyces; species Streptomyces sp. NPDC002566. The sequence continues at coordinate 190,572 of NZ_JBIARD010000003.1, read as the reverse complement.
CGACGGCGTCGGAGAGCCACTGCTGCTCGATCTTCGCCAGGGTGCCGTCCGCGCGGAGGGCGTCCACGGCGGACGAGACGCACGGGGTGAGCGCGCTGCCCTTGTCGAGCACCAGCCCGAACTGCTCGGGCGTACCGCCGTGGTTCTCGAACTGGCCGACGACCGTGGCGTCGGTGACCTCGGCCGCGGTGATGTAGAAGGCGGTCGGCAGGTCGGTGACGACGGCGTCGACCTGGCCGTTCTTCAGCGCGGACTTGGCCTGGTCGTTCTTGGCGTAGACGGCGGCGGCCCGCGTCGGCTTCACCACGTCGTCGATGTAGCCGAGGCTGGTGGTGCCGACCTGGGCGCCCAGCTTGAGGCCCTTGAGGTCGGCGATGCTCTTCGCGCCCGCGGCCTTGGAGCCCTTCAGGGCGATGACCGCCTGGCGCACGTCGTAGTAGCCGGAGGAGAAGTCCACGGCCTGCTTGCGCTCGGCGCTGATCGACACCTGGTTGACGTCGAAGTCGAAGGTCTTCTCGCCCGGCGCGAAGGCCTTGTTGAACGGCACGCTCTGCCAGACGACGGCGTCCGCGCCGTAGCCGAGCCGCTTCGCCACGGCGTACGCGACCGCCGACTCGAAGCCCTCGCCGTTCGCGGGCTTGTCGTCCTTGAACCACGGCTCGTACGCGGGCGTGTCGGTGGCGACCGTCAGCTTGCCGGAGGTCTCGGTGGGCAGCGCGCCCTTGGCGCAGGCGTTCTTCGCCGCACCGGACGGCGAGGCGGCGGCCTTCTCCTCCGGTTGCGGTGCGCAGCCGACGGCGGTGGCGAGGAGGGCTACGGTGACGCCGACGACGGCGCGGCGCAGGGTGCGCGAAGCGGGATGCATGGCGGGAGATTGGCAGCGAAATCCGCGTCTGTCGAGGTCAACCGGCCTTTTGTCCGCATGCTGGGAACGGGTGTTGCAGCCGCGTGAACAGCGGCGCGAGCAGGGCCTGGGCCGCCGGCCGAGGGCGGGGAACGTAGGCCGGCGGCCCGTCCGAGCGGGAGCCGTCATCCCGCGCGGGGCTGTGACCAGTTGACCGCGCAACGAGGTGGGGCGGGGAGTGTGCGTACGGCCCCGGCGCGTGCACGTCGTTCACACGGGGCGCGCGAGTAGCAGTGCGCGCCCCTTGCTCACCATCCGCGCGCGTGCCACTCCGGAAGGTGCGGACGCTCGGCGCCCAGCGTGGTGTCGTCACCGTGGCCCGGGTAGACCCAGGTCTCGTCCGGGAGAACGTCGAAGATCTTCGTCTCCACGTCGTGGATGAGGCTGGCGAACGCCTCGGGATCCTTGCGGGTGTTGCCCACGCCGCCCGGGAAGAGGCAGTCGCCCGTGAAGACGTGGGGGTGCCCGTGCGGGTCGTCGTAGACGAGGGCGATCGAACCCGGGGTGTGACCGACGAGATGGCGCGCGGTCAGCTCGACGCGTCCCACCCGGATGACGTCGCCGTCGTCGACCGGCACGTCCGTCGGCACGGGGATGCCCCCGGCGTCCTCGCGGCCGGCGTACGTACGCGCGCCCGTGGCCGCGACCACGTCGGCGAGCGCCTGCCAGTGGTCGCCGTGCTGGTGGGTGGTGACGACGGACGCGATGCCGTCGTCACCGATCATGCCGAGCAGGGTCCGCGCCTCGTTCGCCGCGTCGATCAGCAGCTGCTCGTCCGTGGCCCGGCAACGCAGCAGATAGGCGTTGTTGCTCATCGGACCGACCGCGATCTTGGTGATCATCAGGTCCTTCAGCTCGTGCACGTCCGCCGGGCCGCCGACCCGCACCTCTCCGCTGTACGTCATGTCGGCAGCCTATAGCGGGGGAAGCGCCGGAAGAGTTCCGCCGGACACGGTCAGCGCGGCTCCGTCGCGGCGGCCGGCGAGCCAGCCCAGGAGGTCGGCAGGGGCGCCCGTGACGGCCGTCTCCGGGGCGTCGCCCGGCCGGCCGGTGCGCCACACGCGCGTGCCGTCCGTCAGGCGCGTCGGCGGCACGTCGGGGTGGCCGGCGAACCGGTCCGCGAGGAAGCCGGTCTCCCGCTCGGTGAACTCCTCCGGCAGGTCCTCCAGCTCGTACCCGATCCCGAGGTCCACGTGGTGCAGCTCGACCTCCACCCAGCGCCGGAAGGGCAGCCAGGACGCGGAGTCGGTGATGCCGTTGCGCAGTTCCACCGTGCGCGACCAGTCGCCGGGCACGCCGGTCGCCTCCTGGAAGCGGGCCGCGCTCTCCCGCAGGTCGGTGAGGTGCACCTCCAGCGGGCGCGGGGCGTCCCGCTCGATGTCGGCGTCGCGGGCGGCGGCGTCGACGTACATGGGGCGGCCCGCCAGGACGTTCACCAGGGCGTCCGCGTTGCGGGAGAGGTGGGCGAGGACATGGCCCCGGCTCCAGCCGGGCAGACGGGACGAAGTCGCCACGGACGCGTCGTCCAGCTTGGCGACCGCGGTCAGCAGCCGCTCCGTCGCGTCCTGTACACACAGCAGGTCATGAGCGTGATCCATCATGCTGCTGACCCTAGTCCCGCCACCCCTTCGGGTGAAGGAGGCGAAGAGCGCCCGTAAATCGAATGTGCGTGCTATATGGTCGGAGGCGACGTCGGGCATGCTGGAGAGCCGGGGATTGTTGTGAACCCATGCATCCCGACCGGCGTTGTCAGTGGCTCCCCCTAGTCTGAGAAAGACGGGGGCCCCGCCCCTGTCACTTCTCTCAAGAAAGGTGCGGACCGGCGTGGCCGACCGTCTCATCGTCCGTGGAGCGCGCGAGCACAACCTCAAGAACGTCTCGCTCGACCTCCCGCGCGACTCGCTCATCGTCTTCACGGGCCTGTCGGGGTCGGGCAAGTCCTCGCTGGCCTTCGACACGATCTTCGCCGAGGGCCAGCGGCGCTACGTGGAGTCGCTCTCCTCGTACGCCCGCCAGTTCCTCGGCCAGATGGACAAGCCCGACGTCGACTTCATCGAGGGCCTCTCCCCGGCCGTCTCCATCGACCAGAAGTCGACCTCGCGCAACCCCCGCTCCACGGTCGGCACCATCACCGAGGTGTACGACTACCTGCGGTTGCTCTTCGCGCGCATCGGCAAGCCGCACTGCCCCGAGTGCGGCCGCCCGATCACGCGGCAGTCGCCGCAGGCCATCGTCGACCGGGTCCTGGAGCTGCCCGAGGGCAGCCGCTTCCAGGTGCTCTCGCCGCTCGTGCGCGAGCGCAAGGGCGAGTTCGTCGACCTGTTCGCCGACCTGCAGACCAAGGGCTACTCCCGCGCGCGCGTGGACGGCGAGACCATCCAGCTGTCCAGCCCGCCCACGCTGAAGAAGCAGGAGAAGCACACCATCGAGGTGGTCGTCGACCGTCTCACCGTGAAGGACAGCGCCAAGCGCCGGCTCACCGACTCCGTGGAGACCGCCCTCGGCCTGTCCGGCGGCATGGTCGTGCTCGACTTCGTCGACCTCCCCGAGGACGACCCCGAGCGCGAGCGCATGTACTCCGAGCACCTGTACTGCCCCTACGACGACCTGTCCTTCGAGGAGCTGGAGCCGCGCTCCTTCTCCTTCAACTCGCCCTTCGGCGCCTGCCCCGAGTGCAGCGGCATCGGCACGCGCATGGAGGTCGACGCCGAGCTGATCGTCCCCGACGAGGACAAGTCCCTCGACGAGGGCGCCATCCACCCCTGGTCGCACGGCCACACCAAGGACTACTTCGGCCGGCTGGTCGGCGCCCTCGCCGACGCGCTGGGATTCCGGACGGACATCCCCTTCGCCGGCCTGCCGCAGCGCGCCAAGAAGGCGCTCCTGCACGGCCACAAGACCCAGATCGAGGTCCGCTACCGCAACCGCTACGGCCGCGAGCGCGTGTACACGACGCCCTTCGAAGGCGCCGTGCCCTTCGTCAAGCGCCGCCACAGCGAGGCCGAGAGCGACGCCAGCCGCGAGCGCTTCGAGGGCTACATGCGCGAGGTGCCCTGCCCCACCTGTGAGGGCACCCGGCTGAAGCCGATCGTCCTCGCGGTCACGATCATGGGCAAGTCCATCGCCGAGGTCTCCGCGATGTCCATCAGCGACTGCGCGGACTTCCTGGGCGAACTCAAGCTCGATGCCCGCGACAAGAAGATCGCCGAGCGGGTCCTCAAGGAGGTCAACGAGCGGCTGAAGTTCCTCGTCGACGTCGGCCTCGACTACCTCTCCCTCAACCGCGCCGCCGGCACGCTCTCCGGCGGCGAGGCCCAGCGCATCCGGCTGGCCACCCAGATCGGCTCCGGCCTCGTCGGCGTCCTCTACGTCCTCGACGAGCCGTCCATCGGCCTGCACCAGCGCGACAACCACCGGCTGATCGAGACCCTCGTCCGGCTGCGGGACATGGGCAACACGCTCATCGTCGTCGAGCACGACGAGGACACCATCAAGGTCGCCGACTGGATCGTCGACATCGGCCCCGGCGCCGGCGAGCACGGCGGCAAGGTCGTGCACAGCGGCTCCCTGAAGGAACTGCTCGCCAACAGCGCGTCGCAGACCGGGCAGTACCTGTCCGGCAAGAAGGCGATCCCGCTGCCCGAGATCCGGCGCCCCCGGGACCTGTCCCGGCAGCTCACCGTGCACGGCGCCCGCGAGAACAACCTGCGGGACATCGACGTCTCCTTCCCGCTGGGCGTGTTCACCGCGGTCACCGGCGTGTCCGGCTCCGGGAAGTCGACCCTGGTCAACGACATCCTGTACACGCACCTCGCCCGCGAGCTGAACGGCGCGAGGAACGTGCCGGGGCGGCACACCCGCGTGGACGGCGACGACCTCGTCGACAAGGTCGTCCATGTCGACCAGTCGCCCATCGGCCGCACCCCCCGGTCCAACCCGGCCACCTACACCGGCGTCTTCGACCACGTCCGCAAGCTGTTCGCCGAGACCACCGAGGCGAAGGTCCGCGGCTACATGCCCGGCCGCTTCTCCTTCAACGTCAAGGGCGGCCGCTGCGAGAACTGCGCCGGCGACGGCACCATCAAGATCGAGATGAACTTCCTCCCGGACGTCTACGTCCCGTGCGAGGTCTGCCACGGGGCCCGCTACAACCGGGAGACCCTGGAGGTCCACTACAAGGGCAAGTCCATCGCCGACGTGCTGAACATGCCGATCGAGGAGGCCACGGAGTTCTTCGCGGCCGTCCCCGCCATCGCGCGGCACCTCAACACGCTCAAGGACGTCGGCCTCGGCTACGTCCGCCTCGGCCAGGCCGCGACCACCCTGTCCGGCGGCGAGGCGCAGCGCGTGAAGCTCGCCAGCGAACTGCAGAAGCGCTCCACCGGCCGCACGGTCTACGTCCTGGACGAGCCGACCACCGGTCTGCACTTCGAGGACATCAGCAAGCTCCTCAAAGTCCTCTCCGGCCTGGTCGACAAGGGCAACACGGTCATCGTCATCGAGCACAACCTCGACGTGATCAAGACCGCCGACTGGGTCGTCGACATGGGACCCGAGGGCGGCGCGGGCGGCGGCGTGGTCGTCGCCGAGGGCACGCCCGAGCAGGTCGCCGGCGTCCCGGCCAGCCACACCGGCAAGTTCCTGCGCGAGATCCTCGCGCCGGAGAAGATCAGCGACGCCGCGCCCTCCGCCAAGGCGCCGGCCAAGAAGACGACAGCCCGCAAGAAGGCGGCGGCCAAGCGGTAAGGAGCCCGAGATCCTCGGCGGCCCGCGGGAACTCCCCGCGGGCCGCCGTCCGTTGCCGGCGCACCGCCGCGCGCTCCGGGCGTCCGCCGGCCGACAACCCCTACAGCTCGCCCAGTTCGGATGCGTACGGCGGCTCGGCGCCCGCCCGGGAACAGGTGACCGCCGCAGCGCGGGCCGCGAACCTCAGCAGCCGCTCCCAGCCGTCGCGGCCCAGAGCCGCCACCGCGGCCGGGGACAGCGCGTCGCGCATCGCGAGCCCGTGCAGCAGGGCCGCGTTCACGGTGTCGCCGGCCCCGATCGTGTCCACGACCTCGACCTTCTCGCCCGGCACCGTGTACTCGGCGTACTCGCCGCCGTAGCCGGTATGGGCGGTGAGCCCGTCGCCGCCGTGCGTGACCACGACGGCCGCCGGACCGGCGGACAGCCACTCGCGCGGGGTGCCGCCCAGCCACCGGGCGTCGTCCTGCGACAGCTTGAGCAGGGTCACCGAGGGCAGCCAGCTCTTGAAGCGGGCCCGGTAGGCGTCGGCGTCCGGGATCAGACCGGGCCGGATGTTGGGGTCGAGCGCGGTGAACAGCCCCTGCGCCGCCGACGCCCGCATCAGCTCCTCGTACGCGCTCGCGCCCGGCTCCAGGACGAGCGAGCAGGTGCCGAACGACACCGCGCGCGTCCCGGCGGGCAGCCCGGCCGGCGCGGCGAACAGCCGGTCCGCGGTGCCGTCGACGTAGAAGGAGTAGGCGGCCGAGCCGTCGCCGTCGAGGGTGGCGACGGCGAGCGACGTCGGTTCCGGGCCACGCCGCACCGGCGCGACGTCCACGCCCGAATCGCGCAGCCGGCCGAGCAGCGCCTCGCCGAAGGCGTCCCGGGAGACGCGCGAGCAGAAGGCGGTCGGCGACCCGAGCCGGCCGAGGGCCACGGCCGTGTTGAACGGGCCGCCGCCCGGCGCCGGTTGCAGCGCCGCGAGGGCACCCGTGCCCTGCGGCACCAGATCGATCAGGGCCTCACCGGCGACGACGATCACAGGGTGGTTTCCTTCCACGAAGAGCTCGGTGGCATCAGCGGCTCAGGGACCGGCGGGGCGAGGGCTCGCTCACTCCCAGTCCCAGCCGATGCCCAGCATGCCCGACCGTACCCGCGGCTCGACGAGGTGGACCGAGCGGTGCCGGTGACTGAACGGCAGCTCCTGACGGCCGCTGCGCGGGGCGGCGGGGGAGTGCCGGGAGAAGCGGTGGCAGCGAACCGGCAGCGCGTCCTCGGCGAAACGGACCTGGAGGGCGTACTGGCCGCCCGGTGCGTCGAAACCGCGGACGTACTCGCGGCACGCCCCGGCGGTGCCGTCCCGCACGCCGTAGCGGAAGAGGAAGGTCTCGCCGGCCCGCAGCCGGGTGTCGAAGAGGAGCTCGGCCACCAGGACGCCGGTGTCGTGGTGGCGGCGGATCCGACCGGTGCGGCAGTTCTCCAGGGCCTGCACCGCCATCCGCTCCGGCACGCAGCCGGGGTCCCCGTGGTGGACGGCGACGAAGCGGTCCACGCCGTCGCGGTGGGCCCGCACGATGTGCTGGGACTCGCGCCCGAGCAGCTCGCGGCGCCCGCCGATCCGGACCCGCTCGTGGTGGCCGAGCGTGTGGAGACCGTCGTCGAGAGAGCACTGAAGTTCGACGAACAGCTTCTCCAGGACGTCCGAGGCCGCCATGAGCGCCCGGTAGGAGCGTCCCGCGGGCTGCCCGGCGGCCAGATCCGCGCCGGTCTCCGTGAGCAGCCGGATCAGCGACTCCTCCGGCAGCCGCAGGATCTCCTCCAGCGCGCGCACGGCCCGCAGGGATTCCGGGCGCTGCGGTCGGCGAGCGCCCTGCTGCCAGTAACTCAAACTGGTGACGCCGACCTTGACCCCGTGCCGCGACAGATGATGCTGCACACGCTGCAAAGGCAGCCCCCGGGCCGCGATCGCGGCCCGCAGGGCGACGTGGAAGGGGCCGCCCCGCAGGGCCGCTTCCAGATCCGCCACGGCGTCCGCGGCGGTGGACTCGGCGTCGGCGTCCACGTGCTGAGGGGCATGCGGCATGCAGGGGCCTTTCTGTGAATGCGCACGACGGCTGGTCAGACCGTTCGCGTGGGTGGCCGGGCACCCCAGGAGGGCGCGGGACGCCTTCACATCCGTAGGGCGTGCTTCACCACCCGAGTTCCCCCGCATTGAAGCGTGTTGACCAAGCCCCGACAACACCCGGGCGAAGGAACGTGACGCACCCGCCGCGGTTGTCCACAGCCCGGCCGGACTGTCACCGCGCGCCAGTAGGGTGTGAGACATGGCCGACCCCTCCAGCTACCGCCCCAAGCCGGGACAGATCCCGGACTCCCCCGGGGTGTACCGGTTCCGCGACGAGCACCGCCGGGTGATCTACGTCGGAAAGGCGAAAAGCCTGCGCCAGCGCCTGGCGAACTACTTCCAGGACCTCGCGGGCCTGCACCCGCGCACCCGCTCCATGGTCACCACGGCGGCGTCCGTGGAGTGGACGGTGGTCTCCACGGAGGTGGAGGCGCTCCAGCTGGAGTACTCGTGGATCAAGGAGTACGACCCCCGCTTCAACGTCAAGTACCGCGACGACAAGAGCTACCCCTACCTCGCGGTGACGATGAACGAGGACTTCCCGCGCGTGCAGGTGATGCGCGGCCACAAGAAGAAGGGCGTCAGGTACTTCGGCCCGTACGCGCACGCGTGGGCGATCCGCGACACCGTCGACCTCCTCCTGCGCGTCTTCCCCGTCCGCACGTGCTCCGCGGGCGTCTTCAAGAACGCGTCCCGCACCGGCCGCCCCTGTCTGCTCGGCTACATCGGCAAGTGCTCCGCGCCCTGCGTCGAGAGGATCTCCGCCGACGACCACCGCGACCTGGCCGAGGAGTTCTGCGACTTCATGGCCGGCCGCACCGGCGCCTATCTGCGGCGGCTGGAGCAGCAGATGGCGCAGGCGGCCGACGAGATGGAGTACGAGCGGGCCGCCCGTCTGCGGGACGACATAGAGGCCCTGCGCAAGGCCATGGAGAAGAACGCGGTCGTGCTCGCCGACGCGACCGACGCCGACCTGATCGCGGTCGCCGAGGACGAGCTGGAGGCGGCCGTCCAGATCTTCCACGTCCGCGGCGGACGGGTGCGCGGCCAGCGCGGCTGGGTCACCGACAAGGTAGAGGAGATCACCACCGGCGCCCTCGTCGAGCACGCCCTCCAGCAGCTCTACGGCGAGGAGTCCGGGGACGCGGTGCCCAAGGAGGTCCTGGTCCCCGCGCTGCCCGACCCGGTGGAACCCGTGCAGGAGTGGCTGACCGGGCGGCGCGGCTCCGCCGTCTCGCTGCGCGTCCCGCAGCGCGGCGACAAGCGGGCCCTGATGGAGACCGTCGAGCGCAACGCCGAGCAGGCCCTGGTCCTGCACAAGACCAAGCGCGCCTCGGACCTGACCACACGCTCGCGCGCCCTGGAGGAGATCGCCGAGGCCCTCGACCTCGACAGCGCCCCGCTGCGGATCGAGTGCTTCGACATCTCCCACCTCCAGGGGGACGACGTGGTGGCCTCCATGGTCGTCTTCGAGGACGGGCTCGCCCGCAAGAGCGAGTACCGCCGCTTCCAGATCAAGAGCTTCGAGGGACAGGACGACGTCCGGTCCATGCACGAGGTGATCTCCCGCCGGTTCCGGCGCTACCTCGCCGAGAAGGAGCGCACCGGCGAGTGGGCCGACGGCGACCCTGCCCTCCCCGACGGCGCCCTCACCGAGGAGGACGGCCGCCCCAAGCGGTTCGCCTACCCGCCCCAGCTCATCGTCGTCGACGGCGGGCAGCCGCAGGTCGCGGCCGCCCGCCGGGCCCTCGACGAACTCGGCATCGACGACATCGCCGTCTGCGGCCTCGCCAAGCGACTGGAGGAGGTCTGGCTGCCGGACGACGACGACCCGGTCGTCCTGCCCCGCACCAGCGAGGGCCTCTACCTCCTCCAGCGCGTCCGCGACGAGGCCCACCGCTTCGCCATCACCTACCAGCGCTCCAAGCGCGCCAAGCGGTTCCGCGCCGGCCCCCTGGACGACGTGCCGGGCCTCGGCGAGACCCGCAAGCAGGCCCTGGTCAAACACTTCGGCTCGGTGAAGAGGCTGCGTGCCGCGACGATCGAACAGATCTGTGAGGTGCCCGGCATAGGCCGAAAGACGGCCGAGACGATCGCCGCGGCCCTCGCCGAGGCGGCTGCGCCCGCGCCCGCCGTGAACACGGCCACGGGAGAGATCATGGAAGAAGGGGAACCCGGTGACACGGCGGGTCCCCCCGGGGAGCCCGTCGCCGCGGGCGTCCCGGAAGAACGACGGGGGCAGGAGACATGACCGAGCACGACGCACACCCCACCAGCGGACAGGAACGACCCCCCACGCCGGCGCCGCCGGCCCCCGGACAGCCGCCGCGGGCCCCCCAGCAGGACCCCAGCGTGTCCGGCGCGCGACCCGACCCGCACAATGCAGGTCACGACGACGCCGAACAGCAGGCGCGTCAGGAAGACGGAGCACAGGTGAGCACGGACGTCACACCACCCGGGATCCCCGACGCGGCCATCCCCGAGCTGGTGATCATCTCCGGCATGTCCGGGGCCGGCCGCTCGACGGCGGCCAAGTGTCTGGAGGACCTCGGCTGGTTCGTCGTCGACAACCTCCCGCCCGCCCTGATCCCCACCATGGTGGAGCTCGGCGCCCGCTCCCAGGGCAACGTGGCGCGGATCGCCGTCGTCGTCGACGTCCGCGGCCGGCGCTTCTTCGACAACCTCCGCGAGTCCCTCGCCGACCTGGAGTCCAAGAGCGTCACCCGGCGGATCGTCTTCCTGGAGTCCTCCGACGACGCCCTGGTGCGCCGCTTCGAGTCCGTGCGCCGCCCGCACCCCCTCCAGGGCGACGGCCGCATCGTCGACGGCATCGCCGCCGAACGCGAGCTGCTGCGCGAGCTGCGCGGCGACGCCGACCTGGTCATCGACACCTCCAGCCTCAACGTGCACGAACTGCGCGCCAAGATGGACGCCCAGTTCGCCGGCGAGGAGGAGCCCGAGCTGCGGGCCACCGTGATGTCCTTCGGCTTCAAGTACGGCCTCCCCGTCGACGCCGACCTGGTCGTCGACATGCGCTTCCTGCCCAACCCGCACTGGGTCCCCGAGCTGCGCCCCTTCACCGGCCTGAACGAGGAGGTGTCGGCGTACGTCCTCAACCAGCCCGGCGCCAAGGAGTTCCTCGACCGGTACGCCGAGCTGCTCCAGCTCGTCGCCGCGGGCTACCGCCGGGAGGGCAAGCGCTACGTGACCATCGCGGTGGGCTGCACGGGCGGCAAGCACCGCTCGGTCGCCATGTCGGAGAAGCTCGCCGCGCGCCTCGCGGCCGAGGGCGTGGAGACGGTGGTCGTGCACCGGGACATGGGACGGGAATGACGGGACGCACTCCGCGGCTCGGCCGGCTGCGCAGGACGGCGTCCGAGGGGCGGGTGAGCCGGCCGGCCGAGGCCCGGGGCGGCAGACCCCGCCGCCGCGGCGCCCAGCCCAAGGTCGTCGCGCTCGGCGGCGGGATGGGCCTGTCGTCCTCCCTCGCCGCGCTGCGCCGGATCACCGGCGACCTCACCGCCGTCGTCACCGTGGCCGACGACGGCGGCTCCAGCGGGCGCCTGCGCGACGAACTGGGCGTCCTGCCGCCCGGCGATCTGCGCAAGGCGCTGGCCGCGCTGTGCGGCGACGACGACTGGGGCCAGACCTGGTCCCGGGTCATCCAGCACCGCTTCCAGTCGCAGGGCGAGATCAACGGCCACGCGGTCGGCAACCTGCTGATCGTGGCCCTGTGGGAGCAGCTCGGCGACCATGTGCAGGCGCTGGACCTGGTCGGCCGGCTGCTGGGCGCGCACGGGCGTGTGCTGCCCATGTCGGCCGTCCCGCTGGAACTCCAGGCGCTGGTCAAGGGGCACGACCCCCAGCGCCCCGACGACGTGGACACCGTGCGCGGACAGGCGACCGTGGCGCTGACGCCCGGCGAGGTGCAGTCGGTGCACCTCGTGCCGCACGACCCGCCGGCCGTCCCGGAGGCGGTGGAGGCCGTCCTCGACGCGGACTGGGTCGTCCTCGGGCCCGGCTCCTGGTTCTCCTCGGTCATCCCGCACCTGCTGGTGCCGGAGCTGCTGGACGCGCTCACGCAGACCAAGGCGCGCCGGGTACTCTCGCTGAACCTCGCACCGCAGCCGGGAGAAACCGACGGCTTCTCCCCGCAGCGTCATTTGGAGGTTTTGGGACGACACGCCCCTAAACTCGCCCTGGACGTGGTGCTGGCCGACGAGGCCGCCGTGCCCGACCGCGACTCTCTCACCGACGCCGCCAAACGGTTCGGGGCCGCGGTGGAGCTGGCGCCGGTGGCCCGGCCCGACGGAACTCCGCGGCATGATCCGGAGCTGCTGGCCGCCGCGTACGACCGTATTTTTCGGATGCATGGAAGGATCGGCCCATGGCGATGACGGCAGCGGTGAAGGACGAGATCTCCCGGCTCCCCGTCACCCGTACCTGCTGCAGAAAGGCGGAGGTCTCCGCCATCCTGCGGTTCGCCGGCGGCCTCCACCTGGTGAGCGGTCGGATCGTGATCGAGGCGGAGCTGGACACCGCGATGGCGGCCCGCCGGCTCAAGCGGGACATCCTGGAGATCTTCGGCCACAGCTCGGAGCTGATCGTGATGGCGCCCGGCGGTCTGCGCCGCGGCTCCCGGTACGTGGTACGGGTGGTCGCGGGCGGCGACCAGCTGGCCCGGCAGACCGGCCTGGTCGACGGGCGGGGCCGCCCGATCCGCGGTCTGCCGCCGCAGGTGGTCTCGGGGGCGACCTGCGACGCGGAGGCGGCCTGGCGCGGGGCGTTCCTCGCGCACGGCTCGCTCACCGAGCCCGGCCGGTCCTCCTCCCTGGAGGTCACCTGCCCCGGGCCGGAGGCCGCGCTCGCGCTCGTCGGTGCGGCCCGCAGGCTGTCCATCGCCGCGAAGGCCCGTGAGGTGCGCGGGGTCGACCGGGTGGTCGTCCGTGACGGCGACGCGATCGGCGCGCTGCTGACCCGGCTCGGCGCGCACGAGTCGGTGCTGGCCTGGGAGGAGCGCCGGATGCGCCGCGAGGTGCGCGCCACGGCGAACCGGCTCGCCAACTTCGACGACGCCAACCTGCGCCGGTCCGCCCGCGCGGCGGTGGCCGCCGGGGCCCGGGTGCAGCGCGCGCTGGAGATCCTCGGCGAGGAGGTCCCCGAGCACCTCGCGGCGGCCGGCCGGCTGCGCATGGAGCACAAGCAGGCCTCACTGGAGGAGCTGGGTGCGCTCGCCGATCCGCCGCTGACCAAGGACGCCGTCGCCGGCCGCATCCGCCGGCTGCTCGCCATGGCCGACAAGCGCGCCTCCGACCTGGGCATCCCGAGCACGGAGGCCAACCTCAGCGAGGAACTCGCCGACAACCTGGTGGGCTGACCACCCCTCGGCCGCCCGCCGCCCGCCCTGCCCCCACGCCCCGTTACGCCACCGCAGACCCCCACAGGCGGTGGTCCCCACGGGCGGAAGGTCGTACGGGCGGTGGCACACCGGCGGAGGGCTTACCGGCGGAAGCCTCCACGGGCAGTGGGCTTACCCCGTGCGGCAGCCCCCACGAGCGGAAGGCCCTACGCGGTGGCCCCACCAGCGGAACGCCACACGGGCGGTGGGCACATCGGCGGAGCGCCCCACGTGTAGTGGGCTTTCCGGCGGAGGGCCTCACGGGCGGTGGCCGACGCGGCGGTGGGCTTACCCGGTGCGGCAGCCCCCACGAGTGGTCGGCCCCAGGAGCGGAAGGCCCTACGGGCAGTGGCCTTGCCAGCGGAACGCCTCACCGGCGGCGGCCCAACCGGCGGTGAGCACACCGGCGGCGGGCTTACCCGGCGGAGGACCCCACGTGCGGTGGGCTTATCGGCGGAGGGCCTCACGGGCGGTGGCCCAACCGGCGGTGGCCCAAGCGGCGGTGGGCTTACCCGGTGCGGAAGCCTCCACGAGCGGTCGGCCCCACGAGCGGAAGGCCCTACGGGCGGTGGCCTTGCCAGCGGAACGCCTCACCGGCGGCGGCCCAACCGGCGGTGAGCACACCGGTGGAGGGCTTACCCGGCGGAGGACCCCACGTGCGGTGGGCTTATCGGCGGAGGGTCTCACGGGTGGTGGCCCAACCGGCGGTGGCCCAACCGGCGTGGGTATACCGGCGGTGGCCCCACGGGCGGTAGGCCCCACCGGCGGAGGGCCGTCCGGCACTGCCCGGCACAGCGCATGCCGGCACCGTTCCCCACCGGTGCTGTGGCTGCCGAAGCGGCCAGGTCTGGTCGACTGGCCCGGTTCCAGCGTCGCTGTCCCGGCGGCAGCGGGCCTCCCGTGCGGTCGCGTACCTAACGGCCGCCGCCGCATAGTCGTCCCCGCCGGCGTTGCGCAATCGGCCAGGCCAAGCCTCCGGCGCGGCCCGGCTGCCCGGAAGCGGTCAGGCCTGCCGGCCCGTCAGTCTGCTGGCCCGTGAGATATGCCAGTCAGTCCGTCAGATCTTCTGCTGGTCACATCAGTTGGTCCGTCCGGCCCGCCGACACACGCAGGCCGACATCGTCCCCCCACCGTCCCCCGCCGTCGTCCCTCAACCGGTCCTTGTCCGCCGGACCGGCCGAACCCGACTACCCCGTTCCGTGGCCGCCGGACCGGCCGAACCCGACCACCGCGTTCCACGGCCGCCGGACCGGCCGAACCCGACCACCGCGTTCCACGGCCGCTGTCCCCGGCGGGACCGCGGCCGCCGAGATACCGGGCCGCCTGCCCGCGCGGTAGCGCCCGGCGAACAAGCCCCACCCCTCACCTCGCCCCTGCCACATCACCTCACCCAGCCACCCCACCCCGCCCCAACCTCACCCCCACCCCAACACACCCCACCCCCGCCCCACTTGGGCCGGTAACCGGTGTGTTCACACACCTTGAGGCACCCTTGACTCGATCAAGAACTGACATGAGCCTGGCATCTGTTCGCTGTTGCGGCGAACCCACACCAGGGGGGTTCATGAGACGTAGAGCGAGATCGATCCTCGCTGTCGGCGCGCTCCTGATCGGCGGAGCGAGCCTCGCGCCCATCGCCCAGGCACAACCCGGGAGTCCGGCGAAGGACACCGACGCGGACGAAATCAAGGTGTTCCGCGCCGAGGTCACCAAGAAGCAGATCCCGCTGCTGCTGGCGGCCGGTCAGGACGGTCACGAACTCAGTGAGCGGGCGCCCGCGCGGGGCACCGCGACCGTCGAGGTCTACCTCACCGACAAGCAGGCCGAGAAGCTGGAGCAGCAGGGCGTCCCGCTCACCGAGCACACCCTGTCCGCCAAGGCGGAGGCCCGCGTGCAGGCCGCCTCCGACGGGGTGTTCCGGCCCTACAGCGGCAAGGGCGGCCTGAAGGAGGAGATCCTCCGCACCGCCCAGGAGAACCCCGGCCTCACCAAGGTCGTCTCCATCGGCAAGACCGTCGGCGGACAGGACATCCTCGCCCTCAAGCTCACCAAGGACGCACAGCGGAGCAAGGACGGCTCCAAGCCGGCCACGCTGTACATGTCCAACCAGCACGCGCGCGAGTGGATCACGCCGGAGATGACCCGCCGGCTGCTCCACCACTACCTGGACAGCTACTCGACGGACCAGCGCGTCAAGAAGATCGTCGACACCACCGAGCTGTGGTTCCTGCTGTCCGCCAACCCGGACGGCTACGACTACACCTTCCAGAGCGCCGACAACCGCCTGTGGCGCAAGAACCTGCGGGACGTCAACGCCGACGGCGTCATCGGCACCGGCGACGGCGTCGACCTCAACCGCAACTTCGCCTACAAGTGGGGCTACGACGACGAGGGTTCGTCCCCCACCCCCACCAGCCAGACCTATCGCGGCCCGGGCCCGAACTCCGAGCCCGAGACCAAGGCGCTGGACGCCTTCGAGAAGCGCATCGGCTTCGCGTACGGCGTCAACTACCACTCCGCCGCCGAACTCCTCCTCTACGGCGTCGGCTGGCAGGTCGCCACCGACACCCCGGACGACGTCGCCTACAAGGCGCTCGCCGGCACCCCGGAGAACTCCGCGATCCCCGGCTACCACCCGCAGGTCTCCTCGGAGCTGTACACCACCAACGGCGAGGCCGACGGCCACGCGGCCAACGTCAACGGCACGGCGATGTTCACCCCCGAGATGTCGACCTGCCAGACGGCCTCGAACCTCGTCCCGGACGACCAGTGGAAAGCCGCCGACTGCCAGTCGGTCTTCAACTTCCCGGACGACGAGAAGCTGATCCAGCAGGAGTTCGCGAAGAACATCCCCTTCGCCCTCTCCGTCGCCGAGAGCGCCGCGCGCCCGGACCGGCCGAAGTCCTCGGTCGGCCTGACCGCGGCCGACTTCACCCTCGCGCCCTTCACCACGTCGTACTCGCGCGGGCACAAGCAGGAGGTCTCGGTCGTCGCCCGCAAGGCGATCCGCGACAAGGAGCTCAAGTACCGCGTCAACGGCGGCCCGGTGCACGACCAGAGACTCAAGTCCTGGAGCGGCGGCGAGACCTACGGCGGCGCGGACGACCTCTACTTCGACGAGTACCGCGCCAAGGTCAAGCACGGCGAACCGGGCGACAAGGTCGAGGTGTGGTTCACCGGTGAGGACGAGGGCGGCGCGCAGGTCTCCAGCGCGCACTTCACGTACACGGTCGCCGAACTGCCCAAGGCGGACACGCTGGTCGTCGCCGAGGAGGGCGCGGCCGCCACGCAGGCGCAGACCTACGTCGACGCGCTGAAGGCCAACGGCCACAAGGCGGTCGTCTGGGACGTCGCACGGCAGGGCGTGCCGGACGCGCTCGGCGTGCTCGGCCACTTCGACACCGTCGTCCACTACACGGGCGCGAGCGCCCCGGGCAACCCGACCCAGCTGGAACTGCGCGCCTACCTCAACGAGGGCGGCAAACTGATCGAGGCGGGCGAACTCGCGGGCGGCAACGTCGACCTGGGCGACGGAACCCCCTCCAACGACTTCAGCCAGTACTACCTGGGCGCCTACACCCGCACCTCCCTGCCCGCCGCGACCGCCTTCGAGGGCACGGGCGCGCTGGCCGGCTCCGGCGGACCGCTGGGCGCGGCGCCCGGCAACCCGCTGAACCAGGCGGGCTCGTTCAGCGTCACCTCCGAGACCCTGCCCGTGTCCCGTTTCCCGCAGTTCGCGAGTGCGGGAGCGGGCCGCTACCCCGGCACGGTCAACCCGTTCGGGCCCTACGAGGGCTCCTCCATGGCCGCCGTCACCCACAGCGACTACGCCTGGAACCGCCTCACCCGCACGATCGACCTCACCGGTGTGAGCGCGTCCCAGAAGCCGGCGCTGCGGACCCGGCTGCTGTGGAACACCGAACCGGGCTACGACCACGCCGTCCTGGAGGCGCACACCGCGGGCGCCGACGACTGGACGACGCTGCCGGAGGCCGGCGGCGCCACTGGCACCGCCGTCCCCGCCGAATGCGAGGCCGGGTACCTCCTCCAGTCGCACCCCGCGCTCAAGCGGTACCTGACGCTCAGCGGCGGCGCCTGCGCGCCGACCGGCACCAGCGGCTCCTGGAACAGCTTCACGGGCGCCTCGGCCGGCTGGCAGGACGTGTCCTTCGACCTGTCCGCCTACGCCGGGAAGTCCGTGGAGGTGTCGCTCTCCTACATCACCGACCCCGGCTCCGGAGGCCGTGGCGTGCTCGCCGACAACGCCTCCGTCGTCGTGGGCGGAAACGCGGTGCAGACCGAGGGCTTCGAGACGTCGCTCGGCGCCTGGAGCGTGCCCGGCCCGCCCGCCGGCAGCCCCGCCGTCGTCAAGGACTGGGCGCGCAGCGGAGCCCTGTTCCAGACGTACGCGGCGGTCGCCACCGACGACACCGTGCTGCTGGGCTTCGGACTGGAGCACCTCACCGCCGCCGCCGACCGCAAGGCGCTCATCGGAAAGGCCCTCGCATCACTTGATCGGTGACGCACCGGTCAACTCCCTTTGACGGTGCGTGGCGAAAACGGTCCCGAAGGGCCTCTGGCCAGGGCGGTCCGTACCCCTACTGGCGGGTACGGACCGCCATGCCGTGTATGGGCCGACTCAATGTCACTCCCCGGGGTCCGGAGAGGTAGGGTCGGGGGTGGTCGGGGACATCCCAAATACAGCTCGCCGGCACCGCATGGCCGGCGTACCAACGAGGAGATCGGTTCGTGACGATCCGCGTAGGCATCAACGGCTTCGGCCGTATCGGGCGTAACTACTTCCGCGCGCTCCTGGAGCAGGGTGCTGACATCGAGATCGTGGCTGTCAACGACCTGGGTGACACCGCGACCACCGCTCACCTGCTCAAGTACGACACCATCCTGGGCCGTCTGAAGGCCGAGGTCTCGCACACCGCCGACACGATCACCGTCGACGGCAAGACCATCAAGGTGCTCGCCGAGCGCAACCCCGCGGACATCCCGTGGGGCGAGCTGGGCGTCGACATCGTCATCGAGTCCACCGGCATCTTCACCAAGAAGGAAGACGCCGGGAAGCACCTCGCCGGCGGCGCCAAGAAGGTCCTCATCTCGGCTCCGGCCAAGGACGAGGACGTCACCATCGTGATGGGCGTCAACCAGGACAAGTACGACCCGGCGAACCACCACGTCATCTCCAACGCCTCCTGCACCACCAACTGTGTGGCGCCGATGGCGAAGGTCCTCGACGAGAACTTCGGCATCGTCAAGGGCCTGATGACGACGGTGCACGCGTACACCAACGACCAGCGCATCCTGGACTTCCCGCACAAGGACCTGCGCCGCGCCCGCGCCGCCGCCGAGAACATCATCCCGACCACGACGGGCGCCGCCAAGGCCACCGCCCTGGTCCTGCCCCAGCTCAAGGGCAAGCTCGACGGCATCGCGATGCGCGTCCCGGTCCCCACCGGCTCCGTCACCGACCTGGTGCTGGAGCTGGGCCGCGAGGTCACCAAGGAAGAGGTCAACGCCGCCTTCCAGAAGGCCGCCGAGGGCGAGCTCAAGGGCATCCTGGAGTACACGGAGGACCCGATCGTCTCCTCCGACATCGTCAACGCCCCCGCGTCCTGCACCTTCGACTCGTCCCTGACCATGGTCCAGGACGGCAAGAACGTGAAGGTCATCGGCTGGTACGACAACGAGTGGGGCTACTCCAACCGCCTCGTCGACCTGACGGTCTTCGTCGGCGGCCAGCTCTGACCGACAGAGCGGGCGGCTCGGTGTGAGAGCAGGGCTCGGGCAGCGCGGGGACGCGTGGCCCGGGCCCTGACTCACGTCACGACAGGCCTTCTCTACGATCACGGAGTACCACCAGCCCTCCCGGGAGCCCCTTTCATGAAGACGATCGACGAACTTCTCTCCGAAGGCGTGGCAGGCAAGCGCGTCTTCGTCCGTGCCGACCTCAACGTGCCGCTGGACGGCGGCGCCATCACCGACGACGGCCGCATCCGCGCCGTGCTGCCGACCGTCAAGGCCCTCGCGGACGCGGGCGCCAAGGTGGTCGTCGCCTCGCACCTGGGCCGCCCCAAGGGCGCCCCGGACCCGGCCTTCTCCCTCGCCCCGGCCGCCGCCCGCCTCGGCGAACTCCTCGGCGCCGACGTCGCCTTCGCGACCGACACGGTCGGCGAGTCCGCCCGCTCCACCGTCGCCGGCCTCGCCGACGGCCAGGTCGCCGTCATCGAGAACCTGCGCTTCAACGCGGGCGAGACGTCCAAGGACGACGCCGAGCGCGGCGAGTTCGCCGACCGGCTCGCCGAACTCGCCGACCTCTACGTCGGCGACGGCTTCGGCGCGGTGCACCGCAAGCACGCCTCCGTCTACGACCTCCCGGCCCGGCTGCCGCACGCGGCCGGCTACCTCATCGCCACCGAGGTCGGCGTCCTGAAGAAGCTCACCGAGGACGTCAAGCGGCCCTACGTCGTCGCCCTCGGCGGCGCCAAGGTCTCCGACAAGCTCGCCGTCATCGACGAGCTGCTCGGCAAGGCCGACCGCCTCCTCATCGGCGGCGGCATGGCGTACACCTTCCTCAAGGCCCAGGGCCACGAGGTCGGCATCTCCCTCCTCCAGGAGGACCAGATCCCGACCGTCACCGAGTACATCGCGCGCGCCGAGAAGACCGGCGTCGAACTGGTCCTGCCGGTCGACGTGCTGGTCTCGCCCGAGTTCCCGGACCTGAAGGCCAAGACGCCCACCCACCCCACGACCGTCGCCGCGGACTCGATCCCCGCCGACCAGGAGGGTCTGGACATCGGTCCCGAGACCCGCAAGCTGTACGCCTCGAAGCTCGCCGACGCGGCCACCGTCTTCTGGAACGGCCCGATGGGCGTCTTCGAGCACCCCGACTACGCCGAGGGCACCAAGGCGGTCGCCCAGGCCCTCCTCGACTCCCCGGGCTTCACGGTCGTCGGCGGTGGCGACTCCGCCGCGGCCGTCCGCCTCCTGGGCTTCGACGAGAACGCATTCGGCCACATCTCGACCGGCGGCGGCGCCTCCCTCGAATACCTCGAGGGCAAGACGCTCCCCGGCCTCGCCGCACTGGAGGACTGACCCACATGACCGCGCGCACGCCGCTGATGGCGGGCAACTGGAAGATGAACCTCAACCACCTCGAGGCCATCGCCCACACCCAGAAGCTCGCCTTCGCCCTCGCGGACAAGGACTACGAGGCCGTCGAGGTCGCCGTCCTGCCGCCCTTCACCGACCTGCGCTCCGTGCAGACCCTGGTCGACGGCGACAAGCTCAAGATCAAGTACGGCGCCCAGGACATCTCGGCGCACGACGGGGGCGCCTACACCGGCGAGATCTCCGGCGCCATGCTGGCCAAGCTGAAGTGCACGTACGTGGCCGTCGGCCACTCCGAGCGCCGCCAGTACCACGCCGAGACCGACGAGCTGGTCAACGCCAAGGTCAAGGCCGCCTACAAGCACGGCCTCACCCCGATCCTGTGCGTGGGCGAGGAGCTGGAGGTCCGCGAGGCGGGCAACCACGTCTCCCACACCCTCGCCCAGGTCGAGGGCGGCCTGAAGGACCTCCCGGCCGAGCAGGCCGAGACCGTCGTCATCGCCTACGAGCCCGTGTGGGCCATCGGCACCGGCAAGGTCTGCGGCGCCGAGGACGCCCAGGAAGTCTGCGCCGCCATCCGCGGCAAGGTCGCCGAGCTGTACTCCCAGGAGCTGGCCGACAAGGTCCGCATCCAGTACGGCGGCTCCGTGAAGTCGGGCAACGTCGCGGAGATCATGGCCCAGGCCGACATCGACGGCGCCCTGGTCGGCGGCGCCTCGCTGGACGCCGACGAGTTCGTCAAGATCGTGCGCTTCCGCGACCAGTGAGTATGCGGTAGCGGCGATCCGTCGTACCCTTGCGGGGGCGCAGCGACGTCGCTGCGCCCCCGTCGTCATCCGAATCCGAGGAAGTTGGTCCAGCCGTGGTTTTGGGGTTCTCGATCGCCCTGATCGTCTTCAGCCTGCTGCTGATGCTGCTGGTGCTGATGCACAAGGGAAAGGGCGGCGGCCTCTCCGACATGTTCGGTGGCGGTATGCAGTCCTCCGTCGGCGGCTCCTCGGTCGCCGAGCGCAACCTCGACCGCATCACCGTGGTGATCGGTCTGCTGTGGTTCGCGTGCATCGTCGTCCTCGGCATCCTCATGAAGACGAACAGCTGAGCGGACGACCGGCCGCTGAGCGGTCGCCCTGCTGAGAGCGCACACAAACGCACATTCCTCACGTAACGCCCCATGTTCGGTACGCGCGGCTGACCGCGGCCTATCATGGACGCTTGCAGCGCGGGTCCTGTAACTCCGGTCACTGGACGCGCGTTGGGCCTTACGTAGACTGAGGCGCTCGCGGCGAAGCGAAACCCGACTCGCTTCGCGGCACCATCACGCAGGGAGTTACGACCGTGGCAAGTGGCAACGCGATCCGGGGAAGCCGGGTCGGGGCGGGGCCGATGGGCGAGGCCGAGCGCGGTGAGTCAGCGCCGCGTCTGCGCATCTCCTTCTGGTGCTCCAACGGGCATGAGACGCAGCCCAGCTTCGCCAGCGACGCGCAGGTGCCCGAGACCTGGGACTGCCCGCGCTGCGGCTTCCCGGCCGGCCAGGACCGGGACAACCCCCCGGCCCCGCCGCGCACCGAGCCCTACAAGACGCACCTCGCCTATGTGCGGGAGCGGCGCAGCGACGCGGACGGCGAGGCGATCCTCGCCGAGGCGCTCGCCAAACTGCGGGGCGAGATCTAGGAGTTGGAGACCGGCCGGGTGCCTTCGGGTACCTGGCCGGTCGCTTTCCGCCCCGCGCGCGCCGGCCGCCCGGTCCCGCCCGCTCGCGTGGGCCGTGAGGCGAACCGCCCCTTTCGGCCGTATCTGTTGTCGCACCCCCGCACGGGCCCGCGTCAGCTCACCTCGTGGGCTGATCAATTAGGTTGATACCCGAGCGGGACAAGACGCGCAGCACGGACAGGCGAGGAAGAGGGCTGGCTCGACATGAACGCAGACGGCACGAGGCTCAATCAGATGCCCGAGTGGACCGCTCTGGCCAAGCACCGTGAACAGCTCGGCGGGGTGGGGCTGCGCGAGCTGTTCGCCGACGACCCGGGGCGCGGCGAGACGTACACCCTGCAGGTCGGCGACCTGCACATCGACTACTCCAAGCACCTCGTCACCGACGAGACGCTGCGGCTGCTGCGCGAGCTGGCCGCCGCCACCGACGTCTTCGGCCTGCGGGACGCCATGTTCCGCGGCGAGAGGATCAACACCACCGAGGACCGCGCCGTCCTGCACACCGCGCTGCGCGCCCCGCGCGACGCGGTGATCGAGGTCGACGGGCAGAACGTGGTCCCCGCGGTGCACGCCGTCCTCGACAGGATGGCCGACTTCGCGGGCCGGGTCCGCTCAGGCGAGTGGACCGGCCACACCGGCCGCCGCATCCGCAACGTCGTCAACATCGGCATCGGCGGCTCCGACCTCGGCCCGGCCATGGCCTACGAGGTGCTGCGCGCCTTCACCGACCGCGACCTCACGGTCCGTTTCGTCTCCAACGTCGACGGCGCCGACCTGCACGAGGCGACACGGGACCTGGACCCGGCCGAGACGCTGTTCATCGTCGCGTCCAAGACGTTCACCACCATCGAGACGATCACCAACGCCGGCTCGGCCCGCGCGTGGGTGCTGGACGCCCTCGGCGACGACGCCGCTGTGGCGAAGCACTTCGTCGCGCTGTCCACCAACGCCGAGAAGGTCGCCGACTTCGGCATCGACACGGCCAACATGTTCGAGTTCTGGGACTGGGTCGGCGGGCGGTACTCCTTCGACTCGGCGATCGGGCTCTCCCTGATGATCGCCGTCGGCCCGGACCGCTTCCGTGAGATGCTCGACGGCTTCCGGCTCGTCGACGAGCACTTCCGCACCGCGCCCGCCGAGGCCAACGCCCCTTTGCTGCTCGGGCTGCTGGGCGTCTGGTACGGCAACTTCCACGACGCGCAGTCGCACGCCGTGCTGCCGTACAGCCACTACCTGTCCAAGTTCGCCGCTTACCTTCAGCAGTTGGACATGGAGTCCAACGGCAAGTACGTCGGCCGCGACGGCCGGGAGGTGGACTGGCAGACGGGCCCGGTGGTGTGGGGCACGCCGGGCACCAACGGCCAGCACGCCTACTACCAGTTGATCCACCAGGGGACGAAGCTGATCCCGGCGGACTTCATCGGCTTCGCCGAGCCGGTCGCCGAGCTCAGCGACCGCCTCAAGGCGCAGCACGACCTGCTGATGGCCAACTTCTTCGCCCAGACGCAGGCGCTGGCCTTCGGCAAGACGCCGGACGAGGTGCGCGAGGAGGGAGTGCCCGAGGAGCTGGTCGCCCACAAGACGTTCAAGGGCGACCACCCGACGACGACGATCCTCGCGGGCGAGCTGACGCCGTCGGTCCTCGGCCAGCTCATCGCCCTCTACGAGCACAAGGTGTTCGTGCAGGGCGCGATCTGGAACATCGACTCCTTCGACCAGTGGGGCGTGGAGCTGGGCAAGGTCCTCGCCAAGCGCGTCGAGCCGGCCCTGACCGAGGGCGCGGACGTGCCGGGCCTGGACGCCTCCACACGGGCCCTGGTCGCCAGGTACCGCACACTGCGCGGCCGCTGAGCACGCCGCTCAGGTCATGAGCACGCCGCTCAGGTCACGGCGCTGAGCGTGTCCGCGAGTCTGCGGCGCGAGGCGCGGGCGGCCGGAAGCGCCGCCAGGGCGGCCGCGCCCAGCACGGCCGCCGCGCCGAGCAGCAGCAGGAGCGGCAGGGGCGGGGACTGCGCGATCCCCGCCCCGATGCCGCTGGACCGGCCCTGGGCGTCGATCAGCCAGAGCGCGAGAGGCGTGCCCAGGGCCGTGCCCACCACGGCCGCCGTCAGCGTCGTGCAGGCGGTGGCCGTCACCGTGATCGCTGTGATCTGGCGGGGGGACAGACCGACGGCCTTGAGGGCGAGCAGATCGCGTTCGCTTTCACGGACCGTGCCGCCGATCACCGTCAGCAGCTCGATCAGCCCGATCAGGGCCAGGACGGCGATCACCGCCACCACCACCCCGCGCAGCGGGGAGAGCCCGTCGGCCGGGTTGACGGCGGTGTGGACGTCCAGACGGCCCTGGCCGGCCGCGGTGAGGCGGGCCGCGACCTCGGCCGGGTCGGCGCCGGGGGTCAGCCGGAGCTGGTAGAGGGTCGGGCCGCCCAGCCCGGGCGCGTTCTCGTGGAGCGTGTCGAGCGAGGTGGAGATGACCCGGCCGGCGTTCTCCGGTTCGATGCTGCGCCCCACGATGTGCAGGATCTGCGGCTGGTCGCCCACCGTCATCCGCACCCAGTCGCCGACGCCCACGTCCAGCAGGTCGAGCAGCCCCTGCCCGGCCACCGCCTCGTCCGGGCCGTGCGCCGGACGGCCCTCGGCCAGGGTGTACGGGTAGGGGTCCTGGCGGGTGCCGTAGCCGCGCAGGGCGATCGTGGCCGTCTGGCCGGGGACCAGGGCCGCCACCTCCACACCGGGGTAGGCGGCGGCGACCTGCGGATCGCGGGTGAGGAGCGCGCGTGTGGAGGCATCGGCGAGCGCGGCGTCCGGGTGGACCGTGAGCGCGGTGGGCAGGCCCGTGCGCTCGGGTGCGCTGTGGAAGCGGTCGATCGTGGTCCAGGCGCTCAACGCGACCACGATCAGCAGCAGCGGCAGCGCGAGCCGGGCCACCGTCGCCAGGGACCTCAGCCGGCGGGTGAGGAAGGCCTTGTGCCAGCCGAGGACCAGCGCGGGCGGCAGCCGCAGCCCGAGCGCCCGCAGCGCCGCCCCGGACAGCCGTCCGCCCGACGGCGAGACCGGACGCGGCACCGGCACCGGCGGCACACGCCCCGCCCGCCACGCGGCGAGACCGGTGATCGCGGCGATGAACAGCACCGCCCCCGCCGGCACCGCGAACAACGCCACCGTGTGCCCCGGCAGCCCCTGCCAGACGCCGACCGCGTCCCCGAGCCGGCCGGGGACGAGACTGCCCAGCGCCTGGGTGAGGGCCGCCGCGGCCGTCGCGCCCAGCAGCGCGTAGGCGATGTGCTGGAGCAGGAAGATCCGCACGACCTGGCCGGGGGTGAAGCCGATCGCCTTCAGGATCGAGATGTCCCGCAGATGACCGCGGATCCGGGTGGCGATCGCACCGTGCACCGCGAACCCGGCGGCGACGAGGGCGCCCAGCCCGAACAGGCCCAGCACCTGCCCCAGCAGCCGGTTGTCGCCCTGGGCCTCGGCACGCGCCTGCTGCCAGGTGGAGACCTCGCTGACCGCGCCGGCGCCCAGCACCGTGACCGCGCGCTGGACGGCGTAGTCCGTGTCCTCGGGATCGGCCAGGCGCAGCCCGACCACCTGGCCGGACGGATCCGGCACGGCGGACGGCAGCGCCCAGACGAGGCCGGGCCGGTCGCCCGGGCTGTAGCGGGGCTCGGCGCTGTCGGCGATGCCGAGCACGGTCAGTTCGTGCGCGGCGCCGGGCAGGGCGAGGGTGTCACCGGGCTCGGCGACCAGAGTGCGGGCGAGACGGCTCTCCAGGACCACGCCGTCGGGCGTCGCGGGATCCAGCCAGCGGCCGGAGAGCAGCAGCGGGCGGCCCACGGCCGGCTGCTCGGACGTGCCGCGCAGCTCGACAGAGGCGCGGGCGCCGCGCGAGGTCACGGTGGTGGAGGCGGTCGGCCAGGGCCCGGCGACGGAGTCGACGCCGTCCAGCGAGCGCAGCCCGTCCGTCGCGGCGGACGGGCCGGTGTGGATCCACACATGCGCGCCGCGCGCCTGGGTGAACACCCGCTGCCAGGGGTTGGTGGCGTACCCGAACAGCGCCGCCGCCAGCAGCAGTGAGGCGACGACGCCCGCCGTGGCCAGCACCAGGAACAGCGCCTCGCCGCGGTGCGTGCGCAGATCGGAGTGCGCCCAGCGCAAGGTGGCCCGCACCGTCTCAGCCCTTCCGGGATTCGTCGTACGCCCGCACGTCAGTCCCTCAGCTCCAGCACGCCCGAGATGCCGACGCCGCGCGCGGGAGCGCCGTCGAGGGTCGCGTCGTCGGCGATCCGCCCGTCGAAGAAGCTGATCACCCGGTCCGCGGCGCTCGCCAGCCGGGCGTCATGGGTGACGAGCACGATGCTCTGCCCGCGCCGGTGGAAGCGGGACAGCAGCCGCATCACCTCACGGGTGCCCTTGCTGTCGAGGCTGCCCGCGGGCTCGTCGGCCAGCAGCAGCGGCGGACGGTTCACGAGGGCGCGGGCCAGCGCCACCCGCTGCTGCTCGCCGCCGGACAGCTCGCCCGGCATGCTCCGCTCCTTGCCCGCGAGTCCCAGCTCGGCCAGCAGCCCCTCCCGCTCGGCACGCGCCTGCCTGGGGGAGACGCCGGCGAGCAGCGCGGGCAGTTCCACGTTGTCGGCGACGGACAGGTTCGACACCAGGTTGAAGAACTGGAAGACGATCCCGATGCGCTTCCTGCGCTCGATGGCCCAGCGCGCCTCGCTGTAGGCGTCCGTGCACTCGCCGTCCAGCCAGAGGCTGCCGGCGTCCGGCCGTTGCAGCCCGCCGAGCAGATGCAGCAGCGTCGACTTCCCGGCGCCGGAGGGACCCGTGATCGCCACGAACTCGCCGCGCTCCACGCACAGGTCCACCCCGCGCACCGCACGGGCCGGGGCGCCCTCGCCGTGATGCGTCTTGACCAGGCCCTCGGCGCGCAGCACCGGAGCGGGGCGCTCGCTCACTCCAGCTCCTCCAGCTCGTTCAGCTCTTCCAGTTCTTCCTGACACCGCTCCAGCCAGTCCAGGTCGGCCTGCAGGTGCAGCATCGCGCCCTCGATCAGCAGATGGGCGATGCGGTTGTTCCGGTCCTCGGCGGCCGCCAACTTCGACAGCGAGCGCATGGTGTTCAGGTACTGGCGCCGCTGCTGGTTGATGAGGGCGAGCTGGTCGGCGAGGCCGGTACGCGGGGCGAGGGCCAGCTTCATGAAGAACTCGTCCCGCACCCGCGGCTCGTCCTCGGGCTCCGAGAACCAGGTGCGCAGCGCCGCCCGCCCGTCGTCGGTGAGGTGGTAGACCTTCTTGTTGGGCCGGCTGGACTGCTCGACGGCCTCGCCCTCGATCAGCCCTTGCTTCTCGAGGCGGCCGAGGGTCACATAGATCTGGCCGACGTTCGGCTGAGGGTACGCGGAGCCCAGCAGTTGCTCAAGGTCCTGCTTCAGCTCGTACCCGTGGGCCGGTCCGCGCGCGAGAAGTGCCAGGAGGGGCAGGCGCACTCGTGCTGTCCTCCTGTCCTAGCCCTGGGGTCTATTGTGTTCCAGGCCCTAGTATCGCCCATACCTAACAGGTATACATGGCCTCTGACTCCGGGCGAAGGCGCCCGGGGCCCGGGTGCGCTGGGAGGAACCTATGCGGTGGATACGTGCCGCCGGTAGGGGACTCCTTGTTCTGATCGTGGTCATGACCGGGTACGTCGCCTCGGGCGCCCGCGCCGACGAGGGGGGCGGTGACGGCCGCGGGCCGCTGACACTCGCCACCGCCGGAGACCTCACCGGCTACCTCGGCCCCCTGCTCCAGGGCTGGAACCGCACCCACCCCGGCGAACGGGTCACCCTCGTCGAGCTTCCGGACTCCGCCGACGAGACCCACGCGCAGATGGCCACCGACCTGCGCGACGGCGACCGCAGCCGCTTCGACGTCCTCAACATCGACGTCAGCTGGACCTCCGAGTTCGCCGCCGCGGGCTGGATACGCCCGCTGCCCGCCGACCGCTTCCCCCTGCGGGACTTCCTGGCGCCGGTCGTGGACACGGCCACCTACGACGGGCGGCTGTACGCCGTCCCGTACGTCACCAACGCCGGCCTCCTCCTCTACCGCGCGGACGTGCTCGCGAAGGAGGGCGTCCCGCCGCCGCGCACCTGGGCCGAACTGGAACGGTACGCCCGGACCATCGCCCCGAAGCACCGGCTCGACGGCTACGCCGGACAGTTCCTGCCCTACGAGGGGCTCACCGTGAACGCCGCCGAGGCCGTCTACTCGGCGGGCGGCAGCATCCTCGGCGACGAGGGGGCGCGGGTCACCGTGGACTCGGCCGCCGCCCGCGAGGGCATCGGCTTCCTCGCCCGGGGCGTGCGCGAGGGATGGATACCGAAACGGGCCCTCACCTACAAGGAGGAGGAGTCCAGGCAGGCCTTCCAGGACGGCCGGCTGCTCTTCCTGCGCAACTGGCCCTACGCCTACGTCGCCGCCTCCGCCCCCTCCTCGAAGGTCGCCGGAAAGGTCGGCGCCGTGCCGCTGCCCGGACCGGACGGCCCCGGCACCAGCGTCCTGGGCGGCTCCAACCTCGCGGTGAACACGCACGCACGGCACCCCGACTCCGCCGCGCGGCTGATCGCCTACCTCACCAGCGAGCCCGTCCAGCGCCAGGTCCTCACCCGCGGCGCCCTGCCGCCGGTGCGCGCCGCGCTCTACGAGGACCCCGGACTGATCCGGGCGTTCCCGTATCTGCCGACCCTGCGCGAGAGCGTGCTCGCGGCCGCGCCGCGCCCCAAGAGCCCGCGCTACGACCAGGTCAGCCTGGTCGTGCAGTCGGTCGTGCACGACGCCATGGCCGGGCACGAGACGCCCGAGGCGGCGGTGCGCCGGCTGGCGCGGGAACTCGCCGCGATCTCCCGCTGACGAGAGCCGGCCGCGCGCTTCACTCCCTTCACGCCTCCTGTCCATAGTTACTTGTTAGGTAACGCGTAGGTCTCATCTGACCCCGGTGCGGGTTCTTTTCGTTGACATCTTCCTGACACGCTTACCTAACATGCATACATGTTGAGTAAGTACTGCTGGTGGCGGGACGCGGTGATCTACCAGGTCTACGTCCGCAGCTTTCTGGACAGCACCGGCGACGGCGTCGGCGACCTCGCCGGGGTCAGGGCCGGACTGCCCTATCTGAAGAAGCTCGGTGTGGACGGCATCTGGCTGAGCCCGTTCTACCCGTCCCCGCAGCACGACCACGGCTACGACGTCGCCGACTACTGCGACGTCGACCCGCTCTTCGGCGACCTCGCCGAGTTCGACCGGCTGGTGGCGGCCGCCCGCCGGCTCGGCGTCAAGGTGCTCCTGGACATCGTCCCCAACCACTGTTCCAGCGAGCACCCCTGGTTCCGTGAGGCGCTCGCCTCCGCGCCCGGCAGCGCGGCCCGCGCCCGCTTCCACTTCGCCGACGGCCGCGGCCCCGACGGCGCCGAACCGCCCAACAACTGGCACGCCATGTTCGGCGGCCCCGCCTGGACCCGGATCACCGAGCCCGACGGCCGGCCCGGCCAGTGGTACCTGCACATGTTCACCCCCGAGCAGCCGGACTGGAACTGGCGCACCCCCGAGGTCGCCGCCGAGTTCGACCGGGTCCTGCGCTTCTGGCTGGACCGGGGCGCCGACGGCTTCCGGATCGACGTCGCCGCCGGCCTCTACAAGCACCCCTCACTGCCCGACTCCGACGACCCCGAGGCCGACGCCCGCACTCGCGACTCGGTCAACCCGCTCGCCTGGAACCAGCCCGAGGTGCACGACGTGTGGCGGCACTGGCGGGCGGTCTGCGAGGAGTACACGGCCCGCGACGGCCGCGAACGGCTCCTGGTCGGCGAGGTCTCCGTCCCCACCGCCCGCGAACACGCGAAGTACGTCCGCCCGGACGAACTCCACCAGGCCTTCTTCTTCGACCTGCTGAGCGCCCCCTGGAACGCCGACGCCTTCCGCAAGGTCATCTCCGAGGCCATGGCCGACATCGCCGGCACCGGCTCCACGGTCACCTGGGTCCTCAACAACCACGACCAGGTCCGCACCGTCACCCGCTACGGCGAACCGGCCCCCGCCGGCAGCGGACTGGGCACCGCCCGCGCCCGCGCCGCGGCCCTGCTGATGCTGGCGCTGCCCGGCGCCGCCTACATCTACCAGGGCGAGGAACTCGGCCTGCCCGAGGTCGTCGACCTCCCCGACGACGTGCTCACCGACCCCATCTTCCGGCGCACCGGAAGCCGAGCCCGCATCCGCGACGGCTGCCGCGTCCCGCTGCCGTGGTCGGGACAGGCCTCGCCGTTCGGCTTCACCTCCGGCGCGGAGGGGGCCAAACCCTGGCTGCCGCAGCCCGACTACTTCGCCGAGCACGCCACCGACCGGGCCCTCGCCGACACCCGCTCCTTCTGGCACCTGTACCGCGACGGACTCCAACTGCGCTCCGCTCTGCCCCAGTTGGGTGAGGGCGCCATGCGCTGGCTGGACACCCCGCCCGGCGTCCTCGCCTTCGAACGCGGTGACGGCCTGGTCTGCGCCGTCAACTTCGGTACGGCGCCCACCCCCGCGCCGGTCGCCGGCGTCCCACTGCTGTCCAGCGACCCCTGCCCGGCTGGCGTCCTGCCCGGCTCGACCTCGGCCTGGTGGCTCAGCGACCTCTAAAACCCCGTCAACTCCCCACCTCTCGAAGGGACATCAACGATGATGCGACGACGTGCGACCCTGCTCTCCGGCTGCACCGCCCTCGCCCTCGCGCTCGGCGCCACCGCCTGCGGCGGCTCGGGACCGGTCGCGGCGGGCGGCGGCGACAAGGCGCTGAACGGCCAGACCGTCACCGTGGCCGGCGTCTGGTCCGGCAGCGAGCAGAAGAACTTCCAGAAGGTCCTGGACGCGTTCACCGAGAAGACCGGCGCGAAGACCCAGTTCACGTCCACCGGGGACAACGTCTCCACCGTCGTCGGCAGCAAGATCGAGGGCGGCAACGCCCCCGACGTCGTGATGGTCCCGCAGGTCGGGGTGCTTCAGCAGTTCGCCGCCAAGGGCTGGCTCACGCCGCTCTCCGACACCACCCGCAAGTCCGTCGAGGCCAACTACGCCCCGGTGTGGAAGACCTACGGCAGCGTCGGCGGCGCCCTCTACGGCCTGTACTTCAAGGCCGCCCACAAGTCGACCGTCTGGTACAGCCCCGACGCCCTCACCCAGGCCGGCGTCAAGCCCCCGGCCACCTACGCCGACCTGCTGAAGGCCGGACGCACCGTCTCCGACTCCGGCCTCGCCGCGTTCTCCGTCGCAGGGCAGGACGGCTGGACCCTCACCGACTGGTTCGAGAACGTCTACCTCTCCCAGGCCGGACCCGAGAAGTACGACGCCCTCGCCTCCCACAAGCTGAAGTGGACCGACGCCTCCGTCGTCAAGGCGCTCACCACGCTCGGCGAACTCTTCAAGGACAAGCAGCTCATCGCCGGCGGCCAGAAGGGCGCGCTGAACACCGACTTCCCCGGCTCGGTGGAGAAGGTGTTCGGGCCGAAGCCCGAGGCGGGCATGGTCTACGAGGGCGACTTCGTCGCCGGTGTCGCCAAGGACCAGTTCGGCCGGAAGATCGGCCAGGACGCGAACTTCTTCCCGTTCCCGGCGGTCGACGGCGGCGACGCCCCCGTGGTCAGCGGCGGCGACGCGGCCGTCGTCCTCAAGGACGGCAAGAACGCCAAGGCGGGCATGGCCCTCCTGGAGTACCTCGCGACCCCCGAGGCCGCCGCCGTCTGGGCCGAGGCGGGCGGCTTCCTGTCCCCGAACAAGAAGCTCGACCTCGCCTCCTACGGCGACGACGTCACCCGCGCCACCGCCAAGTCCCTCGTCGACGCCGGTGACTCGGTCCGCTTCGACATGTCCGACCAGGCGCCCGCCGCGTTCGGCGGCACCAAGGGCGCGGGGGAGTGGAAGCTGCTCCAGGACTTCCTGCGCGACCCGTCCGACCCCAAGGCGACCGCGGCCCAGCTGGAAGCCGCCGCGGCCAAGGCCTACAAGGGCTGACCGGACATGACCGCCACCCTCGCGAAAGAGGCGGCCACACCGCCCGCCGCCCCGGCCGGCCGCGCCCGGCGCCCGGGGCGGCGGGGGCGGGCCGTCGCCCTTCTCTTCGCCCTGCCCGCACTGCTCCTGCTCGGCGCCCTCGTCGTCTACCCGGTGCTCTTCTCCGTCGGCCGCAGCCTGTTCGACGCCTCCGGCACCCGCTTCGTCGGCGGCGACAACTACGCCGAGATGTTCCGCGACCCCGCCACCTTCAAGGCCGTACGCAACACGGCGATCTGGGTGGTCGTGGCCCCGGCGCTGCTGACCGGGCTGGGCCTGATCCTCGCCGTGCTGGTGGAGAAGATCCGCTGGGCGACGGCGTTCAAGCTGCTGCTGTTCATGCCGATGGCGGTGTCCTTCCTCGCCGCCGGCATCATCTTCCGCCTCGCCTACGACGAGGACCCGGACAAGGGTGTGCTCAACGCCGCCGCCGTCTCCCTCCACGACGCCTTCCAGGACACCTCGGCCTACCCGACGGCCCGCGCCCGCGACGGGCAGGGGCTCACCGCCGACCCGGACGGCTCCTACCGCACCGGCGCGGCCGTCTCGCCGGGCGACACGGTGAACCTCCCCCTCGTCGGCGTGGCGCCCAAGGACCTCCCCGCCGGCGCCGGGCCCGCGTACACCGCCGCCTCCCGCCCGGCCGCCCGGGACGGACTGAGCGGGGTGGTCTACCTCGACTTCACGCCCGGAGGGGGCGGGACGCCGGGCAAGGTCGACCGCAGCGAGAGCGGGCTGCCCGGGATGCGCGTCGAGGCGGTACGCGACGGCAGGACCGCAGCGACCGCCACCACCGCGCCGGACGGCTCCTTCGACTTCCCCCGGCTGGACGCCGGCTCCTACACACTGCGGCTGCCCGCCTCGAACTTCGCGCAGCCCTACGACGGCGTCTCCTGGCTCGGCCCCGCCCTGGTCACACCGGCGATCATCGGGGCGTACCTGTGGATCTGGACCGGCTTCGCGATGGTGCTGATCGGCGCGGGGCTCTCCACCCTGCCCAGGGACGCGCTGGAGGCGGCGCGGATGGACGGGGCGAACGAGTGGCAGATCTTCCGGCGGATCACCGTCCCGCTGCTCGCGCCCGTCCTCACCGTGGTCTTCGTGACCCTCGTCATCAACGTGATGAAGGTCTTCGACCTCGTCTACATCATCGCGCCCGGACCGGTGCAGGAGGACGCGACCGTGCTCGCCACCCAGATGTGGCTGGTGTCCTTCGGCGGCGGCAACGACCAGGGCCTCGGCAGCGCGCTCGGCGTACTGCTCCTGCTGCTGGTGGTCCCGGCGATGGTCTTCAACGTCCGCCGATTCAAGAGGAGTCAGCGATGAACGCCCTCAGGCGTCACCTCGGCAGCGGGATCGTGCAGGCCTTCCTGGTGCTGGTCGGCCTGGTGTGGATGACGCCCCTGGCGGGACTGTTCCTGTCCTCGCTCAGGTCGGCGGAGGACACCGCCGAGGGCGGCTGGTGGACGGTGTTCGCCAGTCCCGGGCAGCTGTCCTTCGACAACTACGCGTCGCTGCTGGGGAACGCCGGCATCACCCAGGCGTTCTGGAACACCGTGCTGATCTCGGTGCCCACGACCGTCCTCGTCGTCGTGCTGGCGGCGCTCGCCGGATACGCCTTCGCCTGGCTGGACTTCCCCGGCCGGGACGCCGTCTTCCTGGTCGTGGTCGCGCTGTTGGTGGTGCCGGTGCAGATCGGCCTGCTGCCGGTCGCCAAACTCTTCGGCCAGCTGGGCCTGTTCGGGACCATCCCCGGAGTGGTCCTGTTCCACGTGGCCTACGGGCTGCCGTTCGCGGTGTTCCTGCTGCGCAACTACTTCGTGGAGATCCCGAAGGAGATGCTGGAGGCGGCCCGCATGGACGGCGGCAGCGAGTGGCGCATCTTCACCCGGCTGGTCGTCCCCGTGGGGCGTCCCGCCCTCGCCAGCCTGGCCATCTTCCAGTTCCTGTGGGTGTGGAACGACATGCTGGTGGCGCTGCTCTTCGCCGACAGCTCCTCACAGCCGCTGACGGTCGCCCTCCAGTCCCAGATACGGCAGTTCGGCAGCAACATCGACGTGCTCGCGCCGGGCGCGTTCCTGTCGCTGGTGGTGCCGGTGGCGGTGTTCTTCGCCTTCCAGAAGCACTTCGTGCAGGGGGTGATGGCGGGCTCGGTGAAGTGAGCCCGCCGCGCACGCGAAGACGGGTGAGGGCGGCGGACCGTGTCGGTCCGCCGCCCTCACCCGTCGACCCGTGCTCAGGCCCCGGACCTCACGGCGAGGCCGGCGGGTACAGCGCCCTGGGCAGCTCGGAGGCGGCCGCCGAGTCCAGCAGCCACAGCGTGCGCGCACGGCCGCGCGCGCCGGCCGCCGGGGCCTGGATCTCGCCCGCGCCCGACAGGGCGATCGCCGCCGCCCGCGCCTTGTCCTCGCCGGCCGCCAGCAGCCACACCTCACGGGCCGCCCGGATCGCCGGGAGAGTAAAAGTGATACGAGTCGGCGGCGGCTTGGGCGCGCCGTGCACGCCGACCACCGTGCGCTCGGTCTCCCGCACGGCCGGCAGCTCCGGGAAGAGCGAGGCCACATGGGTGTCCGGGCCGACGCCCAGCATCAGGACGTCGAAGGTGGGCACGGCGCTGTGGTTCTCAGGGCCGGCCGCGCGGGCCAGTTCCTCGGCGTAGGCCTCGGCGGCGGCCTCCACGTCGGCGCCGTGGGGACCGTCCGACGCGGGCATGGCGTGCACGCGCTTCGGGTCCACGGGCACGGAGTCCAGCAGGGCCTCACGGGCCTGCGTGTCGTTGCGCTCCGGGTCGCCCTCGGGCAGGAAGCGCTCGTCGCCCCACCACAGGTCGATCCGGGACCAGTCGACGGCGTCCCGGGCGGGCGCGGTCGCCAGCGCGGCCAGCAGGCCGTTGCCGTTGCGCCCGCCGGTGAGGACCACGGAGGCGTGGCCCCGGGAGGCCTGCGCGTCCACGATCTTCGTGATCAGGCGGGCGGCGGCGGCCTGCGCCATCAGTTCCTTGTCGCGGTGCACGACGAGCTGAGGGGCGCTCACTTCGCCGCCGCCTTCCTCGCCGGGGCCTTGCGGGCGGTCTTCTTGGCCGCCTGCTGGGCGGGCGCCTTCGCGGCCTCCTCCACGGGAGTGTCGACGGCGGCCGGCTCACCTTCGGAGGAACCATCGGCAGCCGGTTCACCCGCAGCCGGACGCGGTTCCTCCGAAGCCGCGTCACCTGAAGCAGACTCACCCGAGCCGGCCTCTGCCCGCTCCGCCCGGGCCGCCGGCGTGACCTGTCCCGCCGCGAGCCGCTCCACGCCGAACCGCAGCGCCGAGGCGTACGTGTCGTCCGGGTCGAGCCGCCGCAGCTCCTCCGCGATCAGCTCGGCGGTGTCCCGGCGCTTGAGCGCCACCGCGCGGTCGGGCTGGCCCTCTATGGAGAGCGTCGCCAGCGAGCCGTCGGCCCGGTCCAGCGCGATCGGGCCGCAGTCGGTCGACATGCGCACCGCCGTGAGTCCCGGCCCGGCGGACAGCGAGCGCTTGACGGGGACGTCGAGACGGTCGCCCAGCCACATCGCCAGCAGCTCGCAGCTCGGGTTGAACTCCTCGCCCTCCACCTCGACCGACTCCACCTTGCAGGTGACCTGGTCCAGGGCCGCCGCCAGCATCGAACGCCAGGGCGTGATCCGGGTCCACGACAGGTCGGTGTCGCCGGGGGTGTAGGCCTCGGAGCGGGCCGCCAGGTCCCGTACGGGCTGCTCGGCGGCGTAGGTGTCGGTGACCCGGCGCTGGGCCAGCGCGCCCAGCGGGTCCTGGGCCGGGTCGAGCGGCGCGTTGACCGGCCACCACACGACGACGGGCGCGTCCGGCAGCAGCAGGGGCAGCACCACCGACTGAGCGTGGTCGGCCACCTCCCCGTACAGCCGCAGCACGACCGTCTCGCCGGTGCCCGCGTCCGCGCCGACCCGCACCTCCGCGTCCAGCCGGGACTGGGTGCGGTCGCGGGGGGAGCGGGAGACGCGCCTGATCACCACGAGCGTGCGCGAGGGGTGCTCGTGCGAGGCGTCGCCGGCCGCCTTGAGCGCGTCGTACGCGTTCTCCTCGTCGGTGACGATGACCAGCGTGAGCACCATGCCCACGGCCGGTGTGCCGATCGCCCGGCGGCCCTGGACCAGCGCCTTGTTGATCTTGCTGGCCGTGGTGTCCGTGAGGTCTGTCTTCATGGCCGGCGCCAGCTCCGTCCGTCTCGTTCGAGCATCTCGTCCGCCTCGACGGGTCCCCAGGTGCCGGCCTGGTACTGGGCGGGCTTGCCGTTCTTGTCCCAGTACTCCTCGATCGGGTCGAGGATCTTCCAGGACAGCTCGACCTCCTCGGTACGCGGGAAGAGGTTGGAGTCGCCGAGGAGGACGTCCAGGATGAGGCGCTCGTACGCCTCGGGCGAGGACTCCGTGAAGGACTCGCCGTAGGCGAAGTCCATGGACACGTCCCGGATCTCCATCGAGGTGCCCGGCACCTTGGAGCCGAAGCGGACCGTCACGCCCTCGTCGGGCTGGACGCGGATGACGATCGCGTTCTTGCCCAGCTCCTCCGTCGCCGTGTGGTCGAAGGGGGAGTGCGGGGCCCGCTGGAAGACCACCGCGATCTCGGTGACCCGGCGGCCGAGGCGCTTGCCGGTGCGCAGGTAGAAGGGGACGCCCGCCCAGCGGCGGTTGTCGACCTCGAGCTTGATGGCCGCGTAGGTGTCGGTCTTCGACTTGGGGTCGATGCCGTCCTCTTCCAGATAGCCGACGGCCTTCTCGCCGCCCTGCCATCCGGCCGCGTACTGCGCGCGCACGGTGTCCTTGCCCAGGTCCTTGGGCAGCTTCACCGCGCCGAGCACCTTGGTCTTCTCCGCGGCGAGCGCGTCCGCGTCGAAGGAGGCCGGCTCCTCCATGGCCGTGAGGGCCATCAGCTGGAGCAGGTGGTTCTGGATGACGTCCCGCGCCGCGCCGATGCCGTCGTAGTAGCCGGCCCGGCCGCCGATGCCGATGTCCTCGGCCATCGTGATCTGCACGTGGTCCACGAAGGACCGGTTCCAGATCGGCTCGAACATCGTGTTGGCGAAGCGCAGCGCCAGGATGTTCTGGACGGTCTCCTTGCCCAGGTAGTGGTCGATGCGGAAGACCTGGTCCGGGGCGAAGACCTCGTGGACGATCTCGTTGAGCTCCTCGGCCGACTTCAGGTCGTGGCCGAACGGCTTCTCGATGACCGCGCGCCGCCAGTGGCCGCCCGTCTGGTCCGCCAGCCCGTGCTTCTTCAGCTGCTGGATGACCACCGGGAAGGCGCCCGGGGGCACCGACAGGTAGAAGGCGAAGTTGCCGCCGGTGCCCTGCGCCTTGTCCAGTTCCTCGATCGTCGCCCGAAGCCGCTCGAAGGCGTCGTCGTCGTCGAAGGTGCCCTGCACGAAGCGCATCCCCTGGATGAGCTGCTGCCAGACCTCCTCGCGGAAGGGGGTGCGGGCGTGTTCCTTGACCGCGTCGTGGACCTCCTGCGCGAAGTCCTCGTTGGCCCATTCGCGGCGGGCGAACCCGACCAGCGAGAAGCCCGGCGGCAGCAGACCCCGGTTCGCGAGGTCGTACACCGCGGGCATCAGCTTCTTGCGCGACAGGTCGCCCGTGACGCCGAAGATGACCAGGCCCGACGGCCCCGCGATACGCGGGAGCCGTCGGTCTGCGGGGTCACGAAGCGGATTGGCTCCGGAACCGGGGATGGATGACAAGTCCTCAGTCCTCCGAAGGGGCGAGGCGCTGGAGCTCCGCCTCGGTCGACTTGAGCAGGTCGTTCCAGGACGCCTCGAACTTCTCGACGCCCTCTTCCTCCAGCAGCTGCACGACCTCGTCGTAGGAGATCCCGAGCTTCTCGACCGCGTCGAGGTCGGCGCGCGCCTGCTCGTAGGTGCCGGCGATGGTGTTGCCGGTGATCTCGCCGTGGTCGTCGGCGGCGAACAGGGTCGCCTCCGGCATGGTGTTCACCGTGTTCGGCGCCACCAGCTCGTCCACGTACAGCGTGTCCTTGTACGCCGGGTCCTTCACACCGGTGGAGGCCCACAGCGGACGCTGCTTGTTGGCGCCCGCCTTCTCCAGCGCCAGCCAGCGCTCCGACGAGAAGACCTCCTCGTAGGCCTGGTAGGCGAGCCGGGCGTTGGCGACGCCGGCCTTGCCGCGGGCGGCCTTGGCCTCGTCGGTGCCGAGCGCGTCGAGCCGCTTGTCGATCTCGGTGTCCACACGGGACACGAAGAAGGACGCCACGGAGTGGATCTTCGACAGGTCCAGGCCGCGCTCCTTGGCCTTCTCCAGGCCGCTCAGGTAGGCGTCCATCACCTGGCGGTAGCGCTCCAGGGAGAAGATCAGCGTGACGTTGACGCTGATGCCGTGGCCGATGACCTCGCCGATCGCGGGCAGACCGCCCATGGTGGCCGGGATCTTGATCAGCGTGTTGGGCCGGTCGACCAGCCACGCCAGCTGCTTGGCCTCGGCGACCGTCGGCTTGGTGTGGTGGGCGAGCCGCGGGTCGACCTCGATGGAGACCCGGCCGTCCTGGCCGCCCGTGGCGTCGAAGACCGGGCGCAGGATGTCGGCGGCGTCACGGACGTCCGCCGTCGTGATCATGCGGATGGCCTCTTCGACGCTGACCTTGCGGGAGGCGAGGTCCGACAGCTGCTGGTCGTAGCCGTCACCCTGAGAGATCGCCTTCTGGAAGATCGACGGGTTGGTGGTGACGCCCACGACGTGCTGCTGGTCGATCAGCTCGGCGAGGTTGCCGGACGTGATCCGCTTGCGCGACAGGTCGTCCAGCCAGATCGCCACGCCTTCCTCGGAGAGGCGCTTGAGTGCGTCTGTCATGGAATTACATCTCCTACGTGTCGTGTATGGGGCGTCAGCGCTGGGCCGCGGCCAGGGATTCCCTCGCCTGCGCGGCGACGTTCTCGGCAGTGAAGCCGTACTCGCGGAAGAGGACCTTGCCGTCGGCCGAAGCACCGAAGTGCTCCAGGGAAACGATGCGACCGGCGTCCCCGACGTACTTGTGCCAGGTCAGTCCGATGCCCGCCTCGACCGCGACCCGGGCCCTCACCGACGGCGGCAGCACGCTGTCCCGGTACCCCTGGTCCTGCTCCTCGAACCACTCCACGGACGGCATCGACACCACACGGGTGGGGACACCGTCGGCCTGAAGCTGCTCACGCGCCTCGACGGCCACATGCACCTCGGAACCGGTGGCGATCAGGACGACCTGGGCGTCGCCGCCCTCGGCCTCCAGCAGGACGTAACCGCCGCGCGCCGCGCCCTCGTTGGGCTCGTAGGTCGGCACGCCCTGACGGGTCAGCACCAGACCGTGCGGGGCGCCCTTGCCGAACTCCTTCGTCCAGCGCTTGAGGATCTCGCGCCAGGCGATCGCGGTCTCGTTGGCGTCCGCCGGGCGCACGACGTTGAGGCCCGGGATGGCGCGCAGCGAGGCGAGGTGCTCGACCGGCTGGTGGGTGGGGCCGTCCTCGCCGAGGCCGATGGAGTCGTGCGTCCACACGTACGTCACCGGCAGGTGCATCAGGGCCGACAGGCGCACGGCGTTGCGCATGTAGTCGGAGAACACCAGGAACGTGCCGCCGTAGATACGGGTGTTGCCGTGCAGGGCGATGCCGTTCATCTCCGCGGCCATGGAGTGCTCGCGGATGCCGAAGTGGATCGTGCGGCCGTACGGGCTCGCCTCGGGCAGCGGGTTGCCGGCGGGCAGGAACGACGAGGTCTTGTCGATGGTGGTGTTGTTGGAGCCGGCCAGGTCGGCCGAGCCGCCCCACAGCTCGGGGATCACCCCGCCGAGCGCCTGGAGCACCTTGCCGGACGCGGCGCGCGTGGCGACGCCCTTGCCGGGCTCGAACACCGGGAGCTTCTCCTCCCAGCCGGCCGGCAGCTCGCCCGCGGCGATCCGGTCGAACTCGGCGGCCCGCTCGGGGTTGTTGTCGCGCCACTGCTGGAACGACTTCTCCCACTCGGCCTTCGCCTCGGCGCCGCGCTTCAGCGCCTCGCGGGTGTGCCCGATGACCTCGTCGGAGACCTCGAAGGTCTGCTCCGGGTCGAAGCCGAGGACGCGCTTGGTGGCCGCGACCTCGTCGTCGCCGAGCGCCGAGCCGTGCGCGGCCTCGGTGTTCTGCGCGTTCGGGGCGGGCCAGGCGATGATCGAGCGCATCGCGATGAAGGACGGCCTGTCCGTCACCTTCTTCGCTTCCTCGATCGCGTCGTAGAGGGCGTGCGGGTCGAGGTCGCCGTCCGGCTTCGGGGCGACGCGCTGCACATGCCAGCCGTACGCCTCGTACCGCTTGACGGTGTCCTCGGAGACGGCGGTCTCGGTGTCGCCCTCGATCGAGATGTGGTTGTCGTCCCACAGCAGCACCAGGTTGCCGAGCTTCTGGTGACCGGCCAGCGAGGACGCCTCGGCGGAGATGCCCTCCTGGAGGCAGCCGTCACCGGCGATGCAGTAGACGAAGTGGTCGAAGGGGGACTCGCCCTCGGCGGCCTCCGGGTCGAACAGGCCGCGCTCGTAGCGGGCGGCCATCGCCATGCCGACGGCGTTGGCGACACCCTGGCCCAGCGGACCGGTCGTCGTCTCCACGCCCACGGTGTGGCCGTACTCCGGGTGGCCGGGGGTCTTCGAACCCCACGTCCTGAACGCCTTCAGGTCGTCCAGCTCCAGGCCGAAACCGGCCAGGTACAGCTGGGTGTAAAGGGTCAGGGACGAGTGGCCCGCGGACAGCACGAAGCGGTCGCGGCCGACCCAGTCCGGGTCGGCGGGGTCATGCCGCATCACCTTCTGGAAGAGGGTGTAGGCGGCGGGCGCCAGGCTCATCGCCGTACCGGGATGGCCGTTGCCGACCTTCTGTACGGCGTCTGCGGCAAGGACGCGGGCGGTGTCCACGGCCCGCTGGTCCCACTCGGTCCACTCGAGGTCTGTGGTGGTCGGCTTGGTGCTCACCCTGAGTCAGGGCTCCTCTCCACATGTCGAATACCGGCTGTTGCGGGCGCGCGCCCACCGGCTGCCGATGCGCTGTGCGCGCACCGGCCGTTGTCGAGCCTACCCCTGAGAGGAGGCGCCTTTTTCGCGTCATTCCAGACTGCCGGGCCGCGTCGGCATCCGCCTCCCGACCGGGCCGTTTCCCCTGTCGACACATGAATACGGACCCGCTCATCCGACTGCTCAATCGAGCCACGCGGGCACTGATGAGCGACCCCCTCGAACACCCCCCGGCGCCCCCTCGCACCGGCCCCCGTCAACACGACCGACCCCCGCGAAGGACGAAGTATGGGCAACGTCTACAGTGGCGTGGTACGCGCGAGCCTTTACCGGGACTTCACACCGGCAGGCTCGCTGGGAGTCTCTGTCAGGGGTGTGCGTGACGGCCGTTGAATCCCGTCCAGTAGGGATGATCGGGACGAGCCAGAGCCCGAGCCACCGGCCGTTCGGGGCCCGTGTCAAGGCGTTCGTGGCGCTGACCAAGCCGCGGATCATCGAACTGCTGCTGATCACCACCGTGCCGGTGATGTTCCTGGCGCAGCAGGGTGTCCCGGACCTGGGGCTGGTCCTGCTCACCTCCGTCGGCGGCTACCTGTCCGCGGGCGGCGCCAACGCGCTGAACATGTACATCGACCGCGACATCGACGCGCTCATGGACCGCACCTCGCAGCGCCCGCTCGTCACCGGCATGGTCAGTCCCCGCGAGTGCCTCGCCTTCGGCGTCACGCTGGCCGTCGTCTCGACCCTGCTGTTCGGCCTCACCGTCAACTGGCTGTCCGCCTGGCTCGCCCTCGGGGCACTCCTCTTCTACGTCGTCGTCTACACGATGATCCTCAAGCGGCGCACGTCGCAGAACATCGTGTGGGGCGGCATCGCGGGCTGCATGCCGGTGCTGATCGGCTGGTCGGCCGTGACGAACTCGCTGTCCTGGGCGCCGGTGATCCTCTTCGCCGTCATCTTCTTCTGGACGCCGCCGCACTACTGGCCGCTGTCCATGAAGGTGAAGGACGACTACGCGCGCGTGGGCGTGCCGATGCTCCCGGTGATCGCCTCCAACAAGACCGTCGCCAAGCAGATCGTGATCTACAGCTGGGTGATGGTCGCCGTCTCGCTGCTGCTGACGCCGCTCGGCTACACCGGCTGGTTCTACACCGCGGTCGCGCTGGCCGCCGGCGGCTGGTGGCTCTGGGAGGCGCACGCCCTGCAGAACCGCGCGAAGGCCGAGGTGACGGGCGGGAAGCTGAAGGAGATGCGGCTGTTCCACTGGTCGATCACCTATGTCTCCTTGCTGTTCGTGGCGGTCGCGGTGGACCCCTTCCTGCGCTGAGCGCCCGTCCGGCGGATCATCACGGCCGGGGTGCGTGGTCAAGGCCACGCACCCCGGCCGTCGCCGTTCCGCCTACCCGTCGGTAGCATCCTGACCATGGCAGACAGCAAGCAGGTTGAGGCGAAGGCCGAGCGCACGGCGGCCCGGCTGGCCAAGCGGATCGGCGCCTTCTCCAAGGAGCACGGCGGGGCCGAGGGCCAGGTCGCGTACATCGGCGAGCGGGGCGCCCGGATCGTCCTCGTCGGCGAGGACGGCGGCTGGGGCGACCTGGTGGCGCCCTCGGTCGAGATCGCCCGCAAGGCCGTCGAGAAGTCGGGCATCACCGCCCACGAGTCCTTCGACGGCGAGTTCGCGGCCAAGGTCAGGACCGGGCCGTACGAGTGGACCCGGATGGCGGGTATCCAGGTGGGCGGCCCGTCCAACGGCTGACCCCCGGGGCGGGAGCGTCCGCCGCCCACTCCCGCGGCCGCCCGCGACCTGAACCGCGGTTCGCCCGTTAGCCGGGGGAACGACGTGGTCGACCTCGCGGGAGAGCCCGATGATCGAAACGCCGTCCCTGGTGGACCAGTACTGCCACGGCGTGCTGAGAACGGAGCTGGGCCT
The DNA here is from genome assembly GCF_042889585.1 of Streptomyces sp. NPDC002566. Lineage (NCBI taxonomy): Bacteria > Bacillati > Actinomycetota > Actinomycetes > Kitasatosporales > Streptomycetaceae > Streptomyces > Streptomyces sp. NPDC002566. Next base: position 147,586 of record NZ_JBIARD010000003.1, on the reverse strand, counting down.
CGGCACCTTCGAGGCCCGGCTGTCCCGCACCGAGGGCCCGCCCGCCCCCGGCACCACCCTCTTCGACACCCAGACCGGCTTCGCCGTACGCCGCTGGTGCCCGCCGCTGCTCGGCCTGGAGCCGCACTGCCCGCCGGCCGGCTATCTCGCCCGCCGCCGTGAACTCGGCGTGCTGGAGGCGGGCCGTCGGCTGCTGCGGGGGAGCGGCGTCACCACCTACCTCGTCGACACCGGCCTGCCCGGCGATCTCACCGGGCCCGAGGAGATCGCCTCCGCGGGAGCGGCCGAGGCCCGCGAGATCGTACGGTTGGAGCCGCTCGCCGAGCAGGTCGCCGACACCTCCGGGACCGTCGAGGCCTTCCTCGCCAACCTCGCCGAGGCGCTGCACGGAGCGGCCGGGCACGCCGTCGCCTTCACCTCGGTGGCCGGCCTCCGGCACGGCCTCGCGCTCGCGCCCGAGCCGCCCGGACCGGGCCAGGTGCGGGGCGCGGCGGGCCGCTGGCTGGCCGTCCGCCGGGCCGGCGGGGAGATGGGCGACCCGGTGCTGCTGCGCCACTTGCTGTGGAGCGCGCTCGCCACCGGACTGCCGCTGCAACTGCACGCCGGACCCGCGGAGCCCGCGCCGCGCGCCGGCCGCGCCGGCCACCCCGCCCTGCTGACGGAGTTCGCCCGCGCTACGGCGGGCCTCGGCGCCGCTGTGGTCCTGCTGCCCGGCCACCCCCACCACCGGCACGCCGCCCGCCTCGCCGGCGTCTTCCCGCACGTCTACGCCGACTCCGGCACCGCGCTCGTCCACAGCGGCGGCCGCGCGGCGACGATCCTGGCGGAGACCCTGGAACTGGCCCCCTTCGGCAAGATCCTCTTCTCCAGCGGCGCACAGGCGCTCCCCGAACTGCACGTGGTGGGCGCCCGGCTGTTCCGCGAGGCCCTGGGCCGGGTCCTGGGCGCCTGGGTCGCGGAGGGCGCCTGGTCGCTCACGGACGCGCAGCGGGTGGCGTCGATGATCGCGTCGGAGAACGCGCGGAGGGTGTACGGACTGGGCTGAGCCGGTCAAGACTGGCCGTATGAACCGGACCGACGCGTTACTCGACCGCTTCCTGGCCGCCCTCTCCTCCTCCTCGCCGCACCGCTCCGGTCCCGCGAGCCGGCGGCCCCTAGCCGTCTGGGCGCACGGCTCGCTCGCGGGAGGCGACTACCAGGAGGGGCGCAGCGACCTGGACCTGATCGCCGTACTCCCGGAACCGATCACCGCGCGGACCGTCTGGGAGGTGGCCGTGGCCCACGCCCGGCTGCGCACCGAGCCGCTCGCGGGCCTGCTGCACTGCACCTACCTGACGCCCGCGACGCTCTCCGGCTCGGACCGGCGGCACCTCACATGGGCCCACGGACGGCTGTTCCGGCGGACGGTCACCCCGGTCACCCGGCGTGAGCTGCACACCTTCGGCCGGATCCTGCACGGGGGCGCCCCGGCCGAGCTGCTGCCGCCGGTGACAGACCTCGAACTGGAGGCGTTCGTCGTGCGCGACCAGCGGGACTTCTGGCGGCCGGCCGTCGACGAGGCGCGGCTGTGGACCCGGGACGTCTGGGTGGACCTGGGCCTGACGACCTTCGCCCGCGCCGCCGTCACCCTGCGGGAGGGTCGGCTGATCTCCAAGCGGGAGGCGCTGGGGGAACTGCCCGGACTGGGGGCGCCCGCCGACGTCGTCGAGGACGTCCGCCGGCGACGGTACGGGATGCGGCCGCTGTTCGCCGGGGAGGAGTGGCTCGCCCGCAGGAGCGGGCTGACGCGGGACTACCTGGGGCCGGCGATCGACGGACTGGTGGAGAAGTACTCCTGAGCCGGCGGCACGGCGTCGGCCTCGCCGGCGGCGGGCCGCTCGCGCAGGGACAGGACCACGCGCAGGACCCAGATCCACATCAGCGCGGAGCCCAGCATGTGCAGGCCGACCAGGATCTCGGGGAGATCCGTGAAGTACTGGACGTAGCCCACCACGCCCTGGCACAGCAGGACGACGAACAGCTCCCGCGTCCGGTGCAGCGGGGCCTTCGGTGCGTCGACCGCCTTCAGCACGAACCACAGCGCGAACGTCAGGGACACGACGATCCAGGCGAGGACGGCGTGGGCCTTGCTGACCGTCTCCCAGTCGAGCGGCATGCGCTCCACCTCGCTGGAGTCGCCGGCGTGCGGGCCCGCGCCGGTCACGACCGTGCCGACGAGGATCAGCAGGACCGACGCGCCGACCAGGCACCACACCAGCTGCCGCACCGCGCCGCCGACCAGCGGCTCGGGCGCCGCGTCCCCCTCCCGGGTGCGCTGCCACATCACCGTGGCGACGGCGATCAGCGCCGACGTGGCCACGAAGTGGGCGGCGACGGTGTACGGGTTGAGGCCGACGAGGACGACGATGCCGCCGAGCACGGCGTTGCTCATGACCACCCAGAACTGGGCCCAGCCCAGCCGGGTGAGGCCGCGCCGGTACGGCTTCTGCGAGCGGGCGGCGATGATCGCCCAGCCGACCGCGGCGCACAGCACGTACGTCAGCATGCGGTTGCCGAACTCGATGACGCCGTGGAAGCCCATCTCGCTGGTCGCGGTGAGGGAGTCCTCGGTGCACTTGGGCCAGGTCGGGCAGCCGAGGCCGGACCCGGTGAGCCGTACCGCGCCGCCGGTGACCACGATGAGCACCGACATCACGAGTGCGGAAAGGGCCGCCCGCTGGACCGTCCGGGGGGCGGGGGTCCAGCGGTCGGCGATGAAGGCGAGCGGGTTGCGCACGGCCGCCAGGGCGTCGGCGCGGGTCACGTTGGGCACGCCTTCCATCGTAGGGGGCCGCTTGTGCACGCTTTCACGAGGGTGCCCCGTGGCTTCGCCGCCGTCACTCCCACCGGAAGAACCTCCCCGCCGCCGCCAGGCCGGCCACCGCCCACACCGCCAGGATCCCGAGCTCGCCCCACGGCATGCCCGCCCCGTGCTGGAGCACGTCCCGCAGGCCGCCGGACAGGGCCGAGATCGGCAGCAGTGCGAGGACGTCCTGCGCCGCCGGCGGGAACTTGTCCAGCGGGACGATCACACCGCCGCCCACCAGCAGCAGCAGGAACACCAGGTTGGCCGCGGCGAGCGTCGCCTCGGCCTTCAGGGTGCCCGCCATCAGCAGCCCGAGCCCGGAGAACGCGGCCGTGCCGAGGACCAGCAGGAGCAGCACGGCGAACGGGTTCCCGTGCGGCGACCAGCCCAGCGCGAAGGCGATCACCGTCAGCAGGACGACCTGGAGGACCTCCGTGACCAGCACGGACAGTGTCTTGGCGGTCATCAGGCCCCAGCGGGGCAGCGGTGAGACGGCCAGCCGCTTCAGCACGCCGTAGCGGCGCTCGAAGCCGGTGGCGATGGCCTGCCCGGTGAACGCCGTCGACATCACGGCGAGCGCCAGGACGCCCGGGGCGAGGAAGTCCACCGCCTTGCCCTCGCCGGTGTCCACGATGTCCACCGTGCTGAAGAGCACCAGCAGCAGGGTGGGGATCACCACGGTGAGCAGCAGTTGCTCGCCGTTGCGCAGGAGCATCCGGGTCTCCAGCGCCGCCTGGGCCCGGATCATCCGGGGCAGCGGCGCGGCGCCCGGCGCCGGGGTGTGGATGCCGGTGGCGGTCATGAGCGCAGGTCCTTTCCCGTCAGCTCGAGGCTGTGCCTTCCCGGGGAGGCGACCCCCGGACCCCCAGCAGATCCTTGTGCCAGGCGGCGTCATGAACGCAGCTCCCTTCCCGTCAGCTCCAGGAAGACGTCCTCCAGGGTGTGCCGTTCGACCGAGATCCGGTCGGGCATCACCCCGTGCTGCGCGCACCAGGAGGTGACGGTCGCCAGGAGCTGGGGGTCGATCTTCCCGGTGACCCGGTACGAGCCGGGCGTCAGCTCCTCGGCGGTGCTGTCCGCGGGCAGCGCCTTGAGCAGCGAGGCCACGTCCAGTCCGGGGCGGCCGGTGAAGCGGAGCGTGTTCTCGGCGCCGCCGCGGCACAGCTCCTCCGGGGAGCCCTGGGCGATGACCCGGCCCGCGTCGATGATCGCGACGTCGTCGCTGAGCTGCTCGGCCTCGTCCATGTAGTGGGTGGTGAGGATCACGCAGACGCCGTCGGCGCGCAGGTCGCGGACGAGGTCCCAGGTGGCGCGGCGGGCCTGCGGGTCGAGGCCGGCGGTCGGCTCGTCCAGGAAGACCAGTTCAGGGCGTCCGACGACGGCCATCGCCAGCGCGAGCCGCTGCTGCTGCCCGCCGGAGAGCCGGCGGTAGGAGGTCCGGCCGCAGCTGCCGAGCCCGAGCCGCTCCACGAGGGCGTCCACGTCCAGCGGGTTCGCGTGCAGCTTCGCGACATGGCGGAGCATCTCGTCCGCCCGTGCGCCCGAGTAGACGCCGCCGGACTGGAGCATCACGCCGATCCGGGGGCGCAGTTCGCGGGCCTGTCTCACCGGGTCGAGGCCGAGGACGCGCACGGTGCCGGAGTCCGGCTTGCGGTAGCCCTCGCAGGTCTCGATGGTCGTCGTCTTGCCGGCGCCGTTGGGGCCGAGGACGGCGGTGACGCCTGCCCGGGCCTCCAGGTCGAGGCCGTCCACCGCGGTCTTCGTCCCGTACCGCTGCACCAGGGCCTGGACCTGGACGACAGGCTCAGTTCGCATGGACGCAAAGTCTAGGTTCGCGCTCGTCCGCCCGGACGCGCGGGGCCGCCCAGGGGACGCCGGAGGTCCCCCGGGAGAGCCCGGGACGGCCCCGGTGAGACCCGGTTCCCTGGTCGAGCAAAGATCGTTTCCGCAGGTCAGGTTAGCTTTACCTAAGTGATGTAGGGCACCGCCCGGTCGGCCGGACGCGGCTTGCCTGCCTCCGGCGAATTACGCAACAATGGCGTTGTGAAAAACGTCGGACAGGCTCGGGAGACCCCCACGGGGGCCCCTCAGGAGGAGCTGGCGACCGGTGAGCGCTCGACGCGCAACCGGGTCGCGCGCTCCATCCTGGACCACGGGCCGTCGACCGTCACCGAGCTGGCCGGACGCCTCGGGCTCACCCCGGCGGCCGTGCGCAGGCACCTGGACGCGCTGGTCGCCGACGACGTCGTGGAGGCGCGCGAGCAGCGCGTGTACGGCACGCGCACGCGCGGGCGCCCCGCCAAGGTCTTCGCCCTCACCGACTGCGGCCGCGACGCCTTCGACCAGTCCTACGACAAGCTCGCCGCCGACGCCCTGCGCTGGATCCAGGAGCGCTTCGGCGGGGACGAGGCCGTCGTCGCCTTCGCGCGCGCGAGGATCGCCGAACAGGCCGCCGCCTACCGCGAGGCCGTCGAGGCCGCCGCCCCCGAGCAGCGCACCGAAGCACTGGCCAAGGCCCTGAGCGCGGACGGGTACGCTGCTACGGCGCGCAGCGCACCCCTCCCTCAAAAAGGCGAGCAGCTCTGTCAGCACCACTGCCCGGTGGCCCACGTCGCGGAGAAGTTCCCGCAGTTGTGCGAGGCCGAGACGGAGATCTTCTCCCAGCTGCTCGGAACGCACGTCCAGAGACTGGCGACCATCGCGCACGGAGACGGCGTCTGCACGACGTTCATCCCCAAGATTTCCCACACTGATCACCGCAGCCAGAACGCATCTGCAAGCACGGCCGGGAGGAACCCCGCATGACTCTCCCCACGGAGACTGCTCACCCCGAACTCGAGGGCCTGGGCAAGTACGAATACGGCTGGGCCGACTCCGACACGGCCGGCGCGTCCGCGCGTCGCGGCATCAACGAGGACGTCGTCAACGACATCTCCTCGAAGAAGTCCGAGCCGGAGTGGATGACCAAGCTCCGCCTCAAGGGCCTGAAGCTCTTCGAGAAGAAGCCCATGCCGAACTGGGGCTCGGACCTGTCGGGCATCGACTTCGACAACATCAAGTACTTCGTGCGCTCCACGGAGAAGCAGGCGGCGTCCTGGGAGGACCTGCCCGAGGACATCAAGAACACCTACGACAAGCTGGGCATCCCCGAGGCGGAGAAGCAGCGCCTCGTCGCCGGTGTCGCCGCCCAGTACGAGTCGGAGGTCGTCTACCACCAGATCCGCGAGGACCTGGAGGAGCAGGGCGTCATCTTCCTCGACACCGACACCGCGCTGAAGGAGCACCCGGAGCTCTTCAAGGAGTACTTCGGCACCGTCATCCCCGCCGGCGACAACAAGTTCGCCGCGCTGAACACCGCGGTGTGGTCCGGCGGCTCCTTCATCTACGTGCCGAAGGGCGTGCACGTCGAGATCCCGCTCCAGGCCTACTTCCGTATCAACACGGAGAACATGGGCCAGTTCGAGCGGACCCTGATCATCGTCGACGAGGGCGCCTACGTGCACTACGTCGAGGGTTGTACGGCCCCGATCTACAAGTCCGACTCCCTGCACAGCGCCGTCGTCGAGATCATCGTCAAGAAGAACGCCCGCTGCCGCTACACGACCATCCAGAACTGGTCGAACAACGTCTACAACCTGGTCACCAAGCGCGCCGTCGCCTACGAGGGCGCGACCATGGAGTGGATCGACGGCAACATCGGCTCCAAGGTGACGATGAAGTACCCGGCCGTCTACCTGATGGGCGAGCACGCCAAGGGCGAGACCCTCTCCATCGCCTTCGCCGGCGAGGGCCAGCACCAGGACGCCGGCGCCAAGATGGTCCACATGGCGCCGAACACCTCCTCCAACATCGTCTCCAAGTCGGTGGCGCGAGGCGGCGGCCGCACCTCCTACCGCGGTCTCATCGAGATCGGCGAGGGCGCCCCCGGCTCCAAGTCCAACGTGCTGTGCGACGCGCTGCTCGTCGACACCATCTCCCGCTCCGACACGTACCCCTACGTCGACGTGCGTGAGGACGACGTGTCCATGGGCCACGAGGCGACCGTCTCCAAGGTCTCCGAGGACCAGCTCTTCTACCTGATGAGCCGTGGTCTCTCCGAGGACGAGGCGATGGCCATGATCGTGCGCGGCTTCGTCGAGCCCATCGCCAAGGAGCTCCCGATGGAGTACGCGCTGGAGCTCAACCGGCTGATCGAGCTGCAGATGGAAGGCGCCGTCGGCTGACCCCCGGCCCGTCCGTCACGCCCCTTACGTCAACGAAAGCGAGCACTACGACAGCCATGGCTGAGGCTCAGAATCTTCCTGTGGGGTCGACCACCACAGGCTCCATCGCGGTGGCCGCCGAGTCGACCGTCGCCACGCGCATGAGCGCGCCGCCGTCCTTCGACGTCGCGGACTTCCCGGTCCCGCACGGCCGCGAGGAGGAGTGGCGGTTCACCCCGCTGGAGCGCCTGCGCGGCCTGCACGACGGCACCGCCGTCGCGGGCGGCAACGGCGTCAAGGTCACGGTGGAAGCCCCCGAAGGCGTCGTCGTCGAGGCCGTCGGCCGCGACGACGCGCGGCTCGGCAGGGCCGGCACGCCCGTGGACCGCGTCGCCGCCCAGGCGTACTCCGCCTTCGAGCAGGCCGGCGTCGTCTCCGTCCCCAAGGAGACGGTCCTCACCGAGCCGATCCGGATCTCCGTGCACGGCGAGGGCGGCGTCTCCTACGGCCACCAGATCATCGAGCTGGGAGCCTTCGCCGAGGCCGTCGTCGTCATCGACCACACCGGTGACGCCGTGGTCGCAGCCAACGTCGAGTACGTCCTCGGCGACGGCGCCAAGCTGACCGTCGTCTCCGTCCAGGACTGGGACGACAAGGCCGTCCACGTCGCCCAGCACAACGCCCTCGTCGGCCGGGACGCCACCTTCAAGTCGGTGGTCGTCACCTTCGGCGGCGACGTCGTCCGCCTGCACCCGCGCGTGCAGTACGCCGGCACCGGTGGCGAGGCCGAGCTGTACGGCCTGTACTTCACGGACGCCGGCCAGCACCAGGAGCACCGCCTCCTGGTCGACCACAACACCCCGCACTGCAAGTCGAACGTCGCCTACAAGGGCGCCCTCCAGGGCGAGGACGCGCACGCCGTGTGGATCGGCGACGTCCTCATCGAGGCCAAGGCCGAGGGCACCGACACCTACGAGATGAACCGCAACCTCGTCCTCACGGACGGCGCGCGCGTCGACTCGGTGCCGAACCTGGAGATCGAGACCGGCGAGATCGTCGGCGCCGGCCACGCCTCCGCCACCGGCCGCTTCGACGACGAGCAGCTCTTCTACCTGATGGCCCGCGGCATCCCCGAGCACGAGGCCCGCCGCCTCGTCGTCCGCGGCTTCTTCGCCGAGCTGGTCCAGCAGATCGGCGTCGACGACATCGAGGAGCGTCTGCTCGCGAAGATCGAAGAGGAGCTGGAGGCCTCGGTCGCATGACGACCTACGTACGCGCCTGCGGACTGGGCGAGCTGGAGGAGGACACCCCGAAGCGGGTGGAACTCGACGGCACGCCGGTCTCCGTGGTGCGGACCGAGGGGGAGGTGTTCGCGATCCACGACATCTGCTCGCACGCGAACGTCTCGCTCTCCGAGGGCGAGGTGGAGGACTGCCAGATCGAGTGCTGGCTGCACGGCTCCGCCTTCGACCTGCGCACCGGCAAGCCGTCCGGCCTTCCCGCGACGCGCCCCGTCCCCGTATACCCCGTAAAGATCGAAGGGGGCAGCGTCTTCGTCGACGTACGCGCCCCCCTCACCCAGGAGTCCTGAGGCATCCATGGCAACGCTTGAAATCCGAGACCTGCACGTCACCGTCGAGGCCGACAACGCCACGAAGGAGATCCTCAAGGGCGTCGACCTCACCGTGAAGCAGGGCGAGACGCACGCCATCATGGGCCCCAACGGCTCCGGCAAGTCGACGCTCGCCTACTCCCTCGCGGGTCACCCGAAGTACACGATCACCGGCGGCACCGTCACTCTCGACGGCGAGGACGTCCTGGAGATGTCCGTCGACGAGCGCGCCCGCGCCGGCCTGTTCCTCGCCATGCAGTACCCGGTCGAGGTCCCCGGCGTGTCCGTGTCGAACTTCCTGCGCACCTCCGCCACCGCCGTCCGCGGCGAGGCCCCCAAGCTGCGCACCTGGGTGAAGGAGGTCAAGGAGGCCATGCAGCGCCTCAACATGGACCCCTCCTTCGCCGAGCGCAACGTCAACGAGGGCTTCTCCGGCGGTGAGAAGAAGCGCCACGAGATCCTCCAGCTCGAACTGCTCAAGCCGAAGGTCGCGATCCTCGACGAGACCGACTCTGGCCTGGACGTCGACGCGCTCCGCATCGTCTCCGAGGGCGTCAACCGCGTCCGCGAGACCGGCGAGGTCGGCACCCTGCTGATCACGCACTACACGCGCATCCTGCGCTACATCAAGCCCGACTTCGTCCACGTCTTCTCCGGCGGCCGCATCGTCGAGTCCGGCGGCGCCGAGCTCGCCGACAAGCTGGAGAACGAGGGGTACGAGGCATATGCGAAGCACGACGCAGTCGACACGAAGGGTGGCGTATCCGCGTGACACAGCTGCCGGGCCTCCTCGACACAGAGGCGATCCGCAAGGACTTCCCGATCCTGGACCGTCTGGTCCACGACGACCGGAAGCTCGTCTACCTGGACAACGCGGCGACCTCGCAGAAGCCGCGCCAGGTGCTGGACGCCCTGAGCGAGTACTACGAGCGCTACAACGCCAACGTCCACCGCGGTGTGCATGTGCTCGCCGAGGAGGCCACGGCGCTGTACGAGGGCGCGCGTGACAAGGTCGCGTCCTTCATCAACGCGCCCTCGCGCGACGAGGTGATCTTCACCAAGAACGCCTCGGAGTCGCTCAACCTCGTGGCGAACATGCTGGGCTGGGCCGACGAGCCCTACCGCGTGGACTCCGAGACCGAGATCGTCATCACGGAGATGGAGCACCACTCCAACATCGTGCCGTGGCAGCTGCTCTCGCAGCGCACGGGCGCGAAGCTGAAGTGGTTCGGCCTCACCGACGACGGCCGCCTCGACCTGTCGAACATCGACGAGATCATCACGGAGAAGACGAAGATCGTCTCCTTCGTGCTGGTGTCGAACATCCTCGGCACGGTCAACCCGGTCGAGGCGATAGTCCGCCGGGCGCAGGAGGTCGGCGCGCTGGTCTGCATCGACGCCTCGCAGGCCGCCCCCCACATGCCGCTGGACGTGCAGGCCCTCCAGGCCGACTTCGTGGCCTTCACCGGCCACAAGATGTGCGGCCCGACCGGCATCGGCGTGCTGTGGGGCCGCCAGGAGCTGCTGGAGGACCTGCCTCCGTTCCTCGGCGGCGGCGAGATGATCGAGACGGTGTCCATGCACTCCTCGACCTACGCGCCCGCCCCGCACAAGTTCGAGGCGGGCACGCCCCCGGTCGCCCAGGCGGTCGGTCTCGGCGCGGCCATCGACTATCTGTCCTCGATCGGCATGGACAAGATCCTCGCTCACGAGCACGCGCTCACCGAGTACGCGGTGAAGCGGTTCGCCGAGGTCCCCGACCTGCGGATCATCGGCCCGACCACGGCCGAGGACCGCGGCGCGGCGATCTCCTTCACGCTCGGCGACATCCACCCGCACGACGTGGGCCAGGTCCTCGACGAGCAGGGCATCGCGGTCCGCGTCGGCCACCACTGCGCGCGACCCGTCTGCCTGCGCTACGGAATTCCCGCGACGACGCGAGCGTCGTTCTATCTGTACTCCACGCCCGCCGAGATCGACGCTCTGGTGGACGGCCTGGAGCACGTACGGAACTTCTTCGGCTGAGGGGTTGGCGAGCGAGCGCATGAAGCTGGACTCCATGTACCAGGAAGTCATCCTGGACCACTACAAGCACCCGCACGGGCGTGGTCTGCGCGACGGCGACGCCGAGGTGCACCACGTGAACCCGACCTGCGGCGACGAGATCACCCTGCGGGTGAAGTACGCCGGCACGAAGATCGAGGACGTCTCGTACGAGGGCCAGGGCTGCTCCATCAGCCAGGCGAGCGCGTCCGTGCTGAACGAACTCCTCGTCGGCAAGGAGCTGTCCGAGGCGCACCGGATCCAGGAGACCTTCCTGGAGCTGATGCAGTCCAAGGGCAGGATCGAGCCGGACGACGCGATGGAGGAGGTGCTGGAGGACGCGGTCGCGTTCGCCGGCGTCTCCAAGTACCCGGCCCGGGTCAAGTGCGCCCTCCTCAGCTGGATGGCGTGGAAGGACGCGACGGCCCAGGCGCTGGGCGCCGACGCCGAAAGGAAGACGGCATGAGCGAGACCCTGGAGATGAAGCCGGCCTCGGAGGACGAGGTCCGCGAGGCGCTGTACGACGTCGTCGACCCCGAGCTGGGCATCGACGTCGTCAACCTCGGCCTCATCTACGGCATTCACATCGACGACGCGAACATCGCGACGATCGACATGACCCTGACCTCCGCGGCCTGCCCGCTGACGGACGTCATCGAGGACCAGGCGAAGTCCGCCACGGACGGCCTCGTCAACGAGCTGCGCATCAACTGGGTCTGGATGCCGCCGTGGGGCCCGGACAAGATCACCGACGACGGCCGCGAGCAGCTTCGGGCGCTCGGCTTCAACGTCTGAGGAGTGCGGTGACGCGTGTGGCCCCCGGCGGGAATCGCCGGGGGCCACACGTGTGTGCGGGTGACGGTCCGCTCAGGCGAGACCGTCGACGAGGCGGAACGCGAAGTCCTCGCTCCCGCGGGTGTTGTAGCCGTACTGGTCCAGACGCAGCTGCATGTTCTGGTGCCGCAGCGCGCGGTCGGGGTAGTTGACCGAACGCAGCGTCATGGAGCCCGAGTAGGGCGACCAGTTGGGGCAGAAGGTGGCGTCCTGGGAGAACAGGTTCGAGCCGTCGTTGCGTTCCGCGCGCAGCACGAAGTTGCGGTGGCGCAGATACGTGCCGTCGGCCGTCCTGAACGAGTAGCAGGAGCTGTTGGACAGGCCCGCCACGACGTCGAAGGAGGCGTCCTCGCGGAACTCCGAGCCGCCGCTCTGTTCGAGCCGCACCAGGCCGCCGCTCGCGCGCCAGTAGCGGTCGGGGTAGTTGACCGACTGCACCGACTTGCGGTTGCTCGCCGGCCGCGGCGCGGGCACGTCCTTGACCGGCGGCGCCTGCGGGGCGGGGGCGGTGGACGGGCGGGGCGACGAACTCCCCTGCGGCCGGGGCGACCCCGAGGCGGACGGCGAGGCCGACGCCGAAGCGGACGCGGACGGCGAGGGGCTCCCGGCCGACGCGGACGCCGAAGGGGATCCGCTCGCCGAGGGTGTGGCGAAAGAGATCAGCCCCGAGGTCGTCTCCTTGTCGGACGTCGTCCGGCCCTGACGGGCGGCCGACTGCTTGTCGTTGGCCTTTTCGGTCACGGATATCGCCGTCACGCAGGCCACCACGGTGGCCACGGCGAGAGCGCCGGCCAGCCACAGCCGTCGCGTTCCGGGAGCCCGGGAGCTTTCCGGGGCCCAACCGTTCCCCCAGGGTTGCTCCGGGGAAGGCCGGGACTTGTTGTCTGGCATGCGCTGTTCCTCCAGCGGCGCTCGTGTCGGCGGCCGCGGCTGCGAAGGCCCGGTATGTGAACGGTGAAACATTAGTGGAACGTGTGGCTGGTGAGCAGCCGTTTCAGCGAGCGGTTTCCATAACGGTTTCTCATACAGGGGCACTTGTGGGCGGGCCGGCCCGCGCGGTGGCGGTCGGGACGCGCACGGCGCCGCCGAAGCGGACCCGCGCCCGCCCCGACCGCCACCTGAGACGCCGGGCGGCAGGTTGGCCTCGGGTGGGGCTTGCCGGTTAGGTTGCGCTCATGACCGAAACGACTGCTCCTCGCACCACCGGCGCCGCGGCCGCCGGGCTCGCCACGCTCGCCGCCGACGGCACCGTTCTCGACACCTGGTTCCCCGCGCCCGAGCTCACCGCCGAGCCCGGTCCGGCCGGCACCGAGCGCCTCTCTCCCGAGAAGGCCGTGGAGCTGCTCGGCGAGGGCGCGGCCAAGGCCGTCGGCCCGGACGCCCGCCGGGGCGTCGAGGTCGTCGCGGTCCGCACGGTCATCGCCTCCCTCGACGACAAGCCGCTCGACGCGCACGACGTCTACCTGCGGCTCCACCTGCTCTCCCACCGCCTGGTCAAGCCGCACGGCCAGAGCCTGGACGGCATGTTCGGCCACCTGGCCAACGTCGCGTGGACGTCTCTCGGCCCGGTCGCCGTGGACGACGTCGAGAAGGTCCGTCTGAACGCGCGCGCCGAGGGCCTGCACCTCCAGGTGACCTCGATCGACAAGTTCCCGCGCATGACGGACTACGTGGCCCCCAAGGGCGTCCGCATCGCCGACGCGGACCGCGTCCGCCTGGGCGCACACCTCGCCGATGGCACCACGGTCATGCACGAGGGCTTCGTGAACTTCAACGCCGGCACGCTCGGCACGTCCATGGTCGAGGGCCGCATCTCCGCGGGCGTCGTCGTGGGCGACGGCTCCGACATCGGCGGCGGCGCGTCCACGATGGGCACGCTCTCCGGCGGCGGCAACGTGATCATCTCCATCGGCGAGCGCTGCCTGGTCGGCGCGGAGGCGGGCGTCGGCATCGCGCTGGGCGACGAGTGCGTCGTCGAGGCGGGCCTCTACGTCACGGCGGGCACCCGGGTGACCATGCCCGACGGCCAGATCGTCAAGGCCCGCGACCTCTCCGGCGCCTCGAACATCCTCTTCCGCCGCAACTCGGTCACCGGCGCGGTCGAGGCCCGCCCGAACAACGCGGTCTGGGGCGGCCTGAACGAGATCCTGCACAGCCACAACTGAGACGCTTCGCGTCGGTGGTGGAGAGCGCCCCTCGGCTTTTGGCTGAGGGGCGCTCTCGCTGTTTCTCGCGGCCGCGCCGGCCGGTGCGGCCTCCTACTCCGGGCTCGTCATGAGGTGGTCGTAGGCCGCTCGGAGGGCGCGGGTCGTTTCCGGGGTGGCGGGGAGCAGCGGGGGGCGGAGCGCGCCGGAGGGGAGGGCGAGGGAGGTCAGGAGGGCCTTGGCGGTGACCGTGCCGGGCAGGTCGGTGGCCATCATCGCCTCGATGAGGTCCAGCGCGCGCAGCTGGAGCCGGGCGGCCTCGCGGGTGTCGCCCCGGTCGAACGCGTCCAGGATCGAGCGGAGCCGGCGCGGGGCCACGTTGGCTACCGTGCTGACGTAGCCGGCCGCGCCCACCGCGTACAGGGCGAGGATCTGCTCGTCGCAGCCCGCGTAGTACGCCAGTCGGGTGCGGGCCAGGATCTTCTGGACGCCCAGGAGGTCGCTGGAGCAGTCCTTCACCGCCACGATCCCCGGGTGCTCCGCGAGCCGGATCATCGTCTCCGGCGCGATGCGCACGCCGGTGCGGCCGGGCACGTCGTACAGCATCACCGGCAGCCCGCAGGCGTCCGCGACCTCGCGGAAGTGGGCCTCCAGGGCGTCCTGCGGGGGTCTGCTGTAGTAGGGGGCGGCGACGAGGACGCCGTCCGCGCCGGCCTTCCCGGCGGACAGGGCGAGATCGACGGTGTGCCGGGTGTCGGCGGTGGTCACGCCCGCCACCAGCGGCACCCCGTCGCCGACGGCCTCGCGCACCGCCCGGACCAGCTCCGCCTTCTCCGTGTCCGACGTGGTCGGGGACTCGCCCGTCGTCCCCGACAGCACGAGCCCGTCGCAGCCGTGCGTGACCAGCCGGTCGGCGAGCCGCTGCGCGCCGTCGAGGTCGAGCACCCCCGACTCCGTGAAGGGCGTGATCATCGCGCAGAGGGCGCGGCCGAAGGGAGGAACGGGGCTGTGCGGGAGTCCGGTTGTCATACGGGTAGCTTCGGCCAGGCAGGAGTGAAGCTCCACTTAAATCTGCTACGGGATAAAGATTAGCGCTGCTGCATGGTGAGAGGCATGGGCGGGCAGGGGTAGCGCCCGGCGCGTGCGGGTACCCGGAGGGTCCGGACCGAGAGGAGGCGGAACAGCGTGACCGGGACCACGGACATCCGGCCCGTCCACGACGGGCACCACACGGTCGGCGAACTCGTGAACCAGGCCGGCGAACAGCTCTCCCAGCTCGTGCGGCAGGAACTCGCCCTCGCCAAGGAGGAGCTGACCGAGAAGGGCCGTCGCGCGGGGCGCGGCGGCGGAATGCTCGGCGGTGCGGGCGCGTTCGCCTACGCGGGTCTGCTCGGGCTCGCCGGGACGGGCGTCGCCGCGCTCTCGCTCGTGCTGCCCCTCTGGGCGGCGGCGCTCATCGTGACGGCGGTGCTGTTCGCGATCGCCGCCGTGCTGGCCGTGACCGGCCGCAGCCAGCTGCGCCGGGCCACGCCCCCCACCCCCGAGGAAACCATCGGCAGTGTCAAGGCCGACGTCGAGGAGATCAGGGAAAGGGCGCATCGATGACGGACAGGACCACGGCGGCGGAGCTGCGCCGACAGATCGCCGAGACGCGCAGCCAACTCGGCCACACGGTAGAGGAGTTGGCGGCGAAGACGGACCTTCGCGGACGGGCCCGCGCGCGGGCGGCGGACCTCAGGGACCGCGCGGGCGCGATGACGGTCCAGCTCCGCAGCACAGCGGCCCAGGCGGGCCACACCGTGCAGGAGAAGGCCGGCCGCGCGACCCACACCGTGCAGAGCAGGGCCGGGCGCGCGACGCACGCGGTGCAGGACGGCGCGGGACGGGCCGGTCATACGGTCCAGGAGAAGGCGGGGCTGGCGGGCCACGCCGTCCAGAGCAGGGCCAGGGAGGCCGCTCTCACCGCCCAGGACAAGGCCGTGCACGCACGGCACGGCCTGCAGGAGACGACGTCCCGCGCGGGCCGCGGCATGCCCGAGGCGATGCGCGCCCCGGCGCGGTTCGCCCGGCAGCATCCGCGTCCGATGATCGTCGCCGCGGTGGCGGGCGCGGTACTCCTCACGGCGGGTGTCATGGGGCGGCGCCGGGCGGCCCGCCGCTGACGGCTTCCTGTGACGGCGGCAGGACGGAAGGGCCCGGCACCCCGTGTGGGTGCCGGGCCCTTCCGTGTGTGCCGGGCCGGTCGCGCGGTGTGCTGCGCTGGTCGCGCGTCCGCGCCCTCAGGCCGACGGCGCCGAGGGCGGCGGGGCCGAGCGGCCGCGCCGGGCCGCCGCCCACGTCGTGCGCAGCCAGGCCGGCCACTTCCGGGTGTCCCGCGGCTCCACGTACGGCTCGGTGTACGGGGCCTCGGTCTCCTCCCGTTCCCGCCCGCCGCACACGATCGCCCGCTCCCGCGCCAGCTCCGCGTCGAACTCCAGCCCCAGCAGGATCGCCAGATTGCTCAGCCACAGCCACACCAGGAAGACGACGGCCCCCGCGAGAGTGCCGTACGTCCGGTTGTAGAGCGAGAAGTTGGCCGCGTAGAGCGCGAACCCGCCCGAGGCGACGAGCCAGATGAGGGTGGCGACGAAACTGCCGGGGGAGACCCAACGAAAGCCGCGGCCACGGACGTTGGGAGCGGCCCAGTACAGCAGGGCGATCATCAGCACGACGAGGAGCAGCAGCACCGGCCACTTGGCCACGCCCCACACCGCGATCGCCGCGTCGCCGGCCCCCACCAGCCTGCCCGCCCGCTCGGCCAGCGGCCCGGTGAAGACGACGATGAGCGCGCTCGCCGCCAGCATCAGCATCAGCGTCACGGTCAGCGCGAGGCGCAGCGGCGTCAGCTTCCACACCGGCCGGCCCTCCGGCAGGTCGTACACCGCGTTCGACGCCCGGATGAACGCGGCGACGTAGCCGGACGCCGACCACAGCGCGGCGAGCAGGCCGGCGATCGCCAGCACGCCGCTCGTGCCGCCGCTGTCGCCGAGCTGGACCACCGAGTCGCGCAGGATGTCCCGGGCCGGCCCCGGTGTCAGCTCCCCTATGTTGTCGAGGATGGCGTCGGTGGCGCGGCGGCCGACCACGCCCAGCGCGGACACCATCACCAGCAGCGCCGGGAACAGCGACAGCACGCCGTAGTACGTCAACGCGGCGGCCCGGTCGGAGAGTTCGTCGTCGAGCAGTTCCTTCGCCGTGCGCCGGGTCACCGCCCACCACGAACGGGCGGGCAACCGGCCGGGAGCACGCCCCGCCTCCTGCGAATCCTCGTCCATGACCTGCGTGTCTCCCGAAACGGGGCCGCGAACCGCGCGCAGACCGGGTTTGCCCGGCCGGAAACCCGGGGCCGGCCGAACCGTGTGTCCGGCCGGCCCCGCCGGCCTGTGCCGGCCGCCGCCTACGGCTGGAAGCGCAGCACCTGCGGGTCGTGGTCGCTGATCTGGTCGTGGAACTCCGAGTTCACGTGCACGCTGTCGTACTCGAAGACCCCGCGCCGGATCGCCGGGCTGACCAGGATCTGGTCGAGGACCTGGCTGTTGCCCTGGTAGACGTAGGAGTAACGCTCCTCCCTCGGCAGCGACTTGATCGCCGACCACAGCTCGCCGTCGCCTTCGAGGACGTCCGCGGTGCCGGAGAACTCGAAGTCGTTGATGTCGCCGAGCGCGATGACGTTCGCCTTGCGCTCGGTGTCCAGGATGTCCTTCACGAACCCGTTGACCAGGGCCGCCTGCTGGTGGCGCTGGACCTCCGAGCTGCGCGCCGCCGGCTGGTACTGCGAGGTCAGACCCTGGTCGCCGCCCTTGGAGTTGAAGTGGTTGGCGATCACGAAGACCGTGCGGCCCTGGAAGACGAACTCGCCGACCAGCGGCTTGCGGCTGGAGTTGAAGGCGGTGTTCGCCGGGTCGATGCGGCCGGGGGAGACCGTCAGGGCCGCCTTGCCGCGGACCCCGGTGACGCCGGCCGCGGTCGTGGCGTCGCCGCCGGCGCGGTCGGTGAAGGAGACCCGCTCCGGGTTGAACAGGAAGACCTGGCGGATGTTGCCGCCCGGCTCCCCGCCGTCGGCGTTGTTCACCGGGTCGACGGAGCGCCAGTCGTAGCGCGGGCCGCCCGCGGCGACGATCGCGTCGATCAGCTTGCGCACCGTCTGCCCGGCGGTCACCGTGCCGTCGTTCTTCGCGCCGTTGTCGTCCTGGATCTCCTCCAGGGACACGATGTCGGGCGACTGCAGGTGCTGCACGATCGCGGCGGCGTGCGCGGCGAAGGTCGTGTCGCCCGGGTCGAGGTTCTCGACGTTGTACGTCGCCACGGCCAGCTCGCGCTCGCCCTGCTTGCGCGTGGTCTCACGCTGCAAGCCGGCGCTCTCCAGCGTGCCGATCCGGTTGCCGACCAGGGTGTACCCGCCGAACTGGTTGTAGTCCAGGGGCCCTTCGGTCACGCCCGCGAGCACGTCGCCGACGTTCGCCTTCGGGAAGGCGGCCACCGCGCCGAGCGACTGGATCTGCAGCCGGCCCGTGTTCTGCTGCTTGTACGAGCCGTAGACCGTGCCGCCGCTGGGGTTGGCGTTCTCCTGCGGCTTCACCGTGACCCACAGCTCGGTGTACGGGTCGGTCGCGCCGACCACCCGGGTGTCCTTGACCCGGATGTTCTGGCCTTCGAGGGACTCGTAGTAGTCCAGGGCGTACTTCCGCGGCTTCAGCGTCAGGCCGTTCACCGAGCCGTTCGCGGCCGGGTCGCCCTCCGGGGCGTACTTGTTCGGGACCGACCCGGCGTCCACGACCACGGCGGACGGGACCGGGTTGCCGCTGGAGACGACGGTGACCGTCGGCCGCACGATCTCCGTCACCGACTGGTTGCCGGTCGAGGCGCCGCCGGGGACGAACTCCGAGACCGTGCCGTTCACGGTGACGGAGTCACCCACGGCGACCTTGGGCGCGGAGCTGGTGAAGACGAAGACGCCCTCGCTGGTGGCGGGGTCGGCGTCCGGGGACGGGTCCTGGATCCAGAAGCCTCTGGAGGAGCCGTAGGAGCGCACCCCGGTGACGATTCCGGTGACGTCGGTGACCTGCTGACCGGCGTACGGGGATATCCGGGTGGTTCCCTGGATGTCGTGGATGCGCACGGCGTCGGCGTGCGCGGGCGAGGCGATGGCGACGGCGGACGCCGCGGAGCAGACGGCGGCGACGGTGAGCGCGGCGAGGCGCGCGGAAGACCTGCTAGGCAACGGATTCCCTCCGGGGGACGTGCATGAGCGCCGGGACGAGGGTGAGGCGTGGGCGCGGACGGACGCGCGGAGAAAGATCAGTGAACACCTGTCCCCCCAACTTCTACGCGCGTCAATCTCCTGCCTGCTCCGGCCAGTTGTCAAGGTTTCGGCCATGTACGGATGCCGTCCGGCAGATGAACCGGGCGGCATGGGTGGATATCCGTCTAGGCTGAGCGACTGAGTGGCACCACGCGTTTCGAGGAGAACCAGCCGATGTCAGACAGCTCGCCCCTGCCGCCCGTACGGCTGATCTCCGAAGCGGAGCTGGCGCGCGACGCGCTGTCGACCCCGTTGCTCGCCCGGGCCGCCCGCCTCGCCCGCTGGGCCGGGCCCGGCACCCTCGTCGACGCCGGGGGCGGACTCGTCGACGAACAGCTTCCGGCCGCCGCCGAACTCCTCGGCCTCACCGGCGACGACGCCGCCGCCTGCGCGAGCGAGGCGTGGCGGGTGGCGGTGGACACCGGTCTTGTCGAGATCACCGACGAGGAGAACGGCGCCGTCGCCCCCGGCGAGGAACTCGCCCTGCTGACCGGCGGTTCCCCGCACGACGTGCTCGCCGTCTGGCTCGCCGCGCTGGAGACGGTCCTCGCCGACGCGAGCGTGCCCGACCTCGACGACCTGATCGACGCCATGGACGCCGACGGCGGTCATGTCGACTTCTCCCAGCTGGACTTCGACCCCGAGCGGGAGGCCGCCTTCCTCGACGGCGTGCTCGGCAACCTCTACCTGCTCACCGTCGGCGAGGACGGCCCCGGCGACGCGGCCGTCCCGCTGCCCGCGCTCGCCGCCTCCATGATCGTCCCCGGTGACGCGGCCGAGCCCAGCAACGACATGCTGGAGCAGATCTCCGACGCGATGATGCGCCTCGACGACCAGTTCCGCCTGCTGGAGCCGATCGGCCTCGTCTCCTACCGGCCCGTCGACGAGGCGCTGATGCGGGACGCCGACGAGAGCGGCGGGACCGCGGGGGCTGAGGGTTCCGGGGGGTCCGGCGGGGCCGGTGGCTCGGGGGAGGGGGCCGCCGCCTCGGCCGACGACATCGAGGTCGCCCGCTACGGCATGGTGCGCCTCACCCCGCTCGGCCTGTACGGGCTGCGAGCGCGGCTGCTGGAGGCCGGCTTCACCGCGCCCGCCGTCGGCGACCTCGCCGACAAGGGCGCCGACGCCCTCCTCGACGGCAGCGCCGGGTACGGTCCGCAGGCCGCCCGTGCCGAGACCGAGCACTGGCTCGCCCGCCGCGAACCCCTCGCCGCCGCGCGCGAGTTGCTCGCCGCCGCCAGGGGCTCCGACACGGGAGCGCCGCTGCGCCGGCTGCGCTGCCAGCAGGCCCTGTCCCTGGTCGGGGACCAGGCCGAACCGGCCGTGCGGGAGGTCCTGGACGACGCCGAACTCGGCGGTCTGGCCCGGGTCTGGCTGACCGAGCTGGGCGCGACCGACGTTCCGCCGCCGTCAGAGGCGATGATCTTCTGGCTCACCATCGACACCCTGGCCGCCCAGCTCGCCGCCGAGGGCAACTCCGAGGAACTCCAGGCGCTGGTCGAGGGGCTGGCCCAGCAGCACAGCGGGTTCTTCGCCGCGGCCTGGCGGGTCGAGCACCCGGCCACTGTGGACGTGCTGGAGGCGATGGGCCGCCTCCACCCCGACAAGCGCGTCGCCAAGGAGGCCCGCAAGGCCGCCTTCAAGGCCCGCTCCCAGCAGGGCGGCTGACGCCGGTCCCTGAAGAGGAGGCGCGGTATGACGCGGGCCAGACCCATGCGCGCGGACGCCCGCCGCAACTACGAGCGGTTGCTGGAGGCGGCCGCCCAGGCCTTCGCCGAACACGGGGAGGGCGCGTCCCTCGACGACATCGCCAAGCGCGCGGGCGTCGGCTCGGGCACGCTGTACCGGCACTTCCCGACGCGTCAGACGCTGCTGGAGGCTGCCTACGTCGACCGGATCGAGGCGTTCGCGGTCCGCGCGGACGAACTCGGCGCGCGGCTCCCGCCGGGGGAGGCGCTGGTGGCGTGGCTGATCGACCTGTGCGCCGGCACGCTCCAGGTCCGCGGCTTGAAGGCGCTGTTGGGCTCAGCCGTCACGGACGGCGGCGGCCGTGCGGTCCCGGCGTGCGCGACGAGCGTGACGGAGGCGGCGGCCCGGCTGGTGGAAGCGGCGCAGCGGGAGGGGGCCCTGCGGGCGGACGTCACCCCCATGGAACTGCTGCGGCTGGCGCACGGCCTGGCGACGGCGGCGGAACTGACCGACGGGGGCGGCGACAGCATCCGGCGGTACGTCACGCTGCTGACGGAGGGACTGCGGCCGGGGCGCTGAGGCGGGCGGCGGGCGCGCCGTCGGGGAGCGCGCCCGCGGCTGCCGTGCGGGGTGTGATCGGGCGGGGTGTGGTCGGGAGCGGGTGTGATCGGGCGGGGGCCCGCGTTCAGAGCGCCTGGGCGGCCGGCTTCACCATGTTCCGTACCGTCCGGGCCTTCACGAACTCGCCCATCGCCGTCATCTCCCACTCACCGGAGAACTGGCGGATCAGCTTCGCCATCATCACGCCCGTCTGCGGCTCCGCGCCGGTGAGGTCGAAGCGGACCAGCTCCTCGCCGGTCGTGGCGTCCAGCAGACGGCAGTAGGCCTTGGCCACCTCGGTGAACTTCTGCCCGGAGAACGAGTTGACGGTGAAGACCAGGCCGGTCACCTCCTGCGGGAGCCGGCCCAGGTCGACGGCGATCACCTCGTCGTCCCCGCCGCCCTCGCCGGTGAGGTTGTCACCGGAGTGCTTGATCGCGCCGTTGACGATGCTCAGCTTGCCGAAGTAGCAGCTGTCGATGTGATTGCGCTGCGGGCCGTACGCGATGACCGAGGCATCGAGGTCGATGTCCCGGCCCCGGTACGCCGGCTCCCAGCCGAGGCCCATCCTGACCTGCGACAGCAGGGGCTGGCCGCCCTTCATGAGGGAGACGGTCTGGTTCTTCTGGAGGCTGACGCGGCCCTTGTCGAGGTTGATCTTGCCGGTGCCGGCGGCCGGCGTAGGGGGTACGGGAGGCGGCGCCTGCGGCATCGGCGGCGCGGTGACGGCGGGGGCTGCGGGCGCCGCGGGGACGGTGGGCGCCGCCGGCTGGGGCGGCGTAGCCGGTTCCTCTACCGTGACGCCGAAGTCGGTGGCGATGCCGGCCAGACCGTCGGCGTACCCCTGGCCCACCGCGCGGGCCTTCCACGCGCCGTTGCGCAGGTAGATCTCCACGACCAGCAGCGCCGTCTCGTCGCCCAGCTGCGGGGGCGTGAACGTCGCCAGGACGCTGTGGTCGTCGGCGTTGCGGATGGTGGCCGTCGGTTCGATGCCCCGGAACGTCTGTCCGGCGGCGTCGGGGCTCGCCGTGACGACGATCTTCTCGATGCCCGGCGGGACCGCGGAGGTGTCGACCGTG
Source organism: Streptomyces sp. NPDC002566 (assembly GCF_042889585.1). Classification (NCBI taxonomy): domain Bacteria; kingdom Bacillati; phylum Actinomycetota; class Actinomycetes; order Kitasatosporales; family Streptomycetaceae; genus Streptomyces; species Streptomyces sp. NPDC002566. Next base: position 125,197 of record NZ_JBIARD010000003.1, on the reverse strand, counting down.
ATCGCGTCGGGGGCCGCGCCGCCGCCGGAGCGGTAGGTCACGCCGGGGCCGCTCGGCTGGTTGTAGAAGATGAAGTCGTCGTCGGAGCGCACCTTGCCGTCGGCGGTGAGCAGCAGGCCCGAGACGTCGAGGCGCACGGGGGCGGTGACGTCGACCGCCACGCGGGGGGCGGTGAGGGGGATGTTCGAGCCGGGGGTCATAGCTGTCATGCCAGGAGAACGAGCGAGGCCGTTTTACCGTTCCCTTACCGTCCCCGTTCGATCTCGTTCAGCCGAGGAGGCCGTTCTCCGCGGGCTCCGCCGCTGTCAGTACGGCCAGATCGGGGGGTCGGTCACGAAGGGGCCGCCCAGGTGGGTGTGGGCGGGGTTGGACGGATCCGGTTCGCCCTGTTCGGCGATCAGCTTCTCGGCGTACGGCTCGGAGTCGTCCTGCGGCTCGTAGCCGAGGGCCCGCGCGCTGGTGAGGTCCCACCACAGACGCGTGTTGGCGGAGGAGCCGTAGACCACCGTGTGGCCCACGCCCTGGGCGGTGAGCGCGGCGTGGAAGAGGCGGGCGCCGTCGGCCGGGCTCAGCCACACCGACAGCATGCGCACGTTGGTCGGCTCGGCGAAGCAGGAGCCGATCCGCACCGACACCGTCTCCACGCCGTGCTTGTCCCAGTAGAACTGGGCGAGGTCCTCGCCGAAGGACTTGGACAGGCCGTAGAAGGTGTCCGGGCGGCGCGGGGTGTGGACCGGGATCAGCGACTCCGGCGGGAGGGGGGCGTCGCCCTCGGGCCGGGGGGTGAAGCCGACCGCGTGGTTGGAGGAGGCGAACACCACGCGCCCGACGCCCTCCTGGCGGGCGGCCTCATACAGGTGGTACGTCCCCTCGATGTTCGCCTTGAGGATCTTCTCGAAGGGGGCTTCCAGGGAGATGCCCGCGAGGTGGATGATCGCGTCGACGCCCCGCACGGCCTCCCGCAGCGCGTCCAGGTCGGCGAGGTCCGCGGTGATCGCGTCCGGCGCGCCCTCGACGGGACGCACGTCGAGAAGGCGCAGCTCGTAGCCGTAGGCGGGGAGCAGCTCTCGCATGAGGGTGCCGAGGCCACCGGCGGCGCCGGTGAGCAAGATCGTGCGCGGAGCGGGCATCCTCGGGTCTCCTTGGAACTCATGGCCGAGTCTGTGGACGTCATTCACATGCGTGGACACGCTAGGGATCTCGCCCGACCTCCGTCAAGGGGGTGCCGAGTCGACAAGTCTCCTCTCGTGTCGCCGTCCGTGCGCTTGACCGGGCCTGATCGGCTCCCTAGGGTGAACTGCGTTCAGAGATGTGGATGCCGGTCATAACAATGCACGCGTCGCCTCAGGGAGAGTCCGTGACGTCAGCGTCAGCTCCGCTCGCCGCACGCCTTCGCGTCCCCAGCGGACCGCTGTTCTTCCCCGTCACCGCCTTCGGCCCCGACGGCTCCGTCGCCCTCGACGTCTACCGGGAGCACGTGCGTCGCGGGGTGGAGGCCGGCGCGGCGGCCGTCTTCGCCTGCTGCGGCACCGGTGAGTTCCACGCGCTCACCCCGGAGGAGTTCCAGACGTGCGTCCGGGCGGCCGTGGAGGAGACGGGCGGGCGGGTGCCCGTGGTCGCGGGCGCCGGGTACGGGACCGCGCTCGCCGTCCGCTACGCACGGCTCGCGCGGGACGCCGGCGCCGACGGACTGCTCGCGATGCCGCCCTACCTCGTCGTCGCCGCCCAGGAAGGGCTGCTGCGCCACTACCGCGAACTCGCCGCCGCCACCGAACTCCCCGTCATCGTCTACCAGCGCGACAACGCCGTCCTCACCCCCGCGGCCGCCGTCCGACTCGCCCGCACCGAGGGGATCATCGGCCTCAAGGACGGCGTCGGCGACCTCGACCTCATGCAGCGCGTCGTCAGCGCCGTCCGCAGCGAGGTCCCCGGCGACTTCCTCTACTTCAACGGCCTGCCCACCGCGGAACAGACCCAGCTCGCCTACCACGGCATCGGCGTCACCCTCTACTCCTCGGCCGTGTTCTGCTTCGCGCCCGAGATCGCCCTGGCCTTCCACCGGGCGCTCACCGCGGGCGACCTGGCCGTCGTCCACCGCCTGCTGGACGGCTTCTACCGGCCCCTCGTCGAGCTGCGCGCCCTCGGCCGCGGCTACGCCGTCTCCCTGGTCAAGGCGGGTGTGCGGTTGCGCGGCCTCGACGTCGGCGAGGTGCGCCCGCCGCTGCACGAACCGCACGAGGACCATGTCAAGCAGCTCGCCGCAGTGATCGAGCGCGGACACGCGCTGCTGGAGGAGGACCGGTGAAGGCGTCGGCTTTCGTCTATCCCTGGGACGTCAACGGGGATCCGGAGGCGCCCGAGCGGATCGCCGCGCTCGGCGTACGGCAGGCGACGCTCGCCGCCGCCTACCACTCCACCCGCGCCCTCACCCCGCGCCACCCCCGCCACCGCATCGTCACTGCCGAGCACGCCGCCGTGCTGTACCCGACGGACCCGGCCGGCCCGCGCTGGGCGGGCCGCGCCCTGCGGCCCCACCCGGCCGGCGACTGGGCCCCGGGCGACGCCTACGGCGAGGCCGCCACCGCCCTGGAGCGGGCCGGCCTGGAGGTGCACACCTGGGTGGTCCTCGCGCACAACTCCCGCCTCGGCGCCGAGCACCCCGGCACCTCGGTCGTCAACGCCTACGGCGACCGCTACCCGTGGGCCCCGTGCATCGCGCAGCCCGCCACGCGCGCGTACCTCGTCGACCTGGCCGCCGAGGCCGCCGTACGGCCCGGCGCGGCGGGCACCGAGCTGGAGTCCCTCGGCTGGTACGGCCTCCAGCACCTGCACGCCCACGACAAGACGTCCGGGGTCGCCCTCGGGGACGCCGGCATGTACCTGATGGCGCTCTGCTTCTGCCCGTCCTGCCGGGAGGGCTACGCCGGCCGGGGCCTGGACCCCGACCTGCTGGCGGACTCGGTGCGCACCGCGCTGGAGCCGCTGTGGCAGGGTGCCCCCGACGACGACGACGGCTGGGCGGGCGTCGAGAAGCTCCTCGGGCAGGAGACGGCGAGGGTCACACGCGCGTGGCGCGACGAGACCGCCCGCACGCTCCAGGAGGCGGCGGTGGCCGCCGTCCGCGCCGAGGCCCCCGAGGGCTTCCAGGTGCTGCTGCACGCCGACCCGGTGACGTACCACGTCGGCGCCAACCCGGGCGTGGACCCCGCGCACATCCTGTCCGTCGCGGACGGTGTGGTCGTCCCCTGCGCGGACGGCCCCGGCCTGATCACACCCTTCGCCGAGCAGGGCCGCGACGGGGCGGTGCTCGCCGCCAACTTCCCGATCGTCTCCGGCATGGGCGGCGACCCCGGCGGCCTCGCGGCCGGCGCGGCCCGCGCGCGCGACCTCGGAGCCACCGAGCTCCGCCTCTACCACGCGGGCCTGGCGTCCGACGCCGACCTGGAGACGACCCGGAAGGCCCTCGGCGCGCTCTGAAGCCCACGCCCCCCGCAGGGGGGGCCGGGGGCATGGGGCACGAACGTCCGCGCGGAGCGATGAGTTTCCCGCCTCCGCGCGGTCCACCCCATATGACCGACATCGCCACCACACTCGACCTCGCACCTCAGGCCCGTATCGTCGCGCGGCTCGCCGCGGACGTCCGGGACGAGCAGCTCGACGGGCGCACGCCCTGCCCGCGGTACGCCGTGCGGAACCTGCTCGGCCATCTCGGGCACCTCGCCGTCGCTTTCCGGGACGCCGCATGCAAGGACCTGGGCGCCACGACCGACACGGACCCCGGTACGACCCTGCCGGACCTCCCGCCCGGCTGGCGCGAGGAGCTGCCGGCGGCGCTCGACGCGCTCGCCGAGGCCTGGCGGGACCCCGCCGCCTGGACCGGCATGACCCGCGCGGGCGGCGTCGACCTGCCCGGCGAGGTCGCCGGCGCCGTCGCCGCCGACGAACTCGTCGTCCACGGCTGGGACCTCGCCCGGGCCACCGGCCAGCGCTACGCGCCCGACCCGGCGGCGCTGCGCGCCTCCCACGCGTTCCTGCGGGCCGCCGCCGAGGAGGCCGGCGACGACGGCAGCGGGATCTTCGGCCCCGTCGTCCCCGTCCCGCCGGACGCCCCGCTGCTCGCCCGCGCCGTCGGCCTGAGCGGCCGCGACCCGGACTGGACGCCGTGAGCGCTCCGGCTGCGTACGCGTAGACGCATCGCGTAGACGCACCCATGAGCACGACGTAGAGGGAGGTGATCGCGGCGCTTCGCGCCGTGCTGAAACGTACGCTCCCCACCATGCCCCTCAGCCTCACCGTCCTCGGCACCGCCTCTCCGCATCCGGGGCCGGGCCACCCCTGCTCCGGCTATCTCCTGCGCGGCGGGGGCGCCGAGGTGTGGGTGGACGCGGGCACGGGCACGTTCGCCGAGTTGCAGCGGCACACCGACCCGCGGCGGCTCACCGCGATCTGGATCTCCCATCTGCACGCCGACCACTGCGCCGATCTCCTCCCGGCCGTCTACGCGTTCGCGTTCGGCGGCCTCACCCCGCCGGCGCCGGTCCCCGTGTACGCGCCGAGGGACTGCGCGCGGCGGCTGGCCGCCTTCTTCGGGCAGCCGGACGCCCGGTTCCTGACCGGCATCCTCGACTTCAGGGCCCTGCACGACGGCCACTCGGTACGGCACTGGAACCTCAAGCTCACCTCCCGCGCGGTGGCCCACGACACCGAGGCGTACGGGCTGCGCGCCGAGTGCCAGGGGAGCGTCCTCGCGTACTCGGGGGACAGCGGGCCGTGCCCCGCGCTCTTCGAACTGGCCTCCGGCGCGGACCTGTTCCTGTGCGAGGCGGACATCGACCGGCATCGCGACGGCGAACAGGTCCATCTGACCCCGGAGGACGCGGGGGACACGGCCCGGCAGGCCGGTGTGCGCGAACTCGTCGTCACCCACGTCGGGCCCACGCTGACCCGTGAGAACGCGGCCGCGCGGGCCGCCGCCGCGTTCGGCGGCCCCACCCGCTCCGCGCACGAGGGCGACACCGTCCCCCTCTGACCCCGCCGGCGCGGCAGCCCCTTCCTCAACTTCCTTTGCCGGAAGCATTGACGAAACCCCGGCCTGCTCCTACCTTCAACGCGTCGTACTTCGTACGTCATATATGAGACGCGATACACGAGATCCGACGCGGCGCGTCAGCCACGCCGCGCGTCGCCACACCGCACGTCAGCCACGCAGCACGTCACACAGCTCGTCAGACACCGAGAGGCGCGCATGACCTCTGTGCCCACGCCGATCCCCTCCCGCACGCAGTACGTGCTGGAGGAGATCAAACGCCGTATCCTCACCGGGCAGCTGACGCCAGGTCAGGCGCTGGTCGAGACCGAGCTCGCCGCTCAGTTCGGGGTCTCCAAGACCCCGGTGCGGGAGGCGCTCAAGACGCTCGCCGGCACCGGACTGGTCGTCATGAGCCAGTACAAGGGCGTCACGGTGCGCATGGTGGACGCGGACATGGCGCGCGAGGTCTACGACGTACGGCTCCTCCTCGAACCCGAGGCGCTGAAGCGGGCCGTGCGGCGCGGGGCGCCCCTGGACGCCGCCCGCTCGGCGCTGACCCGTGCCGACGAGGCCGCCGACACCGCCGAACGCTCCCTGGCCAACCGGGAGTTCCACCGCGCCCTCTACCTGCCCTGCGGCAACCCGCTGCTCGGCCGGATGCTCGACGAGGTCCGCGACCAGGCCGCCCTGGTCTCCGCCGTCGCCTGGGCCGCCTCCCCCTCCTGGGAGCGGGAGGCCGGCGAGCACCGCGAGATCCTGCGGCTCGCGCTGGCGGGCGACGCCGACGGCGCGGCCAGCGCTCTGCACGCGCACATCGCGTCGTTCGTACGGCGGGCGTTCCCCGAGGCCGGGGAGGCCCAGGGACAGGAAGGCCGGCAATGAGCAGCGTGGCGTTCGAGACCCAACGGGCGGCCCTGGCCGACGTGGTGGCGATCCCGGTGACCCCCTTCGCCGAGGACGGCTCCGTCGACCGGGACACCCACCGGGCCCTGCTGCGCAGGCTGCTCGACGGCGGGATCACCACCCTCACCCCCAACGGCAACACCGGCGAGTTCTACGCCCTCACCCCCGAGGAGCGCCGCCTGGTCACCGAACTGACCGTCGAGGAGGCCGGCGACCGGGCCGTCGTCCTGGCCGGCGTCGGCCACGACGTGCCCACCGCCGTCGCCTCCGCCCGCCACGCCCGTGAGCTGGGCGCGCGCATGGTGATGGTCCACCAGCCCGTCCACCCCTATGTGTCGCAGAGCGGCTGGGTCGACTACCACCGCGCCGTCGCCGAGGCGGTGCCCGAGCTCGGCGTCGTGCCCTACATCCGCAACGCGCGGCTCGCGGGCCTTCGGCTCGCCGAACTCGCCGACGCCTGCCCGAACGTGATCGGCGTGAAGTACGCCGTGCCGGACGCCGCCCGCTTCGCCGCCTTCGCGCGGGACGCCGGTCTTGAGCGGTTCGTCTGGGTCGCCGGCCTGGCCGAGCCCTACGCCCCCTCCTACTTCTCCGCGGGCGCCACCGGTTTCACCTCGGGCCTGGTGAACGTGGCCCCGGCCGTCTCCCTCAACATGATCGAGGCGCTGCGCTCCGGCGACTACCCGGCCGCCATGAAGGTCTGGGAGCAGATCCGCCGCTTCGAGGAGCTGCGCGCCGCCGACGCCTCCGCCGACAACGTCACCGTCGTCAAGGAGGCCCTCGCCTCCCTCGGGCTGTGCCGCCGCGAGGTCCGCCCGCCGAGCCGGCCGCTGCCCGAGGGCGAGCGCGCCGAGGTCGCCGCCATCGCCGCCGGGTGGTCCATATGAGCGACGACGTCAGGAAGCGCCCCGAGGAGCTGCGCAGCCACCAGTGGTACGGCGCCGACGGCTTACGCTCCTTCAGCCACCGCGCCCGCACCCGCCAGCTCGGCTACCTCCCCGAGGAGCACCTCGGCAAGCCGGTCATCGCGATCCTCAACACCTGGTCGGACATCAACCCCTGTCATGTGCACCTCCGTGACCGGGCGCAGGCGGTCAAGCGGGGCGTGTGGCAGGCGGGCGGGTTCCCGCTGGAGTTCCCGGTCTCGACCCTGTCCGAGACCTTCCAGAAGCCGACCCCCATGCTCTACCGCAACCTCCTCGCCATGGAGACCGAGGAACTGCTGCGCTCCTACCCGGTCGACGGGGCGGTGCTGATGGGCGGCTGCGACAAGACGACCCCGGCCCTGCTGATGGGGGCGGCGAGCGTCGACCTGCCGACCGTGTTCGTGCCCGCCGGGCCGATGCTGCCGGGCCACTGGCGCAGCGAGGTCCTCGGCTCCGGCACCGACATGTGGAAGTACTGGGACGACAGACGGGCCGGCCTCATCGGCGACTGCGAGATGGCCGAGCTGGAGAACGGCCTCGCCCGCTCGCCCGGCCACTGCATGACCATGGGCACGGCGTCCACGCTGACCGCCGCCGCCGAGGTGCTCGGAGTGACGGTCCCGGGCGCGTCGAGCATCCCCGCCGTGGACTCCGGACACGACCGGATGGCCGCAGCGGCGGGCCTGCGCATCGTCGAACTGGTCCACAAGGGCCGGACGTTGAACGACATCCTCACCCAGGACGCCTTCACCGACGCCGTCACCACCGTCCTCGGTCTCGGCGGCTCCACCAACGCGGTGATCCACCTCATCGCCATGGCGGGCCGGGCCGGCGCCGCGCTCACCCTCGACGACTTCGACCGCATCGCCCGCACGGTGCCCGTCCTCGCCGACGTGCGCCCCGGCGGCCAGAAGTACCTGATGGAGGACTTCCACTTCGCGGGCGGCCTGCCCGGATTCCTCTCCCGGATCCCCGACCTGCTCCACCTGGACCGCCCGACCGTCGCCCACGACACCCTGCGCGAGCAGATCGCCGGCGCCCTGGTGCACGACGACGACGTCATCCGCACCCGGGACAACCCGGTCGCGAGCGAGGGCGGGGTCGCCGTCCTGCGCGGCAACCTCTGCCCGGACGGCGCCGTCATCAAGCACATCGCCGCCGAGCCGCACCTGCTCAAGCACACCGGCCCCGCCGTCGTCTTCGACGACTACCGGACGATGCAGCGCACCATCAACGACCCCGCGCTGGACATCACCGCCGACAGCGTGCTCGTCCTGCGCAACGCCGGCCCCAAGGGCGGCCCGGGCATGCCCGAGTACGGCATGCTCCCCATCCCCGACCACCTGCTCAAGCAGGGCGTGCGGGACATGGTCCGCATCTCCGACGCCCGTATGAGCGGCACCAGTTACGGCGCCTGCGTCCTGCACGTGGCGCCCGAGTCGTACGTCGGCGGACCCCTCGCCCTCGTGCGCACCGGGGACTCGATCACCCTGGACGTCGAGGCGCGCTCCCTTCAACTCAACGTCGACGACGAGGAACTGGAGCGCCGCCGGGCGCGGTGGACGCCGCCGCCCGTGCGCTACGAGCGCGGTTACGGCGCGCTCTACAACGAGCAGATCACCCAGGCCGACACCGGCTGCGACTTCGAGTTCCTGGCCCGCCCGGGCAAGGTGCAGGACCCGTACGCGGGCTGAAACGCCGCACCACGCGCACAACTCGGCACACCCATGTGCAGCGAGAAAGCGCTTCCCGCGCCACGCGTGACCCACGCACCCCACACGCGGGGCACCACGCACGCGCACGCACCACGTACCAGAACGGAGAAGAGTCATGGCCCAAGCCGCAGCCGTGGCCAAGCGGCCCGCGCCACCGAGGCGGCGCCGGGCCTCCGCCACGCCCCGCAGACTGCCGTACCTGCTGATCGCACCGGCGGCCCTGCTCATGCTGGGCTTCATCGCCTACCCGGTCATCAGCGTCTTCTACTACAGCCTGCAGAACTACAACCCCACCAAACCGTGGCGCAACGGCTACGCGGGCTTCGACAACTTCGTCCACGCCTTCACCGAGGACCCCGTCTTCTGGGACACGCTGGCCTTCAGCGCCAAGTGGGTCTCCGTCGAGGTCGGACTCCAGCTGATGTTCGGCCTCGCCCTGGCCCTCATCGTCAACCAGACCTTCGTGGGCCGCGCCCTGGGCCGCGCCCTGGTGTTCTCCCCCTGGGCCGTCTCCGGCGTGCTGACCTCCGCGATCTGGGTACTGCTCTACAACTCCCAGACGGGCATCACCCGTTACCTCGCCGACGTCGGCATCGGCTCGTACGGGACCAGCTGGCTGTCGGACACCTCCACCGTCTTCCCGGCGGCGATCGTCGCCGACCTGTGGCGCGGCGTGCCCTTCTTCGCGATCCTCATCCTCGCCGACCTCCAGTCCGTCTCCAAGGACCTGTACGAGGCCGCCGAGGTCGACGGGGCGTCCCGGCTCCAGCAGTTCCGGCACATCACGCTGCCCCACCTGAAGGACGCCATCGTCCTGTCCACGCTGCTGCGCGCGGTGTGGGAGTTCAACAACGTCGACCTGCTCTACACCCTGACCGGCGGCGGCCCCGCGGGCGAGACCACCACCCTCCCGCTCTACATCGCCGACACCAGCGTCGACGCCCACAACTTCGGATACGCGTCCGCGCTGACCACGGTCGCGTTCGTCGTCCTGCTCTTCTGCTCCATGGTCTACCTGCGGCTGAGCAAGTTCGGAAGGGAGGCCAAGTGATCACCAAGGAGGCCACCGTGCCGGCGCCCACGCCCGTGAGCGCGCCCGCCGCGCCCGAGCAGCGGCCGCGCGGCAGCGACCGCTCCTGGGACGAGGTCCCGCGCTGGCAGATCTACCTGCCCCTGTCGGTCTACCTCGTCTTCACCCTGATCCCCTTCTACTGGATCCTGCTCTTCGCGCTCCGCCCGCCCGGCTCGACCTCGCTCGTGCCCTGGCCGATGACGTTCGACCACTTCGACAAGGTCTGGACGCAGCGGGGCTTCGGCACCTACTTCCAGAACAGCCTGCTCGTCGGCGTCGCCACCCTGGTGATGACGACGGTGGTCGCGCTGGCCGGCGGCTACGCCCTCGCCCGCTTCGACTTCAAGGTCAAGCAGGGCTTCATGCTGGCCCTGCTCTGCTCCCAGTTCGTGCCGGGCGCGCTGCTGCTGGTCCCGCTGTTCGAGATCTTCGCCGGACTGAAGATGATCAACTCGCTGGGCAGCGTCATCCTCGCCGAGACCGTCTTCCAGCTGCCGCTGTCGATCATCCTGATCAGCAACTTCATCAAGAACGTGCCGTACTCGCTGGAGGAGGCGGCCTGGGTCGACGGCTGCAACCGTCTGACGGCGTTCCGGGTCGTCGTGCTGCCGCTGCTGCGGCCCGGTCTGATCGCCGTCGGCTCCTTCGCCTTCGTGCACTCCTGGAACCACTTCCTGTTCGCCCTGATGTTCCTCAACAACCAGGACAAGCAGACCATCCCGGTCGGCCTCAACACCCTGATGAGCGCCGACAGCGTCGACCTGGGCGCGCTCGCCGCGGGCGGCATCATCGCCGCCGTCCCCGTGGTGATCGTCTTCGCCTTCATCCAGAAGTGGCTGATCACGGGCTTCAGCGCGGGGGCGGTCAAGGGATGAGCGCTTGCACGGCACACCCCGGCCGGACGCCTACCCTGCACCGAAAGATCGACGGCGCCGCGGCGGCCGCCCGTGAGGCGGCGCCCGGCGCGGGCGCAGGGAGGACCCCATGAACACCGCAGTCCCCATCGTCCTCGCGGGCGCGCGCGGCCACGGCCGCTGGCACCTGGACAACATCCGCCGGCTCCAGGACAAGGGCGTCGTCCGCCTGGCGGGCGTGTGCGAGCTGACCCCGCTCACCCCGGACGAGATCCCCGAGGGCCTCGGCACGCCCGAGCAGTCCGCCGACTTCGGCGCGCTGCTCGACTCCACCGGCGCGCGGATCGCCGTGATCTGCACCCCGATCCCCACCCACACCGACCTGGCCCTGACCGCGGCGGCCAAGGGCGTGCACCTGCTCCTGGAGAAGCCCCCGGCCCCGTCGTACGCCGAGTTCCGGCGGATGGCGGACGGGGTCGCCGCGGCGGGCGTGGCCTGCCAGATCGGCTTCCAGTCGCTCGGCTCGCACGCTGTGCCCGCGATCCGGCGGCTCCTCGACGAGGGGGCGATCGGCGAGGTCGTCGGGGTCGGCGGGGCCGGCGCCTGGGCCCGCGCGGAGACCTACTTCCGGCGCGCGCCCTGGGCCGGCAAGCGGCGGCTGAACGGCGTCGACGTCATCGACGGCGCCCTCACCAACCCGCTCGCGCACGCCGTCGCCACCGCCCTCGCCCTGGCCGGCGCCACCCGTGCCGAGGACGTCGCCCGTATCGAGACCGAGCTGGCGCACGCCAACGCCATCGAGTCCGACGACACCTCCTGCGTCCGCGTCACCACCGCCGGCGACCTGCCCCTCGTCGTCGCGGCCACCCTGTGCGCCGAGGACCCCGACGACCCGTACGTCCTCGTCCACGGCACCAGCGGCCGGATCACCTACTGGTACAAGCAGGACCGCGTCCTGGTCCAGCGCGCCGGCCACGGCCCCGAGGAGATCGAGCACGGCCGCACCGACCTGCTGGAGAACCTCGTCGACCATCTCACCGACGGCGCCGGGCTGCTCGTCCCGCCGGCCGCGACCGAGGCGTTCATGCGGGTCGTCGAGGCGATCCGCGTCGCCCCCGACCCGGTGCGGCTGCCCGACGACGCCTGGCGTCCGGTGCCCGGCGAGGGCCGCCGGGCCGTCCCCGGCGTCGACGGGCTGGTCGCGGCCGCCGCCGACACCCTCGCGCTGTTCTCCGAGCTCGGCGCCCCCTGGGCGCGCACCACCACGTACCCGCCCGCGCATCCCGAAGAGGTGAGCACTTGATGACGGCACCCGACGCACCGGTCGTCCTGCGCGTCGCGGGCCGCCCCGTCGGCCGGTACGTCACCCGGCCGGAGCTGCCCGCACGGCTCTCCCCGCGCCCCTATCTGCACCCCGTGACCACCCTGGCCGGCACGGCGGTCACCGAGCTGAGCCCCGCCGACCACACCCACCACCTCGGCGTCGGTGTCGCCGTTCCCGACGTCGAGGGGTTCAACTTCTGGGGCGGACGCACCTACGTCCGCGACCAGGGCCCCACCGAGCTCGACAACCACGGCTCCCAGCGGCACACCGCGTTCCAGCTGTGCGACCCCGACGGGCTGGTGGAGGAGCTGCGCTGGGTCGCCGCCGGGGCCGAGCTGCTGCGCGAGCGCCGCACGGTCGCCGCCGGGGAGCTCACCGGCTCCGCCTGGGCACTGGACTTCACCTTCTCCCTCACCAACGTCACCTCCGGCCCGGTCACCATCGGCAGTCCCGCCACCAACGGACGCCCCGGCGCCGCCTACGGCGGCTTCTTCTGGCGCGCCCGCAAGGAGGCCACGGCGCCCGAGGTGTTCACCGCGGCGGCCGACGGCGAGACGGCCGTCCACGGTGAGCGCGCCGACTGGCTGGCCCTGACCGGCGCGGACTGGACCCTCGTCTTCGCGGGCGCCACCGACGCCACCCGCCGCGACCCCTGGTTCGTGCGCACCGCCGAGTACCCGGGCGTCGGCTCCTCCCTGGCCGGCGAGCGGCGGCTCGCGATCGCGCCCGGCGAGACGGCCGTCCGGCGGCTCGTCACCGTAGTCGCCGACGGCCGCCTGGACCGCGACGAGGCGGCCTCCCTCGTGCGGAAGGCGGTCAGCCAGTGAGCGGCGGGACGTACACCAACCCGGTGCTGAACGCCGACTGGTCCGACCCGGACGTCGTGCGCGTCGGCGGCGACTACTACCTCACCGCCTCCAGCTTCGGCCGCGCCCCCGGCCTGCCCCTGCTGCACTCGCGCGACCTGGTCAACTGGACGCTGATCGGCCACGCCCTCGAACGCCTGCAACCCGCCCGCGAGTTCGCCTCCCCGCGGCCCGACTGCGGCGTCTGGGCGCCCTCCCTGCGGTACCACGACGAACGCTTCTGGATCTTCTGGGGCGACCCGGACCAGGGCGTCTTCCAGATCAACGCGCCCGGGATCAGGGGCCCTTGGACCCGGCCGCACCTGGTGAAGAAGGGCAAGGGACTGATCGACCCCTGCCCCCTGTGGGACGAGGAGAGCGGCGAGGCGTACCTCGTGCACGCCTGGGCCAGGTCCCGCTCCGGCGTGAAGAACCGCCTCACCGGCCGCCGGATGCACCCCGACGGGACGTCCTTGCTCGACGAGGGCAAGGTCGTCGTCGACGGCGACCGCATCCCCGGCTGGTTCACCCTCGAAGGCCCCAAGCTCTACCGGCGCGACGGCTGGTACTGGATCCTCGCGCCCGCCGGGGGAGTGGAGACCGGCTGGCAGGGAGCCTTACGCTCCCGGGACTTCTTCGGCCCCTACGAGCACCGGATCGTCCTGGAGCAGAAGGACACCGGCGTCAACGGCCCCCACCAGGGCGGCTGGGTGCGCACCCAGGCCGGCGAGGACTGGTTCCTGCACTTCCAGCAGCGTGGCGCGTACGGCAGGGTCGTCCACCTCCAGCCGATGCGCTGGGGCCCCGGCGGGGAGTGGCCGGTGATCGGCGACGAGGGCGCGCCCGTCGCCGTCCACCGGCGGCCCGACCTGCCCCCGCAGCCGCCCGCCGCGCCCGCCGCCGACGACGACTTCCCCGGCGGACGCTTCGGCCGCCAGTGGAGCTGGACGGCCAACCCCCGCGACGGCTGGGCCACCCACCACTCGGGGGACGGGCTGCGGCTGACCTGTGTGAGCGCGCCCACCGTGCACGACCTGCGCACCCTGCCGCACGTCCTCACCCAGCGGCTGCCCGGCGACCCCTGCGCCGTGGAGGTCGAACTCACCCTGCACGCCGAGGAGTCCGGCGCACGGGCCGGACTCGCGGTCCTCGGCGACGCCTTCTCGTGGATCGGGCTGCAACGGGGGACCGACGGGACGGTCCACCTCGTGCACCGGTTCGCCGAGGCCGTCGCCGACCGGGAGCGGGACGCCGGCCATCCGCGGCCGGTGCCGCGGCAGGCGGCGCCCGACGGGCGGGCCCGGCTGCGCGTCGAGATCGGCGAGGGCGCGCGCTGCCGCTTCTTCTCCGACGTCGGCGACGGCATGCGCCCCTCCGGGCCCGTCTTCGCCGCCACCCCCTGGCGCTGGGTCGGAGCGCTGCTCGGCCTGTTCGCCGCCGCCCCGGACCGGCCGGGACACGCCGGGGCCGCCGTCTTCTCGCGCTTCCGGATCAGCCCCCTCTGACGCACCGCCGCCCCCCACGCCCGGCCCCCCACACCTTCACAGAAACCCTCGTTGGATCCCAAAGAAGAGAGCCGACCAATGAAGATCAGCGTTCACAGAAGCAGGCGTGCCGCCGTGGCCGTCGCGCTCGGATCCGTCCTCGCCCTGACCGCCACCGCCTGCGGTGACGACGGAAGTGGCAGCGGCGGCGACAAGGGATCCGACGGCAGCGGCAAGGGCAAGATCGTCTTCTGGGACAACAACGGCGGTGTCCGCACCGACATCTGGAAGGAGGTCATCGCCGACTTCGAGAAGCAGAACCCGGACATCGAGGTCGAGTACGTCGGCATCGCCTCCACCGAGTACCAGTCCAAGGTCGACACCGCCATCCAGGGCGGCGGCCTGCCGGACGTCGGCGGCGTCGGCGCCGCGATGCTCGCCGGGTTCGCCGCGCAGAACGTGCTGGAGCCGCTGGACGACCGGGTCGGCAAGTCCTCCCTCAACGGCAGGCTCAACGAGGACATGGTCAAGGTCCTCAAGGCGTCCGGCGGCGGCGACGGCACCCTGTACTCGGTGCCGACCTCCGCCAACAACGGCGTCCTGTACTACCGCACCGACCTGTTCAAGGCGGCCGGCCTGGAGGCGCCGACGACCTGGGACAAGTTCTTCGCCGCGGCGGAGAAGCTCACCGACGCGGGCAAGAACAGGTTCGGGTACACCATCCGCGGCGGCAAGGGCTCCATCGCCCAGGCGCTGGACGCGATGTACGGCCAGAGCGGGATCACCTCGTTCTGGAACGGTGACAAGACCACCGTCAACGACCCGAAGAACGTCGCGGCGCTGGAGAAGTACGCGGCGCTCTACAAGAAGGTCACCCCCGCGGCCGACCTGAACAACGACTTCACCAAGATGGTCGCGCAGTGGGACTCCGGCACCATCGGCATGCTGAACCACAACCTGGGCTCGTACCAGGACCATGTGAAGGCGCTCGGCGTCGAGAAGTTCCGGGGCATCCCGCAGCCGGCGGGCGCCGACGGCAAGCGGGTCCAGGTGTCCAACCCGGTCGACGGGCTCGGCCTGTTCAAGAGCTCGAAGAACAAGGACGCGGCGTGGAAGTTCATCGAGTTCGCCACCTCCAAGGCGGAGAACTCGAAGTTCAACGAGTCGGCGGGGCAGGTGCCCGCCAACAACGACGCGGCGAAGGACGCGTGGATCTCCAAGGCCGAGCCGACGAAGCTGGCCGCGCAGGCGCTGACGGACGGCTCGACGACGATCGTCCAGCTGCCGTACTACCTGCCGGACTGGAACACCATCTCCAAGTCGGACAACGAGCCGAACTTCCAGAAGGTGCTGCTCGGCAAGACCAGCGCGAAGGACTTCCTGGACACGCTGGCCGACCAGCTGAACAAGGCTCAGACCGAGTGGAAGAAGCAGCAGAAGAGCTGACGCCGCACGGGGCGGCCCGTGGTCCCGCGGGCCGTCCCCGGCTTTCGCGCCCACGCGACGGAGCCGCACATCGATACGGCCCCTGGCCCCTGAGGAAACCGCACCCCCTCTGTTGAAAGGTGCACCATCGTGTCCCTTACGCGCAGACAGGCCGCCGCTGCCGCCCTCTCCGTCCCCCTCGTCTTCGCGGGCGCCGGCGCCGCGCACGCCGGGCCCCGCCGGGGGAGGACCCTCTACATCGCCGGCGACTCCACCGCCGCCCAGAAGTACGCCGACGCCGCGCCCGAGACCGGGTGGGGGACGGCGCTGCCCTTCTTCCTGCGCGAGTCGGTGGCCGTCGCCAACCAGGCCGTCAACGGCCGGAGTTCGAAGAGCTTCGTCGACGAAGGGCGGCTCGACGCGATCCTTGCCGTGATCCGGCCCGGCGACGTACTGCTCGTGCAGTTCGCGCACAACGACGAGAAGGCGACCGACCCCACCCGGTACACCGAGCCCTGGACGACCTACCGGGACTTCTTACGGAGGTACGTCGACGGGGCCCGGGCGCGCGGGGCGCGGCCGGTGCTGCTGACGCCCGTGGAGCGGCGGCGGTTCGACGCGGCGGGCGACGCCGTGCCGACCCACGGCGAGTATCCGGCGGCGATGCGCGCGCTGGCGCGGGAGGAGGGCGTCCCCCTGCTCGACCTCCAGGCGCAGTCGCTCGCGCTGTGGCAGGAGCTCGGGGTGGAGGGGACGAAGACCTACTTCAACTGGACCGGGTCCGAGCAGGACAACACGCACTTCAATCCGCCCGGCGCGATCGCCCTGGCCCGGCTCGTCGCCGCGGGTCTGGCGTGCGACCGGGTGCTCGCGCGCCGGGACGTACGCCGGCTGGACGCGGAGATCCCGGTCTCCTGGATCACCTGGCCGCCGGCCGCTTCCTGAGAGTCATCCCCTTCGACGCCGAAAGAGAGCCGCACCGTGAACGCACAGAGATGGCATGGGCATGCCGTAAACATGGCCGTGGTCGGCTGCACCGCCCTCGCGCTGACCGCCACCGCCCCCACCGCCCAGGCGCAGCCCTTCCGCGACCCCGCCCGGCAGACCCTCCCGGCGGGCGACGGATGGGCGTCGTACGGCACAGGGACCACCGGCGGGGCCGCCGCCGACGCCCAGCACGTCTACACCGTCACCACCTGGGCCGAGTTCAAGGCCGCCCTCGCCGCCGGCGGCAGCGCGCCCAAGATCATCAAGGTGAAGGGCACGATCGACGCCGTGTCGCAGGGGTGCGACTCGCTCGCCGCCCCCGGCTACGACTTCGACGCCTACCTCGCGAAGTACGCGCCGGAGAAGTGGGGCCTGGACACCGACCTGAGCGCCGAGCCCGACGACAGCCCCGAAGGGCTGCGCCGCGTCTCCGCCGCCAACCAGGACCAGCGGATCAAGGCGAGCGTCCCCGCCAACACCACCGTCATCGGCGTCGGCCGCAACGCCGGGTTCAAGGGCGCCAGCCTGCAGATCAGGGCCGTCGACAACGTCATCGTCCGCAACCTCGCCTTCGAGAGCCCCGTCGACTGCTTCCCCCAGTGGGACCCCACCGACGGCTCCAAGGGCAACTGGAACTCCGAGTACGACACCGCCGTCGTCCATGGCTCCACCCACGTCTGGCTGGACCACAACACCTTCACCGACGGCTCCCACCCCGACAGCGCCGCGCCCACGTACTTCGGGATGCTCTACCAGCAGCACGACGGCGAACTGGACATCGTCCGCGGCTCCGACCACGTCACCGCCTCCTGGAACGTCTTCACCGAGCACGACAAGACGATCCTGATCGGCAACAGCGACAGCGAGTCCACCGCGGCGGGCGACCGGGGCAAGCTCAAGGTCACCTTCCACCACAACCTGTTCTCCCACCTGGTCGAGCGGGCGCCCCGGGTGCGGTTCGGGCAGGTCGACTCCTACAACAACCACTTCGTCGCCGACTCCTCCTACTCCTACAGCTTCGGCATCGGCAAGGAGTCCCGACTCGTCGCCCAGCACAACGCGTTCACCCTGCCCAGCGGGGTCAGCGCGGCCAAGGCGCTGAAGCGGTGGAACGACTCGCCGGTCACCGCCGACGACAACCACGTCAACGGCAAGCCCGTCGACCTGATCGCCGTGCACAACGCCGAGATCCCCGGCGAGACGCTCCGCTCCGGCGCGGGCTGGACGCCGACCCTGCGCACCAGGGTCGACCCGCCCGGGGCCGTCCCCGGGATCGTCCGCGCCGGAGCCGGCGCCGGGAAGCTCTGCTGACCCGACGCCGTCACGACGGGCCGGGACCCCGCGGTCCCGGCCCGCTCCCCTCGACCCGAGCCGCACGCGAAGGAGGACCCGCATGCCCTCGCCCCGTCCCCGGCCGCTCCCGTCCCGCAGGAGCATCCTGACCCTCGCCACCGGCGCGCCCGCCGGTACCTGACCGGCCCGACGCCCTCCCGCGCGTCCCGTCCTCGCGGCCCCGGCTGCCTCAGTCGTCGTCCTGGGCCGCGAAACCGCCGCCCACAAAGAGGTCGGCGGAGCCCGCCCTCGCGGTGACGGCGTAGTCGTCGTCCTTGGCGTCCCGGCCGCCGCGCTCGTGGCTGTACTGCCCCGCGAACACCCACTCGCCCTCGGGGACCGTACGGCCCTCCTTGAGCACCCAGGTGTAGACGAGACAGCCGTCCCGCTCGGCGACCGAGAACGTGAAGTCGGCTTCCGCCAGGGAGCGCCAGGCCCCGGCCGGGGACACGCCGCCGGTCTGCGCCACCTTCAACGTCACGGTGAGCGAGGTCAGTTGCTCGGCGGCCTTGAGGGTGATGTTGCTCTGCCCCCAGAAGGCGTTGCTGTGCGGGTCGACCGAGCCGTCCGACCACAGCGGGCCGTCCTCGGCGCCGCGGGAGGGCGGCGGAGTCGTGGTGACGGGCGGCGGGGCCGGGGCCGAGGGGGTGGACCGGGCGCTGTGCGACGGGGAGGCGCTCGGCTCGACCGGCTCCCGCCTCTCGTGCCCGGAACTCGGCGCCGGCTTCGGGGAGGCGGGCGGACGGCTGGTGGCCTCGGGGGAGGGGACCGGCGGCGAGGACACCGCCACCGTCTGCTGCTGCGGCGGGGTGTCGCCGCGTACGGCCGCCGCCACCGCGTAGCCGCCGACCGCGAGCATGCCCGCGACGGCCGCCGTGGCCCCCACGATCCGCGTCCAGCTCCACAAGGGCGGCCGGGCGTCCCGGCGTGCGGCCCGCTCCTCGCCGGCCATGCCGCGCTCGATCCGGGCGAGGATCCGCTCGCGGTTCGGCTCGTGCGCCCCGGCCGCCTCCCGCAGCCGGGCGCGCAGCTCGTCGTGCACGTCCCGCCGCATCGTCATCGGTTCCTTCCTCCGGCCTGGCCGGTGCGGACCGTGAGCACGGCGTGCTGCACCTTGCGCGGAGCGCCTTGTGGGCCGAGCAGCTTCTGCAACTCGGCCATTCCCTTGGAGGTCTGGCTCTTCACCGTACCCACCGAGACCCCGAGCGCGAGCGCGGTGTCCTTCTCCGAGAGGTCGAAGGCGTGCCGCAGCACCACACAGGCCCGCTTGCGGAACGGGAGTCTACGCAGCGCCGACTGGACGTCCACCACGCCCGCCACGTCGGGGTTCTCCGTCTTCTCCTCGCGCTGCGACCAGAACAGGGTGATCCTGCGGCGCTCGCGCACGGCGCTGCGGATCCGGGTGCGGGCGAGGTTGGCGACGACTCCGCGCGCGTACGCCACCGGGTGGTCGGCCGAGCGGACCCGGTCCCAGCGGTGCCACAGCGCCAGCAGCGCGTCCGCCGCCAGATCGTCGGCGGCGTCCGCCTCCCCGGTCAACAGATGGGCGAGCCGGGACAGTTCGGCGTAGTGGCGTTCGAAGAAGTCGTGGAACTCCACCGAGGCGGCGTCGTCGACGACTGTGCCCACGGGTGACCTCTTCTCGCTGCGGACTGCCGGCGTCCCGGCCGGGGGCGCGTGCATGTCATGTGAATGACATGAGGATGCCCCGGGGAGGACGTCGGGACGAGATCCGGAAGCGTAGCAGTGATCATCAGATCGGCCTGGCGCAGGGGTTCGAGTTGGCTCGAACGATGCGACGCGTTCTCACACGCCTTGGCGCCCTGAGTGCTCGACGGCCCCTCAGTCCTTCAGGGCCGCCTTCATCGCGGCCCTGGCGACCGGGGCGGCCAGGCCGTTGCCGCTGACCTCCGAGCGCTGCGCGTTCGACTGCTCCACCACCACCGCCACGGCGACCGCCTTGCCGCCGGCCTTCCCGTACGAGGTGAACCAGGCGTACGGCGTCTGGCTGTTGTTCTCGCCGTGCTGGGCGGTGCCCGTCTTCCCGCCGACGGCGACCCCGTCGATCCGGGCGTTGGTGCCGGTGCCCTGTTCCACGACCGTCCGCATCGCCGACTGCAGCTGCTCGGCCGTGCCGGCGCTGACGACCCGCGTCGTCGACGGCTTGTCGTACTCCTCCAGCGCGTCGCCGCCACCGTCGGTGATCTCCGAGACCATGTGCGGCTCGACGAGCACCCCGTCGTTGGCTATGGCGGCCGACACCATGGCCATCTGGAGCGGGGTCGCGGTCACGTCGTACTGGCCGATGCCGCTCAGCGCGGTCGACGACGCGTTCATGCCGGACGGGTACACGCTCGGGTAGGCCCGCACGGGCACGTCCTGCGACGTGTCGTCGAAGCCGAACTTCTCCGCCATGGCCCGCACCTTGTCCTGCCCCAGCTGGACGGCCATGTGGCCGAAGACGGTGTTGCACGAGTACTGGAGCGCCACCCGGATCGAGGCGTTCGCGCACGGGGCGGAGGCGTTCTCGTTGCGCAGGACCGTCCTCGTGCCCGGCAGCGGATAGGGGTCCGGGCTGTCCGTCGGCTGGTCCACCGACGTGTACAGGCCGCTCTCCAGCGCCGCCGCCGCGACGACCAGCTTGAACGTGGAGCCCGGCGGCAGCGGCTGCCGCAGCGCCCGGTTGGTGAGCGGCTTGTCCGGGTCGGCGGTGAGCTTCTTCCACGCGGCCCCGGCGGTGTCGGCGGCGGTCAGCGAGGACGGGTCGTACGACGGCGTCGACACGACCGCCAGCAGCTTCCCGGTGGCCGGGTCGACGGCGACGGCCGCGCCCTTCTTGTCGCCGAGCGCGTCGTAGGCGGCCTTCTGCACGGCCGGGTCGATCGTGGTGACCACGTCACCCGGAGCGGCCCGGGTGTCGGTGACCGCGTCCATCACCGTCCGCAGCCTCGGGTCGGTGCCGTTGAGCAGATCGGCGTAGACCCCCTCCAGCTGTGTGGGGGCGTAGCTCTGCGAGGCGTAGCCCGTCACCGCCGCGTAGAGCTTGCCGTCCGTGTACGTGCGCCGGTATCTGAGGTCGTCGCCCGCCGTGGCCGCCGAGCCGGTGATCGCCTTGCCGGCCACGACGATGTTGCCCAGCGGCGCCGAGTACGTCTCGATCGCGTTCCGCCGGTTGTCCTGGTCGTCCGCCAGCGCCCGGCCCTCGTAGAACTGCACCCAGGTCGCCCGGAGCAGCAGGGCGAGGGTCAGCAGCAGCGTGAAGAGCGAGGCGCGCCTGATCGTCTTGTTCATCGCACCCGGAAAGACGAACCGGCGGAAGGGGATCGTTCCCTTCCGCCGGTTTTCTCATCAAGCGCTCATGTTTCTTACCTGTTCACGCTTTTTCTCACCTGAGGCCTCTGCTCACCCCGGTTCACGCTTCCAGCCTCAGGACGACCTCCGGCGTCTCCTCGCCGCGCGCGTTGGCGAAGCCCGAGGCGTGGGCGGTGACGCGGAAGCCGCACTTCTCCAGCACCCTCAGGGAACCGGCGTTGTCGGCCGCCGCCCGGGCATACAGCGGACGCTCGGGAACCTCGGCGAGGAGCGCCCGCAGCGCGGCCGTCGCGATGCCCCGGCCCCAGTGGGAGCGGTCCACCCAGTACGTCACCTCGCGCTCGCCCGGCTCCCCGTACACCGCCGCATGACCGACGACGTCCCCGTCGGTCAGCACCGTGCGCACCAGGGCGCCGGACCTCACCCGTTTCCAGTGCTCCTCGAACTGGGACCGGTCGGACGGGTCCGGCGGGGTGAACGCGGCCATCCGCAGGGCCTCGGGGTCGTTCATCTGCCGGTAGAAGACCGGCAGATCGCTGTCATGGACGGGACGCAGGTCGATCTGCATGCCCCCGAGGCTACCGCCGCGTGTTCACAGCCGGCGGGTCGCCAGCGTCAGCCGGTCCCGCGCGTCGAACAGCGCGTCCTTGACCAGTTGCTCGTGCGCGGGCGTGAGCCTCGCCACCGGCACGGAGCAGCTGATCGCGTCCCGCGCGGGCGTGCGGTAGGGGATGGCGACGCCGAAGCAGCGCAGGCCGAGCGTGTTCTCCTCCCGGTCCACCGCGAAGCCCTGCTCGCGGATCTGGCGCAGCTCCTCGATGAGCTTCTCGCGGTCCGTGATGGTGTGTTCGGTCAGCGCGGGCAGCGCCTCGGGGAGCATCTTGCGGACCTGCTCGTCGCTGTAGGTGCTCAGCAGCGCCTTGCCCAGGGAGGTCGAGTGGGCGGGCAGACGGCGGCCCACGCGCGTGAAGGGGCGCAGGTAGTGCTGGGACTGGCGGGTCGCGAGGTAGACCACGTTGGTGCCGTCGAGGCGGGCCAGGTGGATGGTCTCGGTGGTGTCGTCCGAGAGCCGGTCCAGCGTCGGCCGGGCCGCCGCCACGACCTCGTCGCCGTCGATGTAGGAGGTGCCGACCAGCAGCGCCCGCACGCCGATGCCGTAGCGCGTGCCGGTGGCGTCGGTCTCGACCCAGCCCAGCTCCACCAGGGTGCGCAGCAGCATGTAGAGGCTCGACTTGGGATACCCGACGGCCTCCTGGACCGATGCGAGGGAGTGCATACCGGGGCGGCCGGCGAAGTATTCCAGCAGTTCAACCGTCCGCACCGCGGACTTGACCTGCGCTCCGCCCCCCGTCTCGCCAGCCGACATCGCCCTTGACCCCTTCGTTCGACGGGAAATAATCTCCATCGTATTCACCATCAGAGACGACGTTCAGTATATCGAACGCCTTCGAGGCAGAGCACGTGGAGGACCCGCGGTGGCAGCAGCACCAGTCTGGAGTGTCGACCCCCGAACCGGGAAGCAGCGCGAACAGGTTGCGGTGGAGGCCACGCCCCAGGAGGTGGACGCAGTGGTCCGCGCCGCGCACGCCACTCGCGACGCCCTCGCCGACCGCGGCGTCCGCGCGGCCTTCCTGCGCACCGCCGCCGACCGCCTGGAGGGGGCCAGGGACCACCTCGTCGAGGTCGCCGACGCCGAGACCGCGCTCGGCCCGGTCCGGCTGACCGGCGAACTCGCCCGCACCTGCTACCAGTTGCGCGCGTTCGCCGACATCGTCGACGAGGGCGCCTTCCTCGACGTCGTCGTCAACCACCCCGACGACACCGCCACCCCGCCGGTGCCGGACCTGCGCCGCTACAAGGTGCCGCTGGGCGTCGTCGCCGTCTACTCGGCGTCCAACTTCCCCTTCGCCTTCTCCGTCGCCGGCGGCGACACCGCGAGCGCGCTCGCCGCGGGCTGCCCGGTCGTCGTCAAGTCCCACCCGGACCACCCGGCCCTGTCCGAGCTGGTCGCCAGCCTGCTGCGGACGGCCGCCGCCGAACACGGCGTCGACAAGGGCGTCGTGGGCCTGGTCCACGGCTTCGAGGCGGGCGTCGAGCTGATCAAGCACCCGCTGGTCGCCGCGGCCGGCTTCACCGGCTCCGTGCGCGGCGGCCGCGCCCTGTTCGACGCGGCGGCGGCACGGCCCACACCGATCCCCTTCCACGGTGAACTGGGCTCGCTGAACCCGGTCGTGGTGACCGAGGCGGCGGCCGCCGAACGCGCGGAGACCATCGGCACCGGGCTCGCCGGCTCCATGACCCTGGGCGTCGGCCAGTTCTGCGTGAAGCCCGGACTCGTGCTGGTGCCGTCCGGCTCCGCCGGCGACGGCCTGCTGAAGTCGCTCACGGACGCCGTCAGCGACACCGACGCGGGCGTGCTCCTCGACCACCGGATGCGGGACAACTTCATCGCCGGGGTCGCCGAGCGGACCGCGCTGCCCGAGGTGGAGTCCCCGGTGACGCCGGGAGCGGGCGGCGAGCACACCGTCAGCGCCGGGTTCCTGACCGTGCCGGCCGCGCGCCTGGCGGCCCGGGGCGAGCACGACCTGCTGCTGGAGGAGTGCTTCGGGCCGGTCACCGTCGTGGCCCGCTACGACTCCGAGGACGAGGTGAAGGCCGTCCTGACCCGGCTGCCCGGCAACCTCACGGCGACGGTCCAGCTGTCCTCCGAGGAGGCGGCCGGCCAGGGGCGCGGCGCGGAGATCCTCGCCGAGCTGACGCCGCTCGCCGGACGCGTGCTGGTCAACGGCTGGCCGACCGGCGTCGCCGTCGCACCGGCCCAGCACCACGGCGGGCCCTACCCCGCGACCACGTCCACGTCCACGTCGGTGGGCGGGACCGCGATCGAGCGGTGGCTGCGGCCGGTCGCCTACCAGGGCGCACCCGAGGCGCTGCTGCCGCCGGAACTCCGCGACGACAACCCGCTCGGCCTGCCGCGGCGGTTCAACGGACGGCTGGAACGCTAGGCCCTGTCTGACAAACCCCCGCCTGCTCTGCGGGCGGACGATGATGGAGCCATGGACATCGAACTTCCCCAACTCCCCTTCCCCTTGCGGACCTACGGGCCCGAGGGGAACTGGTCCTACGAGGACGGTGTGCTCACCGGGTGGGCCGGCCCCCGGCAGGACCGGTTCGTGCCGCCCACGGGCGAGGCGCTCGACCCCGCCTCCGACGCGCCCCGGCTGCTCGGCGCGCCCGAGGGGGACTTCCAGCTCATCGCCCGTGTCACGGTCGGGTTCAACGGGGCCTTCGACGCGGGGGTGTTGTACGTCCACGTCGGCGAGCGGGCCTGGGCCAAGCTCTGCCTGGAGTACTCCCCGGACGTGCCCACCGTCTGCACGGTGGTCACCCGGGGACACTCCGACGACGCCAACTCCTTCACTGTGGACGGCAGTTCGGTCTGGCTGCGGGTGAGCCGGACCGGGCGGGCCTTCGCCTTCCACGCCTCCCGGGACGGCGAACACTGGACCTTCGTCCGGCTGTTCACGCTCGGCGGCGAGAAGGAGACCGGCGCGGCCCTGGTCGGCTTCCTGGCGCAGGCGCCGATGGGGGAGGGGTGCGTGGTCACCTACGACCACATCGAGTTTCGCCCCGGATGGCCCGACGACCTGCGTGACGGAAGCTGAGGCGTACAGATGACCCACACGATCCGCGAGGCCGTACCCGCCGACGTGGAGGCCGTGACCGCGCTGCACGGGCGGGCACGGGCCACGTACTACCCGGACGGGATCCCGCGGGACGGCAGCGACTGGCTCGCCAACTGGCGCACGGCGATCGAGCGGCCCGACGGACAGGTGCTGTGCGCCGTCGAGGGCGACCGGATCGTCGCCGTCGCCTCCTTCCGCACCCCGCCGGACGCGCCCGCCGACACGGTCAAGCTGTTCCAGTTCCACGTCGACCCCGACCGCTGGCGCGGCGGCATCGGCACGGCCCTGCACACGGAGTGCGTCGAGCGGTGGCGCGCCGAGGGCAGGGCCGCCGCCGTCCTCGACGTGCACGTCGACAACCGGCGCGCCCAGGCCTTCTACGCCCGCCGGGGCTGGGTGCCGGACCCCGAGAACCCGCCCGCCGAGGACGACCACCACCTCTTCCTGCGCTTCTTCGTGAAAGGCGAATGACAGGGGCGGGAATGCGCCGCGGCGCTTGAACGTTCACGTATCGGCGGGAGGACGTCTCCGCGGCCGACACGACGACCTGGAGAGAGCCGAGACATGCGCGTCGAGATCTGGAGCGACATCGCCTGCCCCTGGTGCTACGTGGGCAAGGCCCGCTTCGAGAAGGCGCTCGCGGCCTTCCCGCACCGCGACCAGGTCGAGGTCGTCCACCGCTCCTTCGAGCTGGACCCCGGCCGCGCCAAGGGCGACGTCCAGCCCGTGCTGACGATGCTGACCAGGAAGTACGGCATGAGCGAGGCGCAGGCCCAGGCCGGTGAGGACAACCTCGGCGCGCAGGCCGCCGCCGAGGGCCTCGACTACCGCACCCGGGACCGCGACCACGGCAACACCTTCGACCTGCACCGCCTGCTGCACCTCGCCAAGGAGCGGGGCCGGCAGGACGAGCTGATCCAGATCCTGTACCGGGCGAACTTCGCCGAGGAGCGCTCCTTGTTCAGCGAGGGCGACGAGCGGCTCGTGGAGCTGGCCGTGGAGGCCGGTCTGGACGCCGGCGCCGTCCGCGAGGTGCTCGCCGACCCGGCCGCCTACGCCGACGAGGTCCGCGCCGACGAACGCGAGGCGGCCGAACTCGGCGCGAACGGCGTGCCGTTCTACGTCCTCGACCGCGCCTACGGCGTCTCCGGGGCCCAGCCCGCCGAGGTCTTCGCCCAGGCGCTGACCCGGGCGTGGGGCGACCGCTCCCCGCTCACGCTGATCGACGAGGGCGGAGCCGAGGCCTGCGGCCCCGACGGATGCGCGGTACCGCAGAACTGAGACGGCCGGCGGCGGTGGCGGCCCGGCGCGATCTATAAGCGTTGCTTGGCACAACCGCTTAGAGACGCGCGATGGACGTGGACTTGCCCTGGCCCCACAGTGGAGTCATGGAGACCACGGAGACCTTCCAAGCCCTCGTCCGCTCCGAGTTCGCCCCGAAGGGCGTCTACCTCAACACCGCGAGCAACGGCCTGCTCCCGGCCCGTACGGTCGCCGCCCTGCACGAGGCGGCGCTGCTGCGGGCCGAGGGCCGGCCCACGACCCCGCTGTACGAGGACGTGGAGGCCTGCCGGGCCGCCTACGCCCGGCTCGCCGGCGTCCCCGTCACCCGGGTGGCGGTCGGCGCGACGGTCACCGCGCACACCGGGGTCGTCGCCGCCTCGCTGCCGGCCGGGGCCGAGGTGCTCACCGCCGAGGGCGACTTCACCTCCGTGCTGAACCCGTTCCATGTGCGGGGCGACCTCAAGGTCCGCTCGGTGCCGCTGGAGCGGATCGCCGAGTCCGTCCGCCCGGACACCGCGCTCGTCGCGGTCAGCGCGGTCCAGTCGGCGGACGGGCGGATCGCCGACCTGCCCGCCCTGCGCGAGGCCGCGCGCGCCCACGACGCCCGCACCTACGTCGACTTCTCCCAGTCGGCGGGCTGGCTGGCGATGGACGCCGGCGCCTACGACTTCACCGCCGCCGTCTCCTACAAATGGCTCCTCGGCCCGCACGGGGCCGCGTTCTTCACCGTCCCGGAGGACTTCGGCGCTCTGACGCCGGTGCTCGCAGGATGGGTCGCCGCTGAGCGGCCCTGGGACAGCTGCTACGGCCCCGTGGCCGAACTCGCCCACTCGGCGAGGCGGTTCGACCTGAGCCCCGCGCTGTTCGCGCTCGCGGGACTGCGGCCCGCGCTCGACCTGATCGAGGAACTCGGCGTGGCCGCCGTGCACGCCCACGACATCGCGCTCGCCGACCGGTTCCGGGACGGGCTCACGGAGCTCGGCCACGAGCCGGTGCCCGCCCCCGGCTCGGCGATCGTCGCGGTGCCCGGACTGGGCGTGCGCCAGCCGGAGTTGAGCCGCGCGGGCGTCGAGGTCTCCGACCGGGCCGGCAACCTGCGCGCGAGCTTCCACCTCAACAACACCCCGGCCGACGTGGACCGCCTGCTCGACGTCCTGTCCGGCTGAGCGCACAGGACCGGGCCGGGTCCCCCGTCCCACACGAGGGGGCCCGGCCCGGTGTCCCTGAGGGTGGTGCCTACCTCACCGGGGTGAAGTCGCGGGCGCCGATGAACTCGGGCCGCCTGACGGGCGCCGAGAACGGCTCGACGGCCTCGTTCTCCACGCTGTTGAACACGATGAAGACGTTGCTGCGCGGGAACGGCGTGATGTTGTCGCCGGAACCGTGCATGGCGTTGCAGTCGAACCAGGTCGCCGAACCGGCGCGGCCCGTGAACAGCTTGATGCCGTACTCGGAGGCCATCGCGGTCAGCGCCTCGTCGGACGGTGTGCCCGCGTCCTGCATCTGCAGCGACTTCTTGTAGTTGTCCTTGGGCGTGGCGCCGGCACAGCCCAGGAACGTCTTGTGCGAGCCCGGCATGATCATCAGGCCGCCGTTGGTGTCGTAGTTCTCGGTCAGCGCGACCGAGACGGACACCGTCCGCATCCGGGGCAGACCGTCCTCGGCGTGCCAGGTCTCGAAGTCGGAGTGCCAGTAGAAGCCGGAGGCGCCGAAGCCCGGCTTGACGTTGATCCGCGACTGGTGGACGTACACGTCGGAGCCGAGGATCTGGCGGGCCCGGCCGACGATCCGCTCGTCGCGCACGAGACGGGCGAAGACCTCGCTGATCCGGTGCACCTCGAACACGGACCGGATCTCCTGGGACTGCGGCTCGACGATGGACCGCTCGTCGGCCCGGATCGTCGGGTCGGTCACCAGCCGGTCCAGCTCCTGCCGGTAGACGCCGACCTCGTCGTCGGTGAGCAGCTGGTCGACCGCGACGAAACCGTCACGTTCGAACGACTGCAGGTCCAGCGGCTCGAACGGGCCGGGCGCGTCCGGTGCGCCCCAGACGACCGGGTCCTGGCGCGGCGTGATCACCTCGGTGGCGCCGCGGCTCGGGTAGAGGTCGGGGACGGTGGCGGCCGGGGTCTGGGCCGGGCTGGTCAGGTGAGTGGTCATGGGGTCTCACACCTCCTCGGGCTCGGTGAGCAGCGGGTAGACGCCGTTCTCGTCGTGGTCCTCCCGTCCCGTGACGGGCGGGTTGAACACGCAGAGGCAGCGGAAGTCCTCCTTGACGCGCAGCGTGTGCCGCTCGTGGCCGTCGAGGAGGTACATGGTCCCGGGCGTGATCGAGTACGTCCGGCCGGTCTCGTGGTCGGTCAGCTCGGCCTCGCCCTCGACGCAGACGACGGCTTCGATGTGGTTCGCGTACCACATCGACGTCTCGGTGCCGGCGTACAGGACCGTCTCGTGGAGGGAGAAGCCGACCTTTTCCTTGGCCAGCACGATGCGTTTGCTCTCCCACGTCCCGGACGCCGCCTTGACGTGCCGGTCGGTGCCTTCGATGTCCTTGAACGAACGGACGATCACGGTGGTGCGATGCCTCCTAGGTGGATGGTGTCTCTGACGGAGCGGGCCGCTCGGGCGGTCGGCCGGCCGGCGGGGGAGCCGGACGGCCGGGCTGCCGGGAAGCCGGGATGTCAGACGGTCTCCCGGACGGCGCGGGCGAGGATGCGCAGGCCCTCGTCCAGCTCCTCCGGGGTGATGGTGAGGGCGGGCAGCAGCTTGACGACCTCGCTCTCGGGACCGGACGTCTCGATGAGCAGCCCGAGCTCGAAGGCGCGCTTCGCGACCCGGCCCGCGCGCTCCTTGTCGTGGAACTCCAGGCCCCAGACCAGGCCGCGGCCGCGGTACTCGCGGACGTCGGCGAGGTTCTCCTCGGTGATCGAGATCAGCGCCTGCTCGACCTGCTCGCCGCGCTTGCGGGTCTGCTTCTCCATGGCCGAGCCGTCGGCCCAGTACGTCTCCAGCGCGGCGGTGGCGGTGACGAAGGCCGGGTTGTTGCCGCGGAAGGTGCCGTTGTGCTCGCCCGGCTCCCACACGTCCAGCTCGGGCTTGAACAGGCACAGCGACATCGGCAGGCCGTAACCGCTGATGGACTTGGACACGGTGACGATGTCCGGCGTGACGCCCGCCTCCTCGAAGGAGAAGAACGCGCCGGTGCGGCCGCAGCCCATCTGGATGTCGTCGACGATCAGGAGCATGTCCTGGCGCCGGCACAGCTCGCTGAGGGCGCGCAGCCACTCCGGACGGGCGACGTTGATGCCGCCCTCGCCCTGCACGGTCTCGACGATCACGGCGGCGGGCTTGTTGAGGCCCGAGCCCTGGTCCTCCAGGAGCCGCTCGAACCACAGGAAGTCCTGGACGGTGCCGTCGAAGTAGTTGTCGAACGGCATCGGCGTGCCGTGCACCAGCGGGATGCCGGCCCCGGCCCGCTTGAAGGCGTTGCCGGTGACGGCGAGCGAGCCCAGCGACATGCCGTGGAAGGCGTTGGTGAAGGACACGATCGCCTCGCGCCCCTTCACCTTGCGGGCCAGCTTCAGCGCGGACTCGACGGCGTTGGTGCCCGTCGGGCCCGGGAACATGACCTTGTACGGCAGGTCGCGCGGCCGCAGCACCAGGTCCTGGAAGGTCTGGAGGAAGGACCGCTTGGCGACGGTGGACATGTCGAGGCCGTGGGTGACGCCGTCACGCGACAGGTAGTCGATCAGCGCCCGTTTCAGCACCGGGTTGTTGTGGCCGTAGTTGAGCGAGCCGGCGCCGGCGAAGAAGTCGAGGTACTGGTGGCCGTCCTCGTCGAACATACGGCTGCCCTGCGCCCGGTCGAAGACGACGGGCCAGCCACGGCAGTAGCTGCGAACCTCGGATTCGACGGTCTCGAAGACGCTGAGGTCGGGCTGAGTGATGGTCACGCGAAACGCTCCTCGTTGCGGGGTGTGGGGGATGTGCCCGGGGCGGGGCGGAAGCTTGGGGCGTACCGGCTGTCAGGGCCGGGCGGCGAGGGGGCCGATCCGGTACAGGACCTCCGGGTCGTGCGGGCCGTCGGGGAACTGGTCCGCACCGAACAGCACCTCGCGGGTGACACGGGCCCCGTGCCGGGAGGCGAAGGACGTGAACAGCCGCTCGGAGGCGGTGTTGCCGGGGGAGATCGTCGTCTCCACGGCGGTGACGGGGCGTTCGTCGGTGACCCGGGCGATCAGCCCGTCGAGCAGGGCCGCGGCCAGTCCGCGGCCGCGGTACGCGGCGTCGACCGCCACCTGCCAGACCAGAAGGGTGTGCGGGTCCTCGGGGCGCGCGTATCCGGTGATGAACCCGACGGGGGTGCCGTCCTCGGCACGCGCCACCGCCGAGGTGCCGGCGAAGTCACGGCACCACAGCAGGTAGCTGTAGGACGAGTTCAGGTCGAGGGTTCCGGAATCCTTGGCGATACGCCAGAGCGCGGCCCCGTCCGCCACCGTGGGGCGGTCGATCTGCAGGTCTGCTTGCGTGGCAGTCATGCGGATTGAATTTACCGAGTGAAATCAAAAAATGCGTGGAGAGGCGGCGTCGGTTTGGTGATGCACTCGTGGCTGGAGGTGACTGTGTCCCGATTTGCACCGGTCAAATCAGGACAAAGGTAAACCTCTGTGCAATGCGTCACCCGAAGGTAATCAGCTCGAAATTTGCCTGTGTTTAGAGCTGGGAAACCGGGGCAGAAGAACCTGGGAAAGCTATCTGTATAAGGAATCAAGGAATTCCTGAATCCCTTGAATTCAGACTCCCGTCATCTCGCCCTCACGCTCGCGGGAAACGGGCGTCAGATCCAGGCCTCGTCCGCCGCCCGGAGAGCCGACGCCAGGTCCACCTCGCGGCCGTGCGCGGTGAGGGCGGAGGCCAGGGCCGTCAGGGCGCCACGCACCGTGCCCGGGGCCGCCGCCGGGCCGTAGTGGTTCACGCGGATCATCTCGCCCGCCGGCGCGCCGCCGCCCGCCGCCAGCGGCAGCGTCGGGTCGCTCGCCAGGGCCCGGGCCACCAGCTCCGAGGCCACCGTGCCCGACGGTGCGCGCAGGGTCGTGGCGACCGGCGCCGCCTCCCGGGCCTCGTGCACGTACGGCTCCAGACCGCCGCCCAGCGCCGCCGCGCCCGCACGGGTCGCCGCGGCGGCCGACGCGTGGCGGGCCATCACCGTCTCCAGGCCCTCCGCCTCGATCCGTTCCACGCACGCCTCCAGCGCCAGCATCTCCAGCTGCGCCGGCGCGTGCAGCAGCGCCTTGCGGCCGCCGTCCACCCAGCGCTCCTTCCAGTCGAGCAGCGACAGGTACGAGCGGCGCGGCGCCCTCGGGTTCGCCGCCATCAGCGCCCACGCCCGCTCGCTCACCGACACCGCCGACACGCCTGCCGGGCCGCCCATCGCCTTCTGCGCCCCGATCACGCACAGGTCCACGCCCCACGCGTCCGGCAGCACCGGCTCCGCCGCCACCGAGGCGACCGCGTCCAGGTAGAACAGCGCGCCGTGCTCGCGCACCACCGCGCCGATCTCCGCGACCGGGTTGGTGTTGCCGGTGGCGGCCTCGGCGTGCACCAGGGAGACGAAGTCGATCTCCGGGTGCTCGGCGAACGCCGCCCGGACCTGCTCGGCGGTGACCGCCGTGTGGAAGGGCACCGCCAGGTCGATCACCGTGGCGCCGCAGTCCCTCAGCCAGTCCCCGAACGTCTGCCCGTACGGCCCGGTGACGATGTTCAGCGCGGTGGTGCCGGGCCCCGCCGTGCCGCGGATCGCGCCCTCCAGCGGAAGCAGCGCCTCGCCCTGCATGATCACGACGTCCTGCCGGGTGTTCAGCAGCCGCGCCACCCGGTCCTCGATCGACGCGAAGCGGGAGGCACTCAGCGGGGCAAGGTCCAGGAACGGGTGTGTCACAGCGGTGCTCTTTCGGCTCATGGGGGTAGAGGTGACGAGAGTAACCGGCGGCCGTCCCACCCCCTCGAAACGCCCATCGGCCCGCCCCGAGGGCCGACTTCGCAGGTCGCGCGGCCCTGTGGCCATCGGTTTGGTTTGAGTACCTCAAACCCATCCTTATAATCTGAACGACGATCGCGTACCACCCCACGACCCCCTGCACAGGAAGGCCCGCCGTGACCACGCTTCCCGGGCGCCGGACCCCCCGCATCCTGGCCGCCGCCACCGTGACGGCCGGCCTGCTGTTCATGACCGCCTGCACGAAGACCGACGACTCGGGCGGCGCCAAGACCGCCGGCGGCGTCCAGCTCGTCAAGGCCGGACAGCTCACCACCTGCACCCACCTGCCGTACCCGCCGTTCCAGTCGGAGATCGACGGCAAGGTGCAGGGCTTCGACGTCTCCCTCATCGACCTGGTCGCCAAGAACCTGGGCGTGAAGCAGGCGATCCTCGACACCCCGTTCGAGAACTTCAAGACCGGCGCGTTCCTCAACTCCGGCGAGTGCGACCTGGCCGCCGCCGGCATGACCATCACCGAGGAGCGCAAGAAGAACGTCGACTTCTCCGACCCCTACTTCGACGCCACCCAGGCCGTCCTCGTCGACAAGAGCGCCGGCGTCGCATCCCTCGCCGACATCAAGGCCAAGAAGGTCAAGCTCGGCGCCCAGGCGCAGACCACCGGCGAGGACTACGTCAAGAAGCAGGGCTTCGACCCGGTCTCCTTCGAGTCCTCCGACGCCGTCCTCAACGGCCTGCGCACCGGCCAGGTCAAGGCCGTCGTCATCGACTACCCCGTCGTCCAGGGCTGGCTGAAGGACAAGGCCAACGCGAACGCCTTCAAGGTCGTCGACAACCTCAACACCGGCGAGCAGTACGGCTTCACGGTGAAGAAGGGCAACGCCAAGCTGGTCGCGGCCATCAACAAGGCGATCGCCGACGCCAAGGCCGACGGCACGTACAAGAAGCTCTACGAGCAGTGGATCGGCCCGTACGACCCGGCGGCGGCCGCCCCGTCCGCACCCGCCGCCTCATGAGCGACACCGAACCCGCGGCGGCCGCCGAACCCGACGCGACACCCCGCCGCAAGGGCCTGACCCGGCGGCAGAAGCGCGGCGTCTCCCGCGGCGTCCAGTACGCCGTCTTCGTCGCCGCCGTGATCGCCTTCGCGCTCTCGGCGGACTGGGACCGGCTCCAGAACCAGTTCGCCCAGGCCGACATCGCCGAGCAGATGTTCC
This sequence comes from Streptomyces sp. NPDC002566, assembly GCF_042889585.1. NCBI lineage: Bacteria > Bacillati > Actinomycetota > Actinomycetes > Kitasatosporales > Streptomycetaceae > Streptomyces > Streptomyces sp. NPDC002566. Next base: position 91,807 of record NZ_JBIARD010000003.1, on the reverse strand, counting down.
CCGAGGTCATCACGCTGGCGCTGAAGAACACCGTGCTCTACACGGTGTCCGGGTTCCTGGTCGGGCTGGCCCTCGGCATGGTCATCGCCCTGATGCGGCTGTCGTCCGTCGGCCCCTACCGCTGGCTCGCCGGGATCTACATCGAGATCTTCCGCGGCCTGCCCGCCCTGCTGATCTTCATCTTCATCGGCGTGGCCGTGCCGCTGGCCTTCCCCGGCACGGAGATCATCGGCGGCACCTACGGCAAGGTCGCCCTCGCCCTCGGCCTGGTCGCCGCCGCGTACATGGCGGAGACGATCCGCGCCGGCATCCAGGCCGTCCCCAAGGGCCAGATGGAGGCGGCCCGTTCGCTCGGCTTCTCCCCGGCCCGCGCGATGGTCTCGATCATCATCCCGCAGGCGTTCCGCGTCATCCTCCCGCCGCTCACCAACGAACTGGTCCTCCTCTTCAAGGACTCCTCGCTGGTGCTGTTCCTCGGTGTCACCCTGGAGGAACGCGAACTGTCCAAGTACGGCCGCGACCTGGCCAGTACGACCGCCAACTCCACGCCCATCCTCGTCGCCGGCCTGTGCTACCTGCTGGTCACGATCCCGCTCGGCTTCGTCGTGCGCCGTATGGAGGCCAAGGCCCAGGAGGCCGTGAAATGAGCCGACCGGAGATCGAAGTACGCGGTCTGCGCAAGTCGTTCGGCGACAACGAGGTCCTGCGCGGCATCGACCTGGAGATCCGGCGCGGCGAGGTCGTCTGCGTCATCGGCCCGTCCGGCTCGGGCAAGTCGACGCTGCTGCGCTGCGTGAACCTGCTGGAGGAGCCGACCGGGGGCCAGGTCTTCGTCGGCGGTGCCGAACTCACCGACCCGGACGTCGACATCGACGCCGCCCGCCGCCGGATCGGCATGGTCTTCCAGCAGTTCAACCTCTTCCCGCACCTGACGGTCACCGAGAACCTCACCCTGCCGCAGCGCCGGGTGCTGCGGCGCGACAAGGCGGCCGCCGCGAAGGTGGCCGCGGCCAACCTGGAACGGGTGGGCCTCGCCGACAAGGCGGACGCCTACCCCTCCTCCCTCTCCGGCGGCCAGCAGCAGCGGGTGGCGATCGCCCGCGCCCTCGCCATGGGCCCCGAGGTGATGCTGTTCGACGAGCCGACCTCGGCCCTGGACCCCGAACTCGTCGGCGACGTCCTCGCGGTGATGCGCGGGCTCGCGCGGGAGGGCATGACGATGATGGTCGTCACGCACGAGATGTCCTTCGCCCGCGAGGTCGCCGACCGGGTCGTCTTCATGGACGGCGGCGTGGTCGTCGAGGACGGCGCCCCCGACCGGGTCATCGGCGCCCCCGCCCACGAACGCACCCGCCACTTCCTCTCCCGCATCCTCGACCCGGCGATGGCAGAGGTCGAGGAAGAGGCACCGGCCGAGGTGAAGAAGACGCAGTAGCCAGCGCCCCGGCAGTCAGCGTTCGCCCGGGCGAACGCCGCCCGCCGCGGCACTAGGGTGCCGTACATGAGCGATCGCGCGGTGCTGCACGTGAAGGGCAGGGTCCTCGCCGGACCCGGTGACGACCAGGTCCACGACGAGGTGTGGGTCGTCGACGGGCGGATCTCCTACGACCGTCCCGCCGGCGCCCGTGACGTGCGCACGGTGACCGGCTGGGCCCTGCCCGGCCTCGTCGACGCCCACTGCCACGTGGGCCTGGGCGCACACGGCCCGGTCGACCGCGACACGGCGGAACGGCAGGCCCTCACCGACCGGGACGCCGGAACCCTCCTGATCCGCGACGCAGGCTCCCCCTCCGACACCCGCTGGACCGACGACCGCCCCGACCTCCCGAAGATCGTCCGGGCGGGCCGGCACATCGCCCGCACCCGCCGCTACCTCCGCGGCTACGCCCACGAGATCGAACCGGACGACCTCGTCGCCTACGTCGCCCAGGAGGCCCGGCGCGGCGACGGCTGGGTGAAGCTGGTCGGCGACTGGATCGACCGCGAACTCGGCGACCTGTCCGCCTGCTGGCCCCGGGAGGCCGCCGAGGCGGCGATCAAGGAGGCCCACCGGCTGGGCGCGCGGGTCACGGCCCACTGCTTCGCCGAGGACTCGCTGAAGGACCTCGTCGAGTCCGGCATCGACTGCGTCGAACACGCCACGGGCCTCACCGACGAGCTGATCCCCCTCTTCGCCTCGCGCGGCGTCGCCATCGTCCCCACCCTGGTGAACATCGCGACCTTCCCCGACCTCGCCGCCGGCGGCGAGGCCAGGTTCCCCGCCTGGTCCGCCCATATGCGCCGCCTCCACGCCCGCCGCTACGACACCGTCCGCAACGCCTACGACGCCGGCATCCCGGTCTACGTCGGCACCGACGCCGGTGGCAGCCTGCCCCACGGGCTGGTCGCGGGGGAGGTCGCGGAACTCGTCACGGCCGGCATCCCCCCGGTGCGTGCCCTGGCGGCGACCACCTGGGCGGCGCGCGCGTGGCTGGGCCGGCCGGGCCTGGACGAGGGCGCCCCGGCCGACCTGGTGGTCTACGAACAGGACCCGCGCACCGACGTACGCGTGCTGGCCGCCCCGCGACGGGTCGTGCTGAACGGACGCGTGGTGGGCTGACCCCGCGGCGGCGGTCCGGGGGCTCCGCCGGCTTCCCGGACCGCTTACTCCGGGGGCTCCGCCGGCTGCCCGGACCAGCCAGTGCCCGCACCGGCCGGCTCAGCCGGTGGCCAGCGCCCGTCCCAGGGCCTCCAGGAACCCGTCCACCGTCCTGCGGTCCCGCACCGCCACCCGCACCCATTCCTCCCCGAGCCCGGGAAACGTGTCCCCCCGCCGCACCGCGTAGCCCAGCTCCCGCAACCGCCCGCGCACCACCCCCGCGTCAGGCACCCGCACCAGCACGAACGGTCCCTGCGCCGGTCCCGCCACCCGCACCCCGTGCCCCGCGAACCGCTCGAGCCCCGCCACGAGATACTCCCGGTCCGCGGCGCCCCGCCGCGCCGCGTGCGCCGCCTCCGCGACCGCCCGCCCCGACACACACGCCCGCGCCGCCGCCAACGCGGGCGTGGACACCGGCCACAGCGGCTGCGCCCGCTCCAGCTCCCGTATCGTCTCCGGCGCGCCGAGCACATAGCCGATGCGCAACCCGGCCAGCCCCCACGTCTTCGTCAGACTGCGCAGCACGACCAGTCCGGGCACGTCCGTCCGCCCGGCCAGCGACTCCCGCTCGCCCGGCACCGCGTCCATGAACGCCTCGTCGACGACGAGCGTCCGCCCGGTCCGGGCCAGGCACGTGACGTCCCGCGCGGGATGCAGCACCGACGTCGGGTTCGTGGGGTTGCCGATCACCACCAGGTCTGCGTCCTCGGGAACGGCCGCCGGGTCGAGGCGGAAGCCGTCTTCCTCCCGCAGCAGCACCCGGTCCACGCTGTGCCCGGCGTCGCGCAGCGCCGCCTCCGGCTCCGTGAACTGCGGGTGCACCACCACCGGCCGGCGCACCTTCGAAGCGCGGGCGAGCAGCACGAACGCCTCCGCCGCGCCCGCCGTCAGCAGCACCCGCTCCGGCGGCAGCCCGTGCCGCTCCGCCACCGCGGCCCGCGCCCGCCGCCCGTCGGGGTAGGCGGCGAGACCGGTCAGGGAGGCCGCGATGTGCTCGCGCAGCCAGTCCGGCGGCGTGTGCGCGCGGACGTTCACCGCGAGGTCGACCAGCGCGGCGCCGTCGTCCCGCACCTCGGAGTCCCCGTGGTGGCGCAGGTCGTGTCCGTCAGTGTGCATGGCAGTCCACATGCCCTTCGTGCTGATGCTGCCCGGAACCGTCGCGTCGGACCACCGCACAGGTCGCCCTGCCCGGCCGCCCGTCCCTCCGCGCCGACTTCCTTTTGGGTACGAGGAGTTCGCCCCCGCCCGCGAGCGCCGCGGCCTCCGCGACGGACGGCGTGCCCAGCGCGGCGGCCGGCGCGTCCGACGGGTTCGGCACCGGCACGGCGGCCAACTCCGCGGCGGAGTACGTCACCACGGGCACCCCGAGCCGCAAGGCCGCCCCGACGACGCCGGGTTCGCCGCGCCTGGCGTCCACGGTGGCGAGCTCGGCCACATCGCGCGCGGACAGCCCCGCTTCCCGCAGCGCGTCCTCGATCACGCCCAGCACTTCCTCCACCGGCACGCCCCGGGACGCGCCGACGCCCACCACGAGGCTCACCGGCCTTCCTCCCCGCTGCTCGGGGTACGGAGGTGCGCGGACGGGCCCTGATCGGATACGAAGGGGGCATGGCGGTGTTCGTCGCGCTCGGCGCGTTCCTGATGACGTTGGCCGGCGGCTGGACGGCACAACGCGTGACCGACCGCCGCCACCTGGTGCTGGGGCTGGCCGGCGGCCTGATGCTGGGCGTGGTCGGTCTGGATCTGCTGCCGGAGGCCCTGGAGGCGGCCGGCACGGAGGTGTTCGGCGTCCCAGCCGCGCTGCTGCTGTTCGTGGCAGGCTTCCTGCTGGCCCATCTGGTGGAACGGCTGCTGGCCCTGCGCCGGGCGGCCCACGGCGCGGGGGAGCACGACGGCCGCACACCCCAGGTCGGCCTGACGGCGGCCGCGGCGATGGTCGGCCACAGCGCCATGGACGGCGTGGCGATCGGCGCGGCCTTCCAGGTCGGCGGCGGCATGGGCACGGCGGTCGCGCTGGCGGTCGTCGCCCACGACTTCGCCGACGGCTTCAACACGTACACGATCACGAGCCTGTACGGGAACGCCCGCCGCAAGGCCCTGATCATGCTGTTCGCCGACGCGGCGGCGCCGGTCCTCGGCGCGGCCTCGACCACGTTCGTCACCATCCCCGAGCACCTGCTCGGCGGCTATCTCGCTCTCTTCGCCGGCGCGCTGCTCTACCTGGCGGCGGCCGAGATCCTGCCCGAGGCCCACCACGATCACCCCGCCCGCTCCACCGTGCTGTGCACGATCGCGGGCGCGGCCTTCATCTGGCTGGTGGTGGGCCTGTCGGGCTGAGCCGCCGCCGTTCACGGCGTACGGCACCTCTCCACGAAGCGCAGGGCCACGCCCGGCTCGGCCGCCCAGTGCGTGTGCAGGTAGCTCGCGTGCACACCGCCCTGGACGAAGCCCTCGACCCGCCGCTGCGGGCTCCGCATCCCCCACGCCGGGGCCGTCCCCGCCCCCGGTTCGACGACGGTCCGGTGGAACTCGTGGCCCCGCATCCGCGTCCCGGCCGCGGCCAGCGCGCTGTCGCTCACTGCCACCGCGTCCCGGTAGCCGAGGGTGAGCCGCCCGGACATCCGCGCCGAGGCGTCGAGCACCCCGCACATGGGCTGCCCGTCCAACTCCCGGCACAGGTACAGCAGTCCGGCGCACTCCGCGGCGATCGGCGCGCCGCTGAGCGCCAGTTCGGCGACGGCCTTGCGCAACGGCTCGTTGGCGGACAGCTCCGCGGCGTACATCTCGGGGAACCCGCCCCCGACGACCAGCCCGGCGCTCCCGTCGGGCAGCCCCTCGTCCCGCAGCGGATCGAAGGTCACGACCTCGGCCCCGGCGGCGGCGAGCAGCTCGGCGTGCTCGGCGTAGGAGAAGGTGAACGCGGGCCCCCCGGCGAGAGCGACGACCGGCCTGTCACCCCGGCCCCTCGCGCCCGGCCCGGACGGCTCGCCGAGAGCCCCGGCCGCGTCCCATGCCGCACAGGACAGCACCCCGGCACCGCGCGCCAGCGACATCACCGCGTCCAGATCGCACCCGTCGGCGACCTGCGCCCCCATCGCCGCCACGGCGTCCAGCGCCGCGGCCCTCCGCTCCGCCACCGGCACCAGCCCCAGATGCCGTGACGGGGTGTCCACCTGCGCCGTCCGCCGCAGCACCCCCAGCACCGGCACCCCCGCCGACTCCATCGCCTCCCGCAGCAACGCCTCGTGCCGGTCGGAGGCCACCTTGTTCAGGATCACGCCCCCGACCCGCACCTCCGGGTCCCACGACACGAACCCGTGGACCAGGGCCGCCACCGACCGCGACTGCGACGAGGCGTCCACCACCAGGACCACCGGCGCCCGCAGCAGCTTCGCCACATGCGCCGTGGACGCCAACTCCCCTTCCCCGGCCGCCCCGTCGAACATCCCCATCACGCCCTCGACGATCGCCAGATCGCAGCCGCGCGCCCCGTGCGCGAACAGCGGCCCGACCGACGCCGGTCCGCACATGTACGCGTCGAGGTTGCGTCCCACCCGCCCGGTCGCGAGCCCGTGGTACCCGGGGTCGATGTAGTCCGGGCCCACCTTGTGCGGGGACACGGCGAGCCCCCGCGCGGCGAACGCGGCCATCAGGCCCGTCGCGACGGTGGTCTTGCCGCTGCCGGAGGACGGCGCGGCGACGACCAGCCGGGGCACCGACACCGAGGAGGACACCAGCGAGGACAACGAGGCGGACGTCACCACTCGATTCCCCGCTGCCCCTTCTGCCCCGCGTCCATCGGGTGCTTGACCTTGGACATGTCGGTGACGAGGTCGGCGAAGTCGACCAGCTCCTGCGGCGCGTTGCGCCCGGTGACGATGACGTGCTGGGTCCCGGGCCGGTCCCGCAGCACGGAGATCACCTCGGCGGTGTCGATCCACCCCCAGTGCAGCGGGTAGGCGAACTCGTCCAGCACGTACAGCTTGTAGCGCTCGGCGGCCAGGTCGCGCTTGACCTGCTCCCAGCCCTCCCGGGCCTTCTCCTCGTTGCTGGCGTTGTCGCCGTCGGGGTCGCGCTGGATCCACGACCAGCCCTCGCCCATCTTGTGCCAGTCGACAGAGCCGCCCTCACCGCTGGCGCCCAGCACCCGCAGCGCGTTCTCCTCGCCGACCTTCCACTTCGCCGACTTGACGAACTGGAACACCCCGATCGGCCAGCCCTGGTTCCAGGCCCGCAGCGCCAGCCCGAAGGCGGCGGTCGACTTGCCCTTCCCGACGCCGGTGTGCACCATCACGAGCGCCCGGTTCCGTCGCTGACGTGTCGTCAGTCCGTCGTCGGGTACGACGCTCGGCTGTCCCTGCGGCATCTACGCGGCCCTCCTGTCGCCTTGAACTTCCCTGACCAGCCCGGCGATCGAGTCCGCCCGCAATTCGTCGAGCGTCACCGCCGTACCTCCCAGCTCACCCGCGAGCCGCCCGGCGAGCCCCAGCCGCACCGGTCCCGTCTCGCAGTCCACGACCACCGACGCCGTGCCCTCGGCGGCGAACAGCCGGGCCGCCCGCCCCGCGAGCGCCACCGGCTGGGGGCCGCCCGTCGCCCGCCCGTCGGTGACCACCACGACCAGCGGCCGCCGCGCGGGATCCCGCAACCGCTCCACCCGCAGCACGTCGTGCGCCTTTAGCAGCCCGGCGCCGAGCGGGGTGCGCCCGCCGGTCGGCAGCGCCTCCAGCCGGGCCGCCGCCGCGTCCACCGACGAGGTGGGAGGCAGCGCCACATCGGCGCCCGAGCCCCGGAACGTCACAAGACCCACCTTGTCCCGGCGCTGGTAGGCGTCCAGCAGCAGCGACAGCACGGCGCCCTTCACGGCGCTCATCCGCTGCCGCGCCGCCATCGACCCGGAGGCGTCGACCACGAACAGCACGAGGTTCCCCTCACGCCCCTCACGGGTCGCCTGCCGCAGATCGTCCCGCCGCACCACCAGTCCCGGCCCCGACCGCGCCCGCGCGTGCTGATGGGGCGCGGCGGCCTGCACGGTCGCCGCCAAGTGCAGCTTGGTGAGCGCCCCTCGGGGACGCCGGGCCCCCGTGGTACGCCCGTGCTCGGTCCGGGCCCGCGAGCGCCGCCCGGCGGCTCCCTCCCCGAGACCGGGCACGCTCAGCACCTTCGCACGGAAGGGCTCGGCGGCCCGCACGGCGGACTGCTCCCCGGCGCCGGCCGGCCGGCCGCCCTCGCCCTCGCCCTTGCTCCCGGCGGGGTCCGCCGGCGCGGGCGCCTCACCGGACGGCGGCTCGCCGCCCTCGGGCCCGTCCTGCGGCGGCAGCCCGCCGCCCCCGCCGGGACCGCCCGGTCCGTCGGGGTCGGGGTCCTCGTCGCCGTCGTCGCCGTCGGTCGGGTCGTTCTGGCCGCCTCGCTCGTCGAGGTCGTCGTCGGGGAACCGGTCCAGCGTCTCGTCCAGCTTGTCCTCGTCCAGGCCCGGCGCGTCGAACGGGTTGCGGCGACGGCGGTGCGGCAGCGCGAGCAGCGCCGCCTGCCGTACGTCCTCCGCCAGCACGTCGGTCCGTCCGGCCCACGCCGCCAGCGCCGTCGCCGTCCGCGCCATCACGATGTCGGCCCGCATGCCGTCCACCTCGAACGCGGCGCAGGTCGCCGCGATCCGCAGCAACGCACCGTCGCCGAGCCGCACATGCGGCAGCAGTTCCCGCGCCGCCACGACCCGCGCCCGTACGTCGGCCTCCTCCCGCGCCCAGCCCGCGGCGAACCCCGCCGGGTCGTCGTCGTAGGCGAGCCGCCGCCGCACGACCTCCACCCGCTGCTCGGGCTCGCGCGACGCGGCCACCTCGACGGTCAGCCCGAACCGGTCCAGCAACTGCGGCCGCAGTTCGCCCTCTTCGGGGTTCATCGTCCCAACGAGCAGGAAGCGGGCGGCGTGCCGCACCGACACGCCCTCACGCTCCACGTACGAGGCGCCCATCGCCGCCGCGTCCAGCAGCAGGTCGACGAGATGGTCGTGCAGGAGGTTGACCTCGTCGACGTAGAGGATGCCGCGGTGCGCGTCCGCGAGGAGACCCGGCTCGAACGCCTTCACGCCCTCGGCGAGCGCCCGCTCGATGTCCAGCGCGCCCACGAGCCGGTCCTCCGACGCGCCGACGGGCAGCTCCACCATGCGCGCGGGGCGCGTCGCACCCGCCGCCGCCTCGTGCGGCCCGTCCGGACAGCCCGGGTCCGGCGCCGCCGGGTCGCAGGAGAAACGGCACCCCGGCACCACCGCCACCTCCGGCAGCAGCGCCGAAAGCGCCCGCACCGCCGTCGACTTGGCGGTGCCCTTCTCGCCGCGCACCAGGACCCCGCCGACCGCAGGACTCACCGCGTTCAGGAGCAGGGCCAGCCGGAGGTCGTCCTGTCCGACGACGGCCGTGAACGGAAAGGGGGCGGTCACGTGACGATCACTCCTTCGGACGCCGGGTCGGCGCAGGCGGTCGGCGAAGACGGGGGCGGGGACAGGGGCGGAAGGCTCATACGGGCGCCCCCGGCGGGACGAACGGCAGTCCCGGCGGCGCGCCCGACTCGATGAGCCGCCACAGCGCGTCGGTGTCCGCGTGCTCCTCGATCAGGTCGCCGAGCCGGTCGAGCTGTTCCTCGCGCAGCGCGGCGAACGAGGTGTCGGGGGCCGGCACGAACCGGCGGCCCGCGGCGGTGGCCACCTCGCGCAGGAACGCCCGCCGGAAACCGTCCGACTCCAGCGAGCCGTGCCAGTGGGTGCCCCAGGTCTGCCCGACGCGACAGCCGTCCAGGAAGGGCTCGCCGCCCTCGACGGTGGCCACGCCGTGATGGATCTCGTACCCCTCGACCCGCTCGCCGAGGGCCTCGCCCACCGGCCGGGTGAGGGTCTTCTCGCGGGCGAACCGCACCCGCACCGGCAGCAGGCCGAGCCCCTCCACCTGCCCGCGCCGGCTCTCCACCTCGTCGTCGATGTGCTCGCCGAGCACCTGGAACCCGCCGCAGACGCCGAGCACCGGCCGCCCCTCGGCGGCCCTGCGCCGCACGGCGTCCGCGAGCCCGCGCTCGCGCAGCCACTCCAGCGCCCGCACGGTCCCCCTGGTCCCCGGGATCACCACGAGGTCGGCGTCGGCCAGCTCCTCCGGCCGGTCCACGAACCGCACCACGACACCCGGTTCGGCGGCCAGCGCGTCCACGTCGGTGAAGTTGGACATGAGGGGGATCGCGCAGACGGCGACCCGCAGCACGTCCTCGCCGACGGGCGGGGCGACGTTCGACTCCCGCACGGTGCCCCGCAGCGAGACCCTCAGCCCGTCCTCCTCGTCGATGCCGAGACCGTGCCGGAACGGCAGGACCCCGTACGACGGCCGTCCGGTGAGCCCGTGCAGCATGTCCAGGCCCGGCTCCAGCAGCGAGACGTCACCGCGGAACTTGTTCACGAGGAACCCGGCGACGAGTTCCTGGTCCTCGGGGGAGAGCAGGGCGACGGTCCCGAAGAAGGAGGCGAAGACGCCCCCGCGGTCGATGTCGCCCACCACCAGCACCGGCAGCCGGGCGCCCCGCGCGAGCCCCATGTTCACGATGTCGGTCCGCCGCAGGTTGATCTCGGCGGGACTGCCCGCCCCCTCGCAGATCACGGCGTCATACGTGCCCCGCAGCTCGGCCAGGCAGTCCAGCACCGTCTCCAGCAGCCGCTGCCGCCGCCCGCCGTGGTAGCCGCGGGCGCTCATCTCGCCGACGGGCTTGCCGAGCAGCACGACCTGGCTGCTCTGCTCGCCGCCCGGCTTGAGCAGCACGGGGTTCATCAGCGCGGTCGGCTCGACCCGGCAGGCCTGGGCCTGCATCGCCTGGGCCCGCCCGATCTCGGCGCCCTCACGCGTCACGAACGAGTTCAGCGACATGTTCTGCGCCTTGAACGGCGCCACCTTCACGCCCTGCCGCACCAGCCACCGGCAGATCCCGGCGGTCACGACGCTCTTGCCGGCGTCGGAGGTGGTGCCGGCGACGAGGAGCCCCCCGCTCATGACGCACGCCCTTTCGATCCCGCTGTGACTGTGGCTGTGGCTCTGGCTGTGCTTGCGGCCATAGCTGTGCTTGTGGCTGTGGCTGTGGCTGTGCTCGTGGCCTTCGCTTTCGCCGCGACGGCGCGTGCGGCCACCGTGACGCCGAGCGCGAGCAGGCCGACGCGGCGGGAGAGCCGCGCGGCACGTTCGATGTCCCCGGGCACGACGGCCCGCCCGGCCGCCCCGTTGAGCACGGGCCGGTGCTCGACGCGGCCGCCGTAGGAGAGCGTCCCGCCCAGCCGCACCCCGAGGGCGCCCGCGAAGGAGGCCTCCACGGGCCCGGCGTTGGGGCTCGGGTGCTTGCCGGCGTCGGCGCGCCAGGCCCGTACCGCGCCCCGCCGGTCGTCCCCGGCGAGGGCCGCCAGGACGGCGGTCAGCCGCGCCCCCGGCCAGCCGGCGACGTCGTCGAGGCGGGCCGAGGCCCACCCGAAGCGCCGGTAGCGCGGCGACCGGTGCCCGACCATGGCGTCCAGCGTGTTGACGGCCCGGAAGCCGAGCAGCCCCGGCACTCCGCCGACGGCCCCCCACACCAGAGCCCCGACGACGGCGTCGGAGGTGTTCTCGGCGACCGACTCCACCACCGCTCGGGCGATCCCGTCGGCGTCGAGCGACTGCGGGTCCCGCCCGCACAGATGGGGCAGCCGCTCCCGCGCGGCCTCGACGTCGCCCGTCTCCAGGGCCCGCCCGATGGCCCGCGCCTCGCGTACGAGGGACGTCCCCCCGACGACGGCCCAGGTGGCGGCCCCGGTCAGCGCGACGGAGACGGCGGGGGAGGAGCGTACGGTCCGGGAGGCGAGCGCTCCGAGCGCCACGGCGCCCCCGGCGCACACGGCGGTGTGCAGTGCGCCCCAGCCGCGGTGATCCCGGTACAGCACCTGCTCCACACCGGCGGCGGCCCGGCCGAACACGGCCACCGGATGCCCGCGGCGCGGATCGCCGAGGAGCAGGTCCCCCAAGAGGCCGGCGGCGGCGCCGTACGCGTGGACGCGATCGGCACCCATGGGCTCAGCCGGCCGCGGGGGCGGGGAGCGGCCTGGTGCTGGTCCTCGAACGGCAGCCGGGCATGGCGTTATGTCCTCACTCAGGGTGTCCGCGCCCTGGTTCGACGAGACCGACGGCGAGAGTTCCTGGCTCCCGGGGATCGTGACCGCCCCCGGTGACAGTGGCGGGACCGCGCCGGATTCGCACCGGCTTCCTCTCCTGCCGCCGTACATGGCGTGGGCAGTCCACCACGGGCGCGGAAGGGCCGTCAACTTGCTGTTGACCTGCGACGGGGGTGTGTGCAGAAGCCCACACGCCCCCTCGCGCCCGGGTGCGCGCCCGCGCGCGACCTGTACGCACGTGTGGGGCGCGGGGCGGACGGGTGTGGGCGCGGGGCGGACGCGTGTGGGGCGCGGGACGGCGAACCGTCCCGCGCCCCGGATGCGCGTCCCTCAGGGGGTGCTAGGCGACGATCAGCGAGATGCCGTACGCCACCGCCGCCGCGCACGCCGCGAAGCACGCGTACGCGCCGGTGACCGCGAGGGCGGCCGAGTCGCCCTGGGCCACGGCCCGCTCACGGCGGGAGAGGCCCATGATGCCGAGGGTGAACAGGCCGACGAGGGCCACGGTGACCACCAGGCTGACGCCGAAGACGGAGCCGAGAGCCGCCCAGTCGATCTTCATACGATTTCTTCCTTCGTACCGGAGTGGGCGGGGCTCAGACGGTGGTGGTCGCGGCCGGCGGGGCCGACTCGGCGGTGGGCGCCGGGATGGTGGCCGACAGACCGTCGGCGACCGTGCCCGCCGGGGGCGGGGTCACCGCGGCGATCGCCTGGGTGACGACGCCGGCCGGCTCCTCGGACTCGTTGACGTTGGTGTGGTCGACGACCTCGCGGCGGGAGATCTTCCAGATGGCGGCGCTGGAGCCGATCAGGAAGAGCGCGACGACCGCGGTGCCCCAGTCGCCGAGGCCCGTGACGTACTCGGCGAGAGCGCCGACCAGGGCCGCGGCCGGGAGCGTCAGGCCCCAGGCGACGAACATGCGGGTGGCGGTCGACCAGCGGACGACGCCGCCCTTGCGGCCCAGGCCCGCGCCCATCACCGCGCCGGAGACCGAGTGGGTGGTGGAGAGGGAGAAGCCGAGGTGGGAGGAGGCCAGGATGACCGTGGCCGCGCTGGTCTGGGCGGCGAAGCCCTGCTGCGGCTGGAGGTCGGTCAGGCCCTTGCCCATGGTGCGGATGATGCGCCAGCCGCCGAGGTAGGTGCCGAGCGCGATCGCGATGCCGGCGGACAGGATGACCCACAGGGGCGGGTCGGAGTCGGGAGCGACGGTGCCGCCGGCGACCAGGGCGAGGGTGATGATGCCCATCGTCTTCTGGGCGTCGTTGGTGCCGTGGGCGAGGGAGACCAGGCCCGCGGAGGCGATCTGGCCGGCTCGGTAGCCCTTCTCGGCGGCCTTGCCGTCGGCCTTCTTGCCCATCGTGTACGACAGGCGGGTGGCGAGCATCGCGGCGATGCCGGCGACGATCGGGGCCGCGACCGCGGGGAGGAGCACCTTGGTGACGAGCACGTCACCGTGGACGGCGCCGACGCCCGCGGAGGCGATGGTGGCGCCGATCAGGCCGCCCATGAGGGCGTGCGAGGAGCTGGAGGGCAGCCCGACCAGCCAGGTCAGCAGGTTCCAGAGGATGGCGCCGACCAGGGCCGCGAAGATGACCTCGGGACGGATACCGGTCTCGTCGACGAGCCCCTTGGAGATCGTGTTGGCGACCTCCACGGAGAGGAAAGCACCCACAAGGTTGAGCACGGCGGACATGGCCACCGCGACCTTGGGCTTGAGCGCACCGGTCGAGATGGTGGTGGCCATCGCGTTGGCGGTGTCGTGGAAACCGTTCGTGAAATCGAACGCGAGTGCGGTCACAACCACAATCGCGAGGATCAGCGAGAAGCTTTCCATTTACCCAGGCAATCGTTCGAGCGTCATTGGCTCGAAGAACGTAAGTAACCAGGGTGAACGGAAGGTGAACTGGGGCGGGCGTCGTGGTGTCAGCACACGGCGGACCGCATTCCGCTTGTGCGTCCGCGGGCCCGAAGGGGCGCGGCCGCTGGGAGGATCACGGCATGGATCACGGTATGGACCACGAACGGGTGATCGAGGAGCACGCCGCCCCCGGCGCCGGTCATGACGCGGCTCAGGTGGCGGCCGCCTGGGAGGAGCTGGTGGCGACGGCCCGCCGCACGGTCGCCGACGGCCTGGTCGTCGGCACCTCCGGCAACGTCTCCGTCCGCGTCGGCGACACCGTCCTGGTCACCCCCTCGGGCGTGCCCTACGACCGGCTGACGCCGCACGACGTCACCGGCGTCGACCTCGACGGCCGGCAGGTGCTCGGCACGCTCGTCCCGACGAGCGAACTGCCCATGCACCTGGCCGTGTACGGCGCCACCGACGCCCGCGCCGTCGTCCACACCCACGCCGTGCACGCCACGGCCGTCTCGACCCTCGTGGCCGAGCTCCCGACCGTCCACTACATGGCCGCCGCCCTCGGCGGCCCCGTACGGGTCGCCCCCTACGCCGCCTACGGCACCGACGAGCTGGCCGCGAACGCGCTGCGCGCCCTCGCCGACCGCACCGGCTGCCTCCTGCGCAACCACGGCGCCCTCACCTACGGCGCCACCCTCGACCAGGCCTACGACCGCACGGCCCAGCTGGAGTGGATGTGCCGCCTGTGGCTGACCGCGTCCAGCGTCCCCGGCCTCACCCCGAGCCTCCTCACCGCCGAGCAGATGACCGAGGCGGGGGAGCGGCTGCGGGGGTACGGCCAGCGGGGGACGGGCGACGGCTCGGGTGAGGCGGGCGCCGGGGGCGCGTGAACCGGTGTCCGTGCGCCGGGGGCGCCGGTGTGCGTCCAGCACTGGCCGGTACGGGAATCCGCCGGGACACTGGACGGGTGCGCACTGTCACCGCGACGGCCGCCGCCGTCACCGCAGCCCTGGCCGCCGGCGCCGTCAGTGTCGCCGCCGGCAGACTCGCCAGCGACGCCGCGCTCAAGGCGCCGCCCGGCCGGCCCCTGCCCACCGAACCCCGGCTCACCGTGCACGGCACGGCCCCCGGCCGGATCACCCTCACCCGCGACCTCGCCAGCCTGCGCCCCGGAACGTACGGCCTCGCCGGCAACGGCTCCCACGCCGTCGTCGGGCCGGTCCTGACCGACGCCCCGCACTCGGCCGACAGCGTCGTACGCCGCCTCGAACGCGTCACCCACGGCAGCCTGAGCGCCGGCGACGCCGTCTGGCTCACGCCCAACCTGTACGTCGGCAACCCCGGCAGCGCGCTCGGCCTCGACCACGCCGACGTCGACGTGCCCGGCGAACTCGGCGCGCTGCCCGCCTGGTTCGTCCCCGGGGCGCGCCGCACCTGGGTCATCGCCGTGCACGGCCTGGGCGCCACCCGGGAGCACGCCCTCAATCTCACCGGCTTCCTGCACAGCCGCCGCTTCCCGGTCCTCGCCCTCGCCTACCGAGGCGACCTCGGAGCGCCCCGCTCCCCGGACGGGCTGAACCACCTCGGCGAGACCGAGTGGCGCGACGTGGACGCGGCGATGCGGTACGCCGTCCGCTACGGCGCCGAGCGCTTCGTCCTGCTCGGCTGGTCCACCGGCGCGACCATGGCCCTGCGCGCCGCCACCCGCTCGGGCCTGCGGCATCTGATCTCCGGGCTGGTGCTCGACTCCCCGGTCCTCGACTGGCAGGCGACCCTGCGCGCCCTCGCCGCCGCCCGCCACACCCCCGGCCCGCTGCTGCCGCTGGCGGTCCGCGCCGCCCAGGGCCGCACCGGCCTGCACGCCGACCCGGCCTCGGACCCCTCCCTCCTGGCCGCCCCCACCCTGATCTTCCACGGCCCCGACGACCGGGTCGCCCCCTGGGCCCCGTCCCGCACCCTGGCCGCCCGACGCCCCGACCTGGTCACCCTCCACCCGATCCCCGACGCCCCCCACGCAGCCATGTGGAACACAACCCCCACGCCCTACGAAGAATCCCTCCGCCGCTTCCTCACCCCCCTGATGTAACCCCCACCCCCCGGCACCAGTCCCGGTTCACGCACCCCCGACGCCCACCTCACCCACCCGCCCCCCCACGACGCCCCACGTTCCGTTAAACGCCGTACCACTGGCCAGATCACATCTCCACACCCCCTCCCACCCCCACCCGTTGACCGCCCCCATAGCCCCCCGTGGCATTCCGTTTGGGTTTTCGGACCGTCAACCGGAAGACTGCACCCGTGACGTCCCGTATCCCGCGCGACTCCAGGCTTCGACTCGTCCGCCCCCGACCCCTGGCCGCCGCCCCCTCAGCAGTGAACCAGCGGCGCACGCGCCGCCCCGCGCCCCGCCCGCCGGAGGGCACCCCCGCCCCGGCGGAGCTGGCCAGAATGGCGCGCTCGGGTCTGGCCGCCGCCGCCCGCGTCGCCCGCTGGGCCGACAACGCCCTCGGCCCCGGCAGGGACGCGGCGACCGACGGCAAGGCCACCCTCTCCGACACCACGGCCGAACGGGCGGCGAGCGACCTCGGCCTGAGCCTCTCTCAGGTCCGCGCCGACTGGGACACCGCCCGCCTCGCCGGCCTCGTCGAGGTCCACGGCGACAGCGCCCGCCCCGGCTGGCGCCTGCGCGCCTGGGACCGCGACGACAGCGCCGTCCTGCGCGGCTGGGTCGCCCTCTTCGACGCCTGGTCCCTCGCCCTGCCCGAACCCCGGGACCAGGAGTCCGCCGCCGTCGCCGAGGTCGTCTCCGCGATGCCCCAGGTGCTCTCCTTCCTCCAGCTGTCCGCCGGCCCCGTCCCCGTGGACCAGCTCCTCGACCTCCTGTGCCAGCGCGTCACCGAACTGCGCACCGAACGCTGCGAGGTCTCCTACGGCCCCGAAGCCGTCACCGCGCGCCCCAAGGTCCCGCGCCCCGCCGCCGTCGCCGGCCAGGCGGAGCCCGCCCAGGACGCCGAACTCGCCCCCCTCCTCGACTGGGCCCTGCGCGCCCTCGCCTCGGTGGGCGCCCTCACCTGCGGCGACGGACAAGCCACCCTCACCCCGCTCGGCAACTGGGCGGTCTGGGTCAAGCTGGAGCAGATCTGCGTCGCCGCGCAGAGCCCCGCCGGCCACATCGAGCAGTCCGCCGAGGACATGCTCCGCGGCTGCGCCCAGCTCCGCCCCAACGCCGCCCGCGCCGAGTACCGCGCCTGGCTCGCCGCCCGCCCCGTCGGCAGCGCCGTCACCGAGCTGCTGAACGCCGCCCGCGGCGAGGACGCCCTGCTGCGCGGCCTCGCCTTCGAGGCGCTCCGCGTGGTCGGCGCCCCCGCCGAGCACGACGTCCGCGCCGTGGTGGACGAGCCCGCCCTCAGGCCGTACGCCCTGCTCTGGCTCGCCGAGCACGACGGAGTGGACCCCGAGGACGCGCACGAGGTGCTCACCCGCGAGGAGGCCACCTGGCTGTGGGTCGACACCGCCGCGGCCGTCGCCGACCACGGTGAGGCCCCGATGCTCGTCAGACACCTGGAGTCCGCGCTTCAGCCGACGGTCCCCGCGCTCCTCGCCGAGGTCCGCGCCGTCGGGCATCCGCGCACCGTGCAGGTGCTGGTGGCGCTCGCTGCCGCGCACCCCGACCCGGCCCTCGCCAAGGCCGTCCGCCGCGCCGCCTTCCAGGTGCACACCGGAGGCAGCTGAACCACGGGCGGCAGCTCGACCACGGGGCGGCCCCGCCGGCCGCCCCGCACGGCAGGCCCTCAGCCCGGCACCGACGGCTGGTACGTCCCGAAGCTCCAGACGTTGCCCTCGGTGTCTGTGGCCATGTAGTCGCGTGAGCCGTAGGCCTGGTCCGTCGGCGGCATCAGGATCTCCGCGCCGTGCTCCACGGCCCGCCGGTGGTGAGCGTCCACGTCGTCCACCACGACGTACACCCCGACCGGGCCCGCGTCCTTCATCGCCGTGTCGAAGGCGCTGCCGGTGCCCTTCGAACCGAGCATCACCACCCCGCCGGACTGCGTCAGCTCGGCGTGCGCCACCGCCCCGTCCGCGCCCTCGTACACCGCCAGCTCGGTGAAGCCGAAGGCCTCCGTGAGCTGACGGATCGCCGCCTTCGCGTCCTTGTACAGCACCGTCGGGCTGATGCCCGGACGCCCGCCGCCCGTCCCCGTCATGCCGATCACTCCCTCGTGGTCCCCGCCGGTCGTGTCACTCGCTCCCTCATGGGCGCCCTTGTCGGGAATATCACCCGTCGCCCAGTCTGGCACCCGCCACTGACAACGCCCCGGCAAGCCGCTGACCTCGACTCGGACGGGTGCACCGCCGGCCGGACGCCGAAGCCCGGAAAACTGGTTGCACCACCCCGTTAGAATGGCTCCATGGCCATTCTCCTCGCGCATTAGACGGCGGGAACGCCCTCAGCCGTCCATCCCGCCTCCCACCCGCCCTGGAGTCTGTCCGTGATCTCCGCCTCCGGCATCGAGCTGCGCGCCGGCGCCCGCATCCTCATCGAGAACGCCTCCTTCCGCGTCGCCAAGGGCGACCGCATCGGCCTCGTCGGCCGCAACGGCGCAGGCAAGACCACCCTCACCAAGGTCCTCGCCGGCGAGGGCATGCCCGCCGGCGGCACCGTCACCCGCTCCGGCGAGGTCGGCTACCTCCCGCAGGACCCCCGCACCGGCGACCTCGACGTCCTCGCCCGTGACCGCATCCTCTCCGCGCGAGGCCTGGACGTCCTGATCCGCAAGATGCGCGAGAACGAGCAGCGCATCGCGGTCGGCCAGGGCGCCACCCGCGAGAAGGCCCTGCGGCAGTACGAGCGCCAGGAGACGGAGTTCCTCACCAAGGGCGGGTACGCCGCCGAGGCCGAGGCCGCCACCATCGCCGCCGCGCTCAACCTGCCCGACCGGGTGCTCGGCCAGCCCCTGCACACGCTGTCCGGCGGTCAGCGCCGCCGGGTCGAGCTGGCCCGCATCCTGTTCTCCGACGCGGACACCCTGCTCCTCGACGAGCCGACCAACCACCTCGACGCCGACTCCATCGTCTGGCTGCGGGACTACCTCAAGACCTACCGCGGCGGCTTCATCGTCATCAGCCACGACGTCGACCTGGTCGAGACGGTCGTCAACAAGGTGTTCTACCTGGACGCCAACCGCTCCCAGATCGACGTCTACAACATGGGCTGGAAGCTGTACCAGCAGCAGCGCGAGGCCGACGAGAAGCGCCGCAAGCGCGAGCGCGCCAACGCCGAGAAGAAGGCGGCGGCCCTGCACTCGCAGGCCGACAAGATGCGCGCCAAGGCCACCAAGACGGTCGCCGCGCAGAACATGGCCCGCCGCGCCGACAAGCTCCTCTCGGGCCTGGACGCCGTCCGCGTCTCCGACAAGGTCGCCAAGCTCCGCTTCCCGGAGCCCGCGCCCTGCGGCAAGACCCCGCTGATGGCGGAGGGCCTGTCGAAGTCGTACGGCTCGCTGGAGATCTTCACCGACGTCGACCTGGCCATCGACAAGGGCTCCCGGGTCGTCATCCTCGGCCTGAACGGCGCCGGCAAGACCACCCTGCTGCGGCTGCTCGGCGGGGCGGAGCAGCCGGACACCGGCCAGGTCGTCGCGGGCCACGGCCTCAAGCTCGGCTACTACGCGCAGGAGCACGAGACCCTCGACCCCGAGCGCACGGTCCTGGAGAACATGCGGTCCGCCGCCCCCGACCTGGACCTGGTCGAGGTCCGCAAGGTCCTCGGCTCGTTCCTGTTCTCCGGCGACGACGTCGACAAGCCCGCCGGGGTCCTCTCCGGCGGAGAGAAGACCCGTCTGGCCCTCGCCACCCTGGTGGTCTCCTCGGCGAACGTGCTGCTGCTCGACGAGCCGACCAACAACCTCGACCCCGCAAGCCGTGAGGAGATTCTCGGCGCGCTGCGCACCTACAAGGGCGCCGTCGTGCTGGTCACCCACGACGAGGGCGCCGTGGAGGCGCTCCAGCCCGAGCGGATCATCCTGCTCCCCGACGGCGTCGAGGACCTGTGGGGCGCCGACTACGCGGACCTCGTCGCCCTGGCGTGACCTCAGGGGTGTTTCACGGCATGCTCATGTCGTGATCCACGGAGTATGGATCATTCGGCTTACCGGTGATCCATCATCTGAGTGATATCCCCTCGTATCGAGGTGTGTCCTACACCGATTTCACGGCCGATCCCCCAAGTGACGGGGGGTCGGCCGTGGCACGTCTCTGACCTGCGGATTCATGAAACAACCCGTTCGGCCGTACGAACATCACAGTCCGGAACATGAGCTTCCGTTCGTGGGTACGCGCTCCTGTCGTCAAAACCATGTCGCACGGACCTTGCCGAATGGGTGGCCATCCAGGCCCGGAGGGGTGATCATGAGGGGACCAGAGCGCACTTCCCATGAGGAGGCACGGGTGGCCGAGACTCTGAAGAAGGGCAGCCGGGTGACCGGCGCCGCGCGCGACAAGCTCGCGGCAGACCTGAAGAAGAAGTACGACTCCGGTGCGAGCATCCGGGCGCTGGCCGAAGAGACCGGCCGCTCGTATGGCTTCGTGCACCGGATGCTCAGCGAGTCGGGCGTCACGCTCCGTGGGCGTGGCGGGGCGACGCGGGGCAAGAAGGCCGCCTCGTCCTGAACCGGGCGCGGTCCCACCGCCTTCGACGGTGACCACACGGCCGGTCGCTCCCCGGCCCCGCGAGGGGCCCGGGGCGACTGATGGCCGGCCGGGTGGTTACTGTGCAGTCACTTAGCACCGCTCACAGCATGCTCTGCTGACCGCACCCCTCGGAGGCGCCCCATGGCTTCGCCCGACCAGGAACTCGTTCCCCTGCTCGACAAGGACGGCGTACGGCTCACCGTCGACGACGCGCTCGCCACGGTGACGCTGACCAACCCGGCCAAGCGCAACGCGCAGAGCCCCGCGATGTGGCGCGCGCTCGCCGAAGCCGGGCGGCAGCTGCCGGGCTCCGTCCGCGTGGTCGTGCTGCGCGGCGAGGGCAAGTCCTTCTCCGCCGGACTCGACCGGCAGATGTTCACGCCCGAGGGGATCGAGGGCGAACCCTCCTTCATCGATCTCGCGCGCAGTGGCGACGCCGAACTCGACGGCGCCATCGCGGAGTTCCAGGAGGGCTTCACCTGGTGGCGGCGCAACGACCTCGTGTCCGTCGCCGCCGTGCAGGGCCATGCCATCGGGGCGGGATTCCAGCTCGCGCTCGCCTGTGACCTGCGCGTCGTCGCCGACGACGTGCAGTTCGCGATGCGCGAGACGAGCCTCGGCCTGGTCCCCGACCTCACCGGCACCCACCCGCTCGTCTCGCTCGTCGGTTACGGCCGCGCCGTCGAGATCTGCCTCACCGGCCGCTTCGTGCACGCCGAGGAGGCGGTGAGCTCCGGCCTCGCCAACATCGCCGTGCCCGCGGCGGACCTCGACGCGACCGTCGGCGAACTGGCGGCGGCGCTGCTGGCCGCGCCGCGCGAAGCCGTCATCGAGACCAAGGCGCTGCTGCGGGGCGCGGGCGAGCGGACCTACGACGAGCAGCGCACCGCCGAGCGAGCCGCCCAGGCCCGCCGACTCCGCGACCTGGCCGGCCTCGGCGACTAAGAGGTCCTTGCACTGTGCCCGTCCGGGTCGCGCGGCCTGGCACCGCACCTCGCCGCGTTGCCGAAGAGCCCAGGCAGCTCCTCCCCCGCTCCCGGCTCCGCTCGAGCGGGGGGACCCCCGTCCAGGGCTCTCCGGCGCCTTGCGATGCACGGCACCAGACCACGCGCCCTGATCGGACGCTCACAGTGCAAGAACCCCTGAGCCGACCGCACCGGGACGACCGGGGCCGGGTCATCGCACGGCGGTGACCAGCACCGTCACCGTCGGGTGATCCGGCAGTGCCGTCGTCACCGCCTCGCGGACCCGCCGGGCCACCTCCAGCGCCCGGTGGGCCGTGCTCACCGCGAGCTCCACGCGCACATGGCGGCGGGGGAGTGCGGCGTCGGTGAGCTGCCGCTCCTCGATGTGGACGCTCCGCCCGAGCGTCGCCGTCAGCCCCGCCACACCCTGCACGGCGAGCGCCGCGACGCTCACCCGCAGCTCGTCGCCCTCCCGGGCGGGCTGATCCGGCGCGGTCGCCGGCGGCGGCGGCCCGGGGGCCGGCTCCCGCTCCCCGTCGGCCCCTTCCTCTCCTGCCTCCAGCAGTGCCGTCACCCGCAGATCCACCTCCGAGACCGCGAGCCCCAGCCCCTCCGCCGCCGCGGCCAGCGCCTCGCGCAGACGGGACGCCGCGGCCGGCAGCGGCTCGGACGCCGTCGACGCGAAGTCGGCCGTCACCCGCAGCGCCCCCGGCGGGAGCCCGCTCGGCGGTGGCGGCACGGCCGGCTCGTACACCCCGGACGGATCCGCGAGCGCGATCCGCAGTCCCCCCAGATGTACGCCCGGCACCTCCCGCACCGCCCGCCTCAGTTCCGTATCCGCCGCGCTCTCCGCGATCCACACGCCGTCCCGCGGCCCGCCCAGCGGCAGCAGTCTGCCCAGCCCCAGCTGCTCCCGCACCGCACGCGTCCACCGTTCAGCCGTCATTCCTCCAGCCTGCCGCATTCCCGGAGCGAGTTCAGGAAACGGCGCTTAACGTGGCAATAAGGACGACAATTGACTTAGAGGGTAAATCGCATAAGAAGGACGTGCGGCGATGAGCGAGACGACGGAGCAGAACCGGGCGCAGACACCGGACGGCGGCACCGACCCGACGCAGACCCGCAGGACCACTCGGAAGGGCGGCGGGGACCCGGGCAGCCGCGGGCGGACCACCATCGCCGACGGAGTCGTGGAGAAGATCGCCGGGATGGCGGCGCGCGACGTCTTCGGCGTCCACGCCATGGGCAGCGGAGTCAGCCGCACCTTCGGCGCGGTACGGGACCGCGTGCCCGGCGGCGGCAAGTCGGTGACCCGGGGCGTCAAGGCGGAGGTCGGCGAGGTGCAGACCGCGCTCGACCTGGAGATCGTCGTCGACTACGGCGTCTCCATCTCCGACGTCGCCCGGGACGTGCGGGAGAACGTCGTCGCCGCGGTGGAGCGGATGACCGGCCTGGAGGTGGTCGAGGTCAACATCGCGGTGAGCGACGTGAAGCTGCCCGACGAAGAGGACGAGGAGCCGGAGCCCCGGATCCAGTGACGCGACGGCGGCCGGGTGACCGGACCGCTGAGGGGAGTGCATCTTGAACATGGCCGTGGTCGGCATGATCGCCGGCATGGCACTGGGCTTCGCCGGATACTTCGGCGGGTTCGGGGCCTTCGTGCTGGTGGCGGCGCTGGGCGCCGTCGGCTTCGTCGTGGGCCGGTTCCTCGAGGGGGACCTGGACCTCGGCGACTTCTTCCGCACCCGTGAGCAACGGCGCAGGTGACCGCTGTGAACGAGGGGACCGGCGCCCCCGGCGGGCGCCCAGCGGCAACGGGCGTCCCGCCCGGAGAACGCGGCGCGACCCGGATCGCCGACCGGGTCGTCGCCAAGGTGGCCTCGCAGGCCGCCCGCGAGGCCGTCGGGCCGCTGCCGCCCGAGGCCGCCCGCCCGCACGCCACCGTCGTCGTGCAGCACCACGAGGCGGCCCGCGTCCGTGTCCACCTCGAACTCGGCTACCCGACCGACATCGGCCCCCGCTGTCACGCGGTGCGTCGTCATGTCACCGAGCGGGTAGGCGCGTTGGTGGGAATGGAGGTGCCGGAAGTCGCCGTGCAGGTCGAACGGCTGCACCTGACGGCGGCACACGGCCCGGCGCACGGGAGGACTCGATGAGCGAGCCCCGGAGTTCCGAGGGCACCACACGACGACTGCCGGTCCTGGACAAGTCCCCCCAGGACCCGCAGCACCCCGACGACTCCCACGACCCGCACGAACCGCAGGGCCCGCCGGACGCCGGCCCGGGGCCCGCCCCGACCGCGCGCGGCGGCCGCTTCTGGTCCGCGCGGCGCGTCCCGGCGGCCCTCGTCGCGCTCCCGCTCCTGGTCCTGGCGGGCGCCCTCCTCTACGACGTCGCCGCCGTCCGCGCCCACCGGCCCGCCCTGCGCGCCCGGCGCGAACTCGCCCGGCAACTCGCCGAACGGCCCCTGGACGACACCTGGGTGCTCGTCGGCGCGGGCGTCGCCGCCGCCCTGGGCCTGTGGCTGGTCCTCCTCGCCGTCACACCCGGCATGCGCCGCGTCCTGCCCATGCGGCGCACCCACCCCGACGTGCGCGCCGGGCTCCACCGGGGCGCCGCCGCACTGGTGCTGCGCGACCGGGCCATGGAGGTCGCCGGCGTGCAGTCGGTCCGGGTGCACGCCGGGCGCCGCAAGGCCGACGTGCACGCGGTCTCCCACTTCCGCGACCTGGACGACGTACGCGCCGACCTCGACACCGTGCTCGGCGACGCGATCCGCGGACTGGGCCTGGCCCGGCCGCCCGCGCTGTCGGTGCGCGTGCGCCGGCTCGGCAGGAAGGGATGAGGCGATGCTCAGGACCGTCAACCGCGTCGCGATCGGACTCGTGGGACTCGTCCTGCTGGCCGTCGGCGCAGCCGTGCTCGCGGTGGGTCTCGGCGCCCCGCCGCCCTCCTGGTGGATCCACGACGGCAAGCGGGACGTGCTGCTCAGCACCGCCGAACGCACCCACTGGCGGGACGAGGCCTGGTGGTGGCCGGCCGTCATCGCCGCACTGGCGCTGCTCGTGCTGCTCGCCCTGTGGTGGCTTATCGCGGACCTGCGCCGCCGGCGGCTGGGCGAGGTCCTCGTCGACACCGGGGACGGCGCGGGCGCCCTGCTGCGCGGCCGGGCCCTGGAGGGCGTGCTGAACGGAGACGCCGCCCGCCTGGACGGCGTCGCCCACGCCCGGACCCACCTCGTCGGCCGCAGGGACGCCCCCGAGGCCCGCGTACGCCTCACCCTGGAGCCCCATGTCGACCCGGCGGACGCCCTGGACCACCTGACGCACCAGTCCCTCGCCCACGCGAGGGACTCCGCCGCCCTCCCGGCACTCCCTGCCGAGGTGCGCCTCAAGACCGCCAAGCACCCGGCGGAGAGGGTGAGTTGATCGCCTGGTGCGCGCGGCTCACGGCTCAGAAGCCGTGCCGCATCCCGCCGTCCACCGGGAGCATGATCCCGGTCAGGTAGGAGGCGCCCGGCGAGAGCAGGAAGGCGGCCACCCGGCCGAACTCCTCAGGGCTGCCGTAGCGGCGCAGGGGGATACGGGACTCGTTGGCGGCCCGGGTGGCCTCCGGGTCGGCGGACAGCCCGTCCAGTTCGCGGACGCGGTCCGTGTCGATGCGTGAGGGGAGCAGCCCCACCACCCGGATGCCCCGCGGCCCCAGCTCGTCGGCGAGGGACTTCGCGAAGCCGGCGAGCCCGGGGCGCAGCCCGTTGGAGATCGTCAGCCCCGGGATCGGCTCGTGCACCGACCCGGACAGCACGAACCCGATGACGCCCCCGGCCTCCAGCTCGGCCGCCGCCGCCCGCGCCAGCCGCACCGCGCCCAGGAACACCGACTCGAACGCCGTCTGCCACTGCTCGTCCGAGTTGTCGGCGACGAACCCGGGCGGCGGCCCGCCCACGCTCACCAGAATCCCGTCGAAGCGGCCGAAGGCCTCCCGCGCGGCGGCGATCAGCCGCTCGGCCGCCTCCGGATCGGCGTTGTCGACGGCGACGCCGAGCGCGTTCGGCCCCAGCCCGGCCGCCGCGTCGGCGACTCCCTGCTCGTCCCGCCCGGTGACGACGACCTTCGCGCCGTCCGCGACCAGCTCGCGCGCGGCGGCGTTGCCGAGCCCGCGCGTGGCTCCCGTGACGATGTACACCCGGTCCCTCAGTCCAAGATCCATGGCCCCTATCCTGCCTTCTCGCCGTCGAACAGGGTGAGGGCGGTGTTCACCAGGCCGATGTGACTGAAGGCCTGCGGAAAGTTCCCCAGGTGACGGCCCGCCACCGGGTCGTACTCCTCCGCCAGCAGCCCCACGTCGTTGGTGAGGCCCACCAGCCGTTCGAACAGCTCCCGCGCCTCGTCGGCGCGGCCCGTCAGATGCAGGGCCTGCGCGAGCCAGAACGAGCAGGCCAGGAACGCGCCCTCGTCACCCGGCAGGCCGTCCACGCCGGCCCGCTCGGTGCTGTAGCGGCGCACCAGCCCGTCGTGGCCGAGCTCCGCCCGGACCGCGTCCACCGTGCCGATCACGCGCGGATCGTCCGGGGGCAGGAATCCGACGCGCGGGATGAGCAGCAGGGACGCGTCCAGTTCCCGTGAGCCGTAGTACTGCGTGAAGGTGTTCCGCTCGGGGTCGTAGCCCTTCTCGCACACCTCGCGGTGCACCTCGTCGCGCAGTTCCCGCCACCGCTCCGGCTCCCCGTCGAGCGCCGGATAGCGCTCCAGCGTGCGCACCGCCCGGTCGGCTGCCACCCACACCATCACCTTGGAGTGCGTGAACTGCCGCCGGCCGCCGCGCACCTCCCACAGGCCCTCGTCCGGCTGCCGCCAGTGCTCGCACAGCCACTTCATCAGCGCGCACTGCAGCGACCACATGTGCGGCCGCGGCGTCATCCCCGCGACCCGGGCCAGCGACAGCGAGTCCATGACCTCGCCGTACACGTCCAGCTGGAGCTGGTCCACGGCCCCGTTGCCGATGCGTACGGGCGCGGAGCCGGCGTAGCCCGACAGCCACGGCAGCTCGCACTCCGGGAGCCGGCGCTCACCCGCCAGCCCGTACATGATCTGCAGGTCGGCCGGGTCGCCCGCGACGGCGCGCAGCAGCCAGTTCCGCCAGGCCTCGGCCTCCTCCTCGTAGCCGACGGCGAGCAGGGCGCCGAGGGTGAGGGTGGAGTCACGCAGCCAGCAGAAGCGGTAGTCCCAGTTGCGCACCCCGCCCAGCTCCTCGGGCAGGGAGGTGGTGAGCGCGGCGACGATCCCGCCGGTGGGAACGTAGGTGAGCGCCTTCAGGGTGATCAGGGAGCGCACGACGACGTCCCGGTGCGGCCCGTCGTAGCGGCAGCGCGCCGACCAGGCCTGCCAGTCGGCGACGCTGACGCGCAGCGCCTCACGCGGGTCGACCAGCGGCGGACGCGGGTGGTGCGAGGGGTGCCAGGTCAGGACGAACGCGACGGACTCGCCCTCCTCGACCGTGAACTCGGAGAACGTGCAGAAGTCCTCGCCCCAGGTGAGCACCTCCGGTTCGCTGCGCAGCCACACCGCGTCCGGCCCGGCGACCGCCACCCGGTGCCCGTCGGACCGCCGCATCCACGGCACGACCGAGCCGTAGTCGAAGCGCAGCCGCAGCGTGCTGCACACGGTGACCCGGCCGCGCAGACCCTCCACGACGCGTACGACGTCGGGGGCCCGGTCGCGCTGCGGCATCAGGTCGGTGACCCGGATCGCGCCGTCGGCCGTCTCCCACTCGGTGTCCAGCACCAGGGTGTCGGGGCGGTAGGCGCGGCGGGCGCAGGGGCCCTCGGCGCCGGAGGGCGCGATCCGCCAGTGGCCGTTGTCCTCGTCGCCGAGGAGGCGGGCGAAGCACGCGCCGGAGTCGAAGCGGGGCAGGCACAGCCAGTCGATCGAGCCGTCCCTGCCGACCAGGGCCGCGGTCTGTTCGTCGCCGATGACGGCGTAGTCCTCGATGCGGGGATGCACGGGGTGCGGGTTCCCGGCGGGCCCCGGGGGCAATCAGGATGCGGCCGGGGGAGTGACACGCGGAGTGACGCAGGAGTGACGCGTGGCCCCCGCCGGCTACACCGCCGCCGGTTCCGTCCGCTCCGCCTGCTCCTGCGCGCTCTCCCGCCGGTCGCGCAGCTCGCGGCGGACCAGCACGACCCAGCCGACCGGCACCGCGGCGGAGAACAGCCACCACTGGATGGCGTACGCGTAGTTCAGCGCGGCGTCCTCGTCGCCGGGGCGGCCGATGAGCTGCGGGGTGTCGCCCCGGGGCGCGGGCGAGGTCAGCGCGATGTAGCCGCCGAGCACCACCGCGCCGAGGCGGCGCGCCTCCTGCTCGCTGTTGATCAGCATGACCTGCCGGTCGGGGAGGCCCTTGAGGTCCTTGATGCCGCTCGCCTCGGTCGTCTCGTCGGGCATGAGCCGCCCGGTGACGGTGATCCGCCCGGCGGGCGGCGCGGGCACCTTGGGGAACGCGGTCTGCGTCGGGGCGTCGGCGGGGACCCAGCCCCGGTTGACCAGCAGCACCTTGCCGTCCGTCAGCACGAACGGGGTGAGGACGTGGAAGCCGACCGCCTCGTCGGCGTTGACGCGCCGCCGGACGACGACTTCCCGCGAGGTGTCGAAGCGGCCCGTGGCGCTCACGTTGCGGTACCGCTCGTCCCTGGTCACCACGTGCCCCGGGGACGTCATGCGCTCCACCGGCACCGGCGCGGAGGAGAGCGCGTCCGAGACCAGCTGGTTGCGGGCGGTGCGCTCCTCGTAGCGGTGCATCTGCCAGATGCCCAGCCTGATCATCGTGGGGATGAGCAGCAGGGCGACCAGCGTGAGGATCACCCACTGCCGGGACAACAGGAAGCGGTACACCCCACGACCGTACAACTCGGTCGTGGGGCGCACGCGGGTGGGGGCGGTCTCAGACCCGGTCGACGATCCCCACCTTCCCCTCCGCGCGAGCGCAGTGGGCGCCGCAGTACCAGTGGCCCTCGACGTCGACGCCCTGCCCGATGATCTGCACACGACAGTGCTCGCAGATCGGTGCCATGCGGTGGATCGCGCAGGAGAAGCAGTCGAAGACGTGCACCGCGCCCTGCGCGTGCACCTCGAAGGTCATGCCGTAGTTGTTGCCGCAGACTTCACATGTCGCCATGCGCCACAGGGTGAGCCGTCGGCGCGGCGCGGGCGAGTCGGCTCCAGGCGAGTCGCCCGTCAATCACCCGTCCGTACGGTCACCCCCGCGAGGCCGGCTCCACGTCGCCCAGCAACTGCCCGAACGCCGCCTCGTCGACCACCGGCGTGCCGTACTGCCGGGCCTTGACCACCTTCGAGGTGCCCGAGTCGGGATCGTTGGTGACCAGCAGACTGGTCAGCCGCGAGAGGGACGTGGCCACGTGCAGGCCCGCCTCGGTCGCGCGGTCCTCCAGCAGCTCGCGCTCGACGGAGGTGTCCCCGGAGAACGCGACCCGCATGCCCTGCTTGAGTCGTTCGCCCGGTTCGTACCGTCCGGGGTTGGGGTAGGGGCAGGCGGGCCGCTTGCGGGACGGCCGCCAGCTGCCCGGCCGGTACCCGCCGGCCCCGTGGTCGCCGGGCCCGCTCGCCTGCCGGCCGATGCGCGGCACGGGCCGGTCCTGCCACTCCGTCAGCGGACGGCACTCGAGCAGCGGCAGCCGCACCCCGCCCGCCGCCGCGGCCCGCAGACTCGGCCGGAACGCCTCCGCGAGCACGCGCGCGTCGTCCAGCGCGTGGTGCGCCCGCTGCTGGACGACGCCGAAGTGGGCGGCCAGCGACTCCAGCTTGTGGTTGGGCAGCGGCAGCCTCAGCTCCTTGGACAGCGCGATGGTGCACAGCCGCTGACGCACCGGCGCCTCGCGCTCCGCGCGCGCGTACTCCCGCGCGATCATCTGCCAGTCGAAGACCGCGTTGTGCGCGACGAGCACCCGGCCCGCGAGCCGCTCGGCGAACTCCTCTGCCACGTCCCGGAACAGGGGCGCCCCTTCGAGCGCCTCGCTCGTCAGACCGTGTATCCACACCGGCCCCGGATCGCGCTCGGGGTTGACCAGCGTGTACCAGTGGTCCTCGACCTCGCCCCGCCCGTCCAGCCGGTAGACGGCGGCGGAGACGATCCGGTCGTCGCGGGCCAGTCCGGTGGTCTCCACGTCGACGACCGCGTACCCCTGGGGATAGGCGGCCGGCCACTCCATGGGGGAGGGCGCTGTGGTCGTACGGTCTTCGAGCATGGTCACTGAGGATACGGTCCCCCACCGACACCCCCGGCACACCGCCCGCCGCAACTCATGGGTGAAGACGATCCGCTGCCGCGTGACCTGTTCGCTGTGCCATTCTGACCCGGTGTGCGAGGACCGACGGGGAGGGCCGCCGCCATGGGGAGCCGACAGGCGCTGATCATCGCCGTCCCGCAGTGCGAACTCATCGACCGCTTTGCCGACTTGACGAATGCCGTGAGGCACGACGTCGAGCTGATGACCGCGGCGCTGCGGTCCTCCGGATACAGCGTGGAACACCTCGGCGTCACCCCGGACGAGCCCGCGTTGCGGTCGAGGATCCGCAGCGCGATCAGCAGGGTCTGCGCCACCGCCCCCGAGGACGGAACGGTCCTCATCCACTTCACGGGCCACGGCATGACCGTGGACGGCGCCGACCATCTGGTACCCGCGGACGTGCAGTTGACCTGGGCCACCGACCCTCCGCAGGTCGCCCCCGACACCCTCGTCGCACTCGACCTCGCCGAACTGCTCCGCGGCTGCCGCGCCGGCACCGTCCTGCTGACCGTCGACGCCTGCCGTGACACGGCGGGTTCGGACACCCCCTCCCAGGGCGGGGCCGCGACGACGTTCCCGGCGCTGCGGGACCAGGTGGCCGTCGTCTTCGGCTGCGGACCCGGCCAGACCTGCGGATCCGACGAGGAACGCGGCAGCCACTTCACCCGGGCGCTGGCGGACGCCCTCCACTCCGACACCGGGCCACGCACGGTCGCCGACGTCATTGCCCACACCATCCGCAGAACCGCCGAGTTCGCCCGCGCCGCACGCCATGCGCAGACCCCCACCGTCCACTACGCGCCCAGCGGCCCCGACGCCGTCCTCCAGGTGGAGCTCTGCGCCGGCCGCAAACTCCACGAGGAATGGGCCACGGCGGTCCACGACCCCGAACTGTGGGCGGCCGTGCCGAGCGACGACGCGCGACGAGCCCGACTCCAGCGCGCACTGGCCGAGTTGGCGAACACCTGCGCACACTGGCGTGCCTCCGCCCTCGCCGACTGCCCCGACCCCTGGGCCGACGACGACTACCCCCTGCGCGTCCTCGTCCACGGACTGCGCCCCCTGCTCGCGCCCTCACGGACCCAGGGCGGCCCGCTCCTGGACGCCGCCGAGCTCGCCGCGCTCCTCGCCGCGCCGTTCGTACGCGAGGCCGTCCACGCGATGGGCGTCAAGGAGACCACCGCCGTGCATCCCTTCCGGCTCGACCCGGAGACGGGCCGGCTGGGCCGCGAACCCGAACGCGTCGACCTGGAGCACACGTTCGCCGCGCACTCCCTGCTGTGGCGCAAGGGCCGTGAACTGGCCGGCCGGGACCGCGAAGAGGACGCGCGAGCCGTCGCCGCCTGGCTGCTGAACCGGCACGTCAGCGCCAAGGAACAGCTGTGGGACGTCTACGCGCCCCAACTGCTCTCCCCCCTCGCAGAGGCGCTGCTCGGCCCGGGCACGGCCCGCGGCAGGCGGGACGAACTCGTCGACGAACTCGTCCGTGTCTGCCGCTGCCTCGCGCTCGTCCCCTCCGAGCCGTACCAGGGTGAGCGGACGACCGCCGAGACCCAGTGGCGTGTGGACGACATCGTCCGTTCGGACGGCGCCACGGAACGCTGGCGCCCGAGGGAGTTGTCCTGGCTCATCGGCGTGGCCGGACTGCTCGGCGGTGACCTGCGGCAGCTCCCCGGGGTGTTGGTCGACAACATCGGCATCACCGACGGTCTGACGCCCGGTGATGCCGTCGCGAGCGTACGGGAGCTGCGCTGGGCCCGGGACCGGCTGAGCGGAACGCTCGACCTGGACCTGCCCTGCCCGCACCCCGCCGTGCACGCCGCGCTGGAGACCCTGGTCGCCTGGTCGGACGAGGCGGTGCAGAACATCCGCCGTCACCTCGGCACGGCAGAACCCGCCGCTCTCCTCGCCCACCTGCCTGAGCGGATCACCTGCCGCAGGCTGCGCCCGCGCTACGACGGCGCCGGCAAGGGCGACGCGTACAGCCTGCCGCTCATGCGGTTCGGTCTCGCCGAGGACGAGATGCGCGAACTCCTCATGGGCACCCAGCTGTACGGGGATCCGGCCCTCGCTCTGCGGGAGCTCTACCAGAACGCCCTCGACGCCTGCCGCTACCGTCAGGCCCGGCTGCGCTACGGCAAGGCCGCCGGGAACGTCCCGTACTCGTGGGAGGGCGACATCGTCTTCCGGCAGGGCACGGACGACGACGGCAGACCGTACGTCGAGTGTGAGGACAACGGTGTAGGCATGGACCGGCAGGCCCTGCGGGGCACGTTCTCGCGGGCCGGCCGCCGCTTCGAGCAGTCGCGGGAGTACCGCAGGGAGCAGTCCCGCTGGCGACGCGCCGATCCCAGCCTGCGGATCTACCCCAACAGCCGTTTCGGCGTAGGCGTGTTCAGCTACTTCATGCTGGCGGACGAGATCAGCGTCTGGACGCGGGCGACGGACGAGTACGGACGGGCCGACCCGGCCGGCGGGCTGCGCGTCGACGTGGCGTCCACGGGCAGCCTGTTCCGCATCCGCCGCAGCGAGGAGGCGCAGCCGGCGGGGGGCACACGCGTGCGGCTCTACCTCCAGCAGGACGACATCGACGTGGCGGAGGAACTCGGCCGGCGGGTCTGGCGGTCGGAGTTCGGGATGCGGGTGGAACGCGACGGCGGCGTTCCCCGGGCCTGGGAGAAGGGGACGTTGTACTACCTCGGGGATGCGACCCGTCCGTGCCCCGCTGGTCAGGACGCCTGGTGGGTGGAGGGCAAGGGCTGCCTGCTGGCGGACGGGATCCTGGTGAACCCGGTGTCGATGCCTACCGTCCGCGACCCTGCCGGGCAAGCCTGGCACGAAGCGGGCAGCGTGAGGGTCCTCATCGAAGAGGGCCGCAGCTCCGACCTGCGCGAGGGGCACCCCTACGGCTATGTGATCGACCTCCGCGAGATGCACGCACCCGACATCAGCACGGACCGGACCCGGATCCTCGCATTCGACACCGAATGGGTGGAGCACCGGATCCGGCAGGCGGCGGAGAACTTCGAGGCACCTGAGTGGCTCACGCTGAAGTGGCTGTGGAACTTTGCCCGCGTGCACCCGGACGCAGCCACCCGGTTGACCGAGCAGCTCCTGACGGCTGGCACCCGGGTCGCCAGCAGGACCGAAAGGAACCGGTCCACGGATTTCGACTTCCGCCGTGTGGGCTGTTTTCCGCCCGACTTCCTGATGTCGCGACTGGCCGAGCACTCCAGCGGCCGCACGTCCGGCCACCTGTCGCACGACTGCGGCATCTTGTCCTGGCGCGCGGTCGTGCTCCGCGATGCGGACGTCGAATTGCAGGTCGGGTGGCGGGAGAGCCTCGCCCTGCCAGACACGGTGGACGGCTATCCGGAGCCCGAGGCATGGGAGGCGCGTATCACGCAGCAGCGCGCGAATCTGTCGGAAGCGGTAGTGGACGCCGTTCTGTCCCAGTCCTGCGACGAGCGGATCAGCCTGGGCGAAGTCATGCGCCGGTTGCGACGGTACGTCATCGCCGGTCTACGGGTCCCCGAGATCACCGACCACGACGTGGCTCACCGCACGCTGCTCGACGCCACGGACGCCCGGCTGTTGTGCGGTTCCCGCGGCCGATCAGGGCTCCTCGCGGACGGACTGCGCAGATTCGACGTGGTCGGCGTGCTTCAGCACTTCAGCGCGGACGCGGAACTCCCCATACGGGAGGCGCTCACCAGAGCGCGCCGCTTCGCCGAGGCCGGATTCGCACTCGAGGTGCCGGACGGGGCTGACACCGCCCCGGCGGATGCCGTCGCCACGGGCGAGGAACTCTCCGTACTGCGCTGGCACCCCCGGTTTCACGACCCCGCCGACGAGACTGTGGGGAGCCCGCCGGAACAGGAGGTGTACGACGACGTACTGCGTCGGTACGCGTTCCTTGGGTGGCCCGTGGACGGGGTTGTGGCCCCCGCCTGTCCGCTCGGGTGCGACCCGGCGCCGGGGACGCCGAACGTCGCCGGGACATGGACGGGAGAGCTGGCGAAGGAGTACGCCGAGAGCCTCGGCATCCACGCGTACGCCTCACACGAGAACCTGTCGCACCGCCAGTTGGCCCAGGCGGCGGGCATGCTGTCCCTGTCCCCAAGACAGTTCGTCGACCGCTTCGCGCCCATGCTGGAGTTTCGGGCGCTCAACGTTCCCGACCTTGGTGATCTGGCGCACAAGGTCTTCACCAGGTTGGACAGCGACTTGCTGGGTGCCGCCCTCGACCACGTAGGGGACGGCAAGTGGCTGCCGGACCCGACCGCGTGTCCCGCACCGCTGCTTGAGACAGCGCAGGCGGTGGTCCGGACACAGGCCGACGAAACGCTGGTGGCCGAACGACTGGCCGTCCTCGCGGAGTCAGGGCTCGTGGACGACCGCGCGTCGGCCCTCGTCCCGCAGTGGCGTGCCGTTACCACCAGGGACTGGGACCTGCTCTTGGGCAAGCATCACGATGTGTGGGCGCGGGACATGTTCGAGACCGGCCCCAGGATGGGGCGGTACGACATGCAGCGAGCCGTGCGCGTTCGTGCCCTGCACGACGGCCTCGACGTCTCCTTCGCCCTGCTGGCCGCGGCCTCGGCGCGCACTTCGCTCGCCTCCGCCGTCGACCGCCTGATCCGACTCGGCCCCCTCGTCGGCCTCGACGTCTCGGCGCTGGAGCGTGAGCGGCCGACGCTGCCGTCGGACCTCAGGCCGTCGGACGCCGATCTGATGGGCTGCTGGACCGCAGGGGACCGCGAGGCGGGCGACACCGTGGTCTGGCTCCATGCCCCGCATCCCGCTCTGCTGGTGGCCCACGCGCGTGACACCGACGGCACTCTCGGTGAGAGCATCGCGACACTGGTCCGCTACGAGCGGTTCGGCGCCACGTGGCGGGAGCCCGACGACACCGTGCCCTGGCGCGACCACCGCCCCACGGAACACGACAGCGCTTTGTTCCGCCCGGACCTCGTCGGCGACGGACCTGTCGGCCCCCTCTCCCTGATGCGCGTCGCCGCCCGCTTCGGCTGGACGCCGGCCCGAGCATGGGAACGACTGGAGCTCTACCGGCCGTTCGGGCTCGAACTTCTGCTGCCGAAACCCGACTTGCACACGGTCCCGGTCTGGCAGGACCTGATCCTCCTCACCGAGCGGTACACCGGCCAGGCTCCGGCGCTGAGCGGTGAGGTGACGGCGGACCGCATCGCCGTCACGGCCCGCGAGCTCGGGCAGACGACCCGCTGGGTGTACGACCGCCTCGCCCTGTACGCCTCCCTGTTCGATCTCATCCTGCCGTCCGCCCCGCCCGCGGCGGCCGCCCCGTCCCCGGCCGCCGAGCCTTGGCGGGGCGACGCGACCCCGTGAGGAACCCATGCCCGACCACGTCCCGACCGAGTTCCGCGAGCACGAGACCCAGCCGCGCCCCGACGAACCGTTCACCGTTGTCCGCTCCCAGGACGGCCGCTGGTACACGGCGGAAGGCCTCTGCCCCACCTGCAGGGCGGCCACCGTCTTCCGGGTCGCCTACGGCGTGCTCGGGCCGCCGAAGCGGCCGTGGCGCCGGGAACGGGAACAGCCCGAACCTCTCACCGGCCCGCTCCTGGTGTACTGCGCCTGCGGCTACCCGCACCCCGAGCGTCCGCCCGAGTCCCCCGACTCCGGGTGCGGCGCGTTCTGGGACGTCCAGGTGCCGCAGCCCCCGCAGGGGACCGCACCATGACCGACCTCACCAGGAAACGCTTCGCCCAGCTCGGCCAGCAGCTCCAGTACGACCAACTGGGCACAGTGCGGCGGCAGGCGGAGGGCTGGCGCAACGGCCTGACCGGGCTCACCGGGCTGGTCGGCGTCGTCTTCGTGCTCAAGGGGCGCGAGAGCGTTGCCGGCATGCCGGACGCCTGGCGCTGGAGCACCGCGCTGCTGCTCGTCCTGGCCTTCGTGCTGCTGCTCGCGGGTGCCCTGCGCTCCGTGCGGGCGGCGCACGGACAACTCGGCGAGCGGACCTGGCTGAGCGGCGACCGGCTGCTCACGGCGGTTCTCGACGAGGTGGAGCGCACGCAGCGCGCGTTGGTCGGGGCGCGCCGGCTGGCCGTCGCGGGACTGTGCGCGATCGTCGCCGCGATCGGGGTGTCCTGGCTGGTGCCGGTGGAGGGCGCGGCGGCGGGGAACGGCGGGGCCGGGCCGTACGTGGTGGTGAACACGGACCGGGCTGTGCGATGCGGGGAACTGGTCGCCGGGGACGCCGGCACGGTGATCATCAGGCAGGAGGAGAGGGAGAAGGGCGAGAAGGGGGCCAGGAGCACAGGCGCGGGGTGGATACGGATCCCCGTGGGTGAGATCCGGTCCATCGCCCCGGCCCCCCGCTGCTGAGACGTTGGCGGAGATCGCCAAGAAGCAAGCGCATACCCCCCTTGATACTTGTGGGTAACAACGACTAGCCGCAGGCCACCGGCGGAAATACCGTGCCCCCATGCCGAACCTGCCCGATGTCGTGCTGTGGTCGATACCCGCCTTCGTGCTGCTCTCCGTGGTCGAGATGATCAGCGTCCGCCTCCATCCCGACGAGGACGCGGCCGGATACGAGGTGAAGGACGCGGCCACGAGCGTCGGGATGGGGCTCGGGAGCCTCGTCTTCGACTTCCTGTGGAAGATCCCCATCGTCGCGGTCTACACCGCCCTCTACGAACTGACGCCGCTTCGCGTCCCCGTCCTGTGGTGGACGGTCCCCCTGATGCTGCTCGCGCAGGACTTCTTCTACTACTGGTCCCACCGCGGCCACCACGTCATCCGCATCCTGTGGGCCTGCCACGTCGTCCACCACTCCAGCGAGAAGTTCAACCTCACCACCGCCCTGCGCCAGCCCTGGACCTCGCTGACCGTCTGGCCGTTCTACGTCCCGCTCGTCGCCGCCGGCGTCCACCCGGCCGCCCTCGCGTTCTGCTCCTCGGCGAACCTCGTCTACCAGTTCTGGATCCACACCGAGCGCATCGACAAGATGCCCCGGTGGTTCGAGTTCGTCTTCAACACGCCCTCGCACCACCGTGTCCACCACGCCTCCCAAGGCGGCTACCTGGACCGCAACTTCGGCGGCATCCTCATCGTCTGGGACCGGCTCTTCGGGTCGTTCGTGCCGGAAGTGGAGCGTCCCGTCTACGGGTTGACGAAGAACATCCACACCTACAACCCGCTGAAGGTCGCCACCCACGAGTACGTCGCCATCGCCAAGGACCTGCGGGCGGCGCGCAGTTGGCGGGAGCGGGCCGGGCGGGTGTTCGGCGGCCCCGGCTGGCAGCCGGCGCCCGCGACGACCCCGCCCCCGACGGCTGCCCAGGCGGCGGCACCCGTCGAGCCGGCCGGGAAGAGCACGGCCGCGTGACCGGCCCCCGTAGCCCCCTCGCCTCCGGCCGCCTCCCCGGGATCCTCCTCGCCGCCTTCGCCCTCGCCGCCGCCGTCGATCTCCTCAGCCTCGCGGCCGGGTTCACCCCCGGCCACCAGGCGGCCAAGCCCCTCCTCATGCCCCTGCTGGCCGCCTGGGCGGCGCTCCGCGGCGCGCCCCGGCTCCTCCTGGCGGCCCTCCTCTGCGGCTGGGGCGGTGACGTCCTGCTGCTCTCCGGCGCCGAACCGGCCTTCCTCGCCGGCATGGCCTCCTTCGCCGCCGGCCACGTCTGCTACCTGGTGCTCTTCCACCGGCACGCGCCCGGCCCGCCCCGCGCGCGTGCAGCGCTCCTGGCCCCCTGCTACGCCGTCACCCTGGTCGTCGCCGTCGTCCTGCTGTGGCCCGACCTCCCGGCGGACCTCCGCGTCCCCGTCGCCGGCTACAGCACGCTCCTCACGGTGATGGCCTTCACCGCGGCGGCCCGGCTCGGGCTCGTCGCCGGCCTCGGCGGCGCGCTGTTCCTGCTGTCCGACACCCTCATCGCGACCGGCGTCGCCGACTGGCCCCAACTCCCGCGCCCCGACCTCTGGATCATGCTCACCTACATCGCGGCCCAGTCGCTGCTGACCCAAGGCGCCCTCGGCACACGGCCCGCGCCAACCCGGCCGCGACAACGGACGCCACGCGTCCCCGCGTGAGTCCGGTCGAGCGCGAGGGCCGGACGGCGAACCGTCCGGCCCTCGACTTCTCCGACGAGCAGTCCGCGTGGGTTACTTCACCGCACGCAGCGCGTTCACGATGCCGGAGCCGTAGAAGCCGTTGACCTCGTCGTCGCCCACGCACGTCGCGTCGACGACTCCGTCACCGTTGCCGTCGTACGGCTCGGTCGGGCAACCCGGGTTGTCCGCCTGCTTCTTGAGCAGCTTCTGCAGGGCCCCCGGCGACGCCCACGGGTGCGTGGACTTCAGCAGCGCGGCCACACCGGCCACGTGCGGGGACGCCATCGAGGTGCCCTGGAGGAAGCCGTACGCGTTGTTCGGCATCGTCGACAGGATGCGGCCGTTGGCCGACGGGGTGTCCGGGATCTGGTAGCGGTCGCCGCCCGGCGCCGCCACGTCGACCGCGTTCAGGCCGTACGTGGAGTAGTACGACTTGGCACCCTTGACGCCCGTCGCGCTCACCGTGACGACACCCTCCAACTGGGTGGGCACGTCGAAGCACTTGTGCGGGTCGATCGTCCGGGTCACCGGCGTGGTGGAGTCGTCCGGGCTGCTGGAGTCGACGATCGCGTCGGAGTCCAGGTCGTGGTTGGAGTTGCCCGCCGAGGCCACGTTGAGCGTGCCGCTGCGCTGGGCGTACACCTGCGCCCGGTTGACCGCGTCGACGATGGCCTTCTGGTCCGGGTCGTCCATGCAGTTGTACAGCCACGGGTCCACGTAGTAGCTGTTGTTGGTGATCTCGACGCTGTGCTCGGCGGCGAACACGAACGCGCAGACCACGTTCTCCGGGTAGAACAGGCCGTCCTTGGGGTCGCTGACCTTGATGCCGGCGACCTTCACCCCGGGCGCGACGCCGGCGACGCCGATGCCGTTGCGGGCGGCGGCGATCTCACCGGCGACGTGTGTGCCGTGGTAGTCCTGCGCCGTGTACGGGCGCCAGGCGCCCTCGGAGGTGTCCGCGACGCCGCCGACGCAGTTCGCCGACTGCGACGGCGAGAAGTTCGGGGCGAGGTCCGGGTGGGTGTCGTCGACGCCGGTGTCGATAACGGCGACCGTCACGTCCTTGCTGCCCGGGTTGATGTCGGCGGCCTTGTCGGCGCCGATCGCGCGCAGGTCCCACTGGTCGGCTTCCAGGGGCTCGCCCACGCCCGCCTTCGCCGACGCGCTCGCGGTCTTCGCGGCCTCGGCCGCCGTCAGCATCTTCGCCGCGCCCTCGTCGGTGGTCCCCGCGGCGCTGAGCGGCACGGTACGGGTCGCGCCCGCCGACTGCACCCCGCGCACCGCGCGTATCTGCGGACCGAAGTCGGGGTTCGCCGAGTGGGCGACGATCACGCCGATCTTCTCGTACGTCGTCACGACGGTGCCGCCGGAGGCGGCGATCGCCTTCTCCACCGACTTGATCGTGCGGGGATCCACCTTCGTGTTGACGACGTACGTCAAGGTGCCGGCGGCGGCCGTCTGCGCGGCGGGAGCCGTGACCGGGGCCGCGGAGGCGGCCGTCGGCAGGAAGCCGAGGGAGGCGGTCAGCGACAGCACGACGGGCACCGCGAGAGCGATACGGCGTCTGGAAGGCAGATGAGCCATGGGGTCTCCACATCATCCGGAAACGGGACCTGTCCGGGCAACTGTCGTGCCTGGGCAGGTACATGACGGGTGGTACCACCCGAAGCTATCTTCCTGACTCGCCGGCCAGCAATGACCTTTGACGACTACTTCCGGAACCACCCGGTCCGCGACGGGCGAAACGCCCCCGGGACGACGACTTCCGAAAGAACCCGATCGAGTTGAACCGCCCCCGGCGCACCGCCGTGACCTTGGGCAGGGAGCCTACGATCGAGCCCCCGCTCCACCCGTCGTCCGCAACGCGAGGAGACTCCGTGGCCACCGAGACACCGCCCCCCTCGAAGACCCAAGCCCGGCTCCCCTCCACCGAGGAGTTCGTCGCGGTGCAGGAGAGCGCGGAGTTCGGTGAACTGCGCCGCGCCCACCGGGGTTTCGCGTTCCCCCTGACCGTCGCCTTCATAGCCTGGTACCTGCTGTACGTCCTGCTGTCCAACTACGCCGGCGACTTCATGGGCACCAAGCTCTTCGGCAACGTGAACGTCGCCTTCGCCCTCGGCATCGCCCAGTTCGGCACCACGTTCCTCATCGCCTGGTGGTACTCGCGGCACGCCGCCGCGAAGCTCGACCCCAAGGCGGACGCCATCAAGTCCCGGATGGAGGGCGGCGCATGAGCCCCGCGATCACACTGGCAGCCGGCGAGGCGAGCGAGCACCGGCCCCTGATCATCACCCTGTTCGGCCTGTTCGTCGTCACCACCCTCGTCATCACCGTCTGGGCGGGCCGCCAGACCAAGGACGCCGCCGACTTCTACGCGGGCGGACGCCAGTTCAGCGCCTTCCAGAACGGTCTCGCGGTCTCCGGCGACTACATGTCGGCCGCGTCCTTCCTCGGCATCGCCGGCGCCATCGCCCTCTTCGGCTACGACGGCTTCCTCTACTCCATCGGCTTCCTCGTCGCCTGGCTGGTCGCCCTGCTCCTGGTCGCCGAACCGCTGCGCAACTCCGGCCGCTACACCATGGGCGACGTCCTCGCGTACCGCATGCGCCAGCGCCCCGTCCGCACCGCCGCCGGCACCTCCACCATCGTCGTGTCGATCTTCTACCTGCTGGCCCAGATGGCGGGCGCCGGCGTCCTGGTCTCCCTGCTGCTCGGCATCACCTCCGACGCCGGCAAGATCCTGATCGTCGCCCTGGTCGGCGTCCTGATGATCGTCTACGTCTCCATCGGCGGCATGAAGGGCACCACCTGGGTCCAGATGGTCAAGGCCGTGCTCCTCATCGGCGGCACCCTGCTGATCACCTTCCTGGTCCTGCTGAAGTTCGACTTCAACATCTCCGACCTGCTCGGCAAGGCCGCCGAGAACAGCGGCAAGGGCACCGCCTTCCTGGAGCCCGGCCTCCAGTACGGCGCGACCGGCACCTCCAAGCTGGACTTCATGTCCCTGGGCATCGCCCTGGTCCTCGGCACCGCCGGCCTGCCGCACATCCTGATCCGCTTCTACACCGTTCCCAACGCCAAGGCGGCCCGGAAGTCCGTCAACTGGGCGATCGGCATCATCGGCGGCTTCTACCTGATGACCATCGCGCTCGGCTTCGGCGCGGCCGCCCTGATCTCCCAGAAGGAGATCATCGCCTCCAACCCGTCCGGCAACACGGCCGCCCCCCTGCTCGCCCTGCACCTCGGCGGCGTCGACTCGACCTGGGGCGCGATCCTGCTCGCCACCATCTCCGCGGTCGCCTTCGCGACGATCCTCGCCGTGGTCGCCGGCCTCACCCTCGCCTCCTCCTCGTCCTTCGCGCACGACATCTACGCCAACGTCATCCGCAAGGGAAACGCCACGGAGAAGGAGGAGATGAAGGCGGCCCGCTGGGCGACCGTCTTCATCGGCGTCGTCTCCATCGCCCTGGGCGCCCTCGCCCGCGACCTCAACGTGGCCGGCCTGGTCGCCCTGGCCTTCGCCGTCGCCGCCTCCGCCAACCTCCCGACCATCCTCTACAGCCTGTTCTGGAAGCGGTTCACCACCCAGGGCGCCCTGTGGTCGATCTACGGCGGCCTGGTCGTCGCCGTCGGACTGGTGCTGTTCTCACCGGTCGTCTCCGGCGACCCCAAGGCGATGTTCCCCGACGCCGACTTCGCCTGGTTCCCGCTGAAGAACCCCGGCATCATCTCCATCCCCTTCGGCTTCCTCATGGGCTTCCTCGGCACGGTCCTGTCCAAGGAGAGCCCGGACACCGGCAAGTACGCCGAGCTGGAGGTCCGCTCCCTCACGGGCACCGGCGCCCACTGACCCGCCTGCCCGCACGCGGGGCCGTCGCGTACCACCGCGACGGCCCCGCGCCGCGTTCCGGTGATCGCGCCGCCCCCGATGTCGGAGCTGTCGCGTAGGCTCGCAGGTGACGGAAGAAGAGGACTGTTCCGCGACGAGGGAGGGGGCCCCGTGCTCATCGACACCTTCGGCCGAGTGGCCACCGACCTGAGGGTCTCGCTGACCGACCGCTGCAACCTGCGCTGCACGTACTGCATGCCCGAGGAGGGCCTGCAGTGGCTGGCCAAGCCCGACCTCCTCACGGACGACGAGATCGTCCGCCTGATCGACATAGCGGTCACCTCCCTCGGCATCGAGGAGGTCCGCTTCACCGGCGGCGAACCGCTGCTGCGCCCCGGCCTCGTCGGCATCGTGGAGCGCGTCGCCGCCCTGACCCCGCGCCCCCAGACCTCGCTGACGACCAACGGCATCGGCCTCAAGCGCACGGCGACGGCCCTGAAGGCCGCCGGCCTCGACCGCGTCAACGTCTCACTCGACACGCTGCGCCCCGACGTCTTCAAGGCCCTCACCCGCCGCGACCGCCACAAGGACGTCCTCGACGGCCTCCGGGCCGCCCG
The DNA here is from genome assembly GCF_042889585.1 of Streptomyces sp. NPDC002566. NCBI lineage: Bacteria > Bacillati > Actinomycetota > Actinomycetes > Kitasatosporales > Streptomycetaceae > Streptomyces > Streptomyces sp. NPDC002566. The sequence goes on along the minus strand of NZ_JBIARD010000003.1, from coordinate 49,650 downwards.
CGACGCGGGCCTCGACCCGGTCAAGGTCAACACCGTCCTGATGCCCGGCCTCAACGAGGACGAGGCCCCCGACCTGCTGGCCTGGGCCGTCGAGCACGACTACGAGCTGCGCTTCATCGAACAGATGCCGCTGGACGCCCAGCACGGCTGGAAGCGCGACGGCATGGTCACGGCCGGGGACATCCTCGCCTCCCTGCGCACCCGCTTCGACCTCACCGCGGAGAGCGTCGAGGAGCGCGGCTCCGCCCCCGCGGAACGCTGGATCGTCGACGGCGGCCCGCACCGCGTGGGCGTGATCGCCTCGGTCACCCGCCCGTTCTGCGCGGCCTGCGACCGCACCCGCCTCACCGCCGACGGCCAGGTCCGCACCTGCCTCTTCGCCCGCGAGGAGACCGACCTCAGGGCGGCCCTGCGCTCCGGCGCCCCCGACGAGGAGATAGCCGCCCTCTGGCGGGAGGCGATGTGGGGCAAGAAGGCCGGCGCGGGCCTGGACGACCCCTCGTTCGTCCAGCCGGACCGACCGATGTCCGCCATCGGCGGCTGAGGCCACGCGGGGGCCTGCAAACGTTGCCTGCCGCAGCCCTAGGATCCTGCGGGCGCCTGCCAGTCCTCGAAGCGCACCACGTCCTTCAGGAAGCCCCGGACGCCGAGGAACTGCGACAGATGCTCGCGGTGCTCCTCGCAGGCCAGCCACGTCTTGCGCCGCTCCGGCGTGTGGATCTTCGGGTTGTTCCACGCCAGCACCCACACCGCGTCGACGCGGCAGCCCTTGGCGGAGCAGATGGGGGTCTCGTCACTCACGGACGTCACTCACAGATTCGTCTCGCCTGTATGCACACAAAAGGCGACGCCGAGCAGCCACGGGGGGAGCTGCCCGGCGTCGGTCTGTCGCTCCGACGGGGGATGCGGAGCGTCGTACGAAGTATGTCACGGCCAACTGGCCCCGGGGCACCGGAACAACATGATTGATCTGAGCTTTTCTTGAGCTTGGCTCACAGTCGACGCACCGCCGCCTCACGGCCGCGGCTCGGCCGGACCGCCCTGCGGTTCCTCGTGGAGGGACTGCGCGCCCCGCCCTCCGGATTCCGCGGAACGCTCCTCTTGGGACCCGCGCTCGTCCGCCTCGGGCGGCTGGATCATCGGCCGCGTCGGCATCGTCACGAACGTCGTCGGCAGCCCCGGCGCGTTCTCCCGCCCGGCGTTGGCGATCACCACCGCGATATAGGGCAGCACCAGGCCGAGGACCAGCGCCACGATCGCCACATGCCGTTCCACGTTCCACAGCACCGCGGCCAGGACCACCGACACCGTACGGACGGACATCGAGATCACATACCGCCGCTGACGGGCCCGGACGTCGTCCTGAAGCCCCTGCCGGGCCCCGGTGATCCGGAACACCTGGACGTTTCCGCCGCCACTCTGCTTCCGCATCGCGTTCCACCATCCGCCCGCGTCGAACACTCCCCGGGCTCCACCGTACGCCGCGGCCCGGCCGCCTTCGAGGCCGGGGCCGCCCCGGCACGCGGGAGACCGCTACGCCGTCCCGTGTACGACATCACCCGACATGCGCCGTACGGCGGACGGGCTGAAACTGGGGGCAATGCTCACGTCGAGCCGTACGAGGAGGCAGCCATGGGCTGGTTGTGGGCGATCATCGTGGGATTCGTACTGGGCCTGATCGCCAAGGCGATCATCCCGGGCAAACAGCACAGTCCGCTCTGGCTGCTCACCATCTTCGGCATCCTCGGCGCGGTCGTCGGCAACGCCGTCGCCCGGGGGTTCGGCGTCGACGAGACCCCCGGCATCGACTGGAGCCGGCACATCTTCCAGCTGATCGCCGCGATCATCATCGTCGCCTTCGGCGACATGCTGTACACGCGGACACTGGGCAAGAGAAAGCAGAGGGTGTGACGGGAAGCCATTTGCAGGCGCCCGAAGGGCGCCGCAAATGAGGGGCGCGGGGCAGTGTTGACCTGCGGCTCCGCCGCGTGGCGCGACCAGCCACGACGCACGCGCGGCCCGCAACAAACCCGCACCCCTACGGCGCTACCCGCGGAGCGAACCTCAGCCGCCGGTCACGACCTCCACCGCCGCCAGGTTCTTCTTGCCGCGCCGCAGCACCAGCCACCGCCCGTGCAGCAGGTCCTCCCGCGCCGGGACGTGATCCTCGGCGGTGACCTTCACGTTGTTCACGTAGGCCCCGCCCTCCTTCACCGTCCGCCGCGCGGCCGACTTGCTCGCCACCAGCCCGACCTCGGCGAACAGGTCGACGACCGGACCGAGCTCGGCGACCTTGACGTGCGGCACCTCCGACAGCGCCGCCGCCAGCGTCCGGTCGTCCAGGCCGGCCAGCTCACCCTGCCCGAACAGGGCACGGCTCGCCTCGATCACGGCGGCCGTCTGCTCGGCGCCGTGCACCAGCGTGGTCAGCTCCTCGGCCAGCGCCCGCTGCGCGGCCCGCGCCTGCGGCCGCTCCTCGGTCTGCCGCTCCAGCTCCTCCAGCTCCTCCCGCGAGCGGAAGGACAGGATGCGCATGTACCGGGAGACGTCCCGGTCGTCCACGTTCAGCCAGAACTGGTAGAACGCGTACGGCGTCGTCATCTCCGGGTCGAGCCAGACGGCGCCGCCCTCGGTCTTGCCGAACTTGGTGCCGTCGGCCTTCGTCATCAGCGGCGTGGCGATCGCGTGCACCGAGGCCGACGGCTCCAGCCGGTGGATCAGGTCCAGGCCGGCCGTCAGGTTGCCCCACTGGTCGCTGCCGCCCTGCTGGAGCGTGCAGCCGTAGCGCCGGTAGAGCTGGAGAAAGTCCATGCCCTGCAGGATCTGGTAGCTGAACTCGGTGTAGCTGATGCCCTGGTCGGACTCCAGCCGGCGGGCCACCGAGTCCTTCGTCAGCATCTTGTTGACGCGGAAGTGCTTGCCGATGTCCCGCAGGAACTCGATCGCGGACAGACCGGCCGTCCAGTCGAGGTTGTTGACCATCACGGCCGCGTTCTCGCCCTCGAAGGACAGGAACGGCTCGATCTGGCCGCGCAGCTTGTCCACCCAGCCCGCCACCGTCTCCGGCGCGTTCAGCGTGCGCTCGGCGGTCGGGCGGGGGTCGCCGATCAGACCCGTGGCGCCGCCGACCAGCGCCAGCGGCCGGTGACCGGCCTGCTGGAGCCGGCGCACGGTGAGCACCTGCACCAGATGCCCGACGTGCAGGGACGGCGCGGTCGGGTCGAAGCCGCAATAGAACGTGACGGGACCGTCCGCGAGCGCCTTGCGCAAAGCGTCCTCGTCGGTGGACAGGGAGAACAGCCCCCGCCACTTCAGCTCGTCGACGATGTCCGTCACGGTTCTCGTGTCTCCTCGGTGATCTTCTTGACGCCCTCGGCCGGTCGAGTGACCGCCGGCTACGAGGTTATACGCCCTGACTGACAGAGCTCATATTGAAATCCGGCACCCGCAGCGCAGGCATGGCGGCCCGGGTGAACCAGTCGCTCCACTCCCTGGGCAGCGTCGTCTCCGTGCGCCCCGCCTCGGTCGCCCGGCCCAGCACGTCGACCGGCGACTCGTTGAAGCGGAAGTTGTTGACCTCGCCCACCACCTCGCCGTTCTCCACCAGGTACACGCCGTCCCGGGTCAGACCGGTCAGCAGCAGCGTCGCCGGATCGACCTCACGGATGTACCACAGGCAGGTCAGCAGCAGCCCGCGCGTGGTGTTCGCCACCATGTCCTCCAGGGAGCGGTCGTCGCCGCCGTCCAGGATCAGGCTGTCGCTGCCGGGGGCGACCGGGAGGCCGGTCAGGGCGGCGCTGTGCCGGCTGGTGCTGAGGCGCTCCAGCTCGCCCTCGCGGATCCACTCCGTGGAGGCGATCGGCAGCCCGTTGTCGAAGACCGACCGGTCGCCGCCGGAGGAGTGCGCGATCACGAACGGCGCCGACTCCAGACCCGGCTCGTACGGGTCGCTGCGCAACGACAGCGGCAGCGCGGCCAGCCGCTCGCCCACCCGCGTGCCGCCGCCCGGCTTGGAGAACACCGTCCGGCCCTCGACCGCGTCCCGCCCCGACGCCGACCACAGCTGGTAGATCATCAGGTCCGCCACCGCGGTCGGCGGCAGCAGCGTCTCGTACCGCCCCGCGGGCAGCTCGATCCGCCGTTGCGCCCAGCCCAGCCGTACGGCCAGCTCCGCGTCGAGCGCCGCCGGGTCGACGTCCCTGAAGTCCCGCGTCGACCGGCCCGCCCACGCCGAACGCGTACGGTCCGGCGACTTGGCGTTGAGCTCCAGCGTCCCGTTCGGCTGGTCGTGCCGCAGCCGCAGCCCCGTCGAGGTGCCCAGGTACGTCGACACCAGCTCGTGGCTGGCGAAGCCGTACAGCTCCCGGCCGCCCGCACGCGCGCGTGCGAACGCCTCGCCCAGCGCCGGCGCGAAGTCGGCGAACACCGCGGACGAGGTCTCCGCGGGCGCCTCCGTGAACTCCGGGGACGGCGCGACGCCCGTCACCAGCGGCTGCGCGTCCTCCGCGGGGCCGGCACCGCGCGCGGCGGCCTCGGCGGCCCGCACCAGCGGCTCCAGCTCGTCCCGGGTGACCGCCGTCCGGGAGACGACCCCGGAGGCCGTGCCCTCGGCGCCGTCCACCGTCGCGATCACGGTGAGCGTGCGGGAACGCGTCACGCCGTTGGTGGTGAGCGCGTTGCCCGCCCAGCGCAGGTTGGCGCTCGACTGCTCGTCCGCGATGACGACACAGCCGTCGGCCCGCGACAGCTCCAGCGCCCGCTCCACGACCTCGTGCGGCTTCTCGACGCGGGCGCTCATCGGCCGGCCTCCTGGGTGGTGTTGAGACTGTGCTTGCCCGGGGGACGACCCCCGGGCCCCCGGCCGGACTCGATGCTGGCGCTCATCGGCCGGCCTCCTGGGTGGTGTTGAGACTGTGCCTGCCCGGGGGGCGACCCCCGGACCCCCGGCCGGACTCGATGCTGGCGCTCATCGGCCGGCCTCCTGGGTGGTGTTGAGGATGTTGACGCCCTTGAACAGGGCGGAGGGGCAGCCGTGCGACACCGCGGCCACCTGGCCCGGCTGGGCCTTGCCGCAGTTGAACGCGCCGCCGAGGACGTACGTCTGCGGCCCGCCCACCGCCGCCATGGAACCCCAGAAGTCGGTCGTCGTCGCCTGGTAGGCCACGTCCCGCAACTGCCCGGTGATCCGCCCGTTCTCGATCCGGAAGAAGCGCTGCCCGGTGAACTGGAAGTTGTACCGCTGCATGTCGATCGACCAGGACCGGTCGCCGACGACGTAGATGCCCCGGTCGACGCTCCCGACCAGGTCCTCCGTCGACATGCCCGCCGGGTCGGGCCGGAGGGACACATTGGCCATGCGCTGCACGGGCACGTGACCGGGGGAGTCGGCGAAGGCGCAGCCGTTGGAACGCCCCAGCCCGGTGAGCTTCGCGATCCGCCGGTCCAGCTGGTAGCCGACGAGCGTCCCGTCCTTCACCAGGTCCCAGGACTGGCCCTCGACGCCCTCGTCGTCGTAACCGATCGTCGCCAGGCCGTGCTCGGCGGTGCGGTCGCCGGTGACGTTCATCAGCTCCGAGCCGTAGCGCAGCTTGCCGAGCCGGTCGAACGTGGCGAAGGAGGTGCCGGCGTAGGCGGCCTCGTAGCCGAGCGCGCGGTCCAGCTCGGTGGCGTGGCCGATGGACTCGTGGATGGTCAGCCACAGGTTGGACGGGTCGACGACCAGGTCGTACAGCCCCGGCTCCACACTGGGCGCCCGCATCTTCTCGGCGAGCAGCCCGGGGATCCGCTCCAGCTCGTCGTCCCAGTCCCAGCCGGTCCCGGTCAGGTACTCCCAGCCCCGCCCGACCGGCGGCGCGATGGTCCGCATCGAGTCGAACTCGCCGCTGGACTCGTCCACCGACACCGCCGTCAGCGACGGGTGCAGCCGCACGCGCTGCTGCGTGGTCACCGTCCCGGCCGTGTCGGCGTAGAACTTGTTCTCGTGGACGGTGAGCAGCGAGGCGTCCACATGATCGACCCCGTCGGCGGCCAGCAGCCGGCGGCTCCAGTCGCCGAGCAGCGCCGCCTTCTCCTCGTCGGGCACCGTGAACGGGTCGATCTCGTACGACGACACCCACGTCTTCTCGGCGTGCACCGGCTCCTCGGCCAGCTCCACGCGCTCGTCCGACCCGGCCGCCCTGGTCACCTGCGCCGACAGCTTGGCCATCGCCACGGCCTGCGAGGCCACCTTGGCGGCCCCGTCCATCGTCAGGTCCACGCCCGACGCGAACCCCCAGGTCCCGCCGTGCACCACCCGCACCGCGTACCCGAGGTCGGTCGTGTCCGACGACCCGGCCGGCTTGGCGTCCCTCAGCCGCCAGGACGCGCTGCGCACCCGCTCGAACCGGAAGTCGGCGTGCTCGGCCCCGAGCGCCCGCGCACGAGCGAGCGCGGCGTCGGCGAGGGCACGCAGGGGTAGCGCCAGAAATGTCTCGTCGATCTCATGGGCCACGAAGTCCTCCCCGTCTGGTCTGTGGATGTCCGCAGTGAACCATGCCGTGCGGACCTGTGGACGACCACCGGCTTTCGCGGGTTCAGTCAGCGCTCAGGCAGTAGGCTGATGAACCGTCGGCGACCAGGGGGTGTCGTTCTCGGGCAACGGTGCCGGCGGAGCCGCACAGCAGCAAGGGGAGCGCAGACCAAGATGGACGTCTTTGGGGTCCACCAAAATCTGATCAGCGATTACGACGCCTTCACGAGTTCGTTGGTATCCGTCCGGGACAGGGATATCCGGCAACACCTCGAAGAGGAGCGTGCGCGTAAGGCGCGCTGGCCTGACCCTCGCATCTCACTCAATCCGAATTTCCGCAGTGGTGGTACGGTCGCCGAACTCGTCGATGCCGGAGTCCTGCATCCCATGTGCCGCGACTATTTCCGTGTCAAGGAACACTCGGACGATCCCGGTTCCCGGACTCTGACCCTCCACCGCCACCAGCGAGAAGCGATCGATGCGGCGGCTCGTCGACATTCGTACGTCCTCACCACCGGCACCGGATCCGGCAAGAGTCTCGCCTACATTGTTCCCATCGTCAACGAGGTGCTGCGCCACCCGAACCCCGACGGCATTTCGGCAATCGTCGTTTACCCCATGAACGCACTCGCGAACAGCCAGGAATACGAACTCGCCCGGTATCTGAAATGGGGAATTCCAGAGGCGGATCGTCGAGTTACCTTCGCCCGGTACACCGGCCAGGAGGATGCCGAGGGAAAGGCGGCCGTGCTGCGTTCCAAGCCGGACATTCTCCTGACGAACTACGTAATGCTTGAGTATCTCCTCACGCGTCCCCACGAGCGGGAGGAACTCATCGGGGCGGCCCAGGGCCTCAGGTTTCTGGCTCTGGACGAGTTGCACACCTATCGCGGTCGGCAGGGTGCGGATGTCGCCTTCCTGGTGCGCAGGCTCCGCGACGCCTGCGCCGCCCCTCGCCTTCAGTGCATCGGTACGTCCGCCACCATGGCCAGCGCTGCCACGTTTGAGGACGCCCAGGAGAAGGTCGCGGACGTCGCCACCCGGCTGTTCGGCACGCCGGTGCGGCCCGAGCATGTGATCGGCGAGACCCTGGAACGGTCCACCGACCCGAGGGCCCACCTTGCGCTGCCCGCCGCCGAACGCAGGGCGGCGCTGGCAGAGGCGGTCCGCCGTGCCGAGCGGGAACCGCACGCGCTGTCACACGACTATTCGGTGTTGAAGGCCGATCCTCTCGCCATCTGGGTGGAGGACTCCTTCGGCCTGGTCGAGGACGAGAAGGCCGACGGACGACTGGTGCGCAGGACTCCGGTGACCGTCCCCGCCGCGGCAGCCGTCCTGAGTGGGGACTGCGGCGAGAGCCAGGAGGTGTGCCGCACTGCGATCGAGGCGATTCTCAGAGCCGGTGCGAAGGCGCTGCACCCGCAACACCGACGCCCGCTGTTCGCCTTCAGGCTGCACCAGTTCCTCTCCAAGGGCGACACCGTCTACACCAGTCTCGAACCGGCAGAGCAGCGCCATCTGACCAGCCAGTACCAGGTCAGTGTGCCCGCGCAGCGGGACAAGCCGCTGATCCCGCTGGCGTTCTGCCGCGACTGCGGGCACGAATATCTGGTGATGACCCGAGAGGACGGCGCGGCCGGGCCACGCTTCGTCGCTCGCAGGGACCCCGAGGCGCCGGCCGAGGACGGCGACGGCTACCTGTACGTCAGTGAGGAGCGGCCCTGGCCGACCGCGCCCGACGAGATCCTGGCACGACTCCCGGACAGCTGGGTGGAGACCACCGAGGCCGGGACCCGTGCCATCGTGCAGGCCCGCAGCAGCGACGTCCCGCGCGAAGTCCGCATCGCTCCGGACGGAACGGTCCTCGCGGGAGAAGGGCAGGGCCTGCGCGCCTGGTGGATCGCTGCTCCCTTCCGCTTCTGCCTGCGTTGTCGCGTCAGCCACGAACAACTGCGCGCCCGCGATTTCGCGAAGCTCGCGACCTTCGCGGCCGAGGGCCGTAGCTCGGCGGTCTCCCTCATCAGCTCGAGCGTGGTGCGGTCCCTGCGTGGCCAGCAGGACATCGACGAGCGGGCACGCAAGCTCCTCACCTTTGTCGACAACCGCCAGGACGCCAGCCTCCAGGCCGGGCACTTCAATGACTTCGCCCAGGTCACCCAGATCCGCGGCGCCCTCTACCGGGCACTTGCAGCGGCGGGCCCGGCAGGACTGCGCCATGACGCGCTGCCGCAGGCCGTCGAGGAAGCGCTGGGCCTGCCCATGGAGGCCTTCGCCCGTAATCCGGGGGCCAAGTACAGCCAGCGGGAATCCGCCCGCTCGGCCCTGCGAGCGGTCCTCGGTTACCGCGTCAACGCCGACCTCGAACGCGGCTGGCGCATCACCATGCCCAACCTCACCCAGACCGGGCTGCTGCGTTTCGAGTACACCGACCTGCGGGAGATCGCGGCCGACCAGGAGTGCTGGCAGGACGCACCCGCCGCGCTCGCCGGTGACTCCCCCGAACACCGCGAGCACCTCGCCCGGGTCCTCCTGGACGAGCTCCGCCGCTCACTGGCGGTCGACGAGCCGCTGCTGACGCAGGAAGGCTTCGACCAGCTCCGGCGCCAGTCCGAAGCCCACCTGCTCGGCGTCTGGGCGCTCCCCCCGAAGGAGCCCGGCGTGCCCTCGCGAGTCGCCTTCCCCGGCAGCGGCCCCAAGGGAGCCCCCTCCGGCGAGGCCATCTACCTCAGCGGACTCGGGGCCTACGGACGCTTCCTGCGCCGCCCCGGCCAGTTCCGCGAGATCCCCGGGCTCGCCGGGAAGCGGATGTCCGTGGCGGACGCGGATGCGGTGATCCGGGGTCTGCTGCGCGTCCTGGAGACTCAGGGCCTGGTCGCGATCGTCCGCGAGGAGCGGGACGGCTCACGCGGCCACCAGGTCAGGGCCGCCGCGCTGCGCTGGCTGCCGGGCGACGGGCTCGCTCCCGAGCCCGACCCGCTGCGCAAGGTCGGCGATCCCGACGCCGAGCCGCACGTCAACACCTACTTCAGAAACCTCTACCGGGACACCGCGTCACAGCTGCTCGGTCTCGAAGCCAGGGAGCACACCGCGCAGGTCCCCTCCGACCTGAGGGAGGAGCGTGAGAAGGCGTTCCGCGAGGGTGACCTCAGCCTGCTGTACTGCTCGCCGACCATGGAACTCGGTGTCGACATCGCCACCCTGAACGCGGTGGCGCTGCGCAACGCCCCGCCCACCCCGGCCAACTATGCCCAGCGATCGGGCCGGGCCGGCCGTTCCGGGCAGCCCGCGCTGGTCACCACGTACTGCTCGACAGGCAGCGCCCACGACCAGTACTACTTCCGGCGCCCCGAGCTGATGGTCGCGGGAAGTGTCACACCGCCCCGCCTCGACCTGGCCAACGAGGAGCTGCTGCGCAGCCACGTCCACGCGATCTGGCTGGCCGAGACGGGAGCCGCCCTCGGCCGGCGCATGACCGACTTCATCGACGCCGAAGCTGTCGCACGGGCTCCCGGCGAACCGGTGCCGCTCCGGCTCACCGAGGCCATGCGCACCCAGCTCGACAGCGAGGCGGCCCGCCGCCGGGCCATCGACCGTGCCACCGCCGTGCTCGAACCGCTCCTCGGCGACCTCCGGGCACGCACCACCTGGTGGTACGACGGCTGGATCGAGGATGTCGTACGCACCGCACTGCGCCGCTTCGACGACGACTGCGAGCGCTGGCGCCGCCTGTACCGTGCGGCGCTCGCCGAGCGCGAGGAGCAGCACCGCATCGCGGGGGACCTCTCGGTCGATCCTCGCAGCCGACGCGTTGCCCAGGCACGCCGCGCCGAGGCCGAGAACCAGCTGAAGCTGCTGCGCAACGAGGACAGTGAGGAGTCCTTCAGCGACTTCTACACCTACCGCTACTTCGCCTCCGAGGGGTTCCTCCCCGGCTACTCCTTCCCCCGCCTCCCGCTCGCCGCCTACATTCCCGGGCAGCGTGGGGAAGGACGCCTCGGACAGAGGAACGGGGCGTACATCCAGCGCCCCCGCTTCATCGCGATCTCCGAGTTCGGCCCCGGAGCGTTGATCTACCACGAGGGTCAGCGATACGCCGTCGACCGGGTCCAGGTCCCCATGGGCGCCACCCCGGGACAGGTCGCCACAAGCGACGTGCGGATCTGTGCCAACTGCGGTACCTGGCACGACCGTTCGGACGGGGTCGATCGGTGCGACGACTGTGAGGTTCCCCTCTCCCTCACACTGAGCCGGACCATGCTCCTGTCCACCGTCCACGCCTCACCGGTACGCCGGATCTCCTCCGACGAGGAAGAACGGCTCAGATCCGGCTTCGAGTTGCTGACGGGCTACCAGTTCTCGCAGGGCGGTGGGCGGCTGGACGCCACCGCTGCGGACGACGACGGTCCGGTGCTGACCGTGAGCTACGGCGACACGGCACGGGTCCGGGTCTTCAACATCGGCCGCCGCAAGCGGAAGCAGCCCGCGGACCGAGGCTTCTGGCTCGACCCCATCCAGGGCAGGTGGCTCAGCGCCAAGAAGGCGGGGGAGATCCAGGAGGCATCGGCCGAGGACGAGGCCCTTACCCCGTTCGCCTCCGCGGACCGCACCCTCCAGGTCATCCCCTATGTCGAGGACCGCAAGAACATCGCCGTGCTGCGCCTGGCCGAACCGGTCGAGGACGAAACGGTCGCCGTCACCCTCCGCTATGCCCTTGAACGCGGCATAGAGGCCCGCTACCAGCTCGAGGACGCCGAGCTGGACAGCCAGGACCTCCCGGACGACGAACAACGCGGACGGATGCTCCTCATCGAGGGCGCCGAAGGCGGGGCCGGGGTGCTCCGGCTCCTCCACGACGACCCCGAAGCGCTCGCCGAGGTCGCCCGGGCCGCTCTGCGGATCATTCACGTCGACCCGGGCGACGGCCGTGACCTGGACCGGGCCCCCGGTGCCGTGGAACGCTGCGAGCGGGGCTGCTACGACTGTCTGCTCACGTACAGCAACCAACGCTTCCACACCCGTATCGACCGGCACGCGGCGGTCCCCCTTCTGATGCGGCTGGCCGCCTCCACCACCCGGGGCGCGCGGCAGGTGACCCCCGCCGCGCAGCGGGCCCAGGCGCTCGCCCTGGCTACGGAGCACGCGCGGGGACCGGTCGCCGACTTTGTAGAGTGGCTGGGCCGCTCGGGCCACCGCCTCCCCGACGAGACGCACCCCGAGCGAGCCGGCGACCCGGCTCGCCCCGACGTCGTCTACCGCCTTCCTGGCGCGGACGTCGCCGTCTACGTGGACGAACCGGGCGGCTGGCATCTCGACCGACAGGCCGAGTTCCGGTTGATCGACGACGGCTGGCTCGTCATCCGGGCCGGCTCGGAAACCAAGGAGTGGGAGAACGCCGTGCGTGCACACCCGGACGTCTTCGGCCCCGGACGGAGCATTCGATGACGTTCCCCAGTACCTCAGCGCAGTCGCCGAGGCCTCCCCGGGCCCCGGGCGACCTGATCTCCGCCCGTGGCCGCGACTGGGTAGTGCAGCCCGGTTCGCCCGGCGGACTGGTGATCGCCCAGCCTCTCGACGGGGACCGCGAATTCGTCACCGCGCTGTTCCCGCACGAGATCAGGGACCCTGGTTTCGGTAGGCCACAGGCGGTACCCGGAGAGGTCGGCGACTTTGCCTCCGCCGGGCTGCTGCGCACCGCCCTGCGGATCGCGGCGAGCCACGGAGCGGGCCCCTTCCGTTCGCTGGCGTCCATCTCGGTGCAGCCCCGCCAGTACCAGCTCGTACCGCTGATGATGGCGCTGCGCATGGACACCGTACGGCTGCTCATCGGAGACGACGTCGGCATCGGCAAGACCGTCGAGGCCGCCCTCATCGGCAAGGAGCTCATCGAGCAGGGCTCGGCCACCGGCATGGTGGTGCTCTGCTCGCCATCTCTCGCCGAGCAGTGGCAGAGCGAGCTGCGCGAGAAGTTCGGCATGGAGGCGGAGCTGGTACTGCCCTCCACCGCGGCCCGGCTCCAGAAGGGGGTCGAGCAGGGGCAGACGCTCTTCCAGCGCTACCCCTACACGGTCGTGTCCACCGACTTCATCAAGCAGTCCGACCGCCGTGAGGCGTTCCGACGCACCTGCCCCGACCTGCTGATCGTCGACGAGGCGCACACCTGCGTCGGCGCGGGTACCGGGCACCAGCAGCGGTACGAGCTCCTCAGTTCCCTCGCCCAGGATGAGAACCGCCATCTGATCCTCGTCACCGCGACCCCGCACAGCGGCGACGCCCACGCCTTCGCCAAGCTCACCGGATTGCTCGACCCCGGCCTGAAGGGCCTCGACCCCTCGCTGCCCGCGCACCGCGACCGCCTCGCCCGCCACTTCGTGCAGCGCCGCCGCCGCGACATCAGGCGCTACCTCGACCAGGACACGCCGTTCCCCAGTGACCGCATGCTGCGACCGCTGCCCTACCAACTGGGCTCGGAATACGCCCAGTTCGTCAGGGATGTCATCGCCTACGCGCGCGAGCAGGTCCGTCGCCCCGACGGCTCCTTCAAGCAGCGCCTCACCTGGTGGTCCGTACTGACCCTGCTGCGCTGCGTCCTGTCCTCGCCCGCCGCCGCGGTCGAGACCCTCACCGTCCGGGCCGCTCTCGCCGCTGCCCGCAGCGAGGAGGAGGCCGACCGGATCGGCCGCGCCGCCGCCATGGAACTCGTCGACGACGAGGCCACCGAAGGGTTGGACTCGGTCCCCGGCGCCCTCCTCGACACGGACGACATCGGCGACAACGCCCGGGGCAGCCGCAAGCTGAAGGCGTTCGCCGAGCGGGCCGCAGCCCTCGCGGGCCCGGACACCGACGCGAAGCTTCGTACCCTCGTCGACGAGGTGAAGGGCCTCCTCGTCGACGGCTACGACCCGATCGTCTTCTGCCGCTTCATCCCCACGGCCGAATACGTCGCCCAGCACCTGGCCGACGCCCTCGGGCGCAGCGCCCACGTCGACGCCGTCACGGGCAAGCTGCACCCGGACGCCCGCCAGGCCCGCATCGACGAACTCACCGCCAAGCGCGGCCGGCATGTCCTGGTCGCCACCGACTGCCTTTCCGAAGGCGTCAACCTCCAGGACGACTTCGGTGCCGTCGTCCATTACGATCTGTCCTGGAACCCGACCCGGCACGAGCAGCGCGAGGGCCGCGTCGACCGCTTCGGGCAGTCCCGCGAGAAGGTCCGCGCCGTCACCCTGTACGACACCGACACCGGCATCGACGGCCTCGTCCTGAACGTCCTGATTCGCAAGCACCGGGACATCGCCGACCAGATCGGCGTCATCGTCCCTGTCCCCGACGGCGGTGAGGGTGTCCTGCGCGCGCTGGCCAACAGTCTTCTGGTGCGCGGGCAGGGCGCGGACGAGCAACTCACCCTCGACTTCGGCACGGACGAGCTGTTCAGCCAGGCGCGGGAACGGCTCTACAAGGAGTGGGAGAGTGCCGCCGACCGGGAGTCGAAGGTACTGACCAAGTTCGCCCACAGCGGCTTGCGGCCCGATGAGGTCCAGGCTGAACTGGAGGCCCTGCACCAGGCGTTGGGCGAGCCCGCCGACATCGCCGACTTCACCCGGGAGACGCTGAAGGCGTTGGGCTCGGCTGTACGCCCCGACCCACGCTCCACCGGATTCACCGCCCCAGTGGGCCCGCTGCCGCGCGGGCTGCGTCACGCGCTCGGCATTTACGAAGACCTGGACCAGGGCGAAGGCCCCGGGGCCGCTCCGGCTCCCGCGCGCACGGCCGCGAAGGGCAGGGCACGCACGGCGACGCCTGCCCCAGAGCTCGTGTTCCGGCAGGACCTGCCGGTCGCGGCGGGGCAGCACGCCCTCTTCCGTGGCGACCCGGCCGTACGGGCCGTGGCCCGCTACGTCCTGGACTCCGCTCTCGACCCGAAGCTGAGCGAGCACGACCGCCCCGCCCGGCGGCTCGGCGTCATCCGCACCACCGCCGTCTCGGCGCGCACCGTGCTGCTTCTGGCCCGCTACCGCTTCCGCCTCACCCTGCCTCCCCGCCGCACCGGCCAGGAAAAGGGCAAGCCTCAGGAACTGGTCGCCGAGGACGCCCAGCTGCTGGCCTGGCGCGCCACCGACGACGGCTCCCGCGAATGGCTCACCGACGACGAGATCGCGGACCTGCTGCGCGCCTCCCCTGACCGCAACACCATCCCCTCCATGCGTGAGCAGCAGATCGGCCGCGCCCTCGACGAGCTCGACGAGGCCGAGGTGGAACAACGCCTCGAAGCCCACGGCCGCGATGTCGCCCGCCGCCTCGAAGCCGCCCACCAGCGGGTACGTGAGGCCGCCGGCGAACGCGGCCGGGCACGCGGCGCCGCCGCGGTCCGCCGCATTACCGCTGAGCCGGCAGGCGACCCCGACCTGCTGGGTGTCTACGTGTACGTCAAGCGCCCCGGAGGCTCCAGGTGACGACTCTCGCCCCCGATCACCTCCCGGCGAGCACGGCCGTACGTGTCGAAGGCGCCCTGCTCTCCGCCGACCTGATCAACAAGATCCGTTTCGGGGACAGGGAGCTTCCCGGTGCCGCCCCCGCCGACTACGGCCTGCCGCGCGGCGTGCGCGTGGAGGACGCGGCCAGCCGCAAATGGGAGTACCTCAAGGCCACGTACGCGTCCTTCCGCGAGCAGCTCGCGGCGCTCGGCCCCGAGGCTGACTCGGCGAAGCTGACGTACCGGGAATGGCTGAGCGTCCTCCTCGACGAACTGGGCTACACGGGCCGTACCGCCGTGCACAAACGGCGGGGCATCGACGTCCCCGGTCGTAAGTCGGGCGAGTACCGCGTCAGCTACCTCTGGCAGTCCCACCTGCCCATTCACATCCTGCGCTGGGACATCGAGCTCGACCGGGCCATCGGCAACGACCGGGCCCCCCAGTCGATGCTCCAGGAGCTCCTCAACGTCTCTGACAAGCATCTATGGGCGCTGCTCTCCAACGGCGGGGTGCTGCGCGTCCTGCGGGACTCCACCGCGCTTGTCGGCTCCGCGTACGTCGAGTTCGACCTCGACGCGATCTTCGGCGGCGACCAGTTCGCGGACTTCCAGCTCCTGTACGCGATGCTTCACGCCTCCCGCTTCGAGCTGACTCCCAAGCCGGAGAAGAAGCGCCGCGCGGCGGCCGTCGCCGACGAGCCGGAAGACGAGGCAGAGGAGGGCACGCTCGACGAAGCGGCGACCGCCGTGGACGACATCGCCGAGCTGACCCCCGCCGACTGCCGCATCGAATGGTGGCGCGCCTTCGCCATCGAGACCGGCATCCGCGCCCGCGACCGCCTGCGCAACCAGGTCAAGGCTGCCCTCGGCATCCTCGGCAGCGGCTTCCTCAAGGCCAATCCCCAACTCGGTGAAGCCCTCACCAGAGGCGGCAAAGCGGCCCTGGACGACTTCCACCACGAACTGCTCCGCCTGGCCTACCAGCTGGTGTTCCTCTTCGTGGCGGAGGACCGCGACGCCCTCCTGCTGCGACCCCAGGAGAACGCCTCCCCCGAGGAGGCCGAAGCCCTGGACAAGGCCCGCGACCTCTACACTCGCTACTTCTCCACGGCCCGCCTGCGCCGCATCGCGTCCCGCAGGCCGGGCGACCGCAACACCGACCTGTGGGTCGGCCTGCGCACCGTCCTCAACGCCCTCGGGGCGGAAGGCGGCCTCGAAGCGCTCGCGCTCCCCGAACTCGGCGGCCTGTACTTCCGCTTCGAGGACGACGAACACGAGTGGTCGGCGCTGCTCCCCGGCAGCCCCGAACCTCTGCGCGCCGCCGACCTGCCGAACGAGAGCCTTCTCCCCGCGGTCAGACTGCTTTCCCGTATCTACGACCGCCAGGGCCGCCCCAGCCGGGTCGACTACCGCCACCTGGGCGCCGACGAACTCGGCAGCGTCTACGAATCCCTTCTGGAACTCATCCCGCGCCACAACCCGGCGAAGGAGGAGTTCTGGCTTCAGGACCTGGTGGCGGGCAACAAACGCAAGACCACCGGCTCGTACTACACACCGTCCGTCCTGATCGAGAAACTCCTGGACAACGCCCTCGACCCGGTGATCAAGGAGCGCGAGGCATCCGGCATCCCGGACGACCTGCTCAAGATCCGTTTCGTGGACCCGGCCTGTGGATCGGGACATGTCCTGGTCGCGGCCGCCCGTCGCATCGCTCTGCGCTACGCCCAGATGTACGACGACGAGCTTGAGCCTGCGCCGGAGCGGATCCGTGAGGCGATGTCCAAGGTCGTACGCCACTGTGTCCACGGCGTCGACATCAACCCCCTGGCGGCGGAGATCGCCAAGGTGTCCCTGTGGCTGGAATCCCTCACCCCGGGTGAGCCGCTGGCCTACCTCGACGACCGCATCAAGGTCGGCAACGGGTTGCTCGGTACGACACCGAAGCTGCTGGAGTCAGGAATCCCCGACACGGCGTTCAAGAAGCTGGAGGGCGACGAGGCCAAGGCGGTCACCGAGGCCCGCGACCGCAACCGCAAGGAACTCAAGGGCGTCCAGGTCTGGGTCCAGACCCAGCTCGGCGAGCCCGCGACCAACACCAGCACGGCGACGGTGCGGGTGGCGGCCGAGAAGGCCGCGAAGCGCCCGGCCAACAAGGGCCTCGCGGCCATCCGCGAACTGGCCAAGCGGCACCGGGAGTTCGAGCGTGACCCGGAGCTCAAGCGGCTCAAGAAGGTCGCCGACGCCTGGTGTGCGGCGTTCATCTGGCCGAAGCGCGCGGATGCGCCCGTTCCCATCACGACAGGGACGCTGGCCAAGCTGGAACGGGGCCTGGAGCTTGAGGGCATCCCGAAGCCCGAGCCGAAGATGGGGGAGGAGGTCGTTGAGGAGACGGACGAGGAGGTGGAGTGGCGGGAGCGTGCGGGCGAGCGTGAACTGCGCGACATCGTCTCCCGTAACCGCTTCTTCCATTGGCACCTGGAGTTTCCGCGTGTGTTCCGGGTGGAGGACGGGGAGGCGGAGGACGCGAACCCGGCTACAGGGTGGCAGGGGGGCTTCGACGCGGTGCTGGGGAATCCACCGTGGGAGCGGGTGAAGATCCAGAAGAAGGAGTGGTTCGCCGCCCAGAACCCGTACGTTGCCGACGCGGCCACGGCGAACGAGCGCGAGGCGCGCATCAGCGAACTCCTCCAGACCGTCGACGAACACGGCCAGGTGATCGAGGCCGACCGCAAGCTCCACCGTGAGTACCTCACCGCCCAGCGCGAGTCCAAGGGCACGACCAATATGCTCCGCGACTCGGGCATCTTCCCGCTGACAGGCAAGGGCGACGTCAACACGTATGCCGTCTTCGCGGAGAAGGCGCGGATGCTGCTGGGTAGGGAGGGGATGGTGGGGCTGGTCCTGCCGACGGGGATCGCGACGGACAAGACGACGTCGGTATTCTTCGCGGATCTGGTGGAGCGGCGACAACTGACGACGGTGCTGGATCTGGAGAACGAGGAGAAGCTGTTTGCGGACGTGCACAACCAGTACCGTTACTGCCTGTTCACGTTCGGTGGGCCTGACCGTGAGTTCGGGCAGGTGCGACTTGCGTTTCGGGCGCGGCGGCCGGATCAGCTGGACGCGCGGGAGTTCACGCTGGACGCCGAGGGGTTCCGGCGGATCAACCCGAACAGCCGGACGGCGCCGGTATGCGAGAGTGAGAAGCACCTGCGTGTGCTTCAGGGGATCTACGAGCGGGTGCCTCTTCTCTGGCGCAAGGCGCAAGGGGAGACGGAGGCCAACGCCTGGGCGCTGGGGCCGTTCCTGCGGATGCTCGACATGGCCACGGACTCGAAGTCATTCCGCTCGGCCGAGTGGCTCCAGCAGCAGGGTTGGGTTCGGACCGGGACCGTCTTCGTGAAGGGGAATGAGCGCCATTTGCCCCTCTACGAGGGGAAGTTCGCCCACCACTTTGATGGCCGGTTCGCGACGTACGAGAACGCGACGCAGGCTCAGATCAACAAAGGCACCCTGCCAAGGCTGGACACAGGCGCACATCAGAACCCTGTGACGCTGCCATTGCCACGCCATTGGGTGGCCGAGGCACTGGTCGACGCGCGACTGGCGGAGGATCTGGCGAAGCAGCGGGAGGAGTGGCCGCACGACTGGCTGCTCGGGTGGCGTGATGTGTGCCGTGCATCGGATCAGCGGACGGTCATTGCATCAGTGCTGCCTCGGACCGCCGTGGGACACAAGTTCCCTCTGATGTTTCCGGCTCACGCGCCGGACCTGCTTCTGGCGAACCTCTCGGCCCACGTCCTCGACTTCGCAGCCAAGCAGAAGTACGCGGGCGCCTCCCTGGCCTACTTCACGTTCGAGCAGCTCCCTGTTCTCACCCCCGACGAATACGCCAAGCCCGTTCCCTGGCTCGGTAACCAGCTCCCCGAGTCCTGGATCCGCTCTCGCGTCCTTGAACTCACCTACACCTCCTATGAGATGGCTCCCTGGGCCAAGTACCTCGGCGACGAGAACCCCCCCTTCATATGGGATGAGGAACGCCGTTTCCTCATGCGGGCCGAGCTCGACGCCGCGTACTTCCACCTCTACGGCATTGAGCGCCAGGACCTCGACCTCGTCATGGACAGTTTCCGCGCCTTCCGTAACAGGAAGCCGGAGCTGTTCGAGCGTACGAAGAAGGAAATCACCCGCGTCTACGAGGAGATGGCGTCCGGCGCTCCATACGTCACCCCCCTCACCCCGCCCCCGGGCGCAGGCCCCCGCCACGCACCCGGCACCAGTCCTCTGACCCGGGTGGCTCCGCCGTCGCCGCCGAGCCCGACGGTGAGTCTGCCGACCCAGCCGAAGAAGGCGGGTCCGGCCAGGAGGGCGAAGAAGGTCTCCGAGGTCGACCAGTTGGGCGGAGGACTGTTCGGCCTGGACGAGGTCGAGGGAGTCGACATACAGCTCGACATCTTCTCCTCCGGCGACGAGTAAACCCGCGCAGGCAGGCGAGTGGCCGCCACCCGAACCATCCGGGCGGCGGCCACTCGCGTACTCAGAGCTCGCCGGCGAACACACCCGCGCGGAAGGCCGCCCACTCCGACGCGGTGAACCGCAGAGGCTCCCGCTCCGGGTTCTTCGAGTCCCGTACCGCCCGGCCGCCGCCAGGCAGTTCGGCTATCTCGACGCAGTCGTTCTCGGCGCCGCTTGCGGATGCCTTGCGCCAAGCAGCGTCAGTGAGGTCCAAGGCATACAGGTCGGTCTTGCGGTCGGTCACTGTCTCAGGCCTTCTTCCAGTTCGGCGATGCGGACGAGCGAGTCCTCCACGGAGAGCGCCGTAGCCCGGATACGCTCGTACGCCCTCTCGAAGGGCGCCGCGTCTTCACCCTCAACGTAAGTCGCGCTCCCGGCGTTCTCCAAGAGGACAACATCCGGTAGTGGGGGCCTGAACTTGGTGAGGCTGAACCCTCCTTCGAGCCCTGGATGTGCGGTGGAGCCCAGCGGCATGACCTGGACGGTCACGTTGGGGAGTTCGGAGGCGTCCATCAGTTTGCGAAGCTGTTCGCGCATGGTGGCCGGACGCGCGGCGAACCGCTGGTGCAGCGCGGCCTCGTGGATGATGGCCCACAGTTCCAGCGGAGTGCCCGGCCGGGTCAGTACGGACTGTCGCGCCATGCGGACCTCCGCGAGCGCGGCCACCTCCTCGGGCGTTCGGGTCGTCGTGATTCCGGTGATCGTCTCGCGGGCGTAGGCGGCGGTCTGGAGCAGCCCCGGGATCAGCAGCGGGGTCCAGGCGCAGACCTGCTCGGCGTCCGATTCCAGGGAGATGTAGTCGGCGTACGCAGGCTGCACGATCCCCGAGTAGGCCTGCCACCAGCCCTTCTTCGTGGTGTCACTGCGTAGCGTCTCCAGTACGGAGCACACGTCCGGGTCTGTCACCCCGTACACCTTGAGCAGTACGGCCAAGTCGCCGGGCCTGATGCCCTGAAACGCGTTCTCGATCTTCGACATCTTCGGGCCGTTCCATCCCATCGCCTCGGCGGCCTGATCGAGGCTGAGGCCCGCTTCGTTGCGGAACCTGCGCAGGGTTGCTCCGAGGCGACGCCGTCGGACTGTCGGAACCATGGGGGAGTTGGGCATGTGGCAAGCCTGCACCGAACACGAGGCTCCTGGGCACGAGTCGCTGGATCCGTCACCCGATTGGGTAGAAAGGTTGCGATCGATCGAGGAATGGGTCCAACCTCAACCTGGCTGCAACCGCGCCAAGTTGGCGAGCGAACCCCAAGGAGCCCTTGTGTGCCTCACCCCCCACCCCATCACTTCCGCCGCCTCCCTGGGTCACTACCTCACTCCCACCCCCACCGGCTTCACCCTCCACATGTCCGCCTCCCCGCGAAACCTCCACGCCGCCCGAGGGCTCACCGCCCAAGCCCTGCGCGGCACTGGCGCCGGACCCGACATGGTTGATGCCGCCCAGCTCGTCCTGTCCGAGCTGTACGGGAACGCGGTGCGCGCCTGCGGCGACTACGTGCCGTTGGTCGCCGAGGTGGAGGCCGTACCGACCGGGGTGTGGGTGCGGCTGCACGACCCGGACGGGAGCCGACACCCACGACGTGTGCCCGGCGTCCGACTCGACGACGCTCAGGCCGAGTCGGGGCGCGGTCTGCCCCTCATGGACCTGCTCGCCCCCGGCTGGGACGTGGTGACCACGCCCGTTGGGAAGCAGGTCCGCTGCCTGCTGTCGCCGGACCTCGGCGGAGCCAACTGACCGTACGGGCAACCGGTCATCGGCAGGCGGGGCGGGCGGGGCAGGCGGCGCACCGGTGACTGTCAGTGCTGGGAGTTAGTCTCTCCGGTGGGTGGAGTTGAAGGTCAGCTCCGGACGGAGGGAACCCGTGACCACGCCTTTCGAGGTCAGCGCCAGAGCAGTCCACCGGGCGGCGACGATCCTTCTCGAGCACACCCAGGACGGCCTCCCTTTCCGACGGCTGTGGCCGCTCATCCAGGAGGCTGACCCCGACCTGGAGGACGACTTCTGGGGCGTCGCCCCGAATGCCACACGGGGTGTCGACGTCAACCTCAGCCACAACGCCACCAGTCTCGTCAAGGCGGGCTGGCTCTGCCGCAGGCGTCGGGTGTGGCGGCTGACGGGGTTGGGTGTTCAGGCCCTCGCCGAGTATCCGAAGCCGGTCGACTTCCTCAGCGAGGCGGGGGAGCGCTACATGGACTGGCGCAGGAACCGCGACGCGTTCGACGCGGCCGCCGCCCTGCTCCAGCTCCTCCCCGACGGTCGCTGGCTGGACATCGAGGACCTCGCCGCCGAGTACGAGGTCGACGCGTACACACTCGCCTCGGTCTTCCAGGGCACCCGCCCCGACGGCTGGTACCTCGCGCTCGACCACGAGGGCACGACCGTCGGGATGGGCATCACACTGCTGGCGAACGAGATCGAGACCTGGCGGAACTTGCTCAGTGAGGACGGTCTCCTCGACGAGCAGTATTCAAGCCAGGACGTCGTACGGGCGCTTCCCGGAAGGAGACTGACACGGGAGGAGATCACTGCCCTCGTTCTCGGCGAACCGGCCGACGACCCAGTCCTGCCCGAGCGGCCCCGCAAGGTCTGGGTGCTGCGCGGTACGGACGAGGGCGGTGCGAGCCTCATCCGTACGCTCTGGCGTGAGGAGTCCGTGGTCACCCTCGACGCCGGACGCATGTCACCGCTGCCCGAGGGCGCGGGCCCGCAGCGGGTGCGCAAGGCCGTCGATGACGCATACGAATCGTCGTCGATCGGCCGCAGGGAGGAGCTGGCCAAGGAGCTGCACACCTTCGTCGCCCGGATACAGGATGGCGACATCGTGGTCTGCACCGACGGCGCCAAGGGATACCTCGGAGTGGTGGGCGGCCCGGCCGTGTACGTGTCGGGCACCGCGGGCGCGTACCGGCGCAAGGTCGACTGGCGCAACCTCGACGCCCCGCTCGACATCGCCAAGGACCTCGGCGACGCGCTGCTCGGCCGGCTCGGGGATGCCGACGCCCGGATCGTCGACATAAGTGAGTTCGCGCCCCGCCTCGAAGCTCTCATAGGGCCGGATCCTGTGGAGGAGGTGCCGCCCGCCGACATCGAGCCTCAACTGCCTGACGTCACCGCGGCGTTGCTGGAGGAACTCACCCAGGACGAGAACTCGACCTGGCTCCAGGAGTGCGTGGAGCTGCTGCGTGTGAAGCCCCAGTTGGTCTTCCACGGGCCGCCCGGCACCGGCAAGACGTACACCGCGCTGGCACTCGCCCGCCATTTGACCGGCGGAAACCCCGGCAACGTACGGCTCGTGCAGTTTCACCCGGCCTATTCCTATGAGGACTTCTTCGAGGGCATCCGGCCCAGGCTCGCCAAACCGGGTGCCGAGACGCGGTCGGAGGACGGCGGCTCGGGAGTGGTCTTCCACCTCGCGAAGGGCCCACTGCGCAGGCTCGCCGACGCGGCCGAACTCAGGCCCGCCGAGATCTTCGTCCTGGTCATCGACGAGATGACGCGCGGCAATCTCGCCAAGGTCTTCGGTGAGTTGTACTTCCTGCTCGAATACCGCAAGCAGTACATCCATCTCCAGTACGGCTCGGACGAGGGCAACGGCTTCCGGCTGCCGCCCAATCTGTTCATCCTCGGCACCATGAACACCACGGACCGCAGCGTCTCCCTCATGGACGCGGCGATGCGGCGGCGCTTCTCCTTCATGGAACTGCATCCTGAAGTCGAGCCGCTGGCAGGCATGCTGGAGCGCTGGCTCGACGGCCAGGGCCGGTCCCAGGACGCGGCGAAACTCCTGGTTGAACTCAACAGGCGCATCGGCGACAGTCCCTCGGGCGACCAGGAATTCCGTATCGGCCCGTCCTACTTCATGCAGCCGCTAGCACACGGCGGCCGTGGCGCACTCGAACGGCTGTGGCGGACCCAGATCATCCCGCTGCTCACCGAGTTCCACTGGGGGGACGGCACCGACGTAGCGGCCGACTACGCGCTCGACGTGCTGCTCAGCCACCTC
The DNA here is from genome assembly GCF_042889585.1 of Streptomyces sp. NPDC002566. Classification (NCBI taxonomy): domain Bacteria; kingdom Bacillati; phylum Actinomycetota; class Actinomycetes; order Kitasatosporales; family Streptomycetaceae; genus Streptomyces; species Streptomyces sp. NPDC002566. The sequence goes on along the minus strand of NZ_JBIARD010000003.1, from coordinate 26,153 downwards.
GGGCTCGGCGAGGAAGCCGCTGACGACGCCGAGACGGCTAACGGCAGTGGTGGTGCCCCGTGACGGCCGTCCCACTGGTCCGGTTGAAGGAGGCTGACGGCTGGAGGGAGTGGCAGCTCACCCCCGAGCAGATCGTGGCCCTCGACGAAAGCGAACTCGTTCGGGTGCGGCCCTCCCGTCGGATCGGCTGGTGCCGCCTGGAGGCCCGCGATCGGGTCGGCGTCGCCAGAGTCGGCCACGGCAGGGCGCAGGTCCAGCTCTCGGTCACACCTAAGGTGACCGTGGACCGACTCCTCTACCTCCTTGGTTACGCTGACGAGGAGTGGCTCCACGACGGCGGTCCGGTGGACGTTGCGACCCGCGCCGATCTCCTGCCGGCCCTCGCGCGTGCTTACACGCGAGCCGTCCAGAGAGCCCTGCGGCAAGGAGTGCTGCTCGGCTACCGGGAGACGGAGGCATCCGAACCTGTACTGCGCGGAAGGCTCCGGGCGGCGGCACAGATGAGCCGCCGGCCCGGCCTTGCCCTGCCGCTGGAGGTCGCCTACGACGAGCACACCGTCGACATAGCGGAGAACCAGCTGCTGCTCGGCGCCGCACGGCGGCTGCTGCGCGTTCCAGGAGTCGGCGGGGCACAGCGCACGACCCTCCACGCTCTGGCCGCACGCCTCGACGGGGTGACCCCACCGGTTCTCGGCGCCCCGCTCCCACTTTGGCGACGGGACCGACTGAACTCCCGCTATCACCGGCCGCTCGCCCTCGCCGAAGTCATCCTCGGGGGGGCGTCGTACGAACTCGAGGATGGGCGGGCCGTCACCGTGGACGGCGTGATGTTCCAGATGTGGCGGGTGTACGAAGCGTTCCTTGCCCGCGCGCTGGGGGAGGCGCTGATCCGTAGAGCGGGCGGCAGGTACAAGACGCAGGATCGTGACCACTTCTTTGGGGCGCCCCGCAAGTACGTCCTAAAACCCGACCTGATCCACTACTTCCCGGTGCCCACTGGTGGACGCCGGGCCGCCGTGGTCGTCGACGCAAAGTACAAGCGCGGCTTCCACCGCGACGACCTTTACCAGATGCTCGCGTACTGCGTGCGCCTCGGTCTCACGGATGGTCATCTGGTGTACGCGTCCGGCCGCGCTGATGTTGTACGGGTGCCGGTGGGCGGCGGCGAAGTCAGACTGCACCGCCACGTGGTGGACCTGAACCAGAGTCCACAACAGATGAACCGGAGCATTGACGGGCTTGCTAGAGCGGTACTGAAACACATAGCCACGAAGGGTCCGCAAGGTGTGGGTACGTAGGTACATTCAGCGGGGCGAGACATTCCAAGGTCACTCGACACGGGAACGTTATCGCCATACTGTTCCCGGCGGAAAGCCCCCTGCAGCGGTGCGCGCACTTGGTGGCGGCGCGCAAAATCATGTTGCCTCGGCAGGCCGTCAAAGCAGGCCGCGTCACCATGTCCCCGACAGTGTCGACCCGCTGGCCACCCTCCTCGCGGAGCGCGAGGAGGACCACCGTTGATCTACGTGGACTCCTCGGCGCGCGTCGCCTGGATGTCTCGCCGCAACTACTGGACCGCGCTGGACGCTTATCTCGGCGACGCAGGGAGGCGTCCTATGGCCACGAGCAGTCTGGGCTGTGTCGAAACGATTCGCAGGCTCGACCTGATGGGGACGTTCCCGGCGCCATGGCCGAGCTGGAACGCAGAGCGGGCGAAATCCTGCTGACTTCGGAGGTGCGACAAACAGCTGCCGCGCTGACCGGCCGCCTGCCCACGGCGGCCACCGTTCATGTGGCCAGCGCGCTGTCTCGGAGACATCCTCCCGCCTTGCCGTCACCAGCCCATTCCGGGGGCGTGGGCGGTCAGGCCTGCCGCGTCCGGGTGGTGACTGTGGGGACCCGACAGTTCCCGCCGCGACGCCCTGTCGCCCCCGGCTTCGGCGGCCGGTCCCTCGGAAGGATAGTTTCGACGAGTACCAGACTGCCGATCGAAAGGGTGATCCGTTGAGCCGCTCGGTTCTCGTCACCGGAGGAAACCGGGGCATCGGCCTCGCCATCGCCCGCGCGTTCGCCGACGCCGGCGACAAGGTCGCGATCACGTACCGCTCGGGGGAGCCGCCGGCCGGCTTCCTGGCCGTCAAGTGCGACATCACCGACCCCGAGCAGGTGGAGCAGGCCTACAAGGAGGTCGAGGAGGCCCACGGCAACGTCGAGGTCCTCGTCGCCAACGCCGGCGTCACCAAGGACCAGCTGCTGATGCGCATGTCCGAGGAGGACTTCGCGTCCGTCATCGACACCAACCTCACCGGCACCTTCCGTGTGGTCAAGCGCGCCAACCGCGGCATGCTGCGCGCCAAGAAGGGCCGCGTCGTGCTGATCTCCTCGGTCGTCGGGCTGCTCGGCTCCGCGGGCCAGGCCAACTACGCCGCGTCCAAGGCCGGTCTGGTCGGCTTCGCGCGATCCCTGGCCCGTGAGCTGGGCTCGCGCAACATCACCTTCAACGTCGTCGCGCCCGGATTCGTCGACACCGACATGACCAAGGCGCTCACCGACGAGCAGCGCGAGGGCATCGTCTCCCAGGTGCCGCTCGGCCGGTACGCGCAGCCGGAGGAGATCGCCGCGACGGTGCGGTTCCTCGCCTCGGACGACGCCTCGTACATCACTGGAGCCGTCATCCCCGTTGACGGCGGACTGGGAATGGGTCACTGATCACCATGAGCGGAATTCTCGAGGGCAAGCGCGTCCTGATCACCGGTGTGCTGATGGAGTCCTCCATCGCCTTCCACGCCGCCAAGCTGGCCCAGGAGCAGGGCGCCGAGATCATCCTCACCGCGTTCCCGCGGCCCACGCTGACCGAGCGCATCGCCAGGAAGCTGCCGAAGCCGACCAAGGTCATCGAGCTCGACGTCACCAACGACGAGCACCTCGGGCGCCTCGCCGACATCGTGGGCGAGGAGCTCGGCGGCCTCGACGGCGTCGTCCACTCCATCGGCTTCGCGCCCCAGGACGCGCTCGGCGGCAACTTCCTCAACACGCCGTTCGAGTCGGTCGCCACGGCCATGCACGTCTCGGCGTACTCCCTGAAGTCGCTCACCATGGCCTGCCTGCCGCTGATGCAGAACGGCGGCTCGGTCGTCGGTCTGACCTTCGACGCCCAGTTCGCCTGGCCGCAGTACGACTGGATGGGCCCCGCCAAGGCCGCCCTGGAGGCCACCAGCCGCTACATGGCCCGCGACCTCGGCAAGCAGAACATCCGCTGCAACCTCGTCTCGGCGGGTCCCATCGGCTCCATGGCCGCCAAGTCCATCCCGGGCTTCGGCGAGCTGGCCTCCGTGTGGGACACCCGCTCCCCGCTGGAGTGGGACCTCAAGGACCCCGAGCCCGCCGGCCGCGGCATCGTCGCGCTGCTGAGCGACTGGTTCCCGAAGACCACCGGCGAGATCATCCACGTCGACGGCGGTCTGCACGCCATCGGCGCCTGACGCCCGACAGCGCGCAGCACGGGTGATGGCCCGCGTCCGGGAGGGCGCGGGCCATCACCCGTTCGGCCTAGCTGACCGGGCGCGGGGCGGGTCCGGCACGCCACTCTGAGGTGCGGGTTCGTCACCGCGGTCCCCTCCCCAGCACGGTCGAGGAGGTTCCCTTGTGCGCCTGTCTCGCAGCCTCGCCCCACTGACCGTCGCCGTCTGCCTCGTCCTCGCGCTGCCGTACGACGCGCTGTCGCACACACGCGTGGAGGCACCGGAACCCACCGCCACCCCGGAGTCGCTCGGCGCGGAATGCCGGATCGACGTCCGCGGCTCCCATGTGGTCGCCCACTGCCACAATCCCGACGCCGGCGTCGACCGCGTTCGCCTGCACATCGAGTGCGCGCGCTGGTGGGACCTCGACACCGACACCGCCCCCGCCGACGCCGGGCCCGCCATGACCGTACGACTGGCCGGCCGCTGCTGGATGGAGGTCCGCGCGGCCTGGGTCAGCCATCAGTGGCGGTGAGCCCTCACGCGGGGGCGGTGAAGCGTCCGGGCCTGCACTGGAACGGATAGCCCGCCGCCTCCGCGCCGGCCGCCGCCGCGTCCCGGGCCCGGATCGCGTCCACCAGAGGCGCGTGGTCCATGTACGCCTCCGGCGTCAGCTCCTCGCCGACGTCGGCGCGCAGCCAGTCCCGCAGCACCTCGCCCAGGTCCGCGTACATCGCCGTCATCGCGTCGTTGTGGGACGCGGCCACCACCGCCAGGTGGAACGTCGCGTCCGCCGCGACGAACGCCTCCGCGTCGCCCGACCGCCACGCCTCCTCGCGCCGCCGCAGCAGCGCGTCGAGCTGCTTGAGGTCCCTCTCGGTACGCCGCTCGGCGGCCAGCTTCGCGGCGCCCGACTCCAGCGTGGAGCGCAGCTCGGCGATGTGCCGGGGGTCGGCGCCGGCGAATCGGCGGTGCATCACGCCGGCCAGCTCGCTCGTGGCGACGACGTAGGTGCCCGAACCCTGCCGGATGTCCAGCAGGCCGTTGTGCGCCAGCGCGCGGACCGCCTCCCGGACCGTGTTCCGGGCGACGCCGAGCTGCTCGACCAGCGCCGGTTCCGTCGGGATGCGTGAGCCCACCGGCCACTCGCCCGAGGTGATCTGGGTGCGCAGCGCGGCGATGACCTGTTCGGAGAGAGCCGAGCGGCGGGGATGGCTCAGGGGCATGGCACACCTTCGTCCGGACGGAATGGACAGTCAATCATCCTATGATTCTATGATGGGCGACATGGTGAGCGAGGAGAACACGGAGACACGGACGTCTACGTCCACGACCCTGCCCGGCGCGCGGGCGGCCGAGGGCGATCCGATGCGGACGACGGACATGTCTCTGTCCGCGAGCCGGCCGCCCAGTACGCCCACGCGCGCGTGGCGGACGCGACTGGTCGTGGTGGGCATCGTGCTGGCCGCCCTCAACCTCCGCCCCGCCATCACCAGCCTCGGCGCCCTCCTCGAAGAGGTCCGCGACGACCTCGGCATGAGCGGCAGCGTCGCCGGCCTGCTCACCTCGGTGCCGCCGCTCTGCTTCGCTGTCTTCGGCCTGGCCGCACCCCGGCTCGCCCGCCGCTTCGGTCCGGGCGCGGTCGTCTGCGCGGGCATGGCCGCCATCGGCGCGGGCCTGCTCATACGGCCCTGGGCCGGCGGCACGGCCGGCTTCCTGGCCGCCAGCGCCCTCGCCCTCATGGGCATCGCCGTCAGCAACGTCCTGATGCCCGCCATCGTCAAGCGCTGGTTCCCCGACCGGGTCGGCTCCATGACCGGGCTGTACTCCATGGCCCTCGCCCTCGGCACCGCGACCGCCGCCGCGGCCACCGTGCCCGTGACCGAGGCGCTCGGCGGCGACTGGCGGCTGGGACTCGCCGTCTGGGCCGCCCTCGCCGCGGCGGCTGTCCTCCCGTGGCTGGCGCTCACACGCGAGCGGGGCGAGGCGACCTCGGCACGCACTGAGGCCGCCACCGGCGGGGCTGTCGGCGGCGGGGCTGCCGGCGGGCTGCGGATGACCCGGAGCCGCACCGCCTGGGCGCTCGCCGTGTCTTCGGGCTCCAGGCCACCGCCGCCTACATCACCATGGGCTGGATGGCGCAGATCTTCCGCGACTCGGGAGTCGCCGCCGGCACGGCCGGTCTGCTGCTCGCCGTCACCATGGCGATGGGCGTGCCGCTGGCGTTCGTCATCCCGCGCGTGGCGACCCGGCTGCCGCACCAGGGGCCGATCGTCATCGCGCTGGGCCTGTGCGGACTCGCCGGATACGCCGGCCTCTACGTCGCGCCCGCCGGCGGCGCCTGGGCGTGGGCGCTGCTGCTCGGCGTCTCCAACTGCGCGTTTCCGCTGGCGCTCACGATGGTCGGGATGCGCGCCAGGACGGGCGCGGGCGTGGCCCAGCTGTCGGCCTTCGCGCAGAGCACCGGCTACCTGATCTCCATCCCGGGCCCGCTGCTGGTCGGGGTGCTCTACCAGCACAGCGGCGGCTGGGGACTGCCCCTCGCGCTGATGGCGGCGCTCATGGTCCCGCAGATGGCGGTGGGCGTCCTGGCAGGCCGCGACCGCACGGTGGAGGACGAGGCAGCCCGCTGACGCGGGGTATCGGCTCCTCACCGACCTCGGCGACCGCCCCGGTGACACGGGTCGACCGCTCCCCGCTGCCCCGGAGGGTCCGCTGGCCCGGGCGACCGTCTCGCTGTCGAGGCGGCGGTTCCGCTTGTGCCGGCGGGCGGCCGCCTCGGGCCTGCCGGGCGGTCGCCCTTGCTGGGCCCCGCGACCGTCTCGCGGAGTAGGCGGTGTCTCCGCTTGTCCCGGCGGGCTGCCGCCCCGGATCTGCTGGGCGGTGGCCCCCGCTGGTCCCGGTGAGCGTCCCGCTGAGCGAGGCGGTGGCTCTGCTTGTCCCGGTGGGCTGTCGCCCTCGGGCCTGCCGGGCAGTGGTCCCTGCTGGCCGTGGCGAGCGTCCCACTTGTCGAGGCGGCGGCTCCGGTCGTCCCGGCGGGCTGCCGCCTCGAGCCTGCCCGGCGGTGGTACCTGCCGGCCGACGGCCGGCCTCGCGGACACGGACCGCCCCCCGGCCGACGGCCCCCCAGGCCTCCCGAACGGTCACTGAACCCGCCGCCGTCGCAGCCCCCGGGACCATCGCCCCGCCGACAAGAGCCCGATCCCGGCGGGTCCTCGGCGTACCCCCGGACCATGCCCCCGTGCGCCGGGTGCGAGACTTGGTTCATGCCAGTGCTCGATCCGAATCCCGGGAACGGCCAGAAGAAGATGCTGCTCGTCTTCGGCTCGTTCTTCCTCATCTTCGTGGTCATCGCCGTCATCGCGACGATCGCCTCGCCCTGACGCACCCGCCGCCCGCGCGCCGATCCTCCGCACGACGGTGGGGTTAACCCCCCATCCCCTAGGGGGCCAGGGTCAGGGTCAAGTGGGTGGATCACCGGATGGGCCGCGGGCCTCCGCGTCCGTATCTTCGAAGTGTGGCCGCAGGGGGCGGTCCACGGACCACTCGAAGCCCAGCGGAGGCACCCATGTCGGCGCACACGCAGACCCGGCCCCACCCGGCCGCCCAGCGCGGCGGCGTCGGCGCCCTGCTGCCCTGGTGGGCGCTCGCCCTGCCCGTCCTCGCCTTCGTCGGCCTGCTCCTGCTGATAATCAACCCCTCCGACGCCCACGCCGCCACGGACGACCCGGTGATCGCACAGCTCGCCGACCACGTGAGGCAACTGCTCGCGCGGTAGGAAAGTCGATCACGCCCCGGGCACACGCCTCACACACCCCGGGTCACCGGTGAAGACCCATGTCAACTCCCTGCGCCACATGGCGTGTTTCATGCGAAGCTGGGAGCCATGAGCGTCGCAGAACCCCGCAGGATCGTCCTCTTCCGGCATGCGAAAGCCGACTGGCCACAGGTGACCGACCACGAGCGGCCGCTCGCGGAGCGGGGCCGCCAGGACGCCGCCGTCGCCGGACGCAAGCTGACCGACACCGGCATCTCCATCGACCTCGCCCTGTGCTCCACCGCGACCCGGACCAGGGAGACGTGGAAGCTCGCCGTCCATGAGTTCCCGCACCGGCCGAAGACCGTCTACGAGGAGCGGATCTACGAGGCTTCCCCGGGCGAGCTGATCGCCCTGCTCAACGAGACGCCGGACGACGTCCGCAACCTCATCCTGGTCGGCCACAACCCCGGCGTCCAGGGCCTCGCCGACATTCTCTCCGGCACGTCGGAGGGGGACGCTCGCGAGCGGATGAACGGCCGCGGCTTCCCCGCCGCCGCCTTCGCCGTCGTCTCCTTCGACGGCCCCTGGAAGTCCCTGGAGCCCGGCACGGGCACGCTGCTCGACTACTGGGCGCCCTCGGAGTGAAGATCCCGTGACGGTGACGCGGGGCCCGGCATCCCACCGGGCCCCGGCGACCGGGACTACTCGACGTGCGTGTCCGCCGCCTCCACCTCTTCGCGGGTGACGCCCAGCAGGTACAGGACGGTGTCCAGGAACGGCACGTTCACCGCCGTGTGCGCGGCCTGGCGTACGACGGGCTTCGCGTTGAAGGCGACGCCGAGACCGGCCGCGTTCAGCATGTCCAGATCGTTCGCGCCGTCACCGATCGCCACCGTCTGGGAGAGCGGCACGCCCGCCTCCGCGGCGAACCGGCGCAGCAGCCGCGCCTTGCCCGCGCGGTCCACTATCTCGCCGGTGACCCGGCCGGTCAGCTTGCCGTCGACGATCTCCAGCGTGTTGGCCTGGGCGAAGTCCAGCCCGAGCCGCCCCTTCAGATCGTCGGTGACCTGGGTGAAGCCGCCGGAGACGACGCCCACCTGGTAGCCGAGCCGCTTGAGGGTGCGGATCAGGGTGCGCGCGCCCGGTGTCAGCCGCACCTCGGCGCGCACCTTCTCCACGACCGAGGCGTCCAGTCCCTCCAGCAGCGCCACACGCGCGTGCAGTGACTGCTCGAAGTCGATCTCGCCGCGCATCGCCGCCGCGGTCACCTCGGCGACCTTGTCCTCACAGCCGGCGTGCGCGGCGAAGAGCTCGATCACCTCGTCCTGGATCAGGGTGGAGTCCACGTCCATCACGATGAGCCGCTGGGCCCGCCGGTGCAGGCCCGCCGCCACCACGGCCACGTCGACGCCGAGCGCCGCCGCCTCGGTGACCAGGGCCGTGCGCAGGGGTTCCGTCTCCACGCCGGACACGGCGAACTCGACTGCCGTGACGGGGTACTTGGCGAGCCGGAAGATACGGTCGATGTTGCCGCCGACCTTGGTGATCCGGGCGGCGACGGCGGCCGTCGCCTCCGCCGTCAGCGGATGCCCGAGCACGGTGACGAGGGAGCGGCCGAGGCCACGGGGCCGGTTGTCGCCGATGCCGGAGATGATCTCCGCCTGCATCTTCATCGACTCCGCCCAGCTGTGGACGGTCTTGCGCAGCTCCCCCTCCATCCCCTTCGGCGGCTCGGTCACGAGCGCGCACAGCACCATCCGTCCCCGCGTGACGACCTGCTCGATGTCGACCACGTCGACGGAGTAGGCGGCGAGGGTGTCGAAGAGACCTGCCGTGATGCCCGGCCTGTCCTTGCCGAAGATCTTGACGAGGAGAGTCGGGACGTCGGAGGACGTGATCTGTGAAGCGTTCATGGTGGTATCCACCGTATCCGGGACGCCCTGCCCACCGCCGCCGAGGTCCGCCTGACGGACAGCGAACTCCAGGTGTCGTGCGGGTGACATCGAGTGAGCCCCGGCCGGTCACCGAGGGGCCGCCCCGACCGGTCACCGGTCGGGCGGGGGAGGGGACCGCGGCGGGGGAGGCGGCGGTGGCAGCCGGCAGTCGCCCGGCGAACGCTCCTCGGAGTCGTCCCTCCGCGCCGGCGAACGCGGCGGAGGACCGACGGGCCCGATCATGGTCGGAGCGTTGTGAAGACCGCCCCCCGGCCCCGCGTCCTCCGGCCCCGCGTCCTCCGGCCCCGCGTCCCCCGGCCCCCGCATAGGCTCCGGCCCCCGCAAAGTCTCCGGTATCCGCAGATACGGATTCGTCGCCGGGTTGGGCGGCCGGTAAGGCGTCCCCGGGGCGTACGGCCCGCCCGAGTCGCCCGCCGCCGAGTCGCCCGCCCCCGAACCGCCCGCCGCCGAGCCGCCCCCGCCGGACCCCGGGCCACGCCCACCCCGGGACGGAGAAGCCGCAGTCGCCGCCACCTCTCCCCGGGCCGATGCCGACGCCCGTCCACCCGCCGCTCCGGTCGCCCACGCCAGCAGCGCGCCGACGGCTCCCGCCGCCGCGCCCCACACCGCGCCGAGGAGCAGCGCCATGCCGAGGCGGCCGTGCAGGTCGAGACCGGCCCCGAAGGCGTCGAAGCCGAGCACCGACAGGGAGGCGTCCACGGACACACCCGTCAGCCAGGCGAGCAGCGGCGACGCCACCGCCGTAGCGGCCCCCAAGGGCAGCGCGCACCCCGCGGCGAAGCCGGCCAACCCCGGCTCACGGCCGACCGCACCCCTCCGCACCGGAGTCCGTACTGCCGTCAACACCCCCGCCAGCAGCATCATCGCGGCCACAGCGACCCCCAACAGCCAGACACGCGAGTCCAGTTCGGTCAGGCGGGCGAGCGTCACCGGCTGGTCGGTGCGCACGGCGAGCAAGTCGTCCACAGGGTCCGGCAGTACGTGCGTCAGCGCGCCCGTCGCACGGCCGTCGAAGGGGACGAACAGGCCCAGGCCGACGCCCAGCCACACCCCGTTCGGTGCGCCGAGCAGCGCCGCTCCGGCTATCCGCTTCGGGTGGTCGTCGCCGACCGCCGCGTAAGCCGCCGCCGCGAACCCGGCCGCCACGGCGACCAGCAGTACCGTCACGACGGCGGACACCGCGGGCCGCACCACCCGGTGGACCGCCTCCCACCCGCGAGGAAGAGGCGTACGGCGCGAGGCCAGCAGGGCGATCAGCAGCACCCCCGCCGACCAGCCCACCGCGCCCAGCAGCGTCGGCACGGTGTCGACGGTGAAGCCCACCGCCGCCCGCGCGTCGACGAGATCGCCGAGCCGGTCCGGCAACAGCCCCCCGACGCCGTCCAGATCACCGAGATCGCCCAGCCCGGGGACCGTGACGCCGCCCGCGCCCCCACCCCCGCCGGACAGGTCGTCCAGCCCCAGGGACGAGCCGTCGAACGTGATGACGTCGTGCCCCGCCCAGGCCAGCCCGCCCATCGTCGCCACGAACAGCGCGACCACCGACCCCGCCCGCGCCACGAGTTCGGCCGGCGCGATCACGGCTCCCGCCGTGCGCAGCGACCGCAGGAAGAACCACGACAGCAGCAGCGCCCCGACCAGGCTCACGCCCAGTGGCGTGATCTCGACGGCCGTCGTCGCCTGCGCCCCCGTCAGCCCGAACGCGGACACATCGCCCGACGGCTTCACCGAGCCGCCCGCGCCGAGCGCCACCACCGCGGCCGTCATCGGACCCAGCGAGCCCGCCGCGTCCGCCCCCAGCAGATGCAGCCCGAGCGCCGCCGTGCCCGCCATCGCGATCAACGCCCAACTCACCCCGGCGACCGCGCACACCAGCACATCCGCCCAGGGCACGCACGCTCCGTGCCTCCCGCCCCGGCCGCGCCCCCCGTTCCGGCCGTACCCCTCGCCCCGGCGTTTCCCCCCGCCCCGCCCGTTCCCCCCGCTCCGGACTCCGTCGCTCCCGACTCCGCTGTGGGCACTCATGCAGAACCCCCCGATCCGCGGCGAACCGCGGTGCGGCGGCGAAGATCGCCGCTTCCGTCCCCCCTCGCGTGCGTTTACCACTCTCCGGCCCGGTTTCAACCCCGTCAACGGCACCGGCCGTTGCCCGTCCGTGCGGTCTTCACAAGGCCCGACTTTCGGACAGGGGGCACCGCCTGAAATAGTTCCCGACGATGTTCGACATCCCTAGACTCCCTGCGACGGGGGTAACTCGGGGGACTACTCAGTGGGGCGTGGAGTGCCGGAACTCGTACTGGAATTGAACGGACGCACCTGGACGCTCGATCCGTCCAGGAACTACACCCTCGGACGTGATCCGCAGGGCGACATCGTCCTCGACGACGCCAGGGTCTCCTGGCGGCACGCCACGGTCAGCTTCAACGGCCGCGGTTGGGTCCTGGAGGACCACGGCAGCACCAACGGCACGTACGTGCAGGGCCGGCGGGTCCAGCAGGTGGACATCGGCCCCGGCTCGGCGGTGCACCTGGGCAACGCCACCGACGGGCCGCGCCTGAACCTCTCCGGGGCGGCGGAGCCCGTCGCCCAGCCTCAACAGCAGCCGTACGCCGCGCAGTCGGCGAACGCCGGCTGGTCCCAGCCCGCCCCGCCCCAGCCGCAGGCCGACTGGCAGCAGCCGCAGCAGCCGCAGCAGCCCGCGCCGCACGTCCCGCAGCAGCCGGGACCCAGCGAGTCGTACGTGTCCAAGGTGGCCGGCGACGGCGCGGGGGCGCCGCCGGTCTACGGCGACCGCAGCCCCACCACGTTCCACCAGTTCTCCTTCGGCCGTGTCATGCGCATCGGCCGTGCCCTGGAGAACGACCTCGTCGTCTCCGACCTCCAGGTCTCCCGCAACCACGCCGAGTTCCACTCGACGCCCGACGGCCGCATGGAGATCCGCGACCTCGGCTCCCACAACGGCACGTACGTCAACGGCCAGCCGATCGCCAAGGGCGGTTCGCAACTGCTCGGCCCGACCGACGTCGTGGGCGTCGGCCACTCGACGTTCCGGATCGTCGGCGACCGGCTCGAGGAGTTCGTCGACACCGGCGCCGTGTCCTTCTCCGCCCGCCATCTGACCGTCACGGTCGACGGCGGCAAGCAGATCCTGAAGGACGTCTCCTTCGGCGTCCCGGAGAAGTCCCTGGTGGCGGTCATCGGCCCGTCCGGGTCCGGAAAGTCCACGCTGCTCAAGGCGCTGACCGGCTACCGGCCCGCCAACGAGGGCGACGTCCTCTACGACAACCGCAACCTGTACAAGCAGTTCGCGGAGCTGCGCCAGCGCATCGGTCTGGTCCCGCAGGACGACATCCTGCACAAGGAGCTGAGCGTCAAGAAGGCCCTCAAGTACGCGGCCAAGCTGCGCTTCCCGGCCGACACCACGGCCGCCGAGCGCGAGGCCCGCATCGACGAGGTGCTGCGCGAGCTGAAGCTCGACATCCACAAGGAGAAGAAGGTCACCTCCCTCTCCGGCGGCCAGCGCAAGCGTGTCTCGGTGGCCCTGGAACTGCTCACCAAGCCGTCGCTGATCTTCCTGGACGAGCCGACCTCCGGCCTCGACCCGGGCATGGACCGCGATGTCATGAAGCTGCTGCGCGACCTCGCCGACGACGGCCGCACGGTCCTCGTCGTCACCCACTCCGTGGCCGAACTCGCCCTGTGCGACAAGCTGCTGGTGATGGCCCCGGGCGGCGCGGTCGCCTACTTCGGCCCGCCCGAGGAGGCGCTGAACTTCTTCGGCTACGACACCTGGGCCGACGTCTTCTCCGCCTTCGAGAACTACCGCGACTACGACTGGGCGGGCCGCTGGAAGGGCTCGCAGCACTACCAGATGTACGCCGCGGACATCGACGCCATCGCGCCGCAGTCCGTACAGGTCCCGCCCATGCAGGCGATGAAGCCGCCGAAGCCGCAGGGCTGGATGTCGCAGTTCGTCACACTGGTGCGCCGCTACACCTCGGTGATCGCCTCCGACAAGGGCTTCCTTGCGCTGATGGTGATCCTTCCGGCGGTCCTCGGCGCGGTGAGCCTGCTGATCGACCCGGACCGGGGGCTGCTGCCCAACCCGGTCAACCCGCGCAGCGGCCGGATCATCCCCAACGGCACGGCCACCACCGTCCTGCTGATCCTCGCGGTCGGGGCGTGCTTCGCCGGCGCGGCCAACTCCGTGCGTGAGCTGATCAAGGAGCGGGTGATCTACGAGCGGGAGCGGGCGACCGGCCTGTCCCGCTCGGCATACCTGATGTCCAAGGTGTTCGTGCTGGGCATGATCACCGTGCTGCAGGGGCTGCTGGTCGGCGTCATCGGCCTGTCCAGCCGGGAGATCCCGCAGGAGGGCCTCGTCCTCGGCAAGCTCACGCTGCTGGAGCTCTCCCTGCCGATCATGGCCCTGGGTTTCACGTCGATGATGTTCGGCCTGATCATCTCGGCGCTGGTGAAGACCGCCGAGAAGACCATGCCGCTGCTGGTGATGTTCGCGATCATCCAGGTCGTCTTCACGGGCTGCCTGTTCGCCCTGCACGGCTCGATCGGCGCCAACGAGTTCTCGTACCTGATGCCGTCGCGCTGGGCGGTCGGCGCCGCGGGCGCCACGCTGGACTTCAACCGGATCAGCCCGCCGGAGACGCCCGGCGACAACGACCCGCTGTGGGAGCACACCGTCGGCGCCTGGAGCCTGGACATGGCCGCCCTGATCGCCCTCGGCGTGATCTGCGGGTTCTTCGTGTCCCGCTTCCTGCGCCGGCACGAGCCCGAGGTCATGCGCAAGTAGCGTCGCCGCGGGCCGCGCCCGCACGACGCCCGAGGGCGGCTCCCCGGTCCGGGGGGCCGCCCTTCCGCGTGTCCGTGCGTCCCTGTGGAGGATCAGTACGCGCTGTCGACGTTGTCCATCGAGCCGTACTTGTCGGCCGCGTAGTTGCACGCGGCGGTGATGTTGGCGACCGGGTCGTAGATGTTCCAGGAGGTGCCCGGGACGTGGTAGGCCGCGAAGGTCGGCGGGATCACCTGCAGCAGACCCTTCGACGGGATGCCGTTGATGGCGTTGATGTCCCAGTCGTTGATCGCCATCGGGTTACCGGAGGACTCGCGCATCACGTTGCGGTGGATGCCGCTGTAGGAGCCGGGGATGCCGTGCTTCTTCATGATGTCGAGCGACTCGCGGATCCAGCCGTCGAGGTTGTTCGAGTAGCTCTTGGCGGCGACCTGCTTGACCGCGACCTGCTGGACGGCGACGCGCTTCACGGACCGGTTCGCGGCGCGCTCCTCCGCCCGCTCGGCCGCGCGCTCGGCCGCCCGCTCGGCGGCGGCCTTCTTCTTGGCGGCGGCAGCGGCGGCCGCCTCCTTCTTCGCCGCAGCGGCAGCGGCGGCGGCCTTCTTCGCGGCCGCCGCGTCCACGGCCGCCTTCTTCTTCGCCTCGATGGCCTGGACCTTCAGGCTGGCGCCTGCCAGCTGGTCGGTCACACCGGCCTTGACGTCCCGCACCGGCTCGGAGCGGTAGGCGACGTGGGACAGGGGAGCAGCGTCCGTCGTGGTCGTGTGCGCGTCGGCCGGGACCACCGAGAAGGCGATGGCAGCAGCGCCGAGCGTGGCGGCACCGGCGATCGCGATCTTGTGAGTGTTCTTGGGCATGCGGAAGGACCTCTTCGAATAGACGGGAGGTCGCTCTTTCGTCCGACGGCGGACACGGGTGCTTTTCCGGCACGAACGCCGCGGTCCGAAACCGCGGCGCTGAGCGACGAGAGCAATTCTTAGCGGCCGCAAAATCCGGTGGCAAAGGTGTGACGTACGAAGCCCGATAGTGGATCAGGGAAGGGCAAAACGGGACAGACCAACACGTCTGTCCCGTTCGGAAGGGGGTGGTTTGTGTCCTATTGGCTTTCGTACGTGATGTGCGCCCTATGTGCGGGCTCACATGCCCCCTCGATCGTTCTCACCGGCAGTTGCGCAAGCAATGCTCTGTGTGAGTGTGCGCGACTCCTTCACGCCCCCTCCACGACTCCCGTCCCCGGCAGGAGGAGGTGCACATCGCCGAACTCGTGCCACAGGTAGCGCCCCCGCACCGCCTGCGCGTACCCGTGCTCCAGCGCGGCCCGCCCCGCCACCGCCTCCAGCATCAGCAGATGCGAGGCCTCCGGCTCGTGCAGCCCGGTCAGCAGAGCGTCCACCGCCCGCACCCCCCGCTCCGGAGTGACGACGAGATCCGTCCACCCCTCACGCGCGCGTACGACCCCGTCCGTCCCGACCGCCGACTCCACGGCCCGCACGGCCGTCGTCCCCACCGCGATCACCCGGCAGCCGGCGGCCCGCGCGGCGCCGATCGCCCGCGCCGACGCCGCGGACACCGCGAACCGCTCCGGATACGGAGGCTCGTGCGCCTCCGCCGAGGCCACCCCCGTGTGCAGCGTCACCGGCGCGAACCCCACACCACGGCTCACCAGCTCCGCCACCAGCCGCGCCGTGAAAGGCCGCGCCGCGCTCGGCATCTCCGCACTGCCCGCCCCGTCCGCGGACGGCAACGCGAACACCGTCTGGTACGCCGACAACGGCTGGTCCCGCTCCGTGTACGCGTACCGGATAGGACGCCCGTGCGCCCGCAGCAGCCCCGGCACCGCCCCACCCGACACCCGAGCCCACCACAACCGCCCGCTGCCACCGCTCAGCGGCTCCTCCAGGACCAGCCCCGCACCGCCCGGCAGCCCCACCCGCGCGCCCGCCGGCCCGCCCGTACGCGCACGCGTGGTCCCCTTCCCGTCCGGATCCCGCAGCTCGACCGCCCACCGTCCGTCGTCACCCCGGGTGGAGAAGTGCACCACCACGGGCGCGGACCCGATCCGCCCGTCCACCGCCGCCGCCAGCGTCGGCGAGGTGTTCACCACCAGCAGATCCCCGGCCCGCAGCACCGACGGCAGCTCACGGAACGCGTGATGCGTCACCTCGGTGCCCCGCGACACCAGCAGCCGTACGTCGTCCCGCTCCCGCCCCGGCCCGCGCCGCTCGGCCGGCACCCGCGCCGACCTCCCCGCGGAAAGCCCGCCCGGCGCCCGCACAGCCGACGACATCACCGCACCTCCAGCAGCGCCGGCGCCGCGTACCGGCCGCTCGCCGGCCGCTCCTCGACCAGCCGCAGGAAGGCCGGCGCCACATCGCCCGGCTCCGGCCGCGCGTCCCCGTCCCCCGGCACGGCCGCCGCGTACAGGTCGGTCGCCATGTCCCCCGGATCCGCCGCCCACACCCGCAGCCCCGGCTCCTCCGCCGCGAGCACCGCCGCGAGCTGGTCCAGGGCCGCCTTCGACGCCCCGTATCCGCCCCACGTCGCATACGCCTCGGCCGCCGCGTCCGAACTGACCGCGATCACCGCCCCCGCCGGCGCCGCCCGCAGCAGCGGCAGCGCCTCCTGCACCAGACCCAGCGCCGCCACCACGTTCACCTCCAGCGCCCGCCGCAACCCGTCCAGGGCCAGCTCCTCCAGCCGCACCAGCGGCTCGGCGCCCAGCGCGCTCGCGTTGCTCACCAGCAGATCGCAGCCGCCCAGCCCCCGGGCCGCCGCCACCAGCGCCGAACGGTGCCCCGCGTCCACGACGTCCCCGGCGAGCGCCTCCACCCTCGTCCCGTGCACCGCGACCGCCGCCGCCGTCTCCTTCAGCACCTCCGCGGTCCTGGCGTCCAGCACCAGGTCCCACCCCCGCGCGGCCAGCGCCTCGGCCAGCGCCCGCCCCAGCCCCTTCGACGCCCCCGTGATGATCGCTACCGGCATGGCAAACCGTCCCCTCGTCCGAACCGCCGCACGGCGGTCCCCTCACGCTAGGAACGCCCCGCCCCCACCGCCTCGGCCGTCGGACCGGCGCCACCGGGACCCTTCGTCGTACGCCCCGGTGCCCAGGCCCCGCGATCCACGTCCACGAGAGGGGGACCCCGGACCTAGGTCCGCGGCCCTACCCCGATGCGTCACGGGTCCGATCCGCGGTGTCACACCCCGCCGGTACCGTGAGGACATGAGTCAAGGCCCCCGGTCCGGCCTCGCCGCGGTGAGCTCCGCGCTGCTGGCCATGAGCAGGCACCTGGAGGTGCGCGACGTCCTCAAGACGATCGTCGCCTCAGCCCGCGAGCTGCTCGACGCGCAGTACGCCGCGCTCGGCGTCCCGGACGACCACGGAGGCTTCGCCCAGTTCGTCGTCGACGGCGTCAGCGAGGAGCAGTGGAAGGCCATCGGCCCCCTGCCCCGCCAGCACGGCATCCTCGCCGCCATGCTCCACCAGGCCCGCCCCGAGCGCCTCGCCGACGTCCGCGAGGACCCCCGCTTCGAGGGCTGGCCCGCCGCCCACCCCGACATGTCCGACTTCCTGGGCCTGCCCATCCGCGACGGCGACGAGATCATCGGCGCCCTCTTCCTGGCCAACAAACTGCACCCGGAGAACGCGGACACCCCGCACCGGAAGCCCGAGAGCGGCTGCGGCTTCACCGAGGACGACGAGGAACTCCTCTCCATCCTCGCCCAGCACGCCGCGATCGCCCTCACCAACGCCCGCCTCTACGAGCGCAACCGCGAACTCACCATCGCCGAGGAACGCTCCCGGCTCGCCCACGAGTTGCACGACGCGGTCAGCCAGAAGCTGTTCTCCCTGCGCCTGACCGCCCAGGCCGCCGCCGCCCTCGTCGACCGCGACCCCGCCCGCGCCAAGGGCGAACTCCAGCAGGTCACCGCGCTCGCCGCCGAAGCCGCCGACGAACTGCGGGCCGCCGTAGTGGAGTTGCGCCCCGCAGCACTCGCCGAGGACGGCCTCGTCGCCACCCTGCGCACCCACGTCCAGGTCCTCGACCGCGCCCACACCGCGCGCGTCACCTTCACCAGCCGAGGCGTCCGCGCCCTCCCCGCCGCACAGGAGGAGGCCCTGCTGCGCGTCGCTCAGGAGGCGCTGCACAACGCCCTGCGCCACTCCGGGGCCGACCACGTCGACGTCACCCTCCACAAACGCGGCCCCGACACGGTGCTGCGCATCACCGACGACGGCAAGGGCTTCGACCCCACCACGGTCCGCCGCGCCGGCCGCCACCTCGGCCTGGTCTCGATGCGGGACCGGGCCGGCGGGATCGGCGGCAGCCTGACGGTGGAATCGGCGCCCGGGAAGGGCACCACGATCGAGATGGAGGCCCCCGGTGGCTGACCCAATCAAGGTGCTGCTCGTCGACGACCACCAGGTCGTCCGCCGGGGACTGCGCACGTTCCTCGAGGTGCAGGACGACATCGAAGTCGTCGGCGAGGCCTCCGATGGCGCCGAAGGCGTCGCCCGCGCCGAGGAGCTGAAGCCCGACGTCGTGCTGATGGACGTCAAGATGCCCGGCATGGACGGCGTGGAGGCGCTGCGCACCCTCCGTGAACTCGCCAACCCCGCACGCGTGTTGATCGTCACCAGCTTCACCGAACAGCGCACGGTGGTCCCCGCCCTGCGCGCCGGCGCCGCCGGATACGTCTACAAGGACGTGGACCCCGACGCGCTGGCCGGCGCGATCCGCTCCGTCCACGCCGGGCACATCCTGCTCCAGCCGGAGGTCGCGGGCGCGCTCCTGTCCCAGGAGGAAGCCAACTCGGGTCAGGGCAGGGGAGGTTCGCTCACCGAGCGGGAGCGGGAGGTGCTGGGCCTGATAGCGGACGGCCGCTCCAACCGTGAGATCGCCCGCGCCCTGGTGCTCTCGGAGAAGACGGTCAAGACCCACGTCTCCAACATCCTGATGAAACTCGACCTCGCGGACCGCACCCAGGCCGCCCTGTGGGCCGTACGCCACGGAGCGGCCGGCTGACAGCCGCCGGGTGACGGGGGAGGGGGACGCAGGCGGCACCCCGCCGGGCCCAGCCCCCCCCGGCGGACGCACCGCGCCCTCACCTCACCCCCACGCCTCCCCGACGGAGTTGTACGCGGCGACCTGCGCCCGCCGGGCCGTCCGCTCCACCGGCCGCAACGCCTCCCCGCGCGCCGCCATCTCGGAAGCGCTCACCGCGCCCCCATCCCCCCGCTCCTGAGCCAGGGACACCAGCAACGACACCCGCTGCGCCAGCTCCAGCACCCGCACCGCCCGAGGCGGATACCCCGGCGCCAGCACCTCCCGCCCCCGCTCCGCCCGCGCTCGGTACGCGTCGATCGCCGCCTCCGCCACCGGCCCCGACCCCGCCACGTCCAACCGCGACAGCACGGCCGTCGCCTCCCGCAACGCCTCCGCCAACTCCCGCTCCGCCTCGCCCAGCGACGGCACATCCGCGGGCGGCGCCTCCCGCACCGCGAGGCAGTGCCACACCACCTCCACGTGCACATCGCCCGAGGGCCCGGCCTCGGACACCTCGGGCACCAGCCCGAACGCCGCCCCGTGACACACCACGGCCTCCCGCGCGTCCAGTGCCCGCGCGTTGAACTCCGGCGGCCCGCTCAACCCCAGCGGATGCCCCGGCGCCGGCAGCGCCAGCCGCAGCCCGCGCACCCCCAGCGCCCGCATCCGCCCCAGCGCCAGCGTGAGCCCGACGGGCGCCGTCTCGCCGGGCAGCCCCTCCACCCGGTGCACCGCGTCCTCCCCGACGATGGCGAGCACGGCGTCGTCCGGCGAGACAAGTCCGGCCAAAAGGGCATTTCCCCAAGCAGCAAGGCGACCAGAGCGCGGTTCCGAAAGCATTCCCCCACCCTAGGGCGTGCTTCGAAAGCCCCTCCCCCACTGCCTCAAGGGCGTGGGAGGTATCCCCAGGCTCCTCCGGGCGGACGACGCTGCTTTCGAAGCACGCCCTGGGCGCAGTGATCGAAACCCATCCCGGCGTCGCCCGGAACCGTCGGAAGGGCCCAAGGACCGGACCGAGGGGACGGGTCCCCCGACCGGTGGCGTAGATTTTCCCGGAGGGCCGCGCCCACCCGCGCGCGGCGGTCCGAGCCACAGGCGTACGCGACGACCGAGTCCGGCCACACTGCAAGGGGAGACAACGCGCTCATGAGCGATGTTCTGGAGCTTCAGGACGTATCCGTGGTCCGTGAGGGCCGGGCTCTCGTGGACCAGGTCTCCTGGTCGGTCAAGGAGGGCGAGCGCTGGGTCATCCTCGGCCCCAACGGAGCCGGCAAGACGACCCTGCTGAACGTCGCCTCCAGCTACCTCTACCCGAGCAAGGGCACCGCCACCATCCTCGGCGAGACCCTCGGCACCCCC
The DNA here is from genome assembly GCF_042889585.1 of Streptomyces sp. NPDC002566. Classification (NCBI taxonomy): domain Bacteria; kingdom Bacillati; phylum Actinomycetota; class Actinomycetes; order Kitasatosporales; family Streptomycetaceae; genus Streptomyces; species Streptomyces sp. NPDC002566. Next base: position 5,763 of record NZ_JBIARD010000003.1, on the reverse strand, counting down.
GGCACCGACGTCTTCGAGCTGCGCCCCCGCATCGGCATGGCCGGCATCGCCATGGCCGACAAGCTGCCCAAGAGCCAGACCGTCCTGCAGACCGTCCTCACCGCCGCCTACGGCATGACGGCCGGCTGGCAGGAGGAGTACGAGGCCGTCGACGAGCAGCGCGCCCGCGCCTTCCTCGACCGACTCGGCATGAGCGACTACCTGGAGCGCAGGTTCGGCACCCTCTCCGAGGGCGAGCGCAAGCGCGCCCTCATCGCCCGTGCCCTGATGACCGACCCCGAGCTGCTCCTCCTCGACGAGCCCGCCGCCGGCCTCGACCTCGGCGGCCGCGAGGACCTCGTACGCCGCCTCGGCCGCCTCGCCCGCGACCCCATCGCCCCCTCGATGATCATGGTCACGCACCACGTCGAGGAGATCGCCCCCGGCTTCACCCACGTCCTCATGATCCGCCAGGGCAAGGTCCTCGCCGCCGGCCCCGTCGAGCTGGAGCTCACCTCCCGCAACCTCTCCCACTGCTTCGGCCTGCCTCTCGTCGTGGAACAGGTCGGCGACCGCTGGACCGCCCAGGGCCTCCCGATGTCCTGACCCCTGCACCGCGCGGCACATCCCGGCGACCGCCCCCTTTCGCGCCCTGTCGGCAGCGGGACCCTCGGTCCTACGATGAACGCGTGGACGACATCGACGCGTGGGTGTGGTGGCTCGTCGGCGCGGCAGCACTGGGCATACCGCTCGTGGTGACCGCCATGCCGGAGTTCGGCATGTTCGCGGCCGGCGCCGTCGCGGCCGCGGTCGCCGCGGGACTCGGCTTCGGCGCCGTCACCCAAGTCCTCGTGTTCGTCGCGGTGTCCGTCGCCCTCATCGCCGTAGTCCGCCCCATCGCGAACCGGCACCGCACCCAGCGCCCCCAATTCGCCACTGGAGTGGACGCGTTGCGCGGAAAGCAGGCAGTCGTCCTGGAACGCGTCGACGGCTCGGGCGGACGCGTCAAGCTCGCCGGGGAGGTCTGGTCGGCCCGCGCGCTCGACACGGACCGCGCCTACGAGGTCGGACAGGAGGTCGACGTCGTGGAGATCGAGGGGGCCACGGCGATCGTCATCTGACCCCGCGCATCCGGCCCCGCACAGCTGACCTTGCACAACTCCCGCACCACGTAAGTGAACCGAACGGCCCACGAGCCACACGACGGTCTGTCAGACTCGACCAGCAAGATCTTCGACAAGCATAAGATCTTCCAGAAGCGCCGAGGCGGAGAAGGGTACGGGGAACGCGATGGAACCGGTCATCATCGTCCTGATCATCCTGGTGGTGTTGGTCTTCATCGCCCTGATCAAGACGATCCAGGTCATCCCGCAGGCGAGCGCCGCCATCGTCGAGCGCTTCGGCCGCTACACGCGGACGCTCAACGCGGGCCTCAACATCGTCGTCCCGTTCATCGACACCATCCGCAACCGCATCGACCTGCGCGAACAGGTCGTGCCCTTCCCGCCCCAGCCGGTGATCACCCAGGACAACCTGGTCGTCAACATCGACACGGTCATCTACTACCAGGTCACCGACGCCCGGGCCGCCACCTACGAAGTCGCCAGCTACATCCAGGCGATCGAGCAGCTCACCGTCACCACCCTGCGCAACATCATCGGCGGTATGGACCTCGAACGCACCCTGACCTCCCGCGAGGAGATCAACGCGGCCCTGCGCGGCGTCCTCGACGAAGCGACCGGCAAGTGGGGCATCCGCGTCAACCGCGTCGAGCTCAAGGCCATCGAACCGCCCACCTCCATCCAGGACTCGATGGAGAAGCAGATGCGCGCCGACCGCGACAAGCGCGCCGCCATCCTCACCGCCGAAGGCACCCGGCAGGCGGCCATCCTCACCGCCGAGGGCGAGAAGCAGTCCCAGATCCTGCGCGCGGAGGGCGAGGCCAAGGCCGCCGCCCTGCGCGCCGAAGGCGAAGCCCAGGCCGTCCGCACGGTCTTCGAGGCCATCCACGCCGGCGACCCGGACCAGAAGCTGCTCTCCTACCAGTACCTCCAGATGCTCCCGAAGATCGCCGAGGGCGACGCCAACAAGCTCTGGATCGTCCCCAGCGAGATCGGCGACGCCCTCAAGGGCCTCTCCGGCGCCATGGGCAACTTCGGCAACCTCGGCGGCGGTTCGAGCAGCGGCACCAACGGCGGCGGCACCGAGAAGCGCATCCCGGAACGCCGCGAGAAGCCGTCGATCGACTGACGGCACCTCAGGGCCCCCGGGAACATGCCTAGGCCGCGTCCACGGACAGCCACTCCGGCAACGCGGCCAGGTCCTCCTGCCCCAGCGCCAGCAACATGGCGTCCTGCGGCGAGGGTTCGAACGGCTCCCGCAGCAACGGCATCCCCGCCTGCTCCGGAGTCCGGTCCGCCTTACGGTGGTTGTCCTCCGCGCACGAGGCGACCGTGTTCAGCCACGAGTTCCGCCCGCCCTGCGCCCGCGGCACCACGTGGTCCACGGTCGTCGCCCGCCGCCCGCAGTACGCGCACCGGTGCCGGTCCCTGACCAGCACACCCCGCCTCGACCACGGAGCTTGTCTTCGGAACGGCACCCGTACGAACCTGCACAGCCGGATCACCCGGGGCGCCGGTATGTCGACCGCGGCTCCCCGCATCCGCAGTTCGGGGTGGGCCTGCTCGACGACAGCCTTGTCCTGAAGCACGAGAACGACGGCTCGGTTCAACGTCACCGTCGACAGCGGCTCGAAGCTCGCGTTCAGTACCAGCGTGTCCCGCATACCAGCCCACCTCCTGTGTGCACCGGCCCACCCCCTGGCGGGCTGGGATCAACTCTGGCCGGGCACGCCGAGATGGACAACGCAATATCTGCTGCTCCGAAGCGGGGCGACCCCCGCGACCCCCGGCAACAAAAATGCCCGCCCCTGATCAATTCCAAGACCAGAGGCGGGCAAACGTTGAATGAACGATGACGAGGTCAGTTCCCGGCGGAAACCTCGTACTCACCGATCAGCTGCGCCCGCGCGAGCGTGTGGAAGCGCAGGTTGAAGCCGACCGCGGCCGGCGACGCGTCGGAGTCCGGCCCCAGCTTCTCCTGGTCCACCGCGTACACCGTGAACACGTACCGGTGCGGACCGTCCCCGGGCGGCGGAGCGGCCCCCACGAACTCCTTGGTCCCGGCGTCGTTGCGCGCGTGCACGGCGCCCTCCGGCAGCCCCTCGAACTTGCCGCTGCCCGCACCGACGGGCAGCTCCGTCACCGAGGCCGGAAGGTCGAAGACCACCCAGTGCCAGAACCCGCTCCCGGTCGGAGCGTCGGGGTCGTAGCAGGTCACGGCGAAGCTCTTGGTCTCCGGCGGAAAGCCCTCCCACCGCAGGTGCGGCGAGGTGTTCCCCGCCGCCTGGACCTGAGCACTCCTGAGCGTCGCCCCTTCCGCGACGTCCTCGCTCGTCACCGTGAACGACGGCACGGGCGGATGGAAGTCGTGGGGCAGCGGCCGCCGCTTGAGCTCGGTCACCTCGGTACCTCCTGAATCGGTTCTGGAGTCAGTAGTTCCGTTCCGTGCCGAGCCTAGAACCAGTTGCGCTTGCTGCCGACCTCGGAGAGCCACTGGTTGAGGTACGCCGCCCAGTCGGTCCCCTGGTAGTCGTGCAGCCCCACCTGGAAGGAACGGAACGTGTCGCTGCCCTCGCTGAACAGCCCGGGCTTCTTGTCCATCTCCAGCACGACGTCCATGGCGTGCGCGTCGGCCACGAAGCTCAGTTCGACCTGGTGCAGCCCGCGGTACTGCGCCGGCGGGTAGAACTCGATCTCCTGGTAGAAGGGCAGCTTCTGCCGGGTACCCCGGATGACGCCGCGCTCGAGGTCCGCGCTCTTGAAACGGAAGCCCAGCTGGATGAAGGCGTCCAGGATCGCCTTCTGCGCCGGAAGCGGGTGCACGTTGATCGGGTCCAGGTCACCGGAGTCAACGGCCCGGGCGATCTCCAGCTCGGTCGTCACCCCGATGTTCATCCCGCGCAGCGCCTGACCGTCGATCATCGTGACCGGCGTCTCCCACGGGATCTCCAGCCCGAACGGCACCGCGTGCACCGCGCCGGCCTGCAGCTCGAACGCCCCGCCCAGCCGCTGCTTGGTGAACTCGATGTCCTGCTTGTACTCCTGGTCGCCGCTCTCCACCTCGACCTTGGCCTGCAGACCGACCGACAGCCCCTCGATCTGCTGGTTGACGGAGCCGCCCTGGATGCGCACCTCGCCCTGGACGACGCCACCCGGGACGACGTTGGCCTCGGTCAGCACCGTCTCCACCGAAGCACCGCCGGCTCCGAGACTCGCGAGCAGCTTCTTGAACGCCATGACTCTCCCTCTACGACCTACGACCTCTGTGACGGGATCCCTGATCCCTACAAACGCGATCCGGCCGCGGCCGGTTCCGCGATCCCACCCTGGCAAGCCGAGTGCCCGCTGACCACCCCCGACGCACCCACCCGGCTGCACTACGCTCGGAGGGCATGATCGCGACCCCCGACCGTACGCCCTTGCCCCGGTCCTTCTTCGACCGCCCCGTCCTGGAAGTCGCCCCCGACCTCCTCGGCCGCCTCCTCGTCCGCACGACCCCGGATGGTCCGATCACCCTGCGCCTCACGGAGGTCGAGGCCTACGACGGCCCGAACGACCCCGGCTCGCACGCCTATCGCGGCCGCACGGCCCGCAACGACACGATGTTCGGCCTGCCCGGACACGTGTACGTCTACTTCACCTACGGCATGTGGCACTGCATGAACCTCGTGTGCGGTCCCGAGGGGCGGGCGAGCGCGGTCCTGCTTCGTGCCGGCGAGATCGTCGAGGGGGCCGAGCCGGCGCGCAAACGTCGACTCTCGGCCCGCAACGACAGCGAACTCGCCAAAGGTCCGGCCCGCCTGGCGACCGCTCTGGACGTCGACCGGTCCCTCGACGGCACGGACGCCTGCACCGCCGGGGACACCCCCTTGCGCGTCCTGGCGGGTACGCCCCTTGCGTCGGACCTGGTGCGCAGCGGCCCCCGCACCGGAGTCTCCGGCGATGGGGCCGTGCACCCCTGGCGCTACTGGGCGGCTGACGACCCGACGGTGAGCCCGTACCGGGCCCATGTACCGAGGCGCCGGCGAAGTTGACTCGCCTCGGGCCGGGGCGTAATGTAGCCCGAGCCGCTTGACCCGGTTACGGCGTTCGCCAGTAGCTGGAGCGGCCAACCCACTACCTACGACGCCCCTCAGAGGGGTCGAATTCGTCATGTCCCCATGCCTGAATTCGAATCTCGGTTGACTCGATTATGAGTTGGCGAAGGGATCGGCTAACGTAGTGAATGTCGAAAGGCCGACAGGCGAAAGCCCAAAGCCCGAAGACAAACCCGCCGACTGGGAATCGGACGCCGAAAGGGTCTGATAGAGTCGGAAACGCAAGACCGAAGGGAAGCGCCCGGAGGAAAGCCTGAGAGAGTCTCTCGGGTGAGTACAAAGGAAGCGTCCGTTCCTTGAGAACTCAACAGCGTGCCAAAAATCAACGCCAGATATGTTGATACCCCGTCTACGGCAGTGATAGCCGTGGATGAGGTTCCTTTGAAACAAACACAGCGAGGACGCTGTGAACGACCGGACTTATTCCGTCCGATCGTTCCGCTCATCGTGGTGTTCATCCCGATTACGGGAAAACATTCACGGAGAGTTTGATCCTGGCTCAGGACGAACGCTGGCGGCGTGCTTAACACATGCAAGTCGAACGATGAACCACTTCGGTGGGGATT
>NZ_JBIARD010000002.1:1251592-1295033 GCF_042889585.1 Streptomyces sp. NPDC002566 | reverse complement strand
AAACGCCCGGTTACATTCCGAACCCGGAAGCTAAGCCTCACAGCGCCGATGGTACTGCAGGGGGGACCCTGTGGGAGAGTAGGACGCCGCCGAACTCCTTTTAGAGCTCTGGCTCTTGGGCTTCACAGCCCAAGAGCCAGAGCTTTTTTGCGTTGAGGTAGGGTCGGGGAGCATCGTTGGTTCATTTCCTACTGGAGGCCCCCGGGTGGAGGTCCAGGAGACCCGTGTTCAGACCGACCGGGTCCTCACCATCCCCAACATCCTCAGCATGGCGCGTCTCCTCGGCGTGCCCCTCTTCCTGTGGCTGATTCTCAGGCCCGAGTTCGGAGGGCCGCAGAGCGACGGCTGGGCTCTCCTCGTGCTGGCCCTGAGCGGGGTGACTGACTACCTGGACGGCAAGCTGGCGAGGCGCTGGAACCAGATCAGCAGCCTCGGCCGGCTACTCGACCCGGCCGCCGACCGGCTCTACATTCTCTCCACCCTGGTCGGCCTCACCTGGCGGGAGATTCTGCCCCTCTGGTTGACCGCTGTACTTCTCGCCAGGGAACTGGTTCTGCTGGTGATGGTGGGCATCCTCAGACGGCACGGCTATCCGCCGCCCCAGGTGAACTTCCTGGGGAAGGCCGCCACGTTCAACCTGATGTACGCGTTCCCGCTTCTCCTGCTCAGCGACGGAAGCGGATGGCTGGCTTCGCTGGCGGCTGTTTTCGGATGGGCGTTCGCAGGTTGGGGTACAACCCTGTACTGGTGGGCAGGAGTCCTCTACGTGGTACAAGTCCGCCGCCTGGTCCGTGCGGACGTCATGGCCGACTGAGCCCACCGATTGCCGGTCAAGAGCGGCTCGATGGCCCGCGGGGGAAAAGTGCGGGACAATCTGGACGGGTGAAGTCGGCTAGACCGTCTCTTCAAGGAGGACGCTTCCGACATGAAGGCCGTCGTGATGGCCGGAGGCGAGGGCACTCGCCTTCGCCCTATGACCTCGAGCATGCCCAAGCCGCTCCTGCCGGTGGCCAACCGGCCGATCATGGAGCACGTTCTCAGGCTGCTCAAAAGGCATGGGCTCAACGAGACCGTCGTCACCGTGCAGTTCCTGGCCTCACTGGTCAAGAACTACTTCGGTGACGGCGAGGAGCTCGGAATGGAGCTCACATATGCCAACGAGGAGAAGCCACTCGGTACCGCCGGAAGCGTCAAGAACGCCGAGGAGGCGTTGAAGGACGACGCCTTCCTTGTCATCTCCGGCGATGCCCTGACCGACTTCGACCTCACCGATCTCATCAACTTCCACAAGGAAAAGGGCGCTCTGGTCACGGTCTGCCTGACGCGCGTGCCCAATCCGCTTGAATTCGGCATCACGATCGTCGACGAGGAAGGCAAGGTCGAACGCTTCCTGGAGAAGCCGACCTGGGGCCAGGTGTTCTCGGACACCGTGAACACGGGCATCTACGTGATGGAGCCCGAGGTCTTCGACTACGTGGAAGCCGACGTCCCCGTCGACTGGTCCGGCGATGTCTTCCCCCAGCTGATGAAGGAAGGCAAGCCGATCTACGGCTATGTCGCCGAGGGCTACTGGGAGGACGTCGGCACGCACGAGAGCTATGTGAAGGCCCAGGCCGACGTCCTGGAAGGCAAGGTCGACGTCGAGCTCGACGGCTTCGAGATCTCGCCGGGCGTGTGGGTGGCCGAGGGCGCCGAAGTGCACCCCGACGCCGTTCTGCGCGGTCCTCTCTACATCGGGGACTACGCGAAGGTGGAGGCCGGCGCGGAAATCCGCGAGCACACCGTCGTCGGCTCCAACGTCGTCGTCAAGAGCGGCGCCTTCCTGCACAAGGCCGTGGTGCACGACAACGTGTACATCGGGCAGCACAGCAATCTGCGCGGCTGTGTCGTCGGAAAGAACACCGACATCATGCGGGCCGCCCGTATCGAGGACGGCGCGGTCATCGGCGACGAATGCCTGATCGGTGAAGAATCGATCGTGCAGGGCAACGTGCGGGTCTATCCGTTCAAGACCATCGAAGCCGGCGCGTTCGTCAACACCTCCGTGATCTGGGAGTCCCGCGGACAGGCGCACCTCTTCGGCGCCCGCGGTGTCTCCGGCATCCTGAACGTCGAGATCACGCCCGAGCTGGCCGTGCGCCTCGCCGGCGCCTACGCGACCACGCTGAAGAAGGGCTCGACCGTCACCACGGCCCGTGACCACTCCCGTGGTGCGCGGGCGCTGAAGCGGGCCGTGATCTCCGCGCTCCAGGCCAGCGCCATCGACGTACGGGACCTGGAGAACGTGCCGCTGCCCGTGGCGCGGCAGCAGACCGCGCGGGGCAGCGCCGGCGGCATCATGATCCGGACCTCGCCCGGAGTGCCGGACTCCGTGGACATCATGTTCTTCGACGGGCGGGGCGCCGACCTGTCGCAGGGCAGCCAGCGCAAGCTGGACCGGGTGTTCGCTCGGCAGGAGTACCGGCGGGCGTTCCCGGGCGAGATCGGCGACCTGCACTTCCCGGCAAGCGTCTTCGACTCGTACACCGGGTCGCTGCTGCGCAACGTGGACACCACCGGGATCGCCGAGTCCGGCCTGAAGGTCGTCGTGGACGCCTCCAACGGCAGCGCCGGGCTCGTCCTGCCGAGTCTGCTCGGCAAGCTCGGGGTGGACTCGCTGACCATCAACCCGGGCCTGAACGAGGCCAGGCCGACGGAGTCCGCCGACCAGCGGCGGTCCGGGCTGGTGCGCCTCGGGGAGATCGTGGCGTCCTCGCGTGCCGCGTTCGGCGTGCGGTTCGACCCGGTGGGCGAACGGCTCTCGCTCGTCGACGAGAAGGGCCGGATCATCGAGGACGACCGGGCGCTGCTCGTCCTGCTCGACCTGGTGGCCGCCGAGCGGCGCAGCGGGCGGGTCGCCCTGCCGGTGACCACGACGAGGATCGCCGAGCAGGTGGCGGCCTACCACGGCACCCAGGTCGAATGGACGACTACCTCGCCCGACGACCTGACCCGGGTCGGGCGCGACGAATCGACCATCTTTGGCGGTGACGGCCGGGGCGGCTTCATCGTCCCCGAGTTCAGCAGCGTCTTCGACGGCACGGCGGCCTTCGTGCGGCTGATCGGGCTCGTGGCCCGGACGCAGCTCACGCTGAGCCAGATCGACGCGCGGATTCCGCGGGCGCACGTCCTGAAGCGGGATCTGGCGACCCCGTGGGCCGTCAAGGGGCTCGTGATGCGGCGGGTCGTCGAGGCGGCCGGAAACCGCTTCGTGGACACCACGGACGGCGTGCGCGTGGTCGAGACGGACGGACGCTGGGTGATGGTCCTGCCGGACCCGGCGGAGGCGGTCACCCATCTGTGGGCGGAAGGGCCGGACGACGCCTCCGCGCAGGCCCTGCTGGACGAGTGGTCGGCGGTCGTGGACAGCGCCGGGCGCTGACCAGCGCACCTACGCGCGCGTGCCGGACGGGCCTCCGCGAGGGGGCCCGTCCGGCACGCCGGTGGGGCCATTCGGAGGTATCGGCGGCGACGTGCGACGATGTGCGGCATGCCGCAGCAGCCCCCCGTTCGGAGCACACCCGCGTTTGGGTCGCGCCCGGACGCGTCCATGTCGCTGCTCACCAACGTCATGGACCACAGCCTCGACGAAGGCTATGCCGAGGCCGCCGCCCGCAAGCGGGCCGAAGGCTCGGGCGGGATGCCCAGAACGGTGCGGGCGAAGCTCGGCCTCGCCGCCGGGCTGGTGCTCGCCGCCCTCGTGGTGACGGTGGGCGGGGTGCAGGCGCGCGTCGCCGCCCCCGCCGTCGCCAAGGAGCGCGAGGAACTGATCGACCGCATCGACCAGGAGACCGAGGCGGCCGACAAGCTGGAGGATGACGTCGACGAGCTGCGCGACGACGTGAGCGCGCGGCAGCGGGAAGCGCTCCGCGACAGCGGTGGCGGTCAGGCGGTGCTGGCGGGGATGCTCGCGGGCGCCGTCGGGGTGCACGGGCCCGGCGTCAAGCTGGTCGTGGACGACGCCGAGGAGGCGTCCGCGGGAGGCGGGAGCAACCCGCGCGAGACGACGGGGTTCTCCGACACCGGCCGGGTGCGCGACCGTGACATGCAGCGGGTCGTCAACGGGCTGTGGGCGTCGGGCGCGGAGGCCGTCTCCATCAACGGGCAGCGGCTGACGGCGCTGTCGGCCATCAGGGCGGCGGGCGACGCGATACTGGTCGACAACCGTCCGCTGGTGCCGCCGTACACCGTGCTCGCGGTGGGCGACGGGAAGAACCTCAGCAGCGCGTTCCAGGACAGCTCCGACGGGCTGTATCTGAGCGCCCTCCAGGAGAACTTCGGCATCCGCACCGCCATCTCGGTGGAGAGCGACCTCAAGCTGCCCGCGGCGCCGAGTGTGATCGTACGTACAGCACAGCCGAGCACCGAGAAAACCGGGAAGGGCACATCGTGATCGCCGTACTGGGCCTCGTCGTGGGAGTCGTGGCCGGCCTCTTGGTCCAGCCCGAGATTCCTGCGGCCGTCGTGCCTTATCTGCCGATCGCCGTCGTGGCGGCGCTGGACGCCGTGTTCGGTGGTCTGCGGGCCATGCTGGACGGGATCTTCGACGACAAGGTGTTCGTCGTGTCGTTCCTCTCGAACGTCGTCGTGGCCGCGCTGATCGTCTTCCTGGGCGACGAGTTGGGAGTCGGGTCGCAGCTGTCCACGGGTGTCGTGGTCGTGCTGGGCATCCGCATCTTCTCCAACGCCGCGGCCATCCGCCGGCACGTCTTCAGGGCGTGAGGCCGATGAGCGACCAGGACAGGACTCCGCGACCGGACGAGACGGCGCGCCGGGACGAGGCCCCCCGCAAGGAGGCCGCGCCGGGCAGCCAGGCCCCTCGCCGGGAGGCCGCGCCGCGCAGCCAGACTCCCCGCCAGGGGCAGGGTTCGCCCCGTGATCAGGCCCCTCGGCATGACGAGACGCCCACGACCCAGCTGCTGCGCAAGGAGCTGCCCGCGGAGGTCCCGGCGCAGGACACGCGCGCCGGAGCCGCCGAGGCGGCGCCCGCTGCGGCCGGACCTGCTGCGGCGGCGCCCGACGCGAAGTCCCCGGCGCCGGCGGAGGAACCCCCCGGATGGGCGCCGGCCGAGGACCCCGAGTCGTCGCTGACCGGGCGGCAGCGGCTGGTGCAGGGGCTGTGGCCGCCGCGCGTCACCCGGGCCCAACTCATCGTGGCGCTGCTCCTGTTCGGCCTCGGCTTCGGTCTGGCCGTGCAGGTCGCCTCCAACAGCGAGAGCGGCAACGCCCTGCGCGGTGCGCGCCAGGAGGACCTCGTGCGCATCCTGGATGAACTGGATGACCGCAGTCAGCGTCTAGAGGACGAGAAGCAGGGTCTCGAGAAGCAGCGGCAGGAACTGGAGAACAGTTCCGACCAGGCCGAGGAGGCCCGTCGGCAGACGGTCGAGAAGGAGAAGCAACTCGGCATCCTGGCGGGCACGGTGGCCGCCGAGGGGCCCGGCATCACTGTGACCATCGACGACAAGAAGGGGACGGTCGAGGCGGACATGCTGCTCGACGCGATCCAGGAGCTGCGGGCGGCGGGGGCGGAGGCGATCCAGGTGAACGACGTGCGGGTGGTCGCCGGCACGTACCTCACCGATTCGGACAACTCCGTGAGCGTCGACGGGAACAAGATCAACGCGCCCTATCGTTTCAAGGTCATCGGCAAGCCGCAGGACCTCGAACCGGCGCTCAACATCCCTGGAGGCGTGGTGCAGACCCTGGAGAAGGAGCAGGCCACCGTGACCGTCGAGCGATCCACCAAGATCGTCGTGGACGCCTTGCGAGCGGCGAAGCAGCCTGACTACGCTCGGTCGTCCTCGCAGTGAACCGGCGGTGCATGGCGGTCGTCGGGCAGGGGCATGAGGTTGCGGGGGGTCGGCGCACCGATCGGGTGGTGCGTGGTGGAAACTGTCTGGTGGCTACGGACGTTGTGAAGATGTCCGGGTCGGCCGGTGTATTCAGTCAGGGTTCGTCCTGCCCCACGGGCGGGTCTGTTTCGGTCAAGGGGAATCGCCCGTGAAGTTGTTTGCGAAGTTGTTCGGCAAGAGCGCGCGAGAAGGCAGCGACAACGCGACCGCGCGCCATCGTGCGCAGCCGGACGCGGAAGGCCAGCGGCCGCTGTTCCGGGACCAGGTGGGTGGTCCGGGCAGTGACATTCCCGGTGGTCAGGGCGCGGCGTCTGTTGACCCCGCCCAGTCCGGCGGCATAGGTTTCGGGCAACCGTCAACCTCAACTACGGGTGGAGGGTTTTCCCCTATGTCGGCCCTGGTGTGTACGAGGTGCGGTAACCGCAACGCGGAGAACAGCCGCTTCTGCTCCAACTGCGGCGCGCCGCTGAGGCCTGGCGTGACGCCGGAGCGGCCGTCGGAGACGACGTCGACGATCTCCATCTCGGGTCTGGAGGCGTACGACTCCGAGGTCACCGGACAGACGCAGTTGCCGGCGCTCTCGCCCGAGGCCCAGGCCGCGGTCGACGCGCTGCCGTTGGGTTCGGCGCTGCTGGTCGTGCGCCGTGGTCCCAACTCGGGCAGCCGCTTCCTGCTGGACGGCGATCTGACCACGGCGGGGCGTCACCCGCAGAGCGACATCTTCCTGGACGACGTGACGGTCTCGCGCCGCCATGTGGAGTTCCGGCGCGGTCAGGACGGTTCGTTCACGGTGGCCGACGTCGGCAGCCTGAACGGCACGTACGTCAACCGCGAGCGGATCGACGAGGTTCCCCTGTCGAACGGCGACGAGGTGCAGATCGGCAAGTACCGGCTGGTCTTCTACGCGAGCCAGCGAGGCTACTGACCCTCCCCCGGGAGCGTCCCGGGGGCACCCCCCAAGGGAAGGTCCATGCTTCGAACACCGAGGGGCGGTGCCGGGCACGGCGCCGCCACCGCGGACGGTGGTCTGATGAGCATCGGCACGGTGCTGAACGTGCTGCGCGACGAGTTCCCCGAGGTGACGATCTCCAAGATCCGTTTCCTGGAGGCCGAAGGTCTCGTCGAGCCGCAGCGGACCCCGTCCGGGTACCGCAAGTTCAGCGCCGGCGACGTCGAGCGCCTCGGCCATGTGCTGCGGATGCAGCGTGACCACTATCTGCCGCTCAAGGTGATCCGCGAGCATCTGGACGCCATGGAGCGCGGCGAGGCCGCGGCGCTTCCCACGGTGGGCCGGCAGCGGGACGGCGAGGCCGTCCCGGAGGCGTCCGAGGCTCCCACCGCCGCGCGGATCGGCCGGGCCGAGCTGCTGGCCGCCGCGGGCATCGACGAGCGAGATCTCGACGAGTGGGAGTCGTACGGGCTGGTGGTGCCGCTCGGCGACGGGGTCTACGACGCCGAGGCGGCCACCGTGGCGGCACTGGTGGCCGAACTGGGCCGGTTCGGCATCGAGCCCCGGCATCTGCGGGTGATGAAGGCCGCCGCCGACCGTGAGGCGGGGCTGGTCGACCAGGTGGTCGCCCCGCTCAAGCTGCACCGCAATCCGCAGACCAGGGCGCATGCGCAGGCCCGTACGAAGGAGCTGGCGGACCTCACGGTCCGGCTGCACTCGGCGCTGGTGCAGACCGCGCTCGGGGTGCGGCTGCCCTGAGGGCGCTTGGGGGCTGTCCGGGTCCGGGGCGGCCGGATCGGTCACCCGTTCCCGGCCCGACTACCCAAACGTCCCGGGCACGGCCTAGGGTTGCTGTGTGAACGAGCTCGATGTCGTAGGTGTCCGGGTCGAGATGCCCTCCAACCAACCGATCGTGCTGCTGCGTGAAGTGGGAGGCGACCGTTACCTCCCGATCTGGATCGGGCCGGGGGAGGCGACGGCCATCGCCTTCGCCCAGCAGGGCATGGCTCCGGCGCGGCCGCTGACCCACGATCTGTTCAAGGACGTGCTGGAGGCCGTCGGCCAGGAGCTCACGGAAGTGCGCATCACGGATCTGCGTGAGGGCGTCTTCTACGCCGAGCTGGTCTTCGCCAGCGGGGTCGAGGTGAGCGCCCGTCCCTCCGACGCCATAGCGCTGGCCCTGCGCACCGGGACGCCCATCTTCGGCAGCGACACGGTGCTGGACGACGCGGGCATCGCCATCCCGGACGAGCAGGAGGACGAGGTGGAGAAGTTCCGCGAGTTCCTCGACCAGATCTCCCCGGAGGACTTCGGCACCAGCAACCAGTAGGCCTCGCGGGGCGCCGCCGGCGCCCGCGACGGGCCGTTGCGGCGGGGCCGGTTCCCGGCGATTGCCGGGGGCGAGTGAGAGCGTCCTACGGCTCCTTCTCAGCGCATTCGGCTAGCCTTTCCCCGCGGCGGGGTGCGGGAAACCACTCTTAGGGTGATTATCACTCGGCGTGGCGAGTGTGGCGATCGTTGACGCACCCCTGGTGACTGCCTACCGTCGAGAGGCAGGTCAAGGACGGAGGTCGGCGTGAGAAGCAGCGGCGACGGTACGGCTGGGGGTGCCCCCGGATTCGGTGTCGGGGGTGGCGGTCCGTACCTGCCCCCAGGCTCTCGGCTGCGGGCGAGCGGGGGTCACCCCGGTCACGGCAGCGCGGCCCCGCAGGCTTCGCAGCGGCCGGCGGCCGTGCCGAGCGGCGGAGGGACGGCGTCCATGGCGTCCGAACAGATCGGCTACCGCGGTCCGACGGCCTGCGCGGCCGCGGGCATCACCTACCGGCAACTGGACTACTGGGCCCGCACCGGTCTCGTGGAGCCGAGCGTGCGGTCCGCCCACGGGTCGGGCACCCAGCGTCTGTACAGCTTCCGGGACGTCGTCGTCCTGAAGATCGTCAAGCGGTTCCTGGACACGGGGGTGTCGCTGCAGAACATCCGCACCGCCGTCCAGCACCTGCGTGAGCGCGGGTTCCGTGATCTGGAGCGGCTGACGCTGATGAGCGACGGGGCCACGGTCTACGAGTGCACGTCCCCCGACGAGGTCCACGAGCTGCTCCAGGGCGGCCAGGGCGTCTTCGGCATCGCGGTGGGCGTGGTCTGGCAGGACGTCGAGAGCGCGCTGTCGCAGCTGCACGGGGAACGCGTCGACACCGGGGAGACGCTCGTGGGGCACAACCCGGCCGACGAACTGGCGCGGCGGCGCAACCGGGCGGTCTGACCTTCCGGGGGAGCCTCTTCAGCGGCCCCTCGGCCGGTGTCGACCGCCGCGTGAGGCCGTTGTCAGTGGCGTGGTGCAGCATCGTAGATGTGAGAAACGCGCCCACCATCCTGCATCTCGACATGGATGCCTTCTTCGCGCAGGCGGAGCAGGCGTCCAAGCCGAGCCTGCGCGGGAAGGCCGTGATCGTGGGGGGCCTCGGGCCGCGCGGGGTGGTGGCCACCGCCTCGTACGAGGCGCGGGTGTTCGGGGTGCACTCGGCGATGCCCACGGCGCAGGCGCGCCGGCTGGCTCCGAACGCCGCCTACCTGGCGCCGCGGTTCATGTTCTACCGCGCCATCAGCGAGCAGGTGATGGCGCTGCTGCGGGCCCTGTCCCCGCTGGTGGAGCCGCTCAGCCTGGACGAGGCGTTCGTCGATCTGGAGGCCGGCGGAGCGGCCTGGGACGGTGCGTCGGCTGAGGCGGCCGGGGTCCGGCTGCGCGCGGACATCCGCGCCGTCACGGGGCTCACCGGGTCGGTGGGGCTGGCCGCGTCCAAGATGCTCGCGAAGATCGCCTCGGAGCGGGCCAAGCCGGACGGGCTGGTGCTGATCGAGCCGGGCACCGAGCGGGCGCTGCTCGGTCCGATGCCGGTGCGGACGCTGCCGGGCGTGGGGCCCGCGACGGGCGACCACCTCAGACGGGCGGGGATCACCACGGTCGACGAACTCGCCGAGGCGGGCGAGGACGAACTCGTACGGCTGCTGGGCAAGGCGCACGGGCACGCGCTGTACGGCATGGCGCTGGCGCGGGACGAGCGGCCGGTGGTGGCCGAGCGGGAGACCAAGTCGGTGTCCGTGGAGGACACCTACGACGTGGACATCCACGATCGGCTGCGGGTGGGTCTGGAGGTCGGCCGGCTGGCCGACCGGTGCGTGCGCAGGCTGCGCGAGGCCGGGCTGTCGGGGCGGACGATCGTGTTGAAGGTGCGGCGCTACGACTTCTCCACGCTCACCCGGTCGGAGACCCTGCGCGGGCCCACGGACGACCCCGCCGTGGTGCGGGAGGCGGCGGCGCGGCTGCTGGACTCCGTGGACACCACGGGCGGGGTGCGGCTGCTCGGCGTGGGAGTCAGCGGCCTGGCGGACTACACCCAGGAGGACCTGTTCGCGCAGGCCGCGGGGGAGCGGCTGTCGGCGGCGCCCGAGGAGGAGCCGGCGCGTGAGCCCGCCGAGCGGGAGGAGACGCCCGTGGAACACCGGTGGCGGCCGGGCCTCGACGTACGCCACGCCGAGCTGGGGCACGGCTGGGTGCAGGGCAGCGGCCTCGGCCGGGTCACCGTGCGCTTCGAGACGCCCTGGTCGGACGTGGGCCGGGTGCGGACGTTCCGGGTCGACGACCCCGCCCTGGAACCGGCGGACCCGCTGCCCCTGGTGCCCGGCGCGCCCCCGGGGACGCCCGGCGCCGGACCGCCGCCGCAGGCGGAGACGGGCCCGCGCACGACTGCGCCCGGGCCCGGCCCCCACATCGTCCCGGCCCGGTGACCTGCGGCGCGGCTCAGGTGTCGTCCGAGCCGGCGAGTCTGCCGAAGTCGTGGTCGGGCAGCGGGGGAGGGGCGGCCACGTCGAGGCCGTAGTGGTGGTAGAGCTGGAGCTCCTGCTCGGGGGAGAGGTGGCGGCCCACGCCGAAGTCGGGGGCCTCCTTGATCAGGGTCCGCTCGAAGGGGACGCGCAGCGCGCCCTCCACCAGTTCGCTGGGCTCCAGGGGCACGAAGGCGTCACGGGAGAAGAGACCGGTGCGTATGGCGGCCCATTCCGGCACGCCGGTCGCGTCGTCGAGGTAGACCTCGTCCACCGTGCCGATCTTGGCGCCGTTGCGGTCGAACGCCTTGCGGCCGATCAGGTTGCGCGGATCGATGTCGGTCTGCACGGGGCCCTCCACATGGTCGCATCTCATCCGTAAGCACTACAAAAGAGCACAACGGGACGGGCGGCCACTCGAAAGGAGGGGCGTTGACCCCGCTGGTAGTCTGGCAACGGCTGCTGACCCCGTGCGGGAGAGTCCTCCGAGAAGCCGTCGGAGGCGCCGAAGGAGCAAATCCTCCCCGGAATCTCTCAGGCCCACGTACCGCACGGACGAGGTCACTCTGGAAAGCAGAGCGGTGGCGCGAGTCCCCGCTCTCACCGACGGTGAAAACCGGACGCCCACGGGCGGCCGGTGAAACTCTCAGGTTGAGATGACAGAGGGGGAGGCCGTCCGGGTACCCGCGCCAGTGGTGCCCCTCGAAGGTCGCGTCAGACCAGGAGGCCTCCGCAATGACCGCCCATCGCATTCCGCTCTCCGACCTCGAACAGGGAATCCCCTTCGAGCAGCGCCACATCGGCCCTGACCAGGAGGCGCGGGCCAAGATGCTCGCGCACGTCGGATACGGCTCGCTGGACGAGCTGACCGCCGCCTCCGTCCCGGATGTGATCAAGAACGCCGACGCGCTGGACCTGCCCGGCGCGCGCACCGAGGCCGAGGTGCTGGCCGAGCTGCGGTCGCTCGCCGACCGCAACGAGGTCCTCGCCCCCATGATCGGCCTCGGGTACTACGGCACCTTCACGCCGCCCGTCATCCTGCGCAACGTCATGGAGAACCCGGCCTGGTACACGGCCTACACGCCCTACCAGCCGGAGATCTCCCAGGGCCGGCTGGAGGCCCTGCTGAACTTCCAGACCATGGTCGCCGACCTGACCGGGCTGCCCACCTCCGGCGCCTCGCTGCTCGACGAGGGGACGGCCGCCGCCGAGGCGATGGCGCTGGCCCGCCGCATGGGCAAGAACAAGAAGGGCCTCTTCCTGATCGACGCGGACGTGCTGCCGCAGACGATCGCCGTGATCGAGACCCGCGCCGAGCCGACCGGCGTCGAGGTGGTCGTCGCCGACCTCGGCGACGGCATCCCCGCCGACATCGCCGGCCGTGAGATCAACGGCGTGCTGCTCCAGTACCCGGGCGCCTCCGGCGTCGTACGGGACATCAAGCCCGTCATCGACCAGGCCCACGAGCTGGGCGCGCTCGTCGTCGTCGCCGCCGACCTGCTCGCGCTGACGCTGCTGACCTCGCCCGGGGAACTGGGCGCGGACATCGCCGTCGGCACCACGCAGCGGTTCGGTGTGCCGATGGGCTTCGGCGGGCCGCACGCCGGCTACATGGCCGTCCAGGAGAAGTTCGCCCGCAGCCTGCCCGGGCGGCTCGTGGGCGTCTCCGTCGACGCCGACGGCGACAAGGCGTACCGGCTGGCGCTGCAGACGCGCGAGCAGCACATCCGGCGTGAGAAGGCGACCAGCAACATCTGCACGGCGCAGGTGCTGCTCGCCGTCATGGCCGGAATGTACGCCGTGTACCACGGCCCCGAGGGGCTGCGGGCGATCGCCCGGCGCACGCACCGGTACGCGACGATCCTGGCCGCGGGGCTCACGGCCGGCGGGGCCGAGGTCGTGCACGGCTCCTACTTCGACACGCTGACCGTGCGTGTGCCGGGCCGGGCCGAGGACGTCGTCGCCGCCGCGCGGGAGAACGGCGTCAACCTGCGCCTCGTCGACGCCGACCACGTGTCGATCGCCTGCGACGAGACCACCGGGCGGGCCCAGATCACCGCCGTGTGGGCCGCGTTCGGGACCGAGGGCGACATCGCGGCGCTGGACGCGGTCACCGAGGACACCCTGCCCACGGGGCTGCTGCGCGCCGACGAGGTCCTCACCCACCCCGTCTTCCACCAGCACCGCTCCGAGACGGCGATGCTGCGCTACCTGCGCCGGCTGTCCGACCGGGACTACGCGCTGGACCGGGGCATGATCCCGCTGGGCTCGTGCACCATGAAGCTCAACGCCACCACCGAGATGGAGCCGGTCACCTGGCCCGAGTTCGGGCAGCTGCACCCCTTCGCGCCCGCCGAGCAGGCGCAGGGCTACCTCACCCTCATCCGGGAACTGGAGGAGCGGCTCGCCGAGGTCACCGGCTACGACAACGTGTCCCTCCAGCCCAACGCGGGCTCGCAGGGCGAGCTGGCCGGGCTGCTCGCGGTGCGCGGCTACCACCGGGCCAACGGCGACGAGCAGCGCACGGTGTGCCTGATCCCGTCGTCCGCGCACGGGACGAACGCCGCCAGTGCCGTGATGGCCGGCATGAAGGTCGTCGTCGTCGCCACCGCCGGGGACGGCGAGATCGACGTCGAGGACCTCAGGGCGAAGATCGACAAGCACCGGGACGAGCTCGCCGTGCTGATGATCACCTACCCGTCGACGCACGGCGTCTTCGAGGAGCACGTCGCCGACATCTGCGCCCAGGTGCACGACGCCGGCGGCCAGGTGTACGTGGACGGCGCCAACCTCAACGCGCTGGTGGGGCTCGCCAAGCCGGGGCACTTCGGCGGTGACGTCTCCCACCTGAACCTGCACAAGACGTTCTGCATCCCGCACGGCGGCGGCGGTCCCGGCGTCGGCCCAGTGGCCGTGCGCTCGCACCTCGCTCCGTACCTGCCGAACCACCCGCTGCAGCCCGCCGCCGGGCCCGAGACAGGTGTCGGCCCGATCTCGGCCGCGCCCTGGGGCTCCGCCGGGATCCTGCCGATCTCGTGGGCCTACGTGCGGCTCATGGGCGGGGAGGGGCTGAAGCGGGCCACCCAGGTGGCGGTGCTCAGCGCCAACTACATCGCCAAGCGCCTCGAACCGCACTACCCCGTGCTGTACACCGGGCCCGGCGGGCTCGTCGCGCACGAGTGCATCATCGATCTGCGTCCGCTGACCAAGGCGACCGGGGTGAGCGTCGACGACGTGGCCAAGCGGCTCATCGACTACGGCTTCCACGCGCCGACGATGTCGTTCCCGGTGGCCGGGACGCTGATGATCGAGCCCACCGAGTCCGAGGACATCATCGAGCTCGACAGGTTCTGCGAGGCGATGATCGCCATCCGCGCGGAGATCGAGAAGGTCGCCTCGGGCGCGTGGCCGGCCGACGACAACCCGCTGCGCAACGCGCCGCACACCGCCGCCGCGCTCGGCGGGACGTGGGAGCACGCGTACTCGCGGGAGGAGGCCGTCTTCCCGGCCGGGGTGTCGGCCGCCGACAAGTACTGGCCGCCGGTGCGCCGGATCGACCAGGCCTTCGGCGACCGCAACCTGGTGTGCTCCTGCCCGCCGCTGGACGCCTACGAGGACTGACGCCGGGCGGCCCGCCGGTCACCCCGCGTGTGACCGGCGCCGCGACACCGGTGCCGAGGGCTCCCGTCCCCTGTGGGCGGGAGCCCTCGGGCGTCTCATCCCGTCGCCAGGGACACCTCGGTCGCCTTGATCAGGGCGACGGCGTCGGAGCCGACGGTGAGACCGAGGTCCTCGACCGCCTCCCGGGTGACGACGGCGACCAGTTCGCCGTCCTCGACGGAGAGCCTGACCGAGGCCATCGCGCCGCCGACCGCGATGCCGGTGACCGTACCGGGGAGCTGGTTGCGGATCGACAGTCCCTCGACCGGCCCGGTGGCCACCGCGACCTCCGTCGACTTCACCAGGACGCGGACGGCGGAGCCCGGTGCAAGGTCGAGGTCGTTCACGGCCTCCCTGGTGATCGCCGCGGTGACGGCCCGGCCGCTGGTGAGGCGGATGCCGACGGTGGCCATCACATCGCCGGGAGCGACGGCGGTGACCGTGCCGGGGAGCTGGTTGCGGATGCTCAGGGTCATGGGCACCTACCGTAGAACCCGGCCGGTGTCATGCCGGGTATGCGTGTGTCTGTGCCGCTTTGAGCGTGGCCCAGACCGTGGCACCGGGGTGCAGGTCCAGCTCGGCGGCCGCGACCGTGGTGAGGTCGGCGGCCAGGGGGAGTTCGCCGCCGAGGTCGGCGCGGATCTGGTCGCCGTGGGTCTCCAGACCGGCCACCTCGCAGCGCCACAGGTTGCGGGCGCTGGAGCCGGCGGGACGGTCGCGGTGGAGGGTGACCGCGCTCAGCGGGAAGGCGACGAACACGGGGCCGGACAGCTCCTCCGCCGTGGTCAGCGAGGGCCCCGCGTCCAGACGGACCGTGTGCCCGTCGGCCCGGCCCCGGTAGAGGTTCAGGCCGACCAGCTGCGCGATGTACTCCGTGCGGGGATGACGGGCGATGTCGGACGGGGCGCCCTCCTGCACGACCTGGCCGTGCTCGACGACGACCAGACGGTCGGCGAGGACCATGGCGTCCAGCGGGTCATGGGTGACCAGGACGGCGACGGCCTCGAACGCGGCCAGATGGCGGCGCAGCCCCGCGCGCACCTCCAGCCGCGTGCGGGCGTCGAGCGCGGCGAGCGGCTCGTCGAGCAGGAGCAGCCGCGGTTGGGTGGCGAGGGCGCGGGCCAGGGCGACACGCTGGGCCTGGCCGCCGGACAGCCGGCGGGGCTTGGCTGCTGCGTGTTCGGTGAGACCCATGCGCTCCAGCCATACGGCGGCTCGGGCGCGTGCCTGCGCCTTGGTCGCGCCTCGGCAGCGCGGGCCGAACGCCACGTTGTCCAGTGCGCTCAGGTGCGGGAAGAGCAGGTAGTCCTGGAAGACCACGCCGACCGGGCGGGACTCCGGCGCGGTGCGCTCCAGCGCCTCGCCGTCCAGGCGCAGATGGCCCTCGGTCAGCGGGACGAGCCCGGCCAGGGCGCGCAGGGCCGTCGTCTTGCCGGCGCCGTTGGGGCCGAGCAGGGCCACCACGTCGCCGGGTGCGGCACGGAGCGTCACGTCGAGGCGGAAGGAGCCGCGGTCCACGACGAGACGGCAGTCCAGTCCCGCGGTGGCGGGTGCGCCGGCCTCGGTCATGGCGTGGTCATCCAGCGGTCGCGCAGGCCCGCCAGGACGGCGACGGACACGGCCAGAAGGACCAGGCTGAGGGCGATGGCGGCCTCCGGGTCGCTCTGCAGGGCGAGGTAGACGGCGAGGGGCATGGTCTGGGTGCGGCCGGGGAAGTTGCCCGCGAAGGTGATCGTGGCGCCGAACTCGCCGAGCGCCCGCGCCCAGGCGAGCACCGCGCCGGCCGCGATGCCCGGGGCGACCATCGGCAGGGTGACCCGGCGGAACGCGGTGAAGCGGGAGGCGCCGAGGGTGGCGGCGGCCTCCTCGTAGCGGGGGTCGGCGGCGCGCAGCGTGCCCTCGACGCTGATGACGAGGAACGGCATCGCCACGAAGGTCTCCGCGACGACGACGCCCGCCGTGGTGAAGGGGAGCGTGACGCCGAACCAGGCGTCCAGCCACTGTCCGACCACGCCGCCCCGGCCGAGGGCCAGCAGCAGGGCCACACCGCCCACCACCGGGGGCAGCACCAGCGGCAGGGTGACCAGGGCGCGGACCAGGCCGCGGCCGGGGAAGTCCGCGCGCGCCAGCAGCCAGGCCAGGGGCACGCCGACGACCAGGCTCACCGCGGTCGCGGCGGTGGCGCAGACGAGGGAGAGCCGCAGCGCCTGCCAGACCGCGTCGCCGGTCAGCTGCTCGGGCAGGCTGTGCCAGGGGGCGCGCACCACGAGGGCGACCAGCGGCAGCAGGAGGAAGGCCAGGCCGAGGAGGGCGGGCAGGAGGAGCGCGAAGGGAACGCCCGGGCGGACCCCGCGTTTCACGGCTTCAGGAACCCGGCCTCGGACAGCACGCGGACGCCCTGCGGGGACCTCACGAGGTCGATGAAGGCGCGGGCCGCCGCCGGGTTCGGGGCGTCTTCGAGGAGGGCGATGGGGTAGTCGTTGACGGCGCCGGCCGACTCGGGGAAGTCCACGCCCTCCACCTTGTCACCCGCCGCGTGCACATCGGTCTTGTACACCAGCGCGGCGTCGGCCTCCTTCAGCTCGACCTTGGTCAGGGCGCTCTTGACGTCCTGCTCGTAGGAGACCGGGGTGACCTTCAGACCGCCGGCCGTCAGGGCCTTCTGGGCGGCGGAGCCGCACGGGACGCCCTTGTCGCACAGGACGACCTTCAGACCCGGCCTGGTGAGGTCCTTCAGGGAGGCGATCTTGTCGGGGTTGCCCGGTGCGGTGGCTATCTCCAGCCGGTTGCGGGCGAAGGTGACAGGGGCGGAGGCGTCGGCCTTCTCGTCCGTCACGATCGCCATGGTCTTGGCGCTGGCGGCGGCGAACACGTCGGCAGGGGCGCCGCCGGTGATGCTCGCGGCGAGGGAGTCGCTGCCGCCGAAACTGAAGGTGACCTCGGTGCCCGGGTGGGCCTTCTCGAACTCCTTGCCGAGCGCGGTGAAGCTCTCCTTGAGGGAGGCCGCCGCGAAGACGGTCACCGTGCCCGACGGCTTCGCCGGGGACGCGGAGGCGTCGGACGCCGTGCCGTCGGAGTCGGAACAGCCGGCCAGGGCCAGCAGCGCGACCGCCGAGGCGGCCGCTGCCCGCGAGGCCCTGCGGGCCCGGCGGCTGGTTCGGGTCATCACGGCGGTCTCCTCGGTTTCGTCGGTCCCTCGAACGGGCCCTGCCGTGATGATACCGCCGCAGGTGCGAGGTGTAAGCCTGCTTCAAGACCGCATCAGCGCCCGGAAACACTGCCTGAGGCGCGCATGTGCGTGCTGGCAGATTCAGACGCGGTCGATGTGGACGTTTGTCGACTTCACGCGGGCGGTGGCCTCCATGCCGACCTCAAGGCCGAGTTCCTCCACGGCCTCCCGGGTGAGCAGGGAGACCAGGCGGTGCGGGCCGGCCTGGATCTCCACCTGGGCGGCGACGTCGCCGAGTTTGATCGCGGTGACGATGCCGGGGAAGGCGTTGCGGGCCGAGGTGTAGGAGGCGGCGCCCTCCTCGGGGGTGCCGGCCTGGGCGAGTTCGACGGAGAACGCGGCGAGGTCCGCGCCGTCGATGAGACGTCGCCCGGTGTCGTCGCGGTGGGTCGCCACCCGGCCCGCGTCGGCCCAGCGGCGCGCGGTGTCGGGGCTCACGCCGAGCAGACGCGCGGCCTGGCCGATGGTGTAGGACTGCATGCCGTCACGATAGGGGCACCGCCCGGCCCGGCCCGCGTCAGCCGGTGTGGACGCGGGGGCGGCGGGCGCGGTCCGGTTCCGCCTCGCGCAGGACCTCCCGGGTGACCGGGGCGACCTCGCCCTGGCCGAAGAGGAAGAAGCGCAGGAAGTTGGCGAACGGATTGCCCTCGGTCCACTCGAAGTAGATGTGCGGCGTGCAGCCGGTCGCGTCGCGGACGTGGAGCAGCAGCGCGGCCAGGGCGTTGGGGATGGAGGAGGACTCAAGGGTCAGGACCCGGTAGCGGTTGTGCAGGACCTCGCCGCGCACGGTCAGGTTCGCCTCGAACTCGGACGGGTCCAGGACGGTGACCTCGACGAAGACGAAGTCCTCCCCGGGGAGGTCGTTGTCCTGCCGGATCTGCTCGATCTTGTCGCGGTACTCCGCCTTGTCGCGCTGGTCGGGCTCGTTGGCGATGAACCGGATCTTCCGGCTGGCCATGTCCCGGATGAAACGTTCCGCCATGGGGTCGAGCGTCACACCGGTGACGCGGAGTTCGAAGGCGCGCGCCAGCCGGGACAGGAGCGAGACGAGGATGATGCCGGCGATGAAACAGGCGCCGATCTTCACGCCGTCGGGGCGCTCGATGACGTTGACGACCGTCGTGTACAGGAACACCGCCGCTATGACCGCGAAGGCGATCGTCCACTTGCGCTGGCCGGCCTTGCGGGCGGCGATGGTGACGGCGATCGCCGCCGAGCTGATCAGCACCAGCACGCCGGTGGCGTACGCGCCGCCCTGGGCGTCGACGTCGGCGTCGAAGATCCAGGTGACGAGGAAGGCGACGAGGGTGAAGACGATGACCATCGGGCGCACGGCGCGGGCCCAGTGCGGGGCCATGCCGTAGCGGGGAAGGTAGCGCGGCATCAGGTTGAGCAGGCCGGCCATCGCGGAGGCGCCGGCGAACCACAGGATGGCGATCGTGGAGACGTCGTAGACCGTGCCGAAGACGTTGCCCAGGTAGTCGTGCGCGAGATAGGCGAGCGCGCGGCCGTTGGCGTCGCCGCCGGGCTCGAACTCCTTCTCAGGGATGAGCAGGGTGGTGATGAAGCTGGTGGTGATCAGGAAGCAGCTCATGATCAGGGCGGCGGTGGTGAGCAGCTTCTTGGTGTCCCGGATGCGGCCGGTCGGGCGCGCGTCGCTGTCGCCGGGGTCGCCCTGGACGTGCGGCATGACGGCGACGCCGGTCTCGAAGCCGGAGAGGCCGAGCGCGAGCTTGGGGAAGACGATCAGGGCCAAGCCGATCATGACGAAGACGTTGCCGTGCTCGGCGGTCAGGGCGTTCGACCAGTCGGTGACGACGTGCTCCTGGGTGGCGACGTGCCACAGCCCGACGACCACGACGACCGCGTTCAGCGCGAGGTAGGCGCCCACCAGGACGACGGCGAACCCCATCGCCTCCAGGAAGCCCTTGAGGAAGACCGCGCCGAGCAGCGCCACGAGGACGAGCGTGATCAGCAGCTGCTTGTCGTGCAGGGCGCTGTTGAGGTGCGGGTTCTCCACGAGGTGGGTGGAGGCGTCCGCCGCGGACAGGGTGATGGTGATCAGGAAGTCGGTGGCGGCGAAGCCGAGCAGGGTCAGGACGAACAGCTTGCCCTTCCAGAACGACAGCAGCCGCTCCAGCATGGCGATCGAGCCTTCGCCGCGCGGGCTCTCCTCGGCGACCCGCCGGTAGACCGGCAGGGCCCCGGCGAGCGTGACGATCACCAGCACGATCGTCGCGATCGGCGACAGCAGTCCGGCCGCGAGGGCGGCGATGCCCGGCTGGTAGCCGAGGGTGGAGAAGTAGTCGACGCCGGTCAGGCACATCACCCGGTACCAGCGCTGGCCACGGTGGGCCGGTTCCGGCGCCGCGTGCGGGCCCTGGTGGCCGCCGCCCTTGCCCATGTCGGACAGGCCCTCCAGCATCCAGGCGCGCAGGCGGCCGGGTGCGGGGTGCTCGGTGGTGGCCATCGGGGTGCTCCTGTGGTGCGGCCGGGCCCGTGGCACGGCGTGCGGTTTCCGGCCATCACGCGGACGGCCGCATCAGCGTAAGCGGAGAGTGACGTGTGGGCCCATGGCGGAAGGGGGTTCGCGGCGTCAAGCTTGCGTTAAGACTCGCCGGGCGGACCTGCGAAGAGGGTGCGGCGCCGTGTTCGGGACGGGTCAGCGGGCGACTGCGCCGTACGGGGGAGGGGGCGCGGTGCGGCGGGGCCGTCAGGGGCCTGCGGACACCCAGCGTCACGTGCGTAAGGGCTCCGTCAAGGGCGGGTGGAGCGGCGTATGGGAGCCGTCAACGGCGCTCACTCCGGGCCAACGGGGTTGTTTCCTCGACATCGACAGCGTTCGACGCCCGACAGCGCGCGTTCGTTCGCCCGACCCGCATCCCCGACCCCAGGAGCTCGCGATGGCCGATCTGGCCTTCGTCGTCACCACGATCGCGCTCTTCGCGCTGGTGGCCCTCGTCGCCAAGGGGGTGACGAAGCTGTGACCGCCGAGAACGTCGTCGGCCTGGTCGTGGCCGTCGCCCTGCTGGGCTATCTCGTCCTCGCCCTGATCTTCCCCGAGAGGTTCTGAGAACTGATGGGTCCCGTACTCGCGGGCGTCCTCCAACTGCTCGCCCTCGTCGGCGCGCTGGCCCTCGCCTGGATACCGCTCGGCGACCACATGGCCAGGGTCTACTCCTCCGACCGGCACTGGCGGATCGAGAAGTGGATCTACCGGGGCATCGGCGCCGACCCCGACACCCGGATGCGCTGGACCGCGTACCTGCGCGGGGTGCTCGCCTTCTCGGCGGCCGGCGTCCTCTTCCTCTACCTGCTCCAGCGGATCCAGGGCGTGCTGCCGCTGTCCCTGGGCTTCAAGGCGATCGACCCGGACCAGGCGTTCAACACCGCCGTCTCCTTCGTGACCAACACCGACTGGCAGTCCTACTACGGCGAGCAGGCCATGGGCCACGTGGTGCAGACCGCCGGGCTGGCCGTGCAGAACTTCGTCTCCGCGGCCGTCGGCATGGCCGTCGCGGTGGCCCTGGTGCGCGGGTTCGCGAGCTCCCGCTCGGGCGAACTGGGCAACTTCTGGGCCGACATGGTGCGCGGCGTCACCCGCATCCTGCTGCCGGGCGCCTTCGTCGCGGCGATCGTGCTGATCGCCTGCGGCGTGATCCAGAACTTCTCCGGCATCCACGAGGTCGGTCAGTTCTTCGATGGGCACGGCCTGGGCGGCTCTCAGCAGTGGAACGGCGGGGCGGTCGCCTCGCAGGAGGCCGTCAAGGAGCTCGGCACCAACGGCGGCGGCTACTTCAACGCCAACTCCGCACACCCCTTCGAGAACCCGACGCCGTTCACGAACCTCTTCGAGATCTTCCTGATGCTGGTGATCCCGTTCTCGCTGACGCGGACGTTCGGCGTCATGGTCGGCTCGGTCCGGCAGGGCTACGCGATCCTCGCCACGATGGCCGCCATCTGGGCCGGATTCATCGCTCTGATGATGTGGACCGAGTTCGCGCACCACGGCCCGGCGTTCCAGATCGCCGGCGGGGCCATGGAGGGCAAGGAGGTCCGCTTCGGCGTCGGCGGCTCGTCGATCTTCGCGGTGTCGACCACGCTCACCTCGACCGGCGCGGTGGACTCCTTCCACTCCTCCTTCACCGGCCTCGGCGGCGGGATCACCATGCTGGGCATGATGCTGGGCGAGATCGCGCCCGGCGGCACCGGCTCCGGCCTCTACGGCATGCTGATCATGGCGGTCATCGCGGTGTTCATCGCCGGGCTGATGGTCGGCCGCACGCCCGAGTACCTCGGCAAGAAGATCGGCACCCGCGAGATCAAGCTCGCCGCCTGCTACATCCTCGTCACACCGGCGCTGGTGCTGGTCCTCACCGCCGCCGCGATGGCGCTGCCGACCCCGGTCCACTCGATGACCGACTCCGGGGCGCACGGCTTCTCCGAGATCCTCTACGCCTACACCTCCGCCGCGAACAACAACGGCTCGGCCTTCGCCGGCCTGAACGCGGACACGCAGTGGTTCAACACCACCCTGGGCCTGGCGATGCTCCTCGGCCGCTTCCTGCCGATCGTCTTCGTGCTGGCACTGGCCGGCTCGCTCGGCCGGCAGCGGCCGGTCCCGGTCACCGCCGGCACGCTGCGCACCGAAAAACCGCTGTTCACCGGCCTGCTGGTGGGCGCGATCCTGATCATCACCGGTCTCACCTACTTCCCGGCGCTGGCCCTGGGCCCGCTGGCCGAGGGGCTGGCGTCATGACCACCCGTACCGAGAACCAAGAGGACTCGATGTCCACAGCCACCCCGACCCGGGTGCCGCACACCGACGTGCCCTCCGGGCACAGGAGCCCGGAGGGCCGCGTCGGCGCGGGCCTGTTCGACCCCGGGCAGCTGGTCCGGTCGCTGCCGGACGCCGTGCGCAAGCTGGACCCGCGGGTGATGGTCAAGTCGCCCGTCATGTTCGTCGTGTGGATCGGCTCCCTGCTGACCACCGCGTTCTCCCTCAAGGACCCGGGCGACTGGTTCGGCTGGACCATCAGCGCCTGGCTGTGGCTGACCGTCGTCTTCGCCAACCTGGCGGAGGCGGTCGCCGAGGGCCGCGGCAAGGCGCAGGCCGACACCCTGCGCAAGGCCAAGACCGACACGGTGGCCCGGCGGGTCGCCGGCGCCGCCGAGGAACGCGTCCCCGGCACCGAGCTGAGGATCGGCGACCTCGTCGTCTGCGAGGCGGGCGACGTCATCCCCGGCGACGGCGACGTCGTCGAGGGCGTGGCCTCCGTCGACGAGTCCGCGATCACCGGTGAGTCGGCGCCCGTCATCCGCGAGTCCGGCGGCGACCGCTGCGCCGTCACCGGCGGCACCAAGGTCCTCTCCGACCGGATCGTCGTCAAGATCACGACAAGGCCCGGTGAGACCTTCATCGACCGGATGATCGGCCTCGTCGAGGGCGCGGCCCGGCAGAAGACGCCCAACGAGATCGCGCTGAACATCCTGCTCGCCTCGCTCACCGTCGTCTTCCTGCTGGCCTGCGCCACGCTGCCGCCGTTCGCCGACTACGCGGGCACCCGGGTGACGATGGTCGTCCTGGTGGCGCTGCTGGTCTGCCTCATCCCGACCACCATCGGCGCGCTGCTCTCCGCGATCGGCATCGCCGGCATGGACCGGCTGGTCCAGCGCAACGTCCTCGCCATGTCGGGACGCGCGGTCGAGGCCGCCGGTGACGTCTCCACGCTGCTGCTCGACAAGACCGGCACCATCACCCTCGGCAACCGCCGCGCCGCCGAGCTCGTGCCGGTGCGCGGGGCCACGGAGGCCGAACTCGCCGACGCCGCCCAGCTGTCGTCGCTGGCCGACGAGACGCCCGAGGGCCGCTCCGTCGTCGTGCTGGCCAAGGAGCGCTACGGGCTGCGCGAGCGGCACCAGGGCGAGCTCGCCGGCACCGGGTGGATCGCCTTCACGGCCCAGACCCGGATGTCGGGCGTGGACGTCGACGGGCGCAGGATACGCAAGGGGGCGAGCGGTTCGGTCGCCGCCTGGGTGACCGAGCGTGGCGGCCAAGTGGCAGCGGATGCAGAGGAGTTGGCCGACGGGATCGCGGCGGCCGGCGGCACCCCGCTGCTCGTGGCGGTCGAGGACGCGGGCGGGGCCCGGGTGCTGGGCGTCGTGCACCTCAAGGACGTCGTCAAGGACGGCATGCGCGAGCGGTTCGAGGAACTGCGCCGCATGGGCATCAGGACCGTCATGATCACCGGCGACAACCCGCTCACCGCCAGGGCGATCGCCGAGGAGGCCGGCGTCGACGACTTCCTCGCCGAGGCCACCCCCGAGGACAAGATGGCCCTCATCAAACGCGAGCAGGCCGGCGGCAAGCTCGTCGCGATGACCGGCGACGGCACGAACGACGCCCCCGCCCTCGCCCAGGCGGACGTCGGCGTCGCCATGAACACCGGCACGTCGGCCGCCAAGGAGGCCGGCAACATGGTCGACCTCGACTCCGACCCGACCAAGCTCATCGAGATCGTCGAGATCGGCAAGCAACTCCTCATCACCCGGGGCGCGTTGACGACGTTCTCGATCGCCAACGACGTCGCCAAGTACTTCGCGATCATCCCGGCGCTGTTCGCGGCGGTCTACCCCGGCCTGGACAAGCTGAACATCATGCACCTGTCCTCGCCCGACTCCGCGATCCTCTCCGCGGTGATCTTCAACGCGCTGATCATCATCGCGCTTGTGCCGCTCTCCCTGAAGGGTGTGCGCTACCGGCCGGTCAGCGCCGACCGGATGCTCCGGCGCAACCTCGCGATCTACGGCCTCGGCGGCCTGGTCGCGCCCTTCGTCGGCATCAAACTCATCGACCTGCTCGTCTCCCTCGTCCCCGGGATCGGCTGACCGCCATGAACAACTCCTTCGTCAACACAGCCCGGTTGCTCGCCGCGGGCCTGCGCGCGCTGCTCGTGCTGACCCTGGTGACGGGCGTCCTCTACCCGCTGGCCGTCACCGGCGTCGCCCGGAGCCTGTTCCGCGACAAGGCCGACGGCTCCGAGTTCTCGGCGCAGGGCAGGGTCGTCGGCTCCTCCCTCATCGGACAGGCCTACGACCTGCCCCTGGCGAAGGGCCAGGAGACCCCCGCGCCCGACCTGAAGTGGTTCCAGGGCCGCCCGCGGAACGGCCTCGGCGTCAACAGCGTCAACACGCGGTACACGCTGATCCTGTCCGGCGCGACCAACCGGTCCGGCGACGACCCCGAGCTCATCGACTGGGTGAAGTCCGCCAAGGCGGCCGTCGTCAAGGACAACTCGGTGCCCGGAAACCCGGTGCGGCCCTCCCAGGTGCCCGCCGACGCCGTCACCTCCTCGGGCTCCGGCCTCGACCCGGACATCTCCCCTGCCTACGCCGAACTCCAGGCGCCCCGGGTGGCCGTACGCAACGGCCTGCCCGTCGCGCGGGTCGAGAAGCTGGTGAAGGACCACACGCAGGGCCGCACGCTCGGCTTCATCGGCGAGCCCCGGGTCAATGTCCTCGAACTCAACGTCGCGCTCAGGGAGCTGAGCGCAGGCCGCTGACGACCCCGCCCGTCAGGGAGGCACGGGCACCCGGGCGCACCCGAGCCCATCGGAAAGTTCGCCGCAGAGAGCGAATGTTTCGCCCGCTTCGCGCACCGCCCTTCACGGCTCGTATCCCGTCCTCCGGCGGCGGGATCAGCGAGATGATCCGCCGTACGGTCCCGACCGTCGGCGGATTCGCTGTGTTCAAGGGGTTGCCACCCGTCGGAGCCTGTCTCTAGGGTGCGGCAGCAGCGAACCTTTCTGGATCAGCTTCGAAACTTTCGATCTCGCTGGACGGTCGTGGGGGCCGTCCCGTACCCAAGGAGCGCACCATGGGCGACCCGGCACTCTCCCGCCGAGGCTTCCTGGCGGCCTCCGCCGCGGCCGGTGTGGGCATGACGGCACTGAGCGCCTGCGGCGGCGGCTCGGACTCAGGGTCGTCGGGGACGACCACGATCGAGTGGTGGAACATCTCCACCACCCAGCCCGCCAAGGACGTCTGGGCCGGTCTCGCCCGGCAGTTCGAGAAGCAGAATCCCCAAGTCAAAGTCAAAATAGTCCAGTTGGAGAACGACGCCTACAAGTCGAAGATGACGGCGCTGACCGCCTCGGGCAAGCTCCCCGACATCTTCCACACCTGGGGCGGCGGCGTCCTCAAGCAGCAGGTCGAGGCCGGACTCGTCGACGACCTGACCGACCGCACCAAGGACTGGTCCAAGGGGCTGCTCCCGGTAGCCACGAAGCCCTACCTGGTCGACGAGAAGGTCTACGGCATCCCGTTCGACATCGGCATGATCGGCTTCTGGTACAACAAGGCCCTCTTCCGGCGGGCCGGCATCGCGGCGCCCCCCACCACCTGGAGCGGATTCCTCGACGCCGTACGGAAGTTGAAGGCCGCCGGCATCACCCCGCTCGCCCTGGCGGGCAAGGAGAAGTGGCCCGGCATGTACTACTGGGCCTACCTCGCGATGCGCACCGCCGGGATCGACGCCCTCCAGAAGGCCAACGACAGCAAGGACTTCACCGGGGAAGGGTTCGTCCAGGCCGGGCAGCACCTCCAGGAACTCGTCGACCTCCAGCCGTTCCAGAAGGGCTTCCTCGGCGCCGCCTACTCCACCCCCGCAGGCCAGGCCGCCGCCGTCGGCAACGGCAAGGCCGCGATGGAACTCATGGGTCAGTGGGCGCCCCAGGTGCAGGCCGACGCGGGCAAGGGACTCGGCGCCGACCTCGGCTTCTTCCCGTTCCCGGAGGTCGGCGGAGGCAAGGGCGCGCTCACCGAGGTCTTCGGCGGGGGCGGCGGCCACGCCCTGCGCGCGGGCGCGCCGCAAGCGGCCGTCGACTTCCTGAAGTTCTTCGCCTCCGCCGCCACCGACACCGAACTGGTCAAGAAGACCGGCGCGCTGCCCGTCGTCCCCGCCGCCGAGAGCGCCCTCGCCGACCCCAACCTCAAGGCCGTCCAAGCCCAGTTGAAGGCGGCCACCGGTTTCCAGCTGTACCTGGACCAGGCGTACGCGCCCGCCGTCGGCCAGGAGGTCAACGACAGCGTCGCCGCCCTCATCGCGGGGTCCCGCTCAGCGCAGCAGGTCACGGAGTCGATCACCAAGGTCGCGAAGGAAGAGCAGTAGGCCGCGATGACCTCGACCTTCCTCCCGGACGAGCGCAAGGGCCCCGGCGAGCGCAACGGCCCCGACGACGGCCCGGCGGCCGCCGCCTCCGAGGCGGCGGCCCGGGGCCGGGCACGGCGGCGGACGTCCAACTGGCTGACCGCCGTCGGCCTCCAGGCTCCCGCCCTGGTGCTGTTCGGCGTGCTGGTGCTGCTGCCGATGCTGTTCGCGCTGTACGCGGCGTTCTTCCGCTGGGGCGGCTTCGGCATGCCCGAGGACTTCGTCGGCGCCGACAACTTCACCCGGCTCTTCGAGGACCCGGTGTTCCTGGGCGACCTGTGGCGCTGCCTGGTCCTGGTCCTGCTCTCCCTCGCCCTGCAACTGCCGTTCGCCCTCGCCCTGGCCGTCGCCCTCAACCAGCGCATCCGCGGCCGGGCCGTGTACCGGATGCTGTTCTTCGCGCCCTACATCCTCTCCGAGGCGATCACCGGTGTGCTGTTCGGCATGATCTTCGCCCCGGACGACGGCCTCGCCGACCAGGTGCTCGACGCGGTCGGCCTGGACGGCGCCGGCGGCCAGTGGTTCGCCGACCCGTCCACCGTCATGGCCACCCTGTTCCTCGTCATGACATGGAAGTACTTCGGCTTCCACATGATGCTCTACCTGGCCGGACTCCAGTCCATCCCGGCCGAGTTGACCGAAGCGGCCCTCATCGACGGGGCCGGGCCCTGGCAGCGGTTCCGGCACATCACCCTGCCGCTGCTCGGACCGACCCTGCGCATCAGCGTCTTCCTGTCCGTCATCGGCGCGATCCAGCTGTTCGACCTGGTCTGGGTCACCACCGCGGGCGGCCCCGACCACCACTCCGAAACGATGGCCGTGACCATGTTCCAGTACGGCTTCAAGCGCTACCAGGTCGGCTACGCCAGCGCGATCAGCGTGGCGATGTTCGCCGTCTGCCTCGTCTTCGCCCTCGCCTACCAGCGGTTCGTGCTCCGCCGGGACCTCGAGGGCGCCACCACGACCCTGCGAGGAGGCGGCTCGTGAGCGCCCGCAAGTCCGGACGTACGCTTCCGCTGCACGTCGCCCTCGTCGCCGTCGCGGCGGTGATGGTCGTGCCCCTTCTCTACGCCGTGCTGTCCGGCTTCAAGTCCACCGACGAGCTCTCCCGCAACCCCGTCGGACTGCCCGACACCTGGGTCACCTCCAACTACACCGACATCCTGGGCGGCGGCGACTTCTGGCGGCTGCTCGGCAGCAGCACCCTGATCGCCGTCGGCACGACCCTCGTCGTGGTCGCGGTGTCCGCTCTCGCGGCGTTCTCCTTCGCCCGCTTCGCCTTCCGCGGCCGGGAGGCGCTGTTCACCCTGTTCACGATGGGGCTGATGTTCCCCTTCGCGGTCGCCGCGCTGCCCCTCTTCCTGCTCCTGCGCTCGCTGGACCTGCTCGACAACCCCCTCGGCGTGATCCTGCCGCAGGCCGCGTTCGGGCTGCCGATGACCATCGTGATCCTGCGCGGCTTCTTCCGGGAGATCCCGGCCGAACTGGAGGAGGCGGCCACCATCGACGGCTGCGGCCCGCTCGGCTTCTTCTGGCGGATCCTGCTGCCCATGGCCCGCCCCGCGCTCGGCACGGTCTCCGTCCTCGCCGTGGTCGGCAGCTGGAACAACTTCCTCCTGCCGCTGCTGGTGTTCACCGACTCCACCTGGTGGACGATCCCGATCGGCGTCCAGCAGTTCCAGGGCCAGTACTCGGCGGAGTACGCCCGTGTCTTCGCCTATCTGGTCCTCGCCATGGTCCCGGCCCTGGCCCTCTACTCCGTCGCCGAGCGCCAGCTCGTCGGCGGGCTCACCGCCGGCGCCACCAAGGGATGACGGCCGCCCGCGCGCGCACGGCACCAGCACCGTCGTACGGCTCACCCACACCCCGCACCGTGAGGAGTCGCACCATGCCCAGCACCACCCGCCCCTCCCGTCTCCGGCTCGGATTCGCCGGGGCCCTCGCCGCCCTGCTCGTCGCCGCCGGAACCGCCGGCGGCCCCGCCGCTCAGGCGGGCGAGCAGCACCGCGCGAAGACCCTCGGCGACCTGGCGCAGCGCCACGGCCGCTACTTCGGCAGCGCCACCGACAACCCCGAGCTCACCGACACCGCCTACACGAAGATCCTCGGCCACGAGTTCGGCATGATCACCCCCGGCAACGGCATGAAGTGGGAGGCCACCGAACCCCGGCAAGGCGTCTTCCACTTCTCCAAGGGCGACGAGGTCGTGGAGTTCGCCCGCGCCAACCGGCAGAAGGTGCGCGGCCACACCCTCGTCTGGCACAGCCAGCTGCCCGGCTGGCTGACGAGCCGGCAGTGGACGGCCGACGAGCTGCGGGCCGTGCTGAAGAACCACATCCAGACCGAGGTGCGCCACTACCGGGGCAAGGTCTACGCCTGGGACGTCGTGAACGAGGCCTTCAACGAGGACGGCACCTGGCGCGAGTCGCTCTTCTACAAGACGCTCGGCCCCGACTACATCGCCGACGCGCTGCGCTGGGCCCACGAGGCCGACCCGAAGGCCAAGCTCTACGTCAACGACTACAACGTCGAGGCCGTCGGGCCGAAGAGCGACGCCTACTACGCCCTCGCCAAGCAGCTCAAGGCCCAGCGCGTCCCGCTCCACGGCTTCGGCCTCCAGGCGCACCTGGCGCTCCAGTACGGCTATCCGACCACCTTGGAGGACAACCTCCGCCGCTTCGCCCGGCTCGGCCTGGACACCGCGCTCACCGAGGTCGACGTACGGATGCTGCTGCCCGCCACGGAGGAGAAGCTGGCGCAACAGGCCGACTGGTACCGGGACATGACGAAGGCGTGCCTCGCGGTGCGGCGGTGCGTCGGCATCACCGTATGGGACTGGACCGACAAGTACTCGTGGATCCCGGCGTTCTTCCCCGGCGAGGGGGCGGCCCTGCCGTGGGACGAGCAGTTCGCGCCGAAGCCGGCGTACCACGCGATCCGGGAGGCGCTGAAGCGGCGCTGAGACTCCTCAAAGGGCTTACTTCGACGGGGCTTTCACCGTGCCGTAGCCGGCGGTGCGGTGCTGGAGCGCACCACCAGCTCCGTGCCCAGCTCCACCCGCGGCGAGTCCGGGTGCTCGCCGCGGGCCAGGCGCAGCACCGTGCGCACGGCCAGGGTGCCCATGTCGGCCAGGGGCTGCCGCACGGTGGTCAACGGCGGTGCGGACCAGCGCACTTCAGGCAGGTCGTCGAAACCGACCACGCTCATGTCCTCCGGCACCCGCAGTCCGCGCCGGCGCAGCGCCTCGATCGCGCCGAGGGCCATCTGGTCGCTGGCCGCGAACAGCGCCGTCGGCGGCTCGGGCAGGTCGAGCAGGGCCGTGCAGCCGGTGCACCCCGACTCGGGGCGGAAGTCGCCCGTCACGACCAGGGACTCGTCGACGCCGAGTCCCGCCGCCTCCAGGGCAGCCCGGTAGCCGTCGAACCGGGCGCGGGAGCACAGCAGTCGGGGCGGACCGGCGATCAGGCCGATCCTGCGGTGGCCGAGGGAGAGCAGATGCTCGGTCGCGGCCAGGCCGCCCGACCAGTTGGCGGCGCCGATGGTGGGGGTGTCGAAGGCCGGGGAGCCGGTCGGATCGACCACCACGAGCGGCACCCCCAGGATGCGCAACTGCTCGTGAAGAGTGGGCTCCAGGGCCGAGGTGACGAGGATGACTCCGTCGGAGGCGCGGGCGCGCAGGTTGCGCAGCCACTCCCGGGCGTCGCCCGAACGCCCGTGGATCGCCGACACCACGGTGCCCGCGCCGGCCGCGTGCGCGGCCTCCTCCACACCGCGGATGATCTCCACCGCCCAAGGGCTGTCGAGGTCGTTGAAGACCAGGTCGAGCAGGGCGGCGCGGGCCTGGGCGGAGGGGGCGGGACGCTTGCGGTAACCGTGCAGGCGCAGCAGGTCCTCGACCCGGGCCCGGGTCTCGGGCGCCACGTCGGAGCGGCCGTTGACCACCCGGGACACCGTCGGCACGGAGACGCCGGCCCGCCGGGCGATCTCCGTGATGGTGACCTTGCCCCGGGGCGCGGGCGCCGTCTCGTCCGTTGTCACTTCCCCCACCTCCGTCGCGCCGCTGCGGGCGCCGCCGCGAAACTTCCAGGAGTCTTCCGGAAAGTGGGCGGTCGGGGGAAGACGGGCAGAAGGGGAATCGGTCGGCTACGGTGCGTGACCGGCCCCGTACACGCGTCGGGGCCGGTGCGCAGCGGCGGCTGCGGTCCGGCCCCTCAGTACACCGGCCGACGTCGCTCGACGCCGCCCGGACAGGCTCCGGGTCTGGCCCCGGCGTTCGTCCGCCTGACAGGTCTCAGGCGGCGGTGATCACGCGGCCGGCGTCCAGCGGGCGGTGCGGCGCGATGATCTGGCCGTCGGGCAGAAGCTCACCGGTGTCCTCGAAGAGCAGGACGCCGTTGCACAGCAGGCTCCAGCCCTGCTCCGGGTGGTGCGCCAGGAGACGGGCGGATTCCCGGTCGGCGGAGTCGGCTGTCGGGCACGGTGGCTTGTGCTGGCACATGGCGGAGATCTTTCGCTCTGGCGTGAGATGTGAGGTGTCTGTCGCGTGTATCGCGTCGGTCCAGTGTGTCGCGTCTGTCCCGCGGCGTGAAATGTCGTTCAAGGCCGCCCCCCGTTGTGATAAGTCGGTCGGAACCCAGTGTTGCCCCACGGGCGTCGATCCGCAGGGATTTCGCTGCACCGCCTCTCACAGGTTCATGACGCATCACCCACGCGGGCGGTTCATCCCCACCGCACCGTCCCTTCGGGTGGTTTCCGGTGGCCCGATGGGGCCAGGCGTGCTGATCACAGCAGTGCCGTGCCCCACCCCCGGGGCGTGGGGGCGGGGCACGGCGAGGTGGTCGGGGGGTCAGGCCGGGGCGGGGGAGCCGAGCAGGGGGGTCGGCGGGGTCACCCGCAGGGTCAGCACCGGCAGCAACTCGGCGACCCGGTGCGGTCGGTGGGCGGCGATCCCGGGCGGCGCGGGGGCCAGCGGCACCAGCAGATCGGTCGCCGCGGGGTGCCCGGTGACGCCGTCGGAGGCGCAGTCGCCGTGCAGCCACAGGGTGAGCATGTACAGGCCGGGCACGGACAGCAGTCTCGCCTGGTACGGCTGGGGCGTCGACTCGGCCTGCCGCAGGGCCCGTTCGGTGGAGGCGATGTACGGGCCCTCGAAGAAGTGCGAGAACGCCCAGCCGTCCGCCGTGAGCCGGGTCTCGGCCGCGGCCACCGCCCGGTCGCCGCAGCGGATCAGGAACCGCCAGCCGGCCAGCCGGGTCGCTGACACGCCCTCGGGGGTGATCCGGTCCAGCACATGCAGGGGCAGGGGGAGTTCGGGTACGGCCGGCCCCTCGGCGTCGCGCAGGGAGGGGGTCCTCGCCTCACTGACCGCGGTGGGCGAGGCAAGGGCTGTGAGGACGGAGCGCAGGGCGGGCGCGGGAGCCGGGGGGACATGCAGCGGCATGGTGGGTCGCCTCTCATTCGACAGGCACGGTGGCGCGAGGGCGGGGGCGGACGGCGCTGTCAGCTCTCAGGGAAGGTCACAGAGGTGGTGGCCGGGGTGAGGGAACCGGAGACACGTGCGGCCTGCCGTCCGTCGCCACGACGGAACGACAGGCTCCTTCGACCGAGGGCGCCCACCTTCTCTGCCTTGTCCGCGGAGTTTATACGACACGTGTTCACACTGTGTTTCGACTAGCCGGTCCCGGGGCACCCGGCAAGAGTCTATTCGGTCGACAGTACGCGTGAATCATCCCGATTCAGAGCAGGGCGCGGGGCTGTGACCTCGGGATATGGCGACGGCGCGGTCGGCCTATTCGTGTCGTCGTTTTTCACGAGTTGTTCATCCGGGGAGCCGGTGATGAAACGACGCTGAAACAGCGTTCTGCCGCATGCCCCGTGAATGTGCCTCCGGTCACCTCCGCTCAGGTTAGCGGTCGGCGCGGCCCGGCGGGGACGTTATCGATCGGGAAGGCTGGGCATCATCCCACGTGACCCCGGGACAACCGGCGGCCGGACCACCGGCCCGCCACGCGAGGAGGGAAGCTTCGATGGGGGAGAAGGTCGTGGCAGGCGGGTTCGACCTGTCCGATCGGCAGCGCTACCGCGACAAGCTGCGGCAGTGCCTCACGGGGCTGGAGCGGCTCCTGGCTCAGCAGCGCTTCGACCGCCCCAAGAACCTCATGGGGCTCGAGATCGAACTGAATCTCGCGGGTGCCGACGGGCTGCCGAAAATGCTGAATGGGGAAGTGCTGGAGAGGATCGCCAGCCGTGATTTCCAAACAGAACTCGCCATGTTCAACCTGGAAGTGAACATAGCTCCCCACCGGTTGGGCGGGAGGGTATTCGACCGGCTTGCCGAGGAACTCCGTACGTCGCTGGCATATGCCCACCGAAAGGCGGGAGAGGTCGACGCGGGAATCGTGATGATCGGCATTCTGCCGACTCTGGACCGTGACGACCTCGTCACTTCCAACCTTTCCGACGTCGACCGCTACACGCTTCTCAACGACCAGATCGTCGCGGCCCGCGGTGAGGAGTTCGCCCTCGACATCGACGGCGTCGAGCAGTTGTCGTGCACGTCGAAGTCGATCGTCCCCGAGGCGGCCTGCACCTCCGTGCAGTTGCACCTCCAGGTGACGCCGTCCCGGTTCCCCGACGTGTGGAACGCGGCCCAGGCCGTCGCCGCCGTCCAGGTGGCCGTCGGCGCCAACTCACCGTTCCTCTTCGGCCGCGAACTGTGGCGCGAGTCCCGCCCGCCGGTCTTCCAGCAGGCCACCGACACCCGCCCGCCGGAGCTCCAGGCGCAGGGCGTGCGACCGCGGACCTGGTTCGGGGAGCGGTGGATCAGCTCGGCGTACGAACTGTTCGAGGAGAACCTGCGCTACTTCCCGGCGCTGCTGCCGATCTGCGACGACGAGGACCCGCTGGAGGTCCTGGACGCCGGCGGCGTCCCCAAGCTCGCCGAGCTCGTCCTGCACAACGGCACCGTCTACCGCTGGAACCGGCCCGTCTACGGCATCGCCGACGGCCTCCCGCACCTGCGGGTGGAGAACCGGGTGCTGCCCGCCGGGCCCACCGTCTCCGACGTGGTCGCGAACGCGGCCTTCTACTACGGCCTCGTCCGCGCCCTCGCCGAGGACTCCCGGCCGGTGTGGACGCGTATGCCGTTCGAGACCGCCGCCGCCAACTTCGACACCGCCTGCCGGTACGGCATCGACGCCCGGCTCCAGTGGCCGCGGCGCGGGCGGCTCGGCGGCACGGCCGAGGTCGACGTGGTGAGCCTCGTCCGCGAGGAGCTGCTGCCGCTGGCCGAGGCCGGACTGGACGCGTGGGGAGTGGAGCCCGCCGACCGCGACCACTACCTCGGCATCATCGAGGAGCGGTGCCGACGGCGCACCAACGGGGCGAGCTGGCAGGTGGAGACCTTCCACCGGGCGCTCGAGGCCGGCATGTCCCGCGAGGCTGCCCTCGCGGCCACCACCCGCCGCTACGCCGAACTGTCCCACCAGGGGGAGCCGGCGCACACCTGGCCGGTGGGCTTGCCGGAGCCAGTGCCGGCGGGATGACGGGCTGACGCCGCCCGGCGCGGCGGGCCGCCGGGCGGGGTGCGGCTGCCGCATGGGAGGCCGACCGCGCTGTTCCCCACGCCCCTGGGTGGAGTGCGGTCTCCACACGGCTGTGGACTGCGGGGGCTCGCACGGTCGGCCTTCCGCCTCCGTCGGGGCGCGGCTGCCCGGCGTCCCTGTGGTCCGCGTCGTCCGCGTAGGGCGACGGCGCGTGGAGCACGTCAGCGCCGACAGCCCGCTCGTGTTGCGCGCCTGATGCGCCATGGCCGGCTGTGCCCCGTCGTCCCACACCGCGCTCGCCGACTCCACCCAGGTGTACGTCTTCGCCGGCCCGCCCGGCGCCTTCGCCACCTGCGCGCAAACACGGGGGTCGCTGCCGCCCGCCCCGTACTGATCGGGCAAGCTGTGACGTCCCATGGCGGTGGTGACCCTCCCTGTCGACCTGAGCGCCGGTCCCGTCCGGCGGCATGGCGTGCGAGGCGGTGATGCGCCCCCGTACGCAACTGGAGGCAGGTGTGCAGGTGGAGACGGGCGCGGTGGCCGGTTCCTTTCCCCAACAGCCGCTCACACGACGGATGCTCCGGGACGAGACGCTGCTCGTCCTGGGGCTTTCGCTCGGTGCGAGCGGAGTGTCCGCACTGATCAGCTTTGTCGGGTCGGTCACGAAACCCGGAGGCCTGAAGGACCAGGCCGCGACCCTCAACGCCTCGGCCGCGCCGGGCCGCCCCTGGCTCGATCTCGCCTGGCAGCTCTTCGGGATCACCACGGCGCTGATCCCCGTCGCCCTCGTCGCGCACCTCCTGATGCGCGAGGGCCAGGGACTGCGCACCCTCGGCTTCGACCGTACCCGGCCGTGGCCGGACCTCGGCCGGGGCGCCGCCGTCGCGGCAGGGATCGGCAGCACCGGCATCGCGTTCTACCTCGCGGCGCGGCAACTCGGCTTCAACCTCACGGTGGTGCCGGAGGCGCTGCCGGACGTGTGGTGGAAGTTCCCGGTGCTGATCCTTTCCGCCATGCAGAACGCCATCCTGGAAGAGGTCATCGTCGTCGGCTATCTGCTGCGCCGGCTCGACCAGTTGGGCTGGAGCCCGACGGGGTCGCTGGCGGCCAGTTCCGTACTGCGCGGCTCGTACCACCTCTACCAGGGCATCGGCGGCTTCGTCGGCAACATGGTGATGGGCGTGGTGTTCGTGTTCCTGTACCGGCGGTGG
This sequence comes from Streptomyces sp. NPDC002566, assembly GCF_042889585.1. Classification (NCBI taxonomy): domain Bacteria; kingdom Bacillati; phylum Actinomycetota; class Actinomycetes; order Kitasatosporales; family Streptomycetaceae; genus Streptomyces; species Streptomyces sp. NPDC002566. The sequence goes on along the minus strand of NZ_JBIARD010000002.1, from coordinate 1,259,522 downwards.
GGCCGCGTCGGCCCCCTGGTGGTGGCGCACTCACTGCTCGACATCGGTGCGTTCGTCGGCTACGCGCTGCTGGCGGGGAAGGTGTCGTGGCTGCCGGTGGCATGAGGCGCGCCCGATGTCGTGCGGCGCCTCGGTGGGCGCGGGTCGCGGTCAGCGGGCGGGTTCTGGGGCCAGCAGGTCGCCCTCGATGACGGTGACCGCGCGGCCGCTCAGCAAGGTGCGCTCGCCGCGCAGGCTCGTGCGTACGAGACCGGAGCGGCGCGAGGCCTGAAGACCGGTGAGCTCGGGGCGGCCCAGCCGCTCGGACCAGTAGGGCGCCAGGGCGGTGTGGGCGCTGCCGGTGACCGGATCCTCGTCGATACCGACGTTCGGGAAGAAGCAGCGGGAGACGAAGTCGTAGCCGCGCTCGGGATCTTCGGCTCGGGCCGTGGCGATCACCCCGCGCGCGGAGTGCGCGCCGAGCGACCTGAGGTCGGGGGCGAGCGCGTGGACCGTCTTCTCGTCGGCGAGCTCGACCAGCAGGTCCCCTACGTTCGGCCCCGTGTCGAACGCGGCGAGCGGTCGTGCGCCGAGAGCCTCGCCGACGCCTTCCGCGATCTCCACGCGCGTGAGCGGCGCGGTCGGGAAGTCCAGGGTGATCGAGCCGTCCTCCGCGGGCGTCGCGGCGAGGACGCCGCTGCGCGTCGCGAACCGCACCGGGCCCTCGTGCGCGCGCGTGGAGTGCAGGACGTGCGCGGTGGCGAGTGTGGCGTGGCCGCACATCGCCACCTCGGCGACGGGCGTGAACCATCGCAGCGCCCAGTCCGCCTCACCGCCCGCGGGCAGCGGATGTGCGAACGCCGTCTCGGCGTGGTTGAGCTCCATGGCCACGTCCTGGAGCCAGTCGTCGCCCGGGAAGGCGTCGAGCAGGAGGACTCCGGCGGGGTTCCCGGTGAAGGGGCGGTCGGCGAAGGCGTCGACGATTCGAATGCGCATGCGGCTGACGGTAGGGGGCGGGATGAGCGGCGGACCAAGGCCAATCGGCGACGCCTGGACCGTTTTCACCCGATCGCATGACCCGGCGGCGGAACCATCCGCTCGAGCCGGGACGTTCGAGCGGAAGACGGCCAGAGACGGAGACGGCTGAAGACGAAGACGGGGCGGCCCGAGCGTACGGCGGCGGTACGACCGTAACGGCGGGGTGGCGGGAAGGCGAGGGGGAGCGGCATGGGGGCGGCAGTGAACGGCATGACGGGCGGGGACACCGGCGGGACAGCCGGGGCGGCCGGGACCGGGGCAGGCGGGACTGAGGCGGCCGGCGGAGGCGACGGCGGGGTCGGCACCGTCGTGCTGACCGGCGCGACCGGTTTCATCGGCTCGCACACGCTGCGGGCGCTGTCCGCGCTGCCGGCCGGCCCAGGCCGGCCCCGCGTGAGAGCGCTGGTGCGCCGGCTCCCCGAGGGCGCGGCGGCCCTGCCCGTCGAGTGGTTCCACGGGGACGTGACCGATCCGGCCGGGCTGCGCGGGCTGTGCGAGGGAGCGCGGACGCTGGTCCACCTCGCCTCGTACATCGGCGGTGACGAGCGGCGGTGCGAGGCGGTCAACGTGGACGGCACCCGGGCCCTGATGGCGGAGGCCGCGCGCGCCGGCGTCCGCCGGGTGGTCCACCTGTCGACGGCCGCGGTCTACGGCGCCGGCCCGCACCGGGGCGTCGCCGTCGACGAGGTGCCCGCCGAGCCGGTCTCCGCGGCGAGCAGGACCAGACTGGCAGGGGAGGCCTACGCCCGGGAGGCGGGCGCCGTGGTGCTGCGGCCCGGGATCGTGCTGGGCGAGGGGGACCGCTGGGTCGTCCCCGGGCTGCGGGAACTCGTCGAGCGGGTGCCCGCCGAGTGGGACGGCGGGCGCGCGCTGCTGTCCGTGGTGGACGTCGGCGACCTCGCCCGGCTGATCGCCGCGATCGCCGTCGGCCCGCACGAGGGTCCGCCCGGCGTGTACCACGTGGGCCACCCGGATCCCGTCCGCACCGGCGACCTGCTGGCGCGGCTGGCCGCCTACGACGTCCTGCCGCCCCGCCCGTCCGCCGACTGGCCGTGGCCCAGGTGCCTCGAACGCCTGCGGGCCACCCCCGGCCGCGCCTCTGAACGCCAGTTCGCGCTGGTCGGCCGGGACCACTGGTACCGGTCCGACGACATATGGAAGCTGACCCGGGAAACGCCGGGCCCCGGCCCGCTGGCCAGGCTCGCGGGGTCGGCGAGGTGGTACCGCGAGCACCTGACTGCCCTCGGGGCGGCACCCGCCGAGTCCGGACCGGCCTGATCTCACCCGGTCTGACCTGCGCCGTTGCCCGCGGTAGCGCGGTGTCGGCCGGATGCTGGGATCCTGGGAGCACCGCTGCCCACGACCTGACGACCAGGGGCGGTGAACGCCATGGCTGAGCTGGAGGAGAGCGGTGAGAGCGGTACGCGGTCGACGCCGCCGTACGCCGACCCGCTGGGAGACCCCTATCTGCCCACACGGTTCGCCGTCCCGGCACGGCCGCTGATCTTCCTGCGGCGCGAGCGGCTGGTCAAGCATCTCGACCAGGCGCTGGACACGCCGCTGACCATGGTCAACGGCGCCGCGGGGGCGGGCAAGACCCTGCTGGTCGCCGACTGGGCCGCGGAGCGGCCGGAGTGCCTCGCCTGGCTCACCACCGACGAGGCGGACCAGGGCCCGGGCATGTTCTGGGCGTACCTCCTCCAGGCGCTGCGCTCCTCCGTGCCGGAGATGCCCGCCGACGTCGGCTGCCCGGCGGACCCGAGCCGCGTGCCCCACACGCTGCTGACGCGGCTCGCCGCCGGACTCAGCGCCCGGGAGCGGCCGGTGACCGTGGTGCTCGACGAGTACGACCGGGTCACCGACCCGGAGATCGCGGAGCAGCTGGAGTTCGTCCTGCACCACGCGGGGCGCGGCCTGCGGCTCGTCCTGGTCACACGCAACGAACCGCTGCTGCCGCTGCACCGCTACCGGGCGGCGGGGGAACTGACCGAGATCAGGGGCGGGGAGCTGGCGTTCACCCCGCAGGAGACGGCCGAGATGCTGGCCCTGCACGGGCTGCGGCTGCCGGAGCACGCGGCGCGCACGCTGGTGGAGCGGACCGGTGGCTGGGCCGCGGGGCTGAGACTGTGCGCCATGGCGGCGCTGGAGAGCCCCGATCCGCACACCTACCTCAAGGAGTTCGAAGCCGACCGCAGCCCCGTCGCGGACTTCCTGCTCGCGGAGGTGCTCAAGCGGCAGAGCGCCGAGACCCAGGACCTGCTGCTGCGGGTGAGCGTGCTCGACCGTTTCGACCCGCAGCTCGCGAACGCGCTGACACACCGCGGCGACGCCGAGCCCATCCTGAGCGCGCTGGAGCGGGAGAACGCGTTCGTGGAGCATCTCGGACACGCCTCGTACCGTCTCCACCCCCTGTTCGGGGAGATCCTCCGGGCCCATCTGCGGGTGCGCTCCCCGGGCCTGGAGCCCGTGCTGCACCAGCGGGCCGCGCGATGGCTCCGCCGCTGCGGACACCTCACCGAGACCCTCACCCACGGTGCGGCCGCGGGGGACTGGGAGTTCAGCGCGCGGGCCCTGGTCGACGACCTCGCCCTCGGCCAGTTCTTCACCGGCCTGCGCTCCGACGACCTGGCCGAGCTGTTCTCCCGGATGGACCCCGGGGTCAGGAGCACGGCCACCGACCTCGTCCGGGCGGCCCGCGAGCTCGCCCGCGGCGACCTCGACGCAGGTCTGCCCCACCTCGACCGTGCCCGGCGCGGCCTCACGCGGGAAGCCCCGCCTGCGGAACACCGGGCCGCCGGAGCGCCGTACGAGGCGGAACACCCCGCGCTCGACCCGTCCGAGTCGGCGGCCGCCCGGCTCGGCTGCGCCCTCCTCGAAGCGCTGGCCGCCCGGCTGACCGGCTCACCCGACAGGGCCGAGGCGGCGGGGGAGGAAGCGGGGGAACTGCGGACGAAGGTCCGCGGCCCGCTCCTGGACAGACATCCCGAACTCTTCGCACTCCTGCTGACCCACCTGGGCTCGGCGCGGCTGTGGGCCGGCGACTACGACGCCGCCCGCGACGCCCTCGCCGCGGCGGCCGGCGCGCCCGGCGGCGCCTCGACGGCGCTCCCACGTGAGGACGCCCTCGGCCGCCTCGCCCTGATCGACCACCTGAACGGCTGGCCCGGCAGGGCCGAACGCAGGGCCAGGGCGGCACTGGCCGAGACGGAGCGCTTCGGCCTGCCCCAGCCGGCCGGCTCCGGCATGGGGCGACTGGTCCTCGCCGCCGTCGCCGTGGAGCGCGGCGAACCGGCCCGCGCTCAGGCGCTGCTCGACGCGACGGGCGAGGCGCACCCCGCATTGCGGGACCCCGTCATGACGTCCTGCCGCGCCGCCGTCACCGCCCGTCTGCGTCTCGCGCGCGGCGACGCCCGGGCCGCGCTCCAGGCGGTGGAGTCAGCCGTCCGGGCCGAAGCGGCATCCCCCTGGGCGGAAGCGCAGCGGGCGCTCGTCGTCGCCGCCGCGCACCTGGCCGAGGGGCGGCCGGACGCCGCCGCCGAACTGCTGCTCGCGGTCTCCGGCGACCAGCCGGCCTGCACCGTGCAGGCGGCACGGTCCCTGCTCGCCGCGGGCCGGCCCGCGGCCGCGGCGGACCTGCTCGACGGACTGCGCCCCGAGGACGGCTTCGGCCCCGCCGTGACCGTACGGGCCACCCTGGTCAGAGCTCAGGCCGCCGACGCGGCCGGCGACTCCGCGAGAGCGTGCAGGCTCGTGGCCCAGGCCCTCCGCGAGGCCCGCCGTGAACTGCTGCGCCGCCCCTTCCTGGAGGCCGGGCCGTGGATCCGGCCCCATCTCAACTCGGCGACCCTGCGGCCGTATGCGGCGGGCTGGCTCCTCCCCGCGAGCGCGAGCACACCCCCGGACGACGCCGACCGGCCGCCCGTCGTGGAGGAACTCAGCGGCAGGGAACGCGACGTGCTGGCGCGGCTCGCCCAGATGATGTCCACGGAGGAGATCGCCGGCGACCTGTACGTCTCGGTGAACACGGTCAAGACCCACCTCAAGAGCGCCTACCGCAAGCTGTCGGTGAACCGCCGCAACGACGCCGTCCGCCGCGCCAGGGAACTGGGCCTCTTGTGAACTGAACGACCCACCACGCGCCGTCGGGCCGTGCCGTGCAAGGGACTTACAGCTGCCGTGCCTGAGTCGCCCGGTGACCATCCAGGCGACGCCACGCAGTTGATGCCCCTGCTGGACAGAGTTCCGGCCGTGGCGGGACTCGTCGGCCGACCGGTCGGATCCACCGCACGCGCCCCACATCGTCCCTGGGGAATTTCCCCGCCGTACCCCTCCTGTTGGTCAGGTCTGGCTACCTTCGCCGCGCCCGGCCAGGTACAGGAGACGTACATCCATGAGCACGCCGATCCACCGCACCTCGGCACGGCAGTCCGCAGCCGTCCTGACGTCAGCCCGGCACCGTGAGGGAGGGAGCCGCACCGGGAGTACGTCCGCACGCTCGCCGGAGCGCGCCCTCCTGGAGATGCAGTCCCGTGCCGGCAACCGGGCCACGACCGCGGCGGTGCAGCGCGTCCGGGACACCGAGAGAGGGACTACGGCGGCGAACGGCGACGCGTCCCCCGCGGCGAAGAAGAACTACCGCGACCGGATCGCCGCGCTCCTCGACAGGTTCAAGAAGAATCTCGAACCCATCGACACCTTCGTCAAGGGCTTCCAGACCCCCACCAACGCGGCCTTGACCCAGCAGGCCGCCGCCGCGGCCAACGAGGGCCTCAAGCACTCCGCCGCCGCCTCGGGGGCCTCCGCAGCGTCGGGCAACCTCCTCACGGAGGCCGCCGGCACCGTGGTCAGTGGCATGGACGCGTACAAGAACATGAAGGGCGCCAAGAAGCACGAGACCGGGGCCAACCACCACACGGCGACGAAGAAGGCCAAGACCAAGGGGGCCGACACGGTCGTCGGCGCCGCCAGTTCGGGAAGCTACAGCGCCGCCATCGCGAAGGAGGTGACCAAGATCCAGAAGGCGGCGGACGCCGCGGTGGCATCCGAGGCGAGCGGTATCGCCAGCGCTTCCGTCGGCGCGATCAAGGCGATGCGGTCCGCCTTTCGCATCGGGGGAGCAGCCAGCAAGTACAAGCAGGTCAAAAACCTGGGAGATCCGCACCTCGTCCATGCGGGGTCACTGGCACGGCTGAACGAGTCGCAGGAGCAGGCCGGCTGGGCCGCGGCAGAGGCTTACGTCGCGCTGGACGCCTACTGGAAGCATGAGGGCCCGGGACGGCTGGAGCTCGTTTCCGAGGCCATCGACGCCGCCTGGGAGGCGATGGGTGAAGCCCGTGACGCCGCCGAGAACTTCCAGCGCGCCGAAAACGACGTGGAAAAGCTGAGCAAGGTGCAGCAGTACGCGAAGAAGAAGCAGCTCACCAAGATCGGCAAGGAGACGGCCGGCGGCGGGGGCGAGTCCGTCAAGGCCGCGGCCGGCGTCGTGACGGCGGTCGCAGCGGGAACAGCCGGGCTGGCGAGCAACCCGGTCGGATGGGGCCTCGCCGGGGCCGGGGCCGGTCTCGTCCTCGGCGTCACCATGTACAAGGCGCTCCGCGCCGCCACGAAGCGCTACGAGGAGGTCCACCACCCCGAGCGCTGGGCGCTGCAGGGCGAGACCCCGGCGGAGGCCGCCTCCCGCAGGGAGTCGCTGAAGCACGCGTTGAAGTTCTGGAAGAAGGTGTCGAAGGGCGAACGTCAGGCCATGGCGCGTGAGATCTACGCCCTGGCGGCGGGCCCCGACATCTCCGGGAACACCACGGCCGAGATGCGGGAGTCCGCCAGGTCCCTGCTCATCGCTCTCAAATGCGGCCCCGCCAAGCACAAGCTGGAGCCGGACGCCTGGGCCGAGACGCTCAACGACCCTGCGAAGACCTCCGGCTGGATCGCGGAGATAGCGGAGCAGCTGGCCTCGGGGTGACCTGGAGCGGGCCGGCCTCGCGCAGCGCGCTCAGGAACTGGGTGAGGCTGTGGCCGGAGAGAAGTACCTGCTCTGGACCGTTCAGGCCCGAGCCGGTGCCGATCTTCTTGATCCGTCCTTCCGGAAGCAGGGTCGCCCGTAGCGGGTGAGGCACCCAACAGCCTTCTGAGCTGGTATGGAGGAGGCGCCCGGGTGGGTGGTGGTCGCTGCCCGAACGATGCCCACCGGCGTCCCGGGCCGACTCGGAGGTGGGCACCGTGGGGCATTGGCGGGCACTGATCGTCCTGGGCACGGCCCAGTTCCTGAGGTCCTGACACCTCCGTCATGAAGCTGTCCACCTAGGGGCCGCTGACCTGCGCCCATGTGGCCATGGGCATCGCTGACCTGCACTTATGCGTGTTTCAGTGTCTTTCAGTTTCGTGCCGCGTTATGCAGCCGACACTCCCCACGCGCTCCCCAGCGGCGTCCATACTCCCCAGATTCTCCCCAGAGCCGGCCGTGCTGCTGGGGTAGCGGCAACGGGGCAGCGTGTCGGTCTGAAGCGCCGCCGCAACTACGGTGAGTGAAGCCATGGTCGGCACCGATGAGTGAAACCCTTGCCCGAGGCGGCTGTTCGGCGGCGTGCAGCGGGCGGGCCCGGCGACGGCCGCTTGCCCTCACGGCGCAGAGAGTGGCACGGACCGATACCGCCCTGCATGCTGAAGCCCTCATGCGACTGGCGCAGGGCAGCAATTCGCAGGTCAAGGCTCCCGGGTCCGGGAGGGTCCGCCCAGTTCGTGATAGCTGTGTGATAGCGGGTGACACGGCTAGCCCCCGCCGGGGGCCATCCTTACGGGACGTCCGCGCGGAACCGTGAGAGGACGAAGCCGCACCGGAGCGCTCCGGTGCGGCTTCGTCCTCTCACGGCTCCGCGGGGGCGCCAGATGCGGGGGGCGGCGGATGGGGCGGGAAAAA
>NZ_JBIARD010000002.1:835025-1251582 GCF_042889585.1 Streptomyces sp. NPDC002566 | reverse complement strand
GCGCTCACCGGGGCCCCCCCCCCCCCGCGCGGGGGCGCCGGGGCGCCCCCCCCCCCCCCCACGGCTCCGCTGGCGCGCATGATGCGGTCGGCGCCTCATGCGTCTGCTAAACGCCACCTCACCCAAGACGGGACACGTGGCACAGCTGTGATGACCGGTCGATCGCTCGGATCACCCGCGAGTGGCTTCACCGACGAAACTGGACCTGTTCAGTCCTCTTCGGTGGAGCTTTCGAGACGCCGGTCTCGACCTCGTCGGGGACCAGCCGCTGAGCTCGCGCAACAGGCCGTCCAGCGGGCCACCGTTCAGTTCGGCGTAGTACGCGAGTTGCGGGCCCGACCGATTTGGCCGGGCCCGCGCGCAAGAGATGCTGGTCAGCTGGACGTCAGGTGTTCGAGGATCTTGCCGACGACGGCTCGGGCGGCTCCGACCATGAAGCCGGTGATGGCCGCGACAGTGATCTTTTCCCGCCAGGTCTTCTGTGATCGAGGTGTCATCATCTGCTCCGGTCTCGGATTGGGCGGGGAGGAGCCGGCCGGTACTCCCTTGAACGGTCCAAGAGAAGCCGCTGGTCGCGCTGTTCGGCACGGGGTTGGAAGAAAGCCGAACGGGCTCTGCGGCACATCGGCGGGATGACCAGGACGGCCTGTGCGGAAATGGGCGGCCCTCTACGCTGGTTCGGTGGTGTTCAGTGGAAGCCCGCCGAACAGGGGGGTGCTGGGTGAGCAGGGACGCGTCGGCAGCCGATGCGGCGGAACCGGTCGATCCAGCGACGGTCCACACCCTCGAGGAACTCGTTGGAGCGTTTCGACGGCTGAAGGGTTCACGTTCGTATGCGGATCTCGACAAGGCCATCAACCCGGACCGGCGCAAAGGCAGATCGCCAGTCCTGCCACAGTCAACAGTGAGCAACTTGCTCAGCGGCAAGTCCGTGCCCACCCGGCTGACCGTGGAGAAGTTCCTGACCGCGTGTGGACTGGCCCCTGCCGCGCAGGGGCCCTGGCTGGCGGCATGGGAACAGGTGGCCAACAGCAGTTCGCGTGGGCCGGCCGGGGCAGTGCGGGTGCGCGAGGCTCGGCCGCGGCTGCTGGGCGTGCACGCTGCGATCCGCGTCGATGGCGTGGCCGACGAGCTGCCGCCGTACGTGCCGCGGGACCTCGACGCCGAGCTGCGCACCGCCCTCGCGGCGGCCGCGGCGGAGGGCGGCTTCGTACTCCTCACGGGCGGGTCGTCGGTCGGCAAGACCAGAGCGCTGTACGAGGTGCTCCGCATGACTCTGCCGGAGTGGTGGCTGCTGCATCCCGCCGACGCTGCATCCGTCGTCACTCATGCCCAGGCCCCGACACCACGGACAGTGCTGTGGATGGACGAGCTGCAGGACTACCTCAACCACCCCACCGGGCTCCCGGCCGGCGTTGTACGGCAGCTCATCACTGCCCGCACAATTGTGGTCGCGACAATGTGGGACGACGAGCACAGCCTACGAACCCCGCGCGCCCCGGCCGGCCAGCCTGACTCCTACGCCAACGACCGCGACGTGCTCCGCCTCGCCTGCATAATCCAGGTACCCGACAGGCTCAGCCCAGCCGAACAACGCCGCGGCCAAACCCTCGCCTCCACCGACCAGCGCATCCGTATCGCGCTGGATGCGAAGGACGCCGGCTTTACCCAGATCCTCGCCGCCGGACCCGCGCTCATCCAGCGGTGGAAAGCCGCCGACTGCTATGGCAAGGCCGTGATAACCGCCGCCCTCGATGCCCGCCGCGTCGGCGCGCGGCGTCCCGCCACCGGTGGCTTCCTTGAAGCCGCAGCGCCCACCTACCTCACCGAGGCGCAGCAGGCCAAAGCACCGGATGGCTGGCTTGACCATGCCCTGGCGTACGCCATGACCGAAGTGCAGGGCGCCGCCGCCTGCCTCAGTCCGACGTCCGCCGGAATGGGCGTGATCTCCGGCTACACACCCGCTGACTTCCTTGACCAACACGCCCGTCGCGAACGCCGTACCGAGGCGCTTCCAGCAGAAGCATGGCAGGCACTCGTCCGTCATCATCATCCCGACGACAGACTCAATCTTGCTCGCAACGCAGACGTCCGCGGCTTTCCTGATCACGCCGAGGCGTTCTATCGCCTGGCCGCGGAAGTTGTCCCACCGGAGCAGGTCCAACTCCTTGTAGAACTGCATGCAGAGCTGCTGGCAAAGCTGAGGCGGTTCGATGACGCCATCGCCCTCCTTCGTCCGTTCGCCGAGCTCGGCGAACCGGGCATTTCTCTCTGGCTGGCCCATCTGTACAAGTCGAACGGACAGCCCGACAAGGCCGAAGCGCTTCTCTTGACCTGGGCCAATCGCCGCGACGCCTACCGGACCCAAGCCGCCTTCGACCTGACCATGCTTCTCAAGGAGCAAAAGCGTGAGGCAGACCTTCAAGCCCGGATCGACAAGGGCGACTGGTCCGCATCCGTGCACCTTGCCGAACTCCTCGCCGAACAGGGCAGAATCGATGACCTTTCGGCTCGCGCCCAAGCCGGTGATCACGGTTCCGCAGCCGTGCTCGTGACCTGGCTTGCCGACCACGGCCGCAGTGAAGATCTCTACGCAAGAGCCGAAACCGGTGACAACAACGCCGCGATCAAACTGGCGGAGCTCCTTGTCGCGCGTAACGAGCGGGGGCCAGCAGTGGAAATACTCAGGTCTCTGGCCGGTGACGATGCCACCGTTGCGATGCACCTGGCCCCGCTCCTTGCCGAGCAAGGCAGCACCAACGAGGCTGTTGAGCTACTTCGGCACCATGCCGCGAACGGCGAGCGGAGCGCATTCCTCAGCCTGTGTGATCTACTGGCATCGGACGGCCGTGTCGACGAGGCAATCGCGCTGCTTCAAACGCGCACCAGGGACCAGTCGGCCATTTTCAGGCTTGCGAGTCTTCTGAGCGCCTCTGGAAAGGTAGATGACGCGATCACTTTGCTTGAAGCCCGCATCAAGGAAGGTGATGAGTTCGCGGCATTCCCCCTGGCCGAGATCCTTGCTGCAGAGGGCCGAACAGAGCAACTCCGTGTCCGAGCCGACGCCGGAGACGGCTTCTGTGCTCATGCCCTCATCACGCTGCTTGCCGAACGCGGTCAACTCGACGAACTGCAGGGCGAGGTCAACGCGGGAACGCTCGGTGCGTTCGACTACATCGCGGGCCGAGGTTGAGCTGCACCCACAGCCGACGGTGCGTCTCGCATTGGACGAGGACAAGAAGTACCACCGCTGCAGGTCCGGTGTGCGGTGCTCTTGGCGATGGCATTGGGTAGTCCCCTTGCTTGCTGAGGAGCAGAAGCGTGCCGGAGAAGCCGAGCTTCAGGCGTGGCGGGACGGGAAAGTCGATGAGATGGTCGATCCATACGCCGAATATCAAGAGCTCTGCGGTTACATCTTGGAGCAATTCAGGAGTATTGATCCACAGATTCATTCTGATGCCGGTTTCCGGCCGGATGTGATTGTCGACGTCTCGTAAGGTCGTAGCTCAGGCTGCGACGCCAGCAGGCACTCTTGCCTGATTGACGGCAATACAGTTGGACGCCGGAGCCCCCGCGAGTCCTCGTGGGGGCTCCGGCGTCTGGTGGGATGGGTCAGCAGGCGGCTCACGCGTAGCTCCGTGCCTTATGCCGAACGGCCCGTCGCTCGTGCGCGACCAGCCAAGGCGACCGAGTTGGTCGAACGGCTTCTCACCGAGGGGCGGGTCCGTATGCCGATGACGACCAGTGCGCCGAGTGGCGGAAGGTCATCGACAGAATGAGGTCCGCAGGCGGTGGAGGCAGCTGAGGCTGTCGGCCGGTTCGAGTAGGACCGTGGACGCCTGGGTCCTAACGCAGCGCGGCGGCGACCAGACCGTCGAGAGCCTCGCGCGGTACTTCGCCGCCGTTCACCAGTCGGTCGAAGACCAGTCCGTCGATGCAGGTCAGCAGAGTGTGAGTGCGGTTCTCGACGTCCGTGACGCCGTGCGTGGTGAGGAACAGCCGGACGGCCTCGCGGCCGGCGTTCTCGCGAGGCACCAGGATCTCCCGCAGCTCAGGGTCGCGCACGCTCTCGACGGCGCAGGCATGGCGGGCGAGCGAGCGTCGGCGGCCCTCGCCGGTGAGTCGCTGTCGAGTGAGCAGCACCATGCCGTCCACCAGCTCCTCGACGGTACGCAGGGGGGGAAGCTCTTCGGTCATCGTTTGAAGTTCCGCCTGGTCGAGGTGGACCAGGCGGGTTACGAGTCCGGTCAGCAGCGCGGCACGGGTGCGGAAATAGGCTGAGGTGGTGCCGGGCGGCATGGCGGATTTCCGATCGACCGCGCGGTGGGTCAGGCCGCGTATCCCTTCGTCGACGAGCACGTCGAGAGCCGCGTCTGCCAGAAGAGTGCGCCGATCCGAAGCCATGGCCCCTTTCTACACCCGTAGAGACTCGGGATAAGGTGCGCTTCTACAGATGTAGAAGAAGGGGGCGTCGGCATGGGGAACACGGCAGTGGTGGTCGGAGGGGGCATCGGCGGGCTGGCTGCCGCGATCGGCCTGGACCGCATCGGATGGGACGTGACGGTCCTCGAGCGCACGTCCATGCTTGAGGACGCGGGGGCAGGCATCTCACTGGCCGCCAACGGCCTGCGGGCACTGGACGAACTCGGGGTCGGCGACGCGGTTCGGGAAGCATCGCGAGGCCAGTACAGCGGCGGCACCCGGACGCCCCGGGGCGGCTGGCTGGCCCGGATGGACGGCTCGACGCTGGAGAAGGCGGTGGGCACACCGATCATGGGCATCCCCCGCTCCGCCCTGCACCGACTCCTCCGCGACGCCCTGCCCGCCGAATCACTGGTGACCGGCTCGGAGGCGGCCGGGGTCGAGCAGACCGGCCCTGGGGCGGTTCAAGTCGACTGCGCCACCACGGTCCTGAACGCCGATCTGGTGGTCGCGGCCGACGGCATCGGCAGCAAAATTCGCAGCCGTCTCTTCCCAGACCATCCCGGCCCGGTCTACAGCGGCTCGACGGTACTGCGTGCCATCACCGAGCACGCGGTCGATCTGCGGACCGACTTCGAGCTGACCTGGGGCCGCGGCGCGGAATTCGGGCACATCGCCTTCCGGGACGGGCGGGCCGAGTGGCACGCAGTCCTCAGCCACCCCGCCGGCACGCGGTTCGCCGACCCGCTGGCCGAACTGCGCCGACGGTTCCACACCTGGCACGACCCGATCCCCGCCCTGCTCGACGCGACCCGGCCCGAGGCCGTATTGCATCACGACGTGAACGAACTGCGCACGCCGATCCCCTCATACGCTGTCGGTCGGATCACGCTGCTCGGCGACGCGGCCCATGCGATGACCCCCAACCTCGGACAGGGTGCCTGCCAGGCACTGGAGGACGCGGTCACCCTCGCCGCCGCCCTCGCCACCGAGTCCACCGTTGAGGCCGCGCTCGCCCGCTACGACGCCGAGCGCCGGCCCCGCAGCCAGGCCGTCGTACGGGCTGCCCGGCAGGCCGGCAGAATGGGCCAACAGCTTTCTCACCCACTGGCCGTCCCCTTGCGGAATACGGCGATGCGACTGACTCCATCCCGGGTCGCCACACGTATGATCCTGCGTCATCACGTCTGGGTTCCGCCGTCGCTATCCTGATCCGGTTCGTGCCCGCCACCTCACGACCAGACACTTTCTGGGCCAAGTAGAGCTGCAGGTCTTGCCGTTGACGGTCCCGGTGGGCAGGGTGCCCGGATGCGTGCTGATCTTGTTCCGGACGATCTGTGGGATCGCGTGGTCCCGCTGCTGCCCCCCACTCCCGAACGGCGGCGTCGCCACCTCGGGCGCCTGCGCGTTCCCGATCGAGTGGCACTCGCTGGCGTGATGTACGTGCTGCGAACCGGTGTCGCCTGGCGCGATGTTCCGACGGAGTCCGTGGGGTGCTCCGGTGCGACGGCCTGGCGCCGACTGCGGGACTGGACCGAGGCCGGCGTCTGGCCGCGCCTGCACGCCGCGTTGCTGACCGAGCTTCGCCGCGGGGGCCTGGTGGAACTGGACGACTGCTCCGTGGACGGATCGCACATCCGGGCCCTCAAAGGGGGGACCTTGTCGGCCCCTCACCCGTTGACCGCGCCCGTCCCGGCTCCAAGCACCACCTGATCGTCGACCGTCACGGAACCCCGCTCGCCAATACGCTCACGGGCGGCAACCGTCACGACGTCACCCAGCTCCTGCCACTGATGGATGCCATCCCATCGATTCGGGGACTCCGGGGACGCCCCCGCCGCAAACCCCGGCGTCTGTACGCCGACCGGGACTACGACTTCGACGAGTACCGCCGCCTGCTGTGGAAGCGCGGCATCAAACCAATGATCGCCCGACGCGGCGTAGCCCGCGGTTCCGGCTTGGGCAAAGTGCGCTGGGTTGTCGAACGCGCCTTCGCCTGGCTGCACCAGTTCAAACGACTGCGCATCCGCTACGAACGACGCGCCGGATCGGCCTGCCAGCCGAAACTCCCCAGATTCTCCCCAGGGCCGATCGTGGTTGACTGCCGACTCGGTGCACCCGGCACGCGAGCTGCGGTTGCCATGACCTGTTCACGGTTCCGCCGGCCCGTGGACATGGCCGCGCGGCGGCAGGCTCGCCCGTGGCGGGTGAGGCGCCGGGCGGGCCTCTGAGCTGCGATGGAGGTGGCAGCCGGTTGGTGGCGGTCGCTGCCGGACGCCACCTCTTCCGGCGTCCCGGGCCGACTCGGCGAGGTGGGCGACGTGAAGCACTGGCGGGCACTGATCGTCCTGGGCACGGCACAGTTCCTGATGGTCCTGGACACCTCCGTCATGAACGTCTCCATCAGCCAGCTGGTGGAGGACTTCGACACCGAGGTGACCGCCATCCAGGCCGTCATCACGCTGTACGCGCTGGTCATGGCGGCCTTCATGATCATCGGGGGTCGCTTCGGAGACGTCCTCGGACGCCGGCGCGTCTTCCTCCTCGGCCTCGGCGTCTACGCCACGGGCTCGGCCCTGACCGCCGTCGCGCCGACCCTGTGGGTCCTCGCCCTGGGCTGGTCGGTCATCGAAGGGCTCGGCGCCGCCCTGGTCCTGCCGGCGATGGCGGCCCTCGTCGCCGAGTCCTACCGGGGCAGGGACAGGGCCGTCGCCTACGGAGTCATCGGCGGCCTCGCCGGTGCGGGGATCGCCGTCGGACCGCTGCTCGGCGGCTGGGTGACGACGTACCTCACCTGGCGGCTGGTCTTCGCGGGGGAGGTCGTCGTCGTCCTCGTCGTCCTGTGCTTCCGCCGGGCGATCACGGAGACGCCCCGGGCCGGGACGCACCCCCGGCTGGACGGCGTAGGGGCCGCGCTGTCGGCCGCGGGGCTCGCCCTCGGCGTGCTCGGCGTCCTGCAGAGCAGCACCTGGGGCTGGGTGGAGCCCCGCAACCCGCCCTTCACCGTCCTGGGCTTCGCCCCCACCCTGTTCGT
Source organism: Streptomyces sp. NPDC002566 (assembly GCF_042889585.1). Classification (NCBI taxonomy): domain Bacteria; kingdom Bacillati; phylum Actinomycetota; class Actinomycetes; order Kitasatosporales; family Streptomycetaceae; genus Streptomyces; species Streptomyces sp. NPDC002566. The sequence continues at coordinate 1,244,126 of NZ_JBIARD010000002.1, read as the reverse complement.
CATCGGCGCCGGCGTGGCCGTCCTGGCCGGCTTCGTACGCTGGGAACGGCGGCGGGAAGCCCAGGGCACGGACCCCCTCGTCCACCTCCCGCTGCTGCGCCGGCCCGCGCTGCGCTCCGGCCTGATGGCCCTGCTGAGCCAGAACCTCATCCTCCTCGGACTGTTCTTCACCATCCCCCTCTACCTCCAGGTGGTGCAGGGCTTCGACGCCTTCGAGACGGGCCTGCGGCTGCTGCCGGTGTCCGTGACGATGCTGGCGGCCTCCCTGGGCGCCGCCCCGCTCGGGCGGATGGTGGGGCCGCGGGCGGTGGTCCGGCTCGCCCTGACCGTGCTGACCGCGGCCATCGTCTGGCTGCTGGCCACCATCGAACCGGCCGTCGACGACGCGCAGTTCGCCTGGGCGATGGCCCTGCTGGGGCTGGGCATGGGACTGCTCGCCTCGCAGCTCGGGAACGTCGTCCAGTCCAGCGTCGGCGAAGCGGAACGCAGCGAGGTCGGCGGGCTGCAGTTCACCGCGCAGAACCTGGGCTCGGCCCTGGGCACCGCGCTCATCGGATCGATACTCATCGGCGCCCTGGCCCACGCCTTCACCGCCCACGTGGAGGACGACCCGCGCCTGTCGGAGGAGGCCCGCAGGCAGACCGGCGTCGCCCTGGAGGCCGGCATCAGCTTCGTGCCGACCGAGCAGGTCCGCTCGGCCGCCGAGCGGGCCGGGCTGCCCCCGGCCGAGGTGGAAGCCGTCGCCGACTCCTACGCCGCCGCGCAGCTCGACGGCCTCAAGGCGGCGATCCTCGCGGCCGGCGGCATCACCCTGGCGAGCTTCCTCGTCACCTCGCACCTGCCGACCCGGGGACCGGCCGCCCGTGACCGTTCCGCCGCGGCACGGTGACCGGGGCCACCGATCGGGTGTTCCTGCTCCGCCGACCCCAAGGAGGCCGGTATGACCGAGGCCGGACCCGCCACGGCGCGGGCGCGCCGCGTCGAACGCCGGGCTCACGCCGACTACACGGGCGGCGTGTACGGATCCATGCTGGCCGCCTCGGTGATCGTCGGGGCGGGCAGCCTGGGATCGTTCCCCCGCCTGGAACTCGTGCTCCTGCTCCTGCTCACCGGTCTGTCCTTCTGGGTCGCGCACGTCCACGCCCAGCTGTTCGGGGCGCGCCTGGCCCAGCGGAACCCCGGACCGCACGTCGTGCTGCGGGTGTGCCGCGAGGAGTGGCCCATCGTCAAGGCCGCGGTGCCGCCGGCCGTCGCCGTGGCCGTCAGCCCGCTGCTGGGCCTCGGCCTGCCGGGCACGCTTTGGCTGGCGCTCTCCGTGGCCGTGGCCGGGCAGGTGGGCTGGTCGTCGGCGGCGGCCCGTCGAGCCGGAGCGCCGTGGCGCATGGTGGCCCTCTCCGCGTCGGTCAACCTGCTGCTCGGACTGCTGATCATCGCGTTCAAGCTGATCGTGACGCACTGAGGTGCCGGGCGCGGCGGCCAATCACCTGTACGGGGTGAAGTCCCGCCGGCCCATTCTGGCGGACCATCGCAGGGTAAGGGCGCAGTTCGCCTGTCCCACGCCATCCGGGGGAGCAGCAGATGCGCTATGAGATCCGCGTCGACGGACATATGTCCGAGACGCTGACCAGGGCCTTCCCGGAGCTGGACCATGTGGTGATGTCCGGTCAGACGGTCCTGTTCGGTCACGTGATCGACGAAGCGCACCTGTACGGGCTGCTCGCCCGCTGCCAGTCGCTCGGGCTGAGGGTGCTGGAGATGCGGCAGCTGCCGGAGTCGGGGGGGTGAGGGTGCCTCCGGCGGGGCGGCTGGGGGCTGAGGCTTTGGGCAAGGGGGCTTCCGGAGTGGCCGGAGCGGCCGGGCGGGCACGGGGACTCAAGCGGCGGATCTGGGCGGACTGACGGCGGGCGGTTCTGGGCGGACTGACGGCGGGCTCGGCCTGCGCCTCCTGGCGGGCTCGGTGCGGCCTGGCGGGGGGCCGGGCTCGGTGCGGCCTGGCGAGGGCCCGGCGGCCCGGCGGTCGGGTGGGCTGCCCAGCACCGGTCGGGGCTCGCGGCTGGTCGGCATGCGCATGCGCATGCGCTCGGCGGCGCGGCGGCGGGGGCTTGCGCCTCGCGGCGGGTCGGCGTGCGCGCAGGGTCTTTCCGTACGCGAGCACGTGCGCGAGCAGGGTCCCCGCCGGTGTCTCCGGTGTCTCCGGTGTCTCCGGTGTCTCCGGTGTCTCAGAGGCTCTCGGCGCGTACCCTGCCGGCGCTGACAGCGGCTCCCAGCGCCTCGAAGTCCCGGTCGTTCTGGTCCGCGTAGGCCTGGCCGAACCCGGCGAGGGCCCGGTCGAAACGGTCGCTGCCGCCCAGGTAGGCGGCGATCGCGATCGGGTCGCCGGACCGGGCGTGGGCCCGTGCCAGACAGGACCCGCACAACCGCGCGAACAGCCGGAGCAGGCCCGGGTCCATCGTCTCCGGCCGGGCGATGCCCTTCCAGTCCCGCAGCTGCCGTACGTAGAAGTCCCGGTCCTGTCCGTCCAGGCCCGCGGCGCTGGTCCAGCCCAGGAAGATGTCGCTGGACGTCTGGATCAGCCGCTGCCCCGACACCACCCGGCGGCCCTGGTTGTCGTACCGCTCACCGCTCGTGTGGGCGGCGAGGACCGACTCCTGCGCCTCCTTCGCCTGCAGCAGCAGCGGGTCCTCCTCGTCGCGGCCGAGCATCAGCACGATCCAGCAGCGGGTGCCGACACTGCCGACGCCGACCACCTTGCGGGCAACGTCGACCAGGTGGTAGCGGCGCAGCAGGTGGCGGCGCTCCGACGACAGCGTCCGCGCGTACCCGTCCAGCACGGCCAGCAGGTTCTTCTCCTCCTCGGCGGGGTCGCTCGTCAGATCCCGCAGAGGGGTGATCAGCGGCGGGTCCGGGGTGATGCGCCGGCCCTCGGCGGTCACCCGGGTGAGCTTCTCGTACGCCTGGAGATAGGTGCGTGTCCGGGCGCGCGCCGTCGCCTCGGCGGTGCGCCGCTTGGCCTTCCGGTCCATCGACGACTCCAGCAGCTCGCGTATCCGGTTGGCGTCGTCCTGCGCGTACCAGATGTCCAGGGTGCGCATGCCGGCGAACTCCCGCATCCGCTGCCGGTACGCCTTCACGCACGTGTGTACCGCGGCGTTCTGCTCCGCCTCGGAGAAGCCGTTGGCCCGGGCGGCGATCACGAAGCTCGCGGCCAGCCGCTTGACGTCCCACTCGAAGGGGCCGCTGTGGGTCTCGTCGAAGTCGTTGATGTCGAAGACGAGATGCCGCTCGGGTGAGGCCAGCAACCGGAAGTTGAGGAGGTGGGCGTCTCCGCAGAGCTGAACGGTCAGTCCGGTGTTCGGCACCGGTCCCAGGTCCGTCGCCATGATCGACGCGGCGCCGCGGTAGAAACGGAACGGGGACTCGAGCATGCGGCCGTAGCGCACCGGGACCAACTCCGTTACGCGGGAGGCCGACTGACGCTCTATCACCTCGACGGGGTCGGGCCGGTCCGGTTGCGCCTCGAACCAGCCGTGGCACGAGCGCGGCGCCCGCGCGCGGGCGTTCCTGCCGTACGCGGCTCGCTCGTCCGGTGCCAGAGAGGTGGTGAACACACTCGGTAGGGCCATGACTACAACCTCCTGGACGCGTCCCCGGGCCTCCACCTCACCGCCGCCGGGCCGCGCGCGGATCACCCGCGGCGGGTGACCCGGCGGCGAACGGCGGGCGGGACGCTGGCTTGGCACAGGTCACCGCCGCACAGCGCCCCGCCGGGGTGCATGAACACTCGCCGCCCACGCGAGGAGGAGCCATGACCGAGCCCCGTGAACCGGCCCCGCAGTACCCGACCGGCGGGGTCCCCGTCGGAGGGTCGCAAGGGGCGCCGCCGGGGGCAGCGGGGGCCGAGGCATCCGGGGCGGCGAGGACGGGCGCGATGGGGGCGGGCGGTGAGGTGTGGGGCGCCGGGGGAGGGGCTGCGGGGGATCCCGCTCAGTTTCTGGCCGTCCTCGGGCGCTCGTGGCTGTGGATCCTCGGTTCCGCGATCGCCACGCTCGTGCCGGGCGTCATCGTCCTCGTCTGGCCGGAAGAGACCCTCCACATCCTGGGCGTCCTCATCGGGCTCTACCTTCTGGCGGTGGGTGTGTTCCGGTTCGTCGGGGCCTTCGCGCCGGACGATCACGGCGAACGGCTGCCGGGGCTTCTCCTCGCCGTGCTGTACGTGCTCGGCGGGGTGCTGTGTCTGCGCAATCCGTTGCAGACCATCGCCGCGCTGTCGCTGATCGTGGGCGCGGTCTGGCTGGTGTCGGGCATCGTCACGCTCTTCAGGGCCGTCGCCGCCAAGAATTTGCCCCACCGCGGCATCGTCATCGGTGCCGCCGCGCTCGCCGTCGTCGCGGGCGTCGTCGTACTGGCGCTGCCCACCGAGTCGGCCCGGGCACTGACCCGGCTGCTCGGCCTGTGGCTCGTTCTGTTCGGGCTGGTCGAGGTCGTGATCGCCTTCGCGTGGCGCGCTGCCGTACGCCGGTCGGGCGCTACGGGGTGACGCGGTTCGCCGGGGTCGGCGTGAGCGCGCGCCGCGTGCTCGACCTGCCTGCGCTCTGCCCGTCCGGAGCCTGGCCCGCTTGTGCCTCGCCCGGCGTGCAGCTTCCGGCTGGCCCCTGCGTTCCTGCCTGCCGCTGCGCGGCACGCCGCCGCACGGCCGCGCTGCGGACTGCCTGCTCCTGCCGGGAGCGCCGCTGTCCGGGCTCCCCAGCACCGTGTCGTCCTGGGGCCTGCTCGACCGTGACGGCCCCGTCACCTCGGCACCTCGACACGACCCACCGTTCGATCTGCCCTCGAGAGGCTGCACCGCCTCACCTCCGACCCAAAGGCGTCGGCTGCCAGGCACCGGTCGGCGTGCTGCCGCTCGGCGAGGTGCGGCCTGGGGAACCGCCGTCCGGCATGCTGTCCGCGCCGAGCGGCGGTCGCGAACCGCCCGCCTGCAAGGCTGCCCGCCGGCCCCGGCATGCCCCTCCTGCCGGCTCAGGTGCCCGACCGGGCCGGCGGTCGCAAACCGCCCGCCTGCCGAAGCCGGCACACCGCGCCCGCCGACTCAGGGGCCCGGCTGCCGGAGCGCACCGTGGCCTGCCGCGCCGCGCCGGGGGCCCCGGAACCCCACCACGCCCAGGCGCGCGGCGCCGAACCGCACCCGCCCCCACCCCGGCGCGCCGCAGGCGGCGTGCATCATCACCCGTCCCGGGTGAGGCGGCCGTCGCTTGCCGTGCGCACGCTGAGAACCAGACGCACCCCGCATGGGGGCCCCGCCCGCGTACGGGCCGAGGCCCGGAACGGAGAACGGACATGAGTGCGCAGACGTACCTCGCCTACGACTATCCACTGCTGAGCGCCTTCTGGACCATGCTGGTGTTCTTCCTGTGGATCATGTGGTTCGTGCTGCTCTTCCGGGTCGTCATGGACATCTTCCGCGACGACAAGCTGAGCGGCGGCGCCAAGGCCGGCTGGCTGATCTTCACGATCCTTCTGCCGTTCCTCGGCGTGTTCGTCTACGTGATCGCCCGCGGCAAGAACATGGGCCGCCGTGAGGCGGAGCAGGCCCGCGCCCAGCAGCAGGCGTTCGACAGCTACATCCGCGAGACGGCCAAGGGCGCCGACGCGGGCACGAGCAGCGTCGACGAGCTCGCCCGGCTCTCCGAGATCCGTGCGCGCGGCGACATCACGGACGAGGAGTTCCGCAAGGCCAAGCAGCTGGTCCTGAGCGGTTCACACAACTGACCGAAGACCCACCGGCACAGAACGGACCTGCACCGATCACCGGTCGAGACCGACCGCTGATCGAGACAGACCTGCACCGATCCGCACGACCGTCACCGAATCGAGGCACCGGCATGACCACACACACCCGGCACACGACGTCGGCCAAGAAGCAGTGGGCCCAGGGCATGACGGTTTTCGCCGCCGTCCTGCTCATGCTCGCGGGAGTCCTGAGCATCTTCCGCGGCATCATGGGGATCGCCGAGGACGACGTCTTCGTCGCGACAGGGAACTACGTCTTCCAGTTCGACCTCACCGGCTGGGGCTGGACCCACCTGATCCTGGGCGCGATCGCGGTCGTCGTCAGCATGGGCCTCTTCCAGGTAAGCATGTGGGCCCGAGTCGCCGGCATCACCATCGCCGGGCTCATCATCATCGCCAACTTCCTGTCCCTGCCGTACTACCCGGTCTGGTCCGTCGTGATGATCGCGTTCTCCGGGTTCGTCATCTGGGCGCTGTGCGTGGGCGGCCGCGACGAGTCGGGCGCGTTCGGCGCGCCGGGCAACGGGTGACGGACCATGTGCCGGTGGCTCGCCTACTCGGGCACCCCCGTCCTGCTCGACACCATCCTCTACAAACCCCAGCACTCGCTGATCGACCAGAGTCTGCACGCCCGCATGGGCGTCGAGACGACCAATGGCGACGGCTTCGGCATCGGCTGGTACGAGCGACACGTCGACACCCCTGCGATCGTCCGGGAGGTCGGCCCGGCGTGGAACAACCGCAACCTGCGGGAGATCTCGGGGCACGTGTGCTCGCCGCTCTTCTTCGCCCACATCCGCGCCTCCACCGGCACCGCGGTGCAGGAGACCAACTGTCACCCGTTCCGCCACGGCCGCTGGATGTGGATGCACAACGGGGCGATCGCCGAGTTCCACCGGATGCGGCGCGAACTGGCCCTGGCCGTCGACCCGGGCCTGTTCCTCGACATCGAGGGCTCGACCGACTCCGAGATGATGTTCTTCCTGGCGCTCACCTTCGGCCTGGAGAAGGATCCGCCGGCCGGGGTCGCCCGGATGGCGGACTTCGTCGAGCGGACCGGTCGTGACCACGGGGTGGAGTTCCCGCTGCAGATGACGGTCGCCGTGACCGACGGGGAGCGGCTGTGGGCCTTCCGCTACTCCAGCCAGAAGGCGTCACGCACCCTCTTCTACAGCACTCGGGTGGACACGCTGCGCGCCCTCCACCCGGACGTGGAGTTCCTCCGCGAAGTGTCCGACGAGACCCGTCTGATCGTGTCGGAGCCCCTGGGCGGTCTGCCCGGGGCCTGGCAGGAGGTGCCCGAGAGCACCTACGGCGTGGTGCAGGCGGGGGGCGACGAGATCCACCCGTTCGTCCCGCAGGCGGCGTAGGCACGGCCCGTGCGGCCTGAATGGCGGCCCGCGCGGCCCGCGCGGCCTGCACGCCCGCACCCGCCCGCGCCCGCGCCGCCTGCGACGACCGGCACCGGGCGTCCGACGGACGTCACCGGGACGGCGGGCTCAGTGGACGGAGAAGCCGCCGTCCACGAAGACCGACTGCCCGGTGACGTACGCGGAGCCCGATCCGGCCAGGAACACGGCCGCTCCCGCGAAGTCCTCCGCCAGCCCGTTGCGCCCCACCAGCGTGCGCGCGGCGAGCGCCGCGACCCGCTCCGGGTCGGACGACAAGCGCGCGTTCAACGGGGTCATGACGAAGCCCGGCACCAACGTGTTGCAGGTGACTCCGTACGGCGACCAGGCCTCGGCCTGCGACCGGGCCAGCGATTCCAGGGCCCCCTTGGACACCCCGTAGGCGCCGCTCTGGACGAAGGCCCGGTGCGCCTGCTGGGACGAGACGTGGATGATCCGACCGTAACCGCGCTCGGCCATGCCGGGCCCGAAGCGCCGGCCCAGCAGAAACGGCGCCTCCAGGTTCACGGCCATGGTGGCGTCCCACACTTCGTCGTCGAGTTCGCCCATCGGCGGCCGCAGGTTGATGCCGGCGGAGTTGACGAGGATGTCGGGCTCGCCGAACGGCTCCACCGCACGATCCGCCGCCGCGCGCACCCCGTCGCGGTCGGCGAGGTCGCCGCTCACCCAGGCCGCCCGGCAGCCCTCGGCCGTCAACTCATCGACTGTGGCCACGAGTTCGGGCTCCCGGCGGGCCACGACCACCACGCTCGCTCCCGCCCGCGCGAGGGCGCCGGCGATGGCCCGGCCGATGCCGGAACTGCCTCCGGTCACTACGGCGACCCGCCCGTCCAGCGAGAACAGTTCGGTGAGATAGCTGTGGGAGATCATTCCCGAACCCTAGAGGTCCCGGCCGCGCGGACGGCGGATAGTCTCCTCACATGGACAGCCGCTTGGACATCCGTGTGGACATCGTCAGGCAGGCGAGTCCCGAACTCGTCGACGCCTTCGGCCGGTTGCTGCCGCAGCTGTCCTCGACGGCGAAGCCGCTCGACGGTGAGGCGGTCGAGCGGATGGTGACGTGCGATGCCAACACGGTGCTCGTGGCCCGGGAGTCCGGGAGCATCGTCGGCACCTTGACGCTGGTGCTGCTGCCACTGCCGTCCGGTGTGCGGGCACGCGTCGAGGACGTGATCGTCGACGCCGAGGCGCGAGGCCGGGGAGTCGCCGCCCTCCTCACCCAGGAGGCCCTGCGCATCGCCCGTGAAGCGGGCGCCAGAACGGTCGACCTCACCTCCCGCCCCGACCGCCCGGCGGCGAACCGCCTCTACGAACGCCTCGGTTTCCGCCCCAGGAACTCCACGGTCTACCGCGTCCCGCTCGACGGATGAACCCACCCTCCGGGTGAGACGCCGGGGCGAGGATGCGAGCATCCTCGGATGCGAGAGATCGACGAGCTGGTCCACGTGGACGACCCGGCGTGGCCGGAACTCGAGGAAGCGCTCGGTGCGAGCACCGTGCCGGTTCAGATACTGCCCGCCGACGGCGAAGACGGCCGGCGGGGCCTCCTGCAGATGCAGGTCACCGCACGCTCGGTGCTGGGAGCTCTGGCGCTGCACACCGGCGGACTGCTCCTGGACGACGGGTGGGTGCGCGTGTTCGGCGGCGGCTCGGCCCGAGACGGAGGACTCCCGAGTCTGGCGCAGGTCAACCGTTTCCCCGCCGACTTCGATCCGGCATGGCATCCCGGGACCGGTCTCGTCGTCGGTCATGACGCCGTGGGCGGGGTCTTCGCGCTGAACGGCAGTGATCCCGCGGCTGCGGGCCGGCCGGGGGCGCCCGGACAGATGACGTACTTCGCTCCCGACACCCTGGCGTGGGAAGCGATGGAGATGGGCCACTCCGGCTGGTTCTTCTGGCTTCTCTCGGGCCAGTTGGAGACGTTCTACGACGGCCTGCGTTGGCCCGGCTGGCGCGAGGAAGCCGCGGCTCTGTCCTCGACGGAGGGCATCGCCGTCTACCCGTTCCTGTGGTCGAAGGAGGCCCACGCCGACCTCACGGCGACAAGCCGACGTCCCGTACCGATGCGCCAAGTCCTGGGAGTCGCCGCGGACTTCGCTCGCAGCATGGGACCGGCTGACCCGGGGTTCCTGGGCGACGTGTGACACCACGAGGCGCCGCACCCTCTCATCGGTGGCCAACTCGAAGCAGAACCAGACGGTTTCGTCGTCCCAGAGGCAGCGCAGCCGGTGCCTCACCGGTTCACCGCGTCGACTCCAGTATGCGGCCGAGGGTCCGACGGCCCATGCTGCTCATCGTCGGGTTGCTCTCGGTGTAGTACCAGACGGCGCCCATCGACTGTTCGAACGCCCAGGCCTTGCCGCGCTCCCACTCCAGGTCGTCGCAGGCCAGTGTCCGTCGGAATACTTCCCGCGGGCCCGGCTGCAACAGGTGCCAGGCGCTGATCAGATCCAGCGCGGGGTCGGCGGGGCCGAAGCCGCCGGTGTCGAGTACGCCGGCGAGCCGGCCCTCCGCGACCAGTACATTGCCGGGGATCAGGTCACCATGGCTCATCACGTCGGCACCAGTTCGCGGCAACTCCCGGAAACTGCTCCACAATCGGCGGAGCCGGGGCACGTCGAGCAGCCCCTCGCTCTCCTCGAAGCACTGCGCCATCCAGTCGTCGTGGTGGGCGAGTACGCCGCCCCGGTTGTCGCCGTCGAAAAGCCGCCCACGCGTCTCAGTGCTCCGCAGGGCCGCGATGAAGGCCGCGAGGTCCTCGGCGAAAGCATTCGACCCACTCGGGTCGGCATCGAAAGCGACCGTTCCCGGCAGCCAGGTCTGGACCGACCACGGCATGGGGTATCCCGCTCCGGGCTTCCCCAAAGCGACGGGTTCCGGGACGGGGAACCGGGACACCCGAGCCAGCTCCGCACTCGCCTCGGCTTCCCGCTCCAGAACCGCCAGTGCGTCAGCTGCATCGACCGGACGCAGGGGGAAACGCGCCGAAAGGTCTTTCCCGATACGGAAGATGGCGTTGACCGTCCCCGTCGACGGCACGGGTCGGACTTCCGTGCCGCTCCACTGAGGGAACTGTTCTCGGATCAAGGTCGCAACGATGTCGGTGGTCACGTCCACCTGGTCATCGTGCATGGTCATGCGCACAGGCCCTTCCGCCGGTTCGGTCCGAGACGCAGGAAGCAGACCTGAACAACTGAGATGACAGCCAGTATTCACACGCCAGGGTCCGTATCAACCGAGATTTCCGCTCACTCCCGGCGCTCTGACGACCAGGGTGTTGTCGAGGTCCAGCGGTAACAGCGGCATGCCGGCAGTAGAACGCGGCGTGGCTAGGGGCCTTCGCGGCCGGCTGCTCCGGATTGCGCGGCGGCTGCCGCCTCCAGCAGGAGCCAGCCGTCGACCTCCACCGCTCGCCGCTCCTCCGGTCGCCACCCGCGGGCCAGCGCCACGTCGAGCAGTGCCCGGACGGCACCCGGCTCGTGCAGGTTCAGGCCTGCGCCCTGGGTGAAGCCCACGTCCCCGGAGCCCAAGGGGGCCCCGCCCGGCACGTACCGGCCGGGCCCCTCGGCGAAGACGACGCGCAGCGGCCCGCCGGTGCCGGCAGGTTGAGGGGAGAGGGTGAGGGTCTGGAGGCAGCCCATGGGCCGCCCGTCGTGGCCCCTTCGGTGGCTGTGGCGCATCGTCCACATGTACACGCGCCCGTCGGCGACCAGCCGACGGGGCTTCTTCGCATGGCGAGGCACACAGGCGATGCTACGCGGCCCGGTCCACGGGACACCCCGCTGACTCGTCTCAGTGATTCCTAATGCCGTTCGTCAAGCCGCGGCGCACGCTTGAGGTAGCGGGCAGGAGGTGTCGGAGGTGCGCGGTACAGTCCGTTCATCCGACTGGGGAGGGCTCATGGCGACAAAGTGGAGCTTGACGATCGACTGCGCGTACCCGGGGAAACTGGCCGCGTTCTGGGCGCTGGCGTTGGGCTACGCGGAGAAGCCCGCGCCCGCAGGGTTCGGGAGCTGGGAGGAGTGGTTCTCGCATCATGAGGTTCCGGAGGACGAGTGGGATGACGGGGCATACCTGTCAGATCCGGACGGCGTGGGCCCCGCCTTGTCCTTCCTGAAGGTGCCGGAGCCGAAGGTGGCGAAGAACCGGCTGCATATCGACGTGCAGGTCGGTGGCGGCCGTGAAACCCCGTGGGAGGTGCGCTGGCCGCGCGTGGTCGAGGCGGTGGAGCGGTTGACCACTGCGGGCGCGACCGTGGTCCGCGAGGAAGAGTTGCAGGGCAGGCCGGATCACGTGGTGATGGCAGACCCGGAAGGTAACGAGTTTTGCCTGGTCTGACGGGGTCGGTCAGGCCAACTGGCCGCGCGCAGCATGTCGCGTCCCTTCCTATGCGGCAGCCCTTGCCGGCGGAGCTGGCTCGTAGCGCCGTCCGTCGCGCAGAAGGGCCCAGAGGACGTTGACGCGGCGGCGAGCGAGAGCCAGGACGGCTTGCGTGTGCCGCTTGCCCTCGGCGCGTTTGCGATCGTAGAAGCGCCGGGATTCCTCGCAGTGGCGGATGCTGAACAACGCCGAGGTGTAGAAGACGCGTTGTAGGCGGCGGTTGTATCGCTGCGGGCGGCGCAGGTTGCCACTGATCTTGCCGGAGTCGGAAGGGACCGGTGCGACGCCGTCAAAGCCGGCGAGGCGGGCCGGGGTTCCAAAGACGGTTACGCGGTCAGCTCCTCTCCGGGCAGGCTGGTGTGCTGGCGCTCGGCAGCCTGTACGACGATTTCGGCGAGCCGGTCGGAGCGGACGACGTGGCGATTGCGGAGCCAGGTCTCCAGCCGTTTGACGCCGAGCCTGCGAGTGGCGGCCGGTGTCCCGTAGCCGGAAAGAAGGACGAGCGGCCCGGTGTTGGTGAGGTCGAGGACCCGTTCCAGGTCGGGGAAGATACCGGTCAGCTGGGCGCGAAGCCGGTTGACGGTGCGGGTGCGGTCGGCGACCAGGTCTATGCGCCGGCCAGTGAGGATCTTGAGGTCGATGACGGTCTCGTCGCCGGCGCGTGATGGGTGCAGGTCGCGGCGGATGCGGACCTGGTCGGCGATGACAGCGGCGTCCTTCGCGTCGGTCTTGCCTTCGCCGCGGTAGCTCTCGGAGGCGCGGTGGATGGCCCGGCCGGAGATGTAGTGCACCGGCTGGTCGTGGTTGAGGAGGATCGCGATGGCCAGGGCGGCTCCGCCGTCGGCCAGGTCGATTCCCCAAGTCACTTCCTCGCCCAGGGCCAGGACGTCGGTGAGGAGTTCGAGGAGTTCGGCCTCGTCGTTGGCGACGCGCCGGGACAGCAGCCGGTGGCCGCTCTCGTCGATCGCGACGCAGTGACCGCTCCGGACGGCCGGCGGACGTCGCGGCCGGGCTGCTGGAGGTGTTCGCGGAGCCGTTGCCGTTGTGGGCCGGAGCCGAGCGGGTCGGTGACCGTCTGCAAGTCCTGCCGGTGCTGTTCCACCTGCTGTGGTCCGGGCGGCTTGTGACGGATCTGGAGTCCGGACTGCTGGGAACGGAGAGCCCGGTCAGCGCCGCGAGGAGGAAGCCGTGGGCCGGCTGAAGCGTCCGCCTCGGATCGCGGTCGGGGACCGGGTCCGGTTCAACGGACAGATCCGCGCGGTGCTTGCCGTCTCGGCAGTGGCCCTGACCTTGGCCGACGAGGAGGAGCCGTATCGCGCTGTCCCGTTGCTGGAGCTGTTCGACGCTGACCACTTCGAGGTCGTGGACATACCGATGCGGATGCCGCTGCCGCCGGCTTCCCTGCTGGAGACCTTTCCCGAAGCGGTGATGGAGAAGGCCTTGTGGTGGGAGGGCCACATCCTGGAGGTGCTCCATGGTCTGCCGCCGGGAGTGGAGCCCGGCACGACGCCGCGGCCCGAATACGGGCCGGATCGGTCACTGACCGCACGCCAGCGGGCCGAGGCCGCTGAACTGGCGGCCGGCGCCGGGGGCCGGGCACCCGGTGACGCCCAGCACGGTCGCCCACCGCCGGCGCCACTACCAGGAACAGGGGGTGATCGGCCTCGCTGACCACCGGCCGATGCGCAAGACACCCCAGTTCGGCGAGGTCGACGAGGCGGTGGTCGATGCGATGCGGCAGGCGGTCGATGAGGCCGTCGACGCCTCGACCCGCACGGGGACCTTCCTCCTCTGGAGAGTCGCAGAGATCCTCCGGACGACCCCGGAAGGCCGGGCGGCGAAGATTCCGTCCCGCGCGACGCTCTACCGGCTGCCGGCGAAACTGACCGCGGGCACCCACACCACCGGGTCGGCCACAACCCGCCGTTCCAAGGCCCACGGCGCCAAGACCCCCCACGGTCAGCTGCCGGTCTTCGCGCCGGGCGAGATCATGCAGATCGACTCCACCCCGCTGGACGTGCTGGTCCTGCTCGACAACGGCGTCACGGGCAAAGTCGAGCTCACCGCCATGGTCGATGTCGCCACCCGGACGCTGACCGCGGCGGTGCTGCGTCCGACCACGAAGTCCGTGGACGCCAGCGTGCTGCTGGCCCGCACCGTGACTCCCGAGTTGATGCGGCCGGGCTGGAAGGACGCGCTGAGCATGTCCCGGTCGGTGCTGCCCCACCGCCGCCTGCTGGCGCTGGACGAACAGCTGGAACACGCCGCGGCCCGGCCGGTGATCGTCCCGGAGATGATCGTCTGCGACCACGGAAGCGTGTTCATCTCGCGGAACTTCCGCTCCTCCTGCCGCTTCCTGGAGATCGAGTTCCAGCCGACGCACAAGGGTTCGGGGTTCGAGAAGGGCCACATCGAGAAGATGCTGCGCTCGGTGGCCACGCTGTTCGCCCAGTTCCTGCCCGGCTACACCGGCCGCAACACCGACCACCGCGGACGCCACCTGGAGCACGAACGCCTGTGGTCCCTGCTCGAGCTGCAGGAACTCCTGGACGAGTGGATCGTCGCCAAGTGGCAGAACCGCAAGCACGACGGTCTGCGCGACCCGTCCCACCCGGGTCGGCTGTTCACCCCCGAACGCGAAGTACGCCACCCTGGTCGAGGCCTGCGGCTACGTCCCGATCGCCCTCAGCGGCGACGACTACGTCGAACTCCTGCCCGCGGGATGGCGGATGGTCAACGAGTACGGCATCCGGATCAAGAACCGCACCTACGACAGCCCGGAACTGGGGCCGATGCGCTGTCAGGACTCCGGTGTCCAGGCCAAACGCGGCCTCTGGGAAGTCCACCATGACCCCTACGACGTCTCCCGGATCTGGGTCCGCAACCACCGCGGTGACAACGAGTGGGTCCCGGCCACCTGGAAACACCTGAACCGGGCACCGGTCCCCTTCGGCGACCTGGCCTGGGACCACGTCAGCCACCAACTGCCCCGCGCCACCGAGGCGGAGATCGCCGACGCGGTCGCCGTCCTGCTCACCCGGGCTCACGGCGGCCCGCAGACCGAGCAGGACCCCCAGCCCGGCAAGCGCGACCGGCGGGTGGCCGCCCGCACGAAAGCCGCAGGCTCCCTCACTCCGGCATCCGTTGCCGGTGCTCAGGCAGAGCCCGAGGACGAAGCTGACCAGGGCGAGGACTCGATGGCCGAGGTGATCCCGCTCGGACTGTTCGACCCGCTCGAAGACCCCTGGAAACGCCCATGACGGCATCACCCGCTCTGTCCCAGGACTCCCAGCGGCACCTGACCACGATCGACGGAGGCGCCGCTTCGTCGACGGGCCACCGCCCCCGCCGCCCCGGCTCGACGATGCCCAATACGACGCGCTCGGCGAGGCGGGCCGGGCCGCCTTCGACGAAGCCCGTCTCGATCACCACGGCCGTCTGCTGGTGGTCGCCACCTCCGCCGTCCGGCACACCGTCGCCACCGGCCGCCGCCTGGTCGTGCTCAACCGGCACGCGATCAGTGCCCGCCGGGGGCTGATCGTCTCCGGCCCCGCCGGCACCGGAAAGACCATCGCAATCACCCAGCTCGGTCTGTCCCACGAACTGGGACCGCTGCCACCAGGGCCTTGCCAGAAACAACGCCGGACGTGCTCACAACGCTGCTGCAGAAGGCCTATCGCCAACGCCGGTCAAACTCCGATGAGACGAAACAGCCAGTGGTCAAAGTTCAGTGAGACCGGTCGAACTTCCCTGAGCCAGGTCACCCGCGCATGCGTCCGAGGTCTTGTCATGCGAACGTTACCGATATATCGTCGAAGCATCACGACAGATCAACGATGGAATGGATGGAGTGGTGGCGATGCGTTCGCACGGGTTCGAGCGAGGTCATGGGCGGGACGAAGGCTTTCGGCGGGGGCGTGGTGGGTTCGAGGGGCGGCGTGCGGCGTTCGGGCCGTTCGGGCCTGGGGGGCCCGGGGGTTTCGGGCCCGGGTTCGGGCCGGGCCCCTGGGGCGGGCGCGGGCGTGGTGGGCCCAGGGGCAGGGCACGGCGGGGGGATGTGCGGGCCTCGATCCTGGCGTTGCTCAAGGAGCGGGCCATGCACGGCTACGAGATGATCCAGGAGATCGCCGAGCGCAGCGGCGGCGCCTGGAAGCCGAGCCCCGGCTCGGTGTACCCCACCCTGCAACTGCTGGAGGACGAGGGGCTGATCAGCAGTGAGTCGGAGGGCGGCAAGAAGCTGTTCTCGCTCACCGACGCCGGCCGCGCGGCGGCGGAGGAAGGGCCCGACGCACCCTGGGAGGAAGCCTCCCGCGGGGTCGACTGGGAGGCGCTCGGTGAGATCCGGCAGGCCGGCTTCGGGCTGATGGAGGCCTTCGGGCAGGTCTGGAAGACCGGCAGCAAGGAACAGCGCGACAAGGCGCTCGCCGTCGTCAACGAGGCCCGCAAGAAGCTGTATCTCATCCTCGCCGACGAGGATTGACGGGGGTCGGGACGAGGGCTGAGGGTGCCCCGCGGCGCCCCGTGCGATACGCCGTGGGGCGCCCTCGTGTCCCCCGCCTCGGCGGGCCTGCTCAGCTCACCAGTCCGGCGAGCTTGCGCAGGGACTCGTTCAGCGCCGCCGTCCCCGAGTCCTTGAGTCTGCCCGCCATGATCGACACGGCGGCGCCCGTGAACTCGCCGTCGATGCGGACCGTCGTCGCGTCGCCGTCGGGAGTGAGGGTGTAACGCGTGGCGACGTTCACCGCCATCGGGCCCTTGCCGCGAATGGCCAGCACCCGGGCCGGCGTCAGCTCCGCCACCGTCCACTCCACCTCGGCCGGGAAGCCCATCAGCTTCATGTTCTCCTGGAAGGTCGCGCCCACCTCAAGGGTGTTCGGGCCGCCCTCGGGGAAGCTGGTGTGGGTCGCGTTCCACTCCCCGTACCCCGACCAGTCCGTGAGCCGGGCCCACACCTTCTCGGCCGGCGCCTCGATACGGGCCTCCGCGCTGACTTCGGCCATACGACCACCTCTTCGTGTCCGGCGACTCGGGCTTGGCTGCGGTGTCGCGGAACGTAGCCTCAGGACCGCCAACATTCAATACTGACGAACCGTCAGGAAGTGCGGCGTACAGGCGGCGCGCCTCCGTAGTGACAAAGCGGCTGAATCTCATCCCTGAGGAGGAGATGCCGCGCGCTCTGATCCGCTCAGCGCGGCACCCGAGAATGCTTCCCTCAGTGGATGCCCGGCTCCGCCAGGACTGGTGAGGTGGACAGGTGCCACCCCGTACTCCCCGTACTCCCCGGCAGCCGTCCCACGACCGGACGGCGCGCGCCATGGACGACGACGCCGGGTTCAGCGCGGAGCTGACGTCGGCTCTGGACGGCGCGCGCCGCCGCGCGGTCCGTGACGGCGACCGGCAGATCGACACCGCGCACCTCCTGCACTCCCTCCTGGAACACGACCCCCAGGTCCGCGCCGCGTTCGCCGAGGGCTCCCAGCTCGCCCGGCTCCTCGGCTACCTCGTCCAGCGCAGCATCGGCTACGGCCTGCGCTGGCAGAGCGGCGTCGAGGACTCCGGGGCCCTGCCCGTCGTCACCGCCGCCGTCACCGACCCCCGACCCGCGCCCGAAGCCCCGGCCATCGTCACCCAGGCCCCGCCCGCCGCTGCCGAAGCCCCGGCCACCGTCACCCAGGCCCCGCCCACTGCCGCCGAAGCCCCGGCCATCGTCACCCAGGCCCCGGCCGCCACCCGCCCCCTCGCCGAGGGCTTCTCCCCCCTCGCCTCCGCCGCGCTCGACCACGCGCGCGTACGGGCCGCCGCCCGGCGTGCCGAGGGCCGCGCGCGCCCGGGGGAGCCGGCGCGCGGCGTGGACCTCCTCGCGGCGATCGTCGCCGACCCCGGGGCCCGCGCCGTGGAGGTCCTCACCCGCGCCGGCGTCGATCCGCTCGCCCTGCGCGCCCGCGTCGAGGCCGGTCTCGACGTCAGGCTCCCCGGCGGCGGAAGCACCTGCTGAGGAGGCGCGCAAGCGACGGGCCGTCCGGCCGGTGAGACAGGTGTCAACGGGGGTGACGCTCATGTCGTCGCCTGTCATCATGAGCCGGTGCATACCTCTGTGAGCAGTCAGGGCAATCGCGGAAAGGGCCTCGGGCTCGGTCTGGCGATCGGGTCGGCCATCGCGTTCGGCGGTTCCGGGGTCGCGGCCAAGCCGCTGATCGAGGCGGGACTCGACCCGCTGCACGTGGTGTGGCTTCGCGTGGCCGGCGCGGCCCTGGTGATGCTGCCGCTCGCCGTCCGCCACCGCGCGCTCGTGCGCCGCCGTCCCGCGCTGCTCGCCGGGTTCGGACTGCTCGGCGTGGCCGGCGTCCAGGCCTTCTACTTCGCCGCGCTCTCCCGCATCCCCGTCGGTGTGGCGCTGCTCGTCGAGTACCTCGCGCCCGCGCTCGTGCTCGGCTGGGTGCGGTTCGTGCAGCGGCGGCCGGTGACGCGGGCCGCCGCGTTCGGAGTGGTGCTCGCGGTGGGCGGGCTCGCCTGCGTCGTGGAAGTGTGGGCGGGGCTGAGCTTCGACGTCCTCGGCCTCCTCCTCGCGCTCGGCGCCGCCGGCTGCCAGGTCGGCTACTTCGTCCTCTCCGACCAGGGCAGCGACTCCGCCGACGGCGCCCCGGACCCGCTCGGCGTCATCGCCTACGGCCTCCTGGTCGGCGCCGCCGTGCTGACGGTCGTCGCCCGCCCCTGGGGCATGGACTGGTCGGTGCTCGCGCACTCCGCCGCCATGGACGGCACCCGTGTCCCGGCCTGGCTGCTGCTCGCGTGGATCGTGCTGATCGCCACGGTCGTCGCCTACGTCACCGGCGTGGTCTCCGTGCGCCGGCTGTCCCCGCAGATCGCGGGCGTCGTGGCGTGCCTGGAGGCGGTCATCGCGACCGTCCTGGCCTGGGTCCTGCTCGGCGAGCACCTCTCGGCGCCGCAGATCGCGGGCGGCGCGGTGGTCCTGCTGGGCGCGTTCATCGCCCAGTCGTCCGCCCCGGCCAAGAACTCCGGCGAACCCGTGACCGGCGGCAGCCCCGAACGGCAGCTGGCCGCCCGGGGGACGGCCGCCTAGGGCGGGCCGAGCCCGTCGTCACAACCCGCTGAGGTAGTCGGGCAGTTCCGTGTCCGGGTGGAGGCCGGCGTCGGGCACGGGGGTGTCGTAGCCCTTGCGGAGCGGCAGTACGCCTGCCCAGTGGGGGAGGGCGAGGTCCTCGGGCTCGTCGTTCACGCCGCCGGTGCGGATCT
Organism: Streptomyces sp. NPDC002566; assembly: GCF_042889585.1. Lineage (NCBI taxonomy): Bacteria > Bacillati > Actinomycetota > Actinomycetes > Kitasatosporales > Streptomycetaceae > Streptomyces > Streptomyces sp. NPDC002566. The sequence goes on along the minus strand of NZ_JBIARD010000002.1, from coordinate 1,225,296 downwards.
TGGCCGAGACCTCGGCGAGGTCGATGCGGATCACCGCCGTAGCGGCCAGCTCCTTCTTGTCGGCCGGCCGGGAGTCGGCGGCCCGGCCGGGGACGATGTGGTCGACCAGGGCGTCGAGCGCGGTCCGCTTCTCCTCCGGGTCGGTCACGTCGTGGGCCACGCCGTGCACCACCACGCTGCGGTAGTTGATCGAGTGGTGGAAGGCGGAACGGGCCAGGACCAGACCGTCCACGTGCGTCACCGTGAGACACACGGGCAGCCCCGCGTCGGCCCGCCCCGTCATCCGCAGCGGGCGCGAGCCCGTCGAACCGTGCACATAGAGGGTCTCGCCGACCCGCCCGTACAGCGTCGGCAGCACCACCGGCGCGCCGTCGCGGACGAAGCCGAGGTGGCAGACGTAGCCCTCGTCGAGCAGCGCGTGCACCAGGTCCTTGTCGTACGACGCCCGCTGCGGGGCCCGGGTGGGGACCGTGCGGTCGGTCGGGGCGTAGGCGGCGGGCTCGGACGCCGTGCTCGTCGCCCCCGTCGGCTGAGTGGACCCCTGCATGGCGCTCTCCTTGCGATCCGGTACTGCACTAGTACATAATGTTGTTTGTGCTAGGAGAGTATCGGTTCACCGGGCGTCGCGCAGCGGAGATTTCCGCGAACATCGAGCAGGCGGTGGGAGCGGGCGAACTGGAACCGGGGCAACTGCTGCCTCCCATGCGGGAGTTGGCGGATCTGCTCGGGGTGAACCCGAACACCGTCGCGGCCGCCTATCGCACGCTGCGCGAACGCGGCGTGATCGAGACCGACGGCCGGCGGGGCAGCCGGGTGCGCTCGAAACCGGCGACCACCGGACGTGAGTTCATCCGCGTCGAGGTGCCCGAGGGCGTGCGGGACCTGTCCACCGGCAATCCCGACCCGGCCCTGCTGCCGGCGCTCGCACCGGCCTTCGCTTGGGCCGCAGAGCGGGGCGACCGGGAGCCGGTCCTGTACGGGGGCGAGCCCGTGGATCCCGAACTGGCCCGCCTGGCCCGGGCCGACTGGGCGGCGGACGGTGTGCCGGCGGGCCCCGTCGCCGTCACCTCCGGGTCGCTCGACGCCATCGAGCGCGTCCTCGCCGCCCACCTCAGGTCCGGTGACACGGTCGCCGTCGAGGACCCCGGCTGGGGCTCGCTGCTCGACCTGGTCCCGGCGCTCGGGCTGCGCACGGCGCCCGTCGGCGTCGACGACGAAGGGCCGCTGCCCGAGGATGTGGCCGGCGCGCTGGCGGGCGGCGCCCGCGCCCTGATTGTCACCGACCGGGCGCAGAACCCGACCGGCGCCGCGGTGAGCGCCGCACGCGCGCGTGCGCTGCGCGAGGTGCTGCGGGGGCATCCGGGGACCCTGCTCGTCGAGGACGACCACGGTCACCGGATCGTCGACCTCCCCCTGCATCCCCTCGCCGGCGCCACCCGGCACTGGGCCTTCGTCCGGTCCGCCGCCAAGGCCTACGGCCCTGACCTACGGCTCGCCGTCCTCACCGGGGACGAGGTCACCCTCGACCGGGTCCGTGGACGCCAGCGGCTCGGGCCCGGCTGGGTCAGCCGGCTCACCCAGCGGGCGGTGGCGCGGCTGTGGGCGGACGGCGCGGTGGACGCGGGGGAGGTCGCGGCCGCGTACGGGCGGCGGCGCGACGCGCTGATCGCGGCGCTGGCCGAGCGGGGGGTGGCCGCACGGGGCCGCAGCGGGATGAACGTGTGGGTCCCCGTGCCGGACGAGACGGGGGCGGTGGCCCGGTTGTTGCAGGCCGGGTGGGCTGTCGCACCGGGCGCGCGGTTTCGGCTGGCGTCGCCCGCGGGGGTGCGGGTGACCGTGTCCGCGGTGGGGGAGGGGGAGGTGGGGGAGTTGGCGGACGCGGTGGCGTCCGCGGTGCGGGTGTCGCCGGGGCGGGGGTATGTGTAGAGCGGGGTGCGTCGTCCGGTGCGGGGGTATGTGTAGAGCGGGGCGCGTCGTCCGATGCGGGGCGCGTCGTCCGGTGCGGGGTGCGCATCACAGCGGGGCGCACTGAGGGTGCGTTGTGGCTGGTCGCGCAGCTCCCCGCGCCCCGTCAACGCCGGACCAGTCGCCCCCGTTCCCCCGGCCGTCCCCGTGCGGGCGCCTGACCCCCGGCCCACACCCGGCGTCGCCAGGTGTGGGCCCGGTGGCGTTACCTGTCGGCCAGCTTGCGGAAGTCCCAGGAGACGATCTTCTCCGGGCGCAGCCGCACCCACGCGTGCCGTCCGTCGTGGGGCATCGCGTTCAGGCCGAAGTTCTTGCGGGCGAACAGCGTCTCCACGGCGTCGAGTTCGGCGCACAGCTCACCGGTGCGCGGGACCTCGCCCACGAACTCGGCGGTGCCGGACAGCTCCACGCCCCGCAGCGAGTCGTACTCCTCGCCCGAGTCGATCACGATCGCGACCCGGGGGTCACGGCGCAGGTCGGCCCACCGCTTGCTGCGCACCACCGAGTACAGCCACAGTGCCGAGCCGTCCCACAGGAACCACAGGGCACTCACGTGCGGGGCGCCGTCGGCGGAGACGGTCGCGACCCGGCAGGTGCGCTGGAAGGTGAGGAACGCGTCCAGCTCTCCCGGGGTCATCATGATCTTCCGGCCCCGGCGCTGAGTCACGGTCATCCGGCCCTCTTTTCTGTTCTCTTCTCTCACGTCGCGCCAGAGCCAGGCTCTGACGGCACGTCAAAAAAGGATGCTTCCCCAAAGGATGAGTCTTCTTCCCTGCTCACGCAACGGTGGCTATTCTCACCCGACTTCACCTGACTTCACCCGCCGGCCGCCCCGGAGGAGCCATGCCGTCGTACGGAGCACTCGGTGACCTCCTCGTCCCCGAGCACACCGTCCTGCTGACCGTCGAGTGCCAGCAGGGCGTCGTCGGCCCCACCGCCGCGCTGCCCGAACTCGCCCACGCCGCACGCGAGTCGGGCGCGCTCACGAACGTCGCCCGGCTCGTGGCCGGTGCGCACGCGAGCGGCGTCCAGGTGCTGCACGCCGTCGCCGAACGCCGTCCGGACGGCCGAGGATCCAACCGCAACGCCCGGCTGTTCCGCGCCGCCGAACGCCTCCCGGTGCGGCAGCTCCCCGGTACGGACGCGGTCCGCGTGGCGCCCCCCATCGAGGTCGCCGCGGAGGATCTCGTCGTACGGCGTCTGCACGGGCTGTCGCCGATCCAGGGCACCGACGTCGACGCCCTGCTGCGCAACCTGGGCTGCCGCACCCTGGTCGTCGCCGGCGTCTCGGCCAACGTGGCGATCCCCAACGCCGTGTTCGACGCCGTCAACCGGGGTTACACCGCCGTCGTGCCGGCCGACGCCATCGCGGGGGTGCCTTCGGAGTACACCCCCGCGATGATCCGCCACACCCTCGCGTTGGTCGCCACGGTCGCGACCACGGACGAGGTGCTGGCCTGCTTCGAGCGGGCCGACGGCGGTGTCAGGCCAGGGTGATGGAGTCCCCGCTGACCTTGATCTGCACCTCGGGCAGCGGCTTCGTCGCCGGACCGCTCTTCACGCTGCCGTCCGTGATCGAGAAGTTGCTGTTGTGGCAGGGGCAGTTGATGACGCCGTCGGCGATGCTCTTCACCGCGCAGCCCTGATGGGTGCACACGGACGAGAACGCCTTGAACTGACCCGCGGACGGCTGCACGACGACGACCTTCTTGTCCTCGAAGACCTTTCCGCCGCCCTGCGGGATCTCGGCGGTCGTGGTGAGCGCCGCGCCGCCGCCGGTGCTCGCCGACGAACCGCCGGTCGAACCGGCGGTGCCCGCCGCTCCGGCGGTGCCCGCGCCGGCCGACGAGTTGGACGAACCCGACGCGTCGTCGTCGGAGCCACCGCACGCGGTCAGCGCGACGGCGAGCCCGGCGGCTCCGGCGGCGGCCACCACGGCACGACGGGCGGGTCCGGAAGCGGGATTCAGGGATGCGCTGGTCATGCTGGGGTTTCCCTTCGGGGGACGATCGGTGATCTGCCGAGATGTACGGTCCACGGACGCCCCGTGTTCAGCGCCCTTGCAACTGCGGACCGTGCCAAGAGACTGACCCCGTCGAGGTCAGCGGGGCGTAAGCCAGAGCTGTCCCGCAGCTGTCACCGGTGCGAGGGCGACCAGAGGGGACGCGGACAGCGCCCCTCGCGTCCACGGTCCCGCGGCCCCACGCCCCCTCGTGCGGTCATCCTGCGGACAGCATGTCGGCCACCGTGGACGCCGTCGTACGGTGCCAGGTCCCGCTGTGGCGGAGCATGGCGTGGTCCCCTTCCGGCATCAGTACGGCGTCGGCCCGGGCCCCCGCCGCACGGGCCCGCTCGACGAACGCCAGGGACGCGCCGGGGTCGGTGACCCGGTCCCGGTCCCCGTGGAGCACGACGATCCGCTTGCCCCCGAGATGCTCCACGGGCTCCCCCGGCGGGCACCACGGAGCCAGGGCCAGCACACCCCGTACCTGGAGCGCTGCCGCCGCGCGCAGGGCAGCGCGCCCGCCCATCGAGTGCCCCACCAGCACCACCGGGACGTCCCCCGCGAGCCGGGTCAGTTCGCTCAGCGCCCTGTGGACGTCCTTCATCGTGTCGGCGGCGGAGCCGTTCCACCCCCGCAGCCGGTAGCGCACCTCGCCCAGCAGGACGTCGTCGGGCACCTCCCGGGCGACGGCGCGCACGAAGGGCCTCATACGGACCGCGGCGAGTTGCCAGGGCCGGGAGCGGGCACGGCTGTCGGCCCGGCCGCCGTGCAGGAACAGCACGGCGGCACGCGCCGCGGGCGTGGCCCGGCGTGTCACCAGCGCGGACGCCGGGCCCTGCGCGGTGCCCTCCCCGGCCTGCCGGGTCTGCTCGTGCTCGGTCATCCGTCCTCCTTACAGGTCGTCCCGTCCCCCCGCCCTCCGGCGATCCCGACCGGGGCCCGGCGCGCGGCCGCCCGAGCAGTCTGACGCCGTTCGGTATTTCATGGGAGAGGGACCAATCCGCGACCGCCCCCGTACCGGAATACGTTCGGAGACGTCCCGACCTCGGAGGACCACGTGAGACACGCCGTACACGCCGGCACGCACCCATCGGAGTCACCCGACCTTCGGGGGCTGACGAACCGGGTGGCCCTCGGGGCGACGGCGTGACGTCCGCAGATCTTCACATGCTGACGGGCGCGTACGCCCTCCACGCCCTGCCCGACGACGAACGCGAGGCGTTCGAGCGGCACCTCGCCGAGTGCGGGAGCTGCGCGCGGGAGACCGCCGAGCTGACGGCCATCGCGGCCCGGCTGGGGATCGCGGTGTCCCGGACGCCACGCCCGGCGCTGCGCGAGGAGGTGCTGCGCCGGGTCGCCGCTGTACGACAGCAGACGCCCGGTCCGCCACCCTGAGCCCGGGGCGCGCACCGGCTGAGCGGTGCGCACCGGCTCATCGGCGCGCACCGGTCCTCGGACGGGACACCGTCCTCTTGGGCGGCCGCGGGAAGAACCCACTGGTCCGGGCCGCGTACTCGGCGAAGCCCGGACGGTCCGCCATCCGGCGTTCCAGCAGCCGCTGCCCGCTGCCCTTGGTCAGCAGCAGGCTCATCACCACCGGGGAGACGAGGGAGACGGCGGCCGCCGCGCCCGAGTCGCAGGTGATCAGGTACAGCCCCCACCACACGCAGAAGTCGCCGAAGTAGTTGGGATGGCGCGTGTAGCGCCACAGGCCCCGGTCCATGATCCGGCCCTTGTGCGCCGGATCCGCCTTGAAGCGGGCGAGCTGGGCGTCCCCGACCGCCTCGAAGAACACACCGACCGCCCACAGCAGCGTCCCGGCGACGGCCCACGCCGACATGGGCCCGGTGACGTACTGCGCGGCCTGCACGGGGAGCGACACGAGCCACACCAGCGCGCCCTGGAGCAGGTACACCTTCCGCAGGGCGTACAGGTTCCGGTCGCCGGGCGCCTTGGCGAGCAGGTCGTCGTAGCGGGGGTCCTCGCCGTGCCCGTGCCCCCGCCGGGCGATGTGCACCGCCAGCCGCACGCCCCACACCGCGGTCAGCGCGGTCACCAGGAGCCGCCGGCCCGGGTCGCCGTGGTCGGCGGACGCCACGAAGGTCACCAGCGCGACCGCCGTGAAGGCGAGCCCCCAGGCGCAGTCGACGATCCGGTGGACGCCCTTGCGCACGGCGACCGCGAAGGTGGCCAGCATGACGGCGAGAGCCGCGCCCGCCGCCCAGGCCAGGTTGACGGCGAACGCCGCCCAGGGGAAGGTCATCGGAGGGCCTCCTTGGTCAACAGGTACTGCTGCACGTCGAGGTATCCGGAGCGGAAACCCGCCTCGGAGTAGGCCAGGTAGAAGGTCCACATACGGCGGAACGTGGCGTCGAAGCCGAGCGCGGCCACCTCGTCCGCCCGCTGGGCGAACCGCTCCCGCCACAGCCGCAGCGTCTCGGCGTAGTGCTCGCCGTAGGCGTCGCGGCGGGCCACGCGCAGCGCGGTGTGGTCGCGGACCGTCTCGGCCACCGCCTCCACGGAGGGCAGCAGCCCGCCGGGGAAGACGTACTTCTGGATCCAGGTGAAGGTGTCGCGGGAGGCCAGCATGCGGTCGTGCGGCATGGTGATGGCCTGGAGGGCGACCTTGCCGCCGGGGACCAGCAGGTCGTCCAGCGCGCGGAAGTAGACCGGCCAGAACTCCGCACCCACGGCCTCCACCATCTCGACGCTCACGACGGCGTCGTACGCGCCGCGGGCCTCGCGGTAGTCGCGCAGTTCGACGCCGACCCGGTCGGTGAGACCCGCCGCGGCGACGCGCTCCAGCGCCAGGTCGCGCTGTTCCCGGGACAGGGTGAGCGAGGTGACGTGCGCGCCGCGCGCGGCGGCGCGGATCGCCAGTTCCCCCCAGCCGGTGCCGATCTCCAGCAGCCGTGTCCCCTCGCGCACGCCCGCCAGGTCGAGCAGCCGGTCGATCTTGCGGTGCTGGGCGGCGGGCAGCAGGTCCCAGGCGGCGGGGAAGCCGTCGAAGAGGGCCGCCGAGTAGGTGAGGGTGCCGTCCAGGAAGAGGGCGAAGAGGTCGTTGGACAGGTCGTAGTGGCGGCTGATGTTGTCGCGGGCCCCACCGGGGGTGTTGCGCTCGGAGTCCGGCCGGCGCGGCGCCCACAGACCGCGCAGCCGTTGCAGGGGGCGGGGGATCAGCCCGGCCGCGTTCCCGGCGAGCACCGTGAGGACGGCGACGAGGTCGGGCGCGTCCCACTCGCCGGCCATGTACGACTCGCCGAAGCCGACCAGGCCCTGGCTGCCGATCCGGGCGTGGAAGGCCTTCGGGTCGCGGACGTCCATGACCGGGCCGCCCGCGCCGATCGAGGAGCCGTCCGGGAAGCGCACGTGCAGGGGCAGATCGCCGAGGGCACGGCGTACGACGGCCGCGGTGACCGCCGTCCGGGCCCACGAGGCGTCAGGCGGCACGGCCACGTCGGGCCAGCGCGTCCGGTCGACGGCGAAGTCGCGCGGGCGCGCGGTCACGGTCCGCCCCGCGTGGGCGGGTCGGGGGTCGGCGGTCCTCATGCGGCGTTCTCCGGGTTCTCGCGGCGGTCTCGCTGGTCGGGATCGGTGTCTTCGAGTGCGGATACGGGTGCGGGGCGGGGCTGCACCGGCAGTCCCCGCAGGTACAGGCGGACGCCGTGCAGCCGGATGGCGGCCGACACGGCGAGCGTCGACCAGGGCCGGCGCACCGCCAGACGCAGCACGGCGCCCGCGGACACCTCGCGCCGCACCCCGCGCACGGTGGCGGTGAAGGGCCTGCCGCCCTCCCGCTCCAGGTGCACGGTCAGGTCGAGCCGGTCCTGCGGGCGGGGCAGACGCATGCGGTAGCGGCCGTCGACCGGGAAGAAGGGGGAGACGTAGAACTCCTTGTCGGCGAGGGCCGTCCCCGAGACGTCCGGGCGCAGCAGATAACAGTGGCGCCCGCCGTAGGTGTTGTGGACCTCGGCGACCACACAGCGTGCGGAACCGTCGGGGCCGTGGCACCAGTACAGGGTGAGCGGGTTGAACACATGGCCGAGCACGCGCGCGTGGGTGAGCATGACGACCGGGCCGCCGTCGAGGCGCACCCCGCGGGAGGCGAGGAACGCGTCCAGCCCGGCGCGCAGGGAGGGTTGGTCGCCGGTGAAGTGGTCGCGTGGGTCGAAGCGCGCCAACGGCCTGATCAGGCGGGGGAGTCGGGGCGGGTGGTCGGGGTCGATCAGCCACATGTAGGTGCGGTGGCGCAGCGCGTGGCGCAGGGGCGCGGAGCGCACGTGGGTGATCGTGCACGGGTACAGGGCGGACGCGAAGCTCACCACCGCACCCCCAGTGCCGCGGCGGCGGTCACGCCGGAGCGGCAGCCGTCCTCGTGGAAGCCCCAGCCGTGGTAGGCGCCCGCGAACGCGGTGACGGAGCTGTTCAGTTTGGGCAGCCGCTGCTGCGCGGCGACCGACTCGGGCGTGTAGACGGGGTGTTCGTACACCATGCGGGCGAGCACCCGCTGCGGGTCCACCCGGTCCTGCGCGCCCAGGGAGACCACGTAGCGTTCGGGCGCGTCGAGCCGTTGCAGGCGGTTCATGTCGTAGCTGACCCGCACCCGGTCGGCGCCCGCCTCGCAGGACGGCATCAGGTAGTTCCACGAGGCGCGGGCGCCCCGGGCGCGGGGCAGCACAGCGGTGTCGGTGTGCAGGAGCGTCGTGTTGCGCGAGTAGCGGAACGCGCCGAGCACGTCCTTCTCCAGCGGGGTGGCGTCGGCCAGCAGGCTCAGCGCCTGGTCGGGGTGGGTGGCGACCACCACGGCGTCGTACGACTCCGTGACGCCGGCGTGGGTGGTGACGTCGACGCCGTCGGGGCGCCGCCGTACGGCCCGGACCGGCGTCGCCGTGCGCACCGCGTCCAGCCGGTCCGCCACCCGCTCGACATAGGCGCGTGAGCCGCCCGTGACGGTGCGCCAGGTCGGGGAGCCGCTCACGGAGAGCATCCCGTGGTGCTCCAGGAAGCGGAACAGGTAGGCGGCCGGGTAGCGTTGGGCGGTGGCGGCGTCGCAGGACCAGACCGCCGACACGACCGGAGTTATGAAGTGGGCGCGGAAATAAGGGGAGAAGCCCTGCCGGTCGAGGAACTCGCCCACTGTCGTGGCGCTTTGGTCCGGCCGGGCGAGGTGCCTGCGGGCCGCCCGGTGGAAGGCGGGGACCTCGGCGAGCATCCGCAGATACGCGCCGCGCAGGGCGTTGCCCGGACGGGCGAACAGACCCGCGGGGCCGCGGGCGCCCGCGTACTCCAGACCGCACCCCTCACATCGCACCGACATGCTCATCTCCGACTCCTGGGTGGCGACGCCGAGTTCGCCGAACAGGTGCAGGAGCTTGGGGTAGGTGCGGCGGTTGTGCACGATGAAGCCGGAGTCGACGTGCCGCCGTGTGCCGTCCCGCGAGGTCAGCTCGTGCGTGTGGGCGTGACCGCCGAGCCGGCCGTCGGCCTCGTACAGCGTGACGTGGTGGGCGCGGGCGAGGACGTACGCGGCGGTCAGGCCGGCGACCCCGCTGCCGACGACGGCCGTGCGCCGCCGCCCCCGCCGGACGTCACCGTCCGACGCGTCCCGTGACTCCCCTGACATCGCTGCTCCCTCCGGCCGGCCGCACACTCCCTCTCGGGTGTATTCCGGACCTGGGGGGCGTTCGGATTCAGCCGGTCGGCGAAGTCAGCCGGTCGAGTTCGCCGCCGATCGCCTCGCGCAGCGCGTCGTGCCGCGGGCCGAGCCTGAACCGCTCGTCATTCCACCGCTCACGCGGGTAGAGCCACACCGGAGCACCCACGAGACCGTCCGGCTCCCAGTCGAACCGCGGCCAGACATGCGCGTGCAGGAACGGGTCCGTGTTCCCGAGGATCTCCAGGTTGACCCGCCTGAAGGCCGGATCCAGCCGCCGGCAGGCGAGCTCCACGGCCTCACCGAGCCGCTCCATGTCCGACAGGAACGACAGCCGCTTCGGCCTCGGCAGGTCCGAGAGCCGCTGCACTCCCGGTTCGTCCACGAGCAGAACCGAGTAGCCCGGCAGGAACTGGACGTCCCCGATCACCGCGAACCCCGCCGACAGCCGCCGCAGCACGGTCGGATTCTCCCCGCGCAGCGCGGCCCCGATGCGGTCCTTGCGCCAGTCACCGTCCATGGCGGGAAACCTACATCGCGGTCCGCGACGCCCCCCGGCCGGTCACGCTCGGTTACTATGCTCATTCGACTCCGGACGCCGGAGGCCACATGGGTGGGGAGCCTGAGGGACATGCTGAGAGAGGTCACCGCGACCCGCTACATCACGCCGTTGCGTGAGGGCGGCTCGCTGCCGGGGCTCGTCGAGACCGACGACCACGGGACCTACGTCATCAAGTTCCGCGGCGCCGGCCAGGGCCGCAAGACGCTCGTCGCGGAGGTCGTCTGCGGCGAACTCGCCCGCCGGCTGGGCCTGCGCGTCCCCCCGCTGGCCGCCGTCACCCTCGACTCGGTGCTCGGACTCGGCGAACCCGACCAGCAGGTACAGGAGTTGCTGCGCTCCAGCGGCGGCGCCAACCTCGGCATGGAGTTCCTCTCCGGGGCCCTCGGCTTCGATCCGCTCGCCTTCCCGGTGAGCCGCGAGGAGGCGGGCCGGATCGTCTGGTTCGACGCGCTGACCAACAACGTCGACCGCTCCTGGCGCAACCCCAACCTGCTGTTCCACCGCGGCGAACTGTGGCTCATCGACCACGGCGCCACCATGATCTGGCACCACAACTGGCCCTCCGCCGAGGCGTCCGCGGCCCGCCCCTACGACGCCTCCGACCACGCGCTCACCGCCTTCCGGCCGGATGTCGCCGCCGCGGCCGCCGAACTCGCCCCGCGCGTCACCGCCGGACTGCTCGCCGAGGTCACCGCCGAGATCCCCGACGCCTGGCTCGCCGGCGAGCCCGGCTTCGACTCCCCGGACGCGCTCCGCGACGCCTACGCGGCGCCCCTGCTCGCGCGCGCCGCCGTCATCCACGAACGCATCAAGGGGACCGAGTGAGCGACGACCGCCACTTCATCAGGCCCGGCCAGGCGAGCGACCGGGACGTCTACGAGTACGCCCTGCTGCGCGTCGTCCCCCGCGTGGAGCGCGGCGAGTGCATCAACGCCGGGGTGCTCCTCTACTGCCGCGCCCGGTCCTACGTCGGCGCGCTCACCCACCTCGACGAGGCGCGGCTGCTGGCCCTCGACCCTGGTGCCGACGTGGCCGGCGTCCGGGCCGCGCTGCGCGCCGTGGAAGGCGTCTGCGCCGGCGGCGAGGCGGCGGGGCAGGCGGCGGGCGACGACCCGGGGCGGCGCTTCCGCTGGCTGATCGCGCCCCGCTCGACGGTCGTCCAGCCGGGCCCCGTGCACACCGGGCTCACCGCCGACCCGGTGGCCGAGACCGAACGGTTGCTGAACCTGCTCGTCAGGTAATGGATCACACGCACGCGGATGCCGTTGACACCGCGTGCCAGGGCTTCTAGCGTCACGTCGTACTGAAGGTACTAAGCGGTCGCTCACCCGAGGAGTAGCAGCAATGTCCACCACTGAGCAGCGGGTCGCAGTAGTCACCGGCGCGGCGCGCGGCATCGGCGCGGCCACCGCCGTCCGGCTGGCCGCCGAGGGTCGCGCCGTCGCGGTGATCGACCTCGACGAGGCCGCCTGCAAGGACACCGTCGAGAAGATCACCGCCGCGGGCGGCAAGGCCGTCGCGATCGGCGCCGACGTCTCCGACGAGGCCCAGGTCGAGGCCGCCGTCGCCCGTGTGGTCGAGGAGCTCGGCGCCCCGACGATCCTCGTCAACAACGCGGGCGTGCTCCGCGACAACCTGCTGTTCAAGATGAGCGTCTCCGACTGGGACACCGTCCTCGGAGTGCACCTGCGCGGCTCGTTCCTGATGACCAAGGCCGTCCAGAAGCACATGGTCGACGCCGGCTTCGGCCGGGTCGTCAACCTGTCCTCGTCCTCGGCGCTCGGCAACCGCGGCCAGGCCAACTACTCCGCCGCCAAGGCCGGTCTGCAGGGCTTCACCAAGACCCTCGCCATCGAGCTGGGCAAGTTCGGCATCACCGCGAACGCGGTCGCCCCCGGCTTCATCGCCACCGACATGACCGCGGCGACCGCCGCCCGCGTCGGCATGGGCTTCGAGGAGTTCAAGGCCGCCGCCGCCACCCAGATCCCCGTGGCCCGCGTCGGCGAGCCCGACGACATCGCCAACGCGATCGCCTTCTTCACGAACGAGGCCGCGGGCTTCGTCTCCGGCCAGGTGCTGTACGTCGCCGGCGGACCGCTCGACTAAGAGGGCCACTGAGGCCACCAGAAAGCACTGGGGATCACGAAATGACTGAACTGCCCGCACTCTCCGGCCAGGTCGCCCTCGTCACGGGCGCCAGCCGCGGCATCGGCTACGGCGTCGCCGAGGCCCTCGTCGCCCGCGGCGACCGCGTCTGCATCACCGGACGCAACGAGGACGCGCTCAAGGAAGCCGTCGACAGGCTCGGCCCGGACCGGGTCATCGGCGTCGCCGGCAAGGCCCACGACGTGGACCACCAGGCCGCCGCCGTCGAACGCACCATGGAGGCCTTCGGCCGCGTCGACCATCTCGTCAACAACGCCGGCACCAACCCGGTCTTCGGCCCGATCGCCGACCTCGACCTGGACGTGGCGCGCAAGGTCTTCGAGACCAACGTGGTCTCCGCCCTCGGCTTCGCCCAGCGCACCTGGCACGCCTGGCAGAAGGACAACGGCGGCACGATCGTCAACATCGCCTCCGTTGCCGGTCTTTCGGCCTCGCCCTTCATCGGCGCGTACGGCGTCAGCAAGGCCGCGATGATCAACCTGACCGTGCAGCTGGCGCACGAGTTCGCGCCGAAGGTACGGGTCAACGCGATCGCCCCGGCCGTGGTGAAGACCAAGTTCGCCCAGGCCCTGTACGAGGGCCGCGAGGCGGAGGCGGCCGCCGCCTACCCGCTGGCCCGGCTCGGCGTGCCCTCCGACATCGGAGGCACCACCGCGTTCCTCACCTCCGAGCAGTCCGCCTGGATCACCGGCCAGACCCTCGTCGTCGACGGAGGCATCTTCCTCAACGCCGGCGTCGGCTGACCCGCACCGCGCGTCCGGGCGCCCTCGCGGCGCCCGGGCCGCCGCGCGCACCCTGACAACGTCGTCATCGCCGGCCTCATCAGAACCACCCCACCTCCGCCGCCCACGCGGCGGAGGCCTGCGGTATGGTCTGCCAACCCTTGGCATGGCAGATCGAGGAGCGTGCGCGTGTTCAACCGGAACCGATCCTTGCAGCGATTCGCGGCGATCGTGTCCATATCCCTGGTGGCCGGATGCAGTCTCCTGGGAGAGGAAAGCTCCGACGACGCGGGACCGATCGTCGTGGGCACCACCAGTGCCCCCAGCACACTGGACCCCGCCGCCGCCTGGGACGGCTCCTGGGAGCTGTTCCGCAACGTCTACCAGACGTTGCTCGCCTACCCCTACGGCGCGACCACGCCCCAGCCCGACGCCGCCAAGAGCTGCAGCTTCACCGACGCCTCCAGCCGCACCTACCGCTGCGAACTGCGCGAGGGCCTCACCTTCTCCAACGGCGACAAGCTCGACGCGAAGGCCGTCAAGCACTCGATCGACCGGATCAAGGCCATCAACGCCCCCACCGGCCCCGCCGGTCTGCTGGGCAGCCTCGACCGGGTCACCGTCAGCGGCGACAACGTCATCGTCTTCGAGCTCAACAAGGCCGACGCCACCTTCCCGTTCGTGCTCGCCACCCCGGCCGGCTCGATCGTCGACCCCGACGACTACCCCGCGAACGCCCTGCGCAAGGAGGACGGCATCGTCGGCTCCGGGCCGTACCGGCTGGAGGGCTACGAAGGCGGAAGACAGGCCGAACTCGTCCGCAACGACAGCTACAAGGGCTACGCCGAGCTCAAGAACGACGCGGTGAACATCCGCTACTTCCAGGACTCCGGCGACATGGTGGCGGCCCTGCGCAAGAAGCAGATCGACATCACCTACCAGGGGCTCGCCGCCGACGACATCGTCGCCCTGGAGGGCGAGGGCGACAAGGGCGACCTCCAGCTCGTCGAGGGCGCCGCCAGCAACATCAACTACCTGGTGTTCAACCCCAAGGACGAGTGGGCCGACCGGCTGCCGGTGCGCCGGGCCGTCGCCCAGGTCATCGACCGGCCCGCCATCGCCCACAAGGTCTACAAGGACACCGTGGACCCGCTGTACTCCATGGTCCCCAAGGGCCTGACCGGCCACACGACCGGCTTCTTCGACGACTTCGGCAAGCCCGACGCGGCCAAGGCCCGGCGGATCCTGGCGGACGCCGACATCAGCACGCCCGTCCCGCTCACCCTCTGGTACACCACCGACCGCTACGGCTCCGACACCGCCCTGGAGTTCAAGGAGATCAAGGCGCAGCTGGAGGCCTCCGGACTGTTCCGCATCACCCTCAAGAGCCGCCCCTGGAACACCTACGTCCTCGGCTACCAGAAGGGCGAGTACCCCGTCTTCGGCCGCGGCTGGTCCCCGGACTTCCCCGACGCGGACAACTTCATCGCCCCGTTCGTCGGCGAGCAGAACGCCCTCGGCACGCCGTACCCGGAGAAGGAGATCACCCAGGTGCTGCTGCCGCGGTCCCGCCAGTCCAGCGACCGCGCCAACGTGGTCAAGGACTTCGAGAGGGCGCAGCAGATTCTCGTCGACGAGGCCCGGCTGCTCCCGCTCTGGCAGGGCAAGCAGTACCTCGCGGCGAACGTGGACATCTCAGGCGGCGAACGGTCCCTGGACCCCTCGACGATCATGATGGTGGGCGAGCTGTACCGCAAGACCAGCTGGTGAGCGCACCGGCCGGCCGCCTTGTCAGTGGTCGCCTGTAGGTTCTGAGGCCTGGAAGCGACCGCACAACGGAGGACGTTGACGTGACCGACATCGCCATGCTGCCCGAGTCCTGGCGCGCAGTGCTGGGCGACGAGCTTCAGCAGCCCTACTTCAAGGAGCTGACGGAGTTCGTCGAGGAGGAGCGAGCGAAGGGCCCCGTCTACCCTCCGCGCGAGGAGGTCTTCGCCGCGCTCGACGCGACGCCGTACGACCGGGTGAAGGTGCTGGTCCTCGGTCAGGACCCCTACCACGGCGAGGGCCAGGGGCACGGCCTGTGCTTCTCGGTGCGGCCGGGCGTCAGGATCCCCCCGTCGCTGCGCAACATCTACAAGGAGATGCACGAGGAGCTGGGCACGCCGATCCCCGACAACGGCTACCTGATGCCGTGGGCGGAGCAGGGCGTGCTGCTGCTCAACGCGGTCCTCACCGTCCGCTCCGGCGAGGCGAACTCCCACAAGGGCAAGGGCTGGGAGAAGTTCACCGACGCGGTGATCCGCGCCGTGGCCGGCCGGCCCGACCCGGCCGTCTTCGTCCTGTGGGGCAACTACGCGCAGAAGAAGCTGCCGTTGATCGACGAGAGCCGGCACATCGTGGTCAAGGGCGCGCACCCCTCCCCGCTGTCGGCGAAGAAGTTCTTCGGCTCCCGCCCGTTCACCCAGATCAACGAGGCGGTGGCCCGGCAGGGTCACGAGCCGATCGACTGGACCGTCCCGAACCTCGGCTGACCGCCGCCGGGCCGGTTCCACCCGGCCCGGCCCGGTGCCGCCTGACCGGTATTGCCGCCGCAGACGGCTAGATTCGTCGCGTCGTGGAGCAGGCGGACGGTCGCACCGGCCCCGACGTCCTCGCAACAGGTCCAGGGAGGCGCGGTGGCGGAGCATCGACAGGGGCAGGCGACGCCGGACGCCGTGCTCACACGGATCGGCCAGGTCGTGATGCTGCACCACGGGGGAGACCGCGAGGAGGCCAGGCGCCGCCTCCTCGACCTGTGGACCGAACTCGGCGACGGCGGCGACCCCCTGCACCGCTGCACGCTCGCCCACTACCTGGCCGACACCCAGGACGACCCCTTCGACGAACTCGCCTGGGACCTGCGGGCGCTGACGGCGGCGGAGGACCAGGACGCCTCGGTGGAGGTGCGGGCGCTGTTCCCCTCCCTGCACCTCAACCTGGCGGCGGACTACGCCAGGCTGGGCCGCTCCGAGGCCGCCCGCAGCCACCTCCGCCGGGCCCGCCGCACCGCCGGCGTCCTCGGCGACGACAGCTACGGCGACGGCGTGCGCGCGGCGATCAGCCGCATGGAACTGCGCCTGGGCGAGGGCGCCTCGGACGACCTTCTCTAGAGCGTCTTTCGAAAGGCCCCCGGTCAGTCGCCGGTCGCGCCGTCGATGCGCTCGCGCAGCAGGTCGGCGTGACCGTTGTGCCGGGCGTACTCCTCGATCATGTGCGTGTAGATCCAGCGCAGGTTGAACGGCTCGCCGCTGTGCCGGCTCTTCCCGCGTGAGAGGTCGTCCAGCTCGAAGCCGGCCGCGTTGCGCCGGGCGATCTCGATCTCGGCCTGCCAGGTGGCGTGGGCCTCCTCCCAGCCGTCCTCCTCGGTGAGATGGAAGTCGCCGTCGCGGTCCTCGTCGGTGAAGTAGATCGGCTCGGCGTCCTCACCCACGAGCACCTTGCGGAACCAGCCGCGCTCCACCTCCGCCATGTGCCGCACCAGCCCCAGCAGGGACAGCTCGGACGGCGGCGCGGAAGCGGTGCGCAACTGGGCGTCGGTGAGCCCCTCGCACTTCCAGGCCAGGGTCTGCCGGTGGTACTCCAACCAGCCTTCCAGCATGGTGCGTTCGTCGGCGTTCTGGGCGGGTTCGGTGCGCTGCGTCGTCATGACTTCATGATCGCCCAGCCGGCCCCCGACCACCATGCCTTTTCAGCCGCCGCACTCACCCTCGCGCCCTTTCCCCTCAGTCGCCCAGCATCCCCGCCAGCAGCTCCGACAACCCTGCCCGCACCTCCTCAGGGCTCGGGATCCGCGCCCCGAACGACCCGGCCACGCAGGAGAACATCAGCCCGTCCGCCCAGGCGACCAGCGACAGCACATGCCGCTCGGGGGACGTCGAGCCCAGCGCCGTGACGAGGGCGGCGAGCTGCTCCCGGAAGCGGGCCCCCGCCGCGTCGAAATGGACCCGCAGCTCAGGGCGGCGCGTGGCCTCCAAGGCCAGTTCGTAGCGGGCCAGCGTCAGCTCCCGGTCGCGGGTGAGCGCCCGATGGGTCGCCAGCGCGAGCGCGTCCACCACGGGGAGCCGGCCGGCCCGCGGATCCGGCAGCTCGTGCAGGGCGAGCGTCCGGGCCTCACGGTGGGCGAGCCGGCGTACCGCCAGCTCCAGCAACGCCTGGCGGGTGCGGGCGACATTGGAGGTGGAGCCCTGGGGGAGCCCGGCCGCCTCGTCGACGGCCCGATGGGTGAGGCCGCGCGTGCCGCGCTCGGCGAGCAGAGCGAGGGCGGTGTCGGCGACGAGTTCGGCGCGCGAGGCGTCTGGGGCGGGACGTACGGACATGAAGGCCAACCTACCTCGCTCACTACACCCGTAGTACAGTCGAGGCGTGGGCGCACTACGGGTGTAGTGCGCAGGGGTCGAGCCCAGGAGGAGTCATGGCGCACAGCCAGGAGCGGCCGAGGCGGGCGGTCGTCATCGGAGGCGGCATCGGCGGTCTCACCGCCGCCGCGGCCCTGCACCGCGGCGGCTGGCGGGTCACCGTCCTGGAACGGGCCCCCTCCCTCGCCCCCGTCGGCGCCGCCATCTCCCTCGCCCCCAACGCCCTGCACGCCCTCGACGTCATCGGCGTCGGCGACCGGATCCGCGACCTCGCCGCCTGGCAGGGCGACGGAGGGCTGCGCGCCCCCAGCGGGCGCTGGCTCTCCCGCTCCGACGCGGACGCGGCGGCCGCCCGCTTCGGCGGCCCCCTGGTCCTGCTGCACCGCGCCACGCTCATCGACACCCTCGCCGCCCTGCTCCCGGCGGACGCCGTCCGCACCGGCACGCCCGGCACCCTCGCCGATCCCGGCGACAGGGGCCGCTCCGGCCGCCCCGCCCGCGTGACCACTCCCGACGGCGATCTGGAAGCCGACCTGGTGGTCGCCGCCGACGGCATCCACTCCGCCGTACGCCGCGCCCTCTTCCCCGGCCACCCCGGCCCCGTCTACTCCGGATTCACCACCTGGCGGGTGGTGATCCCCGTGCCCGGCGCACGGTTCGCCTCGCACGAGACCTGGGGGAGGGGCCGCATCTGGGGCACCCACCCCCTCAAGGACGGCCGCGTCTACGCCTACGCCGCCGCCATGACCCCCGCCGGCGGACACGCGCCCGACGACGAGAAGGCCGAACTCCTGCGCCTCTTCGGCGACTGGCACCAGCCGGTGCCCGCCGTCCTGGCGGCCGCAGGCCCCGAGGACGTCCTGCGCCACGACGTCCACCACCTGGCGCGGCCGCTGCCCGCTCACCACCGCGGCCGGGTCGCCCTCCTCGGCGACGCCGCGCACGCGATGCCGCCGACGCTCGGCCAGGGCGGCAACCAGGCCGTCGAGGACGCGATCGTCCTCGCCCATCACGGCGACGACCTCGCCGCCTACACGGCCGCCCGGCTGCCCCGGACGACGAGGATCAGCCGCCAGGCCGTGCGGATCGCCCGCCTCAACATGGCGCGCGGCCGCGCGGTGACGGCCGTCCGCGACGGCGTGCTCGTCGTGGCGTCGAAGGCCGCCCCCGGCCTCGTACTGCGCGGCTTCGACGGGATCGCCGACTGGCGGCCCCCGCAGGCACCGTATGCTGCCGTGCAGGCAGGCACGGACGAGCAGGACACGCAGGGCGCGGACGAGCAGTGAAGGAGTCCCCGTGAAGGTCGGCTGCATCGGGCTCGGTGACATCGCGCGCAAGGCCTACCTGCCGGTGCTCGGCACACTGCCGGGGATCGAACTCCACCTCCAGACCCGGACCCCGGCCACCCTGGAGCAGGTCGCCGACACCCTGCGACTTCCCGCCGGACACCGGCACCGGGACCTCGACGGGCTCCTCGCCCAGGGCCTCGACGCCGCCTTCGTGCACGCGCCGACCGCCGTCCACCCCGAGATCGTCGCCCGGCTGCTGGACGCGGGCGTCCCCACTTACGTCGACAAGCCGCTGGCGTACGAACTGGCCGACTCCGAGCGGCTCGTGACCCTCGCGGAAGAGCGCGGCACGAGCCTCGCCGTCGGCTTCAACCGGCGCTACGCCCCAGGCTACGCGCAGTGCGCCGACCATCCGCGCGAGCTGATCATCCTGCAGAAGAACCGGGCCGGACTGCCCGAGGAACCGCGCACGATGATCCTCGACGACTTCATCCACGTCGTCGACACGCTCCGCTTCCTCGTGCCGGGGCCGGTCGACGACGTGACCGTGCGGGCCCGCGTCCGGGACGGCCTGCTGCACCACGTCGTCCTCCAGCTCGCCGGCGACGGCTTCACCGCGCTCGGGGTGATGAACCGGCTCAGCGGGTCCAACGAGGAGATCCTGGAGGTGTCCGGGCAGGACACCAAGCGGCAGGTCGTCAACCTCGCCGAGGTGATCGACCACAAGGGCCAGCCGACCCTGCGCCGGCGCGGCGACTGGGTGCCCGTCGCCCGGCAGCGCGGCATCGAACAGGCCGCGCTGGCCTTCCTCGACGCCGTCCGCGCCGGCAAGGTGCTCAGCGCCCGGGACGCACTGGCGACTCACGAACTGTGCGAACGGGTGGTGCGAGCGGTGCGGGAGACTTCCGGCGCCGCCTGACCGCCCGGGTCCCCTCCCAGGCGGCCGCAGCCGCGAGGACCAGCAGCGCCGCGTGGGCCGGCCAGTCGCCGAAGCGGACGTACGGGGTGACACCGTCGGTGAGCGGCACCTCGTGGACGGCCGTCGAACTCGCGTCCGTCCCCAGCCACGACCCCGTCGGCCGGCCGCTCGCGTCGTACACGGCGGACACGCCCGTCAGCGTCGCGTGAACGAACGGCCGCCCGGTCTCCGCGGCGCGCAGGGCGCCCAGCGAAGCGTGCTGCGCGGGCGCCCAGCTCTCCTGGAACGTCGACGTCGACGACTGGGCGACCAGGACGTCCGAGCCGTCCCCGGCCAGATGACGGCTCATGTCGGGGAACGCCGTCTCGAAGCACACCATCGGCCCGATCCGCAGCCCCCGCCCCGCGTCCATCACGACCTGCTTCGAGCCCCGCCTACGGTCCTCACCGGCGGCCTTGCCCACCGAGGAAGCCCAGCCGAGCAGCGAACGGGCCGGGATGTACTCCCCGAACGGCACCAGCCGCATCTTGTCGTACCGGTCGCCGGTCGGGCCGTCCGGGCCGATCAGGAGCGAGCTCTTGTAGATGCCGGGCACGTCCGAGCGGCGGGCGTCCACGTTGACCAGGATGTCCGCGCCGGTCGCACGGGCCAGCACCGCCAGCCGGCGTGCCAGATCGGGCCGGTCGTCGAGGTCGTAGCCGACGCTGCTCTCACCCCAGACCACCAGGTCCACGTCCTGCCCGGCGAGCCCCCGCGTCAGCTGTTCCTCCCGGTCGAAGCGGCGGTCCGGGCCGTCGATCACACCCGGCTGCACCACGGCGATCCGGGCCACCCGCCCGGTGGCGTCCGGCCGCGGCGACCACACCCACGCGGCCGATGCCGCGGCGGCCGTCGCCGCGAGCCCCGCCACGGCGGGCAGCCGGTGCGCCGGCACCGCGACGAGCACGGCCACCGCCACGTTCACCGCCACCACCAGGAAACTGAGCAGCCACACCCCGCCCACGGACGCCAGCCGCAACGCGGGCTCCACCTGCCACTGACTCGACCCGAGCACGCCCCACGGCCCACCGAGCGCCTGCCAGGACCGGACCAGCTCCACGGCGAGCCAGCCCGAGGGCAGCACGGCGAGCGCGGCCGCAGCCCGCCCCCGCGAGGGCGCACCGCCGAGGAACCGGCGCACCAGCCAGCCCCACGGCGCCCACAACGCACCGAGCAGCGCGGCCAGCACGAAGATGAAGACGTGCAGGAACGGCAGCAGCCACAGATGCATGGCCAGCATGAACCCGAAGCCGCCGCACCAGCCGTCGTACGCCGCCCGTTTCCCCGTCGGGGCCGACCGGACGAGCAGCAGCAGCGGGACCAGCGCGAACCACGCCCACCACCACAGGGCGGGCGCCGGGAACGCCGGCACGGGCAGCGCGCCGGCCAGCGCCGCGAGAGCGGAACGCCGCCAGGGGGAGGTGAGCCAGGGACCGAACGTCTTCATACGGCACCTCCCTACCCACTGACGGCTCCAGTGTGCGCGCCCCGGACGATCTCCGACCAGATGGCGTCGGTCACTCCCGGGGCGTCGGGCCCGGCCGGCCCCCGGACGGCCGCGGAGCGCGGCGCCACTTCTCCGCCACGACCACCTCGCGCAACCGCCAGCCGTCGTCCGTCCGCAGCAGGGCGAAGGAGTAGCGGCCGCCGCAGACGAAGTCGGGCGGCCCGGCCGAGGCATCGGAACCCGTCTCGTCGAAGCGGGCGGTGTCCCCCGCCAGCCGCATGGGATTGAGGTAGTCGGCCAGGACGTGCGCCGTGTCGCCCCGGTCCCGCTCCAGGACCCCGAAGCGGAGACGGCGGTTCACGATCAGGTGCTGCCGCATGGAGAACAGCCGCATGCTCTCCGCGAGCCACACGGCCACCTTCCCGGCGTCCCCCTCGATCCCGCCGGCGGAACGGTAGTCCGCCCGGCCGTCCGAGGTGAACAACTCCCGGTACGCCGCCCAGTCCCCGTCGTCGACCGCGACCGCGTACTCCGTGATCAACCCGTCGACGGCCAGCCGGTCCATCACGGTGGCGAGCTCCACACGCTGCGTCATGACCCGAGTGTTGGGCATGGACCTCGCGGAGCCAAGGGCCCTGCGCGGGATGGCCCTTGGCACGGCCGCACACGGCTGCACATAGGGTGACCCCATGCCTGCCACCCTGAGCCCCACGAAGACGCGCGCCGCGCTCCGCGCGTCCGCGCGCATATCCGTCGACCTGCTGCTGGTCCTCGTGATGCTCGCGGTCGCCCTGTGGCTGCTCGGACGGACCTGGTCCGTGGTGTGGCCGCTCGTCGTCGGCCTGCTCCTGACGACGCTGACCTGGCCGCCGACCCGCTTCCTGCGCCGGCGCGGCTGGCCGCCCGCCCTGGCCGCGGCCACTGTGACGGTGCTGTTCCTGCTGGTCGCCGTGGGCGTCGTGGCGCTGATCGCGGTGCCGGTGGCGTCGCAGTCCGGCGACCTGACCGACGGTGTGGTGGAAGGCATGCAGAGGCTGCGCGAGTGGGCGGCCGGACCGCCGTTGAACATCGACGACGCCCAGATCACCAAGGGTCTCGACAGCGCGGTCGCCCGGGCCCAGGACGGAATGGGCAGCGCGGTCACCGCCGTCGTCACCGGGGTGAGCACCGTCGTCAACGGGGTCATCACGGCCGTGCTGGCGCTGTTCCTGATGTTCTTCTTCCTCAAGGACGGCCCGCGCTTCCTGCCGTGGCTGGCCCGTCAGCTCCCCGGCCGGCTCGCCACCGACGTCCCGACCGTGGCCGAGCGCAGTTGGGACACCCTGGGCGCGTTCGTGCGCTCCCAGGCGGTCGTCGGACTGCTGGACGCCGTCCTCATCGGCCTCGGCCTGTGGATCCTCAAGGTGCCGCTGGTGCTGCCGCTGGCGGTGCTGACCTTCGTCTCGGCGTTCGTGCCCATCGTGGGCGCGCTGTTCGCCGGCTTCGTCGCGGTGCTCATCGCACTGGTCTCCAACGGCCTGACGGACGCGCTGATCGTGCTGGCGATCATCGTCGTGGTGCAGCAGCTGGAGGGCAACGTCTTCCAGCCGATGATCCAGAGCCGCGGCCTCGGCCTCCACGCCGCGGTGGTCCTCCTCGCGGTGACGCTGGGCGGCAGTCTGGCCGGCATCGTGGGCAGCTTCCTCGCGGTACCGGTCGCCGCACTGGTCGCGGTGGCCTGGAACTACGTCCGTGAACAACTCACGGATCCTCCGCAGGAGCCGGAGCCCGACGCGTCGCCCGAGGGCGCCATCGTCCCGTCGTGACGTCCGCCGCCTGCCGGGCGGGTGCCGTGCGCGCTGCTCAGGGCCGCAGGTGGGCGAGCAGTTCGTCACCGGCGGGGTAGGGCCGCTCCCGGGGGAGCAACTCCCGCGCGGCATCCTGCTCGCCGCGGCCGACGAGTGCGCGGATCTCCCGGGCGAGCGGAGTCACATCGCTGATGGACACGGTCCACTCGTCGGCGTAGCGCGCCGACGCCTCGCCGGAGAGCCCGAGTTGCAGCGAACGGTACGACAGGGGACGTGAGTTCAGGTCGCGCTCGGGATCCCACTGGACACGGGTCGGCGCCCGCTTGAGTTCCCGCTGCCAAGCCTCGCGATCGGGGTACAGGGAGCGAACGTAGCTCGACAGACAGGCGTGGCGCAGCGCCCAGTCGAAACCGGCGCGAGTGATCTCGACGGCGAGAACGGTCTCCTGCCCGGCACTGGTGCCCCAGCCGGAGCGGTACATCATCCACAGGAAGCTGGGCTTGATCCACGTCATGCGGTTCCGCCGCCACGTGGAGGGGAAGCGGCCGTGGCGGACGGCGGGCACTCCGATCGCGGGGTCGTAGGCCTGGTAGACGGTGATCGTGGACGCCGTGTGGAGCGCGCGGATCTCTTGGTGCGGGTGTTCCATGACGCACAGTTTTCGGCCCCGACGGCTCGGCGGGCCACCGATTTTCGATCACGCTGCGGCCCGTGGCCCGTGCGGCCCGTGGCCCGTGCGGCTCGAACGAACGCTCGCCTCGCTCTCCGAAAAGAACCACAAGCACGGCCTGCCCGCCCTACGATCACTCGCATGCTGATTCGCCGGACATTACGGATGATCGTCGTGCTCGCGGTGGCCCTCTCCGGAGCGATCGGGGGCGGCGCGGGGACGGCACAGGCCGAGGAGCAGAGTACCTCGCAAGAACGGCAGTTGTTGTTCTACAACCACTCCTACGGTGTCCTCGACCGGGAGACCGCCGACGCCATCGAACCTCCGCGTACCTGCGGGACTTCGCCAACTTCCAGGTCCGCACCACGAGCGGCGCGGACGGACAGACCTGGACCGGCCGCTACCTGATGGGCCGTGAGACCTATCTGGAGTTGCTCGGAGTCGGCGACATCGCCGGTCAGGACGGCACCCTCGGCTCCGCCGGGCTCGGCCTGTCGACCGAGCGGGCGGGAGACATGGCTACGGTCACCGAGCGGCTGAAGGGCGAGGGGGTCCCCCGACCCGTCACCTTCCTCCAGACCCGGGACTTCGGTGACGGTGTGCCCGTGCCGTGGTTCGACGCCGTCCTCACCACCACCGCGTACGACGCCTTCGGGGCCTGGGCGATGGAGTACCGGCCGGAGTACTTCGCCGACCCCCGCGGCAACACCGAGCCGGCGGGCTTCCCCGGTGACGTCGGCAGGGAGCGCTACCTCTCGGACGACTACCGCACCCATCTGATGCGTGACGTGACCGCCGTGCACCTCGCGGTCACCGCGGGCGACCTGGCCGACACCGTGCCGCTGCTGCGGGCCGGCGGGTTCGCCGTCCGGAGCCTGCCGGGCGGGGGCGTCGTCGCGGAGCACGGCGGCACCACGATCCGCCTCGACGTCGTCCCGCGCGCACAAGCGGGGCTGCGGCGGGTCGACATGTCCCTCAACGGCCCCGCGAAGACCCGGCACGTGGAGCAGCTCGGCCACTCCACCCTGACCGTCGGCCCCGGCAGCCACGCCGTCTGGACGTTCGCCCCCAACGGCGTTCGCTAGGCCCTCTCGGCCGGGGTGGGCCAGGGGCCGCCGTTCGGATCAGCCGAGGCGGCCCTTCAGGTGATTGCCCCGCGCCTCGTGGGCGGGCCGGCCGTCGCAGGGGTACGGCGATTCAGCAGAGGACGAACGCTGATTGCCGTGAGGAGCGTGGAAATGTACGCAGCAGTGCGGCGGTACGAAGGGGTGACCGATGCCGCCGAGGCGGCTCGGCTCGTGAACGAGGGGTTCGTGCCGCTCATGCAGCAGGTCTCCGGATTCGTGGCCTACTACTGGATCGACGCCGGTGACGGGGTGATGGTCTCCACCAGCGTCTTCCGGGACCGGGCCGGCGCCGAGGAATCGATCACCAAGGCCGCGGACTTCGTACGGGAGAACCTCGCGGCGCTGCTTCCCAACCCGCCGCAGGTCGTGGCCGGCGAGGTGGTGGCCTCCGCGTGACGGCCGCCCCGGCCGAATCCACGTGGGCGAAACCCTCGTGAGCTGGGATCGTGGCTGTGTGTCGAAGTGGATGAAGAGGAAAGTCCCGGCCGGTCCGCAGGACCCTGAGCCGGGGCTTTCCCCCTACCAGCGGGAGATGCGGGACCGGCTCCTCGCGGCCCCTGTGCTGCCGGCGCCCGAGCCGTGGCGCCGGGTCGTGTGCTCGCCGGTGGGCGGACTTCTCGGGATCGGGTTCGCCTCGCACCCCGGCACCGGCCACGATGTGGTGATGGTCGTCTCGCACGACGGCCACGGTCTGTTCGACGCCGTCACGGGGGAGAGGATCGCCCGGGACCGGGACCCCGCCCCCGAGGACAGCACCCCTGACGCGGCGCCCGACCTGTCGTGCCCCGGCCTGGGCCCCATGGCGGGGAGCAGGGTGCACATCGCCGGGCTCTACGGGGGCGGGCTGCACACCACGACCGAGGACGGGTGGACCGTGGAGGCCGTCGTCCCCGCGTGGCCGCACGAACGTGTCCTGCTCTCCCGCGACGGCGGCCTGCCGCACGCCGGTCGGCACGGCGGCGACTGGTGGCACGTCTTCCACTGCACCTACTCCGAGCTGCGAGCCGTCGGCTTCTCACCGACCGGGCAGACCCTCGCCGTCGCGACGAGCAGCGACCTCTCGCTGTGGACCCGCAGGACTGACCGCGGTCTCCGAGGCGAGGGCGCTCACTCCACCTCGACGCCGAAGTCCCGCACGAGTTCCTCCAAGCCGCCCGGGTAGCCCTTGCCGCCCAGGACGAAGTCCCAGTCGCCGTTCGCCCTGCGGCGGAAGGAGCCGAGGACCAGGGCCGTTTCGCGTGGCCGGCCGTCGGAGACCTCCAACTGCCCCAGTTCGGCCAGGGCGGGGTCGAGGAGGCGGATGCGGGCGTCGGTGAAGCCCGAGAGGTCGGCGTCCGGGTTGACCTCGGGGTCGACGGCGGCCACGAGCACGAACCGGTCGGCCTCGGCCGGCAACCCCTCGAAGGAGACGCAGATCGCGGCCTTGTCGGGTGCCGGGGCCGGCAGGGCGCGCACCGAACCGTCCGGTGTCGCCGGGTTGTTGAAGAAGACGAAGTGATCGTCGCTGAGAACGCTGTTGCCACGGCAGACGAGAGCGCACACGTCCAGGGCGACGCGTCCGGTCCACGACATGCCCAGGATGTTGTAGTCCGGCGGCAGTTGGGCGTCCGGCGGTGAAGGGGACGGCTGCACGCCGGCCTGCCGGCCCCCGTCGCCGAGCCGCCCGCTCAGTCCGTGACGGTGCAGCAGGTCGACGAGCTCCGCTCCTGAGACCAGTTCCAGCGGCTTGCCGTTGGCGAAGGTGTGCGAGCCGGGGCCGAAGCCCGAAGTCGTCACCAGGACACCCTTGTTGGCGCCGGTGTCCTGCACCGTCCCGTACAGGTCGCGCACGGCGGTGGGCGGCACGGTGTTGCGGTAGCGCTTCACCTGGACGACGATCTTGCCGCCCCGTATCGGCGTCGGATCCAGCGCGTCGACGTCCACGCCGCCGTCGTTGGAGCGCTGGGTGGTCACCGCCTGCATGCCCATCGCCCGGAAGAGGTCGGCCACCAGGCCCTCGAAGGCGACCGGATCCATCGCGAACAGGTCCGGTTCCTCGCCGCCGCCGTGGGCGACGACAGGGTTGCCGACCTCGTGCGGCCGACGGCCCGGCCGTACGGGCGTGAGCTGGTCCGGCCGGGGCGACAGCTGTCCGCGCAGCGCGTCGGCCAGGCAGCTGCCGGCGTCCACCTGGGCCAGATGCAGGTCGCGGAAGGAGGAGCGCGCGGCCATGACGGTCGCGAGGAAGATGTGGCCCGGGCGGCCCGTCGTCGGATCGTGTCCGTCGACGAACCCGTTCAGGGCCACCGACTCGAGCGCGCCCTGCTCGTCGGCCGCGAAGAGCTCGTGCAGGACGAGCAGCACGCACTGCGCCAGCACCTCCCGGTACAGAGCGCGCCGCTGGCTCACCGGGCGGGGCGTCTCCTTGTACTGGTCGGTCGAGGCCGTCCACTTCACGGACTTGGTCTCGGGGACGACCGTGTACGGGGGCAGCTCCCAGTCGAGCACCAGCTGCCGGGCCGCCGGGTCGTAGGCCGCCGCGACCTGGCGCGGAAAGGCCTCGGGCCACGCGGTCGAGGCGTACAGCGCGGCGGAGAAGTACTGGACGACGGACTCGGGGTCCCCGCGCCGCACGCCGTCGGTGACGGCGGTGACGCCGGCGTTGTGGCCTCGCACCTCGGCCAGCCGGGCGTCGGCCCACTGCTGGTACTCCCGCTCATAGGAGGCCAGTTGACGCTGCCGTTCGGCCTCCGCGGCCTGGGCGGCGCGCCAGTCGTGCTCGAAGCGGGCCTGCGCCTCGGCCTGGGCCTGCGCCCGGCGACTCGCGCTCCAGCCGCCCTGCGCCTGGTAGTGGTGGAACTCCGGCATGGGCACGGGGTGCGCCAACGGGCCGGGGGCGAAGGGCTGTACGTCCTCCGCTCGCAGGAGCGTGGAGGCCCGGAAGGGAGGGGCCTGGCAGCCCGCGACGAGAAGGCCTTGCAGGGAGGCGACCTGCGCGTCCAGTTCCTCCGTGCGCCGCACTGCCTCCGCCTGCCGGTACTCGCGGTGGCTCTGCACGGCCCGCCGCTCGTAGGCGCGCGTCTGCTGCTCCTGAAGTCGTCGCCGTCTGGCTTCGGCGTCCAGTTGGCGTTGCTGCTGCCGCTGCATCTCGGCCCAGACGCCGACGAAACCAGTAGAGCGACGACTCATGTGCTGCGGGCCCTCCCCCCGTACTCGACAGCCGAAGCCAATTGGTTGTCCCCACAACAACTTACGGCGAAACGACTCCGACCAGCGATCAGGGACTCCCGCACCCGCCCGGCGGGACTGCTCCGGCAGGCCGAACGTTCACGTGCGGGCACGCGCACAACGGGGAGTGTCCCCTCTACGCCGCCCTGACCACGTCGCCCCGCACGGCCGCCGCCCACTCGACGACCAGCAGTTCGTACTCGGACCGGTCCTTGGCCGACAGACTGCCGCCCGTGCGCTGCCACAGCGCACGGATCTGCTCGTTCACCTCGGAGGCGGAGCGCACGGAACCACGGACCACGAAACTGGGGGACATGGCGACAGCCTAGGGGCAAGCGCTGACAGTGCGCCACCGAACGGCTACGCAGACCGTATGTCCTCGGTCACGGCCCACCGCGCTTGCCGAGGCGTCCTGCCGGGGACTCAGCCCGCCGACTCCGCCGCGTGCGGACTGAGCGCGCCCATGGCGACCAGGACGATGATGACGATGCCGAGCACCACCCGGTAGTACACGAACGGCATGAAGGACTTCGTGCTGATGAACTTCATGAACCAGGCGATCACGGCATATCCGGACGCGAAGGCGATCACCGTCGCGAACGCCGTCGGGCCCCACGCCACGTGGCCGCCCTCCATCGCGTCCTTGAGCTCGAACGTGCCCGAGGCCAGCACCGCCGGGATGGCCAGCAGGAAGGAGTAGCGGGCCGCCGCCTCGCGCTTGTAGCCCATGAACAGGCCGCCGCTGATGGTGGCGCCGGAGCGGGACACGCCGGGGATGAGTGCGCAGGCCTGGCAGAGGCCGAATATCAGGCCGTCCTTCACGCCCAGGTTCTCCAGCCCCTTGCGCTGCTTCGGCGCGCGGTGGCGGCCGCCCTTCTCGTCGCGTGCCGCGAGCCGGTCCGCGACGCCGATGACTATGCCGACGACGACGAGCATCGTCGCGGTGATCCGCAGATCGCGGAACGGCCCCTCGATCGCGTCCTTGAGGGTGATGCCGAGCACGCCGATGGGGATCGAGCCGACGATCACCAGCCAGCCCATCTGGGCGTCGTGGTCCTTGCGCATCTCCTTGGCGAAGAGTGACCGGGACCACGCGGACAGGATCCGACCGATGTCCTTGCGGAAGTAGATCAGCACCGCGGCCTCGGTGCCGATCTGCGTGATCGCGGTGAAGGCGGCGCCGGGGTCCTCCCAGCCCGAGAAGGCCGCGGTCAGCCGCAGGTGCGCGCTGGAGGAGACGGGGAGGAACTCGGTCAGCCCCTGGACGAGTCCGAGGATGAGGGATTCAAACCAAGACATGAGGTTACGGAGTCCAAGTGCCGATCGGGGGGCGGCGGACACGGCGGGCCGCCGCGCGCGCGGTGATCAAGGGGGTGTGTCAAGGGGCAGCGTAGCGCCCCCGGGTGACAGACCCGGCACAGGGGTTTCGGAGCGGGCGGCGCGGGGGATAGGCGCGGCGCGGTTGAGCAGGGCGGATGTGTTGACCGGCCAGGGGGCCGACGCATAGTTTGCTGGCTGAATGAAAGCGCTTGCTGCGTGAGTGGGTCGACCCGTTCGCCCGGTCGCTCGGTTGTTCGGTCGTTCGTCTGAGGAGTGCTGATCCCGCACATGTCCCCATCCGCTCCGCTCGCCGGCCGCCGCATCCGCGCCGCCGTCATCGGCACCGGCGCCATCGCCCGCGGCTCCCATCTGCCCGCGCTCGCCCAGCTCGCCGCGGAGGGGGAGACCGAGGTGGTCGCGGCCGTCGACATCGATGCCGCCGCCGTCGAGGCCTTCTGTACGGAAGGCGGGATTCCGCACGCCTACACCGACCTGGAGCGCATGCTCGCCGAGCAGCGGCCCGACCTCGTCACCATCTGCACCCCGCCGACCCTGCACCGCGCGCAGAGCGTGGCCGCGCTGCGCGCCGGGGCCTGGGTGTGGTGCGAGAAGCCCCCGGTGCCGACCCTCGCCGACTACGACGCCGTGGCGGCCGAGGAGGGGGCCAAGGGCGGTCCGTACGCCTCGATCGTCTTCCAGCACCGGTTCGGTTCCGGCTCCCGGCATGTACGGCGGCTGCTCGCCGAGCAGGCCCTCGGCCGGCCGCTCGTGGCGCACTGCCAGACCACCTGGTACCGCGACGCCGCCTACTACGCCGTCCCTTGGCGCGGCCGTTGGCACACCGAGGGCGGCGGCCCCGCCATGGGCCACGGCATCCACCAGATGGACCTGCTCCTGGACCTGCTCGGCCCGTGGAGCGAGGTGCGCGCCATGGCCGGGCGGCTCGTCCACGACGTGGAGACCGAGGACGTCTCCACCGCCCTGGTCCGCTTCGAGAACGGGGCCATGGCGACGATCGTCAACAGCGTCCTCAGCCCCGACGAGGTCAGCCGTATCCGCATCGACTGCGAACTCGCCACCGTCGAGCTCACCCACCTCTACGGCCACTCCAACGCCGACTGGCGCGTCACCCCCGCCCGGGACGTCCCCGGCGACCGCGCCGCCGCCTGGCAGGACTTCGGCGCTGACGTGCCCAGCTCGCACCTGGCGCAGCTGCGTGAGCTCGTCGCGAGCATGCGCGCCGGGGAGCGGCCGCGCAGCAGCGGCACCGACGGGCGCACCAGCCTGGAGCTGATCAGCGCGCTCTACAAGGCCGCGTTCACGGACGTGACGGTGAAGCGGGGCGAGATCGGCCCCGGCGACCCCTTCTACACGGCCCTGCACGGCGGCGCACCCGGCTGGGCGCCCGCCGCCCCCGCTGCCGCCGAGGAGGTCTCCGCATGACCGGCCTGCGTCTGGTCCACGCGCACGGCGACCGCGTCACCGTGACGGACCCGGTCGGCGGCGTCGAACTGCTCGCCTACGTCTACCGGCCCGAGGCGGCCTGGGAGGCGCCGAAGCCGTACATCCACCCCCTGCGCACCCTCGCCGGCGACGTCGTCACCGACTACCGGCCCAACGACCACCGCTGGCACAAGGGCCTGTCGCTCACCGCGTCGCACCTCTCGGGCGCCAACCTGTGGGGAGGGAACTCCTACGTCCACGGCGAGGGGTACCTCGAACTCCCCGAGCGGGTCGGCTCCATGGCGCACGTCGCCTTCGACGAGGTCTCGGCCGACGCCGGCCGGGCGGTCATCGCCGAGCGGCTGACCTGGCATCCGCACAGCGGCGAACTGTGGGCCGACGAACACCGCAGGATCGAGGTGCACGACGTCGACCGGGCCTCCGGCTCCTGGGCGCTGACCTGGACGAGCGCCGTGACCAACCGCCGTGACGAGCCGCTGCGGTTCGGCAGCCCGACCACCGCGGGACGCGAACTCGCCGGGTACACAGGACTGTTCTGGCGCGGGCCGCGCGCCTTCCGTGACGGGCGCATCATCGGGCCCGACGGCGAGGGACCGGGACTGATGGCCTCACAGAGCCCCTGGCTCGCGCTGTCCGGCGAGCACGACGGCGCCGACGGCCACGCCACCGTCGTCTTCGCCCATGCCCCCGAGAACGACCACACCGGCGAGCGGGGCGCCCACCCGTCCCACTGGTTCGTCCGCAACGACCCCTTCGCGGGGATCGCCCCGTCCTGGGCGTACTTCGACGAGCTGGAGCTGGCCCCCGGCGACACCCTCACCCGCCGCTACCGCGTCGTCGTGGCCGACGGGGCCTGGGAGCGGCAGGAGATCGCCGACTATCTCAAGACCCACCCGTGGTGAGCGCCTACGACGGCCTGCCCGGCGGCGTCGCCGTCTCTCACCTGTGCGTCTACGACTGGCCCGCCGCCGACGGGCTGCACGGCGGCACGCCCCATCTCCATCTGGCCTGCTCGGAGGGGTACGTCGTCACCGGCGGGCGCGGGGCCGTGCAGACGCTCACCGCCTCCGGGTTCGAGGAGACGCCCCTCGCGCCCGGCACGGTGGCCTGGTTCACGCCGGGCACCATCCACCGGCTCGTCAACGAGGGCGATCTGCGCATCACCGTCCTGATGCAGAACAGCGGGCTGCCCGAGGCGGGCGACGCGGTCCTCACCCTGCCCCCGGAGTACCTGACGGACCCGGAGACGTACGCAGCCGCCACCACGGTCCCCGCCGACGCCCCCGAGGACGAGCAGGCCCGGATCGCCCGCGCCCGCCGCGACCTGGCACTGGAGGGCTACCGCATCCTCCGCGAGGCGGACGGCCCCGGACCGCTGACCGCCTTCCACCGCGCCGCCGCCGCCCTCGTACGGCCCCGGCTCGCCGAGTGGCGCGAGCGCTGGCAGCGCGGTGCGGCGGCCGCCGCGGCGGCGACGGGGGACCAGCTCGACCGGCTGGCGGACGGCGACGTCACCCACCTCGCCGACGCCGCCGTGCACGCCGAACAGCCCTCGGCGTACGGGAAGTTCGGCATGTGCGGGCGGCTGGACGTGTACCGGCCGCGGTGATGACGCGCGGTCAGCGCGAACGCAGGTGGTGGCGCTTGCGCCAGGCCAGCGCGGCGCCGGCCAGCGCGGGCACGGCGATGACTGCCATCGAGATCAGGAACAGCGGCGAGGTCGGGGAGGCGGCACTGGACCCGGCGACGACGTACGCGGCCGTGTTGGGCACCGAGCCGAGCGCGGTCGCGAGCAGGAACGGCGCCCAGCCCATCCGGGAGACGGCGGCGCAGTAGTTCGCCGCCCAGAACGGCACACCGGGGAACAGCCGGGTCGCCAGCATCGAACGCAGCCCGTGCCGGCTCAGCTGGTCGTCCGCGGCCTTCAGCAGCCGGCCCCGCAGCAGCGGCCGCAGCGCGTCCTGGCCGAGGAACCGGCCCAGTCCGAAGGCGAGTCCCGCGCCCAGCACCGTCCCGGCCAGGGCCGCGCCGAAGCCCAGCTGTGAGCCGAACACCGCGCCTGCGGCCAGGTTCAGCAGCGGCCTCGGCACGAACGCCACCGTGCACACTCCGTACGCGGCGGCGAAGACGAGCGCCGCCGTGACGCCGCCCAGCTGGGGCGGCCACCCGTCCGCGAGCAGCTTCTGCGGCTCGAACATCAGCACGCCCGCCGCGGCCGCCGCGAGCAGCACCACCAGCAGGGCGAACCGGGCCCACGGCGAGAGCAGCGCTCTTGAGCAGCGCGCCGCCAGGCCGACGGGCGCCGGCGCGGAAGCGGCGACGAGGGGAACGGGCAGGGGCACGGGAACGACGAGCTCCGTGGCGGCGGCCCGGGGAGAGGCCGTGGCGGTGCCCCCAGAGCGGGTGGTGGCATCGAGCATCAAGCGACAGTAACTGACGAACAGGTGTGATCGCCGTATGGTCCGTCTCATGATGGTCACAGGTGGACGAACGATCGGTGTACCGCACAGCGTTCTCGCCGACACCGTCCTGGAACGGCTCACCGCCGCGTACGCCGCCGCGGCCGATTCCGGCCGGGCGGCGGCCATGCGGGCCTACATGAAGGACGTGGCCCCGTTCCTGGGCCTGCCCACCCCCGAGCGCCGGGCCCTGTCCCGCACGGTGCTGGCGGGCACGCCCCGCCCCGACGAGACGGACTGCACGGCGATCGCCCTGCGCTGCTGGGCGCTGCCGGAGCGCGAGTACCACTACTTCGCCGTCGACTACCTGCGCCGCCACGCCGGGCGCTGCACCTCGGGCTTCCTGCCGGTGGCCCGTCACCTCGTCACCACCGTCCCCTGGTGGGACACCGTCGACCTGCTCGCCGCCCACGTCGTCGGCGCGCTCGTCGCCGCCGACCCGCGGCTGAGAGCCGAGATGGACGCCTGGATCGCCGACGACGACCTGTGGCTCGCCCGCACCGCCCTGCTCCACCAGCTCCGCCACAAGGAGCGCACCGACGCCGGCCGCCTCTTCGCCTACTGCCTGCGTCAGGCCGGCCACCCCGACTTCTTCATCCGCAAGGCGATCGGCTGGGCCCTGCGCGAGTACGCCAAGACGGCCCCCGAGGCGGTCCGCACCTTCCTCGACCACGAGGGCCGCCGGCTCTCCCCTCTGTCCCTCCGCGAGGCGACGAAGAACCTCCCCTGAACTCCCGGATCCGCCTCGGGAAAACCGTTCGACAGGCGCCGGGCGGTCGGCGAGGATCTGACACATGTTCCGGTACGCCTTCCTCCTCGCAGCATCCGCCGTCGCGGATGCGCCGAAGGCTGCCGTCGCTGTTCTCACGGCCGTCGTCGACGGCGCCCGAAGCTGACCCTCTCCGGATCGTCCGGCGGACCCCGCAGGGGGAGGGTCGGCGCATCACTCGGGGTCCCCGTCCCGGCCGGCGCTTCACCGCCGCCGGGGCCGTCACGCAGCATCCTTTTCCGAGAGGCTCCGGTTTCGCCATGCCCAAGACGGCATACGTGCGCACCAAACCCCACCTGAACATCGGCACCATGGGCCACGTCGACCACGGCAAGACCACCCTGACCGCCGCCATCACCAAGGTGCTGGCCGAGCGCGGCAGCGGCACCTTCGTGCCGTTCGACCGCATCGACCGCGCCCCCGAGGAGGCGGCGCGCGGCATCACCATCAACATCGCGCACGTCGAGTACGAGACCGACACCCGCCACTACGCGCATGTCGACATGCCCGGCCACGCCGACTACGTCAAGAACATGGTCACCGGAGCCGCGCAGCTCGACGGCGCGATCCTCGTCGTCTCCGCGCTCGACGGGATCATGCCGCAGACCGCCGAACACGTGCTGCTCGCCCGGCAGGTGGGCGTCGACCACATCGTCGTCGCGCTCAACAAGGCCGACGCCGGGGACGAAGAGCTGACCGACCTCGTGGAGTTGGAGGTGCGCGAGCTGCTCTCCGCGCACGGCTACGCCGGTGACGCCGCGCCCGTCGTACGCGTCTCCGGGCTCAAGGCCCTGGAGGGCGACCCGCGTTGGACGGCGTCGATCGCCGCGCTGCTCGACGCGGTGGACACCTACGTGCCCATGCCCGAGCGGTACGTGGACGCGCCGTTCCTGCTGCCGGTGGAGAACGTGCTCACCATCACCGGCCGGGGCACGGTCGTCACCGGCGCGGTCGAGCGCGGCACGGTGCGGGTCGGCGACCGCGTCGAGGTGCTCGGCGCGGGCGTCGAGTCCGTCGTGACCGGTGTGGAGACCTTCGGCAAGCCGATGGACGAGGCGCAGGCCGGCGACAACGTGGCGCTGCTGCTGCGCGGGGTGGCGCGGGACGCCGTCCGGCGGGGGCATGTGGTGGCCGCGCCGGGGAGCGTCGCGCCGCGGCGGCGGTTCACGGCGCAGGTGTACGTGCTGTCGGCGCGCGAGGGCGGGCGCACCACGCCCGTCTCCACCGGCTACCGGCCGCAGTTCTACATCCGCACGGCGGACGTCGTCGGGGACGTGGACCTGGGGGAGACGGCGGTGGCCCGGCCCGGGGACACGGTCAGCATGACCGTGGAACTGGGGCGTGAGGTGCCGCTGGAGCCCGGTCTCGGCTTCGCCATCCGCGAGGGCGGGCGGACCGTGGGCGCCGGGACGGTGACAGCCGTGGTGTGAGAACGGCTGGGACGGGTGGGGGACCGCGGGGCCGGTCACGGCCGGTCCCGCGGGCCCTCACCCGCGCTTCCGGGTACGGGTGCTGTATCCCCGTGGTCCTTCGAAGCACCGTTCCGCGGGCAGAATGAGGGCGTGAACGACGAGCCCATACCCGTCGCCCGGGTCACCGACCAGGGGACCGTCAAGCTGATGCCCGACATCGACCGGGAGCGTGCCTGGCTGCTGACCGTCGACGGGGCGCCGCAGTCGTACGTCGACCTCGACGACCCGACGTACCTCGAGTTCGAGTACGCGCGGCGGCTGGGCCACGCGCTCGACGTCGTGGCGGAGCCGGGCCGGCCGCTGGACGTGCTGCACCTGGGCGGGGGAGCCCTCACCCTGCCCCGCTACGTGGCCGCCACCCGGCCCGGCTCCCGGCAGCACGTCGTCGAGGCCGACCACGGGCTGCTGGACCTCGTCGCCGAGCATCTGCCGCTGCCCGCCGGCGTCGGCGTCACACTGCACGCCGACGACGCGCGGGCCTGGCTGGAGGCGGCGCCGGCGAGCTCAGCCGACGTGCTCGTCGCCGACGTCTTCGGCGGCTCCCGCGTCCCCGCCCACCTCACGTCCCTGGCCTACGCCCGCGAGGCCGGACGGGTCCTGCGTGCCGACGGCGTCTACCTGGCGAACCTCGCGGACGCGGCGCCGTTCGCCTTCCTGCGTTCCCAACTCGCCACCTTCGCCGAGGTGTTCGATGAGCTCGCGCTCATCGCGGAACCGGCGGTGCTGCGCGGCCGCCGCTTCGGCAACGCGGTCCTCGTCGCCGCGCACCGCCCGCTCGACGTGAGCCCCCTGGCCCGCCGCACCGCCTCCGACGCCTTCCCGGCCCGGGTCGAACACGGCCCCGCCCTGCGGGACTTCATCGGCGGGGCCCGCCCCGTGCCGGACGAGGAAGCGGTGCCGTCGCCGGTCCCGCCGGCCGGGGCGTTCGGCGTCGGGTGATATCGACGCCCGGCGTCCGCCCTCCGCCGCCGGTCAGCCCTCCGTCGGATCCCCGTGCAGCCGTACGGTGTTGAGGATCTGCATGATGGTCGTCCTCGGGAGTTCGCCCTTCACGCCCTTGGCCGTGTACAGGTTCCAGGACACGTAGTCGCCCTTGGAGTTCTTGAAGCCGAAGGTGATCGCCTGGCCGTCGCTCGCGCACTTGCCCTTGTCGGGCGTGTTCGTCGACTGCGCCCAGGCGTAACTGCCCTTGACGCCCGAGGCGGTGGTGTAGGGCGTCGCCTTCTTGTCGAAGCTGATGCTCTTCTTGTCCGGCTCGGTGTAGCCGCCGAAGACCCACCAGGCGGGGGTGTTGACGGCGATCTCGTCGGTGTTCTTGGCGCCCTCCGCGCCCTTCGTGCCGACGACCGCGAGCGCGGAGTCCTCGGTCTTGCCGTCCTTGTCGTCGTCGGACGTGCACCACTTGGACTTGTACTCGGCGGTGCCCGACTGGATGATCGAGTCGTAGCCGTTCGGCTTGCTCTTGTCCTCCCACTCGAAGCCCTGACTGAGCGTCGGCGACTGGATCTCCCAGTCCGCGGGGACATCGAAGGCGGTGCCCCGCTTGGGGTTCACGACGACCTTCCAGCCCGGGACGGTCGGCTGGAGCGTCTCGGTGCCGCGCGGGTTGTCGCCCCCGGCGGCGGAGGCCGACGCCGAGGCGGACGCCGACGGCGAGCCGCTCGTCCCGGCGGTCGCCGCCGGGCTCTTGCCGCCCTTGCCGGTTGCCTCGTCCGACCCGTCGTCCTTGCCGCCCAGCACCAGGAAGCCGGTGACGCCGGCCGCCACCACGACGGCCGTGGCCGCCACGATCGCGACCAGCTTCGTACGGTCGCCTCCTCCCCCTCCGCCGGGCTGCTGCGGGCCGGCCGGGGTCGGGACGTTCCACTGCGGCTGTGTG
Organism: Streptomyces sp. NPDC002566; assembly: GCF_042889585.1. Classification (NCBI taxonomy): domain Bacteria; kingdom Bacillati; phylum Actinomycetota; class Actinomycetes; order Kitasatosporales; family Streptomycetaceae; genus Streptomyces; species Streptomyces sp. NPDC002566. Next base: position 1,187,978 of record NZ_JBIARD010000002.1, on the reverse strand, counting down.
CCGTAGGGGTCCGGCTGCTGGTAGCCGGGCTGCTGATAGGGATTCGGCTGCTGGTATCCCGGCTGCTGGTATCCCGGCTGCTGGTACGGGTTGTTCTGCGCCTGCGGGTTCTGCTCTCCCCCGGGCGGCTGCTGTCCTGGCCACATGGCCAGAAACCCTAGTGCCGTTCCTGACCTGAAGAGGTCCCCACCCCTTGTCAGGTACGTACCGATTCGGTGGACGGGGCTGGTGGACGTAGGCTACTCATGGGTAACATCGCGGTATGAGCGCAGACCAGATGTCCGTCGGCGAGATGCTCGCCGCCACCGTTCCCATGGCCCGGACCCTCAAGCTGGAGTTCCAGGAGACGAGCCCGGACAAGGCCGTGGTCGCCCTGCCCGACCAGAGCGACTACCACAACCACGTGGGCGGCCCGCACGCCGGCGCGATGTTCACGCTCGCGGAGTCCGCCAGCGGGGCCATCGTCCTCGCCGCGTTCGGCGACCAGCTCTCCCGGGCCGTGCCGCTCGCCGTCAGCGCGGAGATCCACTACAAGAAGCTCGCGATGGGCCCCGTCACGGCCACCGCCACGCTGGGCCGCCCGGCCGCCGAGGTCGTCGCCGAACTCGACGCGGGCGGCCGCCCCGAGTTCCCGGTCGCCATCGAGATCCGCCGCGCCGACGGGGCGGTCACGGGCGAGATGACGGTGGTGTGGACGCTGCGGCCGAACAGCTGAGGGCGTCCCCGACGGGCGGGCGGGGGGCATCGGCCACCGCAGGCCGGTGAACGCCGCCCCGCTGGCCGGTCGCCGCGGGGCTTCATGAGTACGCCGGTGACCGCCGCCCCGCTCACCGGTTGGGCCCGGGGAGGCGCGGGGGCGGTCACCGCCGCCGGCGCCGGTTCCGGACGATCCGGTCGCCCCTCCGCGCCACCTTCATCGACCGCACCCCGCGCGGATCACGCCACCCACCTCGCCCCTTCCCCGGTCGGGGCCTCCAGGCTCGTCACGAAACCCTTCAGCCAGGCGATGAACTCCGGGCCCAGGTCCGGGCGGTCGCACGCAAGGCGGACCACCGTGCGGAGGTAGTCGGCCTTGTCCCCGGTGTCGTAGCGGCGGCCCGAGAAGAGCACGCCGTGGACCGTGCCGGCGGCGGCCAGCTCCTGGAGCGCGTCGGTCAGCTGGATCTCGCCGCCCCGGCCGGGCGCGGTGCGCTCCAGGACGCCGAAGACGGCCGGGTCGAGGACGTAGCGCCCGATGACCGCGTACCGGCTCGGCGCGTCCTCGCGGGCGGGCTTCTCGACGAGACCGGTGACGCGTACGACGTCGTCCTCGCCGGAGGCCTCCACCGCCGCGCAGCCGTAGAGGTGCACCTGCTCCGGCGGAACCTCCGTCAGTGCGACCACGCTGCCGGCGTACCGCTCCCGAACCTCCAGCATCCGGCTCAGCAGCGTCTCGCGCGGGTCGATGAGGTCGTCGCCGAGGAGCACGGCGAACGGCTGGTCGCCGACGTGATGGCGGGCGCACAGCACCGCGTGCCCGAGGCCGAGCGGATCGCCCTGCCGGATGTGGTGGATGTCGGCGAGGCGGGCCGGATCGCGCACCGCGTCCAGCCGGACGGTGTCGCCCTTGGCGGCGAGGGCCTGCTCCAGTTCGAAGGCCTGGTCGAAGTGGTCCTCGATGGCCCGCTTGTGCCGGCCGGTGACCATCAGCACGTCGTCCAGCCCCGCCGCGGCGGCCTCCTCGACGACGTACTGGATGGCCGGCTTGTCGACGACCGGGAGCATCTCCTTGGGGGTCGCCTTCGTCGCGGGCAGGAAGCGGGTGCCCAGACCGGCGGCGGGGACGACCGCCTTGCGCACGGCACGGGCGGCACGGCCGGGTGCGGGCCCGGCGGACGACGCGGACGAGGCCGGCGGCGCTGAGGGTTCGGACGGTGCGGACGAGGCCGGCGGCGCTGAGGGTTCCGACGGTGCGGACGAGGCCGGCGGCGCTGAGGGTTCGGACGGTGCGGACGAGGCCGGCGGCCCTGACGGCTCGGACGGCGCGGACGAGGCCGCGGGGGAGCGGTGGGGGACGTTCATGCCGATCATGCTGGCCCGCGCCGATGAGAGTTCCCCCGGAGCCACATCAGAGGTTCCTGTGGGGCGGGGTGCGCGTCGCCCGACTTTCGGCGGGAACGAGCCGACCTCGCGAGTTGGCCTCCGCGGTCCGAACCAATTTCGAAAACCGGTACGGATACCGCCGGTAACTTATCGAAAAGACATGCAATTTGAACTCGCGTCACTCGAACTTCTTGTTTCCTGTGATGCCTGTGTGCGAAGGTGAGCCTCCCCCGCGGGCCGGTCCGTTCGGCGTACCACAACTCGGTCGGGTGGGAGTGCAATTCGCGTGCCGCTCGTCGGCCAGGAAGGAAAAGCGTCGCGTGCCGTCCGCCAACCCCCCACGTCCGCCCTTTCCGCCCCGCCCCGGGCACACCCCCGGGGATTCCGACCGGGATCTCGCCGCGCGACTGGGCACAGCGGGCAACGCGCGCGCCGTCGCCCTGCTCCTCATCCGGCACTGGCAGGCGGCGCACGACTACGCCACCGTCTGCCTGGCCGGCCACGAAGACTCGGCGCGACTCGTGGCCGCCGCCGCGTTCCACGAGGTGTTCGGCATGGCGGCGGACGGCCCCCCGGGCGGCGCGCTGCGCCCCCGACTCCTCGTCGCCGTACGGAACACCGTGCGTGACTGGGCCGGCAAGGGCGAGATGGTCGCCATGCTGCCGGAGTTGCGCAAACCCGTCGGCGCTCGCGGACTGCGGGCCGCGCGGCCCGGGACACCCGAAAGGCGACAACTCGCCGAGCACGCTTTCCGGTCCCTTCCCACCGCATCCCAATACCTCTTGTGGCATGCGGAAGTTGAGGCCGAACCCATAACCGTACCGGCTGGTCTGCTGGGCGTCGACGCCGCCACCGCGCAGACCGGTCTGGAGCGGGCACGCGTGCAATTCCGGGCCGCCTGCGTACGCGCCCACCGGGAACTCGCGCCGTCGGCCGAATGCCACTTCCCCAACCGGCTCCTCGACGTTCCGCCGCACGACGGCGGCACCCCGCTCCCCGAAGCCCGCGAGCACCTCGCGTATTGCCGTCACTGCCGGCACACCGCCGAACAACTCAGCCATTTCGAGGACGCGTTGGACGTCCTGCTGGCCGAGACCGTCCTCGGCTGGGGCGCCCGCCGCTACCTCGAATCCCGCCCCGGACGAGCCACCGCCGCCGAGACGCCGGCCCGGCCCGCACCGGTACGCCCCGCCGACGGGGGACGCCATTACCGCACCACGTCGGACGGCGTGCTCGTCCTGCCGGGCAGGCGTCGTCGCGCCGCCCTCGCCGGCGTCGGCCTGACCGCCGTCGCCCTGCTCGCGAGCGTGGTCGTGACCAAGGGCCCGGCCGGTGACGGCGACGGCGGTCCCGGCCCCCGCGTCACCTGGGGCGCGCCCGCCGGCGGGCCCGGCGTCCGCGAGTTCGCCGCCGAGGCCGACGGCGGCAGGGGGCCCGCGGCCGAGGCCGACGGCGGCCGGGAGTTCCCGGGCGTCGCGCACCAGCCCGCCGGCTCCTCGTCGACCGACTCGCCGGCTTCCTCCGTCCCTCGCGTCGCCGCGGCCGCCCACGGCAGGCTGCGCAGCGCGGCCACCGGCCTGTGCCTGGACACCGAGGGCGGCCGGACCACGGCCGGCACGCCGGCCGTCCTCGCGGCCTGCTCGTCCGCCGCCTCCCAGCGGTGGTCCTACGGGGCCGACGGACTCCTGCGCAGCGCCGCCGCCCCGGTCCTCTGCCTCACCGCCGACCCCGGCCGGGGCACGGCCGCCCTGTCCGGCTGTGCGGCCGGCCCGGGGGAGGTCCTGTTCGACCTGACCGGCCGCGGGGAGCTTGTGCTGCGGCGCGACGGGGGCGTCCTGGCGACCGGTGCGGGCACCGGCGCGGGAGGCGCGAGGACGTACGTCGTCGTCATGAAGCGGGACGGCTCCGTGGGGCAGCGGTGGGTCTTCGACGCCGGCGAAGCGCGGACGGCGCCGGTCCCGGGCGGCGGGACCACGGCGCGGCCGCCCTCGACGGCCGCCCCGCAACGACAGGAGCCGCCTGCACGCCCGTCGTCCCCCGGCGACGACGCCCCGGCCGCCCCGGCGGCACCCGTCTCGCCCGACCGCGAGGCCGCCCCCGGCCACGGCGGGCGGTTCGCCCAGGTGGGCTGCTGCCGGACGCCCGACCCGAAGCCGACCCCGGATCCCCGCTCCGAGCCGGCCCCGCCGGGCGCCGTACCGGGCGGCGTCGTCGTGGACCGCGTTCCACGCGTCGGCGCGCTCGCCCTTGTGCCGCCGGGCGCCCCGGGGAACGCGCGGCTCACGAGGGCGACCTCGGCTTTCGGCCACTGACGCGTCACACCGCGCACAAGGACGGATGGGTACGGCCGGGTGACCCGGTAGGCTTCCCGGCGTGCGCCCGCTCAGGCGCGCGCCGGGAATGCGGGGTCGTGAGTCGTGGATCACGCAGGGTCGTAGGTCGCAGATGGGGAGGAACCGGCGGTGCACGTCCAGGAGTGGCTAGAGGCCGTACCCCCGGTCGCCATCTACGCGCTGGTGGGCCTGGTCATCGGGCTGGAGAGCCTCGGCATCCCGTTGCCGGGCGAGATCATCCTCGTCTCCTCCGCGCTGCTCGCCTCCCAGAACGGCGAGATCAATCCCGTGATCCTCGGCGCCTGCGCCGTCGCCGGGGCCGTGATCGGCGACTCCGTCGGCTATGCGATCGGCCGCAGGGGCGGCCGCCCGCTGCTGGCCTGGCTCGGCGGGAAGTTCCCCCGCCACTTCGGCGAGGCGCACATCGCCACAGCGGAACGGTCCTTCGAGAAGTGGGGCATGTGGGCCGTCTTCTTCGGCCGCTTCATCGCCCTGCTGCGCATCTTCGCGGGACCGCTCGCGGGCGTGCTGCGGATGCCGTACTGGAAGTTCCTCATCGCCAACGTCCTCGGCGGGATCGTCTGGGCGGGCGGCACGACGGCCGTCATCTACTACGTCGGCGTCGTCGCCGAGGCGTGGCTGAAGCGGTTCTCCTGGCTGGGACTGGTCGCGGCCGTCCTCATCGGCCTGACCTCCATGCTCGTGCTCAAGCGCAAGGCCAAGAAGATGCAGGGCGCCACGGCGGAGGAAGCGGGCGCGGGGGCCGAGGCGGAGCCGGTCGGGGCCACCGAGTAGCCGACGCCCCGCCCCGCCTCCCGCAGGGCGCGTCTACTCGTGCACCTTCCGGTGCGCGCCCGCCAGCTCCGCGTACAGGGTGCCGTTGAGGGTGACCCCCTGCCGTTCCTCCTCCGTGAGCTCCCGCTTGACCTTGGCGGGCACTCCCGCCACCAGGGAGCCCGGCGGCACCTCCATCCCCTGCGGGACCAGCGCCTGCGCGGCGACCAGCGACCCGGCCCCGATCACCGCGCCGTTCAGCACGGTCGCGCCCATGCCGATGAGGCAGTCGTCGCCGACGGTCGCCCCGTGGACCACCGCGTTGTGCCCGACGGACACCCGCTCGCCGATCGTCACGGGGAACCCCGGGTCCGCGTGCAGCGTGCAGTTGTCCTGGATGTTGCTCTGCGCGCCGACGGAGATCGACTCGACGTCCCCGCGCACCACCGCGCCGTACCAGACGCTCGCCCCCGCCTCCAGCGTCACGCCGCCGATCACCGAAGCCGTCGGCGCCACGAACGCCTCCCCGTGGATCTCCGGTTCCCTGCCGCCGATGCCCGTGATCAGCGCCTTGTGCGTCATCACCGTCTCCTGTCCGTCCGCGGTACACCGGCACCGTACGCCACCCGGTGGGGTGAAGATCACAGGCCCGGGGCGTCACCGCCTCGTCGCGCGCTGAGTACGGTGTCCGGGTGCCGAAGAGCAAGAACACGTTCTCATCCTGGCGGCGCCGCCTGGGGCAGCGGGCCGTCCACGCGGGCTGGGCCTGGGTGCAGCGCACCGGCTCCGTCACCGCCGAGCACCCCGGCCGCCTCCGCTTCGGCGCGATCGGCGCGGCCACCCGGCTCGCCTTCCCGCTGGGCACGGTCTTCGGCGAGCCGTGGATCCACCTCGGCTCGCACTGCATCGTCGGCGAGCAGGTGACGCTGACGGCCGGTCTCATGCCCGACCTGGACCTGGGGCCCGACCCGATCCTGCGCATCGGCGACGGTGTGGTGCTCGGCCGCGGCAGCCACGTCATCGCCGACACCACGGTCACCATCGGCAGCGACTGCTACTTCGGCCCCTACGTCTACGTCACGTCCACCAACCACTCCTACGACGATCCGCACGAGCCCATCGGCAAGCAGTGGCCCCGGATGGAGTCCGTGGAGATAGGCCCCGGCTGCTGGATCGGCACCGGGGCGGTGATCCTGCCCGGCGCGCGGATCGGGCGGAACGTCGTCGTGGCGGCCGGCGCGGTGGTACGCGGCACGGTGCCCGACCACGCCGTGGTCGCGGGCGCCCCCGCCCGGGTCGTACGGCGCTGGACTCCCGCCGAGGGCTGGCAGCCGCCGCTGCGCACCCCGGCGCCGGTGCCGATCCCGGATGGGGTGACGTCCGAGCAGCTGGTCGCGCTGTCCGGGCTGGACGAGGAGTCGGCGGCGCGGCTGGCGGAGCTGGAGCCGGAGCGCTGACCGGCCCCCGGTCACGGCGCCGCGCCCCGGCGCACCCGGCCGCCGCCCGGGCCGTCACGCAGTACAGTTCCTTGCACGAGCGAGTGCGACGCACAGCCGGGCGGCCGGTGAACCCCGCCCGTGGGTCCCGTGAGCGGGACCCCGTAAGTGGAACCCCGAGCATGGACGGAACGTGTCGGACCTCGACCTGCTGACCCAGTCCCTGGCGCGCAACGTCAAGCGCTGGCGCGCCGAGCGCGGCTTCACCCTCGACACGCTCGCCGCCCGCGCGGGTGTCAGCCGGGGCATGTTGATCCAGATCGAGCAGGCCCGCACCAACCCCAGCCTCGGCACCGTCGTCAAGATCGGCGACGCGCTCGGCGTCAGCATCACCACCCTGCTCGACTACGAACAGGGCCCCAAGGTGCGCGTCGTCCCCGCCGACCAGGTCGTCCGGCTGTGGCACACCGACGCGGGCAGCTACAGCCGCCTGCTCGCCGGCACCGAGGCGCCCGGCCCGCTGGAGATGTGGGAGTGGCGGCTGATGCCGGGCGAGAGCAGCGGCTCCGACCCGCATCCGACGGGCACGGTGGAGATCGTCCACGTGACGGCGGGCGAGCTGACCCTCACGGTCGAGGGCGACGAGTACCGCGTCCCGGCCGGTGCGAGCGCCACCTTCGACGCCGACGCGCCCCACACGTACGGCAACCGGGGCGAGACCCCGACGGAGCTGGTGCTGACCGTGTCCGTGCCGCCGGTGCGCTGAACGGCTGCACGACGCACGCGGCACGTCGTGACGGAGCGTCAGGTACTCGCGTGATGGGCCAGTTTGAGGTGCGGGTCCGCCTCGCCGGGCGCAGCCGCCGGGTCGGCGTGGACCAGGGCGGCCGTCAGGCGGGGCACGGCGTGCAGCAACGCGTGCTCGGCGTCCACGGCGATCGCGTGCGCCTGACGTACCGTCACCTCGCCGTCCACGACCACCGTCACCTCCGCGCGCAACCGGTGCCCGATCCAGCGCAGCCGCAGCTCGCCCACCTCACGCACCCCCGCGACCTCACGCAGCGCCCCCTCGGCCCGGTCCACCAACGCCGGGTCGACGGCGTCCATCATCCGCCGGAACACCTCCCGCGCCGCGTCCCGCAGGACCAGCGCGATGGCCGCGGTGATCGCCAGCCCGACGACGGGGTCCGCGAACCGCCACCCCAGCGCCGAGCCCCCGGCGCCCAGCAGCACGGCCAGCGAGGTGAAGCCGTCGGCGCGCGCGTGCAGGCCGTCCGCGACCAGCGCCGCCGAGCCGATCGCCCGGCCGACGCGGATGCGGTAGCGGGCCACCCACTCGTTGCCCGCGAACCCGGCCAGCGCGGCGACCGCCACCGCCGGCAGGTGCTCGACGGGCCGGGGGTCCAGCAGCCGCTCGACGGCCGTCCAACCGGCGAAGACCGCCGAGGCGGCGATGACCAGCACGATCACGAGGCCCGCCAGGTCCTCCGCCCGGCCGTAGCCGTAGGTGAAGCGCCGCGTGGCCGCCCGGCGTCCCAGCATGAACGCGATCCCGAGCGGGACCGCGGTGAGGGCGTCGGCGGCGTTGTGCACCGTGTCGCCGAGCAGCGCGACCGACCCCGAGACCGCGACGACGACCGCCTGCGCGAGCGCGGTCGCGCCGAGCACCGCCAGTGAGACCCACAGCGCGCGCAGGCCCCGGGAGGAGGTCTCCAGCGCCGCGTCCAGCTTGTCGGCGCTCTCGTGGGAGTGCCGGCGCCAGGGGGTGTGCGGGTGGGCGTGCTTGTGGGCGTGGCCGTGTTCATGCGGGTGCCCGTGCCCGTGCCCGTGCTCATGCGGATGCTGGTGTCCGTGCCCGTGGCCGGTCGTGTGCTGCTCGCTCACCTCGGTCCCCTTCCGGTGCTCGGGGTGGACTCATGCCCGTCCCCAGCGCCATTATGTGCGTATGAGCGCACGCATGCACCTGTCAGCTGCACACCATGCGCATCCGCGCACCCCCGGCGAGGAGCAGTTCGCCCTCGCCGCCGAACTCCTCGCGCTGCTCGGCGACCGCACCCGGCTCGCTCTGCTGCACGCCCTGACCTCGGGCGAGGCGGACGTGACGACGCTGACCGAGGCGTGCGGGGCGGCCCGGCCGGCGGTCAGTCAGCATCTGGCGCGGCTGCGGCTGGCGGGGCTGGTGACCACCCGCAAGGAGGGGCGGAGGGTGGTCTACTCGCTGCGCGACGGCCACCTGCGCCGCCTGGTGGACGAGGCGCTGAACGTCGCCGACCACCGACTCGGCGGGGAGCCGGTGCACGACTGAGCGGCGACTGCTTGACAGTGCCCATATCGATTGTCGATAGTATCGACAATCGATATGGGCACTGCGATGTGCAGGGGGGACCATGAGCGCGAAGTCCTGGTGGAGCCGGTGGAGCCGCACCGACAGCCGCATGCTGGAGGCTGCTCTCGGCCTGGCCGCACTGCTGGCCGGGGTCTTCGAGGTGCTGCTCCCGGCCCTCGGCGTGGTCGGCCTCGTCGACCCCGTCGACACCCGCGAGGTCGAGACCGACACCGCGACTCTGATGCCGGGCGAGGTGACCGAAGCGACGGCCGGCCAGGGCGTGACCCTCACCGGCCTCCGCAAGGCCGACCTCGTCCTCACTGACCCCGACCTGGGCGAGCGGCTGCTGCTGGCGCTCCCGCAGATCGTCGGCGGCCTGTTCCTGCTGCTCATCCTGGCCCTGCTGGTTCAGCTGGCCAGGACCCTGCGCGACGGCGACGTCTTCGTGCCGAGGAACGCCCGCCGCCTGAGCGTCGTGGGACTCGTGGTGCTGGCACAGGCGGTGCTCGCCCCGGCGCTGTCGGCGCTCACCACACAGATGCTGGTCGGCGGCACCCCCACGGGCGACCGGATCCCGTTCTCGGCCACCTTCAGCGGAGGGTACGTCCTGCTGGCCTTGCTCGTCCTGGCCCTGGGCGAGGTCTTCCGACGCGGCACGAAGCTGCGCGCCGACGTCGAGGGGCTGGTCTGATGCCGCCGGAGGAGGAGCACCGGGTCCAGGTCCACCTGGACCGCCTGCTGGCCGAGCGCGGCATGACCCTGTCCGAACTGGCGACCAGGGTCGGGGTGACGGTGGCCAACCTCTCCATCTTGAAGAACGACCGGGCGAAGGCGATCCGCTTCTCCACCCTCACCGCGATCTGCCACGAACTCGACTGCCAGCCCGGCGACTTGCTCAGCGTCCGCGAGGACGGACCTTGACCTCGATCACGCCACCGACGCCGGACAGGGCATCAAGGGCGGGTCAGGCGGGGGATCTCGATCGCCGGGCAGCGGTCCATCAGCATCTCCAGGCCCGCTGCGCGCGTGCGGTCGTAGGCGGACTCGTCCACGACGCCCAGCTGGAACCACACCGCCTTCGCGCCCTTGGCGACCGCCTCGTCCGCGACCGCTCCCGCGAGGTCGCTGTTGACGAACACGTCGACGACGTCCACCTCGAAGGGGATGTCCGCGAGGGAGGCGTAGCCCTGCTCGCCGTGCACCGTCTCCGCCTTGGGGTGCACCGGGACGACCCGCTTGCCGAAGCGCTGGAGCACCTCGGCGACGCCGTAGGCCGCGCGCCGGGAGTTCGAGGACAGGCCCACCACCGCCCAGGTGTCGCCCAGTTCGGTGAGGATCTTGCGGACGGTTGCCTCGTCGCCGTACACGGGCGGCCTCCTGAAGCTTGTGTGTGCTTGCGCTGTCTGCCGATGAGGGTGCTCGCACGGACAACAGCGGACACGCGGCACTCATTCCGCGCGGTCGGCCTGCGGGCGGGCCGTCGGCCGCCTACGCTCGGCCCGTGCTGCGCATCATCGACGCCCGAACCGGCGAGTACGTCACCGCCGCCCCCGCCCGCCGTGGACTGACCCGTGTCGAGGCCCACGCCTCGGGCGACGACACGGGCGCGTTGCGTGTCCTGCTCGTCGCCGACGTGCTCGTCCGCGCCCTGGAGCTCGGCGGCACGCCCGTGCTGGCCACGCTCACCGCCGGCGGAGAGCCGGCGAAGCTGCGGGCGGCCGCCGCGGCCCTCGGCATCCGGCCCTTCGAGGAGGGACGGGGGCCCGGGGACGGCTTGGGCGGGGCGCAGGCCCTGCACGTGGTGAGAGCGGGCGCCGAGACGCCCGACGGCGTCAGGATCGGCGTGGGGCCGGTGCTCACCCCCGCCTCGGCGTCGCGGGACGCCGACCCCGCCGTCCTCCGCCTCGCCCTGCTCTCCCACCGCCACGGCGAGCCCGTCGCCCTCGACGAGACGGCTCTGGGCGCGGCCCGCGACACCCTCGTCCGCTGGCGCGGCGCGGTCGCCGACTGGGCGCGGCGGCCCTCGCGCCCGGTCCCCGAAGAGGTGCGCGGACGGCTGAGGGCCGCGTGGGAGGACGACCTCGACGTGCCCGAGGTGCTGCGCACACTGCGCCGCGTGGAGGAGGCGGGCCCCCAACTCCCGGACGGGGCCCGCTTCGAGACCTACGCCTACGCCGACCGCCTCCTGGGCCTGGAGCTCACCCGTGACCTGGGATCGCCGTCATGAACGCGAGGGCGGAGGGGACCGGCGCGGAGTCTCGTCCCGAGAGCCCGGCCGTGGCCGGCGTCGTGCCGCTGCGGCGGCTGGTGGTGATGCGGCACGCCAAGTCGGCCTGGCCCGAAGGGACCCCCGACCACGAGAGGCCACTGGCGCCGCGCGGACTCCGGGACGCGCCGGCCGCCGGCCGCGCGCTCGCGCGGGCGGGCTGGATCCCGGACCTCGCGGTGTGCTCCACCGCCGAGCGCGCCCGCCGCACCTGGGAACTGGCCTCGGCCGAGTGGCAGGCAGCGACGCCGGTCCGCCACGAGCCCCGGCTGTACGCGGCCGACGCCGCCGACCTGCTGGAGGTCGCCCAAGAAACGCCGCCCGAGGTGGGCACCCTGCTGCTGGTGGGGCACAACCCCGGTCTGGAAGAGCTGATCCTCACCCTGGCCGCCGAGGGCGTCGACGACACCCTCACCGCGGTCCGCACGAAGTTCCCGACCTCCGCGATCGCAATCCTGGACTGGCACGGCCTCACCTGGCAGACCCTGTCCCCCCACACAGCTCTCCTCTCAGCGTTCACCATCCCCAGAGGACGCGACCGTGCCTGACCTCGACCACCGCGACGCCGTACGCAGGCAGTGCGCCCGACACCCGGTCCTGGCCGGTGTGATCGGGGCGGGCTCTGAGCGCTCTGTCGGTGGCACGCCGTAGGGTGCGCGCATGTCACCAAGGGGGGAACGAATATGGGCTTTTCGGGTCATTTGGTCTTCGCTCGTAGCGACCGTCCGCTGCTGAAGGCGCCCGTGTTCGACAGCGTCGGGCGAGAGCTGAAGGACACCGTGCATGCGTGGTGGCCACGGCCGGGTGGTTGGCAGACACTCGAGGTGCGTCACGGCCTGTGGCGGGACGGCCACCTGTCCGCGCTGGTCGGATGGACGGGCGCCCCGGCCTGCGTCGCGGACGTCCATGACGGCGACGTGGCCCTCGTCGCCGGGCTGGGAACCGACGGGCGGAGTTGGCGGGCGTGGCTCAAGCCCGACGTCGCTGCGGCATTTCTCACTCCGGGGCCCGAGGACCAGGACGACACGAGCCTGTGGGAGGGCACAGCCGAGTTCGAAGAGGCCGTCAAGCGCAAGCGCGCTGAGCTCGAAGCCGAGATTCCGGTCGGAGCGGAAGGCGCCATCCGATGGGCCGCAGCGGCCGGCATCCCAGTTACAGCGCCGCGATCCCGGATCGAGAAGCTCCTGCGATCGCGGGAGACCTTTGTGGAGGACGTGTTCAGCATGCTGCTGGACGAGTTGGGCTTTCCTCGGGCCGTCCAGCCCTCACCGGAGTCATGAGAACCGGCGCACCCGCTCGGTCGGCACGTCCCCGCCCACCGTCTACCCTGGCCGGATGCAGGACGAGTACCGCACCGTCGCCCGTGCCGGTGTGCATGAGGTCGAGGTCAATCGGTCCCGGTTTCTTTGTGCGCTCGGGGCCGTGGCCGATGAGCGGGAGGCTCAGGAGTTCGTCGCGGCCGTTCGCAAGGAGCACGCCGACGCCAGTCACAACTGCTGGGCCTACGTCATCGGCGCCGACGCCGGGATCCAGAAGGCGAGCGACGACGGCGAACCCGGCGGCACCGCTGGTGTGCCCATGCTCCAGATGCTGCTGCGCCGCGACATGCGGTACGTCGTCGCTGTCGTCACCCGCTACTACGGCGGCGTCAAGCTCGGCGCCGGCGGACTCATCCGCGCGTACGGCGGCGCCGTCGGCGAGGCCCTGGACGTCCTCGGCACCCGCACCCGCCGCCGCTTCCGCCTAGCCACCGTCACCGTGGACCACCAGCGCGCCGGCAAGCTCCAGAACGACCTGCACGCCACGCGTCGCGAGGTCCGCGACGTCCGCTACGGCGAGGCGGTCACGATCGAGATCGGCCTGCCGGACGCCGACGTGGACGCCTTCCGCCACTGGCTCGCCGACGCGACGGCGGGGACGGCCGGGTTCGAGCTCGGCGGGGAGGCGTACGGGGACGTCTGACGATTCCGTGTGGCCGATATGATGATGCGATACGGGAGTAACCGCCCGTGATGTCACACCCGGCCGTTAGTCTCGAGGATCATGAGGTTCCTGCACACGTCCGACTGGCACCTCGGCCGGGCCTTCCACCGGGTGAACATGCTCGGCGCCCAAGCCGAGTTCATCGCCCACCTCGTCGGCACAGCGCGTGAGCGCGAGGTCGACGCGGTGGTCGTCTCGGGTGATGTGTACGACAGGGCGGTCCCGCCGCTGGCCGCCGTCGAGCTGTTCGACGACGCCCTGCACCGGCTCGCCGAGCTGGGCGTGCCCACGGTGATGATCTCCGGCAACCACGACTCCGCGCGCCGCCTCGGAGTGGGCGCCGGCCTCATCGGCCGCGCCGGCATACACCTGCGCACCGACCCGGCCGCCGCCGGCACACCGGTCGTGCTGGCGGACGCCTTCGGCGACGTGGCCTTCTACGGCCTGCCCTACCTCGAACCCGCCCTAGTCAAGGACGAGTTCGGGGTGGAGAAGGCCGGCCACGAGGCCGTTCTCGCCGCCGCCATGGACCGTGTGCGCGCCGACCTCGCCGCACGCGCGCCGGGCACCCGCTCGGTCGTCCTCGCGCACGCCTTCGTCACCGGCGGCCAACCCAGCGACAGCGAGCGGGACATCACCGTCGGCGGTGTCGCCTCCGTGCCCGCCGGCGTCTTCGACGGCGTCGACTACACGGCCCTCGGGCACCTGCACGGTTGCCAGACCCTCACCGAGCGCGTCCGCTACTCCGGCTCCCCGCTGCCGTACTCCTTCTCGGAGGCCGCGCACCGCAAGACGATGTGGCTGGTCGACCTCGGCGACGACGGATCGCTCGCCGCCGAGCGGATCGACTGCCCCGTGCCCCGCCCGCTGGCCCGGATCCGGGGCACGCTGGAGGAACTCCTCGACGACCCAGGGCTCACCCCGCACGAGGAGGCGTGGGTCGAGGCCACCCTCACCGACGCCGCGCGCCCCGCCGACCCCATGGCCCGGCTCGCCGAGCGCTTCCCGCACACCCTCAGCCTGGTCTTCGACCCCGAGCGGACCCAGGACGACCCGGACGTCTCCTACGCCCGCCGCCTGGCAGGACGCAGCGACCAGGAGATAGCCGAGGACTTCGTCACCCACGTCCGCGGAGCCGGACCCGACGCCCACGAGCAGGGCGTGCTGCGGGACGCCTTCGACGCCGTGCGCGCCGACGACGCGGTGCGGGAGGTCGCCCGGTGAGGCTGCACCGGCTCCGGCTCACCGCCTTCGGCCCCTTCGGCGGCGCCCAGAGCGTCGACTTCGACGAGCTGTCCGCCGCCGGACTCTTCCTCCTGCACGGCCCGACGGGCGCCGGCAAGACCTCCGTCCTGGACGCCGTCTGCTACGCGCTCTATGGCGCCGTCCCCGGGGCCCGCCAGAGCGGCCAGGGCCAGACCCTGCGCAGCGACCACGCCGCCCCCGCCACCCGCACCGAGGTCACCCTCGAACTGACCGTCGCCGGACGCCGGTTGGAGGTCACCCGGCAGCCCCCCTGGGAGCGCCCCAAGAAACGCGGCACGGGCACCACGGTCGAGAAGGCCCAGAGCTGGCTGCGCGAGTACGACGCAGGCGCCGGCGCCTGGAAGGACCTCAGCCGCTCCCACCAGGAGATCGGCGAGGAGATCGGCCAGCTGCTCGGGATGAGCCGCGAGCAGTTCTGCCAGGTCGTGCTGCTGCCGCAGGGCGACTTCGCCCGCTTCCTGCGCGCCGACGCCGAGGCGCGCGGCCGGCTGCTCGGGCGGCTCTTCGACACCCGCCGCTTCGCCGACGTCGAGAAGCGCCTCGCCGAGCGCCGCCGCATCGCCGAGGCGCGCGTGCGCGAGGCCGACGCCGCGCTGCTCGCCGACGCGCACCGCATGCAGCAGGCCGCCGGCGACGCCATGGAACTGCCCGAGCTGACCCCGGGCGAACCAGGGCTCGCCGAGGCCGTGCTGAGCGCCGCCGCCGTCGCCCGCAGCACCGCCCGCGAGCAGCTCACCATCGCCCGCCACGGCCGCCTCGCCGCCGAGTCGGCCCAGGCCGCCGCCGACCGCGACCTGTCCGACGTCCGCGAACTCGCCCGGCTCCAGCGGCGGTTCGAGGAAGCACGCGAACGGGCGGCGGTGCTCGAGGAGCGGGCCGGGGAGCACCGCGAGGCGCAGGCGCGGATGGAGCGGGCGCGCAAGGCGGAGGCGGTGGCGCCGGCGCTGGAGTTGCGGGAGTCCGCCGCCGCCGAGCACCGCGCCGCGGCCGCCGCCGAGGCACGCGCGCGTGCGCTGCTGCCGGAGCGGTTCGCGGACGACGGCGCCGCCGGACTCGCCGCCGCCGCCCGCCGGGCCGCCGAGGAGCTCGGCGGCCTGGAGTCCGCCCGCCGCGGCGAACGCCGGCTGGCCGAACTGGCCGCCGAACGGGCCGACCTGGACCGGCAGGAGCGCGCCGACGACGACGTCCTCACGGAGACGGAGGGCTGGCTCGCCGACTGGGACGCCACCCGTGCGGAACTCCAGCGCCGGATCGACTCCGCCCAGGAGGCCGCCGCCCACGCCGAACAGCTCGCCGTGCGACGCGAGCCCGCCGGGCGCCGGCTCGACGCCGCCCGGCAGCGCGACCGGCTGGCCCGCGACACCGAGGAGGCTCAGCGCCGCGCCCTCGCCGCGGCCGACCGCGCCCTCCAGGCGCGCACCCACTGGCTCGACCTCAAGGAGCAGCGGCTCGACGGCATCGCCGCCGAACTCGCCGCCACTCTCAAGGACGGCGCGCCCTGCGCCGTCTGCGGCGCCACCGAGCACCCCGCGCCCGCCCGCAAGGACGCCGGGCACATCGACCGCGAGGCCGAGGAACAGGCCCTCGCCGCCCTGCAGAGCGCCGAACAGCGCCGTGCGGACGCCGAACGCGACCTCGGCGCGGTCCGGGAGGCGCTCGCCGGGGCCGTCGCCGAAGCCGGCGACACTCCCACCGAGCAGCTCGCCGCGGAGGCCGGGGAACTGGACCTCGAACACGCCCGGGCCCGCCGGGACGCCTCCGCGCTGCACCCCGCGCGCGAGGAACTGCGCCGCGCCGAGCAGGAACACCAGCGGCGCACCGCCGCCCAGCGTGAGGCGCAGGTCAGGGCCGCCTCCCGGGTCGGCCACCGGGACCGGCTGGAGCGTGAACGGGAATCCCTGGAAGAGGAGTTGAGGCAGGCCAGGGGAGGCGCGCAGAGCGTCGCCGCGCGGATCGGGCACCTGGAGCGCCAGGCCGCCCTGCTCACCGAGGCCGCCGACGCCGTCCGCGCGGCCGAGGACGCCGCCGCCCGTCTGAAGACCGCCGACGGACGCCTCGACCAGGCCGCGTTCAAGGCCGGGTTCGACACCCCGCAGGCCGCCGCCGACGCCCTCCTCGACGACGCCGCACACCGCGAGCTGCAACGCCGTCTGGACGCCCGGCAGGCCGAGGAGACCGCCGTACGGGCCGTCCTCGCCGAACCGGAGACCGCGGCCGCCGCCCAGCGGCCGCCCGCCGACCTCGCCGCCGCCCGGGAGGCCGCCGGCCGGGCCGCCGACCGACTGCGCCGGGCCGCCTCCGCCGAGGACGCCGCCGCCCGCCGCTGCGAGGAACTCGACCGCCTCTCCGCGCGCGCCGCCGACGGCGTACGGCGGCTCGGGCCGCTGCGCGAGGAGTACGACCGCGTCGCCCGCATGGCCGGCCTCACCGCCGGCACCTCCGCCGACAACGAGCGCAAGATGCGCCTGGAGTCCTACGTTCTGGCCGCCCGCCTGGAACAGGTGGCCGCCGCCGCGACCGCGCGGCTGCAGCGCATGTCCTCCGGGCGCTACACCCTCGTCCACTCCGACGACCGGACCGGGCGCGGGCGCAGCGGCCTCGGGCTGCACGTCGTGGACGCCTGGACCGGCCGCGAGCGGGACACGGCCACGCTGTCCGGCGGCGAGACCTTCTTCGCCTCCCTCGCCCTCGCCCTCGGTCTCGCCGACGTCGTCACCGACGAGGCGGGCGGGGTCCGCCTGGACACGCTCTTCATCGACGAGGGCTTCGGCAGCCTCGACGACCAGACGCTGGACGAGGTCCTCGACGTCCTCGACTCGCTGCGCGAACGCGACCGCAGCGTCGGCATCGTCAGCCACGTGGCCGATCTGCGCCGCCGGATCCACGCCCGGCTGGAGGTCGTCAAGGACCGCACGGGCTCCAGCGTGCGCCAGCGCGTCAACTGACCCCCGGCCGCGCTGATGCCGCCCGAGCACGGCGGGGACCCTGAGGCCCCCGCCTCGGCATCCGCTCAGAGCTGCGACAGCTCGTCCACCAGATCGTCCAGACCCAGCGAGCCCTGCGAAAGGGCCGCCATGTGCCAGGACTTGAGGTCGAAGGCGTCGCCGTGCCGCTCGCGCGCCTTCTCCCGGCCCAGCAGCCAGGCCCGCTCACCCAGCTTGTAGCCGATCGCCTGACCCGGGATGGTCAGATAGCGGGTCAGCTCGCTCTCCACGAAGTCCTCGGAGCGGCTGCTGTGCGCGTTGAAGAACTCCTCGGCCAGCTCCGGCGTCCAGCGCTCACCCGGGTGGAAGGGCGAGTCCCCGGGGATCTCCAGCTCCAGGTGCATGCCGATGTCCACGATGACCCGCACGGCCCGCATCATCTGCGCGTCCAGGTAGCCGAGCCGCTGCTCGGCGTCCGTGAGGAAGCCCAGCTCGTCCATGAGCCGCTCCGCGTACAGCGCCCAGCCCTCGGCGTTGGCGCTGACGATGCCGACGGTGGCCTGGTAGCGGGAGAGGTTCTCCGCCACGTGCACCCACTGCGCGAGCTGGAGGTGATGGCCGGGGACGCCCTCGTGGTACCAGGTGGAGACGAGGTCGTAGACCGGGAAACGGTTCAGGCCCATCGTCGGCAGCCAGGTGCGGCCGGGACGGGAGAAGTCCTCCGACGGGGGCGTGTAGTACGGGGCGGCCGCGCTGCCCGCCGGGGCGATCCGCGACTCCACCTTCCGTACCCGCTCGGCGAGTTCGAAGTGGGTGCCGTCCAGGGCGTCGATCGCCTGGTCCATCAGCCCCTGCAGCCAGTCGCGGACCTCGTCGACGCCCTCGATGTGCTTGCCGTGCTCGTCGAGGTGCGCGAGGGCCGCCCACGGCGACGCGGCGCCCGGGAGGACCTTCTCCGCCTCCCGCCGCATCTCCGCGAGCAGCCGGTGGTACTCGGCCCAGCCGTACGCGTACGCCTCGTCCAGGTCGAGGTCGGTGCCGTTGAAGTAGCGCGACCAGCGGGCGTACCGCTCACGGCCGACGGTCTGCGGCGCGCCCTCCACGGCGGGCGCGTACACGTCGCGCATGAAGTCCCGCAGCTCCACGACCGCCGCGGTCGCCGTCCGGGCCGCCTCGTCCAGCTCGGCGCGCAGCGACTCGGGCCCCGCGGCGGCGAACTCCTCGAACCAGCCGCGGCCCGAGCCGTCGGTGTCGGCCCACTCCGTGAGCTGTGCGACGAAGGCAGCGGTCGGCCGCGGAGCCGCGTACAGCTTGCGCTCCAGGCCGAGTTCCAGCGACTCCCGGTAGCCGGCCAGCGCCGCCGGGACCGCGCGCAGCCGCCGGCCGATCGCGGCCCAGTCGTCGTCGGTCCCCGTCGGCGTCACGGTGAACACCTCGCGCACGTTGTGCACCGGCATCCCCAGGTTGCCGACCGCGCGCAGCCCTTCCTCGGCCTCGTGGACGGCGAGCTGGGCGGTGAGCCGCTCGCGCAGCAGGCGCGCGCACCGGCGCTCGACGTCCCGTTCCGCGCCGGGCCGCCGCTCCGCCTCGGCGAGCCGCGTCAGGGTGTCCCGCGAGAGACGCGCGAGGGCCTCCTGTCCGGCGGGCGACAGGTCGGGCAGTCGGCTCGAACTCTCCGGCACGCCGAGGTAGGTGCCGGTGACCGGGTCGAGGGCGATGAGCTCGTCGACGTAGGCGTCGGCGACCTCTCGGGGCAGCGGGCTGGTGATCTCTGACATGCGGCCATCCTCGTACGCGTACCGGCGCCGCGTCAGCCCCGTCTCCCCGGACGGCGCGCCGAGTCAGCCTGATCGCGCCGGTTCAGTCCTGCGAAGACGGCGGCGGCGGTGGGGCCGGCGGGCCGGGCGGGAGCAGCGGGCCGCAGTCCCACCGCTGGAAGATCAGCCGGGTCTCCACCCGGGCCACCTCCCGCCGGGCCGTGAACTCGTCCAGGACGAGCCGCTGCAGATCGGCCATGTCCGCGACCGCGACGTGCACGAGATAGTCGTCGGGCCCGGTCAGGTGGAACACGGTGAGCGCCTCAGGAAGCGCCCGCACCCGCTCCACGAACGGCCCCACCAGCTCCCGCCGGTGCGGCCGGACCTGCACTGACAACAGCGCCTGCAGCCCCCGCCCTAGTTTGGCCGGATCGAGCCGCAGCTGGTGCCCGAGGATCACACCCGAGCGGCGCAGCCGCGTCACCCGGTCCAGGCACGTCGACGGCGCGAGCCCGACCTGCGCCGCGAGATCGCGGTAGGTGGTCCGGGCGTCGTTCTGCAGCAGCCGCAGCAGCTGGAGGTCCACCGGGTCGAGTACGACGGAATCGGCCATCGGCCGAACGTAGCACGGCCGATTCCCCGCCGACACCGTCCGGTGTTCACCCTGCCGTCCATGGACTTTGCCTCCGCGAGCACACACGCGTACGACGGTGTACGCACGCCGGGAACGCCCCGCGCACTGGCCACCGAAGCCGTGCACGCCGGCCGGGACGACCTGGCCCGCCAGGGCCTGCACGCCCCGCCCATCGACCTGTCCACCACCTATCCCTCCTACGACAGCCGTGCCGAGGCCGCCCGCATCGACGCGTTCGCCGCCACCGGCGCCGAACCGGAGGGCCCGCCCGTCTACGGCCGGCTGGGCAACCCCACGGTCGCCCGCTTCGAGACAGCCCTCGCCCGGCTGGAGGGCACCGAGAGCGCGGTCGCCTTCGCCAGCGGCATGGCCGCGCTGAGCGCGGTGCTGCTCGCGCGCGGCTCGCTGGGCCTGCGGCACGTGGTGGCCGTCCGCCCGCTGTACGGGTGCAGCGACCATCTGCTGACCGCGGGGCTGCTCGGCTCGGAGGTCACCTGGACCGACCCGGCCGGGATCGCGGACGCGCTGCGCCCCGACACCGGGCTGGTGATGGTCGAGTCGCCGGCCAACCCGACCCTCGCCGAGGTCGATCTTCGGGCGGTGGCCCACGCCTGCGGATCCGTGCCGCTGCTCGCCGACAACACCTTCGCCACACCGGTGCTCCAGCGGCCCGCCGAGCAGGGCGCGCGGCTCGTGCTGCACAGCGCGACCAAGTACCTCGGCGGCCACGGGGACGTCATGGCGGGCGTGGTCGCCTGCGACGAGGAGTTCGCGGGGCGGCTGCGGCAGACACGGTTCGCCACCGGCGGGGTGCTGCACCCGCTCGCCGGCTACCTGCTGCTGCGCGGGCTGTCGACGCTTCCGGTGCGGGTGCGGGCCGCCTCGGCGACCGCCGCCGAGCTGGTCCGCCGGCTGGCCGCGGACCCCCGCGTCGCTCGCGTCCACTATCCGCAGATAAGCGGCGCGATGGTCGCCTTCGAGGTGTACGGCGATCCGCACGAGGTGATCGCCGGCGTCCGGCTGATCACCCCCGCCGTGAGCCTCGGCAGCGTCGACACCCTCATCCAGCACCCGGCGTCCATCAGTCATCGCATCGTGGACGCAGGGGACCGGCGGGACGCCGGGGTCGGCGACCGGCTGCTGCGGATGTCGGTGGGCCTGGAGGACGTCGAGGACCTGTGGGCGGACCTGGACGCGGCGCTGGGGGCCGGCCCGGCGCCCGCAATGGGAGAAACGATTCCTCGCGCACGGGCCGGGCACAGCCGCGCGGTGGTGTGACGGACCCCCGGCCGGTCGGTGACGCGGGTCGCCGTACGCGGAACGGCCCGGCGGCGTCGTACGCCACCGGGCCGCCCTCCGGACGGTCCGCGTCAGTCGTGCGCGGCCTGCCTCTCGTAGCGGTCGGAGGCCGCCCCGGCGCCGGCCCGCTCCAGGCGGGCGGTGATCACCAGGGTGCCCTCCTCGATCTGGTAGTCGAGGGGCAGACCCAGCCCGCGCATGGCGGCGACCATGCCGGTGTTGGAGGCCTGCGTCACCGCGTAGACGCTCGCGCAGCCCGCCTCCCGGGCCATCGCGACCAGCCGGCCCAGCAGTTCGCCGCCGATGCCGCGCCGCTGCCACTCGTCCTCGACGAGCAGGGCGACCTCCGTCTCGTCCCCGTCCCACAGCAGATGGCCGAGGGCGATGACGCGTCCCGACGGCGTCTGCACGGCGAGGGTGCGGCCGTGGCGCGGGCTGAGCAGGTGGGTGAGGTAGCGGTCGGCGTCGCCGACGGGCCCGTGGTAGCGCAGCCCGAGCGTGCGGGGCGAGCAGCGCAGGTGCATCGCCTTGGCCGCCTTCACGTCACCGGCGCCGGCCCGGCGCACGGTGATGTCGTCGCCCTGAGGCAGCGTCAGCACGTCGAGCTGGGGCGGGACACGCGGACCGAGCCGGGCGTCCAGCTCGACCAGCGCGCGCGCCCGCGCGAACTCGGTCGGGGTGAACGGCAGATACGGCCGCTCCACGGTGATCACTCCGCCTTCCGGCGCCCGCAGGCGCATGACGGTGTCCTCCAGCACACCCTCCACGGGGACGTGCTCCGGCTCCCGGCCGCCGGGTCCGCCCGTGGCGGGCAGCGAGCGGATCGTGCACCGGCCCAGCAACTGGCGCAGGGCGAGGGGAAGTTCGGCGGGGTCGAGAGCGGTGCGGGTGGCCAGGCCCAGGACCCTGGTCGGGGCGTCCACGAGGTCGTGGGCGTCGGCCCGTTCGATCCAGGTGTCCGTGCCGCCGGCCTGAGCCACGGTCCCGGTGACCTCCGCCGCCGTGAGCGCGCCGGGCGCCCGCAGGAGGAACTCGTCCACCGTGTCCTCGCCCAGCGGGTGCGTCTGGAGGCTCAGGATGTCGACCCGGTGTGCGGCGAGGGCCGCGCAGAGTGCGGCCAGCGAACCCGGCTCGTCCTTCACCGTCGTGCGCATCCGCCACAGCGTGCTCGACTCGGCGGCGGGAGCGGGGAGTTCGGACTTCTGCCCGGCCGGCCCCGTCGCTGAGGGCGGCCGGGCGCCGGTATCGCCGGTATCGCTCGCGGGCGGCACGTGGTCGTGGCGCCGTGTGAGCCACGGGGTGGCGAACTCCAGGGCGGCGCGCAGCCGGCGGCGCGCCGGGCGCTTGGGGTCGCAGTGCGTGTCGTCAGTCATGTCTCGAGTCATGCAGCCACTGTGAAGGAACGGTGTTGCGTGATCACGAACGGTTTGTGACCGATGGGTAAAGGAACCATTTGACCCTTTCATCAAGAGTTGTACGGGTATGGAGGCGTGCGCCGTCCGGACTCTCGCATCGTCGACGACCGAGGTCCTGCGCCATCCCCGGTGACCGCACCGCGCGCCGGGAGATGACGCCGATGCGCGGAACTCCCTTTCAGAATACGGGAGTCACGGCACGGCCGCCGTCGCGTCGCCGTCACTGCCCGACGCGGCCCGGCTGCAGCGCCTTGGTGAACAGGACCGTGCCGTCCTGCTCGCGCAGCCGCACCGTCAACTCCCCGTTGTCGCCGTCGATGTCGACCTCTCCGAAGAACTGGTAGCCGTCGGCGGGGGAGACGTTCGCCGTGGCCGGCGCCTTCACGAAGACGCGGTCCGGGCCGAACGTGCCGTCCAGCGCGCTCGCCGGGAAGGCGCCCGCGTTCAGCGGCCCGGAGACGAACTCCCAGAACGGCGCGAAGTCCTTGAACGCCGCCCGTGACGGGTCGTAGTGCTGGGCCGAGGTGTGGTGGACGTCCGCCGTCAGCCACACCGTGCCCGTGATCCGCCGGTGCTTGACGAACCGCAGCAACTCCGCGATCTGGAGCTCACGGCCGAGCGGCGCGCCCGGGTCGCCCTGCGCCACCGCCTCGAAGTTGGGCTCGCCGTCGGTGGTGTCGGGCACGACCAGTCCGAGCGGCATGTCGGCGGCGATCACCTTCCACACCGCGCGGGAGCGGGCCAGTTCGCGCTTGAGCCACTCCAACTGCTCCCGGCCGAGGATGCCTTGAGCGTCGGCGGTCTGGGCGTCCGGCGAGTTGGAGTCACGGTAGGTGCGCATGTCCAGCACGAAGACGTCCAGCAGGGGGCCGTGCCGCTGCACCCGGTGGACCCGGCCGCTCGGGCGGCGCAGGGTGGAGATCGGGAAGTACTCCGAGAACGCCCGGCGGGCCCGCGCGGCGAGCACGTCCACGTCCTTCTCGGTGTACCGGGCGTCCCCGAGGATCTCGCCCGGATACCAGTTGTTGGTGACCTCGTGGTCGTCCCACTGCACGATGGAGGGGACCTGGGCGTTGAAGCGCCTGAGGTTGTCGTCGAGCAGGTTGTAGCGGAAGTTGCCGCGGAACTCGGCGAGCGTCTCGGCGACCTTCGCCTTCTCCTCGGTGGTGACGTTCCGCCAGGTCCGCCCGCCGGGGAGCGGGGCCGACCCGGCGAGCGGGCCGTCGGCGTAGATGTTGTCGCCGCTGCACAGGAAGAAGTCGGGGTCGAGCGCGGCCATCGCCCGGTAGATGCGGTAACCGCCGAGATCCGGGTTGATGCCCCAGCCCTGTCCGGCCAGGTCGCCGGACCAGACGAACCGTACGCCGTCGCGCCGCGTCGCGGACGCCGTGCGGAACGTGCCGGTCACCGGTTCGCCCGTACGGCGCGGGTCGTCCGGGTCGGCCAGCAGGACGCGGTAGTGGATCTGTTCGCCGGCCGGCAGCCCGTGCAGCCGCGTCGTGCCCGTGAAGTCGCTGTCCGCGCCCAGCAGGGGACCGAGCCGACGGCGCGCATCGCGGAACGACGGGGTGGCCGCCGTCTCCACGATCATCCGCGCCGGCCGGTCCGAGCGCACCCACACCAGCCCGGAGTCGGTGGTCACGTCCCCGGCCTGCACGCCCCAGCCGGCCCGGGGGCGCCCCGACAGGGCGAGGGCCGGCGCCGCGCCGGCCGCGACGGGCAGGGTCAGAGCCGCCGACGCGGCCAGCGAGCCGCGCAGCACGCTGCGACGCCCGGGGAGCGGACGAAGTGACATGACAGGCCTCCTGAGACGGAACCGACCGGTGTGCACAGCCATCCCTACGGCCCCGCCACGGCCGGCACGCGAACCGGACGTGAACATCAGGACGCGGCGCGGAGGCGGACACCGGCCGCCGCGGGCCGCCGCTCAACGCCGGCCCGCGGCCCGCGCCATCAACCGGACACCGTCCCGGATCCGCGCCGGCGACAGGTGCGCGTACCCGAGCACGAGACTCACTTCGTCGGCGTGGCCGCCGGCTTCGGGCACGCCTTCGCGCAACCCGGCGTGCGCGTACGCGGCCAGGGCCCGCACCTCGATCCCCGCCTCGGCCGTCCGCGCGGCGAAGCGGGCCCACGGGCCGTACTCCTCGGGGAGCGTCGCGATGACGTGCAGGCCGGCGGCGATGCCGGACACGCGCGTGCCGGGGAAGTGCTCACCGAGCGCGTCGACGACGGCGTCCCGCCGCTCACGGTAGGCGCGTTGGCACCGGCGCAGCTGACGGTCGTAGTCGCCGTGCTCCACGAACCGGGCGAACAGCGCCTGGTCCAGGGTGGGATGGCCCAGATCCATGGTCCTCTTGCGCTCCACCGCTTCGTCGGCCAGTGCCTCGGGCACGAGCAGCCAGCCGAGCCGCAGCCCCGGCGCGAGGGACTTGCTGACCGATCCGGTGTACGCCACCCGCTCCGGGTCGAGGCCTTGAAGCGCGCCGACGGGCGCGCGGTCGTAGCGGAAGTCGCCGTCGTAGTCGTCCTCCAGCACATAGCCGTCCACCGAGCGGGCCCACTCCAGCAGTTCGGTACGTCGGCGCGGCGAGCAGGCGATGCCGGTCGGGAACTGGTGCGCGGGCGTGGTCACCACGGACCGCACGCCCGACGCCCTCAGCGGGCCCAGCGCCGGTCCCTCGTCGTCGAGGGGGAGCGGTACGGCGGTGACGCCGGCCGCCGCGTACAGCGCGCTGTGCTGCGGGCTGCCGGGATCCTCCACGCCGACCGCGTCGATCCCGCGCGCGTGGAGCACGAGTCCGAGCAGGGCCGTCGCCTGCGCCACACCGGAGACCACGACGATCCGTTCGGGGTCGGCGACCACGCCCCGCCGCCGGGCGAGCAGCTCGGCGAGCGCGGTGCGCAGCCGGGGCAGCCCGCGCGGGTCGGGGTAGCCCAGCTCCTGGTGGGGGAGCTCCGCGAGCACATGCCGCTGGGCGGCGGCCCACGCGGCCCGTGGGAACAGCGACAGGTCCGGTGTCCCCGGCACGAAGTCGGCGCGCACCCCGGGCGGGCGCGGGGCGAGGTCCCGCGCCCGGGGCGGGGCCGCCCGCACGGCGCCGCTCACCCAGGTCCCGGCGCCGCGCTCGCTGCGCAGATAGCCCTCCGCCGTCAGCTGCTCGTACGCCTCCGTGACCAGCCCGCGCGACACGCCCAGGTCAGCGGCGAGGTCCCGGCTCGACGGCAGCCGGGTGCCCTGCGCCAGCCGCCCTGAGCGGACCGCCTCGCGCAGGGCCGTCCGGAGCGAACGCCCCCGCGCGCGTGCGGGCGCCGCCGCGGCCGGCAGCAGGAGCTCCCATGCGGCGGAGGCGGACTCTCCGGCGACGGGTGCGTGCGGATTGGTCCCCGATGGCGTCATGGAAGTGGACCTTAAGCCGGGCCGCCGCACTTCCTAACGTCGCCGTCATGAACGCCACCACCGCACGCGGCTCCCTGCTCGCCGCGCTCGCCTGCATCCTCGTCGGCGGCTCCTTCACAGCCAACAGCGTCCTCGGCTCCTACCCGTACGCGGGCGGGCAGGCCCTGCGCTACGGCCTCGCCTGTCTGCTGCTCGTCCCCCTCGCCGGCCATGGCACACGGGCTCGACTGCGCGCGCTGACAGCTCGTCAGTGGGCCCGCCTCGCCCTGCTGGCCGCCGTGGGCATGGTGGGCTTCAACCTCGCCGTCCTCGCCGCCGAACGCTCCGCCGAACCCGCCGTCCCCGGCGTCTTCGTGGGCTGCGCGCCGGTCGTCGTGGCGGTCATGGTCCCGCTGATGGAGGGGCGACGGCCGCGCCGGGCGGTTCTGTGCGGGGCGACGCTGGTGGCGATGGGCGCCTTCACCGTGCAGGGCTGGGGCCGTACGGACCCGGCCGGCATCGCCTGGTCCCTGTGCGCACTGGCCGGGGAGGTCGGCTTCGCGGTGCTGGCCGTGCCCCTGCTGCGGCCGCTGGGCCCACGGCTGCTGTCCGCGACGGTGTGCGGGCTCGCCGCCGTCGAGTCCGCGGCGCTCGGGGCGGTCCTCGACGGCGGCGCGTGGCTGCGCCGGCCCGACGCCGGCGAGACCGCCGCGCTGCTGTGGCAGGCGGTGGTCGTCACCGTCGTCGGCTTCGTGTGCTGGTACATGGGCATGCAGCGGATCGGCGCCGAGCGCGCCACGCTGTTCTCCGGTCTCATCCCGGTCGCCGCCGCCGGTACCGCGCCGCTGGCCGGCACGGGATCCTACGGCCTCGCCCAGGCCGCCGGCAGCGCCCTCGTGGGAGCCGGAGTCGCCCTCGGCGCGGGTGTGCTGGCCCGGAGGCGCGGGGCGTCGCCGGTGACCGGCGCCGGGGGCCGAGGGGGTCAGCGGCTGCCGTCGAGGAGCACGCGGGCGACGAGTGCCGGGTCGTCGTTCATCGGGCAGTGACCGCAGCCGGGGAGCCGTACCAGGCGGGCCTGCGGGATGATCTGCTTGGCCCGGACGCCCTGGCGACGCACCAGGAGCCAGTCCCGGGTGCCCCAGGCGACGGTGACGGGTATGCCGGGGACGTCGTCGGTGAACTTGACGCTCGTGCCCGCCCGCAGGGTCTCGTCGAACCCTGTGGCCCCGGCCAGCGCCAGCGTCTCGGCGACCACGGCCTCCGGTGAACGGCGGCCCGGGCGGGCGTAGATGGTGCTGGTGAGGGCCGTACGACCGGCCGCCGACCGTGACAGCCGCTGGACCATCGGCAACGGCATCCGCTGGGAGAGGTGGCGCATGGTCAGCAGGACGCCGAAGGCGTAACGGCGCTCCGCCTCCGACCAGAACCCCGCCGGGGACAGCGCGGTGACGGACCGTACGCGCTTCTCCCGGCCGAGTTCCAGCGCCAGCAGACCGCCCAGCGAGTTGCCCGCGACATGGGGGCGTTCCAGCTCCAGCGCCTCGCAGAAGGCGCCGAACACCGACGTGGTGGTGGGCAGGTCGTAGGAGAGCCCCTCAGGCAGCCCCGGGGACGCGCCGAAGCCGGGCAGGTCCACGCTGATCACGTCCCGCTCGGTGGCGAGGATGTCCAGCACCGGGTCCCAGGCCTGCCGGTGGTGCCCGATGCCGTGCAGCAGGAGCAACGGCTCGCCGCGCCCCGCGCGCGCGTAGGACACGGTGACGGGCTGTGGGCCGCTGGGGGAGGGGACCGTGAAGGAGACGGTGGCGGCGGACATGGCGGTGCTCCTCGTCTGAACGGGCTGAACGGTCGAACTGGTCCGGCTGGTTGCTCTGGTTCAACGGCGTTACGGGGTGGGGGAGTTCGGGGCAGGTGCGCGGTGCGGCGGACGGGTGCGGCCGTGGCCGGGGCGTCACGTAGACAGCTTGTCAGCAATTGCTACCGACGGGTAGCCCCCGGCGGCGCTCCGTCTGGACACCGGCCGCCGTGTCGGATGGGATGGCTCGGTGACCACAGACACCGCGACCGAGGTCTTCGAGGAGCACCGGCCGCTGCTGCTGGGCGTCGCCTACCGCATGCTCGGCCGCGTGGCCGACGCCGAGGACGTCGTCCAGGACGCCTGGCTGCGCTGGTCGGCCGCCGACCGCGCCGACGTGAGCCGGCCGCGCGCCTACCTGGTGCGGATCGTCACCCGCCTCGCCCTGGACCGCCTGACCCGCGTCAAGTCCCGCGACGAGGCCTACATCGGCCCCTGGCTGCCCGAGCCGTACCTCACCGACTTCGGTGACACCGTCCCGGACACCGCCGAGCGGGCCGTGCTCGCCGACTCGGTCTCGCTCGCCGTCCTCGTCGTCCTGGAGTCGCTGTCACCCCTGGAGCGCGCGGTGTTCGTCCTGCGGGAGGCCTTCGGTTACCCCTACGCCGAGATCGCCGCCGCCCTCGACCGCTCCGAGCCGGCGGTGCGTCAGCTGGCCGGCCGGGCGCGCCGGCACGTCGAGGAGCGGCGGCCCCGCTTCACCGTGGATCCCGCCCAGCGGCGCGAACTCACCGAACGGTTCCTCGCCGCGGCCGCGGAGGGCGACCTGGAGGGGCTGATGGCGCTGCTCGCGCCGGACGCCCGGCTCGTCGGCGACGGCGGCGGCAAGGTCCAGGCGTCGCTGCGGGTGCTCCAGAGCGCGGACCACGTCGCCCGCTTCATCGTCGGCATCGCCCGCAGGGGGCTTCCCGACGTCTCGTTCCGCTTCCTGGAGGTCAACGGCGGACCCGCCGTGCTGACCCTGTCCGGAGGCGAGCCGGACACCGTCCTCCAGCTCGACGTGGCCGACGGCCGAGTCCGGGTCGTCTACGTCATCCGCAACCCGGACAAGCTGCACGCCCTGCGGTCGTGATTCCGGATTACCCACCGTCAATTTCCGTAGGGCACCCTCCGTTTCATTGCGGCTGTTTTGCCGCCGTGTCCACGGAAAGGGCCGGATGCGAACGCTCCGTAAACGCTTACCCCTCCTGTTCCCTTGGGCTTCGAGAGCGTTCGAAGATTGATCTTGACCGTGGATGGGGGCCGCCTTATGGTCGCAGACAAGTGCAACAACCCTTAATAAACAAGGGCACGAAAACACCGCCTGCCACGGCGATCGCGAAGGACAGGGTGGGGACCTTGCAAGCGGAGAACAGGGTGGGGACCTTGCGGCTGGAGACGGTGCCTGAGCCGAAGTACTGGCATCTCAAGACCGTGCTCACCGAGGCGCTGGACTCGGAGTTCGCCGTGGGCGAGGTGCTGCCCAACGAGCGTGCGCTGGCCGCCCGTTACGGGGTCGCCCGCGCCACGCTGCGCCAGGCGCTGGAGCAGCTCGAGCTGGAGGGCCGCCTCCAGCGCCGCCGGGGAGTCGGCACCACGGTCGCGCCGCCCCGCGTGGACGTCGGAGCGGAGCGGCACGGCTGGCCCGGTGCGTCCGGTGACACGTGGAACCCGGTCGACTGCGCGCTCGCCGTACCGCCGGCGGCCGTCGCCGACGCCCTGGGCGCCGACCGCGACGAGCCCGTGCACATCGTGCGCCGCTCCCGGGTCTCACACGGCCGGCCCCTCGCCGCCGAACTGCTGTACGTCCCGCAGGCGTCGGTGCCCGAGCTGACCGCGATCGACGCCCCCTCCGGCCCGGCACGCGCGCGTGCGGTGCTGCGCGAACTGCAGCACCTGGAGCTGGAGAGCCAGGACCGGGCCGTGGAGCTGGGCTCGGCCCGCGCGGACGACGCCAAGGAACTCGACCGGCTGCCCGGCGCGCCCGTCCTCGTCGTCACCACCCGCTTCTTCGCCGGGGGCCGCACCGCCGCGCTCTCCGCGGCCACCTACCGCGCGGACACCTGCCGGCTGACGTTCGGCGCGTCGGGCGGCGTGGAGATCCACCACGACGACCCCGCACGCCAGGCCTCCTGACGGCCCGTCACGAATCATTGGGGCTCAGGTGTGCCCCCGCCGGTGACCGGCCCGTCACCGTGCCCTCCACCGCGAAGAGTTGCTCCTCGACGTGGTCGAGGGCCAGCCGCAGCGCGCCCGTCGCCACGGCCGCCTCGCCGAGCAGCGAGAGCGCCACCCGCGGCGGGCGCAGGCAGTAGCGCGCCAACTCCCGCCGCAGCGGCTCCAGTACGCCGTCCAGTCCCGCCGCCCAGCCACCGACCACCACCAACTCCGGGTCCAGGGCCAGGACCAGCGCGGCCACGTCGTGCACGAGCCGTTGCAGGAAGCGCTCCACGGCCGCCCCGGCCCGCCGGTCGCCCTCGCGTGCCTGCGCGAACACCTGCGTGACCGCCTGCTCGTCCAGCGGATGCAACGGCTCGCCCGTCGTGGACAGCAGGGTCTCCGGCGTGACCCCCCGCCCCAGCAGGTGCAGCGCGCCGATCTCGCCGGCCGCCCCGCCGTACCCCCGGTGCAGCCGCCCCCCGATCAGCGAACCGGCGCCCGGACTCAGCCCCGCCAGCACGAACACCACGTCGTCGGAACCGGTGGCGGCGCCCTTCCAGTGCTCGGCCACGGCCGCCGCGTTGGCGTCGTTCTCCACCAGCACCGGGCACTTGAAGGACCGGCCCAGCCGCTCGCCCAGCCGCAGCCCCGTCCACTCGGGAAGCGCGGTGCCCAGCCGCACCGTCCCGTCGGCCTCCACGATGCCGGGTGTGCCGACGCCCACGGCCCGCAGCGAACCGCGCGGCACGCCCGCCCGGCGCAGCAGCTCCGCCACCGCCGTGCGCAGCCGCTCCAGCCGCTCGTCGGCGGGGGCGCTCTCGTCGACCTCCGTGGCCTGCGCGCCCAGCACCCGCCCGTCCAGGTCGGACAGCAGCGCGGCCACGCGGTGCGCCCCGATCTCCAGGCCCAGCAGATGGCCGGCCTCCGCCCGGAACCTGAACCGGCGCGCCGGCCGCCCCTGCCGCCGGGCGGCGCCCTCCTCGGCCGCCTGCTCGACGACGAGCCCGGCCCCGATGAGGTCCTCCACGACCCCCTCGACGGTCGGCCGGGACAGCCCGGTGGCCCGCGTGATCTCCGTGAGCGTCGCGCAGTCGGCGGCACGCAGCTCGTGCAGCACCACCGCGGAATTGATCCTCCGCAACAGCGAGGGATCCCCGCCGGTCAGCCGCCCCAACGTCCGTCCTCCCAGCTCGCGCGCGTATGGGCCGGATCGTACTCGGCGCCGCGAACCCCGACGAGCACGAAATCGACACGAACCGCGCCCACGCGCACGTGCCGACCCTACGTCCCGCGTCCCCCGGCGCGATCTCAGCCCACCCCCACGAACCCCGACTCGTACGCCGTGATCACCGCCTGCGTACGGTCCCGCGCCCCCAGCTTCGCCAGGACGGCGCTCACATGCGACTTGACCGTCTCCGCCCCGACGACCAGCCGCGCGGCGATCTCCGCGTTGGACAGCCCGCGCGCCATCAGCCGCAGCACCTCGGCCTCCCGCTCGGTCAGCCGGGCCCGCTCCAGCACGTCCCGGGCCGCACGGTTGCCGCCCCCGTCGCCGTGCTCGGCGGCGAGCCGCCGCACCGAGGCCGGGAACAGCAGCGACTCGCCCTCGGCGACCAGCCGCACCGCGTGCACGATCTCCGCCGGCCGCGCCCGCTTCAGCAGGAAGCCGTCCGCGCCCGCGCGCAGCGCCTCGTACACGTACTCGTCGTTCTCGAACGTCGTCACGACCAGGATCTTCGGCGGGCGGTCCACCGTCCGCAGCAGTGCGCGCGTGGCCTCGATGCCGTCCATCAACGGCATCCGTACGTCCATGGCGACCACGTCGGGCCGCAGCGTCCGCACCAGCGGGATCACCGCCGCCCCGTCCGCCGCCTCCCCGACGACCTCGATGTCGGGCTGGGCGGACAGCACGGCACGCAACCCCGCGCGGACCAGCGGCTCGTCATCCACGAGCAGTACGGAAAGCGGCACCCGCACAGCTTAAAGTCCGCCCGCGATCTGTCTGACCATCAGCTCAGCGGCAGCTCCGCGCGTACCTGCCAGTCCCCGGCGTCCGGGCCCGTCGACGCGTGGCCGCCGAGCAGCGCCGCCCGCTCGCGTATCCCGCGCAGCCCGCTGCCCCGCCCGGGCCCGGCGACGGCGGCCGTCAGCGGATTGCGGACCTCCAGGGTCAGCACGTCCGCCGCGGCATGGACGCGGACCCGCACCGGCACCGCGCCCGCGTGCCGCAGCACGTTCGTCAGCGCCTCCTGGAGGATGCGGTAACCCTCGCGGGACACGGGCCCCGGCAGCGCCTCCACAGCCCCCGTCACCTCCGCGTCCACCTTCGCCCCGGACGTCCGCGCCGACTCCAGCAGACGGTCGGCCTCGGCCAGCGTCGGCCGCCCGCTCACCGGCCGCTCCGCCTCGCGCAGCACCCCGAGCACCCGCTCCAGGTCCTCCAGCGCGGCCCGGCCGGTCTCCTCGATCGCGCCGAGCGCCCGGTCCGTGAACTCCGGGTCGCCCGCCGCCCGCGCGGCGCCCGCCTGCACCACCGCCACCGTCAGCGCGTGGCCGATCGAGTCGTGCAGCTCCCGCGCGATGCGGTTGCGCTCCAAGAGCTGCTCCGTGCGTTCCTCCAGGGCGGCGAGCCGCTCGCCGGCGGACGGGCCGAGGAGCCACCGGGCGACGGCCGTGACCGCCTCGCCCATGCCGACGACGACCGCGCCGAGCGCGAGGAGGGGGAGCGGCGCGAGCAGCGCGTACCACCAGTGCGGGGCCGCGTCCGCGAGGACCGGGACGTCGTCGTGCGTCCGCCCGCGCGCGGCCGCCACCAGCTCCAGCGCGAGGACGGGCAGCCAGACGCAGGCCGCC
This sequence comes from Streptomyces sp. NPDC002566, assembly GCF_042889585.1. Classification (NCBI taxonomy): domain Bacteria; kingdom Bacillati; phylum Actinomycetota; class Actinomycetes; order Kitasatosporales; family Streptomycetaceae; genus Streptomyces; species Streptomyces sp. NPDC002566. Next base: position 1,155,257 of record NZ_JBIARD010000002.1, on the reverse strand, counting down.
GCCGTCACCCCGCCCAACACCATGCGCGCTTCCAGCCACAGCACCGTCCGCAGCCGGTCCCGCCAGGCCGTCGCCGGCGACACCGAGAACCCGGGGTCGCGCTCACCCGGCGTCAACAGCAGCTCCGCCTGCACCCCCTCGCCCCGGCGCACCGCCGGAATCAGCCCGACCGGCACCAGCAGCAGAGCGGGCACCCATGGATTCGACGAGTCGATGAACATCCAGACGCTCAGCAACAGCATCGGCACCCACAGATGCACCAGCCGTGTGTACGTCGTCCCCCGCAGCAGCGGACGCAGGAAGCGGCCCATGCCCACATGGTGGCAGCCGCCACTGACAACGGACCTCCCCCGAGCGGGGGAGACGGACTCCACCCGCGGGGGAGGACCCGGCCCCGGACGGGCGGCCACAGTGATGCCCATGACCAGCATCGACGTCCGCGACCTCACCAAGGAGTTCGGCCCACGGCGGGCAGTGGACCGGCTCACCTTCCGCGTCCTGCCCGGCCGCGTGACCGGCTTCCTCGGCCCCAACGGCGCCGGCAAGTCCACGACGCTGCGCCTCGTCCTCGGCCTCGACCGCCCGACCTCCGGGACCGCCACCCTCGACGGCCGCCCCTACGCCGCCCTCGAGGAGCCGCTGCGCCATGTCGGCGCGCTGCTCGACGCGCAGGCCCCGCACGGCTCCCGTACCGGCCGCGACCACCTGCGCGCCCTCGCCGCGAGCAACCGCATCCCCGCGCGCAGGGTGGACGAGGTGCTGGAGGAGACCGGCCTCGCCCCGGCCGCCCGCCGCCGCGTCAAGACGTACTCCCTCGGCATGCGCCAGCGCCTCGGCATCGCGGCCGCCCTGCTCGGCGACCCCGCGGTGGTGCTGCTCGACGAGCCGTCCAACGGCCTCGACCCGGAAGGCATCATCTGGATCCGCGGACTGCTGCGCCGGCTCGCGGCGGAGGGGCGCACGGTGCTGGTGTCCAGCCACCTGATGAACGAGACCGCCTCCTTCGCCGACCACCTCGTCGTCCTGGGCCGGGGCCGTCTCCTCGCCGACACCCCGTTGCGGGACTTCATCGACGCGCGCGTACGCCCCCGGGTACGGGTCCGCACCAGCGACCCCGACGCGCTCGGCAGGGCCCTCGCCCGGCACGGCCACGACGGCGTCGCCCACGGGGAAGGGCACTTCACCGTCGACCACGCGCGCGTGGACGACATCGGCCGCCTGGCGTCCGAGGCGGGTGTCCCACTGCTCGAACTGACCGCCGAGGAGGGCACGCTGGAACAGGCCTACCTCGATCTGACCGCCGCCGACACCGAGTTCGCGGCCCATCCGCAGGAGGCCTGACCATGGCGTTCGCTCCCGCCCTCCACGCCGAGTGGATCAAGATCCGTACACTGCGCTCGCAACTCGGCGGACTGAGCGCGATCCTGCTCGCCACCGTCGCGTTCTCGGCGCTCGCCGCGGCCGACTCCGGCGACGACCCGGCCGACGCGTTCGACCCGCTGTCCTCCGTCTACTTCGGCGTGAACTTCGGCCAGGTCGCGGCGATCGCCTTCGCGACGACGGCCGTGTCCGCCGAGTTCCACGGCGGCGCCCTGCGGGTGTCCCTGGCCGCCGTGCCGCACCGGGGCCGCTGGTTCGCCGCCAAGCTCACGGCGATCGCCCTGCCCGTCCTCGCGGTCGGCCTCGCCACCGGTCTGCTGGCCCTGGCCGTGGGCGGCGCCGCGCTCGGGGACGACGCCGACGCGATCGGCACGGGCGAAGGACTGCGCGCCGCCTTCGGATGCGGGCTCTACCTCACCCTGCTGGCCCTGTTCGCCGCCGGTCTGACGGCCGTCCTGCGCAGCGGCGTCGCCACGCTGAGCATCCTCATCCCGTTCCTGCTGATCGTGTCCTTCGTGGTCGGCGACGTGTCCGGCAACGCCGCCGACTTCCTGCCCGACCGGGCCGGCCAGACGGTGCTGCACAGCACGTGGGAGGGCGCCCTCGGCCCGTGGTCCGGACTGGCGGTGACCGCGCTGTGGGCGGCGGCGGCCCTCGCGGCGGGCGCCTGGCGGCTGCGGCGAAGGGACGCCTGAGGCGGCCGGGCGCTGACGCCCAGCCAATTGTCAGTGGCGGCCGCTTTACTGGAGCACATGGACATCGCGCGCTGCCTCGACACCATCGACCTGCTGTGCACCCGGGGCTTCCCCGCGGAGCACGGCAGGACGGACGTGGGCACCGCCGGTCCGGACGGTCTGGTCGCCGAATTAGCGACCAGCGACGACTTCTGGGAGGACGACGGGACGCGATGGGAGCAGACGCAGGCCCAGTACGACGCCGACCGGGACGGCCTCACCCAGCGGCTGACCGACCGCTGGGGCCCGCCGCACCACATCAGTCTGGCGAGCGTCCTGGAACGCTCGCTGGACGGCGAGGACATACCCGAGCCCTGGGGCTCGCTCAGCGCTCACGTGCCGGACGTCCATCTGTGGCAACTGCCCGGCACGGCACGCTGGTTGGCCCTGGGGGTGTCCCAGTGGGACAAGGAGCTGCCGTTCCAGCTCCTCGCCGTCGTCACCGAGACGGATCCGCCGTGACCGCAGGGGGCGCCTCGGCCGCCAGCCGCAGCCGCTCGAACTCCTCCGCCATCGTCGCCGTCGTCCAATGGGCGTTGAGCCCGCTGGGGTTCGGCAGCACCCACACGCGCGTGTCCCCGATGAGCCGCTCCTGCGGACCCACCCGGGCGCCCCGGTCGTCGAACGCCGCCCGGTAGGCGGTGACCCCGACCACGGCCAGCCAGCGCGGCTTCAGCCGGACGACCTTCTCCGCCAGCAGCCGGCCGCCCTCGCGGTACTCCTCGGCCGTCAGCTCGTCGGCCCGCGCACTCGCCCGCGCGACCACGTTCGTGATGCCCAGCCCGTACGTCAGCAGCTCCTCCTGCTCCGCCGGCTTGAGCAGCCTCGGCGTGAAGCCGGAGCGGTGCAGCACGGGCCAGAAGCGGTTGCCGGGGCGGGCGAAGTGGTGCCCGGTCGCCGCCGTCATCAGCCCCGGGTTGATGCCGCAGAACAGCACGCGAAGGCCGCTCGCGACCACGTCCGGGACGAGACGGTCGCGCGCGGCCTCCAGCTCCGCCTGGGTGAAGCGGCTCAGAGGATCGCTCCGGGCGTGTAACCGGCGGCCTCGGGCCGCTGCTTGACGATCTCCTCGATCCGGGCGACCACGACGCCCACCTGGTCGGCGGCGGCGCCCGTGAAGGACAGCTTGTCCGCCATCAGCGCGTCCAGCTCCGCGCGGTCCAGCGGGATGCGGTCGTCGGCGGCGAGCTTGTCGAGCAGTTCGTTGCGCTCGGCGCCCTGCTCGCGCATCGCCAGCGCGGAGGCGACCGCGTTCTCCTTGATCGCCTCGTGCGCGAGCTCACGGCCGACTCCGGCGCGCACCGCGCCCATCAGCACCTTGGTGGTCGCGAGGAACGGCAGGTAGCGGTCCAGCTCACGGGCGACGACGGCCGGGAAGGCGCCGAACTCGTCGAGCACCGTCAGGAACGTCTCCAGCAGCCCGTCCAGCGCGAAGAACGCGTCCGGCAACGCGACCCGGCGCACCACCGAGCAGGACACGTCGCCCTCGTTCCACTGGTCGCCCGCCAGCTCGCCCGTCATCGACGCGTACCCGCGCAGGATGACCATGAGGCCGTTGACGCGCTCGCAGGACCGCGTGTTCATCTTGTGCGGCATCGCCGACGAGCCGACCTGGCCCGGCTTGAAGCCCTCGGTCACCAGCTCGTGCCCGGCCATCAGCCGGATCGTCTTCGCCAGCGACGACGGACCCGCCGCCAGCTGCACCAGCGCGGTCACGACGTCGTAGTCCAGCGAGCGCGGGTAGACCTGGCCGACCGAGGTGAACGCCTGCGAGAAGCCCAGGTGACCGGCGATGCGGTCCTCCAGCTCGGCCAGCTTGTCCGCGTCGCCGCCCAGCAGGTCCAGCATGTCCTGCGCGGTGCCGACCGGGCCCTTGATCCCGCGCAGCGGGTAGCGGCCGAGCAGCTCCTCGATACGGCCGTAGGCCACGAGGAGCTCGTCGGCGGCGGTCGCGAAACGCTTGCCGAGGGTGGTGGCCTGCGCGGCCACGTTGTGCGAGCGGCCGGCCATGACCAGCTCGCCGTACTCGCCGGCGAGCTTGCCCAGCCGGGCCAGGACGGCCACCGCGCGGTCGCGGATCAGCTCCAGCGACAGCCGGACCTGGAGCTGCTCGACGTTCTCCGTGAGGTCGCGGGAGGTCATGCCCTTGTGGACCTGCTCGTGCCCGGCGAGGTCGTTGAACTCCTCGATGCGGGCCTTCACATCGTGCCGGGTGACCTTCTCGCGCTCGGCGATCGAGGCCAGGTCGACGGTGTCGAGGACACGCTCGTAGTCGGCGATCGCCGCGTCCGGCACCTCGATCCCGAGGTCCTTCTGCGCCCGCAGCACGGCGAGCCAGAGCTGACGCTCCAGCTTCACCTTCTGCTCGGGCGACCAGAGCGTGGCGAGCTCGGCGGAGGCGTAGCGTCCGGCGAGGACGTTCGGGATGCGGGGCTTGGCGGGAGCGGAAGTCACGTGCACGGAGTCTACTGGCGATTCGTGCAGGCCAGCGCCGCGGGTTCGTTCGGCGGAACCTACGAGACCCAGGTCACCCGGTGGGCGGCTCGTACGGGAGCAGGTGCGGGCGTTTGGGCGGCAGGCCGTCGCCGGAGGAGCGGCCGGTGAGGCGGCGGGCTATCCACGGCAGCAGGTACTGCCGGGCGAACCGGGCGTCCTCGGCCCGTCGCAGCAGCCAGCCCGGCGGCAGGGTCGCCGGCATCGGCGTGCGCCACTCGGTGTCCTCCGGGTCGTGTCCGAGGCCCTGCCAGACCGCCTCGGCGACCCGGCGGTGCCCCTCGGCGGACAGGTGGAGCCGGTCCACGTCCCACATCCGGGGGTCGCTCAGGGACGGGGCGGCGTACAGGTCGACGACGAGCGCGCCGTGCCGGGCGGCCAGGTCGTCGACGCAGGCGAACAGCTCCTCCATGCGCGGCCGGAACCGCTCCAGCACCGGGCCCTGCCGGCCCGGGCTGCGCATCAGCACCAGCTGCTTGCAGGCCGGGGCCAGCGTCTCCACGGCCTCGGTCAGCAGGGCGCGCACCCGGCCCATGTCGCACTTGGGGCGCAGCGTGTCGTTGAGGCCGCCGACGAGGGTGATCACATCGGCGCCCATGGCGGCGGCCACGGGCACCTGCTCCTCGACGATCTGACCGATCAGCTTGCCCCGCACCGCGAGGTTGGCGTAGCGGAAGCCGGGCGTGTGGGCGGCCATCCGTCCCGCGAGGAGATCGGCCCAGCCCCGGTAGGTCCCGTCGGGCAGCAGGTCCGACATCCCCTCGGTGAAGGAGTCGCCGACCGCGACGAGGCTGGAGTACGGGGGTGTGGTGTTCGTCTGCATGGCGTCAGCGATGGTAACCCGCCGCCATACCCGTCGGTCGGTCGCCCCGGGCGCAAGGGCCGTCAGGGCGCGGGACCCCCTGGGGGCGCCCCTGAAGGGCACCCCCGGGGCCGTCCCTCAGACCCGCTGTCCGAACAGCTCCCGCAGGACGTCCTCCATGGTCACCAGGCCCGCCAGACGGCCGTCGCCGCCCAGCACCGCCGCCAGGTGGGTGCGGCTGCCGCGCATCGCGGTCAGCACGTCGTCCATGGGAGTCGTCTCCCGCACACGTGCGATGGGCCGCAGGTCGCGAACGCGGAACGGTACGTTCCGAGGTGAGGCGTCCAGCGCGTCCTTCACATGCAGGTAGCCCACGATGCGACGCTGCTCGTCCACGACCGGGAAGCGGGAGAACCCGGACTCGGCGGCCAGCTGCTCCAGCTCCTCCGGGGTGACGCCCACGCGCGCGTACACGACGCGCTCCAGCGGCATGACGACGTCCCGCACCGGCCGCCGGCCCAGTTCGAGGGCGTCGTGCAGCCGTTCCTGGGCGCGGTCGTCCAGGAGGCCGGCCTCGCCCGCGTCCTTGACGATCTGGGCCAGCTCCGCGTCCGAGAACGTGGCCGTGACCTCGTCCTTGGTCTCGATCCGCAGCAGCTTCAGCAGCGCGTTGGCGAACGCGTTGATCGCGAAGATCACCGGCTTCAGCGCCCGGGAGAGCGCCACCAGGGGCGGGCCGAGCAGCAGCGCGCTGCGCACCGGCTCGGCGAGCGCGATGTTCTTCGGCACCATCTCGCCGAGCAGCATGTGCAGATACGTCGCCAGGGTCAGCGCGATCACGAAGGACACCGCGTGACCGGCACCCTCCGGCACGCCGACCGCGTGGAAGACCGGCTCCAGCAGATGCGCGATCGCCGGTTCGGCGACCACGCCGAGGACCAGCGTGCACAGCGTGATGCCGAGCTGCGCGGCGGCCATCAGCGCGGACACGTGCTCCAGCCCCCACAGCACGATCTTGGCCCGCCGGTCGCCCTCCTCGGCGTACGGCTCGATCTGGGAGCGGCGCACGGAGATCAGCGCGAACTCGGCGCCCACGAAGAAGGCGTTGACGACGAGGGTCGCCAGGCCGATCAGCAACTGGACGGCGGTCACTTGCCGACCTCCTGTTCCGACTGTTCCTTGGCGTCCTCGGCCGGCGCGTGCAGCAGCACCCGCGCGGCCCTGCGTCCGGACGCGTCCACCACGTCCATGCGCCAGCCGCCGACCTCCACCCGGTCGCCGACGGCCGGGATGCGGCCCAGTTCGGTGGCGACGAGCCCGGCGAGCGTCTCGTACGGCCCCTCGGGGGCGGTCAGTCCGACGCGGGAGAGCTGGTCGGTGCGGGCGGCGCCGTCGGCGGAGTACAGCACGCGGCCCTCCTCGTCCTTGCCCGCCGGGGCCAGGTCGGGCGTCTCGTGCGGGTCGTGCTCGTCGCGGACCTCGCCGACGACCTCCTCGACGATGTCCTCCAGCGTCGCGACGCCCGCGGTGCCGCCGTACTCGTCGATGACCACGGCCATCGTCCGCCGGCCGGACAGCCGGTCCAGCAGCCGGTCCACGGTGAGCGACTCGGGCACCAGCAGCGGTTCGCGCATGATCTCTGCGACCGGCACGCGCGTGCGGCGCTCCGCGGGTACCGCCAGGACGTCCTTGACGTGGGCGGTGCCGACCACCGTGTCCAGGTTGCCCCGGTAGACCGGGAAGCGGGACAGACCGGTGGCGCGGGTCGCGTTCGCGACGTCTTCGCAGGTCGCCTGCGCCTCCAGGGCGACGACCTGGACGCGCGGGGTCATCACGTTCTCCGCGGTCAGGTCGGCCAGGTTGAGCGTGCGCACGAACAGCTCGGCGGTGTCGGCCTCCAGCGCGCCCTGCTTGGCGGAGTGCCGGGCCAGCGCGGCCAGCTCCTGGGGGCTGCGGGCGGAGGCCAGCTCCTCGGCGGGCTCCAGGCCGAAGCGGCGTACGACGCGGTTGGCGGTGTTGTTGAGATGGGTGATGAAAGGGCGGAACGCGGCACTGAACCAGCGCTGGGCGTTGCCCACCCCCTTGGCCACCGTCAGCGGCGAGGAGATCGCCCAGTTCTTGGGCACGAGTTCGCCGACGACCATCAGGAACACGGTCGACAGGGCGGTGCCCAGCACCAGCGCGACCGAACTCGCCGCGCTGCTCGACAGGCCGACGGACTTCAGCGGCCCGGAGATCAGCTTGGCGATCGACGGCTCGGCGAGCATGCCGACGACCAGGTTGGTGACGGTGATGCCGAGCTGGGCGCCGGAGAGCTGGAAGGTGAGGTTGCGGACGGCTTCGAGGGCGCCCGCCGCGCCGCGCTCGCCGCGCTCGACAGCGCGTTCCAGTTCGCCGCGCTCGACCGTGGTGAGCGAGAACTCGGCGGCGACGAACGCGCCGCACGCGAGCGACAGCAGGATCGCCACCAGCAGCAGGACGACTTCCATCACCGGGTCACCTCCGTCCCATCGTCGGCCAGGGCAAGGAGGAGTGCGCGATGTCGGATACTGGGAGGCTCGCCCATGGGCGGACGCTCACACCTTTCGTCGAGGTCGAAGAGGGACCTTGAAGGTCCACGCGGTCCCCCAATGGTAAAGGATCGGCAAAGCAGCGGTGAGTGCGGTCTCCTTCGCCGCGTACCCCGCCCCGCGCCCCGCATGAGGCCCCGCCCGCACGGACCGCGCCACGCCCCGCCCGCACGGACCGGCCACCGAGTCCACGCCCCGCCCGCACGGACCGCGACCACCGCGTCCACCCCCCGCCCGCGAGGCCGCGCCCGGCGGGGCCCTACAGCGGCTTGACCCAGCGCCGCCAGTGGTCCTCCCGCTGGTAGCCGGCCGTGTCCCAGGTGTGGTGCGCCCGTTCGTTGGCCTCCAGGACCATCGCGTCGACCCGTCGTCCTCCCAGGGCGGCGAACCGCCGCTCCGCCGCTTCCAGCAGGGCGGTGGCGATGCCCTGCCGGCGGTGGCCGGGGTGTACGGCCAGGCGGTAGGCGGAGCACCGCCACCCGTCGAACCCGGCTATGACCGTGCCGGTGAGGAGACCGTCGCGCTCCGCGAGGAGCAGCGCCTCGGGGTCCCTCGCGATGAGCCGCGCCACGCCGTCGTGGTCGTCGCTGATGCTCGTCCCCTCGGCGGCCTCGCGCCAGAAGCGCAGCACGGTGTCGATGTCGGCGAGGGTGGCGTGGCGGATGTGGAGATCGCTCATGGGGCGAGCCAAGCAGAGCGCCCGCCCGCCTGGCGAACCGTTTCCGCGCGCCGGTGAGGCGTCACCGCCCGCGAGCGACCGCCTGCCGGATCAGTCCCGAAGGCCCACGTGACGGTCCAGCACACGGCAGGCGCGGGCGGTGCCGTCCTCGGCCGCCAGCGCCCGGCCGAGCCGGCCCGCCGCCTCGGCGTAGGGGGCGTGCCGGGTGAGGGCGCAAAGACGGCCGGCGAGGGCGGCCACGGTCAGCTCCCGGGCCGGCAGGGGGGCGGGCCCCGCGCCGAGATCGCGCACCCGCGCCGCCCAGTACGCCTGGTCGCCGAAGAAGGGGCAGGTCAGGGAGGGCCGGCCGGCCCGCAGCGCCGAGGCCGTCGTGCCCGCCCCGCCGTGGTGGACGACCGCGGCCGTGCGCGGAAACAGCCAGTCGTGAGGGGTGTCGCCGACCACGAGCATGTCGTCCTCGCTGGTGGCGGGATCGCCGGCGAGCACACCGCGCAGCCCCTCGCGACGCAGCGCCGCCCGCACGACGGCGTCGGTCGCCTCCGGGTCGCCGGTCCTCATGCTGCCGAACCCGACGTAGACGGGCGGGGGCCCGGCGGCCAGGAAGTCCAGGAGCCGCCGCGGGGGCCGCCACTGCGGCTGATCGTGGTGCCAGTAGCCCGTCACATGGACGTTCGGCCGCCAGTCGGACGGCCGCGGCACCACCGCGGGACTGAACGCGCAGAGCACGGGCGCGCGTCGAGCCTGCCGGAACGCGGCCGCCGGGGACAGCTCCGGCAGGCCGAGACTCTCCCGGCGCCACGTGTTGACGTACTTCCGGCACACGAGCCAGGAACCGGCGTCCACCGCGTCGAAGCTGAGCCTGTTGCCGCAGCCTCCCAGTGCCCGGGCCGCGGGCGCGAACGGGTGAGGGAAGGCCTTCGTCGGCTGGCTCGGCTGGAAGTGGACGACGGCGTGCGGGACCCGGAGGTACTGGCTCAGGTGGACGCCGAGGAAGGCGAAGGTGGGCGCCAGCACCAGGTCGGCCCCCTTCGCGCCCACCGCCGTCTGCTCCAGCATCGGCGTCATGAGGGGGCGCAGCAGCCGGTCCATGCCGCGGATGAACGCCACCGGGTTGCCTCGCCCGGTGAGCAGTTCCTGACCCTCGGGGGACTCGACCAGTTCCGCGGGATCGGCCGGCAGGGCGTGGAAGTCCAGCCCCGCCTCGGTGATCAGCGGCTGGTAGCGCGCACTGGCGAGGATCCTGACGGTGTCGCCCTGACGGGTCAGCGCCCGCCCCAGTGCCAGGCAGGGCTGGACATCGCCCCGCGACCCCCCGGCGAAGATCACCACTGTGCGCGGCATGCCGTTCCTCTTTCCGGTTGTGCCGAAGTGACGGGCGTCCGGATGTGCCGATGTGACGAGCCGGACGGGCCCGCCGGTCCCGTCACCCGATCGGCAGCCCCCGGGACAGGGTGAGAGATCCATTACAGAACAAATGGTGCAAGCATGTGGAAAATGCCACCCCTTGCGGGAGGGAAAGCTGATGCCACGGACCATGGCCCACGTCACTGCGGCAGCGCTCGGCGCGGGGTTCGCCCTCAACGCGGTACGGCTCGACCGCCGGCTGGCCGGGCTGCGCCCGCTGGAGCCTTCGGCGGGGCCGCCCTCCCCGGACTTCCGGTTCGCCCTGGCCTCCGGTGTGCGGCTGGACGACGAGACGCGCCGCGCCGCCTGCGCCCTCGCCTCCCGCGAAGGGCTCAAGGTGCTCGATCTGGTGCCGGGCGACCTGCCCACGGAGGAGCTGCTCGACTTCGCCCGTCTGGTGGACACGCGCTCCTTCCGGCGCGACAGGCTCGCTTTCGGACGCAGCGCCCTGCACGCCGTCGTCGTGGAGGCGTCCGTGCTGGAGCGGGTCGGCAGGCCTCTCCCCGCCGGCACGGACCTCTCCGGGCTGTCCGCCGCCGAACTCACCGACCTGCTCGGGTCGCTGAAGAAGTGTGCGCCGGACACGACCGGGTTCGCGCTCGCGCCCGGACTGCGCGGCGTCCGCCGCACCGCCCGTGAACGGGTCGCCGCACGGCCGGACACCACCTTCGTGCCGCTGCCGGCCGTCCTGGCCGGGCGCCTGGCCGCAGGCGCCCTCACCCTCGCCTGCCTCGCGAAAGCCCCGGCCTGGGGGACGGCCGCACTGGCCGGGTACGCACTGCAGCCGGCCTTGGTGCGCGGCTTCGGGAAGACCCGCGCCGACCGGTACCGCACCGCGCTGCTCAGGCCCGTACGGGGGCCGGGCGACTGGCTGCGCACCGCGCGGGCCGTGCACGCCCTGCGCGGGCCTGCCGACCCCCATGCCGAGCTCCGGCCGCGGTACCAGGTGGAGATCGCCCGCGGCCTGGAGCGGTTCTTCGAGCCGCGCCGCGGCTCCTGCCCGTGGTGCGGATCGTCCGACCTGAGACACCGGGTGACGGCACGGGACATGTACCAGGGAAAGCCGGGCCGGTTCACCCTGGAGGAGTGCGGGGGCTGCGGCCACACCTTCCAGAACCCGCGGCTGAATCCGGACGGCCTCGACTTCTACTACCGCGACTGCTACGACGGCGTCGGCGAGCGGCAGATGGAGAAGGTGTTCGCCTTCCAGGGCCCCGCCTACCGCGCCCGCGCCCGGCTGCTGCCCACCCACACCGCGCCCCGGACCTGGCTGGACGTGGGCGCGGGGCACGGGCACTTCTGCCTCGTCGCCCAGGACGTGTGGCCGCGGACCGTCTTTCACGGACTGGACCGCAGCGACGCCGTGGAGCGGGCCGCGCGGTACGGCTGGGTGCACCGAAGCCACCGGGGAGGCTTCCCCGAACTCGCCGAAGGCCTGGCAGGCGCCTACGACGTGGTGAGCATGTTCCACTACCTGGAGCACACCCTCGACCCCCGGGCAGAGCTGGAGGCGGCTCGCAAGGTCCTCAAGCCGGGCGGGCACCTGGTGATCGAGGTCCCCGACCCGCAGAGCTCGCTCGGCCGGCTGCTGGGCCGCCACTGGATCCCCTGGATGCAGCCGCAGCACGTGCACCTGATGCCCTTCACCAATCTCGAACAGGCGCTGCGGGAGCGGGGTTTCGTAAAGGTGGCCGAGCAGCGCGTCACCGGACGGCCGGGCGGGGACTTCTGCGGCGCCGTCGTGGAGCGATTCCGCTCCTGGACGCCCAGTCCCCGCCACCCGTGGTCGCGCACACCCCCGTCCCGGGGCCGCGCCCTCGCCCACGCGGCCATCTGGACGACCTCCGTCCCGCTGTTCGCCGCGGCGGCCGCGGCCGACATCGCCGTCGCCCCCTTCCTGGGGGCGCTGCGAGGCGGGCAGGCCTACCGGATCCTCGCCCGCAAGGAGGAGTGACCCGCCTCACCGGCACGGTCGGCCCGGCTGCCGAGAGAGCCCGTCAGCGCGGGCCAGATGTAGTGCAGTTCCTTGCGCCAGTACGCCCAGGAGTGCGTCCCCGGCGCGTACATGTGCGTCGTGACCCGCACCCGTTCCTTGCGCAGCGACGCGGCGAACTTCTTGATCTGCGCCGGGAGCGCCGCCTCGCCCATCACGCTCGCCAGCACCACGTCAGGGGCGCGGCCCAGGTCCATCGGTCCGGGAGCGGCGTTGCCCACGGACAGATGGACGCGCGTCCCGCGGAAGGAGCGCGGCATGGCGGCGGGGTTGTGGAACCGCCAGACGTCGGCGTTGCGCACCGGGTCGCCCCAGACCTTCTTCATGTCGACGCCGACGCGCTGGGAGCCGAGCCCGATGGCCAGACGCACGGCGGGGTCGTCGAGGTCCACGTACGAACTCATCGCCGCCGCGTACCGGAACAGCCCGCGGTGGTGTGCCGCGTAGTTGAGCGCCCCGAATCCGCCCATGGACAGCCCCACCACGGCGCGCGAGGAACTGGCCCGGTACTCCTTCTCCATGAGCCGCACGAGTTCGCCGGTGTGGAAGGTCTCCCACCGGGGAGGGCCTGCGAACCAGTCGCTGTAGTAGCCGTCCTTGCCCGCGTCGGGCATGACGACGATCACGTCGGACTTCTGCGACAGCTCCTCCAGGTCCGTCTCGCGCGTCCAGGCCGTGTAGTCGTCGTCACCGCCGTGGAGCATGTAGAGAACCGGGAAGGTGGCTTTCGGCCTCCGGTCCCAGTTCGCGGGAAGAATGACGCGGACCGGAAGGGACTTGCCCATGGCCGGTGAACTGACCGTGATGTCGCGCGTTCGCGCGTCGAGCGTCTTCACGGCAGTGACACGGGCCTCCGCACGGGGAGACCCGGGTGCGCCTTTCTGGTCCCGCGCGACGGCGTCCGCCTCGGTCGAGACGAGAGCTGCCACGAGCCCCAGGCACACCAGATTCGTTTTCGCACACTTCGCAAGAGAGAGCCACACGGCTCGGAGCATGACGAAACCGACCGCCCGTCAACGGCAGACACTCCGCCCGGTCGAGGGCAGTCGCCCGTACGGCAGAGCAGCGGTTGCGGCATCCCAGGTCAGCGGTTCTCGTGGGAACAGTCGCGAGAAGTGAGCATGAATGGAGCCGACATGACATCGTCCCTGTCAGAAGCGGTCATTGCGGGTGCGGACGCCGAGGCCCTAGAGTCCCTCCCGCTCCCGGACCACTTCCCGGCGGCCTGTGTGCGCGCCGCCGACGTCAACATGTTCGAGGGCGTCGAGGACAAGGACGTACGCAAGTCCCTGCACGTCACGGACGTGCCGATGCCCGAACTGGCTCCCGACGAGGCGCTGGTCGCCGTGATGGCGAGCGCGATCAACTACAACACGGTGTGGACGGCGATGTTCGAGCCGCTGCCCACCTTCCAGTTCCTCAAAGCCATGGGCAAAGGGGGCGGATGGGAAGCGCGGCACGACCTGCCCTACCACATCGTCGGCTCGGACGCCGCGGGCGTCGTCGTGCGCACCGGCTCCTCCGTACGCAAGTGGAAGGTCGGCGATCACGTCTCGATCTCGCCGGCCTACGTCGACGAGCAGGACCCCGACACCCACCAGGACGGCATGCTCGGGCTCGGCCAGAAGGCCTGGGGGTTCGAGACGAACTTCGGCGGCCTCGCCCACTACGCCGTCGTGCGGGCGAGCCAGCTGATGCCGAAACCCCCGGCGCTCACCTGGGAGGAGGCCGCCGTCAACCCCCTGTGCGCCAGCACGGCGTACCGCATGCTGGTCAGCGACCGCGGCGCGCGGATGAAGCAGGGCGACATCGTGCTGGTCTGGGGCGCGACCGGCGGACTGGGCGCCTACGCCGTCCAACTGGTCCGCAACGGCGGCGGCATCCCGGTCGGCGTCGTGAACTCCGAGGAGAAGGCGCGACTGCTCAGATCCCTCGGCTGCGACGCCGTCATCAACCGCGAGGAGATCCTCGGCGGCGACGACTCGCTCCTGCAGCGCGCCGAGGGGTGGAAGCGGATGGGCAGGGCGATCCGCGACGCGGTCGGCGAGGACCCGCACATCGTCTTCGAGCACGTCGGCAGGAAGACGTTCCCCGCGTCGGTGTTCCTGGCCAGGCGCGGCGGGACCGTCGTCACCTGCGGATCCAGCACCGGCTACGAGCACACCTACGACAACCGGTACCTGTGGATGCGGCTGAAGCGGATCATCGGCAGCCACGGAGCGAACCTGTACGAGCAGTGCGAGGTCAACCGGCTCATCGCCCTGGGCGGCGTGGTCCCCGCCCTGTCGGTCACCTACCCCCTGGCGGAGGTCGGGGCCGCCACCCGGACCGTCCAGGCCAACGAGCACATCGGCAAGGTCGGTGTGCTGTGTCTGGCGCCCCGCGCCGGCCTCGGGGTCACCGACCCCGAGGCCCGGGCCCGGATCGGTGAGGAGCGGCTGCGCCTGTTCCGCAGGTAGGCCCACGGAACAGGCGCGGCGCGCGGATCACCGGGCGGACAGCCCCAGAGCACGGATGAGGTGCTCCGCGATGGTCTCGACGTGGGGCGGGTCGATGACGGACAGATGGTCCCCGCCGACGGGGACGATCTCCAGGGACGGGCACAGGGGCGCCCACCCCAGGTCGGCGTCCTGCCGCAGATAGCGCGGGTCCAGGGCGGTGGTCAGCCGCTGCGGCTGCTGCGCCCGGTAGAGCACCACATGACCGTCGTGCGGACGGGGGACGTACCGTTCGCCGACGCGGGCGTCGACGTACGAGGTCCGCTGGTGCTCCATGATCCCCGGGCTCATCTCCAGACCGGCCTCCGCGACGAGCCGCATGATCACCTCGATCTGCTGCTCGTCCGGGGTGCCCGCGAGCTCCTCGTAGGGAAGCTCCAGCCGGTGGCCGTACGTCTGCTCGATGTACTCGGCGAAACGGCCGAACCGTTCGAGCAGGAACTCCGGCGACTCCCGCTGCTGCAGGGCGGCGGGCAGGATGGTGTCGATCAGCCCGAGGAACCCGACGCCCTGCCCCTCCTCCTTCAGCTGACGGGCCACCTCGTAGGCGAGGCAGCCGCCGAAGGACCAGCCGAGCAGGTGGTACGGGCCGTCCGGCTGGATGCCGCGGATGAGCGTGCGGTAGTGGGCCGCCTTGTCCTCCATCGTGCTCAACTCGTCGACGCGTTCCAGTCCGTACACGGGCAGCCCGGCCGGCAGCAGCTGCGTCAGAGGCAGGTACACCGAGGTCGGCCCGCCCGCCGGGTGGAACGTGAACAGCGGGGGGCGCGGCGATCCCGCGGGCGCCGGGCGCAGGGTGGTGAGCGCGGAGGCCCCGGTCCGGTTGACCACGGGCCGGATCAGTTCGGCGACGGCCACGACGGTGCCGTGGGCGAGGACGGCGTCGGCCGTCAGCGCCAGCTGCGGATCGTCGCCGAGCCGCCGGCTGATGACGTCCGCCATGGCCGAGGCGGCGGCCAGGTCCCCGCCGGCGGTGGTGAAGTCCTCGCGGATGTCCTTCGGCCCGCGCCCGAGGACCTCCGCCCACGCGCTCGCCACCAGCCGCTCCGCGGCGTCCCTCGCGCCGAGGGAGGTCGGCAGCGAGGGCGGGGGCGACTGCGCCTGTCGCACGCTGTCCGGCGTGGAGGCGGCCAGGGGCGCCGCCGGGTCCAGACCGAGCCGCTCCAGCACGGCGGAGCCGAGCTCCCGGAGGCAGGCGCCGCGCAGCAGCTGCGGGGCGGGCAGGTCGACGCCGAAGTCCTGGCGGACGGCGTTGCGGATGCGCACCGCCATCAGGGAGTCCAGCCCCAGCTCGGTCAACGGGGCCGTCTCGCTCAGCTCGTGGACGCTGAAGCCCATGATGCCGGCCGTCCGCCGGACCAGACGGGCGTACACAGCGTCCGGGGCGGAGCCGCCGAGCGCCGCGATGCCGTCCGGGCCGATCCAGTCGTCGACGACGACCGAGTCGTCCTCCAGGACGTCGGTGAAGAAGGGGATGGCCGACAGGCCGGGGAACGCCGCCAGCACGCGGTCCGCGTCGAGGTGCACGACCCCGACGTGCGTGCGGTCGAGGACGACGAGCGACTGGAGGGCGTCCAAGCCCTCGCCCAGCCGGATGGGCTCCAGGGCCAGCGCCGGGTTCGATGCCGTCGACGCGACGTTCTCCCAGGGGCCCCAGGCGATGGAGGTCGCCGGCAGGCCGACGGCCCGGCGGCGGTGGGCGACGGCGTCGAGCCAGGCGTTCGCGCACGCGTAGGCCGACTGTCCCGGTGAGCCGAGCAGCGCGGCGGCGGAGCTGTAGTTCACCCACCAGTCCAGGTCGTGGCCGGCGATCGCCGCCTCCAGGTGGCGGGCCCCGACGGCCTTGGGCCGCAGCACCGTGTCGATGTCGTCCGGTTCGAGGTCGGTGATCACCCGGTCGTGCAGGACGCCGGCGCAGTGCGCGACACCGCGCAGCGTGTGGCCCTCGGCGAGGGCCGCGCTCACCAGGGCATCGGCCACGCCGGGTTCCGCGATGTCCCCCTGGACCACGGCGACGGACGTGCCCCGGGCCTCCCACCCGGCCAGCGCCGCCAGGGCCTCGGGGCCGGGGTCCCGGCGCCCGTTGAGGACCACGCGGCCCGCTCCCTGTTCGGCGAGCCGGGCCGCGGTCGCGAGCCCCAGCCCGGTCAGGCCGCCGGTGACGACGTAGGCGCCGTCGGGACGGGTGAAGACCACCTCGTCACCGCGCCGGGGGGTGAGGTCGGCACGGGCGAGCCGGGCGGTGAGCCGGGTGCCGGTCCGCCAGGCGACCTCGTCGGCCTCCCCGTCGGCGAGGAGCTCCTCCACCAGATCGTCGACCGCGCCGGTCTGCCGGTCGACGTCCACCGAAGAAGCCCTCAGCTGCGGCTGTTCGAGCGCCAGCACGCGGACGAGGCCGCGCAGACAGGCCAGGTGCGGCGTGCCCGCTTCGCCGGGCCCCGTCGACTGCGCCAGCACCGTGGCCATCCACAGGCGCGGCGGCTGCCGGCGCGTGTCGGCGGCCAGGCGGCGCGCCAGCCGGGCCGCCGTGCGCAGCGGCCGGATGTCGTCGTCGCGGTCGCACTGCGGGAAGAACAGCACGACGGCGCTCGGGCCGTCCTCCGCCGCCTCCAGCCAGGCGTCGAGCGCGCCGTCGACGGCGTCGTCCCGGGCGTCGGCCACGGTGAGGGCGGCGCCCTTGGCCTCCAGGGCCGACGCGAGCGAGCCGGTGACGCCGCTCGCGGCGTCCGGTTCGTCGCTGACGAGCAGGACACGCTGCGGTCGGCCCAGCGGCAGGGGAGCGGTGGACTTCTCCCACTGGACGTCGTAGGCGCTCGTCTCCAGCGGCCGGGGCACCTCGTGCCGCTCGACGGGACGCAGCCTGACCTGCCGGGCGACGATCTCGCTGGTGTCGCCCCTGGCGGTGAGGTCCCAGTGGCTGACGGCGGGCTCCGCCGCGTCGTCGCCGTCCGCGGGGGTGCAGCCGATGTCGTACGCGGTGTCGAAGACGCCGGGCCCCTTGACGTGCAGGGACCCCACGCCGACCGGGACGCCGGCCTCCGTGTCCGCGGAGCGCGCCGCTTCGAGCATGGCGGTCAGCAGCTGGGCGTAGGACGGCCGGTGCGGATGCTGTACGTCCCTCAGGGCGAAGTGCTCGACGAGGACCGGTTCCCGTTCCGCGTCCGGGCGGTGTTCCCCCTCGGCGGCGCCGTCACGGGTGACGCGGGCCGAGGCGTGACAGCTCCAGGTGGGGCCGGCGCCGCGGGCGTGCAGGGAGATGGTCCCCTCCGTGCCGGTCGCAGGCTCCCAGACGAGGGTCACCGGAGTGCTGTCGGAGAGGGCGAGCCACTGGTGGATCCGCAGGTCCTCGACGCCGAGCCGGGTGATGCCCTCCCGGGCCCACAGGTCCAGTCCGGCCTCGATCATCAGTTCCGCCGCGTCCGCCAGGGTCAGGACCGCTCTGTCGTGGACCGTGCCCCGCAGGCCGTGCCGGCGGGTGCCGACGTCCGCCTGCCACAGCGCGGCGCCGCTCCTCGGGTCGTCGGTGCGCACCCCCAGCAGCGGATGCCCCACGACCTCTTCGGAGCGGACGGCACGGGCGAACCAGAACCGCTCGTGCCGCCAGGGCGGTGTGGGCAGCGAGGTGCGCGCTCCGGCCGGCCACAGGCCCGTGTCCAGCCTGACGCCGGCGAAGTGCAGCCGGGTCAGCGCCGCACGCAGCTCGACGGTGTCGTCGGTGTTCTTGTGCATGGTCGCGACGACCAGGGCCTGGTTCCCCGCCGGGATCGCGTCGAGGGTCTCGGCGAGCGGGACGACGGCGATCGGGTGGGGCGAGATCTCCAGGAAGAGGCCGTGGCCGTCCTCGGCGGCAGCGGCCACCGCCTGTTGCAGCCGGACCGGGCGGCGGACGTTGGCGCACCAGTACTCCGCGTCGGCCGTGATGTCCGTCCGGGGATCGTCGAGAGCGGTGCTGTACCACGGCGTTACGGGGGTGCGCGGGCGCAGTCCGGCCAGGTCCTCGCGCAGGGGCGGCAGGACGGGGTCGACCTCGGCGGAGTGTCCGGCCCCGCCGACCTCCAGCAGCCGGGCGAGGTGGCCCTGCTCGGTCAGCTCGTCCACCAGGTCGCGCACGGCGTCGGCCGGTCCGGCCACCGTGCAGCGCTGCGGAGAGGAGTGGACGGCGACCTCGACGCCGGGAAACCGGCTGAGGACGTCGGCCCGGGTCGGTGCGGGCAGCTCGATCGCGGCCATCGCGCCGGCGTCGATGGTGGCGAGGAGGGCGGACCGGCGGACGATGACGCGCAGTCCGTCCTCGGCGTCGAGTGCTCCGGCGACCACGGCGGCGGCGACCTCGCCCATCGAGTGGCCGATGACGGCGGCGGGTACCACGCCGTGCGCCCGCATGGTCCGCGCCAGGGCCAGCTGCATGCCGTAGAGCATCGGCTGGACCCGGTCGACCGTCCCGTCGTGCGGGGTCGTGAGCAGGTCGGTCAGCGTGGAGCCGGTCTCCGCGAGGAAGACCGGGTCGAGGGCGGCCACCTCGGCGGCGAACAAGGAGTCCTCGGCCAGCAGGCGTCGGCCCATGCCCTCCCACTGCGAGCCGTATCCGGAGAACACGAACACCGGCCGGCGCGGTGTGGACGGCTGCGCCGCCGCGGCGTCGGCGCACGCGGCGACCACCCCGGGAACCGTTTCGCCCCGGGCGAGCGCGGCGAGCCTGTCGGCCGCCTCGCGGCGGTCCCGCGCGACGACCGCGGCACAGGACGGGCCCCGGCGGTGGGTGGCGAGCGTGTGGGCGAGGTCGGTCAGGGCGGGCGCGCCGTCGGCCGCCACCCACCGCGCCAGACTCGCGGCCACGTCGGGGAGCCGGTCGGCGGACCGGGCGGACACCACCAGGACGTGCGGGCGCCCGGCGTCCTCCTCGTCGGCGGGCGTCCGCGCGGTCCCAGGGGCGGGCGGCGGCGCCTGCTCCAGGACGACGTGGGCGTTGGTGCCGCCGAAGCCGAAGGCGGACACACCGGCCCGGGCGGGGCGCTGTCCGGCGGTGGGCCACTCGGTCGGCTCGGTGACCACCCGAAGGCCCAGCTCGGCGAAGTCGATGTGCGGGTTGGGCGTGCGGAAGTGCAGGCCGGCCGGGATGCGGCCGTGCCGCAGGGCCAGGGCGGTCTTGATCAGCCCCATGATGCCGGCGGCGCCCTCCAGGTGGCCCAGGTTGCTCTTGACCGACCCGAGGAGCAGCGGACGGTCGGCCGGCCGCCCGGCTCCGACGACCGCTCCGAGAGCCGTCGCCTCGATGGGGTCCCCCAGCAGCGTGCCCGTCCCGTGCGCCTCGACGTAGTCGAGGTCCGCGCCGTCGAGCCGCGCGTCCCGCAGCGCGGCGCGCAACAGGGCTTCCTGAGCGGCCGGGTTGGGTGCCATGAGCCCCGCCGAGCGGCCGTCCTGGTTCACCGCGGTGCCCCTGATCACGGCCACCACCAGGTCGCCGTCGCGCCGGGCGTCGGCGAGCCGCTTGAGCACGACCACGCCGCAGCCCTCACCGCGGGTGATCCCGTCCGCCGAGGCGTCGAACGGCTTGCACCGGCCGTCCGCGGCCAGCGCGCCGGCCTGCTGGAAGGACGCCGTGACCGCCGGGGACAGCAGCACGTTGACGCCCGCGGCCAGCGCGGTGTCGCACTCCCGGCCGCGCAGGCTGCGGCAGGCCAGGTGCACGGCCACGAGGGACGACGAGCAGGCCGAGTCGACGGTGATGCTCGGGCCGCGCAGGTCGAGCGAGTACGAGACCCGGTTGGCGGCGATGCTGCCGGCGGCCCCGGTGCTCGTCCACGGCGTCAGACGCGCCGGGTCCGAGGTCGTCAGCTGGCCGTACTCCAAGGCGCTGAGGCCGACGAAGACGCCGGTGGAGGTGGCCCTGAGGGAGTGGGCGGGCGTTCCCGCGTGGTCCAGCGCCTCGCAGGCCACCTCGAGCAGCAGCCGTTGCTGGGGGTCCATGACCTCGGCCTCGTGGGGGGCGATGCCGAAGAACTTCGCGTCGAACCCCGCGACGTCGTCGAGGAAGGCGCCCCAGCGGGTGGTGGCCTCCATCAGCGCGGTGACGTCGGAGGCGGTGCCGGCGAAGTCGCGCCACCGCTCCTCGGGGACCTGGCCGACCAGGTCCGCTCCCGCCAGGAGCCGCTCCCAGAAGGCGTCGGGGCCCCGTACGTTCGCGGGCAGCCGGCATCCGATGCCGACGACGGCGACGGCGTCCTCGTCGTCGGCGTCTGAGGAGGCGGCAGCTGCCCCCGCGCCCGCGTCGGCGGAGGTACGGGTGTCCTCCGCGCCGGCGTCCTCGTCGTCCGTCAGCGCGCCGACCAGCTGGGCGAGGGTGGGGTTCTCCCACAACAGGGTGGCGGACAGCGGCCGGTCGAGCACCTTCTCCAGCTCGCCGGTCAGCCCGACGGCGTCGCGGGAGGTCAGGCCGTACTCCGCCAGAGGGCGGGCGTCGTCCAGTTGTTCCGGGGAGATGCCGCAGAGGTCCGACACCAGCCGCACCAGTACCGCCCGCAGCGCCTCGGAACCCGGCCCGGAGCGGGCGTCTGGCGTGACGGGGGTGGTCCGGACGTCCTCCACGGGCTCCTGGTCTCCGCCTGGTCGCTTCATGCGGTGCCGGTCTCCCTCTGTGCTCGGGTGTCGTCGCTCCAGGCGCCCTGGAGGTAGTGCTCGCGGCAGGCCCCGCGGGCGACCTTGCCGCTCGTGGTGTGGGGCACGGTGCCGGGCGGGGCCAGGACGAAGTCGTGGACGGCGACGCCGTGGCCGGTGGAGACCGCCGCGCGCACGGCCCGTGCCGCCTCCTCCCGGACGCCGTCGGCGTCCGCCAGGTCGCGGGCGTGCTCGGCGACGACGACCAGGCGCTCCCCGTCGTCGGTGAGGACGGAGAACGCCGCCGTGTGATGGCGGCGCACGGCCGGGTGGGCGCTCTCGACGGTCTGCTCGATGTCCTGGGGGTAGTGGTTGCTGCCGTCGATGATCACGAGGTCCTTGATGCGCCCGGTGACGTAGAGCTGGCCGCCGTGGCGCAGCCCCAGGTCGCCCGTGCGCAACCACCCCCGCGTCCCGTCGTCCGGGCCGTCGCCGTGGAGGGCGGCGCGGAACGTGGCCTCGCTCTGCTCCGGGCGGCCCCAGTAGCCGCGCCCGATGTTGGGGCCGCGCAGCCAGATCTCGCCGACGTGACCGTCCTCCAGACGGACGTGCGTGACCGGGTCGACGACGGCCGCCTCCTGGCCGGTGGGCAGGCCGCAGCCGACCAGGCGGGTCACGGCCCCCGGGCCCCCGGCGACGCGTGCGACGCCGGCCGCGAGGGCATCCCGGTCGAACGGGGTGACGGTGGGCTCCTCGCCCGCCGGTGAGGCGGAGACGAAGACGGTCGCCTCGGCGAGCCCGTACGACGGGCGCATCGCCGTGGGGACCGCGCCGGCCGGGGCGAAGGCCTGCTGGAACCGGTGGAGCGTCTGCTCGGAGATCGGTTCGCTGCCGTTGACCATGGCGGCGACGGACCCCAGCGACAGCTCGCCGCGCTCCTCGTCGGTGACGCGGCGCGCGCAGTAGTCGTAGGCGAAGTTGGGGGCGGCGGTGATCGCGCCCTGGTGCGCGGTGAGCAACCGCAGCCAGCGGACGGGCTGTTGGACGAAGGCCAGCGGGTCCATCAGCACGGACGGGACATGCCCGACGAGGGGGAGCACCACCGCCAGCACGAGCCCCATGTCGTGGTAGAGCGGCAGCCAGCCGACGGTGCAGTTGTGGCCCGTGCGGATGCCGTAAGCCTCAAGAGCCTGGCGGGCGTTGGCGCAGACGTTGGCGTGGGTGATCTCCACGCCGGACGGCACGCGCGTGGAGCCCGAGGTGTACTGGAGGTAGGCGCAGTCTCCGGGCCGGACAGGGGCGATCTCCCCGCCCGCCGCCGGGCCCCCGGCCGCCGGCTCCGACACCAAGTCCCGCTCGGTGACCACACGTACGCGCAGCCCGTCCTGGTTGGCGCAGAACTTCTCCACGGTCGGGAGGGAGTCCGGGCTGGTGAGGGCGAGCACCGGGTCGGCGTCGGCGAGGACGGCGCCCAGCTTCGCCGCGTGGCCGGGCAGGTCCGGCGTGAAGAGCGGCACGGCGATCGCGCCGGAGCACGCGGCTGCGAGGAAGCCGACGACGTAGTCCAGGTTCTGCGGCGCCACGACGGCGACCCGTTCGCCGACCGCGCCGGCGCGGCGCAGCGCGCTCCCGAGCGCGTCCACCCGCCGCTCCAGCTCGCCCCACGTCAGGCTTGAGCGGACGCCCCCGCGGTCGCCGGCGAAGTCCACGAAGGTGAACGCCGTTTCGTCGGGTGTGCGTGCCGCGGCTTGAGCGAGATAGTGACTGATCGTGTCTCTCACGGTTTCCAGCACTAAGTCACCGAACCTTTGTCTGAGGAAGGGGGCTGACTCCTGGCAGTGGTGAAGGCACAGCCAAACACGGAGGGATGCCGGGCATCCAGTGACACGCCGAGGCGAACCGCGGGCCGAAAAGGTCGGCGGAATACCCGCGAGTCGCCCTCGATATGCCCGGGGTGCGGCGTATGCAGGAGGGGATTTGAGAACGCGGCTCCCCTTTCCGCTTCCTTCCACCGTCGCACGAGGCAGGTATCGTGAGCCGACCGCGTGTCATCGCCCTTCTCGTGGCCGTTCTCCTGCCGTCGTTCATGACGGCCCTGGACAACACCATCGTCAATGTGGCACTGCCCGCAATTCAAGCCGAACTCGTCTTGGACGACGCCGACTTGAAATGGG
Source organism: Streptomyces sp. NPDC002566 (assembly GCF_042889585.1). NCBI lineage: Bacteria > Bacillati > Actinomycetota > Actinomycetes > Kitasatosporales > Streptomycetaceae > Streptomyces > Streptomyces sp. NPDC002566. Next base: position 1,131,936 of record NZ_JBIARD010000002.1, on the reverse strand, counting down.
TGGCGGCGGTATATCCGCTCACGCTCGCAAGCTTTCTCCTGCTGGGCGGACACCTGGCCGACATCGTCGGGCGGCGCGCGACGCTTCTGTTGGGCGTCGCCCTCTTCAGCGTGTCCTCGGCAGGCGGCACGGTGGCCGCCTCGGGGGAGGTGCTGATCGCCCTGCGGGGGCTCCAGGGCGCCGGCGCCGCGCTGATCCTGCCGGCGTCGCTGGCCGTCATGGCGCAGGACCTCCCCGCCCGCTCGCGCAACGTCGCCTTCAGCGCCATGACCGCCACGCTGGCCACGGCGCTGGCCTGCGGACCCGTCGTCTCCGGGGTGATGACCCAACACCTGGGCTGGGAGTCGGTGTTCGCGATGAACGTGCCGCTCGGCTGCGTCAGCCTCCTCTTCGGTTGCGCCGTCCCCCGGCGCGCCCCTTTCGGCCGCTCCCCGTCCGCGCGAACGGTCACCCTGTCCCTGCGCGTCGTCGCACTGGCCTGCTGCGCGCTTGCGGCCCTCGCCCACTGGCTGATCGAAGGAGCCGCGTACGGGTTCACCGGCATTCCCGTGGTCGTCTCGGGAACCGTGTTCGCGGCCTCGGCCGTCGGCCTGTCGTACGAACTGACGCTCCGCAGGAACGCGGCACTGCGGCTCCTCTTCCGGCAACGCCCCTACCTCGGCGGAGTCATCACCCAACTGCTGGGCGGACTGAGCGTCAGCGGGGTCTATTTCTTCACGTCGCAATTCCTTCAGAACGGCCTCGGACTCACCCCGACATCGGCCGGTCTCACCTTTGTCCCGCTGGCTCTTTCCGTACTCGCCACCGCCCCTTTCATCGGTCGGATCGCGAACCGCTGGGGGGCCGGCAGGGTGTCCGCCGCGGGCCTTCTCCTGGTCGGCTCGGGATTGCTGCTGATCGCGCTGGGGAGCCTGGGAGGAACCGTCGTCCATATCCTGCCCGGGCTTTCCGTCGTCGGCTTCGGCTCCGCGCTCGCCGTTCCGCTCACCACCCGCGCCCTGGAATCCTCGCCCGGCCACCTTTCCGGTGTCGCCGCCGGATTGTTCAGCGCCATCCGGGAAGCCTCCGGAGTCGTCGGGATCGCCCTCGTGGGCGCCGTCGTGTCGTTCGTGGAACAGAGCGCCGTCGCCGCGGGAGCCGGTGAGACGGACGCCTTCCTCTCCGGCTACAAGATCGGGCTCTGCATGGCGGCTGCGCTGGTCGGGGCCGGCGCCCCCGTCGCGCTGTGGGCGCTGCGACAGGGCGAGGACACCCCGGAGGGCGGCAGGGAGGCGTCCCCGTACCCCTCGGAACAGGGACGGTGACGGCCGGCACGCCGACGGCGTCACCCGTTCACCCCGGTGGCCTGCCGTGGCTTGCCGGTGCACCTCGCACGCACAGACTGGGAAGGAGCCTGCGCACCGGCGGGAGCCGGGCCGGCCCACGGCCACCCTCGCCATCTCGCGGCACAGCCATGTCCCGCCCTCTCCTGACGGAAGGAACAGGTATGGCCACGCTCCTCTACCGGCTGGGCGCCTTCGGTGCCCGGCGGTGGCGAACGATGCTGACCGGCTGGCTCCTCGTTCTGTGCGCCGTGGCCGCCCTGGGCGTCTCCTTCGCCGGCGCGTTCCAGGCCGGCGACTCCATCCCCGGCTCCCCGACCCAGGAGGCGCTGACCCGGATGGAGCGGCACTGGCCGGCGCCCGCCGGCACGTCCGGGCGCATCGTCTTCCAGGCTCCGCCGGGTCACCGGGTGACCGAGCCCGGCCTGCGCAAGTCCCTGGCCTCCGCCCTCGACGCGGCCGCACGCGTGGAAGGGGTGATCCGGGTCGGCGACCCGGCCACCGGCGGCCAGGTCTCCGGCGACGCGCGCACCGCGGTCGCCCAGGTCCTCTTCGCCGAGCGGGGCGGCCAGGTGCCCGGCGCGACGCTGCGGGCCGTCGAGGACGCCGGGGCCGAGGCCCGCAGGGCGGGCTTCGTCACCGCGTACGGCGGCGAGGCCTACGCCCCGCACAGCTCGCCCTTCGGCCCCACGGAGGCGGTCGGCCTCGCGGTGGCGCTGGCCGCTCTGGTGATCACGTTCGGTTCGCTGCTCGCCGCCGGTCTGCCGCTGATCACCGCCGTCCTCGGAGTCCTCGGCACGATGGTCGCCCTGACCGGACTGGCGTCGGTGTTCGACATCGCCGACAACGCACCGACCCTGGCCGTCATGCTGGGCCTGGCCGTCGGCATCGACTACGCCCTGCTCATCGTCTCCCGCCACCGCGCCCAGCTCGCCGCCGGCGTGCCCGTCCGGGAGTCCGTCGCCCGGGCCACCGCGACCGCGGGCAGCGCCGTCGTCTTCGCCGGGGTCACCGTCGTCATCGCGCTGGCGGGACTGTGCGTCGCGGGCGTCCCGATGCTGACCTCGATGGGCCTCGCGTCCGCCGGGGCCGTCGCGGTCGCCGTCGTCGTGGCGCTCGCCCTGCTGCCCGCGCTGATGGGCATGGCAGGCCGCAGGCTCGTCCCCCGGCCCGGATCACGCGCCGCCCGCCTGGCCCTCCGGGCCGGCCGCACGGACGGCGAGCCCGCCCTCGGCGTGCGCTGGACCGAGGGAGTGCTGCGCCACCCCCTGCGCACCCTGATCCTGGGCACGGTCGTCCTCGTCGCCATCGCGATTCCCGCCGTACGGCTCGAACTCGCCCTCAACGACGAGGGCTCCCAGGCCGTCAGCACCTCCGGCCGTCAGGCCTACGACATGATCGGCGACGCCTTCGGGCCCGGCGCGAACGGGCCGCTGGTCGTCGTCGTCGAGGACACCGACCCGGAGACCGTCCGGGCCGCGGCCGCCGACGTCGTGGACGAGCTGGCCCGCGTCGGGAACATCGCGCACGTCAGCGGCGTCGAGGTGGCCGGGGACGGGAAAGCGGCCCGGGTCCAGATCGTCCCCGGCACGGGACCGCGCACCCAGGAGACCGCCGTCCTGGTCTCCCGGCTGCGGGAAACGACCCGGTCCGTCGGCGACGCGCACCACACCTACGTGGCGGTGACCGGACAGACCGCCGTCAGCGTCGACGTCTCCGCCCGGCTCGGCGGCGCGCTGGCGCCCTTCGCCGTCGTGGTGATCGGCCTCTCCCTGCTGCTCCTGCTGGTGGCGTTCCGGTCGGTCGCGATCCCCCTCAAGGCGACCCTGGGCTTCCTGCTGTCCCTCGGCGCCGCCTTCGGCGCGACCGTCGCCGTGTTCCAGTGGGGCTGGCTGGCCGGCCCGCTCGGCGTGCCCAGCCAGGGCCCGGTGGCCGGCTTCGTGCCCATCATCGTCATGGCCGTCCTCTTCGGCCTCTCCATGGACTACGAGGTCTTCCTGGTGTCCGCCGTGCGCGAGGACTACGTCCGCCACCGCGACGCCCGCGCGGCGATCACCGCGGGAGCGCGCACCTCGGCCCGGGTGGTGACCTCGGCGGCCGTCATCATGATCTCGGTGTTCGTCAGCTTCCTCTTCTCGCACGCCATCGACATCATGCCGATCGCGTTCGCGCTGGCCTTCGGCGTCATGGTCGACGCCTTCCTCGTCCGGATGACCCTGGTGCCCGCGGCCCTGGCACTTCTCGGCGACCGGGCCTGGTGGCTGCCCCGCCGGCTCGACCGGATCCTGCCCCGCATCGACGTCGAGGGCGGGAACGCCCCCGCCCCCGGGGCGGCCGGGCCCGGCACCGAGGAACACCGGCCCGGCGAGCCCGCGAGACGGTGACCGGGGCGGCGGCACGCAGACCGCCCCGGTGCGCGCCGGTCACTCGTGCGCGATCGCCGCCAGCACGTTCATCCGGGACGCCCGCAGCGCCGGCAGCAGCGCCGCCACCACGCCCACGACCGCCGAACCGACGACCACCGCGACGATCGTGCCCCACGGGACCGCCAGCGCCTTCATCCCCTGGAGGGCCAGCACCCGCTGCGTGCACAGACCCCACACCAGCCCCAGCCCGAGCCCCAGCACCGCGCCGAACACGGCGATCACCACCGACTCCAGCCGGATCATCCGGCGCAGCTGACGCCGGGACAGCCCGATCGCCCGCAGCAGCCCGATCTCCCGGGTCCGCTCCACCACCGACAGCGCCAGCGTGTTGACCACCCCGAGCACCGCGATGACGATCGCCAGCCCGAGCAGCGCGTACACCAGGTACAGCAGCACGGCGATCTGGTCGTGCACCAGGTCCTTGTAGTCGGCCTGGTCGCGCACCTGCACCTGCGGATACGCGTCGAGCGTCCGCTCCAGCCGGGGCCGCAGCGCGTCGGCGTCCGTGCCGTCGGCCGCGTTGACGTACAGCGCGGAGTCCTGACCGCCCGGCACGTACTTCTCCACGGTCGCGATGCCGACGAACAGGCCGCCCTGCATGCCGTAGCCCTCGGCGGCGTCCTGGTCGGTCAGCGCGCCGACCCGCAGCGAGGCCGTCCGCCCGCCGGGGAACGACACCGGCAGCACGCTGCCGAGACGCACCCCGTGGTCCTCCGCGAAGTCCACGTCCATGCCCATCGCCCCGTCGGCCAGCGCCGCCGCCGCGCCACCCGCCGCGTACGTCACATGGGCGACGTCGTCGACACGGTCGTCGTAGCCGGCGGCCGTGGTCTCCACCCGCTTGCCGTCGGGCAGCCGCACGGCGAGCGGCGCGAACCGCTGCCGTACGACGAGACCGACCCCGTCGGTCGCGCGGACCTTGTCGGTGACCTCCTGCGGGAACGGCGTGAAGTTGGCGTTCTGGACGACGAAGTCGGCGCCCAGGGTCTTGTCGATCTGCTCGTCGAACGACTTCGACATCGAGGCGCTCGCCACCGACATGCCGCCCACCAGGGCGAGGCCCACCATGAGCGCGGCCGCGGTGGCGCCCGTGCGGCGCGGGTTGCGCAGGGCGTTGCGCTGGCTCATCCGGCCGACCGAGCCGAACAGGGCGGGGAAGGCCGCGCCGAGCACCCGGATCACCGGCCGCACCAGCAGCGGTCCGGCGATGACGGTCGCGATCAGCGTGAGGACGACGCCGAGGCCCAGCAGGGACGCCGAGGTCGCCGTCCGGGACGCGGTCGCGCAGCCGGCGAGCGCGGCCGCGCCGAGCGCGCCCACGACCGCCCCGACCACCGCCCGCGCCCTCAGCGGCCGGCCGACGCCCGCGACGTCCGCGTCCGACAGCGCCGCCATCGGCGACACGCCCGCCGCGCGACGGGCGGGCAGGTAGGCCGCGACGAAGGTGACGCCGACGCCGACGACGTACGCTGTCACCGGGGTCACCCATCCGACGACCATCTCCGTCGTCTTCAGGTTCATGCCGAGCGTGCCCATGAGCCGGATCAGGCCGGCCGCGAGGCCGATGCCCGCCGCCAGGCCCAGCGTCGAGCCGACCAGGCCGAGCAGCACCGCCTCGGTGAGAACGGAGCGCCGCACCTGGCGCCGGTCGGCGCCCAGGGCGCGCAGCAGCCCCAGTTCGCGGGTGCGCTGCGCGATCAGCATCGAGAACGTGTTGACGATCAGGAACACGCCCACGAGCACGGCGATGCCGGCGAATCCCAGCATCACGTACTTGATGACGTCGAGGAACCCGCCGAGATTCTCCGCCGCCGTCTTCGCCTGCTCGTCCGCGGTCTTCACGTCGTAGGGGCCCGCGCCGACCGCGGCGGCCACCCGTGTCTTCAGCTGCTCGTCGGTGACGCCTTCCGCCGCTGTCACGGAGACGGCGGTGGCCAGGCGGGGCGAGCCCAGCAGCTCGGTCGCGGCGGCCTTCTGGTCGAGGAAGACCAGTGCCGCGCCCGGGTTGGTGGTCTTGAACGTGGCGATGCCGACGACCGTCACCCGGAACGAGCCGGGCTGCGCCATCACGGTCAGCGTGTCGCCGATCCGCACGTGCTTCTTGTCGGCGGTGTCCGCGTCGAGCAGGGCCTCGCCGGCGCCCTGCGGGGCGTGACCGGAGGTCAGCTCCACGGGGCTGCGGTCGGTGACGTTCCAGCCGGAGGCGATGGTGGGGGCGCCGGTGGTGGGCCCCACGGACTGGTTCCGGCTGTTCACGACGGTGATGTTCTGCACGCCCACGTCGGCGTGGGCGGACGCCACCCCGGGGACCTTCGCCACCGTGCCGGCGAGCGAGGCGGGCAGGGTCCGCACCGCGCCGGTCGGCACGGAGGAGGTGATGTCGTCCTTCGGCTCGACGGACACGTCGGCCGCGGTGGAGGCGAACAGGCGGTCGAAGGTGCGGGTGACCGTGTCGGAGAAGATCAGGCTGCCCGCGACGAACGCCACCGAGAGGATCACCGCGAGCGCGGACAGGAGCAGTCTGCCCTTGTGGGCGAGGAAGCTCCGCAGGGTCGCTCTGAGCACGGGTCAGTCCTCTCCGGCGGGCTCGCCGGCCCGGGCGGCGACGCCGTCCCCCTCGGCGGCGCGGGCGGTGTTCCCCCCGGCGAACAGGCGCATGCGCTCCAGCACGGCCTCGGCGCTCGGATGCTGCATCTCGTCCACGATCCGCCCGTCCGCGAGGAAGAGCACCAGGTCGGAGTGGGCGGCGGCGCCCGGGTCGTGGGTGACCATGACGACGGTCTGGCCGAGCTCGTCGACGGCCTCCCGCAGGAACGCCAGGACCTCCAGGCCGGCGCGCGAGTCCAGGTTGCCGGTCGGCTCGTCCGCGAAGATCAGCTCCGGGCGGGAGGCGAGCGCCCGCGCGCAGGCCACGCGCTGCTGCTGGCCGCCGGACAGCTGGGACGGCCGGTGCTTCAGGCGGTCGCGCAGCCCGAGCGTGTCGATCACCTGGTCCAGCCACTCCCGGTCGGGCTTCTGCCCGGCGATGTCCATGGGCAGGGTGATGTTCTCGGCCGCGTTCAGCGTCGGGATCAGGTTGAACGACTGGAACATGAAGCCGATCCGGTCCCGGCGCAGCCGGGTCAGGTCCCGGTCCTTCAGGCCCGTGATCTCGGTGTCGCCCAGCCACACCTGACCGGCCGAGACGCTGTCCAGCCCGGCCAGGCAGTGCATCAGCGTGGACTTCCCGGAACCCGACGGTCCCATGACCGCGGTGAAGCGGCCGCGCACGACGTCCACGTCCACCGAGTCCAGGGCGAGCACGGTCGTCTCGCCGGAGCCGTAGGCCTTGGTCAGCCCGCGGGCGCGGGCCGCCACGTCGTGGGCCGAGGCCAGACCGGGGGCGTGCTCCGCAGCAGGTGTGGACAAGGTGCCTCCTCGCTCGCGCTGGACGTGCCGACGTTCCTGTCCGGCCGAGCCTAATGTGACCGGGCCCACACCAGGAACGGTTTTCCGGCTCACGGCGCCTCGGGTCCGGCTTTCAGCACCCCGGTCCGGCGGCGACAGCACGGGCGCGGCGGACCCGCCGGGACTTCCGCCCGAGTGGGTCCGCCGCGCTCCCTGCACACGGCCGCCGCCGTGCCGCCTCTACTGGATGAAAGCGCGCACCTGCGCGTACACGCCCGGGTCGCTGTTCATGTCGGTGTGCGAGACACAGCCGACGCCGACGTTGGCCGCCCCGCTCAGCAGCGCCGAGTCGTCCGGGTCGATCGCCGCGTCGCAGTTCGACCAGTAGGCCGCGTAGGAGACGCTTCCCGGCGTCTCGTCACCGGAGTTGAGCGCGGTGACGAACGAACTGCCGGTCCGCATCTCGTTGCACGAGGTGTACAGCCACCCGCACAGCGAGGCGACCGAGGTGCCGTGGTTGGTGCCGGCGAGGGACACGAAGTCGTCGACGTACGCGGTGCCGCCGAGGTTCTTGAGGTAGTAGCGGGAGCTGAGCGCGCCCATGGAGTGCACCACGAGGTCGACCTTGCTCGCGCCGGTCCGCGCCAGCACGTTCTGCACCTCGGTGGCCAACTGCCGTGCCGTGGTGGCGTTCGACTGGGACCAGGTGTACGACCAGGCGTCCAGCTCGGCCGCCGTGTAACCGTCGGCCTTGAAGGAGGCCGCCCATGCGTTCCAGCTGGCGCCGGAACCGTTGAAGCCGTGCACGAAGACGACGGGGTTGCGGGCCGCCGCGTGCGCCGGGGGAGCGGTGAGGGAGAGTGACACGAGGAGCGATGCGGCCAGGGCCGACAGGGCCGTGGCGATGCGACGCCGGGAGCGCTGCATGGTGCCTCCTGGAACGTGTGGGGTAGCCAGGAGTGTCCGGCCGGGTCTACGCGCGCCGCATCGGTGAAGTCGCCGGTCTTTACGGTTCAAATAACCCGTCGGTAACGTGATGTGTGTGGTGACTCCGGTGAACCCCCCACGTCTTGACCGCACTTGGCCACCACCGCCCCCGGCCCTCGCTCTCCGCGAAGGGGTCCGGGTGCGGATCCTGCGTTCGGTGCACGGTGACCCGCGCGCCGCCGCCGCCCTCGCCGTCCGTCTGACGGACGGTCAGCTGACCGGCTCCGATCCTCTGCCCCCCGAACCCGCCGTGCTGCTGCCCGAGTTGCTCGCCCCGTACCGCCACGCCGTGCGGGCGCTCCCCGAAGGAACCCGGCTGCTGCTCCTCCTCGCCGCCGCCGACCAGTACCCCGTCGCCACCCACGCCTTCCTGCGCGCCGTCGCCGCGGCCCGCCTCGACACCCGTCCGCTGGAGGCCGCGGAGGCCGCCGGACTCGCCCACGCCACCCCCGGCGGCGTCGGATTCGCCGACCCCTGGACCCGGATCGCCGCCTACGAGACCGCCGCGCCGGCCGACCGGCGCGACGCCCACCGACTGCTCGCCCGCGTCCTGCACGGCGCGGGCGAGTCCCCCCGCCGCTCCTGGCACCGGGCGGCCGCCGCGCTCGGCCCCAGCGCCCGGCTCGCCGCCGAACTGACCGCGGCCGCCGCGCGCGCCCGCGCCGCCGGTGAACCCGCCCTGTCCGGACTCCTCACCGAACGCGTCGCGGATCTCACCCCCGACCCCCAGGCCGGCTCCCGGCTGCTCGCCCGGGCCGCCGCCGACGCCTGGAACTCCGGCGACGGCGACCGCGCCCGCCTCCTCGCCGCCAGCACCGACACCCCCGCCCTCGACGGCGTCCTCGCCCTGCGGACGGGGCACGCGGGCGACGCCTTCGACGCGCTCACCGAAGGGGCCGCACGGGCCGCCGCCGGCCCCTCGGACCGGGCCGGCGAACACGCCCGCCACCTTCTCGCCCGCGCCACCGAAGCCGTCGTCTACACCGGCGACCTGCGCCGCTGCCGCGAGGCCGTCCACCTCGCCCACCGGCTCGGCATCGAGCCGCCCGGCGTCCTCGGCTCACTCGCCGCCGCCGCCGACGGACGCCACGACGACGCCCGGGACCTGCTGGAGGCCACCGCCGGGCGGTGCGGACCGGGCGGCGACCCCACCCTCCTGCTGCACGCCGGCATCGCCGCCCTGATGCTCGGCGACCACACGCGCGCCGCCACCGCCACCGTCCGTGCGGCCGGCGCCGCCCGCGCCCGCGGGCTCACGCCCCTCGTCTCCCAGGCCATGGAGTTCCGCGCCCACGCCGATCTGTGGACCGGCCGTCTGCGCGCCGCCGAGGCCGCCGCCCTGGACGCGCTGCGCCAGGCCTACGCCACCGGCCAGGACAACGGCGCCTGCCACCTCCAGGCCGCCCTGGCGATGTTCGCCGCGCTCACCGGCGACGCCGCCGTGTGCCGGGACCGGGCCGCCGCCGCCCGCTCGTACGCCCTCGCGCACGGCCTGGGGCTGCCCGCCGCCCTCGCGCAGTGGGCGCTCGCCCTGCTCGACCTGGGGTTCGGCCGCTTCGACTCCGCCGCCGCACGGCTGCGCGCCCTCGCCGGCCTCGGACCCGGCCACGGACACCGAGCCGTCCGCCACCTGGCCACCCCGCACTACGTCGAGGCCGCCGTCCACACCGGGGACACCCGGATCGCCCGCTCCGCCCACGCCGACTACGACCGCTGGGCCCATGCCGTCCGCAGCGCCGACGACCTCGCCCTCAGCGCCCGGTGCCACGCCCTGCTGACCCCCGGCGCGGACGCCGTCGAGCACTACCGCACCGCCCTCGACCTCCACGACCGGGGCACCCGAGCCCTCGAACGCGCCCGCACGGAACTGCTGTTCGGCGCCGCGCTGCGCCGCCTGCGTCTGCGTGCCGAGGCGCGCGACCGGCTGCACAGCGCCCGGGAGGCGTTCGAGGCCTTCGGCGCCCCGCACTGCGCCGAACGGGCCCGCGCCGAACTGCGCGCCCTCGGCGCCCCCGCCGACACCGCGCACCCGCCGCGGAACCGGACGCCCCGGCTGACCGCCCAGCAACTCCGGGTCGCCCGCATGGCGGCCGACGGAGCCACCAACCGCGAGATCGCCACCTCCCTCGCGCTCAGCCCCCGCACCATCGACCACCACCTGCGCGGCGTCTTCACCCGGCTGGGCATCCGCTCCCGCATCGAACTGGTCCGCCTGCTGGAGGACGAACGCGGCGCCTGAACGCGTACCTAGGCTTGCGCCCGGTTGCGGAACGCCTCCGCCTCCCAGGTTCCGTCCAGCCGCGCCGCCAGCCAACCTGGGGCCCGCGTACGGAAGTCGGCGGGCGTGAGCGAGCCGGCGCCCTCGGGCAGCGCGCCCAGCAGCGGCGCGCCGGCGACGTCCGGGAGGTCGGTGACGTTGCACCGCATCGCCAGATCGGGGGAGCCGGGCCAACTGCCGATCACGACGCCCAGCAACTCCAGCCCGCGTGAACGCAGTTCACGGGAGGTCAGCTCGGTCGTGTTCAGCGTGCCCAGGCCCGGCGAGGCCACCACCAGCACCGGCGCGCGCAGCAGCTCCGCCGCGTCGGCCAGCGTCGCGCCCGCCTCGTCGAAGCGCACGAGCAGACCGCCCGCGCCCTCCACCAGGACCAGGTCGTGCTCGGCGGCCAGCTTGCCGGCCGCCTCGGCGATCGCCTGCGGACGCACCGCAGGCCGGCCCGCCCGACGCGCCGCCGTCGCCGGCGCCAACGGGTCCGGATAGCGGGCGAGTTCAGCCGTCGTCACCGGACCCGCGAGCCGCGCGACCTCGTCGGCGTCCCCGCGCTCGTGCGGCCCCACACCGGTCTGCGCGGCCTTCAGGACGGCCACCGACCGGCCCGCCGCCCGGGCGGACGCGGCCACGGCGGCCGTGGTGACGGTCTTGCCGACCTCCGTGCCCGTCCCCGTGATCACCAGGATCGGCATGCTCATCCCTCCCGCGCCGCGGCGCACACCGCGCGCGCGATCCGTGCCACGTCCGCGTCACCGGTGACGTACGGCGGCATCGTGTAGACGAGGTCGCGGAACGGCCGCAGCCACACGCCCTCGCGCACGGCCGCGTCCGTGGCGGCCTTCATGTCCACGTCGTGGTCGAGCTGGACGACGCCGATCGCGCCCAGAACCCGGACGTCCTTCACACCGGGCAGCGCGGCGGCCGGCGCCAGCCCCTCGCGCAGCCCCGCCTCGATCCGCCGGACCTCGGCGAGCCAGTCCTGCCCCAGCAGCAGCTCGATCGAGGCGCAGGCGACGGCCGCGGCCAGCGGGTTGCCCATGAACGTCGGCCCGTGCGCCAGCACCGGCACCTCGCCCCGCGAGATGCCGTCGGCCACCCGGGGCGTGCACAGCGTCGCCGCCATCGTCAGGTAGCCGCCGGTCAGCGCCTTGCCCACGCACATCACGTCCGGCGTCACCGCCGCGTGCTCCGCCGCGAACAGCGCGCCCGTGCGCCCGAACCCGGTCGCGATCTCGTCGAACACCAGCAGCACGTCGTGCGCGTCGCACGCCTCGCGCAGCACCCGCAGATACGCGGGGGAGTGGAACCGCATCCCGCCCGCGCCCTGCACCACCGGCTCCACGATCACCGCGGCCAGCTCGTCCGCGTGCCGCTCGATCGCGGCGCGCAGCCGCTCCGCGTACGCCTCGTCGTACTCCGCGGGCGGCGCGTCCACGAACACCTGACGGGGCAGCACCCCCGTCCACAGCTCGTGCATCCCCCCGTCGGGGTCGCACACCGACATCGGCTGCCAGGTGTCGCCGTGGTAGCCGCCGCGCCAGGTCAGCAGCCGCTGCTTGCCGGGGCGGCCGAGCGAGCGCCAGTACTGCAGGCACATCTTCGCCGCGACCTCGACCGACACCGATCCCGAGTCGGCCAGGAAGACGTGCTCGAGACCGTCGGGCGTCAGGTCGACGAGGAGCTTCGCCAGCCGTACGGCGGGCTCGTGGGTGAGCCCGCCGAACATGACGTGGCTCATCCGGGCCAACTGCTCCCGCGCGGCCGCGTCGAGCACCGGGTGGCCGTAGCCGTGGATCGCCGACCACCAGGACGACATGCCGTCGACCAGTTCGCCCGAGCCGTCCGCGAGCCGCAGCCGGACCCCGCTCGCCGACTCCACGACGAGCGGTTCGGACCGGCCGGGCATCGGCCCGTAGGGATGCCACACATGCCGCCGGTCGAGGTCCAGCAGTTCCGGCACGCCCAGCTCAGGCATTGGGCGCGAGGTCCGTCCCGGTGCCCCGGCGGCGCACGGCGACCAGGTCCGTACGGGGCTCGGCGGCCGTCGGCGCGCCGGCGGACCCCGCGACGCCCGCGCCCTCCTCGGCGGCCGTGTGCGAGCCGCACACCCCGCCGCCCTCGTGCGAGCCGCAGCCGCCGCCGGTGTGGGAACCGCAGCCCGCGCCCTGCGCGGATCCGCACCCGGCCCCGGCGTCGGCGTGCGAGCCGCAGCCGCCGCCCCCGCCGGCCGCCACCCGGTGCTCGGGCAGCGTGACCTCGCCCGCGCCCTCCACCTCGAACCCGGCGTCCGCGATCATCTCCAGGTCGGCCTTGCCCGCCTGGCCCTCGCTGGTCAGGTAGTCGCCCAGGAAGATCGAGTTGGCCACGTGCAGCGCGAGCGGCTGCATCGTGCGCAGATGGACCTCCCGGCCACCCGCGATGCGCACCTCGACGTCCGGGCACACGAACCGCGCCATCGCCAGGATGCGCAGACAGCGCTGCGGGGTGAGGTGCCACTCCTTGGCCAGCGGGGTGCCCTCGAACGGGATGAGGAAGTTGACCGGCACCGAGTCCGCGTCCAGCTCACGCAGCGAGAACACCACGTCGACGAGATCCTCGTCGCTCTCGCCCATCCCGGCGATCAGACCGGAGCACGCCGACAGGCCCGCCGCGTGCGCCTTGCGGACGGTGTCCACGCGGTCGGCGTAGGTGTGCGTGCTCGTGATCTCGCCGTACGTGGCCTCGGAGGTGTTGAGGTTGTGGTTGTAGGCGTCGGCGCCCGCCTCGCGCAGCCGCTCGGCCTGGCCGTCGGAGAGCAGCCCGAGACAGGCGCACACCTCGACGTCCTCGTTCTGCTCCTTGATCGCCTGGATCGTCTTGGAGACCCGGTCCACGTCCCGGTCGGTCGGGCCGCGCCCGGAGGCCACCAGGCACACCCGCTTGGCGCCGCCGGCCAGCCCCGCGGCGGCCGCCTCGGAAGCCTCGTCCGGCTTGAGCCAGGTGTACTTGAGGATCCCGGCCGTGGAGCCCAGCCGCTGGGAGCAGTAGGAGCAGTCCTCGGGGCACAGCCCCGACTTCAGGTTGACGAGGTAGTTGAGCTTCACCCGTCGGCCGAACCAGTGCCGGCGCACCTTGCCGGCCGCGGCCACCACTTCGAGCAGGTCGTCGTCGGAGGTGGCCAGCACGGCCAGCGCTTCCTCGCGGGTCGGCAGCTCGCGCCGAAGCCCCTTGTCCACCAGCGTGTTCAGCAGGTCCATGAGAGCCGATCCTGTCCTACCGACCCGCTCCGGGCCAAGGTAGGGACCGGACAACACACCCGCTTCGACGTGTGGGTATTGCCACACCATGGGTGACCGGCCGGGCCGCTAGTGTCTGTCCGCTACCTACAAAAGACCCGGAGGACCCATGGCGTTCGGCTGGATCGACGAGCAGTCGGAGTCGCGCCGCCGCGCCGGACTCGTACGCACCCTGCGCCCCCGGCCGGCCGACTCCCCGCTGCTCGACCTCGCGAGCAACGACTACCTGGGGCTGGCCCGCCATCCCGAGGTCACCGAGGGCGCGGCGCGTGCCGCCCGGACCTGGGGCGGCGGCTCCACCGGCTCCCGGCTCGTCACCGGCACCACCGAGCTGCACACCGAACTGGAGCGCGAACTCGCCGCGTTCTGCGGCACCGAGGCGGCGCTCGTCTTCTCCTCCGGCTACGCCGCCAACCTGGCCGCGGTCACCGCGCTGGCCCCGCACGGCTCGCTGATCGTCTCCGACGCGGGCAACCACGCCTCGCTCATCGACGGCTGCCGGCTGGCCCGCGGCGTCACCCAGGTCGTCGCGCACGCCGACCCGGACGCCGTGCGCAAGGCGCTCGGCACCCACGACGGCCCGGCCGTGGCCGTCTCCGACACGGTCTTCTCGGTCGACGGCGACGCGGCCCCGCTGGCCGCCCTCGCGCGCGCGTGCCGGGAGCACGGCGCCGGTCTGGTCGTGGACGACGCCCACGGCCTCGGGGTGCTCGGCGACGGCGGCCGGGGCGCCCCGCACGCGGCGGGACTGGCGGGCGCGGACGACGTGGTCGTCACGGTGACGCTGTCCAAGTCGCTGGGCAGTCAGGGCGGGGCGGTGCTCGGTCCCGCGCGCGTGATCGACCACCTGGTCAATGCGGCCCGGACGTTCATCTTCGACACGGGACTGGCCCCGGCGGCGGCGGGAGCGGCCCTGGCGGCCCTGCGGCTGCTGCGCCGGGAGCCGGAACGCGCCGCACGCGCGCGTGCGGTCGCGGGTGAGCTGCACGCCCGGCTGACGGCCGCGGGCCTGGAAGCGGTGCGTCCGGACGCCGCGGTCGTCTCCGTGCGGGCCCCGTCCCCGGAGCTGGCTCTGCGCTGGGCGGCCGACTGCCGGACGGCCGGCCTGGCCGTGGGCTGCTTCCGTCCTCCCTCCGTGCCCGACGGCATCTCACGTCTGAGGCTGACCGCCCGCGCGGACCTCACCGAGCGGCAGATCGAGCGCGCTGTACGGGTGATCGACGGGACACGGCCGTGAGCGGGTGCGACACGGCCGTGCGCCGGGGAGAAGGGGAAGGAATCAGCGGAACGCGGCGGTGAAGCCCGTCCAGCTCTCGGGGGAGAACAGCAGGGCGGGACCGTCCGGGTCCTTGGAGTCGCGTACGGCGAGCAGGCCGGACCAGGGTCCCGAGCGGGGGCGGGCCGTCTCCACGCAGTTGTTGGCCCCCGTGCTGTGGCTGCTGCGCAGCCAGCGCAGACCGTCCGGGCAGCGGGGGTCGGCGAGTTCGGTGCTGGAAGCTACGTGCCGAGGCAGTGCGGTCATGGTGCCTCCTTACACGCCGTCACCTATCGCGGCGATGTATTCCAGGGAGTCGTCGGGCGAAAGCGCGTTCGCCTGAAGGGCGTTGAAGGCCTCCGTGTAGACCCGGAGGTCTTCTTTCCGCTCGAGGTAGAGAGTACTCGTCAAGTGGTCGAGAACAACCACGTCAAGATCAGAAGTGCTCGAAAACGAGAAGACGACGAAAGGGCCGGTGACGCCGATATGCGCCCCGGCAGTGAACGGCAGTACCTGCAGCCTCACTTGGGGAAGCCGCGCTGCCTCCATCAGGCGCTCCAGCTGCCGCGCCATGACCTCCGGACCGCCCACCTCCCGGCGCAGCACCGCCTCGTCCAGCACCGCGTCCAGCTCCAGCGGCGGACGGGCCCGCAGCACCTCCTGCCGGGTCAGCCGCACCTCCACCAGCGTGTCCAGCCGCTCCTCCGAGACTCCGCCCACGGCGGCCCGGGTCACCGCGCGGGCGTACTCCGCCGTCTGGAGCAGGCCCGGGACCACGGTCGTCTCCAGTGTGCGCATCGCGCGGGCCTGGGACTCAAGGCTGATGAAGTCCCGGTAGGTGGGCGGCAGGACACCCCGGTAGGCGTGCCACCAGTGGTCCCTTCCGGCGCCGTCGTCCAGGCCGGCCAACGCGAGCATCACCTCGCGCAGTTGGGGGTCGCCCACGCCGTAGGCGTCGAGGAGTGAGCGCACATCGGCCGGTTTCGCACCGCTGGAGCCGGTCTCGATCCGGCTCACCTTCGACTGGTGCCAGCCCACGAGCCGCGCGGCCTCGCCGCTCGTGAGGCCGGCCCCGGTGCGCAACGCCCGCAGTTCCGCGCCCAGTTTCCGGCGGCGCACCGCGGGACCGTGCTGCATGGACCGCTCCTCACTCCTGGGGGGCCGTGCAAATACGCTCTGCCGTAGCAGAGTTCACCGCATCGGGCGACAGATATATGCACTTCTTGGTGGATCGCCACCCGGGCGCGACGCGGTGATGGCACTCTGGCGGCCAAGCACCAGTCCGGGACCGTACTCGAACCATCCGCACCGTGTCGGACTCCGGTCCCGTGGGAAAGGGACGACGTCGCCATGGCAGACCATCTGGAAGCCTCCCTCACTCTGCCGAGCGATCCCGCTTCGGTTTCCACGGCCCGCGCCTTCGCACTCGACACCCTGCGGGAGTGGGGACTGCCGGCGGACGCGGACGTGTCCGACACCATCCGCATCGTCGTCTCCGAACTGGCCACCAACGCCGTTCAGCACACCTTCGGGCTGTCGCCCACGTTCACGGTGGACCTCGTGCTCGACCGGGACGAGCGCCTGCGCATCGGCGTCACCGACAGCCACCCCCGCTTCCCCAGACGCCTGCCGGCCGCTGTCCAGCAGGACAACGGCCGGGGCATGGTGATCATCCGCTGTCTCACCGCGGAGCACGGCGGCAGACTCCGCGTCCGCCCCACCCGGGAGGGCGGCAAGACGGTGTCGATCGAGCTTCCGTGGGCCCTCCCGGCGGAACCGGTCCCGCCGAGCCCCGCGCCCGCGGCATGACGCGCCGGACAGGCCCTGGCGGCCGGCGGAGGCCGTGGAGCGGGACTACTTGACCCGGCCGTACCAGACGCTCTTGGTCCAGATCTTCTGGAGCCGCACCACGTCGCCCGTCTTCGGCGAGTGCCAGATCTTGCCGTTACCGGCGTAGATCCCGACGTGGTAGACGTTCGACCCCGAGTGGAAGAACACCAGGTCTCCGGCCTTGCGGCCGGACGCCCCGATGTGGCGCGTCTTGTTGTACTGCTGGGCCGCCGTACGGGGCAGCGTCTTGCCCGCCTTCTTGTACGAGTACATCGTCAGCCCGGAGCAGTCGAACCTGTTCGGGCCGGTGGCGCCGTACTTGTACGGTGATCCCTTCTTCGAGGCCGCGACCTGGAGTGCCTTCGTCGCCGGGGTGGCGGCCGCGGCGTCGGCGGCGACGCCCGGAACCATGATCGAGCCGCCGACGGCGGCGATGGCGAACGCCGAGGCCGTACCGGCCCGGGCCATGAGCGACGGGACACGATTGAGCGCAGTCATGCGCAACCCTTCGTCAGCCGCCTGTGAAGGATGACCTGTCGGATTCGGGCTGACAAAGTTGCCCGGCCGCTCGCGCGGCTTCACCCCAAGGGCTGCTCGACCCGGCGCCTCCAGTGCGGAGACGACCGTGCCGGCGACCCGTCGTGCTTGGGTCCTCCACTCCTGCCGATGCACTTCTGTCGACCTGTCATCCGAGCGGCGGCAGGACTCGGCGTCCGCGCGGATCGCCCCGCCGCTTGTGGCGGGGTCTTGTCGTCAGTCAGGGATCTTGGCCTATCGATGTCCGAAAATCCCAACGGAACCGGGTATTTGTGGGGTTACTCACCACTCACCTGTTCGGGTGAACAAGCTGATGATCGATCAGATGTCCGGCCGCCGTAAGCCTCCGACCAGCACCGGAACCCTTCGCGTCTCCCGCTCGGCGGCCCCGGCGCGCAACCGCAAGGGCCCATAAGGAGCAGCGACAACTCCTCCGAACAGCCGTACGCCATTTGGTCCGTTTCGGCTTCCGGTCGGACACGGGGCGCGCCGGGCCGCTCGTCCGGGTCCGACCGGCGCCCCGTCAGCCGTCCGAGAGCGGCGGCACCGCGACGCGCGCCGCCCTGCGCTCCCCGTCCAGCACGCGCAGCGCCCGCGCGAGCGTCGGCGCGTGCAGTTCGTGCTCGCCCCGCTGGTGCATCAGCGTCAGGGCGTCCCGCAGCGCCACCGCCCGGCCCACGAGCGCCTGGGCCGCGCGCAGCCCACGGTAGGTGTCCCCGTGGCGGGCGGGGTTGATGCGGCCGAGCAGGTCGACCGCCTCCAGGTAACCGTCGATCAGCTCGGCCTCCGCGCGGGTCAGCGCGGGCAGCGGCGGCAGCTCGGGCAGCATCGGCGGGCTCACCTCGCGTCCGGGCCGGTCCGGCGGGCCGGCACGATCCCGTCCGCCAGTCCGTACGCCACGGCCTCCCGCGCGTCCAGGACCTGGTCCCGTTCGAGGTCCGCGGCCACCTGCCGGGGGCTGCGCCCGGTGTGCCGTGCGAGCAGCTCCTCCATCAGGGTGCGGGTGCGGACCAGCTCCTCGGCCTGGATCGCCAGGTCGCTGGGCTGCCCCCGCACCGGCTCCGGCAGCGCCGGCTGGCCGAGCACGACCCTGGCGCCCGGCAGCAGGTACCGCTTGCCGGGCGCGCCCGCCGCCAGGAGCACGGCCGCGAGGGCGCCGACCTGGCCGAGGCAGGTGGTCGCCACGTCGCAGCCGACGTACCGGAGCGTGTCGTAGAGGGCCGTCATCGCGCTGAACGAACCGCCGGTGGAGTTGAGGTACAGCGAGACGTCACGGTCCGGGTCCTGGTGCTCCAGGTACATGAGCTGGGCCGTCACGTCGTTCGCCGCGGTGTCGTCGACCGGCGTCCCCAGCAGGACGATCCGCCCCTCCAGGAGCTTCGAGTACGGATCCAGGGTCCTGAACCCCGTGCCGGTGCGTTCGGTGAACTCGGGCAGGACATGGCGGGCGAGCGGTCGGGTCATGGGCCCCTCCTTCTGTTCTGTACAGAACGTACAGCATGTACGTGACGTTAGAATGGGGTCATGGCCTACGAGATTCCGGTGACACAAGCCCGGGCCGAACTCGCCGACCTGATCAACCGGGTGGTGTACGGCGGTGAGCGTGTCGTCGTGACGCGGCACGGGAAGCCGCTGGTCGCCCTGGTCTCCGCCGCCGATCTGGAGCGGCTGGACGCGCTCGACGCGCCGGCCGAGGAGCAGGTGATCAGCTCGGTCTCCACCGTCCGCGACCCGGCGCCGTCCGCTCCCGGCGAACAGCGGCGGTTCGGCATCGCCGCGGAACACCGGCGGCCGGGCGCTTCCTGAGCCATGGCCCGGCCCTGCGCGGAGCGTTGCGCCGGACGCCGTACCCGGCCGCGGGCCGGAGGTCGCACGGGCGTTCCGCCGGACGCCGCACCCGGCCGCGGGCCGGAGGTCGCACGGGCGTTCCGCCGGACGCCGCACCCCGCCGCGGGCGCGCCGGACGCCGCACCCGGGGCCGTGCGCCGGATGATCACAGCATGGTTAACGTCCGCGAAACGCGGTCCAACTAGCCTGCCCCTCCACGCCACCAGGCGCGTCGCCCGTGGCCGCGGCAGCCGGGCCCCGCACGGTCCGGAGCGAGGATGTGAGGTGGGAAGGTGCGACTGACCCCGCACGAGCAGGAGAGGCTGCTGATCCACGTGGCGGCCGACGTCGCCGAGAAGCGCCGGGCCCGCGGGCTCAGGCTCAACCATCCCGAGGCGGTGGCCCTCATCACCTCCCACATCCTCGAAGGCGCGCGGGACGGCCGCACGGTCGCCGAGCTGATGGCCTCCGGCCGCAAGATCCTCACCCGCGGCGACGTCATGGACGGCGTGCCCGAGATGATCCACGACGTCCAGGTGGAGGCGACCTTCCCGGACGGCACCAAACTCGTCACCGTCCACGACCCGATCGTCTGAGGGGGACCCGATGATTCCCGGCGAGATCCTCTTCGACGAGGACCCGATCGTGTACAACGAGGGCCGCGAGGTCACCCGGCTCACCGTGCTCAACACCGCCGACCGGCCTGTGCAGGTGGGCTCCCACTACCACTTCGCCGAAGCCAACCCCGGCCTGGAGTTCGACCGGACCGCCGCCCGGGGCAAGCGGCTGAACGTCGCCGCCGGGACCGCGGTGCGCTTCGAGCCCGGCCTGCCCGTCGACGTGACCCTGGTACCGCTCACCGGCGCCCGAGTGGTGCCCGGTCTGCGCGGTGAGACCGGAGGCCCCCTCGATGCCTGAGATCTCACGCCCCGCCTACGCCGACCTGTTCGGCCCGACCACCGGGGACCGCATCCGGCTCGCCGACACCGATCTGCTCGTCGAGATCGAGGAGGACCGCTGCGGCGGGCCCGGACTCGCCGGCGACGAGGCGGTGTTCGGCGGCGGCAAGGTCATCCGCGAGTCCATGGGCCAGTCCCGGGCCACCCGGGCGGAGGGCACGCCCGACACCGTCGTCACCGGCGCCGTCGTCATCGACCACTGGGGGATCGTCAAGGCCGACGTCGGCATCCGCGACGGGCGGATCACCGGCATCGGCAAGGCCGGCAACCCCGACACCATGGACGGCGTGCACCCCGACCTGGTCATCGGCCCCGAGACCGAGGTCATCGCCGGCAACGGCCGCATCCTCACCGCCGGCGCGATCGACGCGCACGTCCACTTCATCTGCCCGCAGATCGCCGACGAGGCCCTGGCCTCGGGCGTCACCACGCTGGTCGGCGGCGGCACCGGACCGGCGGAGGGCTCCAAGGCGACGACCGTGACGCCGGGCCCCTGGCATCTGGCCCGCATGCTGGAGGCGATGGAACAGTACCCGCTGAACATCGGCTTCCTCGGCAAGGGCAACACCGTCTCGCACGAGGCGATGCTGTCCCAGATCCGGGGAGGGGCGCTGGGCCTGAAGCTGCACGAGGACTGGGGGTCCACGCCGGCCGTCATCGACGCCTCGCTGACCGTCGCCGAGCGGACCGGCATCCAGGTCGCCATCCACACGGACACCCTCAACGAGGCCGGTTTCGTGGGCGACACGCTCGCCGCGATCGCCGGACGCGGCATCCACGCCTACCACACCGAGGGCGCGGGCGGCGGGCACGCGCCGGACATCATGACCGTCGTCTCCGAATCGCACGTGCTGCCCAGTTCGACCAACCCGACACGGCCGTTCACGGTGAACACCGCCGAGGAACACCTCGACATGCTGATGGTGTGCCACCACCTCAACCCGGCGGTGCCCGAGGACCTCGCCTTCGCCGAGTCCCGTATCCGCCCCTCGACGATCGGGGCCGAGGACGTCCTGCACGACCTCGGCGCCATCTCGATCATCTCCTCCGACTCCCAGGCCATGGGACGGGTCGGCGAGGTCGTCATGCGGACCTGGCAGACGGCGCACGTGATGAAGCGGCGGCGGGGCGCGCTGCCCGGCGACGGGCGCGCCGACAACCGGCGGGTACGGCGCTATGTCGCCAAGTACACGATCAACCCGGCGCTCGCCCAGGGGCTCGCTCGGGAGATCGGGTCGGTGGAGACCGGCAAACTCGCCGACCTCGTGCTGTGGGAGCCCGCGTTCTTCGGCGTCAAGCCGCACCTCGTCATCAAGGGCGGGCAGATCGCGTACGCGCAGATGGGCGACGCCAACGCCTCCATTCCGACCCCGCAGCCGATCCTGCCCCGGCCGATGTACGGGGCGACGGGGCGGGCCCCGGCGGCCAACTCGGTCAACTTCGTGGCGCCGCTCGCGATCGAGGACGGGCTGCCGGAGCGGCTCCAGCTCGGCAAGAGGTTCGTCGCCATCGACTCGACGCGCGGCGTCACCAAGGCGGACATGCGGGAGAACGACGCCCGGCCGCGGGTGGAGGTGGACCCCGACAGTTTCGCCGTGCGCGTCGACGGCGAACTGGTCGAGGCGACACCGGCGGCCGAACTGCCCATGGCCCAGCGCTACTTCCTCTTCTGACGGTGTGACGACATGACACGGGCAGCGCTTCTGGTCCTCGCCGACGGCCGCTTCCCCGCCGGCGGGCACGCCCACTCCGGCGGGGCGGAGGAGGCCGTGAAGGCGGGGCGGATCACCGACGCGGCGTCTCTGGAGGCCTTCTGCCGGGGGCGGTTGCACACGGCGGGCCTGGTGTCGGCGGCGCTCGCCGCGGCGGCCGCGGCCGGGGCGGACCCGGCGGAGCTGGACGCCGCCGCGGACGCGCGGACGCCGTCGCCGGCGCTGCGGCTGGTCGCCCGGAAACTGGGCCGCCAGTTGATGCGGGCCGCTCGCGCGGCTTGGCCCGGCGCCGAACTCGACGCCGTGGCGCGTCAGTTCCCCAAGGGAGCGCACCAGGCGGTGGTGCTCGGGCTTGCGGCCCGCTCGGCGGGGCTGGGGCCCGAGGACGCCGCGTACTGCGCGGTGTACGAGAGTGTGAGCGGGCCGGCGTCGGCTGTGGTGCGGCTGCTGAGCCTGGATCCGTTCGAGGCGACCGGGGTGCTGGCGCGGCTGGCGCCGTCGCTCGATCGGGTGGTGGATCTGGCCGTGTCCGCGGGGGTGGCCGTTCTGGGGGAGGGGGTGGGGGTGCTTCCTTCCGCTTCCGCGCCGTTGTCGGAGATCGGGGCGGAGGTGCATGCGGAGTGGTCTGTGCGGTTGTTCGCCTCGTAGAGGGGGTTCGCCCCCGCCGCCCCTACCCGTCCCGTCCTTCGGGGGGCTGGCGCCCCCCAAACCCCCCGCTTCGGCCCTGGACGGGCCTCGTCCTCAATCGCCGGACCGGCTAAAAAACTCGCCTTGGAGGAGTCGTACATGCATCTTGATCATTCTCATCACGGTCCTGCCGCCGTCAGTGCCGACGCCCGGCGGGCCGACGGGGGGCGCAGGGCTCTGCGGATCGGGCTCGGGGGGCCCGTCGGGTCGGGGAAGACCGCCACCGTCGCCGCGCTCTGCCGGGCGCTGCGGGACGAGTTGGCGCTCGCCGTCGTCACCAACGACATCTACACCCGTGAGGACGCCGAGTTCCTGCTGCGGGAGGCCGTGCTGCCGCCCGAGCGGATCACGGCCGTCGAGACGGGAGCCTGCCCGCACACCGCGATCCGGGACGACATCTCCGCCAACCTCGAAGCGGTGGAGGACCTGGAGGACGCGGTCGGGCCGCTCGACCTCGTGCTCGTGGAGTCCGGCGGGGACAATCTCACCGCCACCTTCTCCAAGGGGCTGGTGGACGCGCAGATCTTCGTCATCGACGTCGCCGGCGGGGACGACATCCCCCGCAAGGGCGGCCCGGGCGTGACCACCGCCGACCTGCTCGTCGTCAACAAGACCGACCTCGCGCCGTACGTCGGCTCCGACCTCGCCCGGATGGCCGCCGACGCCAAGGCGCAGCGCGCCGAACTGCCCGTCGTCTTCCAGTCGTTGCGGAGCGAGACCGGGGTGGCCGACGTGGCCGCGTGGGTGCGGGCGCGGCTCGCCGTGTGGACGGCGTGACATGAGCGGTGTACGTGCCACCGCGCGGATCCGGGCGGTGGCGGACGGGCGCGGGGGGACTTCGCTGCCCGTCCTGGAGAGCGACGGTCCGCTCGCGTTGCGGCGCACCCGCGCGGACCCGGGCGGTGAGGCCCGTGTCGTGCTGGTCGGGGCGATGAGCGGGCCCCTCGGTGGTGACCGCTTCGCGGTGGAGACCGTCGTCGACAGCGGCGCCCGGCTGCGCGTCGGCTCCGCCGCCGCCACGATCGCGCTGCCGGGCCAGGCCAAGGACGAGGCCCGCTACGACGTACGGCTCGACGTCGCCGACGGGGGCGAACTGCACTGGCTGCCAGAGCCGTTGATCTCCGCGCGGGGCAGCGACCTTCATGTCGTCACCCGCGCCGACCTCGCGCCCGGGGCGCGGCTGGTGCTGCGTGAGGAGCAGGTGCTCGGGCGGGCGGGGGAGGAACCGGGGCGGCTCACCAGCCGTCTCGTCCTGCGGGTCGGCGGTCGGGCCGTGCTCGACCAGGAGTTGGCCTGCGGGCCGGGGGCGCCCGGCGGCTGGGACGGGCCCGCGGTGCTCGGGGGCAACCGCGCGGTCGGGCAGATCGTGCTGGTGCGCCCGGAGTTCGCGGATCGGCCGGTGCAGGCGCGGAGCCTCGGGGACGGCGCCGCGCTCATGCCGCTCGCCGGGCCGGCCGCGCTGGTGACCGCCGTCGCCCCGGACGGCCTGCGCCTGCGGCGGCTGCTGGACGAAGCCCTCAACCAGGCTGTCTGATCCGGGTGTTCATCCGTTCAGCGGGCGCGTTTCTCCGGTTATCGGATTGGCAAAGAACGTCGGCGACACCTGTTCCCAGCGGCCTCACAGCCGCGAGGATCCCCGGTGACTGTCACAACCAGACACGGGAGATTCCCACTTGAGGGACATACGACCGAACAGGCGGACCGCGGCACTCGGTTCGGCCGGCGCGCTCGTCGCCGCCACGCTGATCGCCGGCGCGGTCGCAGCGCCCACCGCGAGCGCGGCCGGCGCGGTGAGCGGGCAGAGCGCGCAGACCGGTCAGACCGGTCAGACCGGTCAGGACCGGGAGATGCGCGGCGCCGCCATCGCCGCGGAGCGCGCCGCCGCGGCCGGCGTCGACTGGCGGGACTGCCCCGCCGACTGGGGCCTGGAGAAGCCGATCCAGTGCGGCTGGGTCACCGTCCCGCTCGACTACGCCAAGCCCGACGGCAAGCAGATCAAGCTGGCCGTCGACCGCATCGGCAACACCGGGACGAAGGAGGAGCGCCAGGGCGCCCTCGTCTACAACCCGGGCGGCCCCGGCGGTTCCGGCCTGCGCTTCCCGCGCCGGGTCACCACCAAGGCGCCCGTGTGGGCCAACGTCGCCAAGGCCTACGACTTCGTCGGCTTCGACCCGCGCGGCGTCGGCAAGTCCGCGCCCATCTCGTGCGCCGACCCGACGGAGTTCGTCAGGGCGCCCAAGGGCGACCCGGTCCCCGACAGCGAGGCCGACAAGCTCGCCCACATCAAGCTCGCCCGCGAGTACGCCGAGGGCTGCGCCGAGCGCAGCGGCGAGATGCTGCCCCACATGACCACGCCGAACACCGTGCGCGACATGGACGTCATCCGCGCCGCCCTCGGTGAGAAGAAGCTCAACTTCCTCGGCGTCTCCTACGGCACCTACCTCGGGGCCGTCTACGGCACGCTGTTCCCGGGCCACGTGCGCCGGATGATCGTCGACAGCGTCGTCGACCCGTCCAAGGAGAAGGTCTGGTACCAGGCCAACCTCGACCAGGACGTCGCCTTCGAGGGCCGCTGGAAGGACTGGCAGGACTGGGTCGCCGCCAACGACGCGACCTTCCACCTCGGCGCCACCCGTGACGCCGTCCAGGCCAAGTGGCTCTCCCTGCGCGCCGCCGCCAAGAAGAGCCCCATCGGCGGGGTCGTCGGCCCGGCCGAGCTGATCTCCTACTTCCAGAGCGCCCCGTACTACGACTCCTCGTGGATCCCGGTCGCCACCGTCTTCAGCAAGTACGTCGCCGGTGACACCAAGGCCCTCGTCGACGCGGCGGCCCCCGACCTCACGAACACCGCCGGCAACATCACCTCCGAGAACGGCAACGCCGTCTACACGGCCGTCGAGTGCGCCGACGCCAAGTGGCCGACGAACTGGCGGACCTGGAACCGGGACAACACCCGGCTGCACAAGGACCACCCGTTCATGACGTGGGCCAACGCCTGGATGAACCTGCCGTGCGCCTTCTGGCCGGCGAAGCAGCAGACCCCGGTGAACGTCAAGAGCCACAAGGACCTGCCGCCGGTGCTCATCGTGCAGTCGGAGCGGGACGCGGCCACTCCCTACGGCGGCGCCGTCGAACTGCACAAGCGCTTCGAGGGCTCGCGCCTGATCACCGAGAAGAACGCCGGCTCCCACGGGGTGACCAGCCTGGTCAACTCGTGCATCAACACCCGGGTGGACGCCTACCTCCTCACGGGCGAGCTGGACGGTGCGGACGTGACCTGCGCCCCGCACGCCACGCCCAAGCCGTAAGCGCCGCTTGCGGACACGGAAGAGGGGCGGCCCGGAGTGATCCGGGCCGCCCCTCTTCCGTCCCTCACGACGCGTCAGCGGAGCGGCAGGCGCGGGAACTTGCGCGCCTTCTCCTTGGCCGCGGCCTCCTCCGCCTTGACCACGGCGGCGTACTGGTCGACGTACTCCTGCCCGGACAGCGTCAGGATCGCGTACATGATCTCGTCGGTGATGGCGCGCAGGACGGCCTTCTCGTTCTCCATCCCGGCGTAGCGGGAGAAGTCGAGGGGCTCGCCGAAGCGGATGGCCACCGGGTGGACGTTGGGGATCACCTTGCCGGGCGGCTGCGCCTCGAAGGTGCCGATCATCGCGCACGGCACGACCGGCACCCCCGCCTTCAGGGCCATCACCGCCACGCCGACCTTGCCCTTGTAGAGGCGGCCGTCGTGGGAGCGGGTGCCCTCGGGATAGATGCCCAGCAGCTCGCCCTTGCTCAGCACCCCCAGCCCCTCACGGATCGCCGCCTGCCCGGCCTCCTTGCCGGAGCGGTCGACGGGGATCTGCCCCGCGCTGCGGAAGAAGGCCGCGGTGAGCCGCCCCTTGATCCCGGGGCCGGTGAAGTACTCGGCCTTGGCGAGGAACGTGATGCGCCGCTTGAGGATCGCCGGCATGAGGAAGTGGTCGGAGAACGAGAGGTGATTGCCGGCGACGATGGCCGCTCCGGAGTCCGGCACGTGCTCGAGGCCTTCGATCCGCGGCCGGAAGACCAGTCTCAGCAGGGGCCCCAGCAGGACGTACTTGAGCACGTAATAGAACAAGGTTGCTCCTCACTCCGGCGGATCGACGAACGGCCACCTGACCAGGTTCCTGCTCCCGCCCACCCCCCAGCAACCCCGGGGACGCCACGAGAGACCGCTTGAGGAACCCGGCGACCACCGGACCGCCGCGCGCGAAGCTTCTCCCCGCCGGGGAGCACGCGTGTGCGGTGACGACGAGACATCGACATGGAAAAGGACATGAGCGAGATCCCCGTGGACGACATTCCGGCGCTCCTGCTGCGCACCGTGCCCGAAACGGCGGAGTTCATCGCGGAGAAGTACGAGATCCCCGCGGAAGCGGCCGTTCCGACCGAACAGGCGGCCGTGGATCTGTACTCGGTGCTGGCCGAGTGCCTCACGGCGCCGATCCTGTTGCCGCAGCTGGGGAGCGACCACCCGGACACGGAACTGCTTGAGCGCTGCTGGGGATTCGTGGAGCGGACCATGGGCCACTCCACTGAACACGTCCGAGGAGCGGTGTACTTCGAGGTGCTCGGACAACTCCTGAACGCCGATGGCCTGGTGGAGGCCGCCTGGCCGTACATGAAGGAGCGGACGCGGGCGCGCACGCTCACGATGCTGGACTTCTACGGCGTCGAGCTGCCCGGCGTCAACCGGGGTTAGGACTCACAACCGCACGATCACCAGCGCCGTGTCGTCCGTTGCGCCTCCGTGGGGGAGGAGTTCCAGGAGTACCGCGTCGGCGAGGGTCTCCGGGTCGTCGGCTCGGTGGCGGGCGAGGGAGTCGGCGAGGCGGGTCAGGCCGGTGTCCAGATCCTCGTGGCGGCGCTCCACCAGGCCGTCGGTGTACAGCGCGAGGGTCGCGCCCGGGTCGAAGGACGTGGTCGCCTGCGGGCGGGGGACCGGGTCGGGGCGGGCGTCCAGCGGGGGGTCGGTGGCCCGGTCGAGGAACTCCACCCGGCCGTCGGCGTGCACGAGCACCGGAGGGGGATGGCCGGCGCTGCTGTAGGCGATGGTGTGGTGGTCGAAGTCGATGAACGTGGTGACCGCGGTGGCCGACTCGGCGCCGTCCACGACATGGGCGTACCGGCCGAGGACGTCCAGCGCCTGGGCGGGTCCCACGGCGACCCGGGAGGTGGCGCTCAGCGCGCTGCGCAGTTGGCCCATCACCCCGGCGGCCTCCAGGCCGTGCCCCACGACGTCCCCCACGGACACGCCGACGCGGCGTCCGCCGACCAGGTCCACCAGGTCGTACCAGTCCCCGCAGACGTTGAGCGCGCCGACCGCGGGCCGGTAGCGCACGGCGGCTCCGATGTGCCGTACCTGGGTGTGCGCGGGCAGCATCGCCTCCTGGAGGGCGAGGGCCACCTCGCGCTCGCGGGCGTGGGCCAGCCGCAGGCGCTCGTTGAGCTCCTGGAGCTCGCGGGCCCTGGTGTACAGCTCGGCCTCCAGCACCCGGGACCGGGTCGGGGCCTCGCCCCCGGCCCCGCGGCCGCCGCGGGCGCGGATCAGCTCCGTCACCTCCTCCACGCGGTGCACGACCAGCGCCACGGACCCGTCGGGCCCGAGCACCGGCGCGTTGACGGGGCTCCAATAGCGCTCCTCCCACTCCCCGGGCCGCTCGTGGGACTCGACGTCGTAGCGCTGGAGGGCCATGGCGTCGCGTTCGCCGGTGGCCAGCACGCGGTGCAGCGAGGCCTCCAGGTTGCGCATGCCGCTCGCGGCGGGGTCGTTGGGGTTCTCCGGGAAGACCTCGAAGACATGGCGGCCGATCACCTGCTCGCGCCGGCGCCCCGCCACCCGCAGGAACTCCTCGTTGGCGTCGGCGTACACCAGTTGCGGGGTCAGCAGGGCGACCATCCCGGGCAGGGCCTGGAACACCGCCGCGTAGTCGATCTCCGTGTCACTCATCACCCGTGCCCCATCTGCCGGTTTTGCGTCATTTTCTCATGGGGGTGCGGCACGGGTTCGCAGGCGGAAAAGGACCGGGACGGCGTCAGGTCACGCGTCGGGCGAGGTCAGGGACTGCTCCGCCCAGATGATCTTCCCCTCGGGGGTGAAGCGGGTGCCCCAGCGCCGGGTGAGCTGAGAGACCAGCAGCAGCCCCCGGCCGCCCTCGTCCGTCGTGCGCGGATGGCGCAGACGGGGCGCGGTGGCGCCGCCGTCGTGGACCTCGCACACCAGCGCACGCCCGCGGATCAGCCGCAGCCGGATCGGGCCGACGGCGTACCGGATGGCGTTGGTGACCAGCTCGCTGACGACCAGTTCGGTCGTGAACGACAGCTCCTCCAGCTCCCAGTCGGCCAGCCGGCGCGTCGCCGCCTTGCGGGCGTCGGCGACGGCCGCCGGGTCGGCGGGCAGCTCCCAGACCGCGACCCGGTCGGCCGGCAACCGCCGGGTACGGGCCATCAGCAGGGCCACGTCGTCGTGCGGGCGGGCCGGGACGAGCGCGTCGATCACGCTCCGGCAGCTCAGGTCGAGGGACGCCGTCCGCGCTCCCAAGGCCTGCCGCAGCCTGGTCCGGTCCGTGTCGAGCGCCCACCGCTCGCCGCCCCGGGCCATCAGTCCGTCCGTGTGCAGCGCCAGCGTGGTGCCCTCCGGCAGCACCAGCGCCGCCGCCTCGAACGGCGGGCCGCCCACGCCGAGCGGCGGCCCCTGCGGAAGGTCGACGAAGGTGACGCTCCCGTCGGCCCCCACCAGGGCCGGCGCGGGGTGCCCGGCGGCGGCCATGGCGCACCGCCCGTCCACGGGGTCGTAGACGACGAAGAGACACCCCGCTCCCACCGTCTGCCCGCCGCCCCCGTCGTCGGCGTCCGCGTCGCCGTCGTCCTCGTGCGCCCGGCTGCCCACCAGGTCGTCCAGCCGGGCCAGGACCTCCTCGGGCGGCAGGTCCAGGGCGGCCAGCGTCCGCACGGCGGTGCGCAGCCGGCCCATCGCCGCGGCGGCGTCGATGCCGTGCCCCGGCGCCTCGCCCACGACGAGGGCCACACGCGCCCCCGACAGCGGGATCAGGTCGTACCAGTCGCCGCCCAGGCCGGTCAGCTCGTCGGCCGGCCGGTAGCAGGCGGCCGCCTCCACCGCGTCCTGCCCGGGCAGCCGGCGGGGGAGGAGACTGCGCTGGAGCGCCAGCGCCGCGTCCCGCTCACGGCTGTAGCGGCGGGCGTTGTCCACGCAGACCGCCGCCCGTGACACCAGGTCCTCCGCGAGCGCGACGTCGTCCTTGCTGAAAGGTTCCTGCGCGCCGCGGCGCAGGAACGTGGTCACGCCGAGCGTGGTGCCGCGCGCCCGCACCGGTACGACGAGCACGCTGGGCGGTCCCCCGTCGCCGCCCACCTTCGGGAGCGCCGGACCCCACGCGTCGTCCTCGTCCGTGAACCGCCCGACGCTCCACGGCTGCCCCGAGGCCAGAGCGCGCACGGGCGGCGAGTCCCCGCGGTAGACGACGACCACGTCCCCGGCTGCCTCCTCCGCGCCCTCCCGCTCGCCGGGCGCGCCGCCCGGCCGCCGTCCGGCCCGCCGCAGGGCCACGGACCCGCCGGGCCTCGCCACCTGCCGCGCACCCGGCTCCGCGCCCCGGAACACCGCCTCCAGGAGATCCACGGCGACGGCGTCCGCGAACCCCGGCACCGCCACCTCGGCCAGCTCCTGCGCCGTCCGTGCGATGTCCAGACCGCGGCCGATGTGCCGGCCGGCCCGGTCCAGCAGCGCCAGACGCTGCCGGGCGCGATGGCGGTCGGTGATGTCCACGACCGTGTAGTAGACGCCCATCGGACGGCCGTGCTCGTCGTCGAGCCGGGTGAACGACAGCATGTGCGCCGTCTCCCGGTGCGGGGCGGCGCACAGCCGTCCCACGTGCTCGTACCCGAGGACCGGCTCACCGGTGTCGAGGACGTGCCGCATCTGCGCCTCGACCGCCCGGGCGTCGAAGCCGGGCTGCACGTCGGCCAGCCGCAGCCCGAGCCGGCGCTCGGGCGGCCCGCCGCCGAACCGGCTGAGCGCCGCGTTCGACCACACGAACCGCAGATCGGTGTCGACGACCGCGATGCCCACCGGAGCCCCGTCCACCATCTGCTCCAGCACCGGGCGGCTCATGCTCCAGCCGGGCGCGCCCCCGATCTCGTTGAGCAGCGCCAGCCAGCGGGCCGGGCCGCCGGGCTCGTCGGCCGAGGTGATCCGCGCCATCACCGGCAGCGGCTCCTGGTCCTTGCGGCGGGCGGACAGCAGCCCCGCCCACCCGCCGTCCCGCCGGCACCGCTCCAGGACCTCCGGCACCCGCCCGGCGTCCCCGACGGTCAGCAGCCCGGCCAGGTCCTTGCCCACCGCCTCGTCGCCCGCGTACCCCAGCAGGCGCTCGGCGTCCCTGGTCCAACTGGTCACCACGCCCCGCGCGTCGAGCAGCAGCGGCGCGGCGTCCGCCACGTCGAATCCCCGACGGGCGACGCCGTCCTCGTCGTGTGAGCCCACGGCTGACCTCTCTGTCGCTGAGAGTGGTCTACCATCTCCGGCCCCCGTCTTCACCCTCCTCACCGGCGCCGCACGCCGGGTGAGAGAAGCGGAAGGTCCCCTTCCGGTAGGGGGTCCCTTATGCGAGCACCCTGGCCAGCGCCCCCAGCGCCGCCGTCAGCTCCTCCTCGGTGATCGTCAGGGGCGGGGCCAGCCGGATCGTGGAACCGTGGGTGTCCTTCACCAGGACGCCCTCCCGCAGCAGCCGCTCCCCGATCTCCCGTCCCGTCCCCACCGCCGGGTCCACGTCGACCCCCGCCCACAGCCCGCGCGCGCGGAAACCGACGACGCCCCGGCCGACCAGAGCGGCCAGGCCCTCCCGCAGGACCGTCCCCAGCTCCGCCGCCCGTCGCTGGAACACCTCCGTCTCCAGCAGCTCCACCACCGCCGTGCCCACGGCCGCCGCCAGCGGGTTGCCGCCGAACGTCGACCCGTGCTCGCCCGGACGCAGCACGCCCAGTACGTCCCGCCGCGCCACCACCGCCGACACCGGCACGATCCCGCCGCCCAGCGCCTTGCCCAGCAGCACCATGTCGGGGACGACCCCCTCGTGCTCCACCGCCAGCGTCCGCCCCGTCCGGCCGAGACCCGACTGGATCTCGTCCGCGATGAACAGGGCGCCCTTCCGGCGGGTCAGCTCCCGCACCCCCGTCAGATAGCCGTCGTCGGGGATCACCACCCCCGCCTCGCCCTGGATCGGCTCGATCAGCACCGCCGCCGTCGTCTCGTCGACCGCCTCCTCCAGCGCCGCGAGGTCGTTGTACGGCACGATCCGGAAACCCGGCGTGAACGGACCGAACCCCGACCGCGCCGTCTCGTCCGTCGAGAAGCTCACGATCGTCGTCGTACGGCCGTGGAAGTTGTCCGCGGCGACCACGATCGTCGCCCGGTCGGCCGGCACGCCCTTCACGTCGTACGCCCACTTGCGGGCCACCTTGACGCCGCTCTCGACGGCCTCCGCGCCGGTGTTCATGGGCAGCACCATGTCCAGCCCGGTCAGCTCCGCCAGCCGCTCGGCGAACTCGGCGAGCCGGTCGTTGTGGAACGCGCGCGACGTCAGCGTCAGCCGGTCCAGCTGGCGGTGCGCCGCCTCCACCAGCGCCGGGTGCCGGTGGCCGAAGTTCAGCGCCGAGTAGCCGGCCAGCATGTCGAGATACCGGCGGCCCTCCACGTCCTCCACCCACGCCCCCTCGGCGCGGGCCACCACCACGGGCAGCGGGTGGTAGTTGTGCGCGAGGACGGGCTCCTCGGCCCGGATCAGCTCGGCGGAGGTGCGCGCGGGGGCGGTCACACGGGCGGGAGCGGTCATGAACGGATCTCCTGAGTGCAGCACTTGATGCCACCGCCGGCCTTCTGGAACTCGGACAGGTCGACGGGGACGGGGACGTAACCGCGCTCCTCCAGACGCGCGGCGAGGGCCTCGGCCCGTGGGGCGATGAACACATGACGGCCGTCGGACACGGAGTTCAGGCCGAACGCGAACGCGTCGTCACGGGTGGCGAGCACCGCGTCCGGGTACAGCCGCGCCAGCACCGCCCGGCTGCCCGGCGAGAACGCTTCCGGATAGTAGGAGACGTTCTCGTCGTCGAGGACGAACAACGCCGTGTCCAGGTGGTAGAAGTGCGGATCGACCAGCGTCAGGCTGATCACCGGGTGGCCGAAGAACTCCTGCGCCTCCCGGTGCGCCTCCCGGGTCGTGCGGAACCCGGTGCCGGCCAGCATGTACCGGCCCGTCCACACCAGGTCCCCCTCGCCCTCGCACACGGACCGGGGCCGGTGGACCTCGTAGCCCGCCGCCTGGAACCAGGTGTCGTAGTGGGCGGACTCGCCGCGCCGCTCCGGCGCGTGGAACAGCGAGCCGAACACCCGGCCGCCGACGACGACCGCGGAGTTCGCCGCGAAGACCATGTCGGGCAGGCCGGGGGCCGGCTCCACGGAGTCCACGGTGTGGCCGTGGGCGCGGTACGCGCGGATCAGCGACTGCCACTGCTCCCGCGCGAGGTCGACGTCGACGGGGGTGTCGGGACGCATCCACGGGTTGATGGCGTACCGCACGGCGAAGTGTCTGGGTTCGCAGACCAGGAAGCGCCTGGAGCGCGGCGTACGGGTGCCGGTCACGGTGTCGGTCACAGAGGGGTCCCTCCGCTTCGCTGTCTCCCACGGCGCGCCGCCGGCGTCGCCGGTGTCGACGTGGGGTTGACACCACGGTAGGAACCGAGAGGGACGCCCGACAAGCGACGAGTGCTGCGTGTCAACGCACGATCACTGCGTGTCGACGCCGCTCAGCGCACTTCTGCTGCGTCGTCCGGGGCGGCATGGGTGGCGCCGGCCTCCGGGCTCTCCGGCAGCAGATGCGACAGCACCATCACACTGATCGTCTTGCGGATGAACGGCTCCACGCGGATCCGCTCCAGCACCTCCTCGAAGTGCTGCACGTCCCGCGCCCGCACGTGCAGCAACGCGTCCGCGCCGCCCGTCACCGTCATCGCCGCGGTGATCTCCGGATGGTTGCGCACCACCTCCGCCAGCCGCCGCGGCGGCGCGGCCCCCTCGCAGTACACCTCCACGTACGCCTCCGTACGCCACCCCAGCGCCGACGGCTTCACCGTGGCCGTGAACCCCGTGATCACCCCCGACTCCCGCAGCCGGTCCACCCGCCGCTTGACCGCCGTCGCCGACAGCCCGATCGCCGTCCCGATCTCGGCGAAACTCGTCCGGGCGTTCGCCATCAGCGCGGTGAGGATCTTCCGGTCGAGCTCGTCGAAAAGGGCGGGTCCGCTGTTCATGCGGGGACTGTACCCAGTGCCCCGGCAGGAGCGGCCGCGGCCGCCGCCCGGCACCGCATCCGGTGGGCACGTCGACGTCCGGTCCATGTCCAGGCCCCGCGATCGCGCCTAGACTCCACGTCCATGCTGCGTGTCCTCGCCGTCGACGACGAACGTCCCTCGCTGGAGGAGCTGCTGTACCTCCTCGACGCCGACCCCCGGATCGGCAGCGTGGAGGGCGCCGGTGACGCGACCGAGGCGCTGCGCCGGATCAACCGCGCGCTGGAGTCCGGCCCCGGGGGCCCGGAAGCCGTCGACGTCGTCTTCCTCGACATCCAGATGCCCGGCCTCGACGGCCTCGACCTGGCCCGGCTCCTCACCGGGTTCGCCCGCCCGCCGCTGGTCGTGTTCGTCACCGCCCACGAGGACTTCGCCGTCCAGGCCTTCGACCTCAAGGCCGTCGACTACGTCCTCAAACCCGTCCGCAGGGAACGCCTCGCCGAAGCGGTGCGCCGCGCCGCCGAACTGCGCGGCTCGGCCCCCCGCATACCCGTCCACGAACCCGATCCCGACCACATACCCGTCGAACTCGGCGGCGTGACCCGGTTCGTCGCCGTCGACGACATCACCCACGTCGAGGCCCGCGGCGACTACGCCCGGCTGCACACCGACCGCGGCAGCCACCTCGTGCGGATCCCGCTGTCCACCCTGGAGGAACGCTGGCGCGCCCGCGGCTTCGTCCGCATCCACCGCCGCCACCTCGTCGCCCTGCGCCACATAGGCGAGCTGCGCCTGGACGCGGGCACGGTCAGCGTCGTCGCCGGCGGCGAGGAACTCCAGGTCAGCCGCCGTCACGCCCGTGAGCTGCGGGACCTGCTGATGAGGAGGCCGTAGCCGTGCCGCAGGACCCCGCCGAGCGCCGCGTCGTCGTGACCGGCCCGCCCCGCGGCGGCAACCGGCGCGGCCGGCGCGCTCTCGACCACCACCGCCCGCGCACCGAGATAGCCGAGCAGACCACCCTCGGCCACACCTACGTCCGCTCCCTCATGCGCACCCAACTGCGCGCCGCCCTCGCCGCGTTCGCCGTCCTCGCCCTCCTCGTCGGCCCGCTGCCCCTGCTGTTCGCGGCGCTGCCCGACGCCCGCCGCCTCCAGTGGGCGGTCCTCGGCTTCGGGCTGCAGGTCCCGCTGATCCTGCTCGCCCGCTGGTACGTCCGCCGCGCCGAACGCAACGAACGCGACCTGGTGCGCCTGGTAGAGGACCGATGAACCGCCGACACGGCCCGGCACCAGGCGACTCGGGGGCCGTCGCCCGATGAACCCCACGTTCGCCGTGCCCGCCGTCGCCCTCGTCGTCGTGGCGACGGTCCTCGTCGGCGCCTTCGGCCTGCGCATCTCCCGCACCACCTCCGACTTCTACGTCGCCTCCCGCACCGTCGGCCCCCGCCTCAACGCCGCCGCCATCAGCGGCGAATACCTCTCCGCCGCCTCCTTCCTCGGCATCGCCGGACTGGTCCTCGTCCAGGGCCCCGACATGCTCTGGTACCCGGTCGGCTACACCGCCGGCTACCTCGTCCTGCTCCTCTTCGTCGCCGCCCCGCTGCGCCGCTCCGGCGCCTACACCCTCCCCGACTTCGCCGAGGCCCGCCTCGCCTCCCCGGCCGTCAGACGCCTCGCCGGCGCGTTCGTCGTCGGCGTCGGCTGGCTCTACCTGCTTCCCCAACTCCAGGGCGCCGGACTGACGTTGACGGTCCTCACCGGAGCTCCCGACTCCCTCGGCGGACTGATCGTCGCCGTCGTCGTCACCGCGACCGTCGCCGCCGGCGGCATGCGCAGCATCACCTTCGTGCAGGCCTTCCAGTACTGGCTCAAGCTCACCGCCCTGCTCGTCCCGGCCCTCTTCCTGGTCCTCGCCTGGCAGGGCGACGGCGCCCCCCGGCACGCCTTCGCCGAACCGCCCGCCTTCCGCGAACAGCGCACCGTCCGCGTCGACGACACCCTCGACCTCCGGCTGGCGGCGCCCCTCACCGTGACGGTGACCGGCACCGTCGACGGCCGCCGCCACGAGGCCGCCGAGCTCCGCCTCGCCACCGGCGCCCACCGCGTCGAGGGCGGCACACGCCTCACCTTCCCCGAGGGCTCCGCCGTCCCCGCCGCCGGCCGGGGCGACGGCGGCGGCATGTCCACCTCCCTCGCCGCCGGCCGCGAGGAACGCCCCCTGTACGCCACGTACGGGCTGATCCTCGCCACCTTCCTCGGCACCATGGGCCTGCCGCACGTCGTCGTCCGCTTCTACACCAGCCCGCACGGCGTCGCCGCCCGCCGCACCACCGTCGCCGTCCTCGCCCTCGTCGGCGGCTTCTACGTGCTGCCGCCCCTCTACGGCGCCCTGGGCCGGCTCTACGCCCCGGAGCTCGCCCTCACCGGCGACGCCGACGCCGCCGTCCTCCTGCTGCCGGACCGCGTGATCGGCGGACTCGGCGGGGACCTGCTGGGCGCGCTGGTCGCCGGCGGGGCCTTCGCCGCGTTCCTGTCGACCGCCTCGGGCCTGACCATGGCCGTGGCCGGCGTCCTCGCCCAGGACGTACTGCCCGCCCGGGGCGTCGGCCACTTCCGGCTGGGCACCACACTGGCCATGGCGGTGCCGCTCGCGGCGAGCCTGCTGGTCGGCGGACTCCCGGTGGCCGACGCGGTGGGGCTGGCCTTCGCCGTCTCCGCGTCCTCGTTCTGCCCGCTGCTCGTCCTCGGCATCTGGTGGCGGCGGCTCACCCCGCCCGGCGCCGCCGCCGGGATGCTCGTCGGCGGCGGATCCGCCTTCGCCGCCGTCGCCGCGACCATGGCGGGCCTGCCCGTGACCGGCACCCCGCACGCCCTGCTGGCCTGGCCCGCCCTGTGGTCCGTGCCCCTGGGCTTCCTCACCATGATCCTCGTCTCCCTGGCCACCCCGGGCAGGGTCCCGGCCGGTACGGCGGCGATCCTGGCCCGCTTCCACCTGCCCGAGGAACTGCGCGCCGAGGAACTGCGGGAGGTGAGAGCGTGAGCGGCTTCCTCGCTGGCCTGTGCATCGCGATCCTGCCCTTCCTCGCCGCCGGCTTCTGGCTCGGCCGGCGCACCGCCCGCCCCGAGAGCCTCGGCGGCCTCGGCACCCCCGTCGAGCACGCCACCTTCGAGACCCTGCACACCGCCTCCCTCGCCGCACCCCCGCTCAGGGCCGGCCTCACCGAGGAGACCGCCCGCAGATCCGCCCGCCGGCTGCGCACCCTCCTCGGCACCGACGCCCTGTGCCTCACCGACCACCGGCGGGTCCTGGTCTGGGACGGCGTCGGCGCGCACCACCGCCGGGAGATCATGGCCCGGCTGGCCGGCCCCCTGGACACCGGCCGCGGCGAGGCCTTCCCGCTGACCTGCCGCACCCCCGACTGCCCCGTCCGCTGGGCCGTCGTCGCCCCGCTCACCGTGGACGACCGGGTCCACGGAGCCCTCGTCGCCTTCGCGCCCCGCGAGTCCGCCGTCCTCGTCCGCGCCGCCGGCGAGGTGGCCCGCTGGGTCAGCGTCCAGCTGGAACTGGCCGACCTCGACCGGTCCCGCACCCGGCTCATCGAGGCCGAGATCAAGGCCCTGCGCGCCCAGATCTCCCCGCACTTCATCTTCAACTCGCTCGCGGTGATCGCCTCGTTCGTGCGCACCGACCCCGAACGCGCCCGCGAGCTGCTGCTGGAGTTCGCCGACTTCACCCGCTACTCGTTCCGCCGGCACGGCGACTTCACCACCCTCGCCGACGAACTCCACGCCATCGACCACTACCTGGCGCTGGTCCGGGCCCGCTTCGGCGACCGCCTCGCCGTCACCCTGCAGATCGCCCCCGAGGTGCTCCCGGTCGCGCTGCCCTTCCTCTGCCTCCAGCCCCTGGTGGAGAACGCCGTCAAGCACGGCCTGGAGGGCAAGGCCGGCACCTGTCACATCCGGATCACCGCCCAGGACACCGGCGCCGAGGCCCTCGTCGTCATCGAGGACGACGGCGCCGGCATGGACCCCGACCTGCTGCGCCGCATCCTCGCGGGGGAGGTCAGCCCCTCCGGCGGCATCGGGCTGTCCAACGTCGACGACCGGCTCCGCCAGGTGTACGGCGACGACCACGGCCTGGTCATGGAGACGGCGCCCGGGGCGGGCATGAAGATCACCGCACGGCTGCCGAAGTACCAGCCCGGCGTGCACTCCGCCGCCCGCCCCGAGCAGTGATCAGCTCGCGCGTGTCACCACCAGGGCGAGCGTGACCAGTCCGAGCACGACCCAGCCGAACCACAGCCAGCCGTTGCTGCCGAGCGCCACCGTGTAGGCGGTGACCACGACGAGACCGCCGAGGGTGAGCACCCCCATGGTCTTGGTCGAACCGTCCGTCGAACCGGGCATCGCGGCACCCTCCTCCGGCACACCCTCCTCAGGGCGTGTCCCCCTCCATGGTGCCTCGGTTCGGCCCCGTCAGCCCCGGCGTGCGTTCAAGGAGGCCAGATAAGCGTTGTAGGCCTCCAGCTCCTTGTCGCCGTCGCGGTCGGCGGCCCGGTCCTTGCGCTTGGCCTGGCGCTGCTCCGAGCGGTACCACTGGAACAGCAGCGCGATCAGCACCAGCACGGAGGGGATCTCGCTGAACGCCCAGGCGATGCCGCCGGCCGCGTTCTGGTCGGAGAGCGGGTCGATGCCGAGGGAGGCGGGCGGGTTCTCGAACGACTTCACCATCGGCGCGGTCGCCATCATCAACGCGATGCCGAAGAACGCGTGGAACGGCATGCCGGCGAACAGCTCCAGCATCCGCATCAGGTAGCCGGGCCTGTTGGGCCCCGGGTCCACGCCCATGATCGGCCAGAAGAAGACCACGCCCACGGCGAGGAAGTGCACCATCATCCCGACGTGGCCCGCCTTGGAACCCATCAGGAAGTCGAAGACGGGCGTGAAGTACAGCGCGTAGAGACTCGCGATGAACAGCGGGATCGTGAACGCGGGATGGGTGACGATCCGCATGTACCGGCTGTGCAGCAGCATCAGCAGCAGCTCACGCGGCCCCTTGCGGCCCCGGCCCGCCGTCGGCAGCGCGCGCAGCGCCAGCGTGATCGGAGCGCCGAGCAGGAGGAGGATCGGCGACAGCATGCTGATCACCATGTGCTGCACCATGTGCACGCTGAACATGACCATGCCGTAGTCGTTCAGCCGGGTGCACATCATCAGCGCGATGGTCAGCACACCGGCGACGTAGGACACGGTCCGCCCGACGGGCCACGCGTCCCCGCGCCGCCGCAGCCGCAGCACGCCCCACGCGTACAGGCCGAGCCCCACCAGGCAGGCGACGAGGAAGAACGGGTCCGCCGACCAGTGAAGACCCCGCCCCAGCGTGAACGGCGGCAGATCCATGGTCGTGCCGTGCCCGCTGTGATCCATTGCGCCGGCTCCTGATTCGTGGGGGGTTCGTACGATTCCAGCCCCCCAAGACTAGAGCTGCCCCCGGCGATCTCCGTCACCGGGGGCAGCTCTGGCAGGCGCTGCCGTCACAGCACGGTCTCGGCCTCCTCGTACCGCTCGACCGGCACGGTCTTCAGCGTCTCCACGGCCTCCGCCAGCGGCACCATCACGATGTCCGTGCCCCGCAGAGCCGTCATCTGTCCGAACTCGCCGCGGTGCACCGCCTCCACGGCGTGCCACCCGAAGCGGGTCGCGAGCACCCGGTCGTACGCCGTCGGCGTCCCGCCCCGCTGCACATGCCCGAGGATCACCGGCCGGGCCTCCTTGCCGAGCCGGGACTCCAGCTCGACCGACAGCTGCCGGGCGATCCCCGCGAACCGCTCGTGGCCGTAGATGTCCTTGCCGCCCTCGTCGAAGGCCATGCTGCCCGGCTTGGGCTTGGCGCCCTCCGCCGCCACGACGATCGCGAACCGCTTGCCCGCCTCGAAGCGCTCCCCGACCCGCCGGGCCAGCTCCTCGACGTCGAACGGACGCTCCGGCACGACGATGGCGTGCGCGCCCGCCGCCATGCCGGAGTGCAGCGCTATCCAGCCGGTGTGCCGCCCCATGACCTCCACGACGAGCACCCGCTGGTGCGACTCCGCGGTGGTCTTCAGCCGGTCGAGGGCCTCCGTGGCGACCCCGACGGCCGTGTCGAAGCCGAAGGTGACGTCGGTGACGGCGATGTCGTTGTCGATGGTCTTGGGCACGCCCACGACGGGCAGCCCGGCGTCCGACATCAGCCGGGCCGCCTTGAGCGTGCCCTCACCGCCGATGGGGATGACGGCGTCGAGGCCGAGCTCCTCGACGTGGCCCTTCGCCCGCTCCACGCCGTCCCGCAGATGGGAGGGCTGGACACGGGAGGAGCCGAGGATGGTTCCGCCGCGGGCGAGGATGCCGCCCACCGCGTCGAGGTCGAGCTTGAGGTAGTCGCATTCCAGGAGGCCTTTCCAGCCGTCCCGGAAGCCGATGACCTCGTCGCCGTGGTCGGCGACGGCACGGTGCACGACGGACCGGATGACGGCGTTCAGGCCGGGGCAGTCGCCGCCGGACGTGAGGACACCAATGCGCATAGCCCGATAAACCTTCTCCATGGGGGCCGGGTCCGGACCACGCTGTCCGGCTCGAACCCCGCCACCCTAGCGGCAGGAGGGGGCGGGGCCGAAGCACACGTCCGCCTGCTGGACGTGCCCGCTCACCTGTGCGGATGCACCGTCAGACGGGCTGCTGACGCTGCCCTGAAGAGCAGGTGAACACACCGTCGGACAGGTGGGCGCGCGCCGGTGCTCAGGCAGGCTGCTGCGCGGAGGCGATGCGCTCGTTGCGGAGCGCCTCGTACCAGCGGTCGTCGATCGGCGGGAGCGCGTTCACGTCGAGCGCCAGCTTCAGCAGCAGGTCCGCGATGAGCGGGTTGCGGGCCAGCACCGGGCCGTGCATGTACGTGCCGAACACCGTGTCGTTGTACGCGCCTTCGGTGCCGTCGCCCGTGCCGTTGCCCCGGCCGAGCTGCACGCGTGCGAGCGGGCGCGCCGTGGGGCCGAGGTGGGTGATGCCCTGGTGGTTCTCGAACCCGGTCAGCGGCGGCAGCCCGAGGCGCGGGTCGATGTCGGCCAGCACGTCGCCGACGCACCGATCGCCCTCGCCGCGCGTGGTGGTGACGTCGAGCAGACCGAGGCCCGGCTCGCGCTGCCCGAGGTCGTTGACGAACTCCTGGCCGAGGATCTGGTAGCCGGCGCACACCGCGAACACGATCGCGCCGTTCTGCACCGCCTGGTACAGGTGCCCGTCGCGGCGCAGCCGCTCGGCCGCGAGCCGCTGCGGACGGTCCTCGCCGCCGCCGATCAGGTAGATGTCGCCGGAGGTGGGGATCGGCTGGTCGCTGCGCACGTCCAGGCGTGCCACGTCCAGGCCGCGCTGCCGCGCCCGGCGCTCCACGACCAGGACGTTGCCCTGGTCGCCGTACGTGCTGAGGAGGTCCGGGTAGATCCAGACGACCCGCAGCTGGTTGTCGCTCATCAAGTGATCGTCCCTCGTGCTCAGTTGCCGACGCGGCGGCGCAGGTCCTGGAAGGCGGTGTAGTTGGCGATGACCTCGATCCGGCCGGGCGGCGCCATCTGCACGGCCTGGTCGACGTCCTCGCACACCTGGAAGTGCTGGTTCGCGACCTCCAGACGCACCGCGAGGTCCAGCTTGCGGTCGCCGATGACGAAGATCGGGTGGCCGGTCAGCCGGGTGTAGTCGACGTCCCACAGCCAGGAGGTGTCGGTGCCGTCGGCGCCGCGCGCGTTCACCGACAGGATGACCGGGGTGGGCGGCGGGTCGATCAGGCTGAACGTCTCGAGCCAGCCGGCCGGGTTCTTCGCCAGCAGCAGCCGCAGGTCGCGCTGCATGAACTGGACGACGTCGTAGCGTCCGGCGACGGCCTGCACCTGGTACATCCGCTCCAGCGCCACCTGCGGCGGCACCCCGAAGACGGCGGCCACGGCGGCCGAGGACGCGGCGTTGGCCTTGTTGGCGCGGCCCGGCAGCTGGAGGTGGATCGGCCAGGCGGAGCCGTGCGGGTCGAGCACGTGGTCGCCGGAGAGCACCCAGCTGGGCGTCGGGCGGCGGAAGCCGCACTCGCCGCAGAACCAGTCGTCGCCCGGACGCTGCATCACGCCGCCGCAGGACGGGCAGGACCAGGCGTCGTCCTTCCACATCTGCCCGGCGGCGACCCAGACGACGTTGGGGGAGGAGGAGGCGGCCCACACCACCAGCGGGTCGTCGGCGTTGGCGACGACGACCGACTTGGAACCGGCGAGCCCCTCACGCCAGTTCTCCGCGAGCATGCGGGTCTCCGCGGCGCGGTCGAGCTGGTCGCGGGAGAGGTTGAGCAGGGCGATGCACTTGGGGGCGGTGTCGCGGGCCACGCCCGCGAGGTACTTCTCGTCGACCTCGATGACGCCGTATCTGGCCTCCGAGCTGCCCGCGAGGGCGGAGGTGATGCCGGCCGGCATGTTGGCGCCCAGCGCGTTGGAGACGACCGGCCCCGCGGCCCGCAGCGCCTCGGCGATCAGCCGGGTCGTGGTCGTCTTGCCGTTGGTCGCCGACACCAGGACGACGTCCAGGTTCTGGGCGAGCCGGGCGAGCAGGTCGGGGTCGAGTTTCAGCGCCACCCGGCCGCCGATCACCGAACCGCTGCCGCGCCCCGCGGCGCGGGACGCCGCCGCGACCGCCTTGCCTGCGGTCACCGCCAGCTTGGCCCGCGGCGTGAGCGGGTCCGAGTTGCCTGCCATCAGTTCTCGATCCTCCTTGCGTACGCGCCGCGCTTGAAGCCTGTCGGCACCTGGTAGGTGGTCAGCCTATCGAGATCCAATCGCACTCCCGAATCCCGGCACCGTTCGACGTCACGCACGGCATGCGCGTGTCAGAAAGGACCGTACCCTTGCGCCATGCGACACGGCTCCATCCCGGGCGCCCGAGGGCGGGTCCGGCCCCTCATCCTGCTCGGTGATCCCGTTCTGCGGGAACCCTGCCGGGAGGTCACCGACTTCGGCCCCGAACTCGCCCGTCTGGTCGAGGACATGTTCGCCACGATGTACGCGGCCCGGGGCGTGGGCCTGGCGGCCAACCAGGTGGGGGAGTCCCTGCGGGTGTTCGTCTACGACTGCCCGGACGACGACGAGGTCCGCCATCTGGGCCATGTCGTCAACCCGCGCCTGGTGGAGGCGGACGGGCTCGTGTTCCGGGGCCCGGAGGGCTGTCTGTCCCTGCCGGGCCTGGAGGCGGGCACGGAGCGCCACGACCACGCCGTGGTCGAGGGCTTCACGGTGACGGGCGAGCGCCTGCGCGTCCACGGCACGGGATTCTTTGCCAGATGCTTGCAACACGAGTGCGACCACCTGGACGGCACGGTGTACGCGGACCGGGTCACGGGCTGGCGCGGGCGCAGGCTGACGCGTCAGCTGGCGCGGGCCTCCTGGCGGAGGTGAGAGCCGGTCAGAAGCCGGGGCCGCCGATCTTGTCCCCCGCGGCGGCCAGCCGGCCCCACAGCAGGTCGGCGAGACTGCGCACCAGCTCGGCCCGGCCGCACGGCCGCTCGCCGAGCCACCAGTCACCCGCCGCGTGCATCATCCCGACGATCCCGTGCCCCCAGACGCGGGCGAGCTGCTGGCTCCCGGGTCCGAGGTCCAGCCGGTCCTCGATGACCTGGGCCAGCTCCTCACCCATCCGCCGCAGCAGCGGAATGGAATGCTTGCCCACGTCGAACCCCTGGTCACCGCCCTGGCCGGCCTCGGCGGGGTGCATCAGGAACCGGTAGACCTGGGGCCGGGCCTCGATCGCCGCGAGGTAGGTGTCCAAGGTGGCCTCGACC
The DNA here is from genome assembly GCF_042889585.1 of Streptomyces sp. NPDC002566. Classification (NCBI taxonomy): domain Bacteria; kingdom Bacillati; phylum Actinomycetota; class Actinomycetes; order Kitasatosporales; family Streptomycetaceae; genus Streptomyces; species Streptomyces sp. NPDC002566. The sequence continues at coordinate 1,088,283 of NZ_JBIARD010000002.1, read as the reverse complement.
CGGTCCCGGCGGTCGGCGGGCGCGTCCAGCGCGGCCCGCAGCGAGTCCAGCAGTGCGTCCGTGTGCCGTTTGGCCAATGCCGCGTAAAGTCCGCCCTTGTCGCCGAAGTGGCGGTACAGGATCGGCTTGGTGATGCCCGCCTCGGCGGCGATGGCGTTCATCGAGGCCTGCGGGCCGTCACGCAGCACCACCCGGTCCGCGGCCTCCAACAGCTCCCGCCGCCGGCGGTCGGCGGATCGCTGCTGCTCGGTCCGCTGCGTGGTGTCCATGATCTCTCCCCACCCGTGCTGTTTCGATGGCGCCTGCGCAAACTAACACCTGACAGCAGCCTGACATCGAACGGGCTGACGGGCGGCCGTCGGGAGTTGACTTTCACTACCGACCGGTAACACACTCGGGTTACCGCAAGTAACACGCACGTCAAGGCGTGCGGCCGCCGCTGGAGGGGTCATGGCCGAGTTCACCATGGAGCTCAACGACGAACAGAGGGAGGTCCGCGACTGGCTGCACGGTTTCGCCGCCGACGTCATCCGCCCCGCGGCCGCCGAATGGGACGAGCGTGAGGAGACTCCCTGGCCGGTCATCCAGGAAGCCGCCAAGGTCGGCATCTACTCCCTCGACTTCTACGCCCAGCAGTACTTCGACCCCACCGGCCTCGGCATACCCATGGCCATGGAGGAGCTGTTCTGGGGCGACGCGGGCATCGCCCTGTCCATCGTCGGCACCGGCCTCGCCGCCGTGGGCGTCCTCGCCAACGGCACCGAGGAGCAGATCGGCACCTGGATCCCCCAGATGTACGGCGACGCCAGTGACGTGAAGGTCGCCGCCTTCTGCTCCTCCGAGCCCGACGCCGGCTCGGACGTGGCCTCCATGCGCACGCGTGCCGTGTACGACGAGGCCAAGGACGAGTGGGTGATCAACGGCACCAAGACCTGGGCGACCAACGGCGGCATCGCCAACGTCCACGTGGTCGTCGCCGTCGTCGACGCCGAGCTGGGCTCCAAGGGGCACGCCTCCTTCATCATCCCGCCGGGCACGCCCGGACTGTCCCAGGGCCAGAAGTTCAAGAAGCACGGCATCCGCGCCTCGCACACCGCCGAGGTCGTCCTGGAGAACGTGCGCGTCCCCGGCTCCTGCCTGCTCGGCGGCAAGGAGAAGCTGGACGAGCGGCTGGCGCGGGCCCGGGAGCGGGCCAAGGCGGGCGGCGAGCGGGTGAAGAACGCGGCGATGGCCACGTTCGAGGCCTCGCGTCCGGCGGTCGGCGCGATGGCCGTCGGCACCGCCCGCGCCGCGTACGAGGTCGCCCTCGACTACGCGAAGACGCGCGAGCAGTTCGGCCGCCCGATCATCGACAACCAGGGCGTCGCCTTCCAGCTGGCCGACATGGCGACCTCCGTCGACGCGGCGCGGCTGCTGGTGTGGCGGGCGTCCTGGATGGCGGTCAACGGCAAGCCGTTCAGGGCGGCCGAGGGCTCGATGTCCAAGCTGTTCGCGAGCGAGACGGCGAAGAAGGTGACCTCGCAGGCCGTCCAGATCCTCGGCGGCAACGGCTACACCCGGGAGTACCCGGTGGAGCGGATGCACCGGGACGCAGCGATTTACACCATCTTCGAGGGCACGAGCGAGATCCAGCGGCTCGTCATCGCCCGGACGCTGTCCGGCGTGCCGATCCGGTAAGGCGGCGGGGGCTTCTGCGCGATTCGGTCTGCGGGCCGTCCGTGGCCGATCGCGCAGTTCCCCGCGCCCCTCAGGTACGTCCGGTGCACCTGCTCAAGCGGCTCAGGGAACTACGCGACAAGCCGCGACCCGACCGGTACCCGGCGACGAATCCGCGCCCTCTACGGAGTGCTGCCGCTGCTGTGGGCGATGCACGCCACGTCGATACGGTCCGCGAGCTTGGCCAGTTCGATGGTCAGCGCGGCGACCGTGTCCTCGTCCAGCCCCTCCGTGCCCGCCTCGACGAGGTGCAGCCACCGCCCGCCCAACGTGCGGAGCAGCTTGCTCACGTCGGCCGCGGACACCTGCAAGGTCCCGCGGTCGTCGACGATCAGAGGCAGGGTCACTTCGCGGTTCACACCCGGGATCGTAGCCGCGCGAGCGTCACGCACCGTGCCAAACCGTGGTGATGTTGCAGAACTCCCGGATTCCGTGCCCGGACAGCTCACGGCCGTATCCGGACCGCTTCACGCCGCCGAACGGGAACGCCGGGTGGGACGCGGTCATGCCGTTGACGAACACCCCGCCCGCCTCCAGATCCCGGACGAACCGGTCGACCTCGGCCTCGTCGCGGGTCCAGACGTTGGAACTCAGGCCGAACGGCGAGTCGTTGGCGAGGAGCACCGCCTCGTCGAGGTCGCCGGCCCGGTACAGCGTGGCCACCGGCCCGAACGCCTCCTCGCGGTGGATCCGCATCTCGCGGGTGACGCCGGCGAGGACGGTCGGCGGGTAGTACCAGCCGGGCCCCTGCGGCCGTTCGCCGCCGCACAGCACGGTCGCGCCGCCGCGCCGCGCGTCGTCCACCAGCTCCTCCAGGTCCTCGCGTCCGCTCTCGCTCGCCAGCGGACCGATCTCGGTGTCCTCCTCCAGCGGATCGCCGATCTTCAGCGCCCTCATCCCCTCGGTGAAGCGCTCGGCGAACCGCTCGTACACGTCCGTGTGGACGATGAACCGCTTGGCGGCGATGCACGACTGCCCGTTGTTCTGCACCCGCGCGGTGACCGCGACCTCGGCGGCCCGGTCCACGTCGGCGGACGGCATGACGACGAACGGGTCGCTGCCGCCCAGCTCCAGCACCGTCTTCTTGATCATCTGCCCGGAGGTGGCCGCGACGGCTCGGCCGGCGGGCTCGCTGCCGGTGAGGGTGGCCGCCTTGACGCGGTCGTCGCGCAGGATGTCGTCGACCGCGCCCGAGCCGATCAGCAGGGTCTGGAAACAGCCCTCGGGGAAGCCGGCCCGGTGGAACAGGTCCTCCAGGTACAGCGCGGTCTGGGGGACGTTGGAGGCGTGCTTGAGCAGGCCGACGTTGCCCGCCATCAGCGCGGGCGCGGCGAAGCGGACCACCTGCCAGAGCGGGAAGTTCCACGGCATCACCGCGAGGACGGGCCCGAGCGGCCGGTAGCGCACCAGGGCGCGGGAGCCGCCGGAGTCCGTCACGTCCGACTCGGCCGGCTCCTCGTCGGCGAGCAGGCCCTCGGCGCGCTCGGCGTACCAGCGCATCGCCTTGGCGCACTTCGCGGCCTCCGCGCGGGCCTGCTTGACCGGCTTGCCCATCTCGGTGGTCATCACCCGGGCGATCTCCGGCGCGTCCTCGTCGAGGAGGTCGGCGGCCCGGTTCAGCAGCCGGGCCCGCTCCGCGAACGCCGTCGTGCGGTACGTGCGGAACGTGGCCTCGGCGAGCTGGAGCCGGCGTTCGAGCTCCTCCTCGCCCATGGCCTCGTACGTCTTGAGCGTCTCGCCGTTCGCCGGGTTCACCGTCGCGATGGGCATGACCGACCTCCTGGAAAGCTGGCTGTGCTTCGACCTTCGCGCGCCGCGCCGAGGGCCGCAACGCGTACGCGTCTGCGCGCGACCCGGACGGGCACAGGGCAAGGACTTTCTCAGCCCGAGTGCTCCGCCAGCCGGTCCAGAAACGCCGCCTGCGCCGTGACGATCACCTCACGCGCCCGTGCCAGGCCGAGCCAGGCCACCCGGTCCAGCTCGGGGAACTCCACCGTCCGGCCGGACCGGGGCGGCCACTGCATGACGAACGTGCCAGGCACGACGGCCGCCGGGTCGAGGTCCGCCTCGACGGCCCACACCGTCACGATCTTGCCGCCTGTCTGCCGCACCCGGCCCAGCGGCACCGCCTCGCCGTCCGGCGGGGGCAGCCCCAGCTCCTCCCTGAACTCCCGCCGGGCGGCGTCCCACGCGGGCTCGTCCGGGTCGTGCTCGCCCTTCGGGACGGTCCACGCGCCGGCGTCCTTCTTTGCGAAGTACGGGCCGCCCATATGCCCGAGCAACACCTCCAAGCCGTCGTCGGTGTGCCGGAACAACAGCAGGCCGGCGCTGTGCCTCGCCGTCACGGCCGCACCTCGGGGTGCGCGGCGAGCAGTGTCTCCACCGTGTCCGCCTCCTGCGGCCGCTTGTCCTCGCGGTAGCGGATCACCCGGGCGAAGCGGAGGGTGACGCCGGCCGGGTAGCGGGTGGAGCGCTGGAGGCCGTCGTAGGCGATCTCGACGACGAGTTCCGGGCGTACGGTCACCCCCCAGCGCTCCTCCCGCACGGCGAGGCTCCGCAGCCGGTCGGTCTGCCAGGTGAGCAGGGCGTCGGTCATGCCCTTGAACGTCTTGCCGAGCATGGCGAAGCCGCCGTCGGCGGTGCGGGCGCCCAGGTGCAGGTTGGACAGCTTGCCGGTGCGGCGGCCGTGTCCCCACTCGGCGGCCAGCACCACCAGGTCGAGGGTGTGCACGGGTTTGACCTTCAGCCAGGACGCGCCGCGCCGGCCCGCGCTGTAGGGGGCGTCCAGGGACTTCGCGACGACGCCCTCGTGGCCGCGCAGCAGCGTCTCCTTCAGGAACTCCTCGGCCGCCGGCAGGTCCGGCGGTCCCGACACCAGCGTCCGGCGCACCCGCATCGGCTCGGGCGTCAGCCGGGCCAGCTCCGCGTGCCGCTCGGCGAACGGCAGGTCGAGCAGGTCCCGGCCGTCCACCGAGAGCGCGTCGAAGAAGACGGGGGAGACCGGGACGGCCGCCGCGGCCGTCGCCACGTCCACCCGTGAGCCGACCCGCCCGGCCGTCTCCTGGAAGGAGCGGGGCCGCCCCGCCGCGTCGAGGGCGATCACCTCGCCGTCCAGGATGAACCGCGTGCCGCGCAACTCCAGCGCCGCCGCCCTCACTTCCGGCAGCCGGTCGGTGATGTCGTCGAGGGTGCGGGTGTGGATCCGCACGGCGTCGCCGTCCCGGTGGACCTGGACGCGGATGCCGTCGAGCTTCTCCTCCACCGCGCACGCGCCCAGTTTGCCGACCGCCTCGGCCACCGAGGTCGCGGAGTGCGCGAGCATCGGCTGGACCGGGCGGCCCACGGTGAGCCGGAAGCGCTCCAGGGCCGCCGGGCCGTCCGCCAGCAGCGCCTGGGCCACCGGCTGGAGCGCCCCGGCGAGCATCACCGCCCGCCGCACGTCCCCCGCCGCCGCGCCGGTCGCCCCGGCCAGCCCTTCCACCGCGACCGCGTCCAGCGCGCCCTGCCGGACCTCGCCGGTGAGCAGCCCGAGCAGGAAGCGCTGCTCCTCCCCGGTGGCCGCGCCCATCAACTCCTCGACCAGCCTGGCCCGTTCGGCCTGGGAGCCGGGACCTGACACCTTGCCCAGCTCGGTCAGCCGGGCGTCCACCTCGCGCACGGTCAGGGTCGCGTCGACGGCCGGGGCGACCGGGCGGCCCAGCACCTTCCAGCCCACGCCGAGGCGGCCCTGCGGGAGCCGTCCGGCGAGGTAGGGGATGACGATCGGCGCGTCCTCGGCCTCCGCCTCCCGGAAGAGCTCCGCGAGCAGGGCGATCTTGCGGGAGCGCGCCGACGACGCGGCGACCTCCCGTGACACGTCGGCGAGCCGGGACAGCAGCATGCAGCCATGGTGCAACGCCTCACGGGGCATCGCACGTGTGCTGCGATGACTCCATGGACGAGGACCCGATGAACGACGGACCCGCGAACGATGCCCCCGCGAGCGACGGACCCGTGAACGACGGACCCGCGAGCGACGGCCCGGTGAGCGAGCGCGAGGCGGGCGCCATGGAGGAAGTGCTCGCGGAGGTCGGTCCGCGGCTGCGGCGGCTCCGCAAGGCGCGGGGCGCGACGCTGGCCGGGCTGTCGGAGGCGACCGGCATCTCGGTCAGCACGCTCTCCCGGCTGGAGTCGGGCCTGCGCAGGCCCAGCCTGGAACTGCTGCTGCCGATCGCGCGGGCCCACGAGGTGGCGCTCGACGAACTGGTGGGCGCGCCGGCGGTGCGCGACCCGCGGGTGCGGTCGCAGCCTGTCCGGCGGCACGGGCGCACGTACTGGCCGCTCACCCGTCAGCCCGGCGGCCTCCAGGCGTACAAGGTGCTGGTGCCGCAAGGGCGCGACGAGCCGGACCCGCGCAGCCATGAGGGCTACGAGTGGTTGTACGTGCTGGCCGGACGGCTCAGGCTGGTCCTCGGCGACCACGACATCGTGCTGGGGTCCGGGGAGGCCGTCGAGTTCGACACCCGGGTGCCGCACTGGTTCGGGTCGGCGGGGGAGGGGCCCGCGGAGTTCCTCAGCCTGTTCGGGCCGCAGGGGGAGCGGATGCACGTACGGGCGCGGTCCCGGCGGGCGTGACGCGGAAGACGGTTCCCTGATCGGCAAGCGACCGCTTAGTATGCGAACGAGGCCGGTCGCCGACCAGCCGGTCACCCGAGTCGGACGACGCAGTCCCGTGGAGGCTCCGCATGCAGGCATGGCAAGTGCACGAGAACGGCGAGCCGGGCAAGGTGATGCGCCTGGAGGAGGTGGCGCGGCCGACCCCCGGCGAGGGCCAGGTCCTGCTCAAGGTGCGCGCCGCCAACGTCAACTTCCCTGACGTGCTGATGGCGCGGGGCCACTACCAGGTCCGGCCCCCGCTGCCGTTCACCCCGGGCGTGGAGATCTGCGGCGAGACCGAGGACGGGCGGCGGGTCATCGCCAATCCGGCGCTGCCCCACGGCGGTTTCGCCGAGTACGCCCTCGCGGACGCCGCCGCCGTGCTGCCCGCTCCCGACGCGCTGGACGACGCCGAGGCCGCCGCCCTGCACATCGGCTACCAGACGGGCTGGTTCGGGCTGCACCGCAGGGCCCGCCTGGAGGCCGGCGAGACGCTGCTCGTCCACGCCGCCGCCGGAGGGGTCGGCAGCGCGGCCGTGCAGCTCGGCAAGGCCGCGGGCGCGAGGGTGATCGGCGTCGTCGGCGGCGCCGACAAGGCCGCCGTCGCCCGCGAGCTGGGCTGCGACACGGTCATCGACCGGCGCGCCGAGGACGTCGTCGCCGCCGTGAAGGAGGCCACCGGCGGCCGGGGCGCCGACGTGATCTACGACCCCGTCGGCGGCGACGCCTACACCCAGTCGGCCAAGACCGTCGCCTTCGAGGGCCGGATCGTGGTCGTCGGCTTCGCGAGCGGCGCCATCCCCAGCCCGGCGCTGAACCACGCCCTGGTGAAGAACTACTCCATCCTCGGCCTGCACTGGGGCCTCTACAACACCAAGAACCCCGCGCTCGTCCAGCACTGCCACGAGCAGCTCACCGAACTGGCCGCCCGGGGCGCGATCAAGCCGCTGGTGAGCGAGCGCGTGCCGCTGAGCGAGGCCGCCGCCGCCGTCCAGCGGGTCGGCGACGGCCACACCACCGGCCGCGTCGCCGTCGTACCGGGACTGACGAGCCCGGAGCACGCGCAGAACGGAGCCTCCGCATGACCGACGCAGCAGAACTCCGCCGCCGGACCAGGGAGTTGCTCGAAGCGCACCCGCCGGCCGGCACCGACCGGCTGGACTTCCTGCGGGCCCGCTTCGACGCCGGACTCGCCTGGGTGCACTACCCCGAGGGCCTCGGCGGCCTCGGCGTGCCCCGCTCCCTCCAGGCCGTCGTGGACGCCGAGCTGGAGGCCGCCGACGCCCCCGACAACGACCCCCGGCGCATCGGCATCGGCCTCGGCATGGCCGCGCCGACCATCCTGCGCTACGGCACCGACGAGCAGAAGCGGCGCTTCCTGCGGCCCCTGTGGACGGGCGAGGAGGTCTGGTGCCAGCTCTTCAGCGAGCCCGGCGCCGGCTCCGACCTGGCCGCCCTCGGCACCCGCGCCGTCCGCGACGGCGAGGACTGGGTCGTCGACGGCCAGAAGGTGTGGACCTCCAGCGCCCACATCGCCCGCTGGGCCATCCTCATCGCCCGCACCGACCCCACCGTGCCCAAGCACGCCGGCATCACCTACTTCGTCTGCGACATGACCGACCCCGGGGTCGAGGTGCGCCCGCTGCGCCAGATCACCGGCGAGGCCGAGTTCAACGAGGTCTTCCTCACCGGCGTCCGCATCCCCGACTCCCGCCGCCTCGGCGAGACCGGAGACGGCTGGCGGGTCGCGCAGACCACGCTGAACAACGAACGCGTCGCGATCGGCGGCATGCGCCTGCCCCGCGAGGGCGGCATGATCGGGCCGGTCGCCACAACCTGGCGTGAGCGGCCCGAGCTGCGCACCCACGACCTGCACCAGCGGCTGCTGAAACTGTGGGTGGACGCCGAGGTGGCCCGCCTCACCAGCGAACGGCTGCGCCAGCAGCTCGCCTCGGGCCAGCCCGGCCCCGAAGGCGCCGGCATGAAGCTCGCCTTCGCCCGCCTGAACCAGGAGATCAGCGGCCTGGAGGTCGAACTCCTCGGTGAGGAAGGCCTGTTGTACGACGACTGGACCATGCGCCGGCCCGAGCTCGTCGACTTCACCGGACGCGAGGCGGGCTACCGCTACCTGCGCTCCAAGGGCAACAGCATCGAGGGCGGGACCAGCGAGGTCCTGCTGAACATCGTCGCCGAGCGCGTCCTGGGCCTGCCCGCCGAGCCGCGCACCGACAAGGACGTCGCCTGGAAGGACCTCGCCCGATGACGGATCTTCTCTACTCCGAGGAGGAAGAGGCGCTGCGGTCGGCGGTACGGGACCTGCTCGCCGACCACTGCGACGCGCCCGGCGTGATCGCCCGCACGGAGTCCGACGCCCCGCACGACCTGGCGGCCTGGAAGGCGCTCACCGACGGCATGGGCCTCGCGGGCCTGCTGGTGCCCGAGGCGCAGGGCGGACAGGGCGCCACCCACCGCGAAGTCGCCGTGGTGCTGGAGGAGTTGGGTCGGTCGGTCGCGCCCGTGCCCTACCTGACCAGTGCCGTGGTGGCCACCGAGGCGCTGCTGGAGTGCGGTGACGAGGAGCTGCTCGGCCGGCTCGCCTCCGGGCGGACGATCGGCGCCCTGGCGGTCGGGCTGCACACCGCCCCCGGCGCCGGCTTCACCGCCGTACGGATCGAAGACGGGCTGCTGCACGGGGAGTTGACCGGCATCGCGGACGCCGCCGTCGCCGACGTGCTGCTCGTGCCCGCCGAGGACGGCGGACTGTACGCGGTCCAGGCTTCCTCGGTCACCGTCACCCCGCAGGTCTCCCTGGACCTGACCCGCCCGCTCGCCACGGTCACCCTCACCGGCGCTCCCGGCCGCCGCCTCGGCGACGCCGCGCCGGCCGTCCGACGGGCCCTGCGCGCCGGCGCGGGACTGCTCGCCTCCGAGCAACTCGGCCTCGCGGACTGGGCGTTGACCGAGACGGTCCGCTATCTCAAGGACCGCAAGCAGTTCAACCGGCCCGTCGGCGGCTTCCAGGCGCTCAAGCACCGGCTGGCCCAGCTGTGGCTGGAGGTCGTCAACCTCCGCGCCGCAGCCCGCAACGCGGCCGACGCGCTCGGCGGCGGTCAGCCCGCCGAGGAGACGGCCCTGGCCGTGGCCGTCGCCCAGGCCTACGCGGCGCCCGTCGCCGTACGGGCCGCCGAGGAGGCGCTGCAACTGCACGGCGGGATCGGCATGACGTGGGAGCACCCGATCCACCTCGCCCTCAAGCGGGCCAAGGCCGACTCGATCGCCTACGGCACGGCCGGCGCCCACCGGGAGGCCCTCGCCGAACTGGTCGACCTGCGCGCCCCTTGACCGGCGACGCGGGAAACCCGGAAAAAGCCCGACCCCACCCGGGGGCGGGCTTTTTCGCTCGTTCGGCGGACAGGTCAGTCGCACGGACGAAACCTCCCTTACGCCACACTTGCGGCCGAACGCCACCGAACGGGCGTGGCGGAGGAGGTTGTCGTGGCCGTTTCCATTTCCGTGGTGCTGTTGCTGCTGATCCTGGCGGTGATCTTCCTGCGCACCGGCGGACTGAAGATCTCGCACGCCCTGGTCTGTCTGCTGCTCGGCTTCTTCCTGGCCGGCACCAACATGGCCCCCACCATCCACAGCGGCCTCACGGCCACGGCGGAGATCGTCGGCAGCATCCAGCCGTAGGGTGACGCCGGCTAGGGCGTGTTTCGAAAGTAGCGTCGTCCGCCCGAAGGGCGGGCACGGCGGCGTCTGGTGCGTTCGATCGCAAGGCGGAGGGTCGCCCCGATACTGGATGTATCGGGGTGATCCCGACAACGCGGCGAGCGTGCGTGCCAGACGCCGCCGGGCAGGCGGGACTTTCGAAACACGCCCTAGCCTGCGCGTTTCACTTGCTGTCGTGTCCGGATCTTGAGCGGAAACACGAAAGTGCCTTGTGAGCTGGGACGTTGAGGCTTGCCTAGGGGCTTCTGTCACCACAGCAGGAAGGCACTTTCTGCGTGCACACTACCCGCGTCCCAAGCTCGTCGTCTCGGCCGACGGTCACGGAGTGGTCAGCCACGCGGGATCACGCCTGCTGGCCGATCTCGCCGACGCCACCGGTCTGACCGGCTCCTTCGCCAATGCGCTGCACCGGTTGCGGCCGTGCGGCACCTGCTCGTCGACGGCGGCGAGGCAATAGCCGACCTGGCCCTCCTGCGCGACCAGCGCGAGGTATACGGTCCGGTCGCCTCCACCCTCACCGCATGGCGCCGGATCTTAGGCGAACCCTGCGGGCCCAGGCTGGCCATAGAGCTCCACGAGGCCCTGGAGCCGCTGGCGCCCCATCTGGCCCCCCGCCGGCCGGGAGGCCATCCTTCTCCAGGGCGCTCGTATCGCTCTCGCCGACGGGCCGTACACGCCTGCCGAACGGGAGACCCTCGCTGCAGTGGGCGCTGCGCTGACGATTTGTGCGGATGATGTGACGCGATTGCTCACGGCGGCGCGGACGCCGTCGTGAGCCCCGGGTGGGCCCGGGCCCCTCGCGCCCTCCCGGCGGGGGGCTGATTCTGCTGCGGGTCGGTGAGGGCTGGTCGCGCGGTTCCCCGCGTCCCTTCCGGGGCGGCGTGCCGTCCGCCGCTTACTCCCGAGGGAGTAATCCGCAGCCGCCGTCACCCCCGGCAGTACGCGTCACCTCGCCCTCCCGCCCGACGAAAGCCGTGGTTCTCACCGGAAGTCTGGGGACCGAAGCAGACGTCACCCGGAGGGAGATCGGTCGATGAGGGCTGGAGAGACAACCACGACGAGGACGGGGCGCGGGCGAGCCGTTCCATGGGCAATGCTCGGGCTGTGGATTGCCGTGATCGCGCTCGTTGGGCCGTTCGCGGCGAAGCTCGGCAGCGTGCAGCACGACAAGGTCACCGACTACCTGCCGGCGAGTGCGGACTCGACGCAAGTAGCGAAGATCGAGGAGAAGTTGCCCGGTGGCGAGGCCACCGAGATGTTGCTCGTCTACCACCGGGACGGCGGGCTCAGCGCCGCCGACCGGGAGACCGCGGCCGGGCAGGTCGCGGAGATCAGCCGGCAGCACAAGCTGATCGGCGGTACTCCCGAGGGGATTCCGTCCAAGGACGGCACGACCCTGATGTACCCGGTCACCAGCAACGAGCCCGGGGCGGACGAGGAGCAGCAGGACAAGCTCGTAACCGACGTTCGCAAAGTCGCCCAGGACGAAGGCGGGCTGAGCGTCGATGTGGGCGGCACTGGCGCGCTGTCCACCGACTCCGGCGCGGTCTACGACTCGCTCGGCGGACCGCTGCTCTACACCACCGTCGCCGTCGTCGCCATACTGCTGATCCTGATCTACCGCAGCCCCGTGCTGTGGCTCGTGCCCCTCGTCGTCGCCGGGATCGCCGACTTCATGTCGATGGGTGTCTCCTACGGCCTCAATCAGGCGTTCGGCACCCCCGTCTCGGGGCAGAGTTCGGGCGTGATGACGATCCTCGTGTTCGGGGCGGGCACGGACTACGCGCTGCTGCTCGTCTCGCGCTACCGGGAGGAGCTGCGGCGCATCGAGCGACCGTACGAGGCCATGGTCGCCGCCCTGCGCGGCTGCGGGCCCGCCGTGCTCGCCTCCTCCGGCACCGTCGCCGCCGGACTGCTGTGCCTGCTCGCCGCCGACCTCAACAGCAGCAAGGGCATGGGCCCGCTCGGCGCCGTCGGTGTGATGTGCGCGCTGATCGCGATGATGACCCTGCTCCCCGCCGTCCTCGTGCTGGCCGGACGGCGGGTGTTCTGGCCGCTCGTGCCCGCCTTCGGGAGCACGCCCAGGCAGCGGCGCAGTCTGTTCTCGGCGATGGGCAGCTCTGCCGGACGCAGGCCGCTGACCGTACTCGCGAGCGGTGCCGTACTGCTCGGCGCCCTCGCCCTCGGCTCGTTCAACCTGCCGGGAGCGCTCAAGCAGGAGGACTCCTTCGTCAAGAAGCCGGAGTCCGTCGTCGCGATGGAGGCCCTCGCCAAGGCCTTTCCCGACAGCGGCAGCCAGCCCATCGACGTGATCACCCCGCAGGGGCGCGCCGACGAGACCCTCGCGACCGTCCGCGGCACACCAGGCGTGGGCAGCGCGGAGAAGGGGCGTACGGGAGACGGCTGGACCGAGATCGCCGTCTTCGCGAAGAGCGCACCCCAGTCGGCGGAGGAGACCGCCACCATCAAGTCCCTGCGGAACGAACTGAAGGGCTCCTACGTCGGCGGGGACAGCGCCCAGCAGATCGACCTGGAGGTCACCAACGCCCGGGACACGAAGATCGTCGTACCGCTCGTCCTCGTCTTTGTGATGCTCATCCTGATCGGGCTGCTGCGGAGTCTGGTCGCACCGCTGCTCCTGGTGGTCGCGGTCGTCGCGGTGTGGGGCGCCTCCCTCGGGATCGGCGGACTGGTCTTCGAACCGCTCCTCGGCCTGGGGGGCACCGATCCGGGGCTCGGACTGCTGTCCTTCGTGTTCCTTGTCGCCCTCGGCGTCGACTACGGCATCTTCCTCATGCACCGGATGAGGGAGGAGTCCCTGGCGGGAGCGGAACCGGCCACGGCGGCACTCACCGCACTGCGCACCACCGGCGGCGTCATCGCCTCCGCCGGACTCGTCCTCGCCGCGACCTTCGCCGTGCTGACGAACATGGGCCTGGTGCAGCTGGTCCAGCTCGGCTTCGTGATCGCCGTCGGCGTCCTGCTCGACACCTTCCTCGTACGGACGTATCTGGTGACCAGTGCCAGCGTCGCCCTGGGCCGGAAGGTGTGGTGGCCGGGCGTGCTCTCACGGCAGACCGGGCCGGCCGAACGGACCGGGCCGGCCGGACCGACCGAGCCGCCGCGGCAGGCGGAAACCGTCGGCGCACCCTGAGCACGCTGATCGAACGCTCTGATCCAGCACGCTGGTCCGCGGGCCCGCCCGGGTGCCTCTCCTTCCGTAGGGGCGCCCAGGTTCCCGCACGAGTACCGGAAGATGGAGCCGTGGAAGAACGGGGAACGACCACAGAGGTACGCGACCGGTCGGCGGCGGAGACGGCGGCCGGTGGCGGCGGACGGTCCCGTCGCGTCGAGCGCATCATGTCCGCCATCAACCGCGAACCGCTGACCGCACCGCACCGCACCCGCAATGACGCGGTCCTCGCGCTGGGCGTCGCCGTGCTCGCCCTAGCCATCACCCTGACGGGCGGCGAAGGGACCCGGCCCGACCATCTCAGCTGGATGCTGCTGCTCGCCGGGCACGTGCCCCTCGTATGGCGGCGGCGCAGTCCGTTGGTGGCCCTGCTCGGGGTGGTGGCCTGCATGGCTCCGTACTACGCCTTCGACTACAACCCTGCCCTGCCCGCCCCCGCGATCGTCCTGGCGCTCTACACCGTGGCGGCGACCGGCACCGTACGCCGCACGCTGCTCACCGGTGTCGCCGTCCTCGTCCCGACACTGATCAGCAACGGCCTCACCAACTCGGACGGGGCGCTGGATGCCCTGGAGATCTCCGGCTGGATCATCGCGGTCCTGTTCATCGGTATCGCCGTCCGCTACTACCGCTTGTACGTCGCCTCCATCGTCGAGCGGGCCGAACGGGCGGAGCGCACCCGGGAGGAGGAGGCCAGGCGCCGTGTCGCCGAGGAACGGCTGCGGATGGCCCGTGACCTGCACGACCTGCTCGCCCACAGCATCACGCTCATCGGCGTGCAGACGTCCGTGGCGGCCCACGTCCTCACCGCCGACCCCGAGCGCCTCGACCGCAAGGCCGTCGCCCAGGCACTGGATGACATCGCGGGGACCTGTCGGACCGCCCGGGGGGAACTGCGTACGACGCTGGAGGTGCTGCGGGCGCAGGACACGGTCGTGGGAGTGGGCGCGGATCCGGGGCCCGGTTCCGTGTCCGGTTCTGTTTCCGGGGCCGAGGACATGCGGGGGCCGCTGCCCGGGATCGACGGACTGGCCGATCTCGCGGAGAGCGGCCGGGTGGCCGGGGCCAAGGTCGAACTGTCCGTCCGCGCGGACGACATCCCGCCCTCCGTGGGCGCCGCCGCGTACCGGATCGTGCAGGAGGCGCTCACCAACGCCGTACGTCACGGCGGCCGCGAGGACCTCACCGTGCGAGTGGGTCTGTGGACCGCGGACGGCGCACTGCGGGTGAGTGTCAGGGACGACGGGACGGGCGGGGACGACGGCCCGGGCGGCGGAGCGGGCCCGTCCGACGGCACGCCGGGGTTCGGGCTCATCGGAATGCGGGAGCGGGCCCGAAGCGTGGGCGGCACACTGGACGCCGGCCCGGGGCCCGCCGAGGGCTTCGAGGTGACCGCCACACTGCCGCTGTCCCGGGAGGACGAGGTTCGATGACCATCCGCGTACTGCTGGCCGACGACCAGAACCTCGTACGGGCCTCCTTCGCGATGCTCGTCTCGTCGGCAGGCGACATGGAGGTCGTCGGCGAGGCGGGCACCGGCCGGGAGGCCGTGGCGCTGGCCCGGTCGGCGCGGGCCGATCTCATCGTGATGGACATCCGCATGCCCGACCTCGACGGGATCGAGGCGACCCGGCTCATCGCCGCCGACGAGGATCTCGCGGGGGTGAAGGTGCTCGTCCTGACGACGTACGAGACCGACGAGAACATCGTCGAGGCACTGCGGGCCGGGGCGTCCGGCTTCCTCGTGAAGGACATCAGGCCGGCCGAACTCCTCGACGCCATCCGGACGGTGGCCGCGGGGGAATCCCTCCTCTCGCCCGGCCCCACCTCGCGGCTGATCGCCCGCTTTCTGCGCGCGCCGAACACCGGGACGCCATCCGCGGTGGGCGGGCCGAGCGAGCTGTCCGACCGGGAACGGCAGGTGCTCGCGCTGGTCGCACGCGGTCTCAACAACCCCGAGATCGCCGACGCGTTGGGACTCAGCCCGCTGACCGCGAAGACCCATGTCAGCCGGATCATGGGCAAGTTGGGGGCGCGGGACCGGGTGCAACTGGTGATCGTGGCGTACGAGTCGGGGCTTGTGATACCTGGGACTGTCTGAGTTCGGACCGACTTCGGGGCGGGTTCAGGTTGCGTTCCGAGGGTCGGTTGTACGGTCCCTCAAGTCCCTGTGGTTGCACGGGCATTGCACCCTGGTCACCTCCCACCCGAAAAGGAGCAGGCAGCGGCGACCTACAAGCGCGGCTTCGGCTACCACCCGCTGCTGTGCTCCGTGGACAACACCGGCGAAGCCCTGGCCGGAGTTCTTACTGATCGTTGCAAATGAGGTCGCGGTGTCGGCTGGTGATCTGCCGCGATCCGAGAGGGAGGGCAGAAAGTCGGAAGTGTTCGGTCCGCGTTCGTCCCGGCTCACTCAACCTGCGCAAGCGCCGGGCAGTCCTACCGGATGCCGAGATCGGTACAACGGTCTTGCCGATGTGCGGGCGCATGGGCGAAAAACAGGCATCCGAACGCTTGACTGAGGAGAGGGATGGCGAATCTGAACACCCAGACGACCTGGATCGACGCACGTGAAAGGCTACCGCAGGACGGTGTACCGGTGGCAGCGGCGGTCACGGGCCGGTACCCAGCTGACAGCGCCGAGTCCGAGAACCCGGTGAAGGAGGCGTTCTGGCTGGTAAGGCCGATGTACTTCACGACTCGGCACTTCAGTGAGGACGGAACGGAACACAGGGACTGCTTCGTCGACTCTGACGGATATGTCCGTCTGTCCTACGGTCTTGCCGACGATGACACGGTGACTCATTGGGCTGAGCTGCCCACCCTGCCGGGCAGGACGACACACCTCGTTCTCGGGGAAGACGTGCAGCCGGCGCTCCAGGAAGCGTGGCGTGCTCGCCCTGGCACCTGACACACATCCCGCGGTCGGCCAGGACCAGTTGACCGGCGTCGCAGGAGTGGCAGGCGGCCCACCAGGGTGACTTCCCCGGTGCGGCAGCCGGCCAGCTCGGCGTCCAGCACGAGGTGCGTGCCCACCTCGATCAGGCAGGCCATCCGCACTTGGGGAAGGGAACTCTTGTCGTGGCCGCGGGCGTTGTCGGGGCGGCCGAAGGCGGCCTCGTTGGCGGGACTGTCGGCAACATCCCAGCAGGTCCCGTCCACCGCCAGTAGCCGCAGCCCCCGCCAGAACGCCCCCGGAGTGGCCTCGGTGCCCATCGGTTTCGCGGTCGTGGTGAACAGCACTCGCAGCGGCTCCGGGCCGAGCCGCTGCCGGGCCCGAAACAGTGACGACTTCGCCGGGATGTGCCAGTCGCCCAGCAGGCCCTGACCCCGAAGGCCCTCGACCGGCGCTCCGGAGAGTACTCCCGTCGGAGTAACGTCGTACCGCCTGTCTCCCGAGGGATGACGACCGCAGTATGACGAAACAGAACGGAATCGGGCCTAGCGTTGAGGCCATGCAGAAACCTGATAGTCCACTGCGGAGGTTCGGGGTGGCCACCAGGGCGCTGGCGACGGCGTTCCCTGTCGCCGCATGCGGGGTCACACGCCGACAACAGTGCGGGGCCCGCCGCGGCCGGCCCGCACAGCGCGCACGCGGGCGGTCGTCAGCTCCACCACAGCCGCTGCGCACCGGCGAGCGGTTCCTCGACCTGAGCGCTGCCGCGGTGCGCGAGCAGGACGCGAAGACCCCCTGAAGCATCTCGCAGACGGATGCCGTACGGATACCTCACCACACAAACGCCTGAAGAGAGGGACTGACATGAAGCCCATGGGACGCCGCAGCTTTCTCGCCGCCAGCACGGCACTTGGCGTTGGTGCCGGCTTGTCCACGCACGCCATTGCCTCGGAAGTGAGCGAGAACGAGACTTCGGACAAGACTTCGGACATTTCACGGCGGGACCAGGACCTGCCCTTCATCGGCACGGAGGAGACCTTTTCGACTCCCACGTTATTGAAGCTGAACTCCATCAATCAGGATCACATAGCGTTCCTTGAGGAAATTGGTCTTTCGGATCTAGGCCAACGCCGCATCGGCGATATGGATAAGGGGGAACTCAACGTTCAAATCCTCTCTGCTCATACACCCTCCGTACAAAATGTCCCTGGGCAGAGGGGCATCGACCTTGCCTATCGTCTTAACCGGCAACTTGTAGACGGGCCAATCGCCAAATATCCGGGTCGCTTCAAGGCTTTCGCCACCTTGCCCTTGCAGAGCCCGGAGGCGGCGGCGGACGAACTGGAACGCTCGGTTCGGGAAGATGGCTTCTTGGGCGCACTGACCAACGGACACATCACGAAGAAGTATCTCGATCATCCCGATTTCGAGCCTGTGCTGGCACGTGCCGTTGCTCTCGATGTGCCGATCTACCTGCATCCCGGCTATCCAGCTGACGAGGTCTTCAAGATCTACTACAGCACCACACGGTCTAAATACACGGAAGAGTTCCAAGACTACATTTTTAGTGGGTCTGGATATGGCTGGCACCAGGAGGTGCTGACCCAATGCATTCGGATGATCACGTACGGGGTTTTCGACAGGTTCCCCAAACTGAAAATCATCATCGGCCACATGGGCGAAGGTCTTCCCTTCTACTACGAGCGGATCGTCAATGACATGGGCGAGCCGACCAAAGAATCGCTCGAGAAGCCCATCGCGCAATACTTCCAGGACAACTTCTGGGTCACAACCAGCGCATTCCCCCAGACCGAACTGCTCGAGCTCCTGCTGAAGTACATAAGTGTGGATCGAGTGATGTTCGCAACCGACTACCCGTTCGCGGACATAAAGGAGCAGACCGACTGGTTCCGCGGAGTCGATTTGCCACGCGAAGACAAGGAAAAGATTGCGTTCCGAAATGCGGAGAAACTGTTCAGGATGAAAGTGTCCGTGAAGTGATACGCCAGCGGCGGCCGGAGTGAAAGAATGCTTTGCGCGAATCTTCGTCCGTTCGGGCAGCAGTTGGTGATCTTGAGGCTCATGGTTGTTCGCGAGAAGTAGCAGCATGGCGGCCTGCGCTCGTGAGGGCGGGGACGTGGCGGCGACATGTGGGGATCAGTCGGTCTTGTCAGTGAGCCGGTGGGGTGAGGGTGGTGCGGTCGAATGGGCCACCATGTGAGGCGGCGTACGTGACGGCCTCGTTGACGGCGTTGAGGCCGAACGACCGGACCCGTTCGGTGGCGAGGTCCAGGGTGCCCGAGGCGAGGAGCCGGATGATGCCGACGTTCGCTGTACGCGGGTACATCCACTGGCCGCGCACGGTGATCGAGTTGCGCATGATCCATGGGTACGGGAGGGCGAGGTCGTCGCCGCCGAGCATGCCGACGCCGCCCATGAGGACGACGCGGCCGTATTCGCGCACGGTCATGGCTGCCGTGCGCGCTGCCGAGCTGGGTGCGCTCGGCGGTAGCAGGTCGATCACCATGTCGATCGGGCCGTCGGCCGCCGCGGACATCGCCGCGCGGTCGCCGGCCTCGTCCCCGGTGAGCGGAACCGGGCGCACGAGCGGACCGAACCGATCGGCGAGGAGGTCGAGCGCGGCCTGGTTGCGGCCTGGGGCGACCACGCGGCCCGCCCCCATGGCAAGTGCCACCGCAACCGCACTGCTGCCGAGGTTGCCGGTGGCCCCGTTGACGAGCAGTGTCTCACCGGCTGCGAGCCCGCCGGCCAGCAGCCCGCCGTAAGGGATGACGTGCACGCCGAGCGCGGCCCAGCGGGCCGGGTCGTCCCCCGCCGCTGCGGGGAGCGGGAAGACGTTCTCCGTCGGGACTCGCATGAGCTCGGCGAACGAACCGTCGTGCAGGTACCGGGCGAGCCGCGCGCCGCCCTCGCCGCGCGAGCTCCAGCCCTGGAGCGTGATGTCGGGCGTCAGGGCGTCGTCCCGCGAGCGCACCGTCGAGTCGCACCACACCAGGTCGCCGGGGCGCAGCCGGGTGGCGTCGGGGCCCACGTGGACGACCCGTCCCACGCCGCCGACACCGGGCACGACGGGAGGGACCAGGGGGTAGTTCCGCTCGCCGCCGAAGACCTCAGCCGCGTAGGGCGCCACGCTGGCGGCGAGGACCTCGACCACCACCTCGCCGCCGCCGGCCTCGGGGTCGGGGACCTCCCGCACCGTGAGCGGGGTACCGAACTGCGTCAGAACTGCTGCTCGCACGTGATGACCTCCGTGTTCCTCCGTGTTCGTCGGGATCGACACTAGGAACTCGGCGGGCATGCGGGAAGCGACGATCAGGCATCTGTGGTATGCGTATCTCGCATGGACATCTCCAGCACAGGCCTACGGGTCCTGCGGCAGATCGCCGAGTCCGGCAGCTTCACCGCAGCAGCCACCCGGCTCGGCTACACACAGTCGGCGGTCTCACGCCAGGCCGCCGCCCTCGAACGAAGCGCGGGCACCGCCCTGTTCGAACGCCGCCCTGACGGAGTGCGGCTCACCCCCGCGGGTCTGACTCTGTTGCGCCACGCTCGCGCGATCCTGGACTGTCTGTCGGCGGCCGAGCGCGACCTCACCGGCACCGTCTCGCGTACCGAACTGGTGCGGCTCGGACTGTTTCTGAGCGCGGGCGCGGCCATCCTGCCTCTCTCACTCACCCGCCTCGCGGCGACCCACCCGCAGATCACGGTCACGACTACCGAGGGCACCACGCCCTCCCTGGTCCGGGCACTGCGCGCGGGCTCGATCGACCTTGCCGTGCTGACGTCCCGCCCGCCCCACCGGCCTTTGGACGGCGAGTCGCCGCGCCTGCACGTCGAGACCGTTATGGACACCGAACTTGTCGTGGCGGTGCCTTCGACCGGAGAGTTCGCCGGCCGCACCGCGGTGCACGTCGACGAATTGATCGACGTCCCGTGGATTGCCGCCCCGGTGTCGAATGCCGAGCCACTGCTCGGCGTCTGGCCTGGCCTGCCCGGACGGCCGGACATCGTCCACTGCGCGCGCGACTGGCTGACGAAGCTTCAGCTGGTCGCCGGTGGCTTCGGGGTGACAACGGTGCCCTCGCGGTTCTCGCCGGTGCTGCCGCCCGGGGTGAGCCTGCTGCACGTCGAAGGCGCACCTCCCGAGATCCGCCGGGTTCTCGTGGCGCGGCTCCCCGGCCGCCCCACCCCGGCGATCACGGCCGTCACCCGAGCAATTGTCTCGACCACCTGATACGTGCCGCGGGCCGTCAGATTCGGTGCCGTAGCCCGGCGAGGGCGCGCACCATCACGTGTACCTCGGCATGAGCCTCCGCGTTTCACTTGCGGTGGCGTCCGGATCTTGATCGGAAACGCGAAAGTGCCTCCTGAGCTGGGATGATGAGGTTTGTCCAGGGCTTCTGTCACCACAGCGAGAAGGCACTTCTGCGTGCAAACTACCGGGTCGCGTCCCAAGCTTGTCGTCTCGGCCGACGGCCGCGGGGTGGTCAGCCATGTTGGATCCCGCCTGCTGGCCGATCTCGCCGATGGCATCGGCCTGACCGGCGTGTTCACGGACGGGCTGCGCAGGCTGCGACCGCGCGGTACCGGGCACGACCCCGGGCGGATCGCGGTCGATCTGGCGGTGATGCTCGCCGACGGTGGCGAAGCAATAGCGGACCTGGCCCTGCTGCGGGACCAGATAGAGGTTTTCGGCCCGGTCGCCTCCACTGCGACCGCCTGGCGCCTACTCGCGGACATCGGTCCGGCCGCACTCACTCGCCTGCGCTCGGCGAGAGCCGTCGCCCGGGAGATCGCCTGGCTCCAGGCCGCCGAGACCACCGGGGGCATACCCTCAGCCCGCGCCGGTGGCCGCGACCTGCCGAGCCTGGTCCTAGACCTCGACGCCACCCTCGTCACCTGCCACTCGGAGAAGGAACAGGCAGCGCCGACCTACAAACGCGGCTACGGCTACCACCCGCTGCTGTGCTTCCTGGACAACACAGGCGAAGCCCTGGCCGGCTACTGCGGCCGGGCAATGCCGGCGCCAACACGGCCGCCGACCACATCGCAGTCCTGGACGCTGCCTTGGCCCAGATCCCCGAGGCCCACCGCCACGGCACCGACATCCTCATCCGCGCCGACAGCGCCGGAGGCGCGAAAGTCTTCCTCACCCACGTCCGAGCACTGCGCGAGCGGGGAATCCACACCTTCTTCTCCGTCGGATACGCCGTCACCGAACCAAGCCGCCGCACAATCCGTGCCCTGCCCGACCACCTGTGGCACCCCGCGCTGGAGCAGGACGGCACCCTGCGCACCGGCGCCGAAGTGGCAGAACTGACCGGAACGGTGGACCTGGCCGACCACCCGGACGGCACCCGGATCATCGTCCGGCGCGAGCGCCCACATCCCGGCGCCCAGTTGTCCTTGTTCGATCTCGACGAGGGCATGCGCCACCAGGTCTTCCTCACCGACACCCCCCACGGCGAAGGCTCCCTGCAGCATCTGGAGGTCCGCCACCGTGCGCACGCCCGCGTCGAGGACCGCATCCGCTGCGGCAAGAACACCGGTCTCGGCCGCTTCCCCTCCGCCACTTCGCCATCAATGCTGCCTGGCTGGAGCTGGCTCTGACCGCCGTCGACCTACTCGCCTGGACCCAAGTTCTGCTACTGGATGGCGAATTGGCCTCCGCCGAGCCGAAGAAGCTCCGCTACCGGCTGCTGCACGCAACCGCCCGCATCACCCGCGGCGGCCGCCGCCTTTACCTGCGGATCTCCGCTACCTGTCCCTGGCGAGACGAGCTCGTCAGAGCGTTCGCCCGCCTCGCCACCCTGCCACGGCCAGCGACCTGACCGGCACGCCGCCCCCGCCCACCCACGACCCGAGGAACTGGAGCACCCGACCCGAGCGTCGGGCCTCAGCCATGCCCGCCCGACGGCAAGCGGCCAACAACCACGGTTCGCCGCGATCAGCTCGGCTGATCACTCCCAACCGAAACGCGGAGGCTAGGGGAGGAACACCCCGATGCCGTTCGGCACCGGGCGTTCCGTCCCGCCCGAGGGGTGGTTGCGCACCGTTGCCCAGGCGGAGCCCGGCGCGCGGGCGACCAGGGTCGTCGAGCCTCCGCCGTCCAGGCTGAAGCCCCCCGTCGCCCCGAGGTTCCGCAGCTCCTCTGCGACCTCCGCGATCGTCAGGCCCGTGCGGTACCGGGGCGCGCCGTCGGTCGCCAACAGCAGCACCCGCCGCCCGCCGTCCGCGATGCCGACGGCGGTGCGCACGGCAGAGGTCCGTGTGTCCAGACCGGGCAGCGGGCGTCCGCCGGACAGCACCGGATAGCCGCCGACCGCGAAACGGTAGGCGCGGCCCGACAGCGAGGCGAGGGCGTACCGCACCGCGACCGACCGGCCCAGGACCAGCCCGCGCAGCCGCCGGGCGCCCGCTTCCCGGCCCAGCAGCACCGTGCTGCCCGCCGCGACGGGCCCGGCGCCCGGCGCGGCCGAGGCCGACACCACCCTGCCCGCCTTCACCGTCACCTCGTAGGTCCGCGTCCCGCACGCCGCGGCCCGGTCGGCGTCCGAGCCGCAGGTGGCGCGCTTGCGGGAGACGCCGCCCCAGTCCGGCGTGTACGCGCCGACGGAGTTCTCCGGCAGCGCGTACTGGTTCAGCCCGCCCAGCGGCTGCCGCCGGCCGTCGACCGTGAACGATCCCCTCAGCGTCAGCGCGTCGATGTGGGCCCGGCCGTCGGAGCCCACGCCGAACACGGCGTCGGTGTCCGTGCCCGGCGGCAGTTCGGGGCCGAAGCGCTGCGCCGTGGGCACCGCGCCCTTGAGCGCCCTGCCGTCCGCGATCGCCGGGCCCACGCTCGCGCCGGTCGCGGCGACGCCCGGATGCTGGGCCTCGCTGATGTCGAAGAAGTCGCCGTTGACGCCGGCGACGGCTTTGCGCGCCGCGGCCAGCCGGGACAGGGGAGCGCGCGCCGCCACCTTCCCCGGGTGCAGCAGCCCGAGGCGCACCCGGGCGTGCGTCAGATCGACGCTCACGACGTGCACATGGGTGAGCCCGGCCGTCGCCCGCAGGTCGTACTGGCGGTACACCACCCCCGGCGCGACGGCGGTGCCCGCCCCGGTCGCGGCGCCCGCGGACGCCGCCCCCGTCAGGGCCGCGCCGGCCAGCGCGGCGAGCGCCGTCAGCAGGATCCGCCGCATCCGGCGCGCCCGCGAGGCCTTCTGAGTACGTGTCACACATCCCCCAGAACTCGTGCGAGCGGCAACTCTCACACGGGTCGCGGGCCCCACCCGGGCCCATCGGCGCGGGCACCACGAGAAGGGATGAGAAAAGACACGGATCCGAGTGCTTTCCCCTCGACCCGACCCGCACCGGAGCCGAGGACGTGCTAGACGAGCCGGTCGCCGTGGGCGGGGGCCGCGTGGCAGCGGAGCCGGACGCGCTGGTCCGACGGCCACAACTCCTCCACCTCGCCCTGGGCTTCCCAGCCGAGACGCTTGTAGAAGGCGGCCGCCGGGTCGGTGGCGATCACCTCCGACACGGGCTGCAGACCGCGGGAGCGGACCTCCTCGCGGCGAGGAACGCGGGCGGCGTCAGCGACGCCTCGGGACAGTCAGGCCGGTCGACCGAGTAGCCGCTGTGCTCGTGCACCAGCGCGAGCGAGGCCGCGCAGCCGGCCATGTCGGACGGGACACGCGGCCTGAGGGAGAGGGGGCGCGGCGGGGCGAGGTTCGCCGCATGTGAACACGCGAGCGGCGTCGCCTGTCACGCATCACCGAGGCGCGTACGGCGTGAAGTGGGCCGGTGCGTGATCGATCGGCAGGTCGGGACGCCAGGCGGTGAGGGCCTGGGCGCTGCACACGAACAGCGCGGGCGGCAGCCGGTCCAGGGGATACCAGCGCCAGTCGCCGACGCGCTCGCCCGGCTGGTCGGCGGGCTCGCCGTGCCAGGCGGTGACGACGGCCGCGACGGTCATGCGGACGACGCCCTCGCTGTGGTCGAGGAGGGTTCCCAGCAACCGCACGTCCGCCGCGTCCACCCGCAGCCCGGTTTCCTCCTCCAGCTCCCGCACCGCCGTCTCCTGGAGCGACTCCCCGGGCTCCACCGTGCCGCCGGGCAGCTCCCAGGTGCCCCGGCGGTGCCGGCCGAGGAGCAGCCCGCGCGGGCCGTGCACGACGACGCCCACCCCCAGGGCGGCGTGCGCGGCGGGCGGTTGCGCCGAGCGCGGCCGGGAGGACACGCGCACCGGCCGCCGCGCCCGGAAGACGCGGTACTCGGCGCGATTCCCGGGGTCCGGCGACCTCACCGTCACGACCTCTTCCACGTCCAGGCCGTGACCGGTGAGCAGCTCCCGCCACCGCTCCTCGGTCGGCACCCACATGTAGCCCGTCGTCTTGCCGCCGCCCGCGAAGTGCAGCGTCTCCGGCCGGGGAACGAGCTCGGAGGACGGACCGTCGCCGTGCGAGTTCGTGTGCAGCGCGGAGAAGCACAGCGTCCCGCCGGGCTTCAGCGCCGTCGCCAGCGCGGGCAGCAGCCGGCGCGGGTCGGCGAACGGCACCGCGCCCACGGCGTAGACGACGTCGTACGGCTCGGCGGTGCGCAGGTGGGTCACCGCGTCCGCGTGCACCAGACGAAGACCGGAGAGGGAGGCGTAGCGGGCCCGGGCGCGTTCGATCTGGCCGGGCGCGGAGTCCACGGCGTCCACCTCGGCGCCGTACGAGCGCACCAAGTGGGCCGCGTGCCGGGCCGTCCCACAGCCCAGGTCGAGCACCCGCCGCCCCTTCAGCTCCCCGAGGAACGCGTCGTCGGGCCCCGCGCCGGGGAACCCCCAGTCGATCCGCTCGACCTCCTCGACGACCGTGCCGCGCCGCAGGTGATGCGTGGCGTAAGCCTGCCAGCAGGCCGCGTTGGCGGCCTCCGGGTCGTCCGGTGTGGGGACGTGCGGCATGGGCGGCCTCCTGGGACGGACAGCGGACGGTGCGGGGATTCTTGCCACCCGCGGGGCGGGGTACTCGCCGCGCGCAGGTACGACCCGTGGAGGAGCCGTGGTGGAACGACCGGACCGGCCCGCACCGACCTCCACCTCGCCGACGGCCTCACGTGCAGCGGACGGGCGCCGCCCAGGTCACCCTCGTCTCCCGCGGCACGGAGTCCGCGCGTGAGTGACCCCGCCGGCGGGGTGCCCCGGTCCCGTCAGGGGCGGGGGCGGGATCCGGAGTACAGCTCCATGTACCCGAGGTAGCCGAGCAGCGCCTGGAGGGTGGCGAAGCGGGCGGTCTCCGCCGTGGCCTGGATGATCCGCACGATGTTGCGGCCGAGGGTCTCACGGCCGGCGGGCGTCTCGATGCAGCGCGGCGCGTTGCGCAGCGACCCCAGCGCGTTGACGAGGTTGTGCGGGTTGATGGCGTCCTGCGACGTCCGGCTGTCCCGCGCCGCGGTTGACCCTCCGCGCACGCCCTGCGTTCCCTCTGTGTACCTGTCAGTCCGCAGTGCCCACCGTGCCCGAAGGGCCCACCGAGTGGGAGTCAGCCCGTCGACAGCGACTGCTCCGCCCAGATCGTCTTGCCCCGGTAGGTGTGCCGGGCGCCCCAGCTGCTGCACAGCTGGGCGACCAGGAGCAGGCCCCGGCCGCCCTCGTCGTAGTCACGGGCCCGGCGCAGATGCGGTGCGGTGTTGCTCGCGTCGGAGACCTCGCAGATCAGACTGCGGTCCAGGATCAGTCGCAGCTCGATGGGCGGCTCGCCGTACCGGATGGCGTTGGTGACCAGTTCGCTCACGACCAGCTCGGTGACGAACGAGGCTTCCTCGAGGCCCCATTCGTGCAGCTGCCGGGTGGCGCGGCTGCGGGTCTCGGCCACCGCCTCCGGCTCCGGGGCCACGTCCCAGGCGGCCACATGACGGGAGTCCAGGGCGTGCGTACGCGCCAGCAGCAGCGCCACGTCGTCGTCGGGCTTGTCCGGGAGCAGGGCCCGCAGCAGCGTGTCGCAGGTGTTCTCCAAGGAGGAGGTCGCCCGGCCCAGCACCTTCAGCATGATGTCGACGCCCTCGTCGATGTCCCGGCCCCGGGCCTCCACCAGCCCGTCGGTGTAGAGCGCGAGCAGACTGTCCTCGGGCAGTTCGAACTCGGTGGCCTCGAACGGCAGACCGCCGAGCCCGAGCGGCGGCCCGGCCGGCAGGTCCAGCAGTTCCGGAGGTCTGCCGGGGGTGAGCAGCGCCGGCGCCGGGTGTCCGGCCCGCGCCATGCAGCAGTGCCGGCTGACCGGGTCGTACACGGCGTACAGGCAGGTGGCTCCGATGTCGGCGGCGCTGCCGGTCGGGTCGTCGTTCTCGGCGGACAGCCGGTTGACGAGGTCGTCGAGGTGGGTCAGGAGCTCGTCGGGCGGCAGGTCGACGTCGGCCAGGGTGCGTACGGCGGTGCGCAGCCGGCCCATCGCGGCGGAGGCCTGGATGCCGTGCCCCACGACGTCGCCGACGACGAGCCCCACCCGCGCCCCGGACAGCGGGATGACGTCGAACCAGTCGCCGCCCACACCGGTCTGCGCGCTGGCCGGCAGATAGCGGGTGGCGACCTCGACGGCGAGCTGCCGCGGGAGGCGCTGAGGCAGCAGGCTGCTCTGCAGGGTCAGGGCCGTGGCCCGCTCCCGTGAGTAGCGGCGGGCGTTGTCGATGCTGAGCGCGGCCCGGGCGGTGATCTCGTGGCAGAGCAGCAGGTCGTCCTGTTCGAAGGGGTCCGGGTGCCGGTGCCGGGAGAACGTCGCCACGCCGAGCGTGATGCCCCGCGCGCGCATGGGCACCGCCAGCACCGAGTGGAAGCCGAACCGGCGCATCTTCTCCGCCCGTTCCGGCGCCTCGGACGCCCACTTCGCCATGCCCGCCACGGTCACCTGGTGCATGGCGGCCTCTCCCGAGGCCAGGCACTCGGCGGCCGGCGAGGTGGACGGGTAGACGGCCACCGCGCCCAGCGGCACCACCGCCTCGGGGCAGCCGGGCAGCACCGACTGGTTGGCCACGCGGCGCAGCAGCACCGGACTGGGCAGCGACTCCGCGCGCAGCTCCTGGTCGTCGTCGATGTCGGGCAGCAGGTCCACGGTGACGAAGTCCGCCAGCTGTCCCACGGCGACGTCGGCGAGCTCCTGGGCGGTGCGGGTCAGGTCCAGGGTGGTGCCGATGCGCACCCCGGCCTCGGCGACCAGGGCGAGCCGCTGTCTGGCCAGGTGCTCCTCGGTGGTGTTGTGCGCGGACAGCAGGACGCCCCGCACCGTGCCGTTCCCGTCCCGCACCGGCGCGAGCGACACCGACCACGCGCTCTCGTGCCGGTCGCCGGCCAGTCGCAGGGCGGCCCGCAGGTGCTGCTGCTCGCCGGTCTCGACGACCCGGCGCATCAGGCGCTCGGTGCGCTCGCTCTCCGGGTCCAGGACGATCTCCGAGACGCGCAGCCCCCGGATCTCGGCCTCCGTCAGGCCCAGTACGCGTTCCATGCCGGCGTTGGCCCGCAGCAGGTGCAGCCCGGTGTCGTAGAGCGCCATGGTGCACGGGGAGTGGACCATGGACCACGCGAGCAGGTGCTCCTCGTCGAACTCGGGACGGGAGGGGGGCATCGGCGCGACGATGAGCCACTCATGGCTCGCGGCGGGGCCGCTTTCACGGCGGTGGGCGAGCAGGCTGACCGCCAGCAGGTGGCCGTCGCGGTGCCGCAGGTTCACCGTGCCGTTCCAGCGGCTCGTGCCCACGATGGAACTCAGCGCCGGACCGGTGAGGCCGTCGGCGAGCAGCACCGTCGCCGGCCGCCCCGTGACCTCCGAGGCCCGGTACCCCACCAGTCGCTGCGCGCCCTCGCTCCATCCGGTCACCACACCGAACGCGTCCACGACCGCTCTCGCGGTGGTCGTGCCGCCGTCTGCCTGCGCCGGAGGCGCCGCAGGCCCGTTCCCGGTGGTTCCGGATCGCGTCATCGCGCCCATCCTGCCCTCAGCGGACGATAACCGACACATGGGGCACTCATTATAAAACCAAAAGATTATGATTACGTGATCATGCCAATTTTGGCGTTCTGGAGGGAAGGTGCGGGCATCCGGAGGGAAGGTGCCGGGTTCCAACGGGGACTGCTCAGGACGCCGATCGTGCGCCACGCGTGCGGCTGCCGCCTGCACCGCCTCTTACTCCCGCTGGTTCGGCCGACGGCCTCGGGCGCCCCGGCGACGCCGTGGAAGCGACCGCGCCAGCATGTCACGCGCCGCGCGGCCGGGCCAGAGCCGCGCACGGAAGTCAGCGCCACAAGGCCACTTGGTCACCCCGGTCCGTAGGCCCGGGAGAGCACCTGGACCGTGGCCGCCATGGCCTCGCGCAGTTCCGGGGGTGCGAGGACCTCGACGTCGACGCCGAGCCGCAGCAGCTCGCCGCACGCGTGCTCGGTGCTCTCGGTCGGGATGACCGCCTCGATCCACCCGTCGTCGCCCTCGGGGGTCGCGGTGGCCTCGACCGCCGCCACCACCTCCGCGGGGACGTTGTCGGGCAGGCGTCGGCGCCCCTGCCGGGACAGGCGGACGGTGGCTGTGCCGGTGTACCGGCGGGTGCGGAACTCGTCCAGGTAGGAGGCCCAGTACGCGCCGAGGTCGAAGCCCTCCGGCCGGTCGAACCGCTCGTCGCCCGGCGCCGCGTCGAGGATTTGGGCGACCCGGTAGGTCGCGGTCCCGCTCCCGCCGGCGGCGACGAGGTACCAGACGCCCGACTTCAGGACCAGGCCGTAGGGCAGGAGGCGGCGGGTCACCTCCTGAGGGGCGCGCCAGCGGCGGTAGCGCACGTCCACCGCGCGCCGGGTGAGCACAGCGTCCACCAGCAGGGGGAGATGCGGCGTCTCCTCGGGCTCCCGGTACCAGCCGGGAGCGTCCAGGTGGAACACCGCCGCGGTCCGCGTCGCCTCCTCGCGCAGTTCCGCCGGCAACGCGGCCAGCAGCTTCAGGCGTGCCGCCGTCACCTCCGCCGTCAGCCCCAGGTCGGCGGCGGGGCCGGGCAGCCCGGCGAAGAACAGCGCCCGCGCCTCGCCCTCGCTCATCCCGGTGAGGCGGGTGCGATAGCCGTCGAGCAGCTGGTAGCCGCCCCCGCGGCCCGGCAGCGCGTACACCGGCACCCCGGCGTCCTGCAGCCGCGCCAGGTCCCGATAGGCGGTCCGCACCGACACCCCCAGCTCGTCGGCGATCCCCCGCGCGGACATACGGCTCCGGGACTGCAGCAGGAGCAGCAGGGACAGCAGGCGAGCGGCAGACATGCCGGCATTCTCCTCGGAAACCCTGACAGCACCTGGCACACAGCCGTCCTAGCGTCGACCCGGTCGCCGTCGAACGACCCGCGACCCGCGCCCGGAGCCGAGCACCGAACAGGAGCCCCCGTGCCACCGACCCCCCTCGTCGTCAGCCCCGCCGTGTTGGAGCTGCGTCAGTACACCCTGCGTCCCGGCCGACGCGACGAGCTCATCGAGCTGTTCGACCGTGAGTTCGTCGAGACCCAGGAAGAGACCGGGATGACCGTGCTCGGACAGTTCAGGGATCTCGGCGATCCCGACCGTTTCGTCTGGCTGCGCGGCTTCCCCGACATGGCGGCGCGCCGACGCGCACTGACGGACTTCTACGACGGACCCGTGTGGGCCGAGCACGGTCCGCGGGCGAACGCCACCATGGTCGACTCCGACGACGTCCTCCTGCTGCGGCCCCTGACGGCCGGGAGCGGCATCGAGGTCCACCCCTCCCAGCGCCCCCGGCCCGGTGCTCCCGCCCCCGCCCGGCTCGTGACCGCCACCGTCTATTCCTTCCCTCCCGCACGGCAGGCCGGCGTCGAACTGGTCCGTGACGGACTCCTCCCCGCGCTCCGGGAGACGGGGCCCGCGCCTGTCGCCGCCCTGACCAGCGAGACATCGCCGAACACCTTCCCCAGGCTGCCGGTGCGCACCGGGGAGAACGTCGTCGTGGTCATCGCCTCCTACCCCGATGCGGACGCGCACCGCCGCCACCTCACCGCGGTCCACGCCCACCCCCGCACCCGGGACGAGATCCTGCCCGGCATCGAGCGCGAGCAGACGGCACCGCCCCAGTTGCTCCTGCTGTCCCCCACGAGCCGCTCGCTGATCTCCTGACCCGTCCACCCATGCCCGGCCGCATCAGGGGATCAGCGCCAGCATCACGGTGAGCGGCAGCGCCGGATTGGCGGCCGCCGCCTCAGCCACCGACTCGTCGGGGTCGGAGAGCAACTTAGTGACGACGTGCGGCGGGAGCGCGGGATGCGCGGCGGCCAGGGGCCGGGCCCGCCGGTCCGTCAGGCAGACGAGCAGCGCCGGAGCGCCGGCCCGGGGATGCCGGGCGATCTCACGGAGCGCCTTGCGCACCGGCGGCCTGTGCCGGGCCAGCGTCTCCAGCAGGGCGGCGGACGCGTCCGGGTTGAGCGCGGCCGGGGTGACGACGTGGACGCCGTGCCGGTCGACCATGGAGCGCAGCCGCTTCTCGGACCGCGATCTCGCCCGACTCGAACTGCCTCTGGTTTTTGACCGGTTGGAGGAAGCCGGGCGGAAGGCGGCGGGTGGGAGAATCCGGGGAGCGGAAGGAGGAGGGGAGATGGTCGACTGGGTGCCGATGAGGGTGGGAGCCAGGCCTGTGCCCCAGCCCGTCGCCACGCCGCTGGTGTGGGCGACGGCCTCCGGGGGCGCGGTGGTCCTGCTGGCCGTCCACTACGCGCTGCTCGGGCCGGGCCGCCCCGGGCCCGCGCTGGCCGCGCTGTGCCTGCTGGCGGCGCTGCTGGGACGCTGCGCCCGCTTCACCGCCGCCCCCGGCACGGCACTGCTGTGCTGGCTGCTGCTCAACGGCTTCGCGATCCCGCCGCTGGGCACCCTCACCTGGGCCGGACAGCGCGACGCCCTCTGGCTCGGCTGCCTGTGCGCGGCCACGCTCCTCGGCACCGCGCTGGCCCGCTTCCGCCACGCCCGGGCCGCGTACCGCCGTGTCGCCGTGCCCGCGCGCGGGGCCCCGGCGACGCACCTCGACGACGGGACGCCCGGCCCCTGAACCGGCCTTCCCGGCCGACGGCTCAGTAGTTCTCCCACTCGTTCTGCACGTACTCCAGCACCGCAGGGTCCATCAGCGTGCTCGGCCGTACGTCCTGGCGGCGGCGGTCCAGCGGGAACACGGTGGCCGCCTTCAGTACCGCGTCGTCCAGGTAGCGCAGCGGGGGAGTGTCCGGCGCGAGCCGCAGCGGCGGGGGAGCGGCGGTGCGGGGGGCGGCCAGGACGAAGCCCCAGTTGCCGAAGCTCGGCACGTCGATCTGGAACGGGGTCGTCGCGTAGCCCGCCGCCTGGATGGTCCTGTCGATCGACCAGTACGTCTTCGGCGCGAAGAACGGCGAACCGCTCTGCACCATCACCCTGCTGCGCGGAGTCAGGACCTGGCCGAGCAGATGGTAGAACTCCACCGAGTACAGCTTGGCCAGGGCTGCCGTGTCGGGGTCCGGGAAGTCGATGACGACCGCGTCGTACGTCCCGCGCGCGTCCCGCAGCCAGTTGAAGGCGTCGGCGTTGACGACCTTCACGCGCGGGTCGGTCAGCGAAGCGCCGTTCAGTTCCCGCAGCGGCCGGAAGTCCCGCGCCAGCCGGGTCATCGCCGGGTCCAGCTCGACGAGGGTGACGTGCCGTACGTCGTCGTAGCGCAGCACCTCGCGCAGGGCGAGCCCGTCGCCGCCGCCCAGGATCAGGACGTCCCCCCGGGGGCCGGACAGCGCGGGGTGGACGAGCGACTCGTGGTACCGGTACTCGTCGACGGAGCTGAACTGGAGGTCGCCGTTGAGGAAGAGCCGCATGTCCGCCGCGCCCGTGAAGGAGGTGGAGCGGGTGACGACGATCTCCTGGTAAGGGGTGGTCTCGGCGTGCACGATCGGGTCCTGGTACATCTGCTGGCGCGCGGTGACCTCCAGGTCGTCCGCGAACGCGTACGCCGTGCCGAGCACCCCCAGGACCGCCGTCACGAAAGCGAGCAGACCGATCCGCACACGCCGCCGGGTCTGCCGGCGGAAGATGAACACCACCACGATGACGCCGGCCACCGCGTTGACCGCGCCCACCACCAGCGCGCCCTTGAGCTGCCCGAACGTCGGCAGGAGCAGCAGCGGGAAGCACAGTCCGCCGACCAGCGCGCCGATGTAGTCCACGGCGAACATGTCGGCGACGGCGCTGCCCGCCTCCTGCCGGCGGATCCGCTGCAGCAGCGTCATCAGCAGCGGGATCTCGGCCCCGATGAGCAGGCCGACCACCAGGGCGACGACGACCATCGCCGGGGTGTAGAGCCGCAGCCAGGCGAACGCCGCGTACAGCACCAGCACCGACAGTCCGCCGACCAGCGCCAGCAGCCCCTCCACCAGCGCGAACGCCCCCACCGGGCGGCGGCGCAGCGGTTTGGCGGCGAGCGAGCCGACGCCCATCGCGAAGACCATCACGGAGATGACCACGGAGGTCTGCAGCACGGAGTTGCCGATGAGGTAGCTGCCCAGCGCGGTCAGCGCCAGCTCGTACACCAGGCCGCAGGCCGCGCAGAGGAAGACGGCGAACAGCAGCAGGAAACGCGCCCCGCGGGTGTGGCGTGGGGCCGGGGGGCCGGCGGGGCCGGGACCGTGCGGGGCGTCGGCGGCCTGTGCGGGGTCCGCGGCGGTGGGGGACGTGGGTGCGGTGCCGGTCATGGGGCCTTGCCTAGGAGAGTGCCGCGCCGACCATGAAGGCGGTGCCGAGGTACATGCCGGCCTGGACCCAGGCGGCGGGGTGCGGGCGGTCCTCACGGTCGTCGAGGACGACGGCGCCCATCTGGCCGGGGGTGAGCAGGCCGATCACGATGCCGACGACCGTCATCACCAGCACTCCGGCCAGCCCGTACAGGAGCGTGCTCAGCAGACCCCTGCCGACTCCCTGCTCGGACTCGCTGGCCTGGATGGCCTCCATGATGACGAGGCCGACGGCGAGGGACTGGCTGCCCAGCAGGACGGCCGCGCCCCGGTTGCGGTCCGTCCACACGACGTGGAAGAGCTTGCCGGGCGTGACGAGGTCGAGGGCGATGAAGCCGACGGCCATCACCGCGAGGCCCACGACTCCGTAGAGCAGGGCCTGGCCGGTCGACTCGAGGATCTCGGTCACTGCGTTGCCTTTCTTCGAAGCGCGTCGGTGGGGCGGGAGGGGGGCCGGGCGGGTGTCACTTGCCTTCGCCGGGGCCGCCGCCCCGGAAGCTGGAGCTGTTCGGGTCGGGCCAGAGGCCGAGGTACCGACTGTGCCGCCGGTAGCCGCCCCGGTAGTCCTCGATCTCGATGCGGCTGCCGCTGCGGTACGGGGAGACGGTGACCATGTCGTCGCCGTAGCGCAGGAACTCCATGCGGTCGCCCGAGGCGCGGTCGAGCGCCGCGCGGTTGCGGTGGATGGCGTCGGCGACCTTGGCGGGCGCGCTGTGGGGGGCGATCCAGGACGTTCCGCTGGTGGTGTACGTCTTCTTGATCCAGCCGAGCGGGACGCCGTTCTGTCCGTCGGAGGAGGAGCAGGCGGTCAGCAGGACCGCGGACAGCGTGGCCGCCATCCCCGCGCGGACGAGTCGGGCGCTTCTCATCGGGCCTCCAGCCGGGTGTACGTCGATACGATCTGGCCGTGCTGCGGGTACGTGTGCCAGGTGCGCCAGAGCAGCCCGCCGCTGGCCGCCCGCGCGCCCGTCTGCGCGCTGTCCGGGGCCGTGCCGACCGCCTCCACGACCACCGCCGTCACCGCTTCCGGTGAGCCGGGGAAGACCCCGCACAGGCTGTTGGGGTCGGCGTCGACCAGGTCGAGGACGCGGGCCACCCGGGCGCTGAACTCCTCGGGGCCGAGCCGGGCGGTGTGCGCGCTGAACTCGTAGCTCCAGCCCGGCAGTTCGCGGGTGTGGCTGTCCGGCAGGCCCCGGTCGGCCCCCTGGAGGCAGGCCACCGTCTCGCGTACGGGGCCGGCGAAGACCTGGTGGGAGGCGCCGAGCAGGCGCAGCCGGACGTCGAGTCCGCCCACCCTCACCTCGCGTTCGGCGAGCGCGGGCCGTTCGGGCAGGTCCAGGGAGAAGCAGAGCTGATCCGCGTCCGTGTCCAGGTAGGGGGCATCCAGAGAAACGGCATGCATTACGAAAAGCCCCCCGGTCGGATCTTGCGACAAGCGGCGCCGAGTATGGCACACGGGGCGCGGGGAGCTCCTACCCAGGGTGAGGAAGCGTGGGCTCCGCTCCCGCAGGTCAGGCCCGTCGCGCCACCCCCGGTCAGGCCTGTCGCGCCTGTCGCGCGCCCCCGGTCAGGCCCGCCCGTGCGCCTCCTGCGAGCGTCGTGACAGCGAGTCGATGACGACCGCCGCGAACAGCACCCCGCCGGTGATCACGAACTGGACGGCGGTCGGTGTGTCCGTGATCGCCATGCCGGAGGCGATCGACTGGATGACCAGCATGCCCAGCACCGCCGACCAGGTCGTCCCGCGTCCCCCGTACAGGCTCGTGCCGCCGATGACGGCCGCGGCGATGGCGTTGACCAGCAGGACGCCCTGCCCCGAGCTCTGGCTCACCGACGTGATCCGCGAGGCCAGGAAGAGACCGCCGACGGCGGCCATGGTGCCCGAGACCGCGAGGACCGCCGTCTGCACCCGGGTCACGCTCAGGCTGGCGCGCCGGGCCGCCTCGAGGCTGCCGCCGAGCGCGTACACCTGCCGCCCGTAGTGGGTGCGGCGCAGCAGCACGTCCAGGCCGGCCACGATCACCAGGAAGATCAGCAGGGCGAGCGGCAGGCCCTGGAAGCGGTTGAGGAGATAGGCGATCGCGAAGGCGAGCACCGCGAGCCCTCCCGAGCGGACCGCGATGTCCCGCAGCGAGCGGTGCGGCATACCGACGGCTCTGCGGCGGCGCCGGTCCCGGTCGGCCACCAGGAAGACGGCGCTCGCGGCGAGGGCGGCCACCCCGTAGGCGACGGCGTCATGGGTGAAGTAGTAGCTGGTCAGCCGGGCGACCAGCCCGTTCTCGTCGAGGTTGACGGTCCCGCTGTCGCCGAGGACGGACAGCATCAGCCCGTTCCAGGTGAGCAGTCCGGCCAGCGTGACCACGAACGCCGGCACCCTGGTCCGGGCGATGGAGTAGCCCTGGACCGTGCCCGCCAGGGTGCCCGCGAGCACCCCCATGACCAGGGCGAGCCACTCCGGCACCCCGTGCTGCACGTTGAGCACCGCGAAGACGACCGCCGCGAGGCCGCTGATCGAGCCGACGGACAGGTCGAGTTCGCCGAGCAGCAGCACGAAGACGATGCCGACGGCGATCAGCCCGGTGCCGACGATGTCGACGCTGAGGTTGGACAGGTTCCGCGGGGAGAGGAAGTTGTCGTTCATGGACTGGAAGACGATCCAGACGACGGCCAGGACCAGCACCACCGGGAGCGAGCCCACTTCGCCGGCGCTCAGCTTGCGCCGTACGACCCCGACCGCGCCCTCGGCGGCCCTCACCAGGGCGTGCCCGGCGCGCGGCCAGCGGGGTGCGGCGCCGCCCGCGACCGGTTCGGCCCGGGCACTGTCCGTGGCCTCTCGGGCCTCACGCCGGTCGCGCATGTTCTTCACCACCGCGCCTCCCGGGAGGCCGTCCTGCGGGGCATGTTCTGCGTGGCGCCGGTGACGGAGGAGATGATCTGCTCCTGCGAGACGGTGTTCACGTCGAAGAAGCCGTTGTTGCGGCCGAGTCTGAGCACCGCCGCGCGGTCGGCGAGCGCCTTCACGTCGCCCATGTTGTGACTGATGAGCAGGACGCCCAGGCCGCGGTCGCGGAGCCGGTCGACGAGGTCGAGGACCTCGGTGGTCTGCTCGAAGCCCAGCGCCGCGGTCGGCTCGTCCAGCAGCAGCACCCGCGGTTCGGCCAGCAGCGAGCGGGCGATGGCGACGGTCTGCCGCTGGCCGCTGGAGAGCGAGACGACGGGGCCGCGCAGGTCGGGCAGCCGCCTGGTGAGCCGTTCCAGGAGCTGCCGGGTGCGGCGCTCCATCTCGACCTCGTCGAGGAACCCGTACCGGCGGATCTCCCGGCCGAGGAAGAGGTTCGCGACGACGTCGAGGTTCCCGCACAGCGCGAGGTCCTGGTAGACGGTGGCGATGCCGAGGTCGCGGGCGTCGTGCGGGCGGCGGATGTGGACCGCCCGGCCCTCCCACTCGATGACGCCCTTCTCCGCGGGAAGGACCCCGGAGATCACCTTGACCAGGGTGGACTTGCCGGCCCCGTTGTCCCCCAGCAGTGCCACGACCTGACCGGCGTGGATCTCCAGCTCGATGTCGGTGAGGACCTCGACGACGCCGAAGCGCTTGCACACGCCGCGCAGAGCCAGCAGAGGGGGGTCCGGCACGGACACCATCTCCTTCCCGGGGCGGCGCACGAGTGGGAGGCCGCTCGCGCCGCCGTCCCCGCGCGGGGCGCGTCCCGTCCTCGCGTCAGGTCAGTCCCGCCCGTTCGCAGGCGGCCCGCAGGTCCGGGACGCAGATCTGCCCGATCGTGTGGACGCCGTCCTTCACCACGGTCTCCTTGATGTTGTCGACGGTGACCGGCACGGGGGTGAGCAGCACGGCGGGGACGCTGTGCCCGTCGCTCGTGCGGACCTCGCCCGTGGCCGTCTCGGTGAGGCGCTCGCCGCGCGCCGCGGCCACCGCCATGGTCCCGCCGGCGGAGGCCTCCGGCTCGAACTCCTTCAGGACCGTCATGTACTGGTCGCCGCCCACGATCCGCCGCACCGCCCCGAGTTCGGCGTCCTGCCCGGTGACCGGGGGCAGCGGGGCCACCTTGTTCGCCTTCAGGGCGGAGACGCT
The DNA here is from genome assembly GCF_042889585.1 of Streptomyces sp. NPDC002566. Taxonomy (NCBI): domain Bacteria; kingdom Bacillati; phylum Actinomycetota; class Actinomycetes; order Kitasatosporales; family Streptomycetaceae; genus Streptomyces; species Streptomyces sp. NPDC002566. Next base: position 1,051,269 of record NZ_JBIARD010000002.1, on the reverse strand, counting down.
TCCGGCGGCGAGACCGTCGTTGGCCGCGTACACCCCGTCGACGGCGTCCGCGCCGAGGCTCGACAGCGCGGCGGCCATGTTCGTGTTCGCGGCTTCGGGCCGCCACTGCGCGGTGTCGTAGGACTTGCCGATCCGCACCTTGCCGCGCAGCACGGACAGGGCGCCCTCCTTGAAGGACACCGCGTTGGGGTCGCTGGGGTCGCCGTTCATCATGACGATCTGGCCGCCGGGCACCTTGTCGCCCATGGCCCGCAGCAGCGCCCGGCCCTGGAGCCTGCCGACCTCCACGCCGTCGAAGGAGACGTAACCGGAGATCGGGCCGTGGGCGAGACGGTCGTAGGCGATGACGGGGATGCCCGCCCGCTGGGCCTGGGCGACGGTCGCGCCGAGCGAGCGGGCGTCCACGGCGACGAGCACGATGGCGTCCACGCCCTTGGTGATCATCGAGTCCATCTGCGCCTGCTGGACGGCGACTTCACCCCTGGCGTTGACGTGCTCGATCACGCAGTCGGCGCACAGCTCCTTGATCCGCTTCTCCAGCAGCGGCCGGTCCTGGGTCTCCCAGCGGGCCGTGGTGTTGTCCGGCAGCAGCACCGCGATCCTCGGCGCGCCGCCCTCGCCGGATCCGTCCGCGGCCTCCGATCCGCAGGCCGCGAGGGCGACGGCCGCCGACACCGCGGTCACGGCGGCGGCCGCCCCCCTGAGGCGGGGGATGGGGTGGATGCGGGCCTTCATGTGATGCCTCCCTCGTCCGCCCTCGTCCTTCCTCGCGTGGCGTGGCCGGAGGGGCGCATGGGACGGGATCGCGCTCATGGGACGGTTTCACAGGAGTGCCGGGCGGCCGCCGGGCGTCTGCCGTCGACGGCCATAGGGTGGAAATGTTCAGTTGGTCCGTATATGCGATTCTGGTGTGCGGGTGCCCCGATCTCAACCCGGCACCTGCGGCATGGACGGGAGGTCGTAGCGGACATGCCTCACGACGGCGGCGCCCACGCCGGGGTCTCACAGCTGTGGGCGTCCGAGGCCGGGCCGGCGGACACCGGCGTCCGGCCCTCGGCGCGGACCGGCCCCGGGGAGTGGGCCCTGAAGTTCGCCGGAGCCACGCTGGCCGCGGTCTACGCGCTCGGCGCCGGCGCCGGAGAACTCCGGCTGGTCGACACGGCCGGCTCCCCCCTGCCCGGATCGCACCTGCCCGAGCGGCTGTCCCTGGCCGGCCGCTCGCCGGCCGCCCAGGCCTTCCGCACCGGCCGGCCGCTGTGGCTGAACCCCGAGGCGCTCTCCCTGTGCCCCGAGGGCGGCCCCGTCCCGCCCCGCGCGGGGGCCTCGCTCGGCGCGCTGCCCCTCGGCGCGGACGGCCCCCGCCGGGGCTGCCTGGTCGTCGTGGGGACGCCCCCCGAGGTCACGGACGGCTTCGAGCCCGAGCAGCGCCGCTTCCTGGAGCGGTACGCCGAGGCCGTCACCGACCTGTTCCCTTCCGGCGCCGGCCCGCCGCCGGCGCTGCTCGGGCCGGCCCTGCGCAGCCTCGGCGTCGGCGCCTTCGCCCTGGTCCCCGACACCGGTCTGGTCGAGGCCGACGACACCCTCCTCGACCTGGTCGGCATCACCCCCGACGACTTCGACGGCAAGGCCGACACCCTCCTCGCGCACGCCCTGCCCGAGGACATGCACGCGCTGATGTCGGTCCTCGAACCGTCCGCCCAGACCTCCGGCCGGCGCGAACTGGAGTTCCGGGTCCGCTGCCCCACCGGGGAGACGCGCTGGCTGAGCATGAGCTGCCGGGTCGAACCCGCCGCCGGGGAGCGGCTGGAGCGGGTGCTCGGCGTGGTCACCGCCACCCCGGTGCTGCCCCGCGGCACCGACGACGTCGCCCGCATCCAGTGGCTGACCGCCGCCCTCGACGAGGCCGTCACCGTCAGCGACGTCGGCCAGGTCGTCGTCGCCGCCCTGCGCGAGCCGCTGGGCGCGGACCATGTGGCGCTCGCCGCCCTCCAGGACGACCGCCTCATGGTCGCCCTGCTCGACCCGCCGCAGCCCGCCGCCTGGCCCGAGGCGTGGCGGGCGGAGTGGCGCAGCGAATGGCCCGACGCGCCCGTCCGCGCCCTGCCCACCCTGCGTTCCGCCCTCGCCGACGGCCGCATGGACCTGTGGCCGGCCGGCACCGCCCTGGAACCCGGCCTCGCCGAGGTCGGCGCGGGCGGACTGGCCGTCCTGCCGCTGCCCGCCAAGGGCCGCGTCGCCGGTGTCTGCATCGTCGGCTGGGACCAGCCGCACGAGTTCGTGCCCGAGGAGCGCTCCCTGCTCACCGCCACCGCCGCCCTCGTCGGCCAGGCCCTCAAACGCGCCCACGCCCACGACGCCGAGCAGGAACTCGCGACGATGCTCCAGCGCAGCCTGCTGCCCCGGCGGCTGCCCGAACTGCCAGGCGGGGCCGCCGTCGCCCGCTATCTGCCCGCCCGGCGCGGCCTCCAGGTCGGCGGCGACTGGTACGACGTCATCGCCCTGTCCGAGGACCGGGTGGCGCTGGTCATCGGCGACGTGCAGGGCCACAGCGCCGGCGCCGCCACCATCATGGGCCAGATGCGCACCGCCGTCCGCGCGTACGCCATGGAGGGCCACCCGCCCGACGTGGTCGTCTCCCACGCCAACCGCCTCCTCGTCGGCATGGAGACCGACCTCTTCGCGACCTGCTGCTACGTAGAACTCGACACGGAGGAGGGCACCACCCTGGTGGTGCGGGCCGGGCATCTCTCCCCGCTGGTGCGCCGCCCCGACGGCACGACCGAGGAGGTGGAGGTCGAGGGCGGCCCCCCGCTGGGCGTGGTCGCCGAGGCGGACTTCCCCATGACCGCCGTCGAACTGGCCCCCGGCACCGTCCTCGCCCTGATCACCGACGGCCTCGTCGAGGCCGCCGACCTCCCCCTGGACGAGGGCATGCGGCGCACCCGCGTCGCGCTCGCCGCCGCCGATCCCGCCGACCTCGGGCGCACGGCCGACGACCTGCTCGGCGACATCGGCCGGCGCGAGGACGACGTGGCGCTGCTCCTGCTGCGCTACGACGGCATGAAGACCCGGCCGATCCGGTCCGGCTGGATGGTCTGGCGCCTCCCCGACGCCGTCATGCACGCCCGCCGCTTCACCGCCCGCACCCTGCGCCGCTGGAAGGTCGGGGAGGCGGCCGACGCCGTCCTCCTCGTCGTCTCCGAACTCGTCACCAACGCCCTGGTGCACACCCAGGGTTCGGTCCGGCTGGACCTGATGCTGCGCGGGGACCGGCTGCGCGTCTCGGTGAGCGACTCCTCGCCGCGCGCCCCCGCCAAACCGGTGATCGTGGACTGGGAGTCCACCGGCGGCCGGGGTCTGCTGCTGGTCGAGGCGATGTCGGAGTCCTTCGGGTCGGTGCCGGTGGCCGGCGGCAAACAGGTCTACTGCGAGATCTCCGTGCCGCCGTCGCCCGACGGCGAGCCCGCCCGGACCGGCGCCGGATCCCGCCCGCACCCGGGAGGCCCGCCGTGAGAGCCCGCGCCCGGCACCTCGCCGCGGCCCTCGCCGCCGCGCTGATGACCCTGTCCCTGGCCTCGTGCGGGGGAGAGGAGCAGTCACGCGCGGACGGCTTCGCCGTGGGCCTGCTCCTCCCCAACCGGGTGACGCCCCGCTGGGAGAACCACGACAAACCGCTGATCGAGAAGCGGGTGAAGGAGCTGTGCCCCAGCTGCACCATGGAGCACGCCAACGCCGAGGGCGACGTCACACGCCAGCGGCAGCAGATGCTCTCCATGATCACCAAGGGGGTCAAGGTCCTCATCCTCGACGCCGCCGACACCAGGGCGCTGCGCTCCTCGATCCAGGAGGCCCGCAAGGCGGGCGTCCCCGTCCTCGCCTACGACCGGCTCGCCGAGGGCCCGATCTCCGGCTTCGTCAGCTTCGACGGGGGGCACATCGGCCGGCTCCAGGGCGAGGCGCTGCTCGGCGCGGTCGACGCGAAGCGCCCCACGGGCACCGCGGGCCCCGCCGACAAGGCGAGCGTCGTCATGATGAACGGCGACCCCACCAGCGCCAACGCCGCCTGGTTCCGCAAGGGCGCGCTGTCCGTCCTCACCGGCCGGGTGCGCATCGCCCGGTCCTACGACACCGAGGGCTGGACCGCGCAGAACGCCCACGCCGACATGACGGCGGCCCTCGCGGCCCTCGGCGCCGCCCGGATCGACGGCGTCCTCGCCGCCAACGACGCTCTGGCCTCCGGTGTCATCTCCGCGCTCAAGAGCGCCGGCGTCGCCGAACTGCCGCCTGTCACCGGCCAGGACGCCGACCTGGACGCCGTGCAGCGCATCGTCAAGGGCGAGCAGTACATGACGGTCTACAAGCCCTTCGAGAAGGAGGCCGACGCGGCCGCCGCCATGGCCGTCGCCCTCGGCCGCGGCCAGGACCTGAGCAAGGTCGCCACGACGACCATCGACAGCCCCACCGACCAGGACATCCCGGCCGTGCTGCTCAACGCCACCCCGGTGACCGCGCGCACCGTCAAGCGCGCCCTCGTCGACTCCGGCGCCTACACCGTCGCCCAGATCTGCACCCGGCAGCTGCGGACCGCCTGCGACCGGGCCGGGCTCCTCGACTGAGGCCCCCGCACACCCGGGGAGGCGGGCGCTCAGCTCCGGGTGCGGACCAGCAGGAGCGCCACGTCGTCGTCGGGCTCCGGGCGCAGCGCGTCCAGCAGGGCGTCGCTCGTGCGCTCCAGGCTCGGAGCGGGGCTGCACAGAAGGCGGGTCAGCGTGCCGAGGCCGGCGTCGATCGGCTCGGCCCGGTTCTCCACCAGCCCGTCGGTGTACAGGGCCAGCAGCGAACCCGGCGGCAGTTCGAGCTCCACGGTGCCGAAGTCCACCCCGCCCACCCCCAGCGGCACACCGCCCGGCACATCGACGAGCCGTGCCTCGCCCCCCGCCGAGGCCAGCACCGGCGGCAGATGACCGGCGCTCGACAGCGCGCAACTGCCGACCCGCAGATCGCACACCGCGTACACACAGGTGGCGATGGCGTCGCCGAGCGAGCCGGCGATGTCGTCGAGGTGCCGCAGCAGCTCGGCCGGCGGCAGGTCCAGCCGGGCCAGCGCCCGGGTGGCCGTGCTCAACTGCCCCATGATCGCGGCGGCCTGGACACCCTTGCCCATGACGTCCCCCACCACGAGCCCGGTCCGTCCGGGCCCCAGCGGCAGCACGTCGTACCAGTCGCCGCCGACCTCGCTCAGCGCCGGCCGGTAGCGGGCGGAGATGTCCAGGCCCTCCCGCCGGGCCGGCGCGGAGGGCAGCAGACTGCGCTGCAGGGTCAGGGCGGTGGCGCGCTCACGGCCGTAGAGGCGGGCGTTGTCGATGGAGATCGCGGCCCGGGCGGCGATCTCCGCGGCGAGGACGCGGTCCTGCTCGTCGAAGGGCGACTCGTTGACCGTGCGGTACAGGCTGAGCGTGCCGAGCACCTTGCCCCGCGCCAGCAGCGGCAGCGCCATGTACGAGTGCACACCCGCCTCGTGCAGCGCCTGCGCGGCCCGCCCGTCCCGGGCGATGCGCCGCATGGTCCGCCCGTCCACGCGCTCGACGAGCACCGGACGGGCCTCGCGGACGCACTGGGTGATGATCCGCGAGGGGCCGTAGGTGGCCAGCTCGCCGACCGGGTCGGCGGCGTGGATGGCGTCGGTGGCGTACCCGGCCGCCACCGCCAGCGCCCGGAACTCCGCGGGGGCGTCGCCGCTGACGGGCGTGATCGTCTCGTGCGCGACGACCGACTCCAGGATGTCGACGGCGGCCAGGTCGGCCACGTGCGGCACGGCCACCCCGGCGAGCTCCCGCGCGGTCTGCTGGAGGTCCAGCGTGGTGCCGATCCGCACCCCGGCGTCCGCGAGCACCGACAGCCGCTGCCGCGCGTGGGCGATCTCGGTGGCCGCCTGCTGGCGTTCGGTGACGTCCAGGACGGCCATCGCGAGACCGAGGACCCGGCCGTTGGTGTCCTCGATGCGGTGGTACGACTCCGAGTACGCGCGATCCTGGACGTCCCCCGCCGTCCGCCCGACCGTCTGCTGGTCCAGCAGGGGCCTGCCGGTCGCCAGGACGTGCCGCATCCGGTTCTCGATGGCCTCGACGTCAAGGCCGGGCAGCACCTCGCCCACCCGGCGGCCCACCACGGCCGACTCCGGCAGGCCGTTGATGCGCTCCAGCGCCGGGTTGACGCCCACCCAGCGCAGGTCGTTGTCGAAGACGGCGATGCCCAGCGGGGTCTGGTTGACGAGGCTGTGGGAGAGGGCCAGGTCCCGCTCCACCACCCGCACGGTCCGCGCGTCCGTCGCCAGCCCGAGCAGATGGGGCTGGCCTTCGGCGTCCAGCAGACGCATCGTGCGGAACTCCACGGCGCGTTCCGTGCCGTCCCGGTGCCGCAGCGGGAACACGCCCGCCCACCGGGCGCCGGAGCGGACCTGGGCGAACAGCTCCCGGACCTTCTGCCGGTTCTCGGGAGCGACCAGCAGCAGGTCACCGCGCTGCCCGAGCGCCTCCTCGGCCGGGTAGCCGAGCAGCTGCTCGATCTCGGGGCTCCACAGCGCGATGTTCCCCACCGCGTCGAGGACCACCGCGGCGACCTTGAGGAGGTCCAGCAGCCCGCTGGGCGCCGCCGTGATCTCGTCACCGCCCTCGGTCACATCCCCGTACATACGAGCCGCTCCCTCCGGCACGCCGGCGCGGCGAGGGGTACCGCCGAGATCCGTGCAGTCAGCTATCCGATTGAGTCACAGTACGCACGCCGGGGCAACACGTTCACGCCCCGGCCGCTGGACGGGTCGGCCCGCGCCCCCCGTCGTAAGCTGGAGCAGTCCGATGAACGCGATGCCCCGGCAGCCGTCCACGCCGGCGCGAAGCCGCGGCCCGGACGGGTGACCCGATGACGACGGACGACGCACCTCTCACCCTCACGGAACCCTCCGCGGCGGCCAGGCTGGCCCTCCTGGAGGCGCAGAGCCACGACCTCTCGCCCTACGAGGCGCTGACGCTGGCCCTCCAGCAGGCGACGGCCGGGACCGGCGCCCTCGGCGGGTTCGTCCATCTGCGCAGCGACACGGACGCCGGAATGCGCCTGGTGGTGGCCGGCGGTCTCCCGGACCGGCTCGTCGAGGAGTGGGCGCACCTGTCGGCGGACAGCGACACCACTCCGGCGCGGACCATGCGCGACGGCTCGCTGCACTGGGACGCCGTGAAGGGCGCGCGCAGCGGCTGCCGCGCCATGGTGTCCGTGCCGCTGCACGGTGCCGACGGGCGGCTCGGCGTCCTCACCCTGCTGCTGTGGCAGGCCCAGGCGCCCGACGCCCACCAGCGGTCCTTCCTGACCGCCGTGGCGCGCTGGATGGCCGGCCGGCTCGGGCGGCGGCCGTACCCCGTGCTCGGCGGGGCGCTGCGGGCCGCCCGGATGACGGAGCTGACCTCAGCGCTCGCCGAGGCCGTCACCGCGACCGACGTCGTCGACACCGTCGCCCGCCATGTGCTCGGCCCGTTCGGCGCCGACGGGCTCGTCATCCAGGCGATAGAGAACGGCCGCATGCGTGTCGTCGGGTCCGTCGGCTACAGCCAGGACTTCCTCGACCGCCACATCGACGGAGTGCCGACCGACTCCAACGCCCTGGTCGCCGAGGTGCTGCGGCTGCGCCGCCCGCTGCTGGTCGAGAGCACCCAGGAGTTCCTGCGCCGCTTCCCCGGCCTGCGCGCCCTCACGCACCCCGACAAGAACGCGTGGGCGTTCCTGCCGCTCGTCGCGTCCGGCCGCGACATCGGCTGCTGCGTCGTCTCCTTCGCCCTGCCGCGCACCTTCAGCGACGAGGAGCGCACCCTGCTGGCCGCCCTCGGCGGGCTCGTCGGCCAGGCGCTGGAACGGGCCCGGCTGTACGACGCCGAGCACGACCGCGCGCAGTCCCTGCAACGCGGGCTGCTGCCGCGGTCCCTGCCCTCCCTGCCGGCCGCGACGGCCGCCGCCCGCTACCTCCCGGCGAGCGAGGGCGCCGCGGTGGGCGGCGACTGGTACGACCTCATCGCGCTGTCCGCCGACCGGGTCGCCATGGTCGTCGGCGACGTGATGGGCCACGGCATCGCCGAGGCCGCCACCATGGGACGGCTTCGCACCGCCGTGCGCACCCTCGCCGACCTCGAACTCCCCCCGGAGGAGGTGCTCGTCCACCTCAACGACCTCGTCGAGGAGCTCGGCGAGGACAGCTACGCCACCTGCCTGTACGCGGTGTTCGACCCCGTCGGCCGGATCTGCACCTTCTGCCGGGCCGGCCATCCGCCGCCCGTCGTCGTCCACCCCGACGGAAGCGTCCACCACCCCGAGCCGGCCGCGAACCCGCCGCTGGGGGCCGCCTGCCCGCCGTTCGACACCGGCGCGGTGCGCCTGCCGGAGGAGAGCGTGCTCGTCTTCTTCACCGACGGGCTGGTCCGCTCGGTGGGCGGGGACAGCGAGGACGGGGTCGACCGGCTGACGCGGGCCGTGCGCGACGCCGTGGCGCGGACCGGCTACTTCGCGACCGGGCGCCCCGCCGACGAGGCCGCCGACGCCGGCGAGCGCCTCGACGAACTGTGCGGCATGGTCACCGCCGCGCTGACCGGCGACCGGCCGCGGGCCGTCGACGACGCCGCCCTCTTCCTCGTCCACACCCGGGCCGCCGCCCCCGGCGACGTGGCCTCCTGGCCGCTCCCGGCGGACCCGAGGGCCGCCGCCGAGGCCCGGCGGCACGTCCGGCGCCAGCTCGCGGAGTGGGGGCTCGACGAACTGGAGGCCACCGCCGAGATGGTGGTGAGCGAACTCGTCGGCAACGCGATCCGGCACGCCAAGGGGCCCATAAGCCTCAGGCTGCTGCGCAGCCGGTCGCTGGTCTGCGAGGTGTACGACGGCAGCCTCACCACGCCGCGCATCCGCCGCGCCGCGCAGACCGACGAGAACGGGCGGGGCCTGTACCTGGTGTCGGCGCTCTCCCGCCGCTGGGGCGCCCGCTACATGGACGACGGCAAGTGCATCTGGGCCGAGCAGGACCTCACCCCGGACGGCGCCTCCCGGCTCTGACGGTCCCGCCCGCGGCCCTGCCCGGCCGTCGCCCGCCGCCTCGGGCGGGCCGGCTCGCGCATGCCGCGCTGATCGATCAACTCCCGTTCCGTTTCGACCTCTTGACGCGGCGTGCCGCAGTGGTGATCCTCGTCGCATATCTGTACCGGTCATGACAACCCAAGGACGTGAGCAGTGACCAAGGCTCGACGCCCGCACCGCGGACGCAAAGACGTCACCGTCGTGTCGCTGCTCCTCCTGGTGCTCGCCACGGTGCTCGGACCCACCCCTAGTTCGGCCGCCGCGGCCGACTGGTGGACGCCCACCGCCCGGCCCGCGCCGGATTCCGGTATCGACGTCACCGGTGAGCCGTTCACCGGGACCGACGCCCAGGGCAAGGTGCGCGGGTTCGTCGACGCGCACAACCACCTGATGTCCAACGAGGCGTTCGGCGGCCGCCTCATCTGCGGCAAGCCGTTCTCCGCCGCGGGCGTCGCCGACGCCCTCAAGGACTGTCCCGAGCACTACCCGGACGGCACCCTCGCCGTCTTCGACTACATCACCCACGGCGGCGACGGCCGCCACGACCCGGCCGGCTGGCCCACCTTCAAGGACTGGCCCGCCTACGACTCGATGACCCACCAGGCGAACTACTACGCCTGGGTCGAGCGCGCCTGGCGCGGCGGCCAGCGCGTCCTGGTCAACGACCTCGTCACCAACGGCGTGATCTGCTCGGTCTACTTCTTCAAGGACCGCGGCTGCGACGAGATGACCTCCATCCGGCTCCAGGCCAAGCTGACCTACGACCTCCAGGCCTACGTCGACAAGATGTACGGCGGCACGGGCAAGGGGTGGTTCCGCGTCGTCACCGACAGCGCGCAGGCCCGCCAGGTCATCCAGCAGGGCAAACTCGCCGTCGTACTGGGCGTGGAGACCTCCGAGCCGTTCGGCTGCAAGCAGATCCTGGACATCGCGCAGTGCAGCAAGGAGGACATCGACAAGGGCCTGGACGAGCTGTACGCGCTGGGCGTGCGCAGCATGTTCCTGTGCCACAAGCTCGACAACGCGCTCTGCGGCGTCCGCTTCGACGAGCACGGCCTCGGTACCGCCATCAACGTCGGCCAGTTCCTGTCCACGGGCACCTTCTGGAAGACCGAGAAGTGCACCGGCCCGCAGAAGGACAACCCCATCGGCGACGTGGCGGCCTCGAAGGCCGCGGCCGACCTCCCGGCCGGCACCGAGGCGCCCCGCTACGCGGCCGACGCCCGGTGCAACGTCCGCGGGCTCACCGGCCTCGGCGAGTACGCCCTGCGCGGCCTGATGAAGCGCAAGATGATGGTCGAGATCGACCACATGAGCGTGAAGGCCACCGGCCGGGTCCTCGACATCCTGGAGGCCGAGTCCTACCCCGGCGTCATCTCCTCGCACAGCTGGATGGACGCCGACTGGACCGAGCGGGTCTACGCCGTCGGCGGCTTCGTCGCCCAGTACATGCACGGCTCCAAGGAGTTCAGCGCCGAGGCGAAGCGCACCGACGCGCTGCGGGACAAGTACGGCGTCGGCTACGGCTACGGCACCGACTTCAACGGCATCGGCGACCACCCCGCCCCGCGCGGCGCGGACGCGGCCGACAAGGTCGTCTACCCCTTCAAGAGCGCCGACGGCGGCTCCGTCATCGACCGGCAGACCACAGGACAGCGCACCTGGGACTTCAACACCGACGGCGCCGCCCACGCCGGCATGATCCCCGACTGGATCGAGGACATCCGGCTCGTCGGCGGCCGGGACGTCGTCGACGACCTCCTGCGCGGCGCCGAGTCCTACCTCGGCACCTGGGGCGGCACCGAGCGGCACCAGGCCGGCGTCGACCTCGCCAAGGGGGCGTCAGCGACGGCAAGTTCGGCCGAGTTCAGCCTCTTCACCAGCTACGCCCCGGGCCGCGCCGTCGACGGCGACGCCGGCACCCGCTGGGCCAGCGACTGGAGCGACGACCAGTGGCTGCGCATCGACCTGGGCGCCACCCACCCGGTCAGCCGCGTCACCCTGCAATGGGAGCGCGCCTACGGCAAGGCGTACCGGATCGAGCTCTCCACCGACGGCGTGACCTGGCGGACCGCCTGGTCGACCACGGCCGGCGACGGCGGCCTGGACACGGCCCGCTTCACCGCCACCCCGGCCCGCTACGTCCGCGTCCAGGGCGTCACCCGCGGCACCGAATGGGGTTACTCGCTCCACGAGGTCGGCGTCCACAGCGGCTGACACGGGCCTCCCGCCGCGGACCTCCGCGGTCCGGCCGTCAGGAGTCGGCCGGACCCGGGGCCGCGAGGGGCGCCGCCGTCAGGGCGTTCAGCTCATCGGGGCTGCGCGGACCCGGCTCGGACGCGTCCAACAGGCCCTGCGCGCGCAGCAGTCGCGCCGCCGCCACGCCCCATGGCAGCCGCAGCCCCGCCTGCCGCAGCAGGTCCGTGCGGGCCAGGGCCTCGGCGGCGGGACCGGTGTGGGCGCCGGACGGAGTGAGCAGGGCCGCGTCGTCGGCCCAGCGCAGGGCGAGGTCGACGTCGTGCGTGGCCATCACCACCGTGGTGCCGGACGCCCGCAGCGAGTCCAGCGTGGCCAGCAGACGCTCCTGGCCGTCCGGGTCGAGCCCGGCCGTCGGCTCGTCCAGGATCAGCACCCGGGGCCGCATCGCGACGGCGCCCGCGATCGCCGTCCGCTTGCGCTGCCCGTACGACAGCAGATGGGTGGGCCGGTCGGCCAGCGCGGCGATGTCCAGCGCGGCGAGCGCCTCGTCCACCCGGGCCCGCACCTCACCGTCGGACAGGCCGAGGTTCAGCGGCCCGAACGACACGTCCTGGGAGACGGACGCGGCGAACAACTGGTCGTCCGGGTCCTGCACCACCAGCTGGACGGTCGTCCGCAGCCGGGTCAGCCCCTTGCGGTCGTACGACACCGGCCGTCCCTCGACCCTCAACTCCCCGCTGCGGGGCCGCAGTCCACCGCTGAGCAGCCGCATCAGCGTCGTCTTGCCGCTGCCGTTGCGGCCCAGCAGGGCGAGCGCGCGCCCCTCGCGGACCTCGAAGTCGAGACCGTCGAGCACGGTCGGGCCGTCCTCGTACGCGAAGGAGGCGCCCCGCAGCGCGACCAGCTCGCTCATGTCAGGGGCCTTTCCAGGATCAGGGTCAGGACGGCCAGGGCCCCGAGGAGCCCGAGGGCGGCCGCCACGAAACGGACGGAGACGCGCGCCTCGGGCACCAGCACGCGCAGGGTGCCGTCGTAGCCGCGTCCGGCGAGCCCGGCCTGAAGCCGCGTCGCCCGGTCGAAGGCCCGCACGAACGCGGTGGCGCCCAGCCCGGCGAGCGAACGCCACTCCGCCGCCCGGCCGGTGTGCCCGAGCCGGGCCGCCTGGGCCTCCCGGATCCGGCGCACCGAGTCCAGCAGCAGGAAGCTCATCCGGTACGTCACCAGCGCGACGTCGACGACCGGCGCCGGCACCCCGGCCTTCACCAGGCGGGGCAGCAGATCCGACATCGGGGTCGTGAACGCGAACAGCAGGACGCCGAGGGAGGCCGCCGAGGTGCGCAGCATCAGCTCCCCGGCGCGGGCCGGCCCGCCGTCGGCCCAGCCCACCCATCCGCCGGGCCCGCCCACCCGCACCAGCAGGGTGACCGCGCCGGTCGCGCAGAAGCCCAGCGGCACCCGGTAGGCGCGCCACAGCCGGCGGGCCGGGACGCCCGCCGGGCCCAGCAGCACGGCAAGCGCCGCCGCAAGGACCAGGGCCGCTCCCGGCCACGGCGGCAGCGAAATCGCCAGTACGGTCAGCCCCAGGCCGAGCACGGCCTTGTCCACGGGGTGGCGGCGGCGCCAGCGACTGCTGTGCGCCGCCGCGTCGATCGGCAGCACGGGGCGCTCAGGCCGGTTCGGAGGCGGACCGCGCCGAGGCGGCCTCGGACGGCGTGCCGTCGGGGCCGTCCGCCCGGGCCAGGGCCCGCAGCTCGCCCTGGCGGCGGCCGCGGCGCAGCCCGAAGTAGTAGGCGAGGACGCCCGCGCCGAGCGCGGCCTGGAGCGCGAAGAGGGCCGACTCGATCTCGCCGGACGGCGGTTCGTACAGCGGGGAGAACCAGGGCTTGTAGTCGGGCTCGATCTGGGTGATCGCGGTCTCCGCCTCGGCGTCCGAGCCGGTGAACGGCTCCTTCTTGTGGTCGCCGAGCCCGAGGGCCAGCGGCAGCACGGCCAGCGCGACGACGAGGAGGAGCAGCAGCGCGTTGATCTTCGTGTTGCGGCTCACCGGGCCACCGCCTCGGTGTCGCTGTCGGTTTCGGCGCCGGCCTCGGTCTTCCGGCCGGCGACCAGCACGCCGAGCCGGGTCAGCTCGCCCTTGCTGGACTGCACCAGCAGACGCATCACGAGCACCGTGAGCAGCCCCTCGCTGACGGCCAGCGGGATCTGCGTGACGGCGAAGATCGAGCCGAACTTGCCCAGCGCGCCGAGGAACCCGCTGCCGGGGTCGGGGAACGCCAGCGCGAGCTGGACGCTGGTGACGCAGTAGGTGGACAGGTCGGCGACGAACGCGCCGAAGAACACCGCCACCATCAGCGGCACGGCGAAGCGGCGCAGCAGCCGGTACGTGCCGTAGCCCGCCCAGGGGCCGACGATCGCCATGGAGAACACGTTGGCGCCGAGCGTGGTCAGACCGCCGTGGGCGAGCAGCAGCGCCTGGAAGAGCAGGGTGATCGTGCCCAGCACCGCCATGATCGGCGGCCGGAAGAGGATGGCGCCCAGCCCCGTCCCGGTCGGGTGGGAGCAGCTCCCGGTGACGGACGGCAGTTTCAGCGCGGACAGGACGAAGGTGAAGGCTCCGGACGCGCCGAGGAGCAGGGTGCTCTCGGGGTGTTCGCGCACTTCACGGTTGAGGCAGCGCACTCCGTGGACGACGAACGGCGCCGACGCGACACCCCAGGCGACCGCGTGCGCCGGAGGAAGGAAACCTTCGGCAATGTGCATGGCTTGGCAGACCCTCTCCAGCACCTCGTGGATGGTTGACGCGCCCTGGCCGGTCTCCTGGCTGACGGGTACCACCGCCCATGCTCCGCCTTCCCGGGTCCGAGGACCCAGTGGCTGCCCGTGAGGGCCGGAGCCAGACTTCCCGATCACAGTGGCGAGGGCCGCACCGGCATCACACCGGATTTCCCGTTCACCAAGGCGTGGTGACAGTAGTGCCCATATAAACGTGCTGGCAAGCGGGCATGTTATTCCACTGCCCAAAGGGTTACTCCGGTGCTATGGCACGGACATCCAAATCCGATCACCGCATCGAGGGCCCCACCGAGACCGGCCGGGAGCGCGAGCCCGGCCCGGACGAGTCGGTGGAACGGCGGGCACCGGACGAGCCCACGCAGCTGCCCAAACGCTCCTGGGGGGCGGTGCTCAAGGGGACGGTCAAGGAGTTCAAGGACGACGAGCTCACCGACCGGGCGGCGGCGCTGACCTACTACGGCATCCTGTCGCTGTTCCCCGCCCTGCTGGTGCTGGTGTCCCTGCTGGGCGTCGCGGGCAAGTCGGCGACGGACGAGGTCCTCGCGAACGTCAGGAAGCTCGCCCCCGGCTCGGCCCGGGACATCATCAGCGATGCGGTGACTCAGCTTCAGGGCCGCGGCGGGGTCGGCTCGATCATGGCGGTCGTCGGCATCGTCCTCGCCGTGTGGTCGGCCTCGGGCTACGTCGCCGCGTTCATCCGCAGCGCCAACGCCGTCTACGACATGCCGGAGGGCCGCCCCGTCTGGAAGGTGCTGCCGGTCCGTGTCGGCGTCACGGTGACGCTGCTCGTGCTGGCCGTGATCAGCGCGCTGATCGTGGTCTTCACCGGTGACCTGGCCCGCCGGGCGGGCGAGACGCTGGGCATCGGCGACACCGCGCTGACGGTGTGGTCGATCGCCAAGTGGCCGGTGCTGGTCGTCCTCGTGACGATCATGATCGCCCTGCTGTACTGGGCGACGCCGAACGTCAAGGGCCGCGGCTTCAAGTGGATCACCCCGGGCAGTGTGCTCGCCCTGCTCATCTGGCTGGTCGCCTCCGCCGGCTTCGCGTTCTACGCGGCCAACTTCGCCTCGTACAACAAGACCTACGGCACGCTCGCCGGCGTGATCGTGTTCCTGGTGTGGCTGTGGATCAGCAACATCGCCATTCTGCTCGGCCTGGAGTTCGACGCGGAACTCGCGCGGCAGCGCGCCGTCGCCGGTGGACTGCCCGACGACGAGGAGCCCTACGTGCCGCCGCGTGACACGCGCGCGTGGACCGAGGAGGACCAGCGGCGGATGGAGGAGGACCAGCGGCGGGAGACGGACGAGGACGACCGGCAGCGGGCGGAGGACGGATAGGGTCCGCCGGGGGTGGGCCGCCCGTGGGGGGTTCAGTCCTCGCCGAGGGTGCGGTGGGGCGGGCGGCCGTAGGACGCGCGGTAGAGGGTGGCGAAGCGGCCCGGGTGGAAGAAGCCCCAGCGGGCGGCGACATCGGTGACCGTGGTGTCCAGCGGTGTCCCGGCGACCAGGTCGGCGTGTGCGTGGGAGAGCCGCACCCGGCGCAGATGGGCCAGGGGGGTCGTGTCCATGTGCCGCCGGAACGCGTACTGCAGCGCCCGGACCGTGACATGGGCGGCCGCGGCGATCTCGGCCACGGTGACGGGCTCGCCGGCGTGGGCCTCCATGTACGCCAGCGCACGGCGCAGCACGGCGGGGCGGGCGTCGTTGCGGTCGGTCGCGGTGGGCTCGGTGAGCGCGGTGTTGGGGAAGGCGGCGAGCACGCCCGCGGCCAGGCCCTGGGCGGCGGTGGAGGCGACCAGGGGCTGATCGGCGAGCTCGGGCTCGGTCAGGATGTGGTCGCGGACGTACACGATGCTGCGCCGCAGGTGCTGGGCCGCGGCGGCGGAGTGGGGCCGGTGGCCGGTCAGTCGTACCGGCTCGGGTCTGCGGCCGGGCGCGGCGGAGGCGACCTGGGCGAGCAGATCGGTGTCCAGCATCGTGATGTTGTAGCGGGCGTTGCAGATCCGGCCGGAGTAGGGCAGGTCCGGCGGGGCGAAGGACACCACGTCACCGGGGCCGAAGGAGTCCTGGACGCCGTCGAAGGCGTGGTCCTCGACCGTCCCGTCGTGGACCAGGCAGAGGCAGATCCTGCCCAGCGGGGTGACGGAGTAGCTCATCTCGAAGTCGAGGTCGAGTTCGTCGACGGTCACCGACGGTATGGCGCTGCGGCTGATCTGCGCGCGGCCCGCCTCTGCGGTGCCGCTGCCGATCCGCATCCTGGCGTAGGCCTGGCTGAGGAAGTCCTCCGTCCGGCCCAAGTCGTCACTGTCGAAGAACAGCGTGTCCATCCCGGATACCGGGTCCTTTCGATGTCAGACGTCCCGCGCGGTGCGGAGACGACCGGCGACCGCCGGCCGCCGGCGTACCTCAGATGCCCCGCAAACGGGATCGCATTCGTTTTTCGGACGGCCCCGGCGGTGTCGTTCGTTCTGTGTGCGGCCGGAGCCCGGCTCGGCCTGAAAGCTGGGAAAGATGACGGAGAGGGCTGACGGGTGTGAGGGCGCGCGAGAGGGAAGAAGACGGTTCGTGACGGGTGGTGCCCGGGAGCAGTCCGAGGAGCGGATCGCCGCCCTGGAGGCGGAGGTCGACCAGCTTCAGCGGGCCGTCGCCTCCCACGCGGTCGTCGACCAGGCGATCGGTGTCGTGATCGCCGTCGGGCGTCTGCGCCCCGAGCAGGGCTGGGAGGTCCTCAAGGAGATCTCCCAGCACACCAACACCAAGCTGCGGGAGGTCGCGGAGTACGTGGTGCAGGGCGCCCACTGCGGCTGGCTGCCCGACGAGATCCATCACGCGCTCGTCTCGGCGCTGAGCCGCACGGACCCGCGATCCGGTGCCGGGGAGGACTCCGGCGTGGGCTCCGGTGGGAACTCAGGCTTGGGCTCCGGCGTCGGCTCCCTGGCCGACCCGGGCGTCGGCTCCCGGGGCGGCTCCCGCGCTGACTCCCACTGACTCTCGGTGACGCTCTCCCTGACGTAGAGTCCACTGCGGGGAGCGGAACACCGGAGGGGGAATGACGTGCCGCTGGAGTCCGTGCGGTTCGCGGTCCTGGGGCCCGTGCGGGTGTGGCGGGGAGAGACGGAGCTGGATCCCGGAGGGCCGCAGGAGCGCGCCCTCCTTGCGTTGCTGCTGGTCAGAGCTGGAGATCCGGTCGGCCTTGAGGAGATAGTCGACGCGCTGTGGGGGGCGGAGCCGCCGCGCAGCGCGGTCAACGTGATCCGGCGGCACGCGGGCTCGCTGCGGCGTCTGCTGGAGCCGGGGCTCGCCGTGCGCGCGGAGGGGCGGTGGCTGGTACGGGCGGCGGGCGGCTATCGCCTCGTGACCCACGGTGACTGCCTCGACCTGCTGAGGTTCCGGGAACTGTGCGAGGCGGGGCGGCGGGCGGCGGGGGAGTCGCCCGGGCGGGCGGTGGAGCTGTTCACCGAGGCGCTGGCGCTGTGGCGGGGGCCGGCCGCGGCCGGGCTCCCCGACCACGCCCGCGCCCACCCGGCGTTCGGCGCGGCCGACCGCGAGCGCCTGACCGCCGTACGGGCCGCCGCCGACGCGGCGTTGCGCGCGGGGCTGCCCGACGTCGTCCTGCCCGAGCTGTACCGGGCCGCAGCGGCGTACCCGCTGGACGAGCCCGCCCAGGCCGCGCTGATCCTCACCCTCGCCGCGACGGGCCGCCACGGGGAGGCCCGCGCCGCCTACGACGCCGTCCACGCCCGCCTCTCCGAGGAACTCGGCATCGACCCGGGACCGGAACTCCGTGAGGCGGGGGAGACGGTACGAGGGGTGGGGGCAGGGGCTGCGGTCGGCGGGGCGCCGGGCTCCGGGGAGGGCGGCGACGCCTCCGCCCCGGGCACGACTCCGCTGCCGGTCGCCGCCCCGGCATCCGCGCCGGGTGCTCACCCTGACTCAGCCTCCGTCCCCAGGCAACTGCCCCACGACGTAGCCGTTTTCGCCGGGCGCGGGGACGAAGTCGACGGGGTGCTCGCGGCGGGGGAGGGGCGGGTCGTGGTGATCGGGGGTATGGCCGGGGTCGGCAAGACCACGCTGGCCGTGCACTGGGCGCACCGGGTCGCCGGCCGGTTTCCCGACGGGCAGCTCTACGTCAATCTGCGCGGCTTCGACCCTTCCGGCGCGGTCATGGAGCCCGGGGAGGCCGTGCGGGGGTTCCTCGACGCACTCGGGGTGCCGCCCGACCGGGTGCCGCGCGGCCTGGACGCGCAGGCCGCGCTCTACCGCAGCGTGCTCGCGGGGCGCCGCGTCCTCGTCGTCCTGGACAACGCCCGCGACAGCGACCACGTCCGCCCGCTGCTGCCGGGCTCGCCCGGCTGCCTCACCCTCGTCACCAGCCGCGACGAGCTGTCGGGGCTGGTCGCCGGCCACGGCGCGCACGCGCTGGGCCTGCGCCCGTTCGACGCCGGTCAGACGCGGACGTTCCTGGTCCGCCGGCTGGGCGCCGAGCGGGTCGAAGCCGAGCCGGGGGCCGCCGACGAGATCGGCGAGCTGTGCGCCGGCCTGCCGCTGGCCCTCGCCTGTGTGGCCGCCCGCGCCGCCGCGCACCCCCGCTTCCCCCTCTCCGCCGTCGCCGCCGAACTGCGCGAGGCGCACGGCAGCCTCGACGCCTTCGCCCGCTCCGACGCGTCCGTGGACGTCGGCTCGGTGTTCTCCTGGTCCTCCCGGGCCGTGTCGCCCCCCGCCCGGCGGCTGTTCGAACTGCTCGCGCTGCACCCCGGCCCCGACTTCTCCCTGCCGGCCGCCGCCGCCCTGGCCGGCCTGCCTGCACGCCGAGCACGCCCGCTGCTCGCCGAGTTGACCGGCCTGCTCCTCGTCGCCGAACACAGCCCCGCCCGCTACTCCTTCCACGACCTGCTCCGCGCCCACGCCGCCGAACTCGTCGAGGAACACCGCACCGAGAGCGAACGGCACACGGCCCTGCACCGGCTGCACCACCACTACCTGCACACCGCGCACACCGCCGACCGGCTCCTCGCCCCCACCTCCGACCCGCTGCCCCCGCCCCCCGCCCCGGAGGGCGTGCACCCCGAACACCTCGCGGACGACGACCGGGCCCTGGCCTGGCTCACCGCCGAGCACGCCGTGCTGCTGGCCGTCGTCGACACGGCCGCCGCCTCCGGGCAGGAACGCGTCGCCTGCCATCTCGCCTGGTCCCTGGAGCCGTTCTTCGACCGGCGCGGCCACTGGCACGACGGGCTCACCGTCCAGCGCACCGCCCTCGCCGCCGCCCGCAGGCTCGCCGAACCGGCCCTGGAGGCCCGCGGACTGCGCGGACTGGCCCGCGTCGAAGGCCGGCTGGGCCTGCACACGCAGTCCGTCTCCCGCCTGGAACAGGCCCTGCGACTGTTCGTGCGGCTCGGCGACGACACAGGCCGCGCCAACACCCACCGCAGCCTCGGCTGGGAGCGCGAGCAACTCGGCGACCTGCCAGGCGCGTTGCACCACAACCAGCTCGCCCTCGACCTGTTCCGCGCGCTCGGCGACCGCGCCGCGCAGGCCAGCGTCCTGAACTCGGTCGGCTGGTACCACGCCCTGCTCGGCGAGCACCGGCAGGCCCTCGCGCACTGCTTCGAGGCCCTGCCCATGCTCCAGGCCCTCGGCGACCGCTACGGCCAGGCCGCGACCTGGGACAGCATCGCCTACGTCCACCAGCACCTCGGCCGCCACCCGCACGCCCTGCTCGGCTACCGCAACGCCCTGACCCTGCTGCGCGACCTCGGCGCGCCCTACGTCGAGGCCGACATCCTCTCCCGCGTCGGCGACACCCACCAGGCCATGGGCGACCACGACAGCGCCCGTGCCGCCTGGCGGCAGGCGCTCACCCTCCTCAGGGACCTGGGCCACCCCGACGCCGAACGGGTCGAGGCCCGCCTCACCGGACGGGACGGACGCGCCGGTGCCGGCTGACTCCAGGGAAGAGCTGCGCTTCGAACTGCTCGGCCCCGTACGGGTGATGAGGGCGGACCGCGAACTCGGCCTCGGGTTCCCCCAGCAACGCGCCCTGCTCGCCCTGCTCCTGGCCCACGCGGGCCGCACCGTGCCGACGTCCGAGATCCTCGACGTGCTCTGGGCCGAACGGCCGCCCGCCAGCGCGCACAACGTCGTGCACCGTTACGCGGCCGCGCTGCGGCGGCTGCTGGAACCGGAGTCGCCGCCCCGCGCCCCCGGCGGACGACTGCTGCGCCGCCCCGGCGGCTATCTGCTTCAGGCGGCCCACGACGAGGTCGACCTGCTGCGCTTCCGGGAACTGACCCGGCAGGGCAAGCGCGCGGCGGCCACCGGACGGCCCGAGACGGCGGCCGGACGCTTCACCGAGGCGCTGAGCGAGTGGCGCGGCCCGGTCATCGCCATGGGCATCCCCCAAAGAGCCCGCCAGCACGTGCAGTTCACGGCCGTCGAACAAGAACTCCTGCACACGGCCGTCCTCGCCGCCGACGCGGCCCTGCGGTGCGGCCGGGCCGACCAGGTCCTGCCCGCCCTGCGCCGGGCCACCGCGCTCGCCCCGCTCGACGAACCCCTGCACGCGCGTCTGATCCGCACGCTGGCCGCCTGCGGCCTCCAGGCGGACGCCCTGGCGGCGTACGACGACGTCCGCCGGCGTCTGACGGCCGACCTCGGCGTCAGCCCGGGCCCCGAACTCGCCGCCGCCCACACGAGCGTCCTCCGCCAGGAAGTGGGCCGGCTGCGCTCCGGACCGACCGTGCGCCTCGACCGCGCGGCACCCGTCGTCCACCTGAGGACTCCGCCGGACTCCCACCCGTCCACTCAACTGCCCGTCGATGCCCCTGAGTTCGTCGGTCGCCGAGCCGAACTGGACTGGCTGGCCGCGCGGTCGGCGGAGCCGGGGCCGACGGTACTCGCGGTCGTGGGGATGGCCGGCGTCGGCAAGAGCACCCTCGCCGTGCACTGGGCGCACCGGATCGCCGGCCGCTACCCGAACGGCCTGCTGTACGTCCCCCTGCGCGGCACGGACCCCGCACGGCCCGCCCTGGACCCCGGGGAGGCGCTGCGCACGATGCTCACCGCGCTGGGCGTCCCCGCCTCGGAGGTCCCCGAGGGCCAGGCCGCGCGCGCCGGCCTCTACCGCACCCTGCTGGCGGACCGCCGCGTCCTCGTCCTCCTCGACGACGCCGCCGGGACCGAGCAGACGGGACCGCTGCTGCCCGGCTCGCCGCGCTGCCTCACCCTCGTCACCAGCCGCGACGCCCTGCCCGGCCTGATCGCCTCGGGCGCCCGCCCGCTGCGCCTGGAACCGCCGACCGCCGCCGACGCGCGCGAGATCCTCACCCGGCGGCTCGGCGCCGGCCGGGTGGCCGCCGAACCCGCGGCTGCCGACGAGATCGCCGCCCGCTGCGGCCGCCTGCCCCTGGCCCTGACCGCCGTCGCGGAGCGCCTCACGCACCGCCCGGAGACCACCCTCGCAGCCCTGGCGGCGCAACTGCGCGCCCACGAAAGCGATCTGGACGCCTTCGAGGACGTCACCGGCGCAACACCCGACGTCCGCACGGCGTTTCTCGCCTCGTCCCGACGCCTCTCCCCGCAGGGCGAGCGCCTGTTCCGCCTCCTGCCCCGCCACCCGGGCCCCGACCTCACCGCCACGGCAGCCGCCCGCCTCGCCGGACTGCCCCTGCGCCGGGCCCGGATCCTCCTCGGCGAACTCGCCGACGCCCACCTCGTCACCGAGCACGCGCCCGCCCGCTACACCCTGCACCCCCTGCTGCGCGCCCACGCCACCGAACTCGGCTCCTCCGACGACCCGTTCGAGTCGAACTGACGGCAACGGCAGCCGCCCCACCAGGCGTTGTCACTTCACTGTCACTCCTTTTGCACCTCCGCCGACCTACCGTCCCAGCGACCGGACCGACCGTCGCTCAGGAGGCATCAGCGGAAGATGTCCATCACCAGCACCATCGAAGCCCCCGTACGGCCGACGCCCGCCGGCGTGGAGATCCTCACCGGCGAGCGGGGCCCCGGCCTTCTGCCGGGCGAGGGCCCACCGCACCCTCGGCAGCGGCTACACGCCCGCGAGGGCGGCGAGTACCTGTTCGTGGGCCTGCGCGGCACGCCCTCCCCGCCCGCCCCGCCCGTCGGGGCCGAGCCCGTCAGCGCCCGCCTCGCCCCGGGCGACGTCTGCTTCTACGACGTCCACCGCCCGCCGGCGCTGGACTTCCCCGAGCGGTTCCGGGCGACGGTGTTCCTCGTCCCGGGCGATCTGCTGGGGCTGACGCCACTGGACGTACGGCGTCTCACCCGCACGCCGGTGACCCGCGCCTCCCGGCTCGGCGCACTGCTGTCACCGCTGCTGTCCGACCTCGCCCGCACCGCTGCAAAGGCCCGGCCGCCGGTCGGCGAGATGCTCGCCTGGAACGCGGTGAACCTCGTGGCGACCCTCGCCGCCGAGCAACTGGGCGCGGGCGGGCCCGGAGCGCCGGACGGACAGCCGCCGGTGCTGGGCCGCATTCTGGAGTACGTCGAACTCCATCTGACCGACACGGGGTTGTCGCCGGAGAGCATCGCCCGCGCGCACCACATCTCCGTGCGCTACCTGCACAAGCTGTTCCAGGACGAGGGCACCTCGGTCGGCCGCTGGATCCTGCGCCGCCGCCTGGAGGAGTGCCGGCGCGACCTGAGACGGCACGGCCGGGGGAGCCGCACCATCGCGGCCGTGGCCGGCCGCTGGGGTTTCACCAGCGCCACGCACTTCAGCCGCGTCTTCCGCGCCGCCTACGGGATGTCCCCCAGCCAGTGGCGGGACATCCCATAAGCGCCGTGCGTAGGTCAGCCCGCCGCGTGGGCGCCGAGGAGGGCCTCGGCGTAGACGATGCCGAGACCGTAGGTGCCGCCGTGCTCCTTCACGACGCCCGTGGTGGCCTCGTACGTGTCCGTGCGCGCCCAGTCCCGCTGGAGCTCCAGCAGCACCTGCACCCAGGTCACGGGGACCGCGCCGCCCCGCACCATGCGCTGGACCGCGTGCTCGTGGGCCTGCGGGCTGACCCCGCCGGACGCGTCGGTGACGACGTACACCTCGTAGCCCTGGGCGAGCGCGGACAGGGCGGGCAGGACCACGCACACCTCGGTCCACAGACCGGCGATCACCAGCTTCTCGCGGCCGGTCGCCTTGACGGCCTCGACGAAGGCGAGGTCCTCCCAGGCGTTCATCGTGGTCCGGTCGACGATCTTCTGCTCGGGGAAGACGTCCGCGAGCTGCGGCAGGATCGGGCCCGAGAACGAGTCGGCGGCCACGGTGCTCAGCACCACCGGCACGTCGAACGCCTTCGCGGCCTTCGCCAGACCCACCGTGGAGTTGATGATCGCGGTGCGGTCCCCGCTGCCGGTGCCGAAGAACATCTGCGGCTGGTGGTCCACGAACAGCATCGCGCAGTTGTCCGGGGTGAGCAGGTCGGGGCTGGGGGACGCGGTGACCTCGGAGATGTCGACCATGGTGAGAACCTTTCGGCACAGTGGTGATGAAGGGACTCAGCGATCCCACCCCCGCCGCCGCAGCCCGTGTGTTCCCGGAGCGCACCGGGGGGTTCCCCACAGCGCATGGCCTGGTGTGCACTGTGAGCACAACGGCCGTGCACCCACGGGCAATTGGGGGCCGACGGCCGCGTCTAGCGTGACGGCGCGACACACCGCACCACCGCTCAGCACACCGATCACAGCAGGAGATGCCCATGTCCGACGTCGTCGAACCGGTCAAGCCGGTTCTGGAGCCCGAGGCCGCGGCGTTCGCTGAGGCGACCGCCAACCCGCCCTACCTGTTCCAACTGCCCCCGGCGGAAGGGCGCAAGGCCGTCGACGAGGTGCAGTCCGGCGGGATCGACAAGCCCGCCGTGGACGAGGAGTGGATCACCGTCCAGGGCGGCCCCACCGGCAGCGTCCGCGCCCGGATCGTCAGGCCCGCCGGCGCCGGCGGCGTCCTGCCGGTGATCCTCTACATCCACGGCGCCGGCTGGGTGTTCGGCAACGCCCACACCCACGACCGCCTGGTCCGCGAACTCGCCGTCGGCGCCGGCGCGGCGGTGGTCTTCCCCGAGTACGACCTCTCGCCCGAGGCCCGCTACCCGGTCGCCATCGAGCAGAACTTCGCCGTCGCACAGTGGATCGTCGACCAGGGGACGACGAAGAACCTCGACGGGACGCGGCTCGCGGTGGCCGGCGACTCCGTCGGCGGCAACATGACCGCCGCCCTCACCCTGATGGCGAAGCAGCGCGGCGGCATCCCGCTGGTGCAGCAGGTGCTGTTCTACCCGGTCACCGACGCCGCCTTCGACACCGGCTCCTACCACCAGTTCGCGGAGGGCTACTTCCTGCGCCGCGACGGCATGCAGTGGTTCTGGGACCAGTACACCACCGACGCCGCCGAACGCGCCCAGATCACCGCCTCCCCCCTGCGCGCCACCTCCGAGCAGCTCCAGGGCCTGCCCCCGGCCCTCGTCATCACCGGCGAGGCCGACGTCCTGCGCGACGAGGGCGAGGCCTACGCCAACAAGCTCCGCGCCGCGGGCGTCCCCGTCACCGCCGTCCGCTTCCAGGGCATCATCCACGACTTCGTCATGCTCGACGCCCTGCGCTCGACGTTCGCCGCCGAGGCCGCCATCACCCTGGCCGTCGGCACCCTGCGCACCGCCCTGCACACCGCCTGACCTTCCGGGAGAAGCCTCACATGACCACCACCCCTACCGTCCTCCTCGTCCACGGCGCGTTCGCAGACGCCGGCAGCTGGTCCGGCGTCATCGCCGAACTCCAGGGCCACGGCATCCCGGTGATCGCCCCGCCCAACCCCCTGCGCGGACTCGCCTCCGACGCCGCCTACATCGCCTCCGTGGCCGCCCAGATCGACGGTCCCGTCGTCCTCGTCGGCCACTCCTACGGCGGCGCCGTCATCACCGTCGCCGGCGCCACCGAGAACGTCGTCGGCCTCGTCTACGTCGCCGCGTACGTCCCCGAGGAGGGCGAGAGCCTCGGCGCGCTGCAGGGCCGCTTCCCGCTCGCCCCGCTGGTCAGCAACCTCAAGGAGTGGACGTACCCGGGTCCCGGCGGCGAGCCGGCCGTCGAGGTCACCATCGCCGAGGCCGCGTTCCCCTCGGTGTTCGCCGCCGACGTGCCCACGGACGTCACCAAGGTGCTCGCCGCCGCCCAGCGCCCGCTGGCCGCCGCCGTGTTCGACGAGACCGCGGCCACGGCCGCCTGGCAGACCAAGCCGTCCTGGGCGCTCGTCGCCGCCGCGGACGAGGCGATCAACCCCGAGGTCCAGCGCTTCGGCGCCAAGCGGGCCGGCGCGACGGTCGTCGAACTGGAGGGCGCCTCGCACGCCGTGGCCATCTCCCAGCCGAAGCAGGTCGCCGACCTGATCCGCGACGCGGTGCGGGCGACGAGCTGACGGTGATCGCCGGCCGGCCGTGGACCGGCTGACGGCGGCTGACGGCGACACCGGCTGACCGCGCGACTGCCGCGGACGGAGCGAGCGGGCTACCGGTCAGCCGGCGGCCGCCGTCGGCCTGAGGGTGAGCGAGCTGGAGCAGTATGCGGTGTACGCGAGCCCCAGCAGGTTGCGCTTGTTGAGCAGGGTGATGCGCACCGAGTGCAGCGCCGAACCCACCGACCCCCGGTCCAGCATGTCCTGCCAGAACAGCTGGGCGACCTCGCTCGCCAACGTCTGCGCCACCGAGATCTCGGTGCCGACGACACCCGAGGCGTGCAGGTCGGTGAAGGCGTCGGCATAGGAAAGCCAGGTGGCGGGCCCGCTGTCCACCGTGTGACAGCCGTTGAGGAACACCAGCGGCGACACGTCGCGCCAGCTCGCCCAGCTGTTGTCCAGGGCGCGGAGATCACTCGGCACGATCCGGTCCTCTTTGCCGATCTCCAGGACCGTGTGGCCGGGCGCCTCACGGCCCTTCTGCGGCTCACGACCGTGGCAGTAGAAGTACAGGCAGTCCGGAGCGTCGACCAGCGCGTCGAACAGTGCCTCCTTCGCGGTGTGGTCGGTGAGTCGTCCGCCGAACCGCCGGTGGAGGTCCGTCACATGGCGTTCCGTCTCCTCGAAGTCGAGGGCGGTGCTGAGGGCGGCCGTCATGGCGGGATCGCCCTCGCCGCTCCCCGCCACCAAGGCGAGGCGTTGTCCCTCGGAGCGGGACGGCGGCTGCTCGATGATGTGCCGGTAACCCCAGAAGCCGAATGGGCACAGGGTGTTGAGCTGATGGCCGTCCGCGCCCGGACACTCCCGGGTGCCCAAGGGCAGTTTCCGGTTCAGCCCCTGCTTGCAGTGCACCCAGCGGCTGCCCCGCACGACCGGGATGTCGTAGACGAGGGCCCAGGGGAAGGTCAGGTCCATGTGCTCCTGACGGCAGATCTGCACCTGTGCCGCGCCGCCCAGGACGTCGCGCAGGGCATGTCGTTGGGCGCTGCGCGGGGCGATCAGGACGAACAGGTCCCAGCCGATGCCCGCCAGGTTCTCCAAGTCGGTGATGAAAGCCTCTTCGGACTTGTAATTGTCCGGGGTCAGCATGTTCACGCGACTCCCGTCCTTCACCTCGGCGTGGACGGCCATGAGCGCCGTGCGGGCCTGGTCCAGTGCCCCGGCTGTCTGCAGCTCGCCGAGCCGGAAGGTGCTCACCACGCCGCTCGCCCCGTCGATGTCGACCGTGAGCGAGCGGTCGCCCGCCTGCGAGATCCGGATGGCGGCGGTGCGCGGCGGCAGAGCGGCGATGCCCATGAAGCCGGGCGTGAGCGTGTAGTCGATCTTCGCCGAGACGAGTTCGGCGCCTTCGAGCCGCGTCTCGCGGGGCGCGACCATGGCGGTGAGCGTCGCTGACTGCAGCTGGTGCCCGCGATGAGCGACCAGAAGCCGCAACCGGGCGGGGCCCGACTCCGGCGGGGCGACCACGGGAACGCGCAGGTACGGCCCACGGTGCTCGTTCTCACAGACGTGCCCCGGGCCGTCGGGCGGGCACTCGCAGACCCAACTGCCGCCTTCCTTCGGCAGGAAGACGTGATGGTGAGCGGGGGAGACCGAGAAGTCGTCGCTGCACACGGAGACGGTGAGCCAATGCCCGTCGGCCGGGTCCAGCAGATCGTCGGGGAACGGCTGGGCCGACCCGGCCAGGAGGCTCTCGGCGAGTGACTCCCCGATGTTCATGAGCAGTTCGTAACGCCGTCCGACGGCAAGGCACCGGTCCGCGGGGACCCGGGCCTGGGACAGGGGCCAGGTCAGCCAGAGGTTCAGGAAACGGTCGGCCGCCGTGTCCTCGGACGGGAGCGCGGCGTCGCCCACGACGTCGAAGCCGTCGAGGTCTTCCAGGGCAAGGCGCGAGGTGGTGGTGACGGTGGAGAGGGGCGGGTCGGTGGGGGTGGCCGATCGGTGCTCCTGCTCATACTGCCGGTGGAAGGTGTTCCAGAGCTTCGCCGCTCCCAGGTGGTCGACCCAGATGCCGTCCAGCGCGTCCTGGAGGGACTCCGGCGACAGGTTCGGGTCGATCAGCAGGGCTTCCAGCTCCTGGCGTGCCTCGTCCTCCAGGTCCTCGTCGCCCCAGAAGCGGTCCGAGGCTCTGAACGCGCGCAGTTCGGTCTCCAGTGCGCACCGCGGTTCCCAGGGATAGGCGAGGGCGGTCATGTAACTGCACTCCCTGAAGAGATGTGCGCCGACCGGACGGCGGTGACGGGCGGGGATGGAGTGATGATGGCATGGTGAAGGAACAACACAGGTGCAGATGAGCTGTTTTCGCCTCTGCGGGCGATGACCGACACGGCGCACGGGTGCGGTGCCGGGGGAGGCAGGGCGTGGTGGGTCTTGTGGACGAGCTGATCATCCAGCTCGAAGAACCGGGCAGTGGCCCGCGCCGGATCACGGCCGTCGTGGTGGACGGCGACGACCGTCCGCCGCCGGACCCCCCTGCGCGGGTCGGCGCGGCGCTGCGGGACCTGTGGGGCTCCGACGACAACGAACTCCTGCGCACGCGCCTGGGGAAGGCGTTGTTCCCGCCGAGCACCCGGCCCCGCTTCCGGGCCGCGGTGGAGGCGCGGGGCCGTGACAAAAAACTCCGCATCCGGCTGAGATTGCCGACACCGACGGGCGAACAGCCCTTCTCGCTGGCGGAGTTGCCCTGGGAGGCCGTGCGGGTGCCCCGACCTGACGCGGGCCCCGGCGTCTGGGACGGCTGGGTCCGCGACCTGGAGCGGTCGCCCATACCCTTCGCCGAACTGGGAAGAGACGAGCGGTTCACCCTGGTCCGGGAAGTCCAACCCGCCGGGCGGGGCACCACGAGTACGTCGCGCGCGTACGGCCGCGTCGTGATCGCCGACGCAACAGAGGTTCACGGACGTGTGGACACCCCCTCCGGGACGCACACCGTCAAGCGGCCCGGTGACCGAGAGGCGGCGGCAACCGACAGCGGGCTGGTGAGATCGGTGCTCGACGGTTCGCCCCTGAAGGCCGACGCTGTCCCGTCGCCGGCCACGGCTGACACCATCCGCCGATGGCTCGTCGCCGGGGCGGGGGCCTTCTACTTCGGCGGGCACCACGTCGAGGGCGGGCTCGTCGTCGCCGACCGCCCGGGTTCGACCGAGGCCGCGCTGCTCGACGGCGGCACGCTGACCCAGTGGCTGCTGGAGTTCCAGGTGCCCCTCGCGGTGCTGCTCGCCTGCGACAGCGCGGGCCCGGCCGCGCAACCTGACGGCGGGACGAGGCCCCTTCCCCTCGCCGAGCGAATGGCGCGTGACGGTGTGCCTTATGTGGTCGCCGTCCGGGGCACGGTGAGTCACCGACAGGCAGCCGACTTCGCCGGCTCGTTCTTCGCGAGTCTCGCCGCCGAGGAAGACATCGACGTGGCGCTCGCTGCCTCGTCCCACGTCTTCACCGGGTCCACCGCCCGGCCGGTCCTCTACAGCGGTCGCGGCCGGCGGATGTCCATCGCACTCGACAAGACACCCCGCCCCACACCGCCCGGCTCCACCGACGCCCACCGGGTCGCTCAGGGCTCCGAGGAACCGGTGCTTCCCGACGAACGGTTCCGGGTCTCCGTGGAGACACGCTGGACTCTGTTCACCCCGGACGAGGGTCAGCCGTGCGTCTACGACGTCCTGGCCGATCCTTCATGCGGCGATCTCGCGGAGCCGGTGAACGAGTGGGAGAAGATGCTGCACCGGGCGGGACGCGGCGGCGATCGGCCGCTCCGCGAACCGCGCCACTGGTACACCTTCGACCACGACGCCCAGGGCGGACGCCTGCCGAACGGGCATGACGAACTGGCCCGCGCCCTGGTGGAGCCGTACCGGCCGCGCCCCAGGCAGCGGCACCGGGACGAGCCCCCGCACCGCGGGATCGGCCTCGTCGTGCGGAAGGAGGCCGCCAAAGCGACGCTCCCCGGCTTCGTGCGGGACCTGCGGAAACTTCCCATGCTGGACTGGGACTTGCGGATGATCGTCGTCCAGCTCCACGATCCCGGCAAGTGCATCGACACGGTCCGGCGGGCTGCCGACACCGTGGCCCGGGAGCTGGGGCTGCCCGAGTACGTCGTCAAGGCGCACGCGCCGGGCGGTGAGGGAGTGGGCGGGCACGACGGTGGCCGCGCGGGAGCCGCCCTCCTTGACTCCCTGTGTCTCGCGGCTACCGACGACGCGGAACTGGACCGCTGGCTGAGCGCGGCCGCGGCGCGTGAAGGCAGGCTGCACGTGCCCGGCGACTTCCGCGGGCTGAAGGTGCCCTCCACCGTCATCGACGCGGTGGTCCTCGCGCTGCTCCGCGCCGACGCCCCGGGCTGGAAGGCCGCGCTCGCCGCATGGGCGAACGAGGGACCGTCCAAACCCGTGCGGTGGGCCATGGACGTCGCGGCGGCGGCCACGGACGCGGAAGAGGGCCGCGTGACCTTGACCGCAGACGACCTGAGCGACGCGGACCGCGCGATCGCGCTCGACCGGGCCCGGCTCCTCCCCGCCCTGTTCCGGCAACTCGACCCCGAAGGCCTGCGACCCGGCAGCTGGGCGCTGCTGGCCCGGCGGCAGCCGACTGAAGAGGACGCGGAGTGGCTGTGGGGCATGGTGCCCGCCCCGCGTCGTCTCGCCAAACTGGAACCGGACACCGGGGACTACGACTACCAGCTCGAAGAGGACCTCCACGAGTGCCGGACCGCTTTCCGGCCGGAGCTGCCGCACCTTACCTGATACACCGCTTCCCGTGGTCAATCCGGAAGAAAGTGATGTTTGGCCGAAGTTCACTCCATATTCTGATCAGGCATCACCAAAAGACATCATCAGCCGCCTGGTAGTGGACGCGGATCTGCCGGAACGCGAAGGGGACGCGCGTGCTCGACAACTGGTACTTCTGTGCCGCCTTAGGCCTCTCCCCCCAGGACGCCGCCGCCCATCTCGACGTCATCGCCGCCCTGGGCGAGCCGGCCGACGCCGACCACGCCGACGGCGTCGTCTGCGCCGCCCTCGACCAACTCGGCCGGGCGGGGACGGCGACCGTGCTGCACGCCTTGCCCCATGTCCTCGCCGCACACCACCGCTTCGCCGACATCAGCAGGGAGGTCTCGGACCACGCCCGTTTCGCCGACGTCAGCAGGGAGGTCTCGGACCACGCCGGCGACCTCTACCGCGACCTCGCCTCCCTGGTCCCGTCCCAGGCACAGCACCGTACGGCGAACCTGCTTCGCACCGCAGCCTGCGGCACGCCGGCGGAGGCGGCCGAGCTGCTGCGCGCCGTCCTGAAGGCGGCTTCGGGGAAAGCGGACGCCCACAGCACCTCCGCCCGCCCCTACCTCGACCTGCTGCAACAGACGCTGCCCACAGTGGCGTTGATCGTCGCCCGGTTCCTGGCCCGACTCGACCCGCGCGCGATCCGCGAGACCGTCGATGAACACGGGTCCCTGGTGGAACGGGCGTTGGCCGGCGAGCACGGCCGACTGGCCCTGCTCCAGGCGGCGGAGCTGCGAACGGCACTCGCCCCGGACGAGGCCGACCAGGTCTGGGAGAAGCTGGCCAAGGCCTCGCAGGGCGCGCTCGACCTGGAACCCGACCTCCTCATGACGGTCGCCCGGGTCATGTTCGCGCCCGACACCGTCCCGCACGCCAGGGACTCCGAAGTGCCGCTGGAAACCGATGACGCGGAGGACGAGACCGGCGTACCGGCCGAGATCCTCGACGCGTTGGAGACCGAGGCCTTGGCAGGCACCCGGTTACTGCGCAGGCTGGAGACGTGGCGGTCGTCGAAGGCGGCCCCGAGGCGAGCCGACACCCTGCGGGCACGGCAAGCCGCCTACGCCCGGCTGGGCGGCACCGGCGCACAGCAGCACTCGGCCATGCCGTCGGTGCTGTGGCAGGCGTCGCTGTGGACGCTGTCCGCCGAACTCGCCCCGAGGGCGACGGCCCGCCGTCTCGCCCGCTGGTGGCAGGCACCGGACACCCCGCCCACGAAGCCGAAGCAGATCCAGAACCAGCAGCCGTGCCGGATCTCGGTCCCCTCCGACGACCACGCCCTGGTACAGAAACACGTGGGCGGACTGCACCGGCTGCGCGCCCCGCACCAGAAGCTGCCGAGCCTGCTGCTCACCGACGGCCCCGCCGCCGAGACCACGGCACGCGACGCCGCGTCGGTCTGGTCGCCCTGGATCCTCCCGCCGACCTGGACGCCCCCCGCCTCCCAGGGTACCCAAGCGGACCCCGACTCCCTGCCCGACGAAGAGGAACGCAGGCGGAGGGAGGAAGAGGAGAACGCCAAGCTCCGGCTCGGCGGCGTCGAACCCGAGCAGCTCGTGCGACTGCTCGCCGCCGGCATGCTGACGGCCCGGCTCCTGACCGTCACGGCGGGCCCCGGCCCGCTTCCCGACCATCTGCTGCTGCTCGTCGTCCACATCCGGGACATCATGAGCCGCCGCAACGCGCTGCTCGCCCTGGCCCAGTCCGACGCCCGCCGCTACGGCGAACTCACCGGCCACCTCGCCCCGCTGCTCCTGCATGTCAGAAGCCAGGTGGACCGCATCGGCAAGGGACAGCGCCCGATGGTCCCACCGGACGAGATCGTGCGCGTCATCACCGGCCTCTACACGGCGAAGCCGGACGCCCCCGGAGCCGGCGCGCTCGAACGCCTGCTGGTGCGCAACGGGCAGGCCCTGAACGCGGCGCTGCTGTGGGTGCTCGAAACCTCCTCCGGCGGAGTCGGCCCGCACCGGACGGAGGCCGGCGGACGATGGTTCAGCGGTGACAAGCCGCCGCCCGCTCAAGTGCTGCTGGACCTGGCACAGGAAAAGGCGAAGCGGTACACGAAGACAGCCATCGATGCGGCCCTGCTCCACCGGGAGATCTACGCCAGGGACGACGACGACACCGGGCTGCTGCGATGGGCGTGGACAGGGGCAGGCCCGCGGTTCGTGAAGCCTCCGCCGAAGGGCGGGTTCGATCTCCTTCCCCGGCCGCTGGTGCTCAGCGGCCCCGCCGACGAGAACCGCACCTTCTTCTCGGTGGCGGAGTGGGAACGCATGAACAAGGCGCTCCATGACCTGGTGGCGCCCACGGACATCCACGGGGTCACCCCCATCACGCTGAGCACCCAGCGACTGGCGTCGTTGCTCCGGGACCCCGAACTCGGGGACGTCGGACGCCACGAGGAGTGGGTCACGGACTGGGTCGACTTGGTGGGCTCCCTCAACGACGCGGCGCATCTGCCGCGCCCGGTGCGCAGCAGAATGCTGGAGATGTTCCGGTCTCCCGTGCTCGGTCGCGGTTCCCAGCAGCGACTTCTGCGGGTGCTCGAACACGTGGTCAGGGCCATCGTCGACATCAGTGGCCGGGCGCAGTTCTTCTACGAGCGTCTCTTCGCGGAACTCGCCGCCGCCGAGAACCTCCGCGGCGAGAGCGCCAACCGTCTGCGCCTGTTGACCGTCGAGTCGCTCTATCGCAAGTGGGGGCACGGACCGCTGGCAGCCGAACGCGGCGACCCCTTCGAGGTGTACAGGAGCAGGGTCACCGCGCGGGGCACCGAGGCGGCCCTGACCGAGTTCCTGCGCGAAACAGCTGACTCGCAGGTGCAGGCGGCGGGCAGCTCTCTTGCCACCCTGATGAGCGCGCTCTGGCAGCAGAGCAACAGACCCGCGTCCCTGCCACCGCACCGTGAGGATGCGGACGCGCTCACCGCCGACCCGCGAGTGGCGGCCGTCACACTCGACCGCCGTACGGGGCAGGCCGTGATCTACCGGCAGCCCGCTCGACTCGACAAAGCGGTGGTCGACGGAGAACTGGAACAGGTACGGGACCTCTTCGTCACCGGAGCCGACGGTGGGCTCCCCAAGGGCGGTGGCTTCGTGCTCGGGGCCGTGTGCGCCCTGCGCGAGGAGGACACCCAGCGGCGGTTGTGGATCAACTGCGGGCTCGCCGAACCGGTCGAGGCAATCCTGGGTGACTCCCCGCAGGACCGGCGCTGGCGTGTGGGGCAGAACCTGGCCGTGCACCTCAGCCCCGGAGAGGCCGGGGCATCGCAGGTCGCCCCTCTCGCGGCTCCGCAGCAGGAGGACGGGGAGGTGCGCACGGTCGCCCTCGCGCCGATCGGCGAGTTCCCCTGGCTCAGACTGGATGTCGCCGGCGCCGGCGACTATTCCTACCCCGACGGCAAGCGGTACCGAAGCAGCGCCGAGAGAAGCCGTACGGGCCGGGACATCGCTGCCCGGCGACTGTGGGACCCTGACCTGTCCCGGGCCTTTGCCGACGACAGCGGCGGATGCGTTGCGCACACGACGCTGGCCAGGTGGGACGCCCGGCTCCTGCACTGGTTGCCGCTCGACGCAGGTTTGCCCGACCTGGCCGTGGAGGCGGCGACGACCGGTGCGACGGGCCGGCCCGGACGTGCGCGGGTACGCCTGGTGTTCTGCGGCCACGCCACCGACCGCTCCGGATTCGGGCCTGCCCATCGCTTCGTCACCCTGCCGGGACGATGCTTCGTGCTCGGCCCCACCGCATGGGAGCCGGCCGACTGGGAGGCTCTCAGGGTGGCGTGTCTGCGGGATCCTGTCGGACTGATCGTGCACGCCGAGTTCCCGCCGGGCGAGAGCCGCCTGCGGTTGACGGCGTCCCCCGACGGCGGCCCGTACTTCGACGACCGCAACATCCGCTGGCTCTCGGCGTTCGAAACCGGCGCCGAGGTCGAGCAGACGCCCGAAGCAGACACTCGGCTGGCGCACCGGGTGGACCGCGACAGTTGGCAGATCGAGGTCCAGGCGATCGACGGGTTCCCCCGGTGGGTGACCGCCGTTCTACGTGGAAGGGCCGGTAGATCCGAGAGGACACCGGCGCTGTGCAGTGTGGAGGCCTGGCGGGAACCCGAGGCCCGCCAGGCACGGGTCGCGGTCAACCTCTTCACGGAAAAGGGCATCGCCGGCCCACCGGACCTCCAGCGGTACCGGGAGCTGCTGGCGCTTCGTCCCGGTAGCGTGGTGACACTCGT
This sequence comes from Streptomyces sp. NPDC002566, assembly GCF_042889585.1. Classification (NCBI taxonomy): domain Bacteria; kingdom Bacillati; phylum Actinomycetota; class Actinomycetes; order Kitasatosporales; family Streptomycetaceae; genus Streptomyces; species Streptomyces sp. NPDC002566. The sequence goes on along the minus strand of NZ_JBIARD010000002.1, from coordinate 1,016,697 downwards.
GGAAACGGGCAGAATGGATTCCCGGACCGAGAACTACGTCCGCTTGGACTCGGGGCTGGGCGGTCACGCCGCCACCGACTCGCTCACCCTGACCGGGGCCTTCCCGTTGTGCTCAAGCACGACCACACGTCCGGCCGTTGTCGTCGAAGACCCCACGCCGACACCTCTGAGGGGCCGTTCCAGGCGAGAGCCGGTCCCCTTCCCCGCCCATGAACTCGACGCGCAGTGCCCGGGTTGGGCACTTCCGACGGGCCGGGCTCCAGAACGATTGCGCGGCCTGCTCGCCACCCGCATCCAGGACAGGACCACGTACAAGATCTCCCATCTGCAAGTCTGGCTGAACCTGGGCGCCCGGGTCGTCGAGGCACGTGTCCCTGTCCACTGCTTCGACCACGAAAAGCCTTCTGTCGGCGACCACCTGGTGATACAGCGCACCGCCCAGGGCTGGATCTTTCTCGTTCACCCCAGGCAGCTGAAGCTCCGCGCACTCTGGGAGCTGTCGAAAGAACCCGCACCCGAAGACTGGTCCCCCGTGGGCCGGTCCCAGGACGGAGACCGCGAGATCTATCAAGCCCCGGAACGGGCCGCACTCGCCTATGGGCCGTCCGCGGCCTCCCGTACCGCCGCCGTCACCCGAGCCAAGGCCGGTCGGCGCGGGCAGGCGCAGCGGCAGGACGGTGTCCCCGCGGTGGTGCAGCAAGACGGCCACCACCTGGTGGGGCAAGCCGCCGGCGTCGACCTGACGGATGACTTCCAGCCGGTGCGTGTGGAGCGGACCTGGCTGGAGGCGTACGGGCATGGTGACGCCGCGTCGCAGGTGCCGGCCGGCCACCTGGACGTCCGCAGGATGTTCCTTCTCTCGCCCGCCGCCCGGTCACGGTCGGCCGCGCCGAAGCCCGCGCCCCGGCGCGTCCTCGACCCGGCCTCCGAGTGGAACCTGTTCATGGCGGGACCCGCGCCCACGGTCACCGGCCCCCTCGCCTGGAACCGGGTGGAACCGAGCGCCCCCGCCCCCCGCCTGGCCCCCGACGACGACGGCCGCCACCAGCCCTGGCTGGCGCTGTGCGACGAGCCGCGCACGCTGGTCGCCGGGCGGGCCCTCGAGGACTACCTCACCGATCCTGTCCGCGCCGTGCCCGTGGCACACGGCCGCGGAGCCCGGGCGTCCTTCCTGCGCGTACCGCCGGTGTCCCTCGCGGAGTTCATGAAGGAGGTCATGCCGCGAGCGCGGGTCGACGGACGACGTCACGAGATCAAGGACCAGCACGGCAGGAAACGCCGCCCCTACTACGTGGGAACGACCGCCGTCGGCCAGGACACCGTGCACCGCTTCGAGTTCGGGTACGGCTGGTTCCTCGACATCCCCGGGGACAAGCTCACCGTCGGCGGGGAACCCGTCGACCCCACCGGCATCACCCTCTTCCACGGCGACCGCGTTGACGCCATGTCCTTCCACCCCGGCGACGATCCCGCCGCGGCCGGAGCCGTCACCGTGGACATCGCTCCCGGGGACATCGACAAGGGCGACGAGCACCACCTCTATCTGGAAGGCACCCGCGAGCGCGGGCCCGTCGTCCATCTGCTGGACGTGGAGATCGACCACGCCAGGAGCCGGGTCCTGGTCCTGAGCGCCCACACGGCGAACCCGAAGCGCGCCCGGCGTGGTGAGGACGCCGAGGTGAAAGCCGTGAAGATCAGCGCCTTCCTCGACGACGACAGCATGCGCAAACTGATCACCCTGTTCGGCCCCGACGCCGGCCGCAAGCAGTGCGTCCTGGCCAGGGTCCGCCCCGGGCGGGCCGGGGACTCCGGGCCGCGGCTCGGCTTCGTCCTCGTCCCCCCGCGGGCCGCGCCCGAGGGCGGCGACGAGCCCGGACTGCGCGCCGGCGACAGCCTCTACCTGGTCGCCGGCCGGATCGTGCCGACGGACAACGACCGTCTGCTGCCCTTCACCCTTCCCGAACTCGCCGCCGTCGACGGCGACCCGCTGCAGGTGACCGTGAGCCGGCGGTACTTCTCGTACCGGGAGAGCGCCCTGCGGCTCGCCATGGAGAAACAGTACGAGCACGCGAAGATGCTGGTCCGCCTCACCGACCGCGGGCCCGGCGGCGACAACCACTGGTACGGCGCGACCAAACAGGCGCCCGAACGCCGCCTCGACATTCTGCGCAGCCATCTCGTGAGCCGCGGCGGCGACTGCTTCGCCGTGGTCACCGACACCGGCAAACAGGTGGAGGTCCGTCCCGGCGTGCTCTTCCCGGTGGCCGGCATGCACACCCCGTACCGACTCGCCCCCCGTTCCGTGGTGCGCCTGCGGCTCCACGGGACCGACGGGGTGACCGCGCGTCAGGCGATGGCATCGGAAGTCAGCTATCTCGACGAACGCCCGCGTCCCGCCGTGGTGTTCCCCAAGGACGACTTCCGGACCGAGCAGGACTACCTGAAGGCGGGGACGCGTCACGGCGGCTTCACCGTCGCCGGGCTGCCCGGCATCAGCGCCACCGCGCCGGGCAATCTGGCGAAGGTCCTGCTGTGCGGCGACCATCCCAAGATCGCGGGAGTGGTCCGCGAGAGGTCGGACGGCGGCCGTCTCGAGGTACGGCTGGTGCCACTCGGACAGGGGCAGGGCGGTGTCGTCTCCTGCGTGAAGGGGCAGGCCGTGCAGGGCGCGCGGGTGCTCTGGAAGGGTGCCGCCGGCACCGAACCGGCCGCCTCCGACACGGTCGTGCCGTGGGCCCGGCTGTCGTTCATGGACGTCACCGCGGAGGAGGTCGCCGCCGCCTGCCACGACCGGGGCTGGCTCTACCACGACACCCGGACCAGGACCTGGCTGCCGGCCCGGAAGAAGTACGACCGCCCCTGGCTCAGGCAGCCCGCCCGCTCCGTGGAGGAACCGGTCTTCTTCTCCCGCACCGCCGCCGGCTGGACGCTGCGGCACCGGAAGAACAGCCTGCGCCAGTTCGGCTTCCCCGCGGCGGAACTCCTGGAAGGCACCCACCAGGACAGCGCCTCGCGGACCCGGGGGAGCTGGGCCGTCGCCGCCGGCGGCCGGGACAGCCTCTGGCTGGAGCTGGCCCCGGGGCGCATCGCCGAAGTGTCCGCCGAACTCCTCCAGTTCGCCGACGGACGCTCCCTCGCCGACCTCGACTGCTCCCTGTTCAGCCCGGGCGACCTGGTACAGGGACGGGTGGAGGGCGGGGTGAACGAGTGCGGTCACCTGGTCCTCACCCGGTGGCGGCCGGGCCCGCGCGGCGCCTTCGCAGGGTCGGCCGCCCGCCGGATGCTCCTCCCTGTCGACAAGATCGACGAGGTCAAGGGAGCCCTGCACCTGGGCGAAGGCCCCATGACCGTCCGCCATCCCGCGGCACGGGACGTCCTGGACGCCCACCCGGCCGGGAGCGCCGTGTGGCTCGACGACGCCAACACGCTGACCCCGCTGGACGAGTCGCCCGTGCGTGAGGGCGACGTCGTGTTCGTCGCCGCGTCGGACGCGCCCGGTGAGCTGCGCGTCCTCGGACTGCCCGCGGCGCGGGTGAGGTTGGCGCCGGAATCGGCGCAGGGCGCCTGGCCGCCCCGCACACGGTGGCTGCGCGACGCGCTGGCGGCGGTCGCCGCCGGGACGGGCCGGCTGCTCGCGAAACTCGGCAGTGTGCCCATGACCGTCGAACGCGTCGAAGCCGGGGCCGAGCCCGTGCTCACCGTGTCCCGGCGGGCCCAGCCGCGCGGCACCTGGCCCAAGGGCTCCGTGCTGGCCGAGCCGGTCGCCGACCTGGGCAAGGGCGACCTGGCGGTGCGGTCGGGCTCCGCCCTGATCCATGTCCGCGTCCGCACGCTCCTGCGGGGCCTGCCCAGCGGGACGGCCGCCGCGTCGGCCGCCGCCGCGGCGCTCGTCGCCAGGGGCGGACTGCTCCGCCTGCACTGGGACCCGAAGACGATCACGCTCACCTGCGGCCCCGAGGCGGGACCGCAGGACCGGGACCGGCGAGAGACCAGCGTGGTCCCGCTGGCCGCGGTGGACACCCCGCAGGACGGCTGCCTTGGTCTCGTCTGCCGGGACGAACAGACCCAGCAGCTGTGCTGGCTGCCGGCCGGCGAGGCCGCCTGGACCCGTCACATCCGCGGTGAGGTCCTCCTCGCCCACCTGCGCACCGTGAAGCACCTGCCCGCCCTGCGCGGCGCAACGGGAACGGTGACCCTGTGCGGGCATCCGCCGGTCGCCCGCGAGTACGACAGGCTGGAGCCCGGACAACTGCGCCACGTCCGCGTCGTCCTGTCCGAGACCGCCGCGCCGGTCACGGACGCCGGCGACGACGAGAGCGCTGCCGCGGCCGACGCGTCGCAGGCCACCGGCCGCTGCCTGGTCTCGGTCGAGCCGCTCGGCATGCTCGCCGAGTACACGCCCGCCGACGGCAACGCACTTCCGGCGCCCGGCGAGACGTTCATGGCCGAGGTGTCACGCCTGGAACGCCGCCCCGGCCGCACCGCCCTCCGCCTCGTCGAACAGGGCAGCAGGCTGACGGTGGTCGATCTGCCCGTGTGGATGTCCAACTCGCTGGGCGAGTTGTACGTCCCCCATCAGCTCGCGAAGGCGGAAGCGCGGCCGAACCTGATCCCGCCGAGGTTCGCCGAGTACGGGGCGGCGATGGACGAGGGCCGGCGGGGCACGGCGCCCACCGACCCAGCGCCCTCCCCGGCGCACCTCCTGCTGCACGCCATGGGTGCGACGGAGACCCTCCCCGACGGCCCCGACGGCCCCGACGGCCCCGACGGCCCCGACGGCCCCGACGGCCCCGACGGCCCCGACGGCCCCGACGGCCCCGCGGACGAGGCGGCGCGTACCGCCGAGGTGCACGAGCAGGCCGTCCGCGCCGTCCTCGACTGGCTGCGCTCTCCGGAGGGCATGGACTTCGTCCTGCAACGCGACGCCCCCGTCGACCTCGCCCCCGCCCTCGCCGCGTGCTCTCTGGGCACCCGGATTCCGCAGCAGGCCTTCGGCCTGAGCCGGGGATGGCAGGCCTACCTCCTCAGCCGGCTCGGCGACCGCGCCGTCAGCTCGCTGCACGTGGAGGCGCTCGTCACCGAGTGGCTGACCCGCCCGGAGCGACACCGCGCGACGGGCGGGGACTGGCGCAGGCTCCGCTCGGTGGAGATCCGGCCGAAGCTGAAGCAGAACCAGCTGGGCAGTCTCGTCGACTACGGTCTGGTGGTCTGGGACGGCGGGCCCGCCGGGCAGCAGGGGGAGCGGGAGGCCGCGCCGGTCGCCCGCGCCCTGCTGGCCGCCGTGGGACGACTGCCCTCGGCGGACCGGATCGTCCTCGACACCCGCCGGCGGCCGGTCGACTCCCCGCTCCTGCGCGCCCTGGCCGACCTCGGCGCCGGACTGCGGCCCGAGCGGGGCCGCGCCGTCCCCCGCTGGAACCTCCGGGAGGAGCAGTACGACACCCTGCGCGCCGTCACCGCCAAGGTCCTCCGCGACGACATCCCCCTGACCCTGCTCCCCGCGTACGCCCCCCTCACCTCCGCCGCGCGGACGTTCGGTGACGAGTTGCTCAGGGACGCCGACCGGCGTCCGGAGGGCCGCGTCACCGGGTGAGGGGCGCCTTGGCGTACACCTCGATCTCGCTCAGGGTGATGTATCCGCCCGGGCGGGCGGTCATGACCACGCGGACGGCGGTCGCGGGAGCGGCCGACACCGGTACGGAGACGACCGGTGCGCCCTCGACGCCGACCGGGACGGCGTCGCTCGCGTCGCTCCAGACGCCGTCGGCCGACCGCGCCTGCACCTTGAGGCTCTCGGGAAAGGAGGCGTTGGCGCCGTCCCGGTGGAAGCGGGCGACGATCCGGGTGAGATCGCGGGCCTTCGGCAGGGTGAAGGTGATCGTGTCGGAGGGGTTCTTGGCGGTCCCCGGCTTCCAGTTGGACCAGGCCTTCTCGGTGAGGTCGCCGTTGCGCAGCCGCTCCGCCGAGTACCCGCTCTCGGTGAACGTGGCGTCGACCGAGACGCCGTCGTCCGGAGCCACGTTGGTCTCCACCGCCTCCGTGATCCGCACCTGGACGCTCGCGTCGACCGTGCTCCCGTCGACGACCCGTGCGACGCCGTGCAGGGTCACGACGCCGACCGTGTCGAACGCGCCCTCGGGCGCCGGGTCCCAGGTCACCGGCAGGACGGCCCGGCCGCCCTGCGAGCCGACGCCGACGACGGTAGTGGGCAGCTCCGGCCGTCCGCCCGCGTAGGTCGTGGCGCCCCCCGGGAGCGTCGAGACGATCCGGTCCACGGTGACGACCGCCGTCGCGGCGATCTCACGCCCGAGCGCGTCGGTCGCCCGGCCCTTGACGCGTACGCTGCCGGGCTTGCGCCAGGCCCGGTCCGCCGGGAGGCGCCACACCACGGGGAGGGAGCCCCGGGCGCCGTCCGGGAACACCGGCGTGACCGTGGACGGCAGCGCGGGCCGAAGCCCGGGCACGGTGAACACCTCGGCGGTCTCGGTGCTCCGCACCGTCTCGTCGGTCACCGTCCAGCGCTGGTTCGGCGCCGAAGTCGGTGTGTACACCGACACCTTGGCGCCGTCGGCCGTGGACTGGCCGCTGACGTCGAGCAGTCCGCCGGTCGCGGCGTTCACGAACGTCCAACTGCCGTCGCCGGTGGTCGACATGATCCACTGCGCCGCGTCGTCGGCCGCTGCGGCCGCCGGGTCCACCAGGACGGCCCGGCCGTCCCGCACGGCGAGCCTGCGGCCCGTGCTCGCGCCGGTGAGGGAGTACCGCGCCCGGTGGTCGGCTCCGGCCGACGGGATGACGTTCCAGAGCTGCTCGGCGCGGGCCGGGTCGGTCGTGCGGACGGCGACGCCGCTGCCGTCGGCGGCCGGTGCGAGCGACTTGCCGCTCTGCACTCCGGTGAGCCGGTAGACGTGTCCGGGCTGGACGAGCGCGGCGTCCTTCGCCACGCCGCTGACGCCGTCGACGAGGAAGGTGGTGACCGACTTGGCGGGGACGGTGAGCGTGGCCGAGCCGCCGGCGACCGCGACCGGGGCGCCCCGCACGAGGGCGCCTTCGGCGCTCGTCACCACGGGCGTGACGGTGGCCTGCGCGGAGATCTTCCGGAAGCGGGAGAGGTCGAGGGTGACCGAGCGTGCCGTCGTGCCGCTGTTGACGTGCACCACGCTCGCCGCGTCGCCCGAGGCGCGCACCGCGGCGACGGTGTCGGTGTCGTCGACCTTCACGAAGCGGTCGCCGGGGCGGATGTAGTGGGTGAAGTTGCGGATCGTGTGGAACTTGGAGTTGGTGCGGATCGGACAGGTCTGCGGGGTGTCCCGGGCCGTGCAGTTGAAGGGGACGTGGATGCTGCCCCAGTTCTTGCCGGCCGCGGCCTGCGGCAGGGCGTCCTCGATCGGCTGCCAGAACACCCAGGCGGAAGGCTCCAGTTCGCGCATGTCGTCGACCATGCGGGTGGCGATCCCGAGGCCGGGTTCCATGCCGGTGAAGTCGGTTCCGGTACCCCAGGTGCCCTCGACCTCGCTCATCCACAGTTTCTTCCCGGCGCCCTTGGCGATGTCGCGGGCGCTGGTGCGCATGCCGGTGCCGTAGGTGTGCACGTTGAGCTGGTCGACGGCGGCGCGTGCGGGGGCGGCGTAGGCGTTCCAGTTCTGGGTGAAGATGCCGGGGTTGGTCTCGTCCATCGCCGAGACCTTCGCGCCGGTGGTGGTGTGCTTCAGCGCCTCGTCGAGGGCGAGGATCACCTTCTGCTGGAGCGCCGGACCGGCGTGCGCGCCCTCCTGGCGTCCGCCCGTCGGCTGACCGTCGATGCCCAACTGGGTGCCCCAGTAGGTGGTGTTGGGCTCGTTGAGCGGGTCGATGGTGTCGAAGGAGATGCCGTGCTCACGCTCCAGGCGTTCGGTGACGCGCACCAGGTAGGTGGCGAACTCGTCGACGCGGTCCGGGCGGATCTGGTCCGCGCCGGAGTCGAAGCCCCCGGAGACGTAGCCGCTCACGGTCTGGAACCAGGGCGGCGAGTTGCTGAACGCCTCCCAGCGGGTCACCTTGTCCTTGACCTGGTTCACCCACCAGCGCTGGCCGGCGTCGGCGTTCCAGTTCCAGTGGCCGGGGTCGTCGGGGTTCCACCAGTCCATGTCCTGCCGGGTGGTTCCCGCGGGGGCCTTCCAGAAGCCCTCCATGGTCGCGCCGGCCTTCATGTAGTCCGTCCGGACGTCGGGCGCGTTGCCGCCGCCGATGTTGTACCGCGCGATGTTCAGCCGCAGCCCGTCCTCGCCGAACAGCAGGTCGACGAGTCTCTTGCGCAGGGCGTCCGGGTAGCCGCCGGTGGCGTTGGCGAACCACACGAGGCTCGTCCCCCACCCTTCGAACTTCTGCTGGCGGTACGACGGGTCGACGCGCACGGTGACCGCGTTCGGTGGTGACGGGGCCGACGCCGCGGATGTCGCCGTCGGCGCGGCGACCAGTCCCGCGCCGAGCACGAGAGGAACCGCGGCCGCCAAGCCCCTGACGATGAGCTGCCGTCGAGTCACGACACTCCCTTTCACCACACGAGGGCGAACAGAACCGATCAGAAGGAACCGCGCTCAGGGCATGCTTGACGACAGAAATGAACACGTCAAGACGGCGGGCGGGAACCGCTCCCACGGCGCGGTCGGCGACCGGTGACAAACGCGCCACCCGTCGCTGCGATCTTGCGAGCACCGCCCGGTCGCCCGGTCGCCCGGTCGCCCGGTCGCCGGTCCGCGCGGTCCTGTGAACCCCACCTGCCGCACCGTCCACGACCGGGACCACCGGAAACCGTGCCGCGCAGCGGCACGGTAACGCCGTCCCATCACACGAGACGATGTCCGGAATGCGAGAAAAATACCTTTTTGGAGATCTGCTCACTCTTCTGCGCCGAATGAAGGACATGGGTACGACCACGACCCTGGCCGACACCGGTGTGCCACGCGAACCGGCCAGTGCCGAACGGCACTTCCTCGGAACCTTCGGAGCTGACATGGCGGACGAGCCGGGGGAGACACTGCCCCCCGCACGGGAAATGTCCACGGTCCTGCTGCACGGGTACGGCGACCCGGCCGTACTCGAAAAAGAGCTCACCCCCGTACTGGCCGACGTCGTCCGCATGGAGCGGATACCGGCCGACGCCCACTTCCTCGTGACCCTGTGCGCGCCGCCCGTCGTCGCCAAGTGGGCGCTCGTCGGCCGGTGGAAGCCCCAGGAGATCCGCGTCCGGAGCCTCGCCTACGTCCGCTTCGAGGGGAGGTAGGTCCGCATGGCGACATCGACACCCATGCTGATCACCCAGGCCGGCCGGGAGCACTGGCAGAACGTCCTGGCCTCGGGCGGGGCCACCACCGTCCCCCGGTGGCGGACCCCCGGCGCCGGCCGCCCGGCCGCCCGCGGGACCGCCGTGCACGAGACCCCGATCCCCGGCGACCTGCTCACCGCGCTCCGGACGACCGGCCTGCCCGGCGACCCGCTCCTCGGCTCGGTGCTGCTGGCCGCCCACGCCAAGGTGCTCGCCGCCCTCTCCGGCGAACGGGAGGTCACCACCGCCCACGTCGTCGCCGAGGGCGGCCGGCCGCTGCCCTGCCGGCTGACCGTCGACCCCGGCCCCTGGCGCGCGCTCGTGGAACACGCCCACCGCGCCGCCGTCGCCCTGGTGATCCACCAGGACTTCCCCGTGGACGCGCTCCGAAGGGAACTCGGCCGCACCGGACCCTCGACCGAGGCCGTGTTCGACCCGACCGGCGCGGCGGGCGAACTGCCCGAGGACGCCGTGCTGCGCCTGGAACTCCCACGACACGACGGCCGCCCCCTGCTGCGCCTGCGCTACCGGACCGACGCGCTCGACGCCGGGAGCGCCGCCCGCATCACGGGCTACCACCTCACCGCGCTCCGCCTGATCGCCGCCGACCCGGACGCCCCGCACGACCGGCAGAGCCTGCTCTCGCCCGAGGAGCTCCGCTTCCAGCTCGACGGCCTCGCCGGCCCCCGCCGCGAGCTGCCCGACCGCCGCGTCCACGAACTGTTCGAGGAACGCGTCCGCGCCCACCCCGACGCCGTAGCCGTCGCCCGCGGCGACCGCCGCTGGACCTACCGCGAACTCGACGAGCGGGCCAACCGGCTGGGCCGCGCCCTGCTCGCGCGCGGCCTCCGCCCCGAGGACGTGGTCGCGGTGGTGACCGAACGCACCCTCGACTGGGCCGCGTGCGTCCTCGCCGTCTTCAAGGCGGGCGGCGCCTACCTGCCCGTGGAACCGCACTTCCCGGCCGACCGCATCGCCACCATGCTCTCCCGCGCCGGCTGCCGCCTGGTGCTCACCGAGGAGGGCGCCGCCGCCGCCCTCGACCGGGCCCTGGACGCCCTGCCCGGCGTCCGGGCGCTGCCCGTCAGCGAGGCGTACGCGGAGGACCACCCCGCCGGCGACCTCGGCGTGCCCGTCGCCGCCGGACAGCTCGCCTACCTCTTCTTCACCTCCGGCTCCACCGGCGAACCCAAGGGAGCCATGTGCGAGCACGCCGGCCTGCTCAACCACCTCCATGCCAAGATCGACGACCTCGGCATCGGCGAGAAGGACGTGGTCGCCCAGACCGCGCCCCAGTGCTTCGACATCTCCCTGTGGCAACTGCTGGCCGGGCTCCTGGCCGGCGGAAGCACCCTGCTGGTGGAGCAGGAGGCGATCCTCGACGTCCCCCGGTTCGTCGACACCGTCGAGCACGGCCGCGTCGGCGTGCTCCAGGTCGTCCCCTCGTACCTCGACGCCGTCCTCGCCTACCTGGAACGCCACCCGCGGGCCCTGCCCGCCCTGCGCCGCGTGTCGGTCACCGGCGAGGCACTGAAGAAGGAGCAGGCCCAGCGCTGGTTCGCGGCCCAGCCCTGGATCCCGCTGGTCAACGCCTACGGGCTCACCGAGACCTCCGACGACACCAACCACGAGGTGATGGACCGGCCGCCCGACGGCGACCGCGTCCCGCTCGGCCGCCCCGTCAACAACGTCCGCGTGTACGTCGTCGACGAGCACCTGGCACCGGTGCCGCTGGGCGCGCCCGGCGAGATCGTCTTCTCCGGGGTGTGCGTCGGACGCGGCTACGTCAACGATCCCGAGCGGACCCGGCTCGCCTTCACCGCCGACCCGCACCGCCCCGGCGAACGGCTCTACCGCAGCGGCGACCACGGCCGCTGGCTGCCCGACGGGAAGCTCGACTTCCTCGGCCGCCGGGACAACCAGGTCAAGATCCGCGGCTTCCGCATCGAGATCGGCGAGGTCGAGAACGCCCTCCTGCGGATACCCGCGGTGCGCGACGGGGCGGTGGTGGCCGCCGACGGCGCCGGAAGGGGCGGACGCCTGGCGGCCTTCTACGCCGGCCCGCACCCGCTGGACGACGCCGCCCTGCGCGCCCGGCTCGGCGAGTCGCTGCCCGCCTACATGGTCCCCTCCGACTTCCACTGGCAGCCGGAACTGCCCCTGACCGCCAACGGCAAGACCGACCGCAAGGCGCTCACCGCGCTCGCCGCCCGGCTCGGCGCGGAGGAACCCGCCACCGGCGCGCCCACCACCGCGTCCGGCGCCGACGGCCCGGACCGGGACGCCCCCCGCACCCCGACCGAGCGGCGCCTGGCCGCCGCATGGGCCCAGGTGCTGGACGTACCCGAGCACCGCGTACGCCGCCACGACCACTTCTTCGACCAGGGCGGCACCTCCCTCGCCGCCGTCCGGCTCGCGATCGCCCTCGACCGTGCGGTTGACCTCACCGACCTCACCCGCCACCCGGTCCTCGCCGACCTGGCCCGCACGGTCGACGAACGGCAGACCACGCCGGCACCCGCTTCCCCCGATCCGCGCCGCCCGGACCGTACGACCACGACGTAGACCGCACGGCGCGGACCACACGGCCCGGACGCCACCGTCCGGCCCCACCGCCTCCGGAAGGAGACAGAGATGCCGTCCTCGATCCCCCTGTCGCCGCCCGGCGTCGACCTGCGTCCCGGCAGACCACCCGTCCTGCGCGCCGACCTCACCGGCGACGCGGCGAGCTGGGCCGCCGAGCACCGGGACTCGCTGCGCGCCGTCGTCAGCGAGCACGGCGCGGTCCTCGTCCGCGGCCTCGCGCTCGGGGACCCGGACACGGCCGGGGCCGTCCTGCGCGAGCTGGCCGGCGGCCCGCCCATGACCGAGAAGGAGGCCTTCGCGGCCCGGCGGAGTTACCCCGGCGGCGTCTACTCCTCCACCAAGTGGCCGCCCAGCCAGCCCATGTGCATGCACCACGAACTCAGCTACACCCTGGAGTTCCCCGGGCTGATGCTGTTCGCCTGCATCGAGGCCCCCGCCACCGGCGGAGCCACCGCACTCGCCGACGCGCCGACCGTCCTCGGCGCGCTGCCCACCGACCTCGTCCAACGCTTCCTGAGGCAGGGCTGGCTCCTCACCCGCACCTACAACGAGGACATCGGCGCCTCCCTCGCCGACTCCTTCGGCACCGAGGACCGCGCCGCGATCGAGGCCTACTGCCGCGCCTCGGCCATCGCCTTCGAGTGGCAGCCCGACGGCGGACTGCGCACCCGGCAGCGCCGCAGCGCCGTCGTACGCCACCCGGTCACCGGCCGGCGCTGCTGGTTCAACCAGATCGCCTTCCTCAACGAGTGGACCCTCGCCCCCGAGGTCCGCGAGTACCTGGTGGACGTCTACGGCGCCGCCGGGCTGCCGTTCAACACCCGCTACGGGGACGGCACACCCCTGGAGGAGGACACCGTCCGCCTGCTCAACGAGGTGTACGAGGCGCACACCGTGCGCGAGCCGTGGCAGTCCGGCGACCTCATGCTCGTCGACAACGTCCGCACCGCCCACAGCCGGGAGCCCTACGAAGGGCCGCGCGAGGTGCTCGCCGCGATGGCGGACCCCGTCCGGCTGGCCGACTGCTCGCCCACCGTGGAGGTGACCCCCGTATGACGACGGCCCCCCGCGACGACGCGACCCCGGCCGCCGTGCCGCCCTTCGCGGTCGTCCCCGGCGCACAGGTCCGCGACGCGCTGCGCGGGCGGGAGAAGCAGATCGTGGAACTCGTCGAGGCCGTCTACCGGCTCCACGACGCCGGCGACACGGTGAACCCGCCGTCGAACTTCCTGCGCTTCCCCGACCGCCCCACCTCGCGGATCATCGCGCTGCCCGCCTCGATCGGCGGCCGGACACCGGTGGACGGAATCAAATGGATCTCCAGCTTCCCGCAGAACGTGACGGCCGGAGTGCCGAGGGCGTCGGCGGTGCTCATCCTCAACGACCACGACACCGGCTACCCCTTCGCCTGCATGGAAGCCTCCATCGTGAGCGCCACCCGCACGGCGGCCTCCGCGGCGCTGGCCGCGGACCGGCTCAGCGCCGGCCGGCCCCGCCCGTCCCACGTCGGGTTCATCGGCTGCGGCCTGATCGCCCGCTACGTCCACACCTTCCTCACCGGCACCGGCTGGTCCTTCGACGCCATCGGCGTCCACGACCTGTCCGCCGACAGCGCGAACGGGTTCCGCGGCTACCTGGAGAGGTCCGGCGCCCCGGGCGACATCGTCGTGCACGACAGCCCCGAGGCGCTGATCCGCGCGAGCGACCTGGTCGTCTTCGCCACCGTCGCCGCCCGGCCGCACATCCACGCGCCCTCGTGGTTCGCCCACCACCCGCTCGTACTGCACCTGTCCCTGCGCGACCTCGCCCCCGAGGTCGTCCTCGCCTCCGCCAACCTCGTCGACGACATCGACCACTGCCTGACCGCGCAGACCTCCGTCCACCTCGCCGAACAGCTGACCGGCCGACGCGACTTCGTCACCGGGACCCTGGCGGACGTGCTGGCCGGACGCCTCACGCCCCCGACGGACCGGACGACGGTGTTCTCGCCCTTCGGCCTCGGAGTGCTCGACCTCGCGGTCGGCAAGTACGTCCACGACGAGGTGGCCGCCTCCCGGGAGCTGCACATAGTCGACGACTTCTTCCACGAACTGAACAGGTACGGATGAACACCATCCGGCCCCGGGCCGATCCTCAACCCGCGGAGGCCATCGTGTCAGTCATATCGGACCCCTACACCTTCAACGAGGAGGACCTCTACGTCGATCTCCGATCGGTGCTGGGAGGCGAACTCTTCCTGAAGTGCGAGGGCTTCAACTTCGCCGGGTCGATCAAGCTGAAGCCCGCCGTGGAGATGGTGGAGTCCGCGGAACGCCAGGGAGCCCTGACCTCGCGGTCCGTCCTGCTCGAGTCCTCCTCCGGGAACATGGGCGTCGCCCTCAGCACGATCGCCGCGAGCAAGGGCTACCCGTTCCTGTGCGTCACCGACTCCCGCTGCAACCTGTCCACACGGCTCCTGATGGAGGCCCTCGGCGCGCACGTCCACGTCATCACCGAGCCGAGCGCCCACGGCGGCTTCCTGCGCGCGCGCCTCGACTACGTCCGCACGCTCTGCGCCTCGGACGACCGCTACCTGTGGCTCAGCCAGTACACCAACCCGGGCAACTGGCAGGCCCACTACCACCAGACCGCCCCCGCCATCGCCCGCTCGTTCCCCCGGCTGGACGTGCTGTTCATCGGCGCCGGCACCACCGGCACCCTCATGGGCTGCGCCCGCTGGTTCCGCGAATGGCACCGCCCCGTCCGCATCGTCGCCGTGGACAGCGTCGGCTCGGTGACCTTCGGCGGCGAGGCGGGCCGCCGGATGCTCCCCGGCCTCGGCATGAGCGTCCGCCCCCCGCTCCTCGACGAGGGGTACGTCGACGAGGCCGTCCACGTCGAGGAGGCGGACACCATCCGCGCCTGCCGCCGGCTGGCCCGGCGCGGATTCCTCTTCGGCGGCTCCACCGGCACCGTCGTCAGCGGAGCGATGCGCTGGCTGGCCCGGCACGGGACACCCGGCCTCACCGCCGTCGCCATCGCCCCCGACCTCGGGGAGCGCTACCTCGAAACCGTCTACCAGGCCAACTGGGTGCAGGCCCTGTTCGGCGACGAGGTCCTCGGCCCCGTCGAGTCCGACGCCGCAGGCTCCCTGGCCGCCCGCACCGCGCCCCCCGTCGCCTCCCCCGACCTGTGGACCGGCCGCCCCCTCCAGGACGACGACGCCTGGACCGGTTCCCGGACGGCGGACGCCGCGCCCCTGCGAGATGCGGTCGACGGCCGTGCCTCGGAGACTGTGAGGAGGGACACATGAACCCGGCGGCGAGGCCGGGGCAGGCGCGCAGGCGGGAGAGGGTGTGGCGAAGCGACAAGCCTCCCGGGCCCAGCACATCGGTGCCTCCGAGACCGACCGGCTGCTGCTGTCCGTGGCCGAGGGCAGCCAGGACGCGTTCACCCGTCTGTACGACGCGGTCGCCGGCCCGATCTACGGAATCGCCTGCCAGGTCCTGCGGGACCCGGCCCGCGCCGAGGAGGTCGCCCAGGAGGTCATGCTCGAGGTGTGGCAGACAGCCCCCCGCTACCGGCCGGAGAGCGGGCACGCCATGACCTGGATGATGACCATCGCCCACCACCGCGCCGTCGACTGCGTCCGCACCGCTCGCCGCGCCGCCGAACGCGAACGCACCGTCTCCCAGCGGGAGTCGGTGCCCGCCTTCGACGACGTCGCGGAAGCCGTGGAGGCGCTCGGCGAACGCGAGGAGGTCCGCACCTGCCTGCGGCAGCTCACCACCGAACTCCTTCAGCCGGTGCTGCTCGTCTACTACCGGGGCCTGACCCACGCGGAGGTCGCCTCAGTCCTTTCCCTGCCGCTGGGCACCGTCAAGAGCCGTCTGCGCAGGGCACTGACCCATATGCGGCACTGCCTGGGAGCCCCCCGATGACGAAGGACGACGCGATCGACCTCAGCGGCGCCTATGCCATGGACGCGCTGGAGCAGGAGGAACGGGAGGCCTTCCGCCGCCACTGCGCCGAGTGCCCCGAGTGCACCCGTGAGACGGTCCGGCACCAGGAGGCCGCGGCCTGGCTCGCCCTCGCGGCCTCCCGCCCCCCGCCGGAGTGCCTGAAGGTACGTGTCCTGGCCGAGGCGGCGCGTACCCCACAGTTCCCCCCTTTGCCCCCGGCCGACGACGCGACGCCGCCGGCCGGGGGAGGATCGGCAGGCGACGGGACGAGCGGCGGCGGGGCGGCGGGAAGCGCCGTCGCCGACGACGACGGTGACTGCTACGTCGCCCGCGAACCCGTGGTCTGACCCCGTGGCGTTGCCGCTGTTGTCCAAGTCACTCCCGCTCCCCGGGCGTTCGCGCTGACCGCAGGGCCCGGACCGGTAACCTTCAGGCCGTCGGCACCAGCCGGCGGCCGAGAGCGTTCAGCGCTCACGAGCAGGTCGAGGAGTCGGGGCGTCAGTGGTGGTACGTCGCATGGCCGCAGCCGTGGTGCTGCTCGCCGCGGCCGTCCTGCTGCACCTCGGCACACCGCATCACTTCTTCGCCGCCCCGGTGAACCCGGTGGCGGCGACCGTCGTTCCCGGCGACGGGGAGAGCACGACGCACGACGGCCCGCCCGGGTCCGAGAGGTCCGACGCCGGCCACATGCCCGTGGCCGCGGCGCTGCACGGCGGCGCCCTCGGCGCCCCGCACCACGAGGCCCAGTCCGACGCCCTCGTCCTGCCCGCTCGCTCCGGCCACCCCGACGGGGCGCCCGCGCTCGCCGCCGACGTGTGCGCGGACGAGGCCCACGCGTCCGCCGCCGCGCTCGGCCCCGCGCACTCCCGTGCCGCGCGGGACGTCCGCGACCCGGGCGGCGGCCGAGCGCCCGCGCTGAGCGCCCTGCAGTCCTTCCGCCGCTGAGCCGTCGCGCCCCCGCACCCCCTTCAGCGGCGTCCGCGCACCCCCGCTCGCCCGCCCCCTCGCTCCCGGTACCCGCCCCTTCACGGCACCTGGGTGACATACCGGGGTCACATACCGGGGTGAACGCCGCATCCCGTTCATCCGTACCCCCTGCAACAGCCGCCCCCCTGCCCGCCCTCACGGGCAGGCCCCCACCTGATACGGAGAGGCACGTGCCACGACAGCCGCAGCGAGGACGCACCGGCCGGACCCCCCACCCCGCCCGCTCGATACGCGGCGCAGCCCTCGCCCTTGCCCTGAGCCTGGCCCTGCTGCCCCTGGCCACGGCGTGCAGCGGCGCCGACGGCGGCACGGACAAGAACGCGGCCGGCGACGGCGATCCCGCGAAGATCTCCGCCGCCCCCGCGGCCGGCGTCGTGGCGCCCGCGAAGGTCGAGGTGATCGCCGGCCTCACCGGCTGCACGCCCAAGATCCGCATCGGGGCGGACGAACTGCGCCAGGGCGTCTGCCACACCCCGGAGATCGACTACCTCATCACCACCTTCCCCGAGGACCGGTTCACCGAGGCCTGGCTGGACTCCGCCGCCATCTACGGCGGCACCTACCTCGTCGGCCCCCGGTGGATCGTCAGCGCGAAGGAGCCCGAGATGTTGGAACGGTTCCGCACCAAGCTCGGCGGAACGATCCGCCGACTGGGCGGAATCGGCTCGTCCACGGCCCCGACCACCGCACCCACCACGGCCCCGACCACCGCCCCGACCACCGCCCCGAGCGCGTCATGACGGCCGCCGTCGCCGCCCCGGCAGCGCGCCGGTCGTCCCGCTCCCGGCTGACCGCCCTCCTGCTCCTGGCGGGCGCCGTGCTCGCCCTCCTGGCCGGCGGCGCGAGCCCGGCCGCCGCCCACTCCACGCTCGTGCGCGCCGTCCCGGCCGACTCCTCGGTGATCAAGACCGCGCCCGACCGGATCACCCTCACCTTCTCCGAGACCGTCGGCCTCTCCGCGGGCTCCCTGCGCGTGCTGTCCCCGGAGAGTCTGCGCGTCGACGAAGGGCCCGTGCGGCACGCGCCCGGCACCGCCGACACCGCCGAGGTGAGGCTGGCCGACAAGCTGCCCGAGGGCACCTACACCGTGGGCTGGCGGGTCGTCTCCGCCGACGGCCACCCGATCTCCGGCGCCTTCACCTTCTCGCTCGGCCGGCCCTCCTTCTCCACCGCCGTGCCGGCCGCCGAATCCACGGACGGCACCGCCGCCTCCCGCCTCTACGACGCCGTCCGCTACGTCGCCTACGGCGGCCTGGCGCTGCTGATCGGCATCACCCTGTTCGTGGCGGCGTGCTGGCCGGCAGGAGCGGGCCTGCGTCCGCTGCGCCGGCTGATGACGGCCGGCTGGGCCACGCTGACCGCCGCCACCGCCCTGCTGTTGCTGTTGCGCGGCCCTTACGAGTCCGGCGGCGGCCTCGCCTCCGTCTTCGACCCGTCGCTTTTCGAAGGCACGCTCACCGGCAGGACGGGGCTGGCGCTCGGCGCCCGGCTGGTCCTGCTCGCCGCGGTGGGCGTCGCGCTGAGGAAGTACGGCGGCCGGCTCGGCGACGCGACGGGCGCTGGCGTCCGCGCCGCGGGAGCGCTGACCACCGTAGCCCTCGCCCTCACCTGGGCGGCCGCCGAGCACGCGTCCGCCGGCATCCAGGTCCCGCTGGCGATCCCGGTGTCCGTGCTGCACCTGCTGGCCATGGCGGTGTGGCTGGGCGGCCTGGCCGCGCTGGCGGTCGCCCTGTACCGGGCGCCCGCCGGCTCCGAGGTCCCGGCGCCGGCGGTGGCCCGGTTCTCCCGGCTGGCGTTCGCCTCGGTCGTCGTCCTGGTGGTGACCGGCCTCTACCACTCCTGGCGGCAGGTCGGCTCGCTGGACGCCCTGAGCACCACCGACTACGGCCGGCTCCTCACCCTGAAGGCCGGCGCCGTGGTCCTGGTGCTGACGGTGGCCTCCTTCTCCCGCCAGCTGACCGCCCGGCTCCTCCAGCCGCAACCGGCGGGGACTGCCCACGACTTGGCACCCGAGGTCGTCCCCGAAGCGGCCCCCGAGGCGGTCCCGGACACGGCCCGCCGACGGGTGGCGGAAACCGTCCCGGCCGGCCCTCCGCCCGCCGACACGCCCTCCGAAGCCGCCACCCCCGCCTCCGTCGAGGCGGAAACCGGAGCCGCCGTCCCCGTCGAAGCCGCCACCCCCGTCGAAGCCGGCGCCGCAGCCGGCACCGAGCCGACGCCGGCGGACCCCGCCGGCCCGGCACCCGGCCGGGCGGCCCCCGATGAGCCGGCCCCCGACCTCGCGAGCCACCGCCGCTCCCTGCGCCGCTCGGTCGCCTTCGAAGCCGTCCTCGGTGTCCTGGTCCTGGCGATCACCACGCTGCTCACCGGCACCGAGCCCAGCAGGGCCGCCGTCCGCAACGCCGCCATGGCCGCCGAGGCCCACGCGCCGACGGCGCGGGTGGTGATGGTGCCCTTCGACACCGGGATCGCGAACGGCAGCGGCAAGGTGCAGATCACGTTCGCCCCCGCGCGCGTCGGCGACAACACGGTGGAGGCCCTCGTGTACGGGGCGGACGGCGGCATCCTGTCGGTCCCCGAGGTCCGGCTCACGCTGACCCACCGCGAGCAGCAGATCGGCCCGCTGGACGCCGAACTCGTCGACCGCGACGGCTACTGGGCCGCCGACCGGCTCCGCCTGGCCCTGCCCGGCGCCTGGACGATGGCTCTCACGGTCCGCCTCACCGACATCGACCAGGTCACCGTCCACCAGGACGTGACGATCCGCCCGGCACCCGACCTCTGACCGCACGCGGTACCGCACCGGCCTCTTCGCCGCCGCACAGCACCACCCGGCGGCGCACACCGCAGTGCTGGCGCACATTGTGGGCCGCCGGTGCGCTCTTCGCCTTCGCCGTCTGCCAGGTGGACCCCGTGCGCCACCGCTGGGGCCTCGCCGTGCGCGGCGCCGCCCTGCTCGCCGCCGGCGCCCAGCTGATGTACCCAGCTGATGTACTACGGCGGCGACCTGGTCGAGCCGGCCCTCGCCGTCGCCCTGGCCGCCCAGTGGTACACCGCCACCGGCCGCGCCGGCGCGGCGCGCCCACGGTGGCCCGGCCGGTATGAGCCCACCCGGGTGACCTGGCGGGCCGATGCCGGGCCGGTGGAGGGAAGGGCCGAAGCGCCTCCCCGCGATCGTGGCCGAATCCGCACAGCATGGGCCGACGCCCCGCCGCCCGTACGGTTCCGGCCGGAACCGAGGGGCACTCCGGCAAGCTCTCGCCTCAGGAGGCCATCGTGACGTTCAACCCCCTCGAACAGCGCGGCATCCCACTCGACCGGCAGCTCAGGAACTGGCGCGAGTTGAACGTCGACCCCATCGACCCGGACCACTGCGACCCGTACACCCGCTGTCGCATCATCACGATGAACGGCATCGAGGTCGAGGCCATCATGTTCAGCCACCAGCTGGCGCGGAACACCGTCGACCCGGAGGTCAAACGGCAGCTCGCGCAGACCCGTTACATCGAGGCCCAGCAGCAGAAGGCCGTCAACTGGCTGCTGCCCGGCCTCTCCTCGGTGCTGGAGACGACCATCGCCTACGAGCAGGTCGCGGTCGACCTCACCGCATGGGTGGCCCGCATGGAGCCCGACCCGTACCTGAAGCAGGCCTACCAGTTCGGCGTGCTGGAGGACTTCGACCACCTGTACCGGTACGCCAACCTGTACGAGATGATCGAGCACCGCAAGGCGGACGCGATCGTCGAACAGCTCACCGAGGTCATGCCCGGCCGCCCCACCAAGTACCACCACCGCCACCCCGTGGACAACGTGCGCGACTTCTACGACCGCACCCGCACCGACCCGCTGTCCAAGCTGCACGCGCTGACGATCATGTCGGCGGAGCAGCAGACCATGAACTTCTACATGAACACCGGCCCCACCTACATGGAGCCGATCGCCCGCCAGCTCTACCAGGAGATCGGCCTCATCGAGGAGGAGCACGTCACCCACTACGAGTCGCTCGTCG
Source organism: Streptomyces sp. NPDC002566 (assembly GCF_042889585.1). Classification (NCBI taxonomy): domain Bacteria; kingdom Bacillati; phylum Actinomycetota; class Actinomycetes; order Kitasatosporales; family Streptomycetaceae; genus Streptomyces; species Streptomyces sp. NPDC002566. Next base: position 995,870 of record NZ_JBIARD010000002.1, on the reverse strand, counting down.
ACCCCGGCGAGACCTGGTGGGAGCAGCTCGTCAACCACGAGTACAACGAGTGCTATCTGTACCACTCCTTCATGGAGCAGGAGAGCGATCCCAAGGTGAAGTCGATCTGGGAGCTGCACCTCAACCAGGAGCTGGAGCACCTGCACATCGCCTGCGACTTCATGCGCCGCTTCGACGGCCGGGACCCGGAGGAGGTCCTCGCGCCGGAGCTGCCGAACGTCCTCACCTTCGAGCCGAACAAGGACTACCTGCGCGAGCTGCTCGCCACCCAGATCGACCTCACGACGCTCGGCGCCGGATACGTGCGCGACGCGCACGAGCGGTTCGAGAAGCTGCAGGAGCAGATCCACGGGGGCGAGGAGCCGCCGAGCGAGCGGGTCATGGCCGAGCACGACGCGATGTTCGGACGCGAGTACCGCCAGGAGACCGAGGGCGAGCACCCGGTCCCCGAGCTGCGCGCCCACTGACGACGGAGGACCGATGAGCCAGCAGCAGACCCCGCACGCCGGAGCCGACCACGCTTCGGACGCCGACGTCGTCTCCCTCCTGATGCGCCAGCACGGCGACATCCGCAACCTCTTCGACGAGGTGGAGCGCGGTGAGGGCGAGGAGCGCAGGGAGGCCTTCCACCGGCTGGTACGGCTCCTCGCCGTGCACGAGACCGCCGAGGAGGAGGTGGTCCACCCCTACGTCCGGCGCAAGGTCGCCGGCGGCGAGCAGGTGGTGGCCGAACGCCTGGAGGAGGAGAAGCAGGCCAAGGAGACGCTCGCCGCGCTGGACGACATGGACACCGACGACCCGAAGTTCCTTCCTCGACTCCTCGACCTGCGCCAGGACGTCCAGAGCCACGCCCGGGCCGAGGAACGGTACGAGTTCAGCCATCTGCGGCGCACCGCCGACGCCGGGACCCTGGCCGCCATGGCCATGGGCGTCAAGGCGGCCGAGGCGATGGCGCCCACCCGCCCCCACCCCGGTGTGGAGTCCGCCGCCGAGAACGTCGCCCTCGGACCCGTCGCCGCCCTCATGGACCGCACCAAGGACGCGGTGCGCAAGGCGATGAACGGCGACGGCTGAGGGCCGTCCGGCGCGCTGGAAATTCGGTGTGCGGTGGCCGGGGCGGGGGCGGTCCGATGGGTACCCGGGCAGCAATGGGGGCCCCGGAACCGCACACCCTCGCCTGGAGGCGATCATGACCGACCGGACCCATACGACCATGGAGTCGCACCCGGACATCCTGGAGATGCGCGAGCGCCACGAGCGGGCCGAGCGGGCCGCGTCGACCCAGCAAGGCCAGGCCGTCGAGGCGATGGCCATGCTGACCGGCCTCTACCTGGCCGCATCCCCCTGGATCGCGGGCTTCAACGGCCTCACCACGCTGACCGTCAACAACCTGATCACCGGCATCGCCTACGCGCTGCTCCTGAGCGGCTTCGGGCACGCCTACGAACGCACCCACGCCCGTGCCTGGGCGGCCGTCGTGCTGGGCGCCTGGACCGTCATCGCGCCGTGGGCGGTCGCCGGAGAGGTGGACACCACGCGGACCATCGTCAACAACGTCATCGTCGGCGCCATCGCCCTGGTGCTCGCCCTCGCGGCTGCCATGGCGGCGGGCGACACCGACCGGGGCGGCCGCGGCCGTTCCACCAGGATGGCCCACGACATGACACGGTGAACCGGCCTCGCCGCAGGGCTTCACCTCCCTTCCTCCCCGTCCGCTCCGTTTGTCCGGGGCCGGGCGGGGAACTCGGCGGCGCATGAGCGCAACGCATCGTCGCCGTCGGACGAAGCAGAACCGAGTGCTGGCCCTCCTGGACCGCCTGGAGCGTGAACCGAGGGCGGACCGGCTGATCGACACCCTCCAGTCGGGGATCCGCTCCCTGCCGCTCGGGCGCGGCCGGGACCTGCTGCACGGCAGGTGGCTCGGGCACCCGGTCCACCCGCTGCTGGTCCAGGTACCGGTGGGCAGCTGGATGTCCGCCGCCGTTCTCGACACGCGGCCGGGGCGCTCCCGTGAGGCCGGTCTCCTGGTGGGCGTCGGTCTCGCCGCGGCGGCTCCCGCGGCCCTGGCGGGGGCCGTGGACTGGGCAGATCTCCACCGCGAGCAGTCCCGCGTGGGACTGGTCCACGCGGTGGCCAACTGGGCGGCCGTGGGCCTGTACGCGACCTCCCTCGTCTGCCGCGTCAAGGGCCGCACGGCGGCCGGCCGCGCGTACGGCTTCCTGGGGCTGACGGCGGTCGGGGTCGGCGGCATGCTCGGCGGGCACCTCGCCTACCGCCAGGCCTCAGGCGCCAACCACGCCGAAGAGGTCCCGCACGTGATCCGGGACACCTGGCACCGCGTCGGCGCGGTCGCCGAGTTCCCGGCCGGCGAGCCCGTACGGCGCGTCGTCGACGACGTGCCGATCCTCGTCGTCCGCGAGACCGGCGGAGAGATCCACGCCCTCGCCGAACGGTGCAGCCACCTCGCCGGACCGCTGTCCGAGGGCACGGTCGCCGACGGGTGCGTCCAATGCCCCTGGCACGGCAGCGTCTTCCGCCTCTCCGACGGCTGGAACGTCCGCGGCCCCGCCACCGCACCCCAGCCCGCCTTCGACACCCGCATCACCGACGGCCACGTGGAGGTGCGCCTCAGGCGCGACGGCCTGCGCGAGGCGAACGGCAAGTGGAGCGGGAAGGCGACGCAAGGCACCCAGGGGCGCACCGGCTGACCGCGACCCCCGTCGTGTACGGCGTCAGCGGCTGAGCAGGCCGGCCAGCACGCCGATCCCGGCCGCGCAGGCGAGTGTCGCGGAGGCGAACGCGACGTGGCGCCGGAGCAGTTCGCGCCGCAGGGCGGCGTAGCGGGCCTCGTACTCCTGGCGCAGTTCGGCCGCCCGGTCGACCGTCGTCCGCAGCATCCGGCGGGTCAGGTCGATGCGCTGACGGACGTAGTGGCGGCTGACGTCCTCGGCCTGGGCCGTCGTCAGCCAGGGCAGACGGCCGCACAGTTCCTCCGCCTCGTGGCGTGCCTCGTCGTGGTGGGCGCGCGCGAGGAGGTACCCCTCGACCGTGTTGGCCAGCGCACCGCCGGCGTCCTCGCCTGAGGCCGGCCGCCCACCGCGCCTCACTTCGGTTCGCCCCGGTGGCTCTCCGCGTCCAGCGCGTCGCGCCGGCCGCCGTGCTCCAGGTACTCCGCCTCCGCCAGGTCGGGGTGGTGCAGGTCGAACGCGGGGGACTCGGAGCGGATGCGCGGCAGGGTGACGAAGTTGTGGCGGGGCGGCGGACACGAGGTCGCCCACTCCAGGGAGCGGCCGTACCCCCACGGGTCGTCGACCTCCACCCGCTGCCCCCGCTGCGCGGTCCGCCACACGTTGTAGAGGAACGGCAGCGTGGACAGGCCCAGCAGGAACGAGCCGATGGAGGAGACGGTGTTGAGCGCGGTGAAGCCGTCGGCGGCGAGGTAGTCGGCGTAGCGGCGGGGCATGCCCTCCGCGCCCAGCCAGTGCTGGACGAGGAAGGTGGTGTGGAAGCCCACGAACAGCGTCCAGAAGTGGACCTTCTCCATCCGGTGGTCGAGCATCGTGCCGGTCATCTTCGGCCACCAGAAGCTGAACCCGCCGAACATCGCGAAGACGATCGTGCCGAACAGCACGTAGTGGAAGTGCGCGACGACGAAGTAGCTGTCGGTGACGTGGAAGTCCATGGGCGGCGAGGCGAGCAGAACACCGGTCAGGCCGCCGAAGAGGAACGTCACGAGGAAGCCGCACGCCCACAGCATCGGCGGTTCGAAGGAGATCGAGCCCTTCCACATCGTGCCGATCCAGTTGAAGAACTTCACCCCCGTCGGCACGGCGATCAGGAAGCTCATGAAGGAGAAGAACGGCAGCAACACCGCCTGGGTGGCGAACATATGGTGCGCCCACACCGTCACGGAGAGGCCGGTGATGGCGATGGTCGCGCCGACCAGCCCCATGTAGCCGAAGATCGGCTTCCGGGAGAACACCGGGAGGATCTCGGTGACCACGCCGAAGAACGGCAGGGCGAGGATGTAGACCTCGGGGTGGCCGAAGAACCAGAACAGGTGCTGCCACAGCACCGCCCCGCCGTTCTCCGGGTCGAAGACGTGCGCCCCGAACTTGCGGTCCGCCTCCAGGACGAACAGGGCGGCCGCGAGGACCGGGAAGGCGAGCAGCACCAGCACCGAGGTGAGCAGCACGTTCCAGGTGAAGATCGGCATCCGGAACATGGTCATGCCGGGGCCGCGCATGCAGATGATGGTGGTGACGAAGTTGACCGCGCCCAGGATCGTGCCGAACCCGGCGAACGCAAGGCCCATGATCCACAGGTCGGCGCCCAGCTGGGTGGTGCGCTCGCCGCCGCTGAGCGGCGTGTACGCGGTCCAGCCGAAGTCGGCGGCGCCCTCGGGGACCATGATGCTGCTGACGACGGTCAGGCCGCCGAAGAGGAACAGCCAGTAGGAGAACATGTTCAGCCGGGGGAACGCCACGTCCGGGGAGCCGATCTGCAGCGGCATGATCGCGTTGGCGAACCCCGCGAACGTCGGGGTCGCGAACAGCAGCAGCATGACGGTGCCGTGCATCGTGAACGCCTGGTTGTACTGCTCCTGGGACAGGATCTGGATGCCCGGCCGGGCGAGTTCCGCCCGGATCGCCATCGCCAGCAACCCGCCGACGAGGAAGAAGCCGAACGAGGTGATCAGGTAGAGGTGGCCGATCTTCTTGTGGTCGGTGGTGCTCAGCCAGGAGACGATCACCTGTCCCCGGCCGCGGCGTTCCGCCGCCGGCACCGGAGAGACGGGCTCGGTATAGGTCGCCATGGTTCCCCTCGATGGGTACGCGGTGGTGGGCGGCACGTGGGAGCGGTGGGCCGCGCGTGACCAGCCCAGCGGAAACTAGCCTCGGCGCGGTGCGGCCGTCTCCCGCAGACCGCGGTTCCTGCGCCGAACGGCCTGGTGATCCACTCGTCCGGGGGAGCTCACCCGGCGCCCTCACGCCTCCACCGTCGTGGTGACGCGGGTGACCGCCGGTGTGCGCGGCGCCGATCCGAATCCGAAGCGGACGGGTGGGTCGACGGGTGCCGCCGGGCCCAGGTCGCGGCCCTCGTAGGACGCCGACACACCGCGGATCGGGCGCAAGTCCCGCGCGCCGTACCAGGCGCGACGCCCCGACGCGCCCCTGCCGCGCGTGCGCACCCCGGGCAGCAGGACGCGGGCGACCGTGTCCGTGAGCGCGCTCCACGCCGGACGGCCGGCGAGTCCGCCGGGCACCGCCCGCAGCAGGCACCCCAGGAGCCCCCGCCGCCCGGTGACGAGACGCAGCTCCAGCGGCCCGGCGGACACCGTCCAGGTGTCGCCGGCGACGCGTACGTCGACGGGGGTGACCTCGACGGCGTCGAACGTGTACGCCGTACCGATGAAGTCGGCCGTCCGCCGGGTGGGCGCCAGCAACAGGCGTCGCCCGTCCGGCCGTTCGAGCATCACGTCGCTGAACGGGCCGAACGGCGAGCGCTGCCAGTGACCCAGCACGATCCGTGTCCCGGAGGACGTGCCGACGCCCGCGATCCAGCCGTCGAAGCGCAGACGCGGCCGGCGCCGGGGGGTCGCGGCCAGCCGGTGCACGACCCGACGCACCGATTTGCGGCCCGCGCGCACGAGGCCGTGCTCTCGGCTCACGGGGTCGTGCTCTCGACGGAGATCAGGTCGGTGACCGCCCGGAGGCCTCCGGTGGCGAGGGCCGTGCGCTGGCGGTCCGCTCCGGTGCCGTCCTGGAGGAGCCGGTGGATCAGGGCCGTCACCTCGCGCGTGTCGCCCGCCGCCTCCAGGGAGGGGCCGATGTGCCGCATCAGCTCGTACAGCACGTCACCGGCCCGGTTCCGGCCGCCCGCGGGATCGATCAAGGCGTCGCTCAGGCCGTGGCGGGCCGCGTGCCACATCGCGGCCTGGAGCAGCTCGGGGGCGCAGTCGGGGGCGGGCGCCCCGGCGGAGGCCTCGGCGAGCGCGGTCTCCGCCAGCGCGCGGACGATGCCGGCGAACATGACCGCGTCGTCCGCGCGCAGCTGCACGTCCAGGCACCGCACCTCCACCGTGGGATACCGGTCCGACAGACGGGCCTGCCAGTACAACTGGCCCGTGTCCGAGATCAGACCGCTCTCCTGGAGGCGCCCCACCCGCCGGTCGTGGTCGGCCGCGTCGCGGAAGAACGGGGGGACGCCGCTCACCGGCCACCGGCTGAAGATCACCGTTCGCCAGCTGGCGAACCCGGTGTCGTGGCCGTCCCACAGAGGGGAGTTCGCCGACATCGCCGTCAGCGTCGGCAGCCACACCCGCATCCGGTTCAGCACCTGCACGCCCGCCTCCCGGCTGGGCACGGCGACATGCACATGCATGCCGTTGACCAGCTGCTCCGCCACCAGTTGGGGCGCCTGGACGGCCATGGCGCGGTAGCGGGCGTGGTCGGTGACGGCCACCGGCCTGCCGTGGCGCAGCGGCGGCGTCCCGCAGGCCGCGATCCGGCAGCCGTGCGCCTCGGCGGCGGCCCCGACCGCGTGCCGCAGCCGCAGCAGATGCCCGCCGACCTCCTCCAGGTCGCCGCAGACCGGCGTGGCCACCTCGACCTGCGCCTGGAGCAGCTCGCTCTGCACCTCCCGGTCCGCCGTGAGCGACCCCAGCCCCGCGGCGACGCGCACCTTGTCCGCGTGGGGCACCGGCAGTCCCGTGACCGGGTCGAGCAGCAGGTACTCCTCTTCCACACCGATCGTCGTCATCGGCCGCCTCTGTTTCCGACCCTCGAGGGGTGCACGCCCTGGGGTGCTCCGAGTGCCGCGCTCGCCTCCCCGGCAAACCATGGCCGTGCGCTGTGGGACGTACCGGGGCGCGGGTCCGTCAGGAGCCCTCAGTTTCGATTGTCATATGTGTGTGAACCGGGGCAAAACAGTCACTCGTTTGCAGAGCAGATATATCACTGACGCGATGCTGGGAGGCGTGGCTGATGAGTGACACAGTGCAGGGCGACACGACGAGAATGCGGCAGACCGGTGAGACGGCCAGAGCGGAGGCCTCCGCCACGGCCGGTCAGGCCAAGCAGGCCGCCGGTCAGGTCGCGGGCACCGCCGTGGAGCAGGCCAAGTCCGTGGCGGGGGAGGCGCGGCAGCAGGTCGGCGCAGCCGCGGGCGACCTGCGGAGCCGCGCCATGGACGAGGTCCAGGGGCAGACCCGGCGGGCCGCCGGCACGCTGCACCACTGGGCGGACGACCTCGCCGGCCTGGCGGAGAACGCCCCGGGCGACTCGCCCGCCCGCAGTCTCGCGACACATGCGGCGGACGGCGGACACCGTGCCGCCGACTACCTGGAGAAGCAGGGAGTCCAAGGCATCCTCTCCGACGTGCAGGGCTTCGCCCGCCGTCGTCCGGGGGCGTTCCTCGGCGGCGCCCTGCTGGCGGGGATGGCCGTCGGCCGGCTGATGAAGGTGGCGGCCAAGGCCGACATGTCCTCGGGCGCCGACACGTCGTCCGGGACGGGACGGCGCGAACTCGCCGCCGACACACAGCAGATGACGCTGAGCGACCCGGCCGCGGCCGTCCCGGCGGCTTCCGCCACGGACGTCGCGCAGACCGCCACACCGGCGGCGCCCGCCGTCCCGGAGTACCCGCCGTCCGTCGGCGCGCCCTCCGGCGACATGCCGGGCCGGCCCGTTCCGGGGGTGTGATCCATGACCTCTCTCCCGTCCCACCCGGCGCCGCCGCGCGCCGGGGGCGACTCGGTGGGCGAGCTGCTGTCCGTCGTCACGTCGGATGTGCAGACCCTGTTCCATCAGGAGGTCGAACTCGCGAAGGCCGAGGTCAGACAGGAGGCGACCAAGGCGGGCAAGGCCGCCGGCATGTACGGCGGCGCCGGCTTCGGCGGATACATGGTGCTCCTGTTCCTGTCGCTGGCCGCCGTGCTCGGGCTGGCCAACGTGATGGACGGAGGCTGGGCCGCTCTGATCGTCGCCGCCGTTTGGGCGGTGATCGCAGCCGTGCTCTACCAGCGGGGCCGCACCCGTATGCGCGCCGTGGCGCCCAAGCCGGAGCGGACAGTCGAGACGATGAAGGAGAATGCGGAATGGGCACGTCACCCGACCAGATGAGGGCAGAGATAAGCGCCACCCGGGAGCGGCTGTCCGCGGACGTGGACCGGCTCGCGGACCGGACCAGCCCCCGGCGCGTGGTGCGTCGTCGCACCCGCAGGATGCGGGGCGCCGTCTCCGGTGTGCGCGAGAGGGTCATGGGAACGGCCGCCCACACCGCCCACGAAGTCAAGAGCGGTGCTCAGTCGGCGGTCGGCTCGCTGCAGGAGGGCACCCAGCAAGCGGCCGGCACGGCGCGCGACGCGGCAGGCCAGGTGGGCGAAGCGGCAGGCCAGGCCGGCGAAGCGGTGAGGCAGGCACCCGACCAGGCGATGCGCCGCACGCAGGGCAATCCGCTGGCCGCCGGGCTGATCGCCTTCGGCGCGGGCATGCTGGCGTCCTCGCTGCTCCCGGCCTCCCAGGTGGAGCAGGAGAAGGCCGCCGATCTGATGGAACGCGGCGGCGAGGCACTGGAGCCGCTGAAGGAGGCCGCCGCCGACTCCGCGCAGAACCTGCGGGAGGGTGCGAAGGACGTCGCGCAGGGCGCGATGCAGGAGGTGAAGGGCACCGCCCAGGAAGCCGCCCGCACCACGCAGGACGAGGCCCGCGACCAGGCGGCCGAGCTCACGGATCAGGCACGCCGATCGGGTGGGCAGGTCGCCGACGAGGCACGGGGGCAGTCGGGAACGGGCTGACCCCGCAGTGCCGTCGGCGCTGGGCGCGTGGTGCGCGCGCCCGGCACCGCTCGTCGGGGGCTGTGGCGGCGCGGGGTGCCGACAGCCGTGCACAGGCGTAGCGTCCACAGGTGGGTGAGGCCGGGAAGCGCGTGGGCGGGAGAACGACGCCGCGGTGAACGCCTCACGTGCTGGAGGTGCCGAGTGAGCGGCCCGGATGGCTTCGACGCCGCCCCCGCCGACGGGCTCGACGCCGCGTTGGCGGAGACGGTCCGCAGGACGGGCGCGTCCATCGGCGCCCTGTACCTGCTGGCGCCGGACGAGCAGGTGCTCTGCCTCGACGTGCTGTGCGGGGCGCCCGCGGACTTCGCCGCGCCGTGGACCAGGGTGGCGACGGCGTCGCCCGCGCCGGTGGCCGACGCCGTCCGCGAGGACCGCCTGGTGTGGATGGCCGACCAGGGGGAGCTGGCCCACTCCTACCCCCGTACGGCGATGGCGCTGCCCTACCCGCTGTCGCTGGCCGCCGCCCCGGTCACCGGCGTCCGCACCTGGGGGTCGCTGCTGCTGATGTGGCCGGCCACCCGCCCGCCCCGGATGACCCGGCGGGAGGAGAACCACGTCCTCGCGAGCTGCCGCCGGCTGGCGCGGCTGCTGGAGCAAGCCCTCGACCACGGCAAACCGCCGGCCTGTACCGGGCCCCCGCGCGCGCTGCCCACGGGGGCGGGGCTGCGGTCGGGCTCCGAGGCGGCCGCCGCCGACTTCGTGGAACGCCTGCCCGGCGGCAGCTGCGCCCTGGACCTGCAGGGGCACTTCACCTATCTCAGCGAGGGCGCCTGCGCACTGCTCGGCCGTGACGCCGGCCGGCTGCTGGGCACACTGCCCTGGCAGAGCCTGCCCTGGCTCGACGACCCGACCTACGAGGACCGCTACCGCGCCGCCGTGATCAGCCGCGCCCCCGTCGCCTTCACCGCGTGCCGCCCGCCCGACCACTGGCTGGACTTCCACCTCTTCCCCGACGCCAGCGGCATCAGCGTCCGCATCGTCCCCAACGGCGACCCCCCGCCGGCCTCGCCCGCCCCCCACCGTCCCGCGCAGCCGACCATGCCGGCCCGGGCCGGCCGGCTCTACCAGCTCACCCACCTGGCCGCCGCGCTGACCGAGGTCGTCGGCGTCCAGGACGTCGTCGACCTGGTCGCCGAGCAGATCATGCCCGCCTTCGGGGCCCAGGGCCTGGTCCTGTCGAGCGCCGAGGCGGGCCGGCTGCGGATCACCGGGTACCGGGGCTATCCCCCCGAGGCCATCGAACGGCTCCAGGGCCTGCCGCTGGCCACCTCGTTCACCCCCGCCGGCCGCGCCCTGAGCAGCGGCATCCCCGCGTTCTTCGCGAACCCCGAGGAGCTGCGGCGCATCTACCCCGAGGCGCAGCAGGTCAGCGGCAAGAAGGCGTGGGCCTTCCTCCCCCTGATCATCTCCAGCCGGCCGGTCGGCATCTGCGTCCTGTCCTACGACGAACCCCGCGAGTTCCCGTCCGAGGACCGCGCCGTCATGACCGCGCTCGCCGGGCTCATCGCCCAGGCCCTGGACCGGGCCCGCCTCTACGACGTCAAGCACGAGCTCGCCCACGGTCTCCAGCAGGCCCTGCTCCCGCACGATCTTTCCGCCGTCCCCGGACTGGACGTCGCCGCCCGCTACCTGCCCGCCACCCACGGCATGGACATCGGCGGGGACTTCTACGACCTGATCCGGCTCGGCGACACCGCCGTCGCCGCCGTCATCGGCGACGTCCAGGGCCACGACGTCGCCGCGGCGGCGTTGATGGGGCAGGTGCGCACGGCCGTCCACGCCACCTCGGTCGCCGGCGCCCCGGACACGGTCCTGTCCGGCACCAACCGCCTCCTCACCGACCTCGCCCCCGACCTGTTCACCAGTTGCCTCTACGCCCATCTCGACTTCGCCGCGGGCCGCGCCACGCTGGCCAGCGCCGGCCATCCGCCGCCGCTGGTGCGCCCGGCCGGCGGCGATGCCCGGCCCCTGGACGTCCCGCCCGGCCCGCTGCTGGGCATCGACCCCGACGCCGTCTTCCCCGTCACCGAGCTGCCGCTCACCGCCGGGCTGATGCTCGTCCTCTACACCGACGGGCTCGTCGAACGGCCCGGCGTCGACTTGGACGACGCCATCGCCGACCTCGCCCGCCATCTCGCACTGGCCCGCGAAGAGGACCTCGACCCGCTCGTCGACACCTTGCTGGGCCAGGCCGGCGTCGGCGCCCAACGCATCGACGACGTCGCGCTCCTGGCGCTGCGGCGGGCCGGCCGATGACGGTCACACGCCGGAGCGCCGCTCGGCTCGACCTGCCACTGCTGCCCGCAGGGCAAGGGCCAACCGGCCACCGAGGCCGTGCGGTACGCGGGCGAGGCGGTCACCGGCTTCCTGCGCCGGGAACGGGACGCGGGCCCGGTCGCGGGACTGCGGGTGTTCCTGGCCCCGTGGCGCGGCGTCGTCGACAGCGGCTTCCGCGCGGGCTGTCCGGTGCCGGCCGTCTCCGTCGAGAAACCGCAGCCCGACGAGGTCCCGCCGGCGATGTGCCGCGCCAAGCGCGACGCGTACCCCTTGGACCAGGTCGCACAGCAACTCGAAACGCTGATCGAGGCGGGGCTCGCCCCCGCGGCATGAGACGGCGGGTGGTGGCGTGAGGCGGCGTCAGCCGTCCGGCGGCGCGGGCAGGTCCAGGATCATGTCGAGCGCACGCGTCCCGTCGGCCTCGGTGAACGCGCCCACGGTCCGAAAGCCCTGCTTCTCGTAGAAGCGGACGGCGCGCGCGTTGTCGGCGAGGACGCCGCCCCACAGGACGATCCGCGTCCTGCCGAACCGCCGGGCGACGTCCGCGACGAGCGGGAAGACCAGGGTGCCCACGCCCCTGCCCTGGTGGTCGTCGGCCAGGGTCGGGCCGAAACGGCAGTCCGCCGCCGTAAGGACGATGCCGGCCTCGCGGTAACGGGCGATGTCCGACGGGTGCAGATCGAGGGCGAGTTCCAGCAGGCCGACGATCCTGCCGGACTCCGCCTCCTCCAGCACCAGCCTCAGCTTGTCGTAGCGGGCGATGGCATCGCACAACTCCCGTGCGAACGCGAGGTCGTACCCGCCGAACGTACTGAACCGCCGTGACTCGGGGGACAGTCCCCGCAGGAACTCCGCGAGTCCTTCCGCGTCGGCGTGCGTGAGCGGCCGGAAGACGACCTCGGTGCCGTCGCCCAGGCCCACCCGCCGGGTGAGGAGCGCGGGCTCCGCGGCGACCTCCGCCAACGTGAGCATCCCGCCTCCTCCACTCCGCTCTCGACGCCCTTGCGCTGGAGTGCGCTCCAACTCCTACAGTGACGCTCCCAGTTGGCCCTACCCGACACGGAGAAGCGGTATGCGCTATCGAGTCCTCGGCACCACCGGCATCGAGGTCAGCACCCATTGCCTCGGCACCATGATGTTCGGCGCCGTCGGCAACCCCGACCACGAGGACAGCGCGCGCATCGTCCACGCCGCCCTCGACGCCGGCGTCAACTTCGTGGACACCGCCGACATGTACTCGGCCGGGGAGTGCGAGGAGATCGTCGGCAAGGCGCTCAAGGGACGGCGCGACGACGTCGTGCTCGCCACGAAGGTGCACTTCCCGATGGGGGAGGGCCGCAACCGCGGCGGGAACTCCCGCCGTTGGATCCTCAAGGCCGTCGAGGACAGTCTGCGCCGCCTGGACACGGACTGGATCGACCTCTACCAGGTGCACCGCCCCGATCACACCACCGACATCGAGGAGACCCTGTCCGTCCTCAGCGATCTGGTGCGGGCGGGCAAGATCCGCGCGTTCGGCTGCTCCACGTTCCCCGCCGAGGACCTCGTCGAGGCGCACCACGTCGCGGAGCGGCGGGGCCTGATGCGACTGCGCACCGAGCAGCCGCCGTACTCGATCCTCGCGCGCGGCGTCGAGCGGTCGGTGCTGCCCACCGCGCACCGCCTGGGCATGGGCGTGCTGACCTGGGCGCCGCTCGCCTCCGGATTCCTGTCCGGCGCCTACCGCGAGGGCCGCCCCGTCGACCTCACCGCCGGCCGCGCCAAGCTCACCCCGCACCGCTTCGACCCCGCCGTCCCCGGCAACGCCGAGAAGCTCGCGGCCGCCGAGCGACTCGCCCTGCTGGCAGAGGACTTGGGCCGCACCCTGCCGGAACTGGCCGTGGCCTTCCCGCTCGTGCACCCGGCCGTCACCTCGGTGATCATCGGCCCCCGCACCATGGACCAGCTGACCTCGCTGCTGAAGGGGGCCGATCTGCTGCTCGACGACGAGACGCTCGACCGGATCGACGAGATCGTGACGCCCGGCACGGACCTGTACCGCGCCGACGGCGTCTGGCAGCCCCGCCCGCTCACCGAGCCCGCGCTGCGCAGGCGTCCGGCGGGAGAGCGGGCGGCCGCGGACTGAGCCAGGCCGGGGAAGGGGTGGGCCCCGAAGGCGTCAGTCCAAGGGGTCCGGGGCGTCGGCGGAGCCCGGGGCCGGCATGTCGCGGATCCCCATGCGCAGGTGCTCCACGTGGTACAGCGCCTGGTCGAGCAGTTCGGCGACGTGCCGGTCGTAGAGGGCGTAGATGATGGACCGCCCCCGGCGTTCCCCCGTCACCAGGCCGAGGTTGCGCAGCAGTCGCAGCTGGTGGGAGCAGGCGGACGGCTCCATGTCGACGGCGGCGGCCAGGTCCCCGACCGAGCAGGGGCCCTCCTGGAGCCGGGCGAGGATGTGCAGTCGTGACGGGGTCGCCAGGGCCTGGAGGGTGGCGGCGACGTCCGCGGTGCCGACGGCGTCGAGACGCTCGCGGGTGGTCGCGGTGCTGGTGGTGACGCTTCCATGGCCCATGGGGGACAGCATACCGACGACATATGAAGACCTGTTCATATGTTCCTGTATGGTGTGGGGGTCCCTGCCGCCGTGCCCCCGAGGGGTCGATCGTCATGCCTTCCGCCGTGGACCAGCGCCCCGCCCCGGGCCTGACCGGCCCGCGCCCGAGCCCCGCGCCGCCCGGGCGGCGCACCCGCCTGCTGGCGCTGCCGGAGGCCCGGTGGGCGCTGGCCGCGCTCGCCCTGTTCCTCCCCGCCCTCGCGCTGCACCTGCTCGGCGCGCCCGGGTGGACGTGGGGACCGCTGTTCGCCGCCGTCTACGTCACCGGCGGCTGGGAGCCGGCCCTGGAGGGGCTGAGGGCCGCGCGGGAGAGGACCCTGGACGTCGACCTGCTGATGGTCGTCGCGGCGCTGGGCGCGGCGGCCATCGGCCAGGTGCTGGACGGCGCGCTGCTGATCGTCATCTTCGCCGCGTCCGGCGCCCTCGAAGCCGTGGCCACCGCCCGCACCGCCGACTCCGTGCGCGGGCTGCTCGACCTCGCGCCCGACACCGCGACCCGGCTCACCGGCGGCGGCGAGGAGACCGTCCCTGCCGACCGCCTCGCCCCCGGCGACGTCATCCTCGTCCGGCCCGGCGAGCGGATCGGCGCCGACGGCCGCGTCGTGGCGGGCGCCGGCGAGGTCGACCAGGCCACCATCACCGGCGAGCCCCTGCCGGCCCCCAAGGAACCCGGCGACGAGGTCTTCGCCGGGACCGTCAACGGCACCGGCGCCCTGCGCGTCCGCGTCGAACGCGACCCGTCCGACTCCGTCCTGGCCCGCATCGTGAAGATGGTCGAGGAGGCCGCCGAGACCAAGGCGCCCACCCAGCTGTTCATCGAGAAGGTCGAACAGCGCTACAGCGTGGGCATGGTCGCCGCCACCGTCCTGATCTTCGCCGTTCCGCTGCTGCTCGGCACCGATCTGCGGGACGCGCTCCTGCGGGCCATGACCTTCATGATCGTCGCCTCGCCCTGCGCCATCGTCCTCGCGACGATGCCGCCGCTCCTGTCGGCCATGGCCAACGCCGGCCGGCACGGGGTCCTCGTCAAGTCCGCCGTCGTCATGGAACGCCTCGGGCAGGTCGACGCGGTCGCCCTGGACAAGACCGGCACCCTCACCCAGGGCGCGCCCCGCGTCACCGACGTACGCCCCCTGCCCGACGGGGGCACGGACCCGGACGAGCTGCTCCTGCTCGCCGCGGCGGCCGAGCACGCCAGCGAGCACCCGCTGGCCCGCGCCGTGACCGAGGCCGCGCGCAGTCGCCGGCTGACCCCGCCCGAGGCGACCGGGTTCCGCTCCGTGCCCGGCGCCGGGGTCACCGCCGTCGTCGACGGCCGCACCGTGAGCGTCGGCAGCCCCGCCCGGCTCCTGCCCGACGGGCACCCCGCGCGCGCCGCGGCCGGGCGACTGGAGGAAGAGGGCCGCACGGCCGTCCTGGTCACCGTCGACGGCACGCCAGCCGGCCTCCTCGGCGTGGCCGACCGGTTGCGGACCGACGCCGGCCGGGCCACCCGCGGCCTCACCGCTCTGACCGGCCGCCCGCCCGTCCTGCTCACCGGCGACAACCCGCGCGCGCCCCGTCGCCTCGCCGAGGAGGTCGGCATCACCGACGTGCGCGCCGGGCTGCTGCCCGAGGACAAGGTCGCCGCCGTGCGCGGGCTGGAGGGCGAGGGACGCCGGGTCCTGGTGGTGGGCGACGGCGTCAACGACGCGCCCGCCCTGGCCGCCGCGCACACCGGCGTCGCGATGGGCCGCACCGGCTCCGACCTCGCGCTGGACGCGGCCGACGCCGTCGTCGTCCGCGACGAACTCGCCGCCGTCCCCGCCGTGATCGCGCTCTCCCGGCGCGCACGCCGCCTGGTCGCGCAGAACCTGGTGATCGCGGGCACGTTCATCGCCGCCCTGGTCCTGTGGGACCTGTTCGGCACCCTCCCCCTGCCGCTCGGCGTCGCCGGGCACGAGGGCTCCACCGTCCTCGTCGGCCTCAACGGCCTGCGCCTGCTGACGGAGGGCGCCTGGCAGCGGGCGCGCGGAGCGAGCGAGGCGGCCACCGGCTGACGGTGAGGGACCTCGCCGGTCAGCCGGTGGAGCCCGCTCCAGGCGACCGCTGAGCGGCCGCGCGCCGCGACCCCGCTCCCCGTACCGCCAGGTGATCCGTCTCGCAACCAGGCCTCCCGACACCCCCGGCCGGCCCGGCGCTACAGTCGCGTGTACCGCGCCGGGCCCCGCCGGCGGCCGCGGTTGTTTCATGTCGGGCCGGCAGAGCAAGGGTCAGGGATGACCAGCACACAGGAGAACGCGCCCGTCGTGTCCACCCGCGAGGCCGGGGAGTCCGTGGCCGCCGGGCGGTCCGACTTCGCCGAGCGGGCCGCCCGGATACGGCGGCGGCTCGAACGGCTCATCGGCATCGCGGCCACCGAGGGGAACGCCCTGGTCGTCCTGCGCAACGGGGACGAGATCTTCCCCGCGATGCTGGAGAGCATCCGGTCCGCCGAGCACACCGTCGACATGATGACGTTCGTGTACTGGAAGGGCGACATCGCCCGCCAGTTCGCCCGCGCGCTGTCCGAGAGGGCCCGCGCGGGCGTCAGGGTGCGGCTGCTGCTCGACGGCTTCGGCAGCCGCCTGATCGAGAAGGACCTGCTGGAGGAGATGGGCCGCTCCGGCGTACAGGTCGCCTGGTTCCGCAGACCGCTCTACCTGTCCCCGCTGAAACAGAACCACCGCTGCCACCGCAAGGTCCTCGTCGTCGACGAACAGGTCGCCTTCACCGGCGGGGTGGGCATCGCCGAGGAGTGGTGCGGCGACGCCCGCAACCCGGGCGAGTGGCGCGACACGCACGTACGGCTCACCGGTCCCGCGGTCGACGGCGTCGCCGCCGCGTTCGCGCAGAACTGGGCCGAATGCCACGACGAGCTGTTCGACGACCGCGACCGCTTCACCGGGCACCGCCCGCAGGGCGACGCCGTCGTCCAGGTGGTGCGCGGCTCCGCGAGCTTCGGCTGGCAGGACATGCAGACCCTGATGCGCGTGATGATCGAGTCCGCCGAGCAGCGGTTCCGGCTGGCCACCGCCTACTTCTCCCCGGACGCGTACTTCGTCGAGCTGCTGTGCGCCGCCGCCCGCCGCGGCGTGGAGGTGGAGATTCTGCTGCCCGGCCCGCACACCGACAAGCGCGTCTGCCAGCTCGCGGGCCAGCATTTCTACGAGGACCTCCTCGCCTGCGGAGTGAAGATCCACCAGTACCAGCCGACCATGATGCACGCCAAGATCGTCACCGTGGACCGCACGGCCGCCCTCGTCGGCTCCACCAACTTCAACCGGCGCTCCCTCGACCACGACGAAGAGGTCATGCTCGCCGTGCTCGACGAACGCTTCACCGCCGTCCTCGACGCCCACTTCGACGAGGACACCGCGGTCAGCACGCCGATCGTGCCCGGCCGCTGGAAGAAGCGCCCGCTGCGGCAGCGCGCCTACGAAACCGTCGTACAGCCCGTACGCCGCTTCCTGTGACGGCCGGGCCCCCGTGCCTTACCGAGTTTTTGGGTGCGGACCCCGACATCCCGGGCAGCAGACGGGCATGACAGCCAGCGACACCACCCGTGGCACGGCACTGCTCTGCGACCCCCTGCGCAACCGGGGAACCGCCTTCAGCCGGCGCGACCGCGCCGAACTGGGCCTCGACGGGCTCCTCCCGCCCGCCGTCGAAACCCTCGACGAGCAGGCCGACCGTGCCTACGAAGCGTTCCTCGGCTACGACAAGCCGCTCAACCGGCACATCTACCTGCGCCAGTTGCAGGACACCAACGAGGTGCTGTTCCACCGGCTGGTCACCCGGCACCTGGAGGAGATGCTGCCGGTCGTCTACACCCCCACGGTGGGCGAGGCCTGCCGCCGCTTCAGCGAGATCTACCGCAGGCCGCGCGGACTGTTCCTGTCGTACGACGACCGGCACCGCTTCCGGGAGATCCTGCGCAACCGGCCCCACGCCGACGTCGACGTCATCGTCGTCACCGACGGCCAGCGCATCCTCGGCCTCGGCGACCAGGGCGTCGGCGGCATGGGCATCCCGATCGGCAAGCTCAGCCTCTACACCGCCATCGGCGGCATCCACCCGGCGCGCACCCTGCCCGTCCTGCTGGACGTCGGCACCGACAACGAGGAACTGCTGGCCGACCCGCACTACCTCGGCACCCGCGGCCGCCGGGTCACGGGCGACGAGTACGACGAGCTGGTGGAGCTGTTCGTCTCGGCCGTCGAGGCGGAACTGCCCGGCACCCTCCTCCAGTGGGAGGACTTCGCCACCGCGCACGCGCGCCCGATCCTCACCCGCTACCAGGACCGGCTGCTGACCTTCAACGACGACATCCAGGGAACGGCGGCCGTGGCGCTCGGCGCGCTCACCACGGCGACCGAGATCGCCGGCGGCAGCCTGTCCGACCAGCGCTTCGTGGTGCTCGGCGCAGGGTCCGCGGCCGTCGGCGTCGCCGACATGATCCGCGCCGCCCTCGAAGAGGAGGGCCTGTCGGCGGACGACGCCGTCTCCCGCTTCTGGTTCGTGGACGTCGACGGACTGCTGCTCGCGTCGCGGTCCGGCCTCACCGAGGAGCAGCGCACCTACGTCCGCGACGACGACGAGGTGGGCGACTGGGACGGCGACGGTGCGCCCGGCCTCGCCGAGGTCGTGCGCCGCGTGCGGCCCACCGTGCTGATCGGGCTGTCCACCGCGCACGGGGCGTTCACCGAGGAGATCGTGCGGGACATGGCCGCCGGCTGCGAACGCCCGGTCGTGTTCCCGCTGTCCAACCCCACCTCGCACGCTGAGGCCGACCCCGCCGACCTGGCCCGCTGGACCGACGGGAAGGTGCTGGTCGCGACCGGGTCCCCGTTCCCGCCGCTGCGCATCGACGGCCGTGACGTGCCGGTCGCGCAGGCCAACAACGTGTACGTCTTCCCCGCGATCGGCCTCGCCGTCACCGCCGCCCGCGCCACCCGGGTGACGGACCGGATGATGGTCGCCGCGGCCCGCGCCGTGGGCCGCTGCGCCGCCCGCTCCGCACCGGACGACGGCTCCCCGGCACCCCTGCTGCCGCCGCTGGGCCGGATGCGGGACGCCGCCCGTGAGATCGCCCTCGCCGCGGCCCTCGCGGCCGTCGAGGACGGCGTCGCCCCGAAGGCCACCGAGGACGAGCTGCGCGCCGCGATCGACGCCGCCCAGTGGACCCCCGACTACGACGACTGAGAAACCCGCCATGAGGCGGGAGGCGGGAAGCCGGGTATGAGGTTCACCGTCGGGTGTACGTCTGCCCGACGGAGAGCGAGGGAGGACAGCGGTGGACTGGGACCGGTTCGCGCAGAAGATGGCGTCGATGGCGCGGGACCTCCTGGCGCAGGAGTCGGTCGGCGCGACCCTGGAGCGGATCACCGCGTCCGCCATCGAACTGGTGGACGGGTGCGACGCGGCCGGCATCCTCCTGCTGCGCGGCTCCGAGGTGGAGACCCTCGCCGCCACCGACCAGCTCGTCGTCGACAGCGACCTGCTGCAGGCGCGGCTGGGCGAGGGGCCCTGCTTCGACGCCGCCCGCACCGCGACCGGCGAGCGCGTCTTCCGCATCGCCGACTTCACCGCCGAGCAGCCCCGCTGGCCCGCCTACGCCCCGCGCGCCCGCGCCCTCGGCGTGGGCAGCATGATGGGCTTCCTGCTGTTCACCGAGGAGGAGGACCTCGGCGCGCTCAACCTCTACTCCCGCCGCCCCGGGGCGTTCACCGAGGCCAGCGAGCTGTCCGGCTGGCTGCTCGCCTCCCACGCGGCGGTCGCCTTCTCCAGTGCCCGCACCCACGCCCAGCTGGAGCAGGCCATCGCCACCCGCCACCTCATCGGCGAGGCCATGGGCATCCTGATGGGCCGTCACCAGCTCAGTGAGGAACAGGCCTTCGACGTTCTGCGCCGCTACTCCCAGGAGAACAACGTCAAACTCCGCGAGGTGGCCCGCCTCGTCTGCGAGAAGGGCGCCGCCCCGTGACCGCTCTCTCGGGCGACGACCGGTCGAGGCGGGTTCGTCGACGACATGCGTCGACCGTCAGCGCGGCTCCTGCTCGAAGCCGGCGGAGCGCAGGTGCTCGCGCAGCCAGCGCTCGGTGTTGCCGACGTGGAGCAGGGCGGCGGCCTGACTCAGGTTGGCGTCACGCGCGCTGAGCGCGTCGAAGATCGCCTCGTGTTCCGCGAGGGTCCGCCCGGCCGCCTGGTCGTCGACCAGCCCGCGCCAGATGCGGGCGCGCAGGGTGCGGCCCGAGACGCCCTCCAGCAGCGTGAGCAGCGTTTCGTTGCCGGTGGCCGCGACGACGGCGCGATGGAAGGCCGCGTCATGGGCGTTGAGTCGCTCCACGTCGTCACGCGCCTCGCGCATGGCGTCCAAGTGGCGCTCGACCTCGCCCAGTTGAGCGTCCGAGATCCGGCTCGCGGCGAGCCCCGTGGCGAGCGGTTCGAGCAGCCGCCGCACCTCCATCAGGTCCAGCAACGCCCCGTTGTCGCCCTGGAGGAGTTCCACCGCGCCGCCGAGGCTCTCCAGGAGCAGGCTCGGCTGGAGACTGGTGACGTAGGTCCCGTCACCGCGCTTGACTTCGAGGACCCGGGCGACGGCCAGCGCCTTGACCGCCTCGCGGGCCAGGTTGCGCGAGAGGCCCAGCTGCGCCGCCAGCTCGGGTTCCGGCGGCAGCTTCGCTCCCGGCGGCAGCGCGCCCGAGCGGATCAGTTCACGGATCTGCTCGATGGCCCTGTCGGTCAGGGACAACGGGAGCTCCTTTCCGCGAGTGCGCCGCGCGCACGGGCCCTGTTCGTCTCGTCGAGTCCCGGGCGGGAAGGCCCTGAAGTGTGACGTCGATGATAGCCGTGCGCCCGGCGCGGATCGGAGGCCGTCCTGTCGGCGGCCCGACCCCGTTCCGCTCGTGCGAAGGCGGCGGTGTACGGCGGTCCGGTGTCACGAGGGCGGCCCGGACGCGGCGGCCGTCTCGCGCCGGGCGCCGCCGGCCGCCAGGTGCTCCCGCAGCCACTGCTCGGTGCTGCTGACGTGCAGCAGCGCGGCGGCCTGACTGAGGCCGGCGTCCCGCGCGGCCAGCGCCGCGTAGATCGCCTCGTGCTCGGCGAGGGTGCGTCCCGCGGCGCGGGTGTCCACCAGGCCGCGCCAGATCCTGGCCCGCAGGGTGCGCCCCGCGATGCCCTCCAGCAGCATGATCAGCGTCTCGTTGCCGGTGATGTCCGCGATGGCCCGGTGGAACGCCGCGTCGTGGACGGTCAGCCGCTCGATGTCGTCGCGCGCCGCCCGCATGGCGTCCAGGTGCCGCCTCACCTCGGCCAGCCCGTCGTCCGAGATCCGGGCGACGGCCAGCGCCGCGACGGCGGGCTCCAGCAGCCGCCGTACCTCCATGAGGTCCAGCACCGCGCCGGGGTCGCCCTGGAGGAGTTCCACCGCGCCGCCGAGGCCCTCCAGGAGCAGGCTCGGCTGGAGGCTGGTGACATAGGTGCCGTCGCCGCGTCTGACCTCCAGCACACGGGCCACGGAGAGGGCCTTCACCGCCTCCCGGGCGAGGTTGCGGGAGAGGCCGAGCTGAGCGGCCAGCTCCTGCTCCGGAGGCAGCTTGGAACCCGGGGGCAGCGCGCCGGTGGCGATGAGCTCGCGGATCCTCGTGATCGCCTTGTCGGTCAGGGACACGGGAAGTTCCTCCCGGAGGGCACGTCGGCCCTGATCAGTCCCCGGTCGCGCAGGTCGTCCCACAGCGCGTCGGGGACGGCGTCGCGGTGGAGTCGTGCGTTGCGGGCGACCTCGCCGGGGTCGCGCATGCCGAGGGTGACATTGACGACGGCGGGGTGCGTCCAGGGGAAGGCGATGGCGGCCGCGGGGAGGGTGGTGCCGTGGGCCTCGCAGACCTCGGCGAGCGCGCGGGCCCGCGCGACGAGGCCGGACGGGGCGTCCTGGTAGTCGTACTTCATGCCCTCGGCGGGCCGGTCCTGGGAGAGCAGACCGGAGTTGAAGACGCCGGCCGCGACGACGCTCTTGCCGTGCTCCTGCGCGGCGGGCAGGACGTCGTCCAGGGCCGACTGGTCGAGCAGGGAGTAGCGGCCGGCGAGCATGACGACGTCGGCGGCCGTCTCCCGCAGGAAGCGGGCGAGCATGGCGGACTGGTTCATGCCCGCGCCGATCGCGCCGACGACGCCCTGGTCGCGGAGTTCGGCGAGGGCGGGCATCGCCTCGTCGGCGGCCTGGCGCCAGTGGTCGTCCGGGTCGTGCAGGTAGACGACGTCGATCCGGTCAAGGCCGGTGCGTTCCAGCGTGTCGTCGAGTGAGCGCAGTACGCCGTCGCGGCTGAAGTCCCACCGGCGGCACAGGTCGTCGCGGACGGCGAAGCCCTCGCTGTCCACGCCCCGGGGCTGTTCGTTGGGGACGAGGAGCCGGCCCGCCTTGGAGGAGACTGTGTACTCGCCGCGGGGCCGGCCGCGCAGGGCGGCGCCGAGACGCCGTTCGGACAGGCCGAGGCCGTAGTGCGGCGCGGTGTCGAAGTAGCGGATGCCGGCGTCCCAGGCCGCGTCGACGGCGGCGGCCGCCTCCTCGGCCGGCGTGACGCGGTACAGGTTGCCGATCACCGAGCCGCCGAAGCCGAGTTCGGAGACAGTGACCGCCGTGCCGCGGATTTTCCGGTGGTGCAAGACGTTCTCCTCGGTCGTGCGGGTGCGGGTGCAGGCTGGTTCCGGGTGCGGGTCGTCCGGTCAGCGTCGGACGTGGGCCGTGGCGCCGGCGGCCAGCGCCTCGACCTCGTCGAGGGTGGCCATGGAGACGTCCCCGGGCGTGGTCATGGTGAGCGCGCCGTGCGCGGTGCCGTAGGCGAGGGCGCGCTCCAGGCCGGCGCCGGTGAGCAGACCGTGGACGAGCCCGGCGGCGAACCCGTCTCCCGAGCCTATGCGGTCCAGGACGTGCAGGCCGGGCATGAGGGGGCCGGTCACCACGCCGGTCGCGGCGGACCAGGCGGCCGACGACCAGTCGTTGACCCCGGCGGAGGGGACCTCGCGCAGGGTCGTCGCCAGCACCCCGGCGCCCGGCAGCAGACCGGCGACCTCGGTCAGCGCGTCGGGCACCTCGTTCCGTGTCAGACGGCCGGCGTCAGGCCCGGCGCCCGCGAGCCCCAGGGCGCCCACGACGACGTCGGCGTGCCGGGCGAGCCGCAGGTCCGTCTCGCGGGCCCGGTCGGCCCCGCCCCGGCCGGCCCACAGACTCGGGCGGTAGTTGGGGTCGTAGGAGACCGTCACCCCATGGCGGCGGGCGGCGGCCATCGCCTCGTCGGCGACGTCGGCGGTGGTGTCCGACAGGCCGGCGAACACGCCCCCGGTGTGGAACCAGCGCACCGGGCCGGAGAACACGGCGTCCCAGTCGACGTCCCCCTCGCGCAGCCGGGACACGGCGGTGTTCGCCCGGTCGCTGACGCCGAGCGCGCCCCGGACGCCGTAACCGCGCTCGACGAAGTTGAGGCCGTTGCGCACGGTGCGGCCGGCGCCGTCGTCGGGCGTCCAGCGGATCAGCGAGGTGTCGACACCGCCCTGGAGGACGAGGTCCTCGACGAGCCGGCCCACCGCGTTGTCGACGAGCGCGGTCACCACGGCGGTACGCCACCCGAAGCAACGGCGCAGCCCTCGTACGACGTTGTACTCCCCGCCGCCCTCCCAGACCCGGAAGGAGCGGGTGGTGCGGATGCGTCCCTCTCCGGGGTCGAAGCGCAGCATCACCTCGCCCAGGGCGATCACGTCGGTCACGGCGTGCTCCTCGCCACGGCCTCGGCGGTCAGCCGGCGGATCTCCGCGTACTCACCGCGCTCCAGGTGGCCGTCGGCCGCCATCCAGCTGCCGCCCACGGCCAGGACCGCCGGATGGGCCAGGTAGGAGGCCAACCGGTCCGGGCCGATGCCGCCGGTGGGCACGAACCGCGCCTGTGGGAAGGGCGCCGCGAGGGCCCGGATCATCCGCGTGCCGCCGAGCGGTTCGGCGGGGAACAGCTTGACCGTGTCCAGGCCCGCCTTCAGCGCACACATCAACTCGGTCGCCGTCGCCGCACCGGGCACGACCGGCACGCCCAACTCCTTTGCCTTGTCGATCACTTCGGCGTCGAAACCGGGGGAGACGAGGAACCGCGCGCCGGCCGCCACGGCTCGCTCCGCCTGGTCCGGTGTGAGCACGGTGCCGGCCCCGACGGTCAGAGCGCCGTGCGCCGCCATCGCCTTGAGGGCCTGTTCGGCGTCGGGCGTGCGGAGGGTGACCTCGGCGCACCGGGCGCCGCCCGCCGCGAGCGCGTCGGCCAGCGGACCGGCGCTCGCGGCGGAGGCGACCGTCAGCACGGGCAGCAGCCGGGACCCCGCCAGTACGGCCGTCATGCCGGCGCCGCTCATCGGCCGAGCCATCCGCCGTCGACCGGAATGACGGCGCCGTGGACATAGTCGGCCGCGTCGGAGGCGAGGAACACGGTGGCGCCCGCGAGATCGTCGGCGTTCCCCCACCGGGCGGCCGGGATGCGGTCGAGGATGGCCTTGCTGCGGGCGGGGTCGTCCTGCAGTGCCCGGGTGTTGTCGGTGGCGATGTATCCGGGGGCGATGGCGTTGACGTTGACGCCGTGCGGCGCCCACTCGTTGGCCAGCGCCTTGGTGAGGCCGGCGACGCCGTGCTTGGCGGCGGTGTAGCCGGGGACGGTGATGCCGCCCTGGAAGCTGAGCAGCGATGCGGTGAAGACGATCTTGCCGTGTCCGCGGGCGACCATGGCCGCCCCGACCGCACGGGTGAGGGCGAACTGTGCGCTCAGATTGACCTGGAGCACCAACTCCCAGTCGGCGTCGCTGTGTTCGGCGGCCGGTGCGCGGCGGATCGTGCCGGCGTTGTTGACGAGGATGTCCACCGGGCGTTCCCGCGCGGCCAGTTCGGCTCCGAGGGCGCGGACTGCGTCGGGGTCGGCGAAGTCGGCGCGGATCGCCTCGAAGGCGCGGCCGGCGGCGGTGACGTCCTTCTCCACCTCGCTGCCGGACTCCTCCAGCGAGGCGCTGACGCCGATGACGTCCGCGCCGGCCTCGGCGAGCGCGCGGGCCATGGCCCGGCCGATCCCGCGCCGGGCACCGGTGACGACGGCGAGCCTGCCGGTGAGGTCGAAGGCGTTCATACGGCGGCTCCCCGCGGGGCGTTGGCGCAGTCGAGCAGGATCTTCATCACGTCGCCGCCGCTCTCCAGCGCCTCGAACGCGGCGGACGCCTCGGTGAGGGGCACGACCTTGCTGATCAGGCGCTGGGCGGGGACGGTGCCGTCGGCGACCAGGGTGACCGCCTGCTCGAAGTCGGAGCGGTCGTACAACCGCGCCCCGACGAGGGTGAGTTCACGCCAGAAGAAGCGGTGCAGGTTCACCTCGCGGGGCCTGGGGTGGATGGCGACCAGGCACAACCGTCCGCGCGCGCCGAGGACTTCCACCGCGGTGTCCACGCCGCCCGCCGCGCCGGACACCTCGAAGGCGATGTCCGCGCCCGCGTCGCCGGTCCACCGGGCGACGAGTTCGGGGATGTCGTGGGCGGCCGGGTCCCAGGCGGTCAGGCCGAGGTCCTCGGCGAGCAGCCGCCGGTGGGCGTTGAGTTCGACCACGCGGACGTCGGCGCCGGCGGCCCGCGCCACCAGCGCGATGAGGACGCCGACCGGACCGCCGCCGACCACGACGACCCGGTCGCCGTCGCTTACCCCGGCCCGGCCCACGTCGTGCACCGCGACCGCGGTGGGCTCGACCAGGGCGCCTTGGTCCAGGGGCAGGGAGTCGGGCAGCCGTACCAGGGTGGAGGCGGGGACGGTCCACCGCTGCTGCATCGCGCCGGGGGAGTCGATGCCGATGAAGTCCAGGTGCCGGCAGATGTGCCGATGACCCGCCCGGCAGGCAGGGCAGGAGTCGTCCCAGCGCAGCGGCATCACGGTGACCGCGTCACCGGGCCGCCATCCTTCGACGCCGGGTCCGACCCGGACGACCCGGCCGGACATCTCGTGCCCGAGGACGGCGGGCGCGGCGACCCGGGCGTCCATGTCGCCGTGGAAGATGTGCAGGTCGGTGCCGCAGATGCCGACGTAGGCGGGGGCGAGTTCCACCTCACCGGGGCCGGGCGGCGCGACGGGCGCGGGCGCGGTGTCCAGGGTGCGGGCGCGGGTGTAGCGGACGGCGAGTGTCATCGCGGGGTCAGGGTCCCTTCAGCGCGGACGCCGATGGTCAGCAGCAGGTTGGCGTAGGTCCGTGTGTCGGCCGTGACGATCGCCAGGGCCAGGTCGGGTGAGCGGGCGGCGTCGTAGAACGCGAAGCGGCCCAGGGCGTCGACGGCGACGGGCGCGAGCAGCGAGCGGTACTCGGCGACGGCGGGCGGTTCCGGCTCGCCCTCGGGCGGCACCATCACCTGCGCCGACTCCACGGGCAGGGCCCGCAGCAGCACCCCGAGGACGGTGGTGACGTCGAGGACGCCGGGGGAGAGGTTGAGGTGGACGGTCCGCGCCCGTTCCCCGACGGCGGTGCTCGCGGGGTAGTGCCCGTCGGCGAGCAGGACGCGGGCGCCGTGCCCAGCTCCCGCGAGCGCTTCGAGGATGCCGGGGTGCAGCAGTTCGGTCAGGAGCACGGTGCGTCCTTCAGACGGTAGAACTCGGTCGCGGCGCCGGCCAGGATCATCCCGGCCTCGTCGGTGGAGCAGTCGTGCAGCAGTTCCTCGACGGCGCCGGCCCAGCGGTCCCAGCCGCCGGCGAGGACGCACACGGGCCAGTCGGAGCCGAACATCAGCCGGTCGGGGCCGAAGGCGGCCAGCAGGGTGTCCCACACGGGCCGGATGTCGTCGAGGGTCCAGGTGCGGTGGTCGGCCTCGGTGATCAGCCCGGAGACCTTGCACCGCACCTGGGGGCAGTCGGCCAGCGCGCGCACCTGCCGCGTCCACTCGGCGAGCGAGGACCGGCCGACGGGCGGCTTGCCGGCGTGGTCCAGGACCAGCGGAAGGTCCGGGAAGCGCCGGGCGAGGCGGACGGCCTGCGGGAACTGGTGGCCGCGGATGAGCACGTCGTACCCGAGCCCCCGCTCCCGTACGGCGCGCAGGCCCCGTTCGACGGCCGGCCGCTGCAGCCACCGCGGGTCCGACTCGCCCTGGACGAGGTGGCGCAGGGCCCGCAGCCGCCCGCCGCCGGGCCCGGCACGCAGTTCGTCGAGCACGTCGCCGACCGTGGGCGAGGCGAGGTCCGCCCAGCCGACGACCGCGCCGATCAGCGGATCCCGTTCCGCGAGGGCCAGCAGCTCCCTCGTCTCGTCGACCGAGGCCACGCACTGGACCAGCACCGTCCGGGTCAGCCGCCGTCCCGCGAGGGGCCGGCCCGCGGCCCGCCGCAGGTCTCCCATGCCGTGCGTGCGGCGGATCGGTTCGAGGCCGGGCTCGTCCAGCCAGGGCTGGGGGCGTCGGTCCAGGTCCCACACATGGTGGTGGGCGTCGACCAGAGGCAGCGGCTCAGACACGGGCGGACCAGACCGGGCCGTCGGGGTAGAGGTACTCCTTCAGCGTCTCCGGGTGCATCTGCGCGCTCAGCCCGGGCCGCGTCGGCGCGAGGTACCGGCCGTCGACGACGCGCACCGGGTCGACGAAGTGCTCGTGCAGATGGTCCACGTACTCGATGACCCGGTCCTCGGTGGTGCCGGTGACGGCGACGTAGTCGAACATCGACAGGTGCTGCACCATCTCGCACAGGCCGACCCCGCCGGCGTGCGGGCAGACCGGCACGCCGAACTTCGCCGCAAGCAGCAGGATCGCGATGTTCTCGTTGACGCCGCCCACCCGGGCCGAGTCGATCTGCACCACGTCCACCGCGCGCGCCTGCAACAGCTGCTTGAAGACGACCCGGTTGGCGACGTGCTCACCGGTGGCGACCTTGATCGGCGCCAGCGCCTCGCGGACGGCCGCGTGACCGAGGATGTCGTCGGGGGAGGTCGGCTCCTCGATCCAGTACGGGTCGTACGGGGCGAGCTCCCGCATCCAGTCGACGGCGGGGCCCACGTCCCATCTCTGGTTGGCGTCGACGGCGATGCGGACGTCCGGCCCCACCGCCTCACGCGCCACCCGCATACGACGTGTGTCGTCCGCCAGCGACGCCCCGACCTTCAGCTTGATCTGGGTGAAGCCGTCGGCGACGGCCTCGCGGGCGAGACGGGCCAGCTTCTCGTCGGAGTAGCCGAGCCAGCCCGGGGTGGTCGTGTACGCGGGATAGCCCTCGTCGATCAGCAGGCCGGTACGCCGTTCGCGGCCCGGTTCGGCACGGCGCAGGATCTCCAGCGCGTCCTCGGGGGTGAGGGCGTCGCTCAGCCAGCGGAAGTCGACCTGGGCGACGAGCTCCTCGGGCGTCATCTCGGAGAGGAAGCGCCAGACGGGCTTCCCGGCCCGCTTGGCGGCGAGGTCCCAGGCCGCGTTGACGACCGCGCCGGTCGCCATGTGGATGGCGCCCTTCTCCGGCCCCAGCCACCGCAGTTGCGGATCGTGGACGAGACCGCGCGCGAACGCGCCGAGGTCCCCGCAGACCTGCTCGACGGACAGGCCCACCACATACGGGGCGAGGGTGGCGATGGCGGCGGCCTGCGCGTCGTTGCCCCGGCCGGTGGTGAAGGCCAGCGCATGGCCCTCGAGACCGTCGCCGGCGTCGGTGCGCAGGACGACGTAGGCGGCCGAGTAGTCCGGTTCGGGGTTCATCGCGTCCGAGCCGTCGAGATGCTCGGACGTCGGGAAGCGCACGTCCAGCACGTCCAGGGCGGTGATGCGGGCAGACGCCGGAGAAGGGGACACAGCGGAGGACATGGCGGCAACTCCTGTGAGGGGCGAGAGGCGTGCGGCCCCTCGCGACGGGACATGGGAAGACGGCTCGGGGCGCGGGCCGCCCGGTCAGTCCTGGACCTTGCCGCCGGTGATGCGGGAGATCATCAGGGCGAACAGGATGATCAGGCCGTTGAGGGCGCCGATCCACTGGGCGGGGACGCCGGCCAGGGTGAGCACGTTCTGGATCATGAACAGCAGCAGGATGCCGCTGAACGCCCCGAACATGGTGCCCTTGCCGCCGTTGAGGCTGATCCCGCCGATGACGGCGGCGGCGAAGACGGTGAAGATGTAGCCGTTGCCCTGCGCCGAGGCGACCGACGCGAGCCGTCCGGAGAGCATCAGACCGGCGAGGGCGGCGAGCACGCTGCCGGTGACGATGACGATCCACAGCACCCGGTCGGTGCGGATGCCGGCCGCCTTCGCCGCGTCGACGTTGCCGCCGACGGCGTACAGGGACCGGCCGAAACTCGTCCAGCCGAGCACCACGATCGCCACGGCGAACAGCGCCAGGCAGATCCAGATCGACGCCGGCATCCCGAACCACTGCGCGGTGCCCAGGTACAGCATCGACTCGGGCAGCTGGAAGAACGTCTGGCCGCCGGACACACCGGTGAGGACGCCGCGCAGCACGATCAGCATGCCGAGGGTGACGATGAAGCCGTTGAGGCCGAAGCGGATGATCAGCAGTGCGTTGAGCACGCCGACGAGCGCGCCCACGGCGAGCGTCACGGGGACGGCCCACGCTCCGGAGAGCAGGCCCAGCCCGTGCCCGGCGCCGACCGGGACCACCAGCCAGGCCGCGATTCCGGGCGCGAGGCCCATCGTGGACTCCAGCGACAGGTCCATCTTCTTGACGATCAGGATCATCGTCTGGGCGAGGACCAGCAGCGCCATCTCCGACATGGTCTGCAGGACGTTGATCAGGTTGTCCGTCTGCAGGAAGACCGGGTTGACGATCTGGCCGACGATCGCGATGACCACGATCGCGGGAACCAGCGCCAGGTCGCGCAGCCGGGCCAGCGGCACCCGGCCGCCCAGCAGCGCGGTCCGCTTGAGCCGCGGCTTCGCCGCCGGGGGCGCGGGCGGGTGCGTGAGGACCGTTTCAGGCACTGCCTCAGGCATGCAGGTCCACTCCTTCCATCGCGGCCACGAGGTCGTGGTCGTGCCAGCCGCGGGCCATCTCGGTCGTCACCCGGCCCTGGAACATCACCAGGACCCGGTCGCACATACGCAGGTCGTCGAGTTCGTCGGAGGCGATGAGCACCCCGGTCCCGGTGTCCGCGATCTCCTCGACCTTGCCGAGGAGGAACTCCTTGGAGCGCACGTCCACGCCCGCGGTGGGACTGATCAGGACCAGCAGCCGTGGGTCGTCGGCGAGGGCGCGGGCCATCACGACCTTCTGCTGGTTGCCCCCGGACAGGGCGGAGACGGGCAGATCGGGGCCGGGCGTCTTGATCGCCAGCTTCTCGATCATGACCTCGGCGAGCCGGTCCCGGCGGCCGCGGTCCAGCAGCCCGCCGCGGCCCAGCCGCTTCGGCACGGACAGCGTGGCGTTGTCCGCGATCGACATGTCCGGGACGAAGCCCTGGTGGTGCCGGTCCTGCGGGACGAACCCCGCCCCGGCCGCGAGCGCGGCGGGCACACTGCCCGGCCGGGGCCGCGTCCCCGCGATCTCCACCTCGCCCGCCGCCGCCGAACGCAGCCCCACGACGGTCTCGGCGACCTCGGTGCGTCCGCTGCCGGCCGCCCCCGCCAGCCCGACGATCTCACCGGCGCCGACCCGGAAGCCGACGTCGCCGTAGGACTCGCCGCTCAGCCCGCGCACGCTCAACGCGGCCTCGGCGGCGGGCACATGACTGCTCGCCCGGTCCTCACGCCGGCCGGCGGCAGCCTCGCCGGTCATCGCGGCGACCAGGTCGGTGCGGGGCAGCTGCGCGACCGGCGCGGTCACGATGTGCCGTGCGTCGCGGAACACCGTCACCATGTCGCAGATCTCGTAGACCTCCTGGAGGTGGTGGCTGATGAACAGGAAGGTGACGCCCTGGCGTTGCAGATCGCGGATGCGGTCGAAGAGGCGGTTGATGGCCGCCGCGTCGAGCTGTGCCGTCGGCTCGTCGAGGATGATGAACCGCGCCCCGAAGGACAGCGCCCGGGCGATCTCCACGAACTGCCGCTGCTCCACGTCCAGATCGCCGGCGAGGGTCTGCGGGTCGACGTCCACCGACCATGCGGCCAGCAGGTCCCGGGCGCGGCCGCGTACGCCCCGCCAGCTGATCAGGCGGCCCCGGCCGTGGTCGTGCCGGTTCAGGAAGAGGTTCTCGGCGACGGTCAGCGTGGGGATGACGGTGGACTTCTGGTAGACGCACGCCACCCGTCGCCGCCAGCCGTCGCGGTCGGCGAGCCGCGGCGCCGGGACGCCGCCGAAGGAGACCGTGCCCTCGTCGGGGGCCAGGAGTCCGGTGAGCACGGACACCAGGGTCGACTTGCCGGCCCCGTTGCGGCCGACGAGTGCGTGGGTCTCGCCGGGCCTGATGGTGATCCGTGCGCCGTTCAGGGCCACCGTCGGACCGAATCGTTTGACTATGCCCGCCGCCTCGACGACGGCCGGGTCCACCGGGGCCCGTCCGCCGTCCGCCGGGGCGGACGCGGGGGTGACTTCCCGCTCCCCGTCGCTCATCTCAACCGCCTTGTTCTCCATAGCCGTTGGCTGCCTGATGGGAGCGGGTCAGCCGAGGTTGTTGCCCCACAGGGACTTGTCGTCGCTCTTGAGGCTGGCGACCCCGCCGTAGGTGGCGCCGTCGGCCGTCACGAGCGGCGCGGAGAGCTGGTCCTCCAGCAGTCCGTCACGGACCTGGATGATGGTGCTGTCGTGGTCGGTCCTGCCGGGCTGGAACGTCTTGCCGCCGATCGCCGCCTTCAGGTAGTACAGGGCGTACTTGGCGTAGAGGTCGGCCGGCTGGGACACGGTGGCGTCGATCTTGCCGGCGGCGATGTCCTTCAGCTCCTCGGGGATGCCGTCGTTGGAGACCACGAACACGTGCTTCTCGTCCTGCGGCCCGACCAGCAGGCCCTTCTGCTTGAGCACCTGGAGGGTGCCGGACAGGGCGAAGCTGGACTGCATGTAGACGCCCTTGATGTCCGGGTGGGCGGTCAGGTCGGTCTGGAGCTTCTGCGCGGCGACGGCCCCGTCCCAGTTGGTGGCCTCGCCGAACACCTTGATGTCCGGGTACTCCTTCTTCATGCAGTCGTTGAACGCCTCGGTGCGGTCACGGCCGTTGACGGACGCGAGGTCGCCCTGGAGCATGACGACCTTGCCCTTGCCGCCCAGCTTCGTGCCGAGGAACCGGCAGGCCTTCTCGCCGTAGGCGCGGTTGTCGGCGCGTACGACCATGTAGACCTTGCCGGTGTCGGGGCGGGTGTCCACCGTGACCACCGGGATCTTCTTCGCCTCCAGTTGCGCGAGGGTCGGCGCGATGGCGGCGGTGTCCTGCGGGGCCATCGCCACGCCCTTGACGCCCTGGCTGATGAACGTCTGGGCATCGGCGGTCAGCTTGGCGACGTCGTTCTGCGAGTTGGTGGTCTTCAGGTTCAGGCCCAGCTCCTTGGCGAACTGGGGCGTGTACTTGATGTACGAGTTCCAGAAGTCGGTGTCGGACCGCGGGTAGTCGACGCCCACGAGCGGCTCGCCCGACGACGCGGCTGGGGAGCCGCCGGCGCAGGCGCTGAGCAGCGCCAGGGCGGAGACTACGGAGGCGGTGGAGCAGAGGACTGTTCTGAGTCTCATCGGTACTTCCTCGCGCTGGTCCCGAAGCGGCGTGGTGCACGGTGCGACGGTGGGATGTCGCTCATGGAGAGATGGGATGTTTATAGGGGCAGCGCGGACGGGCTGTCTAGATGTCCGACGGGAGAAGCCCTGAAAAAACGGCACTCGGCTCCCCGGGTGTACCCGGCCTGTACCGCACCCGCCCCTGAATGAATCCCATCAATGCACGGTCTGCGCGTTTCACGTGCGGCTTCGTGCGTACGCGGGCGGCGATCCCCGGCTCGGCTACAGCACGGCGGCGGCCGGTTCGCCGCCGGACAGGGGATGCCTCGCGGGCAGTGGGCCGGAGCTGAGCGCGTCGGTCGTGGGTGCGCCGGCCGGAAGGTCCTGCTCCGCCCAGATGATCTTGCCGTTGTCGGTGTACCGGGTGCCCCAGCGGCGGGCGAGCTGAGCGACCAGGAAGAGACCGCGGCCGCCCTCGTCGGTGGTCCGGGGATGCCTCAGCCTCGGCGAGGTGCTGCTGGCGTCCGACACCTCGACGATCAGGAGCGGCTGGCGCAGCAGCCTGAGCCGGACGGGTCCGGTGGCGTGGCGGATGGCGTTGGTGACCAGCTCGCTGACGATCAGCTCGGTCGTCATGGCCAGCTCGCCCAGGCCCCAGCCGTCCAGGTGGCGCGCGGCCAGGGACCGGGCGGCCGCCACGGCGGCGGGATCGGCGGGGACGTCCCAGGTGACCACCTGCTCGGGGGTCAGCGGGTGGGGCCGGGCGAGCAGCAGCGCCACGTCGTCGGGCTGCGGGCCCGGCAGCAGTCGTCCCACCGCCGCGTCGCACAGTTCCCGCAGGTCCAGACCCGGCTGGGCCAGGGCCTGCCCCAGGCGGGCCATCCCCGCGTCGACGTCCTGGCCGGAGGCCGCGATGAGACCGTCGGTGTACAGGCCGATCGTGCTTCCCTCGGGCACCTCCATATCGGCCGCCTCGAACGGCAGACCGCCCAGGCCCAGCGGCGGGCCGAACGGCAGGTCGGGGAAGCCGGCCGTCCCGTCGGGGCCCACCAGGACGGGCGGCGGGTGCCCGGCGCGGGCGAGTTCGCAGTGCCGGGTGACGGGGTCGTAGACCGCGTACAGGCAGGTCGCGCCGAGCACGGCGGTGCGGGTGGGCTCGTCCTCGGGCTCCTCGTCGGTCAGGCGCAGCACCAGGTCGTCGAGGTGGGCCAGCAGCTCCGCCGGCGGCAGTTCCATGTCGGCGAGCGTGTGCACGGCGGTGCGCAGCCGTCCCATGGCCGCCGCGGCGGTGATGCCGTGCCCGACCACGTCACCGACGACCAGGGCGATCCGCGCGCCCGACAGCGGCAGTACGTCGAACCAGTCGCCACCGACGCCGTCCTTCGCGTCCGCGGGCAGGTAGGCCGAGGCGACCTCCATCACCGGACTGCCGGCGAGGGTCCGCGGCAGCAGGCTGCGCTGCAGCGCGAGGGCCGTGGCGTGTTCCCGGCTGTAGCGGCGGGCGTTGTCGATGCACACCGACGCCCTGGCGACCAGCTCCTGGGCGAGCAGCAGGTCGTCCCGCTCGAAGGAGGCCAGGTTCTCCGACCGCATGAACGTCGCCACGCCCAGAACCGTCTCCCGCGCCCGCAGCGGCACCGAGATGAGCGTGTGCAGACCGAACCGGCGGATGTTGGCGGCCCGTTCCGGCTGCTCGGTCGCCCAGGCCTCGTCCAGCGGGTCGAGGGTCGGTATGAACACGGCCTCGCCGTGGAACATGTGGCTGGCGTCGTACCGCGGGGTCGTGAAGTCGACGGGCTCGGCGATCTGGACGACCGCCTCAGGACAGCCCTCGTGGATCGACCTCATCCCGGCCCGCCGCATCCTCGGCGTGCTCTCGGGCGGCTCGTCCCCGAGGGCGGCGGGGGCCGTGGGCTCGCCGCTGAGCACCGACTCCAGCAGGTCGACGACGACGAAGTCGGCGAAGCGCGGCACGGTGACGTCGGCGAGCTCCTGAGCCGTGCGCATCACGTCCAGGGTGCTGCCGATGCCGGCCCCGGCGTCGTTCATCAGGGCCAGGCGCTGCTGGGCGTTCCAGCGGTCGGTGACGTCCGTGACCATGTAGCACACGCCGGTGATGACGTCCTGCGCGTCCACCAGCGGGAAGAAGGAGGTGGAGTAGGCGTGCCGGCGGTGCGGGTCGGCCCAGCTCCAGCCTTGGTACTCGTAGTCGACCACCGGCACGCGCGTGTCCATCACCCGGCGCATGATCGCCTCGATGGCCTCGGCCTCCAGACCGGGCACCACCTCGCTGAGCCGGCAGCCCATCCGCTGCTCGCGGGGCACCCCGCCGAAGCGTTCCAGGGTGTCGTTCAGCCAGACGTACCGCAGGTCCGGGCTCATGACCGCCATGCCGATCGGGGAGCGGGTCAGGAACCCGTCGAGCACGGACTGGCCGATCGTCCACTCCGGCCGCCGCTCCCGGCCGGAGACGAGGAAGCACTCCTGGCCGGCCAGCCGGAACGCGGCGGAGACCTGCACGGCGACCTCGATCCTCCGGCCGTCGCGGCGGCGGGCCGTCGTCACGCCGCTCCACCCCGGCCCCGTGCGGCACCGCTCGAGGATCCTCGCCGTCCGGGCGCGGTCCTCGGACCCTGCGAACAGGAACGCCCCCGAGCGGCCGACGACCTCCTCCGGTGCGTACCCGAGGAGTTCCTCCACGCCCGGAGTCCAGCCGATGACCTCGCCGGCGGCGGTGACGACGGCGGTCGCCTCCGTCGGCTCGACGGCGCCGGGGCCGCCGATCGCCGACGTCGCCGGCCCGAACGCTTCCTGCCGGTCCGCAGACGCCATGCCTCTCACCACCAGACCCACGAGATCTTCATGATCCCGCCCCCGAAGCGCCCCCGCCAGCGGACGGGCCGCCGTCGACGCCCGGGTCCGGACCGGACTGCTCGCCCCTGCGGCCCCGTTCGGCCAGGGTGGGCCCGTGCCGGGACGACGGAAGAGGAAGCGACAGCAGGAAGACGCCAGGCGACGGTCCCCGACCAACGGACCGGGACGCCGGGAAGCGGTCTTCGAGACGCAGGACGCGGCGGAGTTGCGCGACCACCTGCGCCGCCTGAGCACGGGGGCGGAACCCGTCGACTTGACCACGGTCCGCATCGACAAGGCGTGCGGACGCCCGCCGCAGCCGGCCTTCTACCGCGTGTCCCTCTTCGTCCCCGATCCCACGTGACCCCCACGAAAAGTACCCCCGGCGGATGCACCCCGCCCGCCCGGATGACGTCCTCCCGGGTGATCGCACGATCTTGATCACCCGAGAGGACATCCATGCCGCACACCCCGTCCCGAGGCGTCCGCCGCGCCGTCTCCGGTCTCGCCACCGCCGCCCTGCTGGCCCTGGCCGGACCGCTGGCGGTCCCGGCCGCGCCGGCCGCGGCCGCCGCCGGAACCGGGCAGGTCAGCACGGTCGCCTACACGGCGGCCGAGCAGAGCGCCGCCCTGTCGTACTGGACGCCCGCGCGGATGGCGCAGGCCGGCCGCACCGTAGACCTGGGCGCCACCGGGCCGCTCACCAAGACCTGGACCGGCAAGGCGATCCCCAGCATCGGCCGGCTCTTCTTCGTCAACTCGCGCGGCGACGACAGCTGGTGCACGGCCAGCGCCGTCACCAGCGGCAACCGCTCGGTGATCATGACCGCCGCCCACTGCGCACGCGTCGGCTCGTCGTCCTTCAACACCTTCACCGACATGGTCTTCGCCCCCGGCTACGCCAAGGGCAAGACGCCGTACGGCCGTTACGCCGTCAAGGCGACGATGACACCGCGCTCCTGGGTCGAGAACACGGTCGGCGACGTGGCGGCGATGGTCGTCGCCACCCCGGCCGGCGGCAAGCGGCTCACCGACGCGGTGGGGGAGCAGAAGATCGCCTTCGGCCGCGCGGCCGGCGAGCGGATCGTCACCTTCGGCTACCCGGGGACGACGCCCCAGCGGGGCGAGCAACTCCTGTACTGCGTCGGCACGTCCGCCGTCGCGCCCGAGAACGAGCAGCGCGTCCCCTGCGACCTCGGCGGCGGCGCGAGCGGCGGCCCCTGGCTCGCCGGCTTCGACTCCGCCACCGGCAAGGGCACCCTGGTCTCGGTCAACAGCCACGGCGCGGGCGACGGCGGCTCCCCGATGTACGGCCCGGCCTTCGACAAGACCGCCCAGGCCCTCTACGACACCGCACAGCGCGGCTGAGCGAACGGACCGTCCGGGACCGGGAGTCGGGGGAGCCGTGCGAACGGGAGCGAGAGCACAGGGGAGCCGGGCCACCCTGACGGGCCGGTCGCGCGCGTGGCTGGTGGCGCTGGCCGCCCTGACCGGAGGCGCCGCGTGCGGGAACGCCGCGGTGCCCGGTCCCGGCGCCCAAGACCCGGCCGTCGTGGTCCGGTTCGAGGAACCGGCACCCTCCGACCGGGCGTCCGCCGCCTTCCTGCGGGAGCGCGGACCGGTGACACAGGCCGCCGCCGCGGTCACCGACCTCCTCACGCTGGACCGGCCGGTCCCCCTCGTCGTCCGGTCCTGCGACGGTGACGGCTCCTCCTACGACCCCGAATCCCGCCGGATCGACATCTGCTACGAGGAAGTCTCCGAAGCGCAGGCCCTGTTCGCGCGGGCCGGGCGGCAGGACACGGACGACGCGGTCGCGGCGGTGCTCCAGGAGACGGTCTTCCACGAGACCGCCCACGCCGTCGTCGACGCCCTCGACGTGCGGACGACGGGCCGGGAGGAGGACTTCGCCGACCAGTTCGCCGCCCTGATGCTGCTGCGGCAGGGCGCCGCAGGGGAGCGGCGCCTGCGCGCCGCCGCCGATGCGTGGAGCCTGCTGGCTGCGACGGCCGAGAACGCCGACGGCGACGCCGAGGACGAGCATTCCCCGGACCGGGAGCGTGCCGTCAGCGCGTTCTGCCACCTCTACGGCTCCGCTCCCGGCCGGCATCAGGACCTGGTACGCCCGGACGTCCTCCCCCTCGCCCGTGCCCGAGGCTGCGCCGAGGAGTGGGCCGCCGTCCGCGACACCTGGCTGAAGGCGCTCGGGCCCGCGCTGCGCGAGGGATGAGGACGGCCGCCGTGCCCGCGGATCACCTCACCGCACCTCCTTCGCGAACGGCGTGACGGTGATGCGGTCGATCAGGGGTGCGTAGCGGGAGCGGAGCAGGACCCCGGGGAAGGTGTCCGAGGCGTATGTCGTGCCGTCGAAGTTCGGCAGTTCCTCGCCCCGGAAGACGAGCGTGTTCCGTCCCTTTCCGAGCTGGACCGGGACGGTCAGCTCCCAGAAGTTGTTCTGGTGGAAGGTGTGCGGGAAGCCCACGCGCCGTGTCGCGCCGCCGTTGACGGTGAGGTCGGCGTAACGGGCCAGCGGGTCCGGGTTGTAGTGGGTGGCCGGGGACTGCTCGGGGTTGGAGTAGCGGATGCGCAGCGCGTGCAGACCGGCCTTGTCCGCGGTGACGGTGAACGTGGCCGTGTTGCCGTTGCCCGGGTCGCCGCCGACGCCGGTGATCGCGCTGCCCTTCGTGGCGAGCGAGAGCGGGATCAGCGTCGCCGAGCCGGCGAGCCGCGCGTCCTGAGCCTCGTACGTCCGTGAGCCGAGCACGCCGTCGGTGGGCGTGACCGTCAGCCGGTCGACGAGCGTGGCGGACGAACCTCCCGTCAACGTGACCTTGTTGACGCCGCCGGAGAGCGAAACCGCCACGCTGGTCCGGCTCTTGGCCGGCCGCAGCACCTCATGCCCGTTGACGGAGAGCCGGGCGCCCTTGCCGCCGTCCAGGGTGTCGACCCGGAGCGTGGCCTCGCGGTCGGCGGGGGAGTACACCCAGAACGTGGCGCTCTGGTCCCGCGCGATCAGGGCCCCGCCCGAGCCGGTGGCGGGCCTGTCGGCCTTCTCCGGCAGGTCGTAGACGGGCCGTGCTCCGCCGCCCAGCCAGGCGAGTTCGCCCTCGTACACCCGCGTGTCCGCGGACGCCTCGGGAAGAGCGAGGGTGACACGGTCGACGATGGCGTCGCCCTTCGTGGCGCGGCTCCCGTCGGCGCTCCTCGCGGCGAGGGTCAGGGTGTGCCTGCCCTCGGTGAGCCGCACCTTGGTGTCGGTGTGGTCCCACACCACCCACTTGTAGCCGAGCGGCAGATGCAGTTCCTGCTCGCTGTCCGCCTGCCCGTCCACCCGCAGGAACACGTTGGTGGGGCCCTGCTCGGCGACCTTGTCATAGGTGTTGAGGGAGTTGGCGAAGACGCTCAGGTCGTACACGCCGTCCTCGGGGACGTCCACGGCGAAGTCGAGCGTGAGGTCGGAGCCGGTGCGCAGGCCGCCCACGTCGTAGCCGCCGGAGGTGTAGAACTTCGACACGTCCCGCGGGGAGCCCTCCGGGCCGTTCTTCGAACGGCCGGACCCGGTGTGGGCGGCGTCCTCCGCCTCGTACGACCCCTTCCAGCGCACGGGCGCGGCCTGCGCCGCCTTCGCCGAACCGGCCGGGCTGAGGACGATCTCGTACGCGGAGGACTCCTCCAGCGCGGGCAGCGCCCCGTCACCGAAATCGACCACCACAGCGCCGTCCTGATCGACCGTCAAGTTCGTTTCCTTGAGCAGCTTCGGGCCGGTGGAGTCGCCGACCTGCCCGGTCCACTCGATCTCGCGGACCCAGGCGTGGACGCGGTCACCGAAGAGCTCGCGCGGAACGCCCGCGAAGGTGATGTGCCCCTTGCCGGTGGAGCCGCCGAAGATCAGCCGCGCCTGCCTCTTCGCCGCGTCGAGCGTGGCCACGCCCTGCATGGTGTAGTTCTCGCCGGGGAACGGCGGGGTCACCCGCACCGTGTGGCCGCTCATCGAGGCGTACGAGTTCAGCAGCCACCACTGGCCGTTGCCGCGGTTGGACTGCACGGCGGAGTCGGAGAGGTTGCCGTCGATGTTCCAGTACGCGATGTCGGCGTCCACCTTGGACTCCTCGATCGCGGACACCCACTGGATCATCTGACCCGGCACGGAGGTGTGGTAGTTGAAGGCGTACTCGTTGATGTTGACGGGCAGCCGGCTGCCTTCCCTGTCCGTCCCCTCGAACAACTCCCGCTCCCACGCCCGGTACTTGGCGACGCTGTCGCGTACCGCCTCCGGGTGGCTCAGCTCGTGCCAGGTGATGACGTCCGGGAGGGTGCCGGCGGCCAGGGCGTGGGAGAGGAAGCCCTTCACCTGGTCGTAGAGGATGCTGGTGTTGGGCCCGGCGATCCGGGCGGCGGGCATCCTGTCCTTGACGATCCGGTAGGAGCTGTCCCAGGCGGCGAAGTAGTCGTCGGGGTCGTCGAGCCAGCTGACCTTGTCGTAACTCCACTGTCCGGTACCGAACATGTTGCCCTCGGGCTCGTTGAACGGCACGAAGACGATGTTGTCCTGGTACTCCGCAGGCAGTTTCAGCACATGGTCGACCTGCTTGGCGATCTTCTCCTGGTAGAGCCTCAGCTTCTCCGCGGGGGTGCCGCCGGGCCACTCGTACGGGAAGCCGCGGTGGATGTCGGTCATGTAGATGTACACGTCGCCGTCGGTGGAGTCGGCCAGCGGCCTCACCACCTCCAGCGCGTCCGCCCCCGGATGCTGCGGGCCGTCCTGCGCCTTGGTGGAGACCGTGCGCAGGCCCATCCCCTCGATGAGGTTGCCGGTCGGGACGTCCGGCCCGTACACCCCGTACAGCGTGCCGGACGCGCCGCCGTGGAACGCGCCGGTGTCCGAGCCGAGGTCGACGGTCAACTGCCCCTCGCGGACCACCGTGACGGACGCCTCCACCGCCCGCCCCGCCGCCGTCCCCGCCACGCCGAACGTGCCGGGCCGCGCGTACTTCTCCGGCGGCACGGCGTCCCAGACGACGGGCGTGTCACGGTCGTAGCCGTCGGAGAACGACGCGCGGACCGATGCCGGCAGCGAGGGAGCCGTACCGGCCGTCGTACGGACCGCGAACGACGTCCGCGAGAGCTCCCGGAGCCCGGGCGGGTTCGCGACCGTGCCGGCGACCTGCTCGGGGGTGAGCGCCGCGTGCCAGACCGTGAAGTCGTCGATCGCGCCCTTGAGCAGCGGGTCCGGGTAGAAGGACCTGCCGATGTATCCGGCGGCCGCGGCCGAACCGTCCAGCAGGTCACCGGCCTTGACGGTCGTCGCGGCGGAGGACACCGCCACACCGTCGAGATAGGTCGTGACCCGGCCCGCGGAGGCGTCGAGAGTGACGGTGACCGTCCGCCAGGCGCCGGCCGGCAGCGCCGCGTACCCGGAGACCCGGGCCTCCCCGCCCCCTCCGCCGGTGGTCACCGCCGTGCGCAGGACACCACCGTCGTGGGACGGGGTGGTGAACAGGTACTTGCCGGTGCCGGTGCCGAGATCGAAGATCCGCTGCCAGGGCGACCGGTCGTCGCCCCACTGCACCCGGGCGGACACCGTCAGGTCGGTGGCGTCCGCGAGGACCCCGCGCGGCAGCCGGACGTACGCCCCGTCGGAGGTGGGCGCGCCGCCGGGCAGGGCGAGCGCCCTGCCGCCGTCCATGCCCTCGACGGACCGTGCGGTGGCCCCGTTCACCAGGCTCGCCGTCAGGCCGTTGCCGGAGCTGTCGACGATCCTTCCCGAGGCGAGGTCGTCCTGGTCGAAGGTGTAGCGGACCGTGGGCGGGGGCGCGCCGGCCGCCTGCGCGGGGACGGCCGGGGCGGCCAGCACCCCCGCGCCGAGAGCCATGGCCACGGCGGCCGGTGCCTTCCGGCGGCGGGCGGAACTGTCAGCGGATGACATGGAGTGCGTCCTCAATCCTTTGAGCAACGGGTCCGGCCGGCCCGCGGGGCCGGCCGCGCATCGGCGTGCCGCCGTCGGCGAGGAGGGTTCCGGGGCCGCCGGAACGATCACTTCATCGAACCGGTTCGCTGGAAGCTAGCACCCGGGAAAATCCCTCAGCAATACCCCGGACACGAGCCGAGTCCGGTGGTGGAGCGCTCTCGGCAAGATGCGGGGGGAGTGCTGTCGCGGATGTTGACAGCCGCCCGGCTTGTTCCTACGTTCACTTCACGCGAACCGGTTCGACGGCCGGTCGCGGACGAACCGGTGCGACGAAGGAGTCATCCGTGAACATCGGTGAGATCGCCCGGCGGGCCGGTGTCTCGCGGAGCACCGTGTCCTACGCGCTGAGCGGCAAACGCCCCGTGTCGGACGGCACCCGGCGGAAGATCCAGCGGGTCATCGACGAGCTGGGCTACCGGCCCAACGCGAGCGCCCGCGCCCTCGCCAACGGCCGGACCAGCACGATCGGCCTGGTCTTCCCGCCGGCTGGCGACCACTACACCGGAATGCAACTGGATTTCATCGGCAGCGTCGTGGAAGCCGCCGCGGCCCGCGACTACGACGTGCTGCTGTCCCCGAGCGGCGTCGACAGCGACCGCTCGTTCCAGCGGATGCTGGGGGAGCGGCGCGTCGACGGCGCCATCCTCATGGAGATCAGGCTGGAGGACGACCGGGCCGACCACCTGGCCGCCCTGGACTTCCCCTCCGTCACCATCGGCCGCACCGCCCGCCCCGAGGGCGGCTGGTGGGTGAGCCTCGACCACACCGCGCTCGCGGCGGCCTGCGTCCACCACCTCGCCGACCTCGGCCACCGCACGGTCGCCCTCGTCAACCGGCCCGAGCAACTCCTGCGGGCCGGATACGAGTCGGCGCACCGCGGCCTGGACGGCTTCACCAAGGCCGCGGCCGAACGCGGGCTGACGGTACGTACGTACACCTGCGGGGACGACGCCGCGTCGGGCCAGGCGTGCGTGGAGCGGATCCTGCGGGACGACCCGGCCACCACCGGTCTGGTCACCCTGAACGAGGCCGCCCTCGGCGGTCTGTACCGGGGGCTCGCCAGGGCGGGCCGCCATGTGCCGCGCGACTTCTCCGTCACCGGAGTCGTCGCCGGCCGGTGGGCGGAGACGGTCACCCCGCAGCTCACCGCGGCGGACGTGCCGGCGCGGGAGCTCGGCCGCCGCGCCGTCGACCTCCTCGTCGAACGGCTCGACCACCCCGACGCACCGCCCCGGCACCACCTCCTCACCCCGCCCATCTCACTGCGGGGCAGCACCGGCCCCGCCGCCGGCACGGCCTGAGACCCGAAGTCCGCACGACGCCCGACTCCCCTCCGAGCCCCGCGGCCTCACACCGCGCCTCGCATCCGCGCCGCGAGGACAGACCGCACAGCCGGCTCCATGCCCTCGGTTCCGGGGCCGGCCCACAGCCCTACTGCCTCCGCTCCGGGCCGACTCCACAACCACCGCCACCGCTTCGGGGGCCGACTCACAGCCACGGCCGCCGCTTCGGGGGCCGACTCACAGCCACCGCCACCGCTTCGGGGGCCGACTCACAGCCACCGCCACCGCTTCGGGGGTCGACTCACAGCCACCGCCACCGCTTCGGGGGCCGACCGCACAGCCCTACGGCACCCCCTGCCCCCGCCGCGGTTCGCCGCGCCCTCCTCCTGCCGTCCGTCACCCTCCCGCGGCACATCCGTGCCCAGAAGTGAAGGATCCGCCATGCCCAGCACTTCCGGACAGCGCCGTCTGACCGCCGCCGCCCTGACCCTCCTGACAGTGGCCGCCGGCGCCACCGCCTGTTCCTCCGGCTCGGGCGCCGCCGGGTCGAAGAACGCCGACAGCGGCACGTACACCGTCTGGGACCCCTACCCGCAGTTCGCCAAGGGGTCGGCCTGGACGCGGTTGCTGGACCGGTGCGGCGCCCAGGCCGGCGTGAAGGTCAAGCGGACCGCCTTCGACACCGGCGACCTGGCCAACAAGACCCTGCTGGCGGCCCAGCAGGGCAACTCGCCCGACGTCCTCATCGTCGACAACCCCGTGGTGTCGACCCTGGCCGAGGCGGGCGTGCTCACCACCACCGACGACAACAAGCTGGACACCTCGAAGGTGGACCCCAACCTGCTCGCCGCGGGCCGGGCGGGCGGCAAGACGTACGGCACGCCGATCGGCGCCAACACCCTCGCCCTCTACTACAACAAGAAGGTGCTGGAGGAGGCCGGGGTGGACATCGCCTCGGTCAAGGACTGGAAGTCGCTGACGGCCGCGCTGGAGAAGGTCGAGAAGGCGGGCAAGAAGGGCATCACCTTCTCGGCGATCGGCACGGAGGAGGGCAGCTTCCAGTTCCTGCCCTGGTTCTGGGGCTCGGGCGCGAAACTCACCGAACTCGACTCCGCCCGGGCCGTGTCCGCCCTGTCGCTGTGGAAGGACTGGCTGAAGAGCGGCTACGCCCCCAACTCCGTGCTCAACAACACCCAGACGACCAGCTGGCAGGAG
Organism: Streptomyces sp. NPDC002566; assembly: GCF_042889585.1. Taxonomy (NCBI): domain Bacteria; kingdom Bacillati; phylum Actinomycetota; class Actinomycetes; order Kitasatosporales; family Streptomycetaceae; genus Streptomyces; species Streptomyces sp. NPDC002566. The sequence continues at coordinate 952,215 of NZ_JBIARD010000002.1, read as the reverse complement.
TTCGCCAGTGGCGACTACGCCTTCGCGGAGAACGGAACCTGGCAGCTCGCGGCCGCCCACAAGACCGGCTTCGAGTACGGCGTCCTGCCCGTCCCCGCCCAGACCGGCGGCGCCGCGGCGGCCCCGACCGGCGGCGAGTTCGTCACCCTGCCGGTCCAGGGCGACACCGCCCGCTACGCCGCCTCGCGGAAACTGGTGACCTGCCTGACCAGCTCCGACAACCTCTACGACACCGACACGACCCTGTCGTACGTGGCGCCCACCGGCGAGGTCCAGGACAAGCAGGTCGCGGCGAACGCCGAACTGAAGCCGTGGGTGCAGGCCGTCAAGGGAGCCAGGGGCCGCACCAGCGACGACCTGGGCACCCGCTACCCCAAGATCTCCGAGCAGATGTGGAAGGCCGTCCAGTCCGCGCTCAGCGGCGCCCGGTCGCCGAAGGACGCGCTGGCCGAGGCCCAGTCGGCCGTCAAGTGATCCGGGATCGCGGCCCCAGGATGAACCACACGACACAGCTGCCGCGACGACGGCCCGCACACCGTCCCACCGAGGCGGCCACCGCCGCCCCGACCCGGGCACGGACGCGACCCCCGCGACGCCCCGCCTCCCCCCAGTGGACCGCCTGGGCCTTCCTCACCCCGGTGACCCTCTACCTGGCCTGCTTCTACGCCTATCCGCTCTACCGCAACCTCGACCTCAGCCTGCGCGACTACACCGTCCGCTCCTTCGTCCAGGGCGACGCGCCCTTCACCGGGCTGGACAACTACCGCAAGGTCCTCGCCGACCCGACCTTCGCGCCGGCCCTGCTGCACACCGTCGTCTTCACCGCCGTGTGCCTGGTCTTCCAGTACGCCATCGGACTGGCCCTAGCCGTCTTCTTCCACCAGCACTTCCGGCTCTCCGCCACCCTGCGCGCCCTGTTCCTGGTGCCCTGGCTGCTGCCGCTGATCGTGTCGGCCTCCACCTGGTCGTGGATGCTCAACAGCGACTCCGGCATCGTCAACGCCGCCCTGCACGCCGTGGGCGTCGGCCCGGTCGACTGGCTCACCTCGCCGACCTGGTCGCTGACCTCGGTGATCATCGCGAACATCTGGATCGGCGTCCCCTTCAACCTGGTCGTGCTCCACAGCGGCCTGCAGTCCGTCCCCGCGGCGCTGTACGAGGCCGCGGCCCTCGACGGGGCGAACGCGTGGCAGCGCTTCTGGCGCATCACCTTCCCGCTGCTGCGCCCGGTCTCGGCGATCACCCTGCTGCTCGGACTCGTGTACACGCTCAAGGTCTTCGACATCATCTGGATCATGACCAAGGGCGGCCCCGCGGACGCCTCCACCACCTTCGCCACCTGGTCCTACCGGCTCGGCTTCGGCAACCTCCTGCCCGCCTTCGGCCCGGGCGCGGCCGTCGGGAACCTGCTCGTCGTCGCCGCCCTCGTCTTCGGGCTGATCCACCTCCGCATCCAGCGAAAGCAGGCGCTGTCATGAACCGAGGCCCCGGCCGCACGGGATGGAAGACCGCCGTCGGCCTGCTGCTGACCGGGATCATGCTCTTCCCGGTCTACTGGATGATCAACGTGTCCCTCACCCGCGACCAGGACATGCGCAAGAGCCCGCCCGACCTGCTGCCCCTGCACGGCACCCTGGCCGGCTACCGCACCGTCCTCGACGAGCAACTGCCCTACCTCGCCACCAGTCTCGTCGTCGCCCTCGGCACCGTCGCGCTGACCGTGGCCCTCGCCGCACCCGCCGGCTACGCCCTGGCCAGACTGCGCCCACGCGGCGGCGGTCTGCTCAGCTTCCTCCTGCTGGCCGCGCAGATGATCCCCGGCATCATCATGGCGATGGGCTTCTACGCCGTCTACCTCCGGCTCGGCCTGCTCCAGTCCGTCCCCGGCCTCATCGTCGCCGACTCCACCCTGGCCGTCCCGTTCGCGGTCCTGATCTTCACCGCGTTCATGTCCGGCATCCCCGGCGAACTGCTCCAGGCCGCGCAGATGGACGGAGCGAGAGCCGGGCGCGTCTTCTGGTCCGTCGTCCTGCCCATGAGCCGCAACGCCGTCGTCACGGTCTCGCTCTTCGCCTTCCGGTGGTCCTGGTCCGACTTCGTCTTCGCCAACACCCTCGTCAACGGCGGCGCCCACGAGCCGATCACGCTCGGCGTCTACCACTACATCGGCAACAACAACCAGGAGTGGAACGCCATCATGGCCACCGCCGTCGTCGCCTCACTGCCCGCCGCGGTGATCCTCGTCCTCGCCCAGCGCTACGTGGCCGCCGGAGTGACCACCGGCGCCGTCAAGGACTGAGCCGCCCACCGTGCCCCGCCCCCGCTCGAGAAACGAGTCAGCGCCATGACCGCCGCCCCGTCCGGCCCGGCCTTCTCCGTCCACGACATCCCGTTCAGCACACACGGCTCCTGGTTCGGCATCTCACCCGTGCTGGCGGAGAAGACCCGCGCCGAGGACCTCCACCTCGTCTCGCACCAGAACGGCATGCACGCCGTCCTGCGCCTCGTCCCCCTCGACCCGGCCACCGCAGGGCGGGCGCACACCGATGTGCGGGCGACCCCGAGCCTGCTCACCTGGACCGGTGCGGGCGGCCGCATCGACCTCGCCTACGCCTCGCCCGACACCGTACGCGTGCGCGGCGAAGGGCTCGGCCTGCGCGTCACCGCGGCGGCGCGGACCCTCACCCCCTTCAGCGGGACCTACTTCTTCCGGGACCCGGTCGACGGCGCCCACACGTTCACCTCCTACGAGACCGGCCGCCGCTACCGCATCACCGTGCTGTCCGGCGCGGTCGCCGAGGTGTCCGGCTCCCAAGCCCTCGGCGCCGGCGACCGCGGTCTCACGGTCACCGCCGAGTCCGGCGGCCCGTGGGAGATCGCGGTCGAGGAACTGGACAGCGCACGACCGCCCCACCGCCCGTCGGCGACGTTCGCCGAGATCACGGAGACCGCCCGGCGGTCTTTCGCCGAGTTCGCCGACGCGGTCGCCCCCTGGCGCTCGGCCGACACCCCGGCAGCCGAACTCGCCGCCTACGTGGTGTGGTCCGCGACCGTGGCCCCGGCGGGACTGGTCACCCGGCCCGCCGTACTGATGTCCAAGCACTGGATGGACAAGGTCTGGAGCTGGGACCACTGCTTCAACGCCCTCGCCCTGGCCCCCGGTTGCCCCGGGCTCGCCTGGGACCAGTTCGCCCTGCCCTTCGACCACCAGGACGAGACGGGGGCGCTGCCCGACTCCGTCACCCACTCCGAGGTCCTGTACAACTTCGTCAAACCGCCCATCCACGGCTGGGCCCTGCGCGGCCTGCGCGACCGGCTCCCCGCGCCCCTCGGTCCGGCCGAACTGACCGAGGCGTACGGCAGGCTGGCGCGCTGGACCGACTTCTGGCTCACCGCGCGGCGCGCACCCTCCGCCGCCCTCCCGCACTACCAGCACGGCAACGACAGCGGCTGGGACAACGCCACCACCTTCGACCCCGCCCGCGTGGCCGTCACCGCCGACCTCGCCGCCGTGCTGATCCTCCAGCTGGACGAACTGTCTTCCATGGCAGCGGAGTTGGGATTCCACGACGAAGCCGGGCGTCGCGCCGGGACGGCCGACGCCCTCCAGGCCGCCCTGGTGGAGGAGTTGTGGGACGGCGAACGGTTCACCAGCCGCCCGGCCGACGGCGGACCCCCCTCCTACAGCGCCGGCCTGCTCGACCTGATGCCCGTCGTGCTCGGCGACCGCCTTCCCCCGGAGGTCCGCGACCGGCTCGCCGAGCGGATCGAGACCCATCTCACCGAGTTCGGCCTGGCGACCGAACAACCGGGCTCCCCTCACTACGAGTCCGACGGCTACTGGCGCGGCCCGATCTGGGCGCCGGCCACGGTCCTCGTCGAGGACGGCCTGCGCCGCGCCGGCCACGAACGCCTCGCCGACGAGATCAGCGCCCGCTTCCGCGCCCTGTGCGAAACCTCCGGCTTCGCCGAGAACTTCGACGCCCTGACCGGCCAGGGCCTCCGCGACCGCGCCTACACCTGGACCGCGAGCAGCTACCTCCTGCTGGCCCGCGACCACTGCCGGCGCCGAGAGGCCCGGGCGGGGGAGCGGACGGTGCAGGGAACCGGCGCGAAGTGACGAACACCGAGAGGTGAGGCGGGCACCGAGAGGTGAGGCGGGCGCCTGCACACCCTCCGCCCCAAGCGGATCCGGACGGCCGGGAGGCTCACCCGTACAGGTGAGCCTTCGATCGGACGTTCGCGTGGGGAAGTTTTTCCGTTCAGGAACGCCGACCCGACATCTCACGGACGATGGTCACGTCATGAGCCCGCACGCATGCCTCCTCACCCGGCCGAGCCGCCCGCTGCCCAGCGGAGCGGCCCGGACCCGAGTGCTGGGGGCCGCTTCCTTCGCGGCGCTGGCGACACCCCTGGCAGCCGCCGGACACCACCTGGCGTTCGCGAGCACGGCCCCCGTCGCAGGACACCTCGCCGTGGCGATCGTGCTCTTCGTGGGCCGTCTGCTGCGCCCGCCCAGGGAACGGTCCCTCGCCGCGGATCTCGGAGCCATGCTTCTCGCGCAGGCGTCCGCCTGCTGCTGGCTGGCGTGTCTCAGCGACCCCACCCCCGCGGCCGCCGCGCTGCACGGGGAGATGGGAGCGGCCCTCTACCTGGTGATGACGCTGGTGACCACCGGCGCCCTGCGCGCCGCCGCGCCCTCCGGGCCGCCGCTGTCCGTCAGGATGCAGGAAGCGCTGAGAGCCTTCGCCCACCGGCTCTGCGCCCTGGCGTCCGCACGGACCCCGGCACCCGGCGCCCGGAGCGGCCCGCTCACCGGCGCCGGCGGCGACCGCCACGACACGCCCGTTCCCGAGGCGCTGCCGACCGGTGCGGCGGCACGTCGGGGCCCTCCCCCGAAGCACAGCGCGTCCGCACCACCCGGGCAGGTCACCGAGCGCTGACCGCGCCCGTCCTGCCGCGAGCGACTCCGCACACCGCCGAGCCCCTCGGCGTCTGCCGGCGTTCCCCCGTGCTCGACACGGGGCACCCTCGCGCGCCCGCAGCCGCCCTCGGCGGCGGCCGCCGGCGCACCTCCCCCGGCGAAGCCGCACCACTCGCTCTGCCGCCGAACCAGGAGCCCACATGTCCACACCCCGCCTCCCGCGCATCCACGTCGTGCACCCCGACGACCTGACACCAGGGGACCTCGAACTGTGGGGCGAACTGAGCACCGCCACCGCGGACGCGGTGAACCCCTTCATGAGCGCGCAGTTCACCCGTGCCATGGGCCAGGTCCGGCCCGACACACGGGTGGCCGTCCTGCACCGCAGAAGAGAACGGCTGGGCTACTTCCCCTACCAGCGCAGCAGATGGGGCCACGGCCGTGCGGTCGGTCTGGGCGTCTCCGACTGCCAGGGCGCCGTGCTGCACCCCGACACCCAGCTCGACCCGCTGCACCTCATGCGCGCCTGCTCCCTGAACGCCTGGGAGTTCAACCACCTCGAAAGCGGCCAGGACCTCTTCCTCCCTTATGCGACAGGCCAGTTCGCCTCACCGGTCGTCGACCTCACGCACGGCTTCGCACGGTACGAGGACCATCTGCGCACGCACTCGCGCCGCTTCCTCAAGGCGGCACGTGCCCAGGAACGCCGGATGAGCCGCCAACTCGGGCCCCTGCGCTTCGTCCACGACGAACGCGACCCCGAGGCCCTGCGCACACTCCTGACCTGGAAGTCCGCCCACTACCGGCGCACGGGCCGCCGCGATCCCTTCGCCCAGCCCTGGATCACCGACCTCGTCGACCGACTCGCCCACACCGCCTCACCGCACTGCACCGGCATCCTCTCCGTGCTGTACGCGGCCGACAGACCGGTCGCCGCACATTTCGGCCTGCGCTCGCAGACCGTCTTCTCCTGCTGGTTCCCCTCCTACGACCGCAGCCTGGCCACCTACTCGCCCGGCCGCGTCCTCTACCTCCGCATGATCGAAGCCGCCGCCGCGTCCGGCATCCGCCTGTTCGACTTCGGACGAGGCGACGCCGCCTACAAGAACTCCTTCAAGACCGGCGACCTCCTCGTCCACGAGGGGGCCCTGCGCACCACCGGCCCCGGCGGCACCCTGCACTGGCTCCGCAGCGAACCGACGAGGGCCGCGCACCGACTCGTGCGGGAGCACCCGTCGTTGAAGCGGGCGGCGGTGCGCACACTCAGGGCCGTCGGCGCCGTACGGAGTCGCTGAGCCGGTTCGAAACATTCGGTCCCCGCGTCGAAAGTGTTGACAGTCCATCAGGCCGGTCCAACACTGGCGACGGCGACAGACCCCCCACCGACCGCCGGATCGGCGCAGCCGCGGCTGGATCCACGATCAACTCCGTCGGGCCGTGTCCTCCGTCGGCTTTCACGAGGAGCAGATATGCACAACGGTGACATACCGCCTCTTGGGCTGGGCCGCAGGCGATTCATCGGCGGCGCGGGAGCCGCCGCGCTCGCCGTCACGTCGGGACTGATCCTGCCCGGCACGGCCCGCGCGGACACGACCATCACCACCAACCGGACGGGCTTCGACAACGGCTACTACTACTCGTTCTGGACCGACGGCGGTGGCGCCGTCTCCATGACGCTGTCGTCCGGGGGCGCCTACCGGACCTCGTGGACCAACTGCGGCAACTTCGTCTGCGGCAAGGGCTGGAGCAACGGCGGACGCAGGACGGTCCGCTACTCGGGCGGCTTCTCCCCGTCCGGCAACGGCTACCTCGCCCTCTACGGCTGGACGTCGAACCCGCTGGTCGAGTACTACATCGTCGACAACTGGGGCTCCTACCGGCCGACCGGCACCTACCGGGGCACCGTCACCAGCGACGGCGGCACGTACGACATCTACCGCACGACGCGCTACAACGCCCCCTCGGTGGAGGGGGTCCGCACGTTCGACCAGTACTGGAGCGTCCGCCAGTCGAGGAGGACGGGCGGAAGCATCACCACCGGCAACCACTTCGACGCCTGGGCCAGGGCCGGGATGCCTCTCGGCAGCTTCCGGTACTACATGATCCTCGCCACCGAGGGCTATCGGAGCAGCGGCAACTCCACGCTCACGGTGACCGGCTGACTCCTGCGAGACGGCGTGAGCGCCGGGCGGGCGTACGACGCGACCGCTCAGGCGCTCACGGCCGATCCGGTGAGCTGCCGGTGAGGAGAGCGGCGCCGAGGCGTGTGACGGTGTGCAGGACGGTGTTGGCCCAGCGTGCGCTGCTGATCAGTCCGGTGTTGCGCAAGGCCGTGGTGTGGTGGGTGGCGGTGCCCGGGGAGACCCCGGCACGCTGGGCGGCCTCCGTCGTGGTGGCTCCGGTGGCGGTGACTTGGAGGATGCTCGCGCGGGTGCGGCCGAGAAGGGCCTCCAGCGGCTGCCCTTCGCTGACCGGGTCCGGGCCCGGGTCCCGTTGGAGCGGGTACACGATCACGGACGGCAGCTCGGGATCGGCCAAGGTCACGGGGTTGCCCCAGCAGAAGTAGGAGGGGATCAGGAGCAGCCCCCTGCCCTCGAGACGCACGTCGCGCTCCTCGGGATAGTGAGCGATCTCCAGCACGGGGTGGCGCCAGCGGATCGTGGGCCCGAGGCTGCTGAGCAGCCCCCCGGTGCCATGGTCGAGCAGGGACCGGGAGTGGCGGATCCGCTCCGCCTGCACGCACTCGCCGATGCGCTCTTCATGAGGGGCGATCACGGCCTCGTGGTAGGCGCGCAGAGCCCGCACCAACTGGCCCCGTGTGTCGCTGCCGACGAGGCGGGTGACCCAGCTCGGGGCGCCGACCCTTCCGGCGAGCATGGCCGTCTCCTCGGCCACCTGCCGTCGGCGGGCCGCGAGCACGGCGTTCAGACCGGCGTCCAGACCCTCCGCGCCCTCTGCCGGGGTGAGGAAGTCGGGAAAGTAACTGGCCCGCGGGAAGACCGGCAGGAGGAAGCCCTGCACCACCTGGTCGAGGCCGGCGTCCCGGAGCCGGACCCGGGCGGTGCGGTGCCAGTGCGCGTAGGCCCAGCGGCCGTCCCTGGTCTGCAATCGGTGCAGGCTGAGAGCGATCTCCCACAACGGATGGGGTGCCGTCGCCACCCGGATCCTGGTCAGGTCTTCGGCCGTGAAGTGAAAGCGGAGCATCCCGTCCCTCTTGCCTCTCCCACCTAGGACTTTTCACCTGACTCAAAGGAGCGTGACAGAGCCGCCGCTTGAACAGAACCTGACATCAAGCCGATGTGGAGCCGTAGGGCGCTTCGCGCCGGCGCACCCGTCACGATGCCGAGGAGGCTTCATGAGGAAACGTTTGATGCTGGGCGTTGCCGCGCTCGTCGTCCCCACCGTGCTGGGGTTCACGGGGGCCGGCACGGCATCGGCCCACGCTCCATGCGGTTCGGCCGCGCCCGGGGACCACGACTCCAGCGCCTGGAACGCCACAGGCAGCGACAGCCGGATGCGCAACGGCTCCAGCACGAGCTGCACCAGGATCAACAGCACCGCCCGCCCCGGCGATCGGCTGGACTACCACTGCTACACCTACGGCAGCGACGGCTACACCTGGACCTACCTGCGCAACGACACCCGGAGCCCGGACACGTACGGATGGGTCCGCGACGACGTCCTGTCCGACGGCGGAAGCACCCGGGAGTGTCCCGAGTACGACTAGGCATCGCCGCGAGTACCGCCCACGGGCGGGACCGGGGCGGCCGGCCGGGACGGCACGGGGGACGGCCTCCTCCGTGCCGTCCAGGCAGCCGACCACGGGCCACCGCGCCGCACAGCGCCTGGTCAGTCGTCGCCACGAAGGGCGACGACTGACGCCCTCTGGCCGCAGGCGTGTGCGCGGGGAGCGTGGCCAACGCCCCTGCGCCCCGTCGCAGTACGGACCTCATGTGCGGCCCTTCTGCTTGGTCTACGGTGCGGTCAGTACGGCCACTCCGGCGGGGGGCAGCGTGATGCGGTCGGACGGGGTCCCGCCCGGGCTCAGGGCGTCGGTCATCGGCTCGGGCAGCGTGACCACCGCCTCCTCGCGGCCGTGGTTGAGCAGGAAGACGAACCGCCCGCCGTCGCCCTCGCGCACGGTCGCCTGGACGTGTTCGGGCAGTCCGGGAAGCACGGGGCCTACGGACGCCGCACGGCACACGTCGTCGACGAGGGCGCGCATGGCCTCGGGGGCGAGGCGTGTCGCGACGTACCACGCGTCTCCCTCGCCGAAGGAGTGCCGGGTGACGGCCGGCATCCCTGCCAGGTGCCCGGAGCCGAACTCGGCGATCACATCGGCCCCTTCGGGCACGATGACCTCCGACCACAGGTCGGCGCGGCTGACGTCGCCGCCCAAGTGCCGTACGTCCACCGTCGCGTTCTCCGCCAGCGGCCAGAACTCCTCGACGCGCAGGCCCAGTACCTCGCGAAGAGGTGCGGGATACCCGCCCAGATGCACCCGGTCGCACTCGTCGACGATGCCGGAGAAGAACGACACCAGCAGCCGGCCGCCGTCGCGCACGAACCCGGTGAGGCGTTCGGCGTCCGTCTCCTTCAGCAGGCACAGATTGGGCACGACGACGAGGCGGTAGCCGCTCAGATCCCGGTCCGGGGGGATGACGTCGCAGGCGATCCCCGCCTCGAACAGGGGCCGGTAGTGGGCGAGCGCGATGTCCGTCTGGTTCAGCGCGGTGGAGGGATGGGAGTCCAGCTCCAGGGCCCACCAGCTGTTCCAGTCCAGCACCAGGGCGGCCCGGGCGGTCGAGCGGGTCCCGGCGATCTGCGGCAGGGAGGCCAACTCCCGCCCTAGCTCGCTCACTTCACGGAAGATGCGCGTGTCGGTGCCGCCGTGCGGGACCATCGCCGAGTGGTACTTCTCGGCACCGCCCCGGGACTGTCGCCACTGGAAGTACAGCACCGCGTCCGCGCCCTGGGCGACCGCCTGCCAGCTCCACAGCCGCATCCGACCCGGCGGCTTGGGCCCGTTGCGCTCACGCCAGTTGACCGCGCTCGGGGCTTGTTCCATCAGCATCCACGGCTGGCCGGAGCGGGCGGAACGGGTGACGTCGAAGATGAACCCGGCCGAGACGTGCGTGGCCTCGTCGTGCGGGTCCTGGTAGACGTCGACCGAGACGACGTCCTCCTCTGCGGCCCAGCGGTAGGAGTCGACGGCCTTGTGCACGCCGATGAAGTTGGTGGTGACGGGCACGTCGGGCGTGATCCGTCGCAGCACCTCCTTCTCCGTCAGACAGCACCGAAGGAGCGCGTCGTCGGAGAACCGCGCGAAGTCCAGCTGCTGGGCCGGGTTGGGGAAGGTCGGTGCGAGCCGGGGCGGCAGCACCTCGTCGAAGCTGTCGTAGCGCTGCGCCCAGAACGCCGTCGACCAGGCGTCGTTGAGTGCCTTGACGTGGCCGTACCGGTCGGCCAGCCAGCGGCGGAAGTCGGCGGCGGACTCGTCGCACCAGCACTGCGGGGTGTGGCAGCCGTACTCGTTGCCGATGTGCCACATCTCCAGCGCCGGATGGTCGGCGTAGCGGGTGGCGAGCCGTTCGACCAGACGCGCGGCGTACTCGCGGTACACCGCGCTGGAGGGACAGTAGTGCTGGCGTCCGCCGGGCCACATCCGCCGGCCGTCGGCGGTCTCGGGGAGGATCTCCGGGTGCAGCCGGGACAGCCAGGGCGGCGGCGAGGCCGTCATGGTGGCCAGGCACACGGCCACGCCCGCTCCGGCGAGGTTGTCCATGACCCGGTCGAACCAGGTGAAGTCGTAGTCCCCGGGCCTCGGTTCCAACTTGGCCCAGGAGAAGATCCCGGCCGTCACCATGGAGACGCCGGCTTCCTTCATCAGCGCGACGTCCTCGGCCCACACCTCCTCCGGCCACTGTTCCGGGTTGTAGTCGGCGCCGAAGGCGATCCCGGCGGGGCGCAGGCGCCGACGGGCGTCGGTCGGTACGGAGGGTGCCTGAGTCATGCCGGTCAGTCTTGGATCGGCATCGCCACCCGGTCAAGATATATTCATAATTAATTGAAACAGCTAGGTTGGGCGCAGGCCTCAGACGGGAGACGCGCACGATGACGGAGTGCCGCAGGATGGCGGGACGCGTGGCGGTGATCACCGGCGCGGCGCACGGGATAGGCGCGGCCACGGCCCGGAGGCTCGCCGACGAGGGCGCGAGCGTCGTCGTCACCGACGTCGACGACGCCGCGGGCGAGGCGCTCGCCGCCGGCATCGAGGACATGGGCGGACGGGCGCGGTACGTGCGGTGCGACGTGACCTCGGCCGCCGACTGGGAGCACCTCGCAGGCCACGTCCGCGAACACCACGGTCGGCTGGACGTGCTCCACAGCAACGCCTTCGCCCAGCTGAACAAGCCCGCGCACGAGCTCAGCGAGGCGGAGTGGGACGGTCAGATGGCCGTCCTGCTCAAGCCGGCCTGGCGCGGCATGAGGACCTTCGCGGCCCCGCTGCGCGAGGCGAAGGGCGCGGTGATCCTCACCTCCTCCGTGCACGCGGTCATCGGCCTGCCCGGCCACGCCGCCTACGCCGCCGCGAAGGGCGCCCTGTGCTCCCTGGGGCGGCAGTTGGCCGTCGAGTACGGGCCCGACATCCGCGTCAACACCGTGCTCCCCGGCCCCATCCTCACCGCCGCCTGGGACGGCATCCCGGAGCCCGAGCGGGCGCGCAGCGTGGCCGCCACCGCGGCCGGGCGGTTCGGGCAGCCGGCGGAGGTCGCCGCGGCCGTCGCCTTCCTGGCGTCGGCGGACGCCTCGTACGTGACCGGAGCGAGCCTGGTCGTCGATGGAGGATGGAGCGTCAAGAAGGAGTCCTCGTGAGCGCCGCGCACCCCGCGGCGAGCCGTACCCGGCACGCGCGAACAGGAACGGAACGGAAACGGAGAACGTGGTGACCCATCCCGGCAGGGGGCTGCACGGCCAGGCGGTGGAGGAACTGGGCCGGCGCATCATCCGCGGCGACTACCCCCCGGGTTCCGTGGTGGACCCGGTCAAGTTCGAGACGGAACTCGGCGTCAGCAAGACCGTCGTCCGTGAGGCGCTGCGCGTGCTGGCGGCCAAGGGGCTCCTGGAGTCGAAGCAGAAACGCGGGACGATCATCCGGCCCCGCGCCGACTGGAACCTGCTCGACAGCGATTTGCTGCGCTGGCAGGGGAGCAGCGCCCCCACCGACGGCTTCCTGGAGGACCTCGCCGAGGTCCGCGCGATAGTGGAGCCCGCCGGGGCCCGCCTCGCCGCGTCCCGCCGCACCACGGCCGACCTGGACGCCATGCGGCAGGCACTGGACGCGATGGCGGCGGCCGGCACCGACGCCGACGCGATGGTCGAGGCGGACCTGGCCTTCCACCGCGCCCTGCTGGACGCCGCGCACAACGAACTGCTCAGCCGCATGGAGGTCGTCATCGAGGCCGGTCTGCGCGTGCGCGACCGGATCGTGCACGGCGCCCGGCACTTCTCCGACTCCATCCCCGTGCACCAGGAACTGCTGGAGGCGGTGGAGGCGGGCGACCCCGACGCGGCCGTGACCGCCGTCGAGTCACTGCTGGCGCAGGCGTCCCACGACCTGGCGGCCGTACAGGCCCGGGAGGACCACGACGACGGCGCGACCCGTCCGCTCCCCGAGGAACCTGCTTGAAGATAACCGGACTTGAGACCTTCCTGGTCGCCCCGCGCTGGCTGTTCCTGCGCGTCGCCACCGACGAGGGCGTCATCGGCTGGGGCGAGCCCGTGATCGAGGGCCGCGCCGAGACCGTACGCGCGGCGGTCCACGAACTGGCCGACCACCTCGTCGGCCGGGACCCGCTGCGCATCGAGGACCACTGGCAGGTGCTCACCAAGGGCGGCTTCTACCGGGGCGGCCCCATCCTGTCCAGCGCCGTCGCCGGCATCGACCAGGCCCTGTGGGACATCGCCGGCAAGACCTACGGCGTCCCCGTCCACCGTCTCCTCGGCGGCCCCGTACGCGACCGCGTCCGGATGTACGCCTGGATCGGCGGGGACCGGCCCGGCGATGTCGCGGCGCTGGCCGGGGAGCAGATGAAGGCGGGCTTCACCGCCGTCAAGATGAACGGCTCGGCCGAACTCGCCCCCGTCGACACCCCGGCCCGCACCGCCGAGGTGCTGGAGCGGGTCGCGGCCGTCCGCGAAGTCCTGGGCGACGAACGGGACATCGCCGTCGACTTCCACGGCCGGGCCTCTCCCGCCATGTCCCGCCGGCTGCTGCCCCTGCTGGAACCGCTGCACCCCCTGTTCGTCGAGGAACCCGTCGCACCGGAACACTCGGGCCATCTGCGCAGCCTGGTGGAGTCCACCAACATCCCGCTCGCGACCGGTGAACGCCTTTACTCCCGCTGGGACTTCCGCGAGGTGATGGCCAGCGGCATCGCCGTGGCCCAGCCCGACGTCTCGCACGCCGGCGGCATCTCCGAGGTCCGCCGCATCGCCGCCATGGCGGAGACGTACGGCGTCGCACTGGCCCCGCACTGCCCCCTCGGCCCCGTCGCGCTGGCCGCCAGCCTGCAGATCGCCTTCTCCGTGCCGAACTTCCTCATCCAGGAGCAGAGCATGGGCATCCACTACAACCGGCAGTGCGACCTGCTGGAGTACGTGATGGACCCCGAGCCCTTCCGCTTCCAGGACGGACACGCCGTGGCCGGGTCCCGCCCCGGCCTCGGGGTCGACATCGACGAGCAGGCGGTACGCCACGCCGCCGAGACCGGACACCGCTGGCGCAACCCCGTCTGGCGCGGCCCGGACGGGGCGTTCACCGAATGGTGACCACCGTGCGACCCGGTCACGCCGCCCGGCGGGGCGTTCACCGAATGACGACCACCGCCGGCCCTGCCCCCGACCCGCACACCCGAGCCACCTCCGAGGGGAACCCGCTCCCATGAACCTGGTGGAATCGCTCCGAACCCACCGCCTGCTCGCGATCGTGCGGGGCAAGGACCCCGCCGCGGCCCTGCGCACCGTACGCACCCTCACCGAGGAGGGCATCGCGGCCGTCGAGGTCTCGCTGACCACGGCCGACGCCCTCACGGTGATCCGGCGGGCCCGCGCCGAACTGGGCCCCGACGCCCTCCTCGGCGCCGGTACCGTGCGCTCGGCGGCGGACGCGGCCCACGCCGTCGAGGCCGGCGCGTCGTACCTCGTCACCCCGGCGTTGGTCGACGGACTGGAGCCCTACGGCGTGCCCGTGCTGATGGGAGCCCTGACACCGACCGAGATCGAACTCGCCCTCGCCCGGGGCGCGGCCGCGATCAAACTCTTCCCCGGCGTCCTCGGCGGCCCCCGCTATCTACGGGCCCTGCGCGACCCCTTCCCCGAGGTGCCCTTCGTGCCCGTCGGTGGAGTGGACGCCTCGGCCGCCCGCGACCACCTGGCCCACGGCGCCATCGCCGTCGGCGTCGGCTCACCCCTCGTCGGGGACGCGGCCGACGGCGGCGACCTGGAGCAACTCCGTGCCCGTGCAGCGGAGTTCCGCAGGGCGGTCGCGGGGGAGGGGGCATGACCGCGCCGGAGACCCAGGCCCCGCCCGAGGTGGTGACCTTCGGCGAGACGATGGCGGCGCTCCGCGCGCAGGGCGCGCTGCGACTCGGCGGCAGCCTCGGCCTGTCCGTGGCCGGAGCCGAGTCCAACGTCGCCATCGGCCTCGCCCGGCTCGGACACCGGGTGCGCTGGGCCGGCCGGGTCGGCGCGGACGAACTCGGCGCCCTGGTACTGCGCACGCTGCGCGCCGAGGGGGTCGACACCGGCCACGCGATCACCGACGACACCGGCCGCCCCACGGGACTTCTGCTGACCGAACCCCGCCTGGGCACCCTCACCCGCGTCAGCTACTACCGCTCCGGCTCCGCCGGTTCGGCCCTCTCACCGGCCGACGTACTGCCGGCGCTGACCCCCGGAACCCGCCTTCTGCACCTCACCGGCATCACACCGGCGCTCAGCGCGTCGGCGGCCGAGGCAGTCCTGGCAGCCGCCATCGCCGCCCACGACGCCGGCATCACCGTATGCCTCGACGTCAACCACCGCTCCCGGCTGTGGACCGCCGACCACGCCCGAGCGGCGCTCCGGCCGCTGCTGGCCCGTATCGATCTCCTCATCGCCTCCGAGGACGAACTGCCGCTGGTGCCGGCCCGCGCGGGAGCGGACGAGGCGGCGGCGGTGCGCGGTGTTCTGGCCGAAGGCGTCGGCGAGGTGGTCCTCAAGCGTGGCGCACGCGGCGCGACCGCCTACACCGCTGACGGGCCGACCCACCGCGAGGCCCGCCGGGTCGACGCGGTCGACCTGGTCGGCGCCGGCGACGCCTTCGTCGCCGGATACCTGTCCGCCCTCCTCGACGGAGCGGACGTCCCCGCCCGTCTGCACCGCGCCGTCACCACCGCGGCGTTCGCCGTCGCCACCCGCGGCGACTGGGAGGGCCTGCCGACACGGGACGAACTCGGCCTGTTCGACGAGCCCGACGGCACGACGATCCGCTGACCCTGGAGCCGAACGGACCTCGACGGCAGCTCCGGACGGCGGGCTGCGCCTGGGGCGGCCGGCGCTGAGAGGCGCCGGCCGCCGGACGCGGACACCGCGGGGGGGTCACTCCCCGCCGACGAGCTTCTGGTACGCCTTGGCGTCGAGCAGGTTCTCGAAGGGGCCCGGAGTGGCCTTGATCTTGTAGAGCCACGTCCCGTACGGGTCGCTGTTGACCTCCTCGGGATTGTCCACGGCATCCTCGTTGACCGCGACGATCTCCCCGCCGACCGGGCTGAACAGGTCGGAAGCCGCCTTGACCGACTCCACGGTGCCGACGGGGTCCCCCGCCTCGACCACCTTGCCGACGGAGGGCAGATCGAAGAAGACGATGTCGCCGAGGGTCTTCTGGGCGTGATCGGTGATGCCGACGGTGACGGTCCCGCCCTCGGTGCGGACCCACTCGTGTTCGTCGGTGTACTTGAGATCGCTGGGCACGTGGGACATCTCAGCTCCATCAGGCCGTGGGGGTACGCGGTGCGAAGCGGCCGCCGTGTCGACGACCGACAGAGACAGCCTTGCGCCGTTGACCCGCAAAGGCGTGTATTTCGAGCCGCAGGTTCCACCGCCCGGGTGACGCCCGCCCCAGTCGGCCTCATAGCCTTCCACGGACGGATTCAGGCAGCGCCCGTCTGATCGTTGACCTGGAAGGTGATGACGTCGACTTCGTCGGTTCCCGCCAGATCCGGGTAGTGGCCCTTGAGGACGTCCCGGAGCTCGGCTGCGGTCGTCAGGCCCTCGGCTTGGGCGTCCTGGTCGGTGAGGTCGCTGACCGGGCAGTGCCTGATGTCGGTCACCTCTGCCGACAGGACGACTTCGGGGTCGCTCTCGAACACCAGCCGTGCCGGCCCGAGCCGGGCCGGGTCACGGAAGCGGGTGGTCTTGGTCTTGGCGCCTGAGCGGACGACGTCGAGGTAGCGGGGGTTGAACCGAATGATCGGCGGACCTGCTGTCTCGGGGTCTTGGTAGAGAGACGGGTCGAGACCGTTCATGCCCGCCTCCGGGGTCCATCGCTGAACCAGCGGCATCAGGTCGGCGGCGAGAACGGACCTGAGCCCCTCAGGCGTGGGCACGATGACGCGCATGGTGGGGTAGTAGTCCACGAACACCTGCCGATCGCGCCCGCACGGGCCGATGACCCCGCGCCCGTGGTTTCCCACGGCGACGATGCAGCGCATCTGGCGGGCGCCCTGGGCTCGCGCGGCTCCCAGAGCCACGAGTTCGGCGCAGGGTCCGCCGGTGAAGTGGTAAAGGTTCACGCCGGCGAACATCCGGTAGTCGGCGGCCATGACCGCGGCGCCCATCGTGTGGATCCCGTCTTCGTTCGGCCCGGCATCGGTCTGCGCGTCGATGGTGCGGCGTGCCAGTTCCACGAGCTCACGCTCGTCATCGTCGAGAGGCCGTGCAGATGACGGGACGTACACCTTCTCAACCTTCCCTTCCGTCAGCAGTCGCCCAAGAGCATTCCACGCCACGCAGGTTGGGCTCCACAGGGTTTCGGCTCCCCCTGACCGGGCCTCTGTCGTGACCGCTCCACCGCGGCAGCCCCCGCCGGCAGGGAAGTTGAAAGCGCTACGATTCTGCCGCGCGACGGCGCAACGTGGCCGTTCGTACAACGATGGTGCGTGCGGCGGACAAAGGAGACTTCGGCATGTCGATGATCCGGCTCACCGTTCCGTCCGGCTGCCTCACGGAGGAAGGGCGCAAGACCGTCCAGCGTGACCTCGCCGGCGTCCTGCTGCGTGCGGAAGGAGCGCCCGACACGTCGTTCTTCCGCGCCCAGCTGTGGAGCTACCTCGTCGAACTGCCCGAAGGAGCGCAGACCACCGCCGAGGACGACGCCCCCCGCTTCCTCATCGACGTCACGGTCCCCCTGGGCGCATTGTCGGAGCAGGGCAAGGCCGACCTGGTGAAGCACTCCACCGAGACCGTGCTGTCCGCCGCCGGGCTTGCCGAGTCCGACGCGTCGCGGGTGTGGGTCCTGGTGCACGAGCAGCCCGACGGCACCTGGGGCGCGAGCGGATCAGTCGTGCGCTACTCCGACCTCGTGGCCATCGCCAAGGGGCAACGCGGCGAGGCGTGACCTTGTACAGCGCCCGTGGGGGACGGTGCACGGCCCGGCGCGGTGGCGTGACGGAACCTCCATGGCAAGGAGTTCCTCGACGAGGCATACGGCGTAACCACGCTGGCCACGATCCGCGCCGACGGCGAGCGGCAGATGGCCGTCGCCGTGAACCTGCAGAGGTGGAACAGGCTCGACCCCTCGGGCATGCCACAGCCCCACCCCATCGACGGCGCGCTCGCGGCCTTCTGTCACGCGGCGATGTACGGCTGACCGGTCGAACGACCGCGACTGTCAACAACGCTCATGATCAATACACCTAGGGCGCCGGCTTCAAGGCGATGTGCGGGGACAGCGCGCGGAGGAAGTCGGTCGCGTCGAACATCTCGCCGGCGGAGGCGACGCCGACGGTCCTCGTCCGGCCCGTGAGGATGCGGTCGACCGCTTCGACCGCGAGGGGTGCGGTGACGGCATAGATGTCCTGCCCGCCGGCCACGGCGCGCCGTTCCCTGACGCCCAGGCGCACGACGACGTCGACGAGGAAGGTCTGCGCGGACCGCCCGTGTTCGTCGACCGCGGTGGGAGTCGGCGTGTCCGGGGCCGATACGCCCCTGGCCGCTTCGGTCGTCATGTAGGTGCGCACTTCGGCGATGGGCAGATGGCTGGGGACGGTGACGACGTCGGCCATGGTGAACTCGCCGATGACGTCTCGGGGCCCCAGCGGGTCGGGGAAAGGCCACTGAAGGGTGGGCAGGTCGTCGTTGTGGTACTCCAGCCGCCCCTTCGTGAAACGGACACGGCGGCCGTTGCGGCGCTCGACGGAGACCTTGCCTGCGGCGCGCGTCCCGTCCGTGGGCGCCCAGCCGTTCAGCCCGTACGCGATGTGGACCTCGTCCGCCTCGGTCCAGTCGCCCATCGCCGCGGTGGCCAGCAGGTCGCCGAGACCGCCGTAGAAGGCCATCGCGGGCACGATCGCCGTCCCCGCGGCGCGGGCACGGTCCGCGAACTGCGCGAACGTGTCGGCGTTGGCCTCGATCTCGGCCGCCACATCGACGTACGGGATCCCCGCACGAAGGGCCGCCTCGATCACCGGGGCGGCCGTCGTGGCGAAGGGACCCGCACAGTTGATGACGGCTGCCGCACCCGCCAGCGCGCGGTCGAGGGACGCCGGGTCGTCGACCGAAGCAGGGCGGACCTCGACCCCGGGGTACTCGTCCGCCAGCCCTTTCAGCTTGCGGGCGTCGCGGCCGGACAGCACCGGGACGAACCCGCGCTCCCGAAGATGTGCCACCACGAACCGTCCGGTGTGCCCGTACGCGCCGTACACCGTCACCGTCTGCCCCGTCGCCATGACGTCTCCCCTGTGCTCGAACCGATCCACTGCGACGATCTTGGCGGGTTCGAAGACGCAACCGTGAGTGTCTGGAACGACATGCCCCATACAATTCCGGACATGAAAACTGTCGCGCTGGCCGTCACCGACGGGATGCTGCACTTCGAACTGTCCGTGGCGCACGAAGTCTTCGGCTCCGCCCCGGCCGGAGTCACCGTCCCCTGGTACGACGTCTCCGTCTGCGGGCCGGGCACGGTGCGGTTCGGCCGGTTCCGGCTGGAGCCCGACCACGGCCTCGACCGGCTCCGGGGCGCCGACACCGTGATCGTCCCCGGCTGGGCCGACGTCGACGTGGCCCCGCCCGTCGAACTGGTCAAGGCGGTGCGCGCGGCCCACGACGCGGGCGCCCGCGTGGTCTCCCTGTGCACGGGTGCGTTCGTGCTGGCCGCCGCGGGTCTGCTGAACGGCAGGCGCGCCACCACCCATTGGGCGCACACCGACGTCCTGGCCGCGCGCCACCCCGACGTGGAGGTCGACCCGGACGTCCTCTACGTGGACAACGGCAGCGTGCTCACCTCAGCGGGCAAGGCCGCCGCACTCGACCTCTGCCTGCACCTCGTCCGCCTCGACCACGGCTCGTCGATCGCCAACGCCGTCGCCCGCCGCCTCGTCGTACCACCGCACCGAGCCGGCGGCCAGGCCCAGTTCGTCACCGCCCCGGTGCCCACCCAGGACGACCACCCGCTCGCCGCCCTGCTCCCCTGGATCATCGAACGGCTCGACCAGCCGCTGACCGTGGAGGACCTGGCCCGCCACGCACGGATGAGCTCACGTCACCTGGGCCGCCACTTCCAGGCGGCGACCGGAACCACGCCCCTGCAATGGCTGCTGACCCAACGCATCCGCCACGCCCAGGAACTGCTGGAGAAGACCGACGAGAGCATCGACGCCATCGCCGCGGCCACCGGCATGGGCACGGCCACGACCCTGCGCCGGCACTTCAACCGCACCCTCGGCGTGCCCCCGGACACCTACCGCCGCACCTTCCGCTCCCGGACCGCCCCTTCCCCCGGCGCGAAGTCCTGACATCGGATGCCGGGCACTGCTGCCGCACGGGATCGATTGGGCGGCAACGGCACTGTCGCACAACTCACTTGAGGACCCATCAGCGCGACCGGGTCCGCTCCCGCTTGCGGTATGCGTCCAGGACGTCCTGGCGGAGCAGGAAGCCGAAGCCCGCGGACTCCAGCCGCAGGCCCAGTTGGGCCTCGTCGATGCCCAAGTCGGCTGCGGTGTCCGCCGGATGCCAGTCCTTGGCCGCCAGCCGGCTGAGAAGGTGGCCGCGACGGACCTGGTTCTCCGACAGCCGGAACGTCTTGAGGTAGGCGATCCTGCCCCTGTCGTCGGTGATGGCCTCACCGATGTGGTTCTCCTGCTTGGGACGGAACGTCGGCAGGAAGCGGGAGAGGGTGAAGCGTTCCATCCGGTGGACCGTCTGCCAGGTGTACGCGTGCTCCAGCAGGCCGGTGGCCATGGTCGTGTCGTGAAAACGCGTCCAGGCGCGTTCCTGGTCGGCGACTGCCCTGCGCAGGTGGGCCAGGGAGCGGATCCGCGCGTCGGGGATGCGCGCCCGGAACTCCTGCACCGGCGGCATCAGCGTGGCGTAGTGGTGGATCAGTTCGCCGTACAGATCCTGCAGGAGGGTCGGGTGGAGCGCGCGGTAGTCGTCGGGATGCGGGACCGCGAACACGGCCGCGAGTGCGTCGGCGACGTAGAGCATCACGCCGCACTGGCCGGGGTGGATCTCGAAGACGCGCAGTGCGTCGCCGAGTCCGTGTACTTCGGCGCCCACGTACGCTTCTTCGACGCGAGGGGAGAGCCCTTGGCGGATCGCCCGCTGCGACCACTCCTCCCAGGCGATCGACGGTCCGCCGAAGTGCAGTGCCAGGTAACCCTCCAGCGCCAGGTGCACGGGGAGGAACCGCAGCCGGTCCTTGGCCTGCCGACGGGCCATTCTGCGGTGGAAACGCAGGCGCATCGTGGCAGCGGGAGCCTCGTTGCCGCCGGCGGACATCTGAGTGCCGTAGGCGGCTGCCGGCGTACCGTCGTCGGTCCACGTGGCGACGAATCCGTGCGGGATGTAGGAGACGTAGGCGTGGCGTGGGCCGACCTCGACCAGACCTGCCACGTCGCCGTAGAGCTCCGGGCGCAGACGGAGATCGTGGAGAGGTTCGTCGCGCACGAGCGGCACCAGGCGGACGGCGCCCCAGACCTGGGAGGGGCGCGTTTCCAGTCCGGTCAGGTCCAGCGTGGTCATCGCGCCTGCTCGTGGTCGTGGCCGCTCAGCATGCGGGCCGCACGGGTGTCCATGTAAGTGATCAGTTCGGCCAGACCCGTCCGGCCTTCCGTGAACTGGGCGAGTTCCACAAGAGCGGGAAGGTCCTCGGCGTCACGGATGCCCGCGGTGGGCACCGTCGCGGACAGTCGGCGCACGTCGAAGTCGGCCGCGTCATGGACGGGGTTGACGTGCACGACGCTGGTGCGACGCTCGGGGTCGAGCCGGGTCCGCCAGATGCGCAGCACTTCGCCCGCCAGGCCGGGGGGTGCGTTGTCCCATCCGTCGGAGACGATCACCAGCCTGGACGGGGCGGTGTCCAGCGCGTCGAGGATCCGCCGCCCCAGCGGCGTGGGCCCGTTCGGATGGGTCAGCAGGGCGTCGGTCCGCCCCGATGTCCACAGCGCGGTGTAGTCGTCGGCGAGGGCTGCGAGCAGATAGTGGCAGGCAAGGGCAACGGCCAGCGGTCGACGACGCTTGGGGGCCGAGCCGGAGGCGGAGAAGCTGTCGTCGAGGACGGCGGTGACCTTGCCCCAGCTCCCTCTGTGTGAGCCGGCCACCCGAGCCGCGGCCGACTCCAGAGCGTGGGTGAGCTCATGGCGTCGGCGCAGGCGGTCCGCGACCGGCAGCGACAGCACATAGGCGGCCAGCCTGGTCAGGGGCATCCGGGTCAGGTCCGCTTGTACACCTGTGGCCCCGCGCTGGTGCGCGGACTCCTGCAGCCGCAGCGTCTCCAGCCGGGTCATGCGGGGAGCCATGCGCTGCAGGAAGACGTCCCGGGGGATGCCGTGCTGGGCGGCGAAGCCCTCGGCGGCCGTGAAGGGCAGCTCGTACAGCGCAGCCTTCTCGTAGTGCGCGCGGCGCCATGTCTCCAGGAGGGGTGTCGCATAGCGCGTGCGGGTCAGCGGCGCGAAGACGAACGGTCCCAACTCCTCGGCGGCGGGGGCCAGATGGGCGTGGCGAAGCGCCCGCTTGAGCCCGCTGCGGTACTTCACGGCGTCGAACGCCAGGTCCGGGCGGGCGGACAGCCAGTCACGCATGATCGCGCGGGTGCGGCGGTTGTTCACCCTGGCCCGGCGCAGTGCGTCGAACAGCCGGTACACGCGTTGCGGCGGCAGCGTCGCCAGACGGGCCGCGATCAGACGGCCCTCGCTGCGACGCTGGCCGGCGGTGGCCTCATGGGCGGTCTCCAGCAGACGCCGGATGATGAGGCCCGCGTTGTGGTCGTTGATGTCGAGGGCAAGGACTCCGGCGTAGAGGTCGCGGTAGTTGCCCAGCATGTACGCGTGGAGAAAATCCAAGGACAGCCGCTGCTCGTCCGCGTCGCTGTGGAACTCACGCTGGCCGGTGGAGGTGATCGCCGCGTTGACGAAGAGCAGCACGTCCTCAGCCGCGACGAGGTCCCCGTACGAATCCATCCGAATCTTCCTCACGCGTGCGATGCCGGCCGGGGAATGGGGGCACGAGCTGCGAATCATTGCTTCATAGGCAGGTTCCGGAAGTCGCACCGGAGTCCCGCGGCCGGCGACAGGACCGTAACAGAGCGGCTGACAAGGCCTCTACCGACTTCCGTCCCTGCCCGGCCACTTGCGTGGCACACCTGGCGCTACGGCGAGGTGGGCAGCTGCGTGCGGAGCACGAGCAGGGTGATCTCGCTGGGGGCGAAGACGCGGAACGGCGGGCCCCAGAAGCCGGTGCCGCGGCTGGTGAAGAGGAGGGTGCGGGCGCCGTGTCGGCTCAGGCCCGCGACGACGGGCTGGTCGATGCGGACCAGGTGGTGGAAAGGCCAGATCTGGCCGCCGTGGGTGTGACCGGAGAGCTGGAGGTCGACGCCGGCGGCTGCCGCCCGGTCGACGAACTTGGGCTGGTGCGCCAGGAGCAGGACGGGCAGGTCGGGGTCGACGCCGTGCAACGCTCCGGCGAGGTGGGCGCGGTGACCTGCCAGGCCGGAGGACTCGGCGGTGACGTCGTCCACGCCGGCGACCACGAGGGTGTCGCCTCCGCGTTCCAGCAGCAGATGGCGGTTGCGCAGCGGCTCCCAGCCCAGCTCGTCCATCAGGTCGACCCAGCCCTGGGCCTCGCTGTAGTACTCGTGGTTGCCGGTGACGTACACCCGGGCCCGGGTCGCCCGCACGGTACCGAGTGGGGCGGCCTGGGCCCGGCGTCGTTCGGCCGTCCCGTCCGCGATGTCGCCGGTGTGGCAGACCAGGTCGGCTTCCAGGGTGTTCACCGTCTCGCACACCCGTGCCGACCAGCGGGCGCGGTCGAGTGGGCCGTAGTGGGTGTCGGTGATGAGGACGACGCGGAGGCCGTCCAACCCGGGGCCCAGCCGCGGGAGTCGCACGTCGAGCCGGCGCACGCGTGGCACGCGGCGGGCCTCGGCGTACCCCCATGCGAGCAACACGGCGGTCACGCCGAGGACGGCCCAGGTGACGATCCGGGCCCGGTCCTGGCTTTCGCCGACGCCGGCCACGGTCAGGGCGAGCCGCAGGAAGACGCCGAGCAGAACGGACCAGGTGAACAGGATCCAACTGGTGCCGAGCAGGGTGTCGCCGATGATCGCGTCCCGGTCCTGCTGGCGCCGGCCGTGGCCGCGCGCCATCGCGAACGGCATACCGACGAGGCCCAGTGCGAACAGGGCTGTGCCGGTCAGAGTGACGGGGAGCGGCCAGTGCTGGCCGGAGTGCAGGAGCACCCAGCAGGGCACGGCCCACAGCAGGACGGGGGCGATCAGGGGGATGTAGCGCATCAGGCGGTGCAGTCGGCTCTTCCGCAGCGCTTGCGTCTCACCCTCGCCGGGCCGGGTGCTGCTGGTGTCGGTCACGCTTGCCCTCCCTGACGAGTCTGCCGTCCCGCGCACTGTATCCGTTCGCCCTCGGGCGGGCCGGACCGGTCGAGCCGGCGGTGAGGCAGTCCGTGTCAGTCCCACCAGAGCACGACGAGAAGCTGCCGTCGGGAGGCACCGCGGTAGAACTCGCGCAGGGCGGTGAAGTGCCTCAGCACGTACTTCTTCGGGCCACCGACGATTTTGTCCGCTCCGCTGCCGATCAAGGAAGCGGCTTCTGCTTCGTCTGTCGGCAGGGCGTCCAGAAGAGCCGGAAAGTCGATCTGCCCGAGCAGTTCCGCGGCGCGAGCCACTTGAGCCGCTGAGAGGGCCGTGGGGGCCGGCCCGAAGGAGCCGATGGCATGCGGATGGGTGTTGAGGAAGCCGAGGTCGATGGCAGTGTCGCCGTCGAGAGCCTGCCGGAGAGCACTCCGACGGACGTCGTCGAGACCTCCCAGCTCGCAGACCCGTTCGACCAGGAACGGCGCCCAGTCCAGGTCCAGGACATCCGTCGACGGTGGATCCCAGAGAGGATCTCCGTCCGGCGATGCGTCTGCTGACTGGCGACAGGAGGCGAGATACTCCGCCGGGACGCGGGCGAGTTGCTGAGTGACGGCCATGACGGCAGTATCCCGACGGCGTCCACCAGTTTTCCCTGATGATCAGCGAGCGTCCCCGCCTCCCGGAGACGAGCTCGTAGAGAACCAGAAGGCTGATGTCGACGCCGGATTCCGAACCGCAACCCGACCGGGATGCCCAACCCCAGTCGAGAAGTCTGCCGACCCGGGCGGGCTCGGCCTTGCGCGGAGCCCGCCCGGGTCGGCTCCCTACCGAAGCCGAACTCGTGTCACGCCGTCAGCGCTGCCGTGTCAGCAGACCCGGGCGGTAGGGCAGGAGGCCGTAGTCGCCGCCGGAGTCGGGGCTGCGGCCCTGGTAGAGCAACTGCAGATTGCAGGGATCGACGGTCATGGTCTGGTCGGGGCTGGTGCGGATCAGTTCGCCGTGGCTGATGTCGTTGGTCCAGGTGGCGCCGCTGTTGGCCTTGCCGGCGAAGGGGTTGCTCTCGGTCGTGGCCTGGGGTGTCCATGAGCCGTTCAGACTGGTGGCCGTGAAGGAGCGGAAGTAACGGTGGCCCTGCGCGCCGATCGCCTCGACGATCATGAGGTAGCGGTTCTGGCCCTGCAGCTTGTAGACCTGCGGGGCTTCGAACAGGTTGTTCGTCGAATCGCTCATGACCACGGTCGAGGTCGACCCGAAGCTGCCCGGGAAGTTCCCGATCGGCATGCTGGCCCGGTAGATCTTGCCGTTGTCACCGGCGAAGAACAGGTACATGTTCGTCCCGTCACCGATGAGCGTCTGGTCGATCGGTCCTGTCCCGGAGTCGGAGATGCCTCCGGAGAAGAGCACCTGCTGGGCCGACCAGCCATTGGGGTTGGTGGGGTCGCTCGACGTCCGGTAGGAGAAGGCGGTCCCGCCCCACTGGTAGGCGAGCACCCAGATGTTCTTCGGTGCGAAGTAGAAGAGCGTGGGCGCGACGGTGGAGGCCGACATCGTGTTCTGGCCGGCTGAGGCCATCTCCGACCAGTTGGTGAACAGGCCGAAGTTCATGGAACCCCAACGCGTCCCCGTGTCGTGCGTCGTGGCGTAGACGAGTTGCCTGCCGTTGTAGGGGACGACGGTGAAGTCCTTGAGTGAGACCCATCCCGGCTTGGGCTGTGCCAGCGCGCCCGTCGATGTCCAGCGGTACGTCGACGGAAGATCGCACGGGCCGGGGGTGTCGGCGCCGACCTTGACGAGCTGCCACTGCTGGTTGGTGCCGCCCCAGTCGTCGTACTGGACGATGTTCGCGTTGTCGGCGGTGGAGGCGCCTTGTACTTCGAGGGCTTTGTTGCTGTGGCGCGAGACGAGCCGCACGTAGCCGTCCGAGCTGTCGGACAGCCGCCACTGCTGGTTGGCGCCGTTCAGGTCGGCCCACTGGACGATCGGGCCCCCGTTCGCGGTGGACCTGTTCTGGACGTCCAGGACCTTGCCTGAGTGGCGGGACACGATGCGGTAGTAGCCGCCCCCGGAATCGACGAACCGCCACTGCTGCTGGTTCTGATCGTTCCTGGTCCACTGAGTGATGCGGGCGCCGTCGCCGGTCGCCATGTTGTACACATCCAGGGCCTTGCCGCTGTTGCGGTTGACCAGCACATACGAGGCGTTGGGGTCCACGGTCGCCGCGGCGGCGGGCTGGGCGCCGAGGAAGGTGGATACGAGCAGCAAAGGCGCGAGAACGGCGAGTAATCGCCTCATGCGGACCGGTGGTGGGTGGCGAAACCACATAAGAGGGCGCCTCCTTTGTGGGGGGCGGGGTGAGGTGACCCCGGTGAACGACGGAGCTGACGTTCCGGGAAGAGGAGGGGGGATCTCGAAACATTCGAAAACCTCCCGGAAGCTTTGACGCCACAAGCTAGAAATGATGGGCCCTCTGGTCAAGGCCTGTCACCGATCTGTCCACAAACAGCGCCTCTTTTCGGGACGGGCAAGCTGTCGAACCGGCCGGCAACGCGGCCCCGGCCCGGCGGCAGCTGTCGACGGCGGTGCCCTGGGTTCGCCACTCGGCTTGCCGGGGTCCCGGAAGTTTCGGTCGAGGGACCGAAACTTCTTCTGCGGTGAGTATTGACGTCGCATCGTCAATGCCTCAATCATCCCTGGCTGAGGAGCCGCTCATAGTTCGCGCCGTCGAACCGATTCAGTGCTGCAGAGCAGATCCAGGCACAGCTGCACGACAGATCCGCACACCAAAGCCCGTGACCCCTTCACGTTCCACCCGCCGTACGTCACCCGACGACCGGCCGCGTGCCGTCCGTGCCGGTCGAGAGCGTCCCCGTCCCCTGAGCGCGGTGTCCGGTGGTTCCGAGCTGCCCGGGGTTCGGACCGCCCCGTCCGTCCGCGAGGGGGAGCGGCGACGCATTCCCTCGCGATGCGGCGGACCGTGTGCTGGCCGCCGCGTTTCAGTCCTTCTTCGACGCCTACCCTGGAGGCACATTCATGGGTTCGTATGCCCTTGCCAGACCCGTTGTCAGGAAGGTCCGCGGCCTGCTGTGGGCGCTGGTCGTCGGTGTCCTCGGAGTGGTCGCCGCCCTGGTCGCGCCGCCGACCGCACACGCCGCCGAGAACACGCTCGGCGCCGCGGCGGCGCAGAGCGGCCGCTACTTCGGCACCGCTATCGCCTCGGGCAGGCTGGGCGACTCGGCGTACACGACGATCGCGAGCCGTGAGTTCAACTCGGTGACGGCCGAGAACGAGATGAAGATCGACGCCACCGAACCGCAGCGGGGCCAGTTCAACTTCAGCGCCGGCGACCGTGTCTACAACTGGGCGGTGCAGAACGGCAAGCAGGTGCGCGGCCACACTCTGGCCTGGCACTCCCAGCAGCCCGGCTGGATGCAGAGCCTCAGCGGCAGCACACTGCGCCAGGCGATGATCAACCACATCAACGGCGTGATGGCCCACTACAAGGGCAAGATCGCCCAGTGGGATGTCGTGAACGAGGCCTTCGCCGACGGCAATTCAGGAGGTCGGCGCGACTCCAACCTGCAGCGCACCGGCAACGACTGGATCGAGGTCGCCTTCCGCACCGCGCGCGCCGCCGACCCGGCCGCCAAGCTCTGCTACAACGACTACAACATCGAGAACTGGACCTGGGCCAAGACCCAGGGCGTGTACAACATGGTCCGCGACTTCAAGCAGCGCGGCGTGCCGATCGACTGCGTCGGCTTCCAGTCGCACTTCAACAACGACAGCCCGTACAACAGCAACTTCCGCACCACCCTGCAGAGCTTCGCGGCCCTCGGCGTCGATGTGGCCATCACCGAGCTCGACATCCAGGGCGCCTCGGCCACGACCTACGCCAACGTGACCAACGACTGCCTGGCCGTCTCGCGCTGCCTCGGCATCACCGTCTGGGGTGTGCGCGACACCGACTCCTGGCGGTCGGAGCAGACGCCGCTGCTGTTCAACGGCAACGGAAGCAAGAAGCCCGCCTACACCGCCGTCCTCAACGCCCTCAACGGCGGCTCCACCCCGAATCCCCCCACGCCTTCGGACTCCGGACCGGTCAGGGGCGTCGGTTCGGGCCGCTGCCTGGACGTGCCCGGCACCAGTACCACCGGCGGCACGCAGCTCAATCTGTGGGACTGCCACAACGGCGCCAACCAGCAGTGGACGTACACCGCCGCCGGCGAGCTCAGGGTCTACGGCGACAAGTGCCTGGACGCCGCCGGCACCGGCAACGGCGTCAAGGTCCAGATCTACGCCTGCTGGGGCGGCGACAACCAGAAATGGCGCCTCAACTCCGACGGATCCATCGTCGGCGTCCAGTCCGGCCTCTGCCTCGACGCCGTCGGGAGCGGCACCGCCAACGGCACCCTGATCCAGCTGTACTCCTGCTCGAACGGCAGTAACCAGCGCTGGACCCGCACCTGATGGGGTCTGGAGGTTCTTCGCACAGTTCCAGTGACACGCCGGCACCATGAGGTGGAGCCAGGATCATCCTGGCTCCACCCCCGACCGATGGGGTCCCTGGGACTGGCCGGCCGCCCGGCGCCACGAGGGGAGCAGGGCGTCCTGCGGACGGGATCGCGGTGCCCGTACGGCTCAGCGCGCCCCGCGGTCGGGTGACGCCTGCCGGCCGGTGCGTGCGGCGGCTGTGCTGGAGCGCAGCGAGATCGGTGGGGTCAACAGGATGTGCCGTGGCGGGGCGTCCGGCGCGGTGATGCGTTCCACCAGAAGGGCAACGGCCTTCTCACCCATTTCCAGGGCCGGTACGTCCGCCGCCGTGAGCGGCGGGCGGAAGTCCTCGGCCCAGGTCCTGGCCGCCACGCCGGTGATGGAGAAGTCGTACGGCACGTCGAGGCCGGTGTCCGCCAGCGCGCGCTGGATGCCGGGCAGGGCGGCCTCGTTGATGGTGGTCACGGCGGTGAGGTCCGGGCATCTGCGCAGCAGTGCCTCGACGCATTCCTGACCTGAGCGGGCGTCGTCCCCGCACGGCACTTCGATGCCGTCGAGGTCGCGTTCGGCCACGGCGGCCTCGAAGCCCTCTCTGGCTCTGCGCGCCGGGCCGTAGCCCGCCGCGACGAGTTCGGCGGAACGCGTGATCAGAGCCACTCGGCGGTGCCCCAGATCGGCGAGGTGCCGCACGCAGTGCCGGACCAGGCCGGCGTAGTCGACGTCGATCCAGGACATCTGCTGGTCGCCGGCCGTGTGCCCGATGCCGACGAAGGGCAGTCCGGAATCCCGCAGGCGATCCACGCGAGGGTCCTCCAGGCGGATCTCCATCAGGATGACGCCGTCCACGCGGCTCTCCGACACCAACCGCTCGAAGGAGCGGTCGTGGTCCGCGCCGGAGGGGGACAGGAGCACATCCAGGTCGACCCGGGCGGCGGCGTCGACCACGCTGGCCACGAAGTCCAGTTGCATGTGTGTGAGCCTGTTGCCGGCCGGCGGGATGACGAGACCGATCGTCCGGGTCCGGCCCTCCTTGAGGGCCCGCGCGGTCGCGTTGGGGTGATATCCCAACTCGTTGATCACGTCCTGGACCCGTCTTCGGGTGCTGCTCGCGACGGGTCGCTTGCCGCTGAGCGCGTACGACACCGTGCTGCGTGACACGCCGGCGCGCCGAGCGATCTCCCCGATGTTCATGCCGCCCCCAAGAACCCACCCGGAGGCCGACAGGATAGCCCGCGACCACGGGTCCGCAGCCGGGCGCGGGTGCGCGTCGCCCTCTTCCGGACACCGGACGGCGGGACGCGAACCGATGCGCGTTCACGCGAAACCTTTCGAGCTGCCGAACGCTTCCGACCGGCAGAATCAGCCGTCGAATCGATTCCGCGACAAGGTTCGCGACAGACCGTCCCGCGACCTTGACAGCCCGCGGAGCCGGGAGCACCGTCTCCCCCCGAAACCTCTCTGCAATCTCGCGGCCCCCAGCGTCACCGCACGACCCGACCGGGTTGCGCCGGCACGGTAGGAGATCGGACGAGAACCGTGCGGCGGGGCCCTCACGCGCCATCACTGAAGGATGACCATGTCGAGAGCCGAAGTGCTCCGCGGCCGGTGGGCCGCCCCGGTAGCTCTGCTCGCCTTACTGGCCGGGAGCCTGGCCACAGCCCCGGACGCGTTCGCGGTACCGGCCGAGCGCCAGGCGCGTGCCGCCGCCCTGTACGTGGATCCGGGTGCGGCCCCCGGCGGGACCGGCACCGCCGAGCAGCCGTTCGCGACGATCGAGCAGGCGCGGCAGCCCGCGCACCGGCTCTCGGCGGATACGGACGTCGTGGTCCACCTGGCCGGTGGCACCTACCGGTTGTCCAAGCCGTTGACGTTCGGATCCGGCGACAGCGGCCAGAACGGCCACACCGTCACCTACCAGGCCATGGCCGGGACGCAGCCGGTCCTGAGCGGCGCCCAACGCGTATCGGGTTGGCAGGTGCATGATCAAAACAGCAATATCTGGTCGGCCCATGTCGGTACGGGGGTGAACACGCGTCAGCTGTACGTGAACGGCAAGCAGGCGCCGCGGGCGGCGATCCAGGTGCCCCGCGCCGGCTTCACCTTCACCCAGACCGGCCTGACCATCACCGACTCCTCCCTCGACTACCTGGCCGGCCTCTCGGACCAGAGCCACATGGAAGTCGAGAGCCTCAACTCCTTCACCGACCGTTATGCGCCGGTCAAGTCGATCAGCGGCAGAACGATCACCATGCAGCAGCCCGCATGGAACAACAACTCCTGGGGCTACGACACCATCAACGCGCCGTTCGCCGGCGGGACGATGTACCTGGAGAACAACTACGCGTTCCTGAAGCAGGCCGGACAGTGGTACCTCGACTCGTCCACGGGCGACCTGTACTACCGGGCCCAGCCGGGGCAGAACCCGAACAGTCTCGACGTCGAGCTGCCCCGGCTGCAGAGCCTGCTCGGCATCAGCGGCAGCTACGGCTCACCGGCGGCCGGCCTGAAGTTCACCGGCATCCGGTTCACGGGAACCTCCTGGCTCGGCCCGAGCGGACCCGACGGCTACGCGGACCAGCAGAGCGGCGCGCACATCACCGGTGCCTTCGCGATGCCCGCCAACTGGCTGAGCACCTGCAAGTCGGGGTGCACCCAGTTCGAGGCCACCCGCAACCACTGGGTGCAGATGCCCGCGGCCGTACAGGTCTCCGCCGCCACCGGCATCACGTTCTCCGGAAACACCTTCTCCGGACTCGGGCAGGCCGGACTGGGCGTGGGCAACGACGGCGTCGCCACGGCGTCCGGCATCGGACTCGGCGCCAACGGCGTCACCGTCACCGGCAACACGTTCACCGACATCGCGGGCAGCGGGATCCAGGTCGGCGGGATCCAGCCGGACGCGCACCACCCCGGCAACCCGCAGATGACCAACCAGAACATCACCATCAGCAACAACAGGGTCAGCGGGGTGGGCACCGACTACAAGGAGACCGCGGGAATCCTGTCCACCTACGTCACCAACGCGACGATCACCCACAACCAGTGCGACCACCTGCCCTACGACGGGATCGACATCGGCTGGGGCTGGGGGATGAACGACCCCGGCGGCAGCCAGGACTACGCCAACCGGGGCACGTACAACTACCAGCCCGTCTACAGCACTCCCACGACGCTGAAGAACAACACCGTCTCCCACAACCTGGTCTTCGACACCAAGAACGCGATGCACGACGGCGGCAGCATCTACGCCCTGTCCGCCATGCCCGGCTCGGTGATCTCCGAGAACTACATGTACGACAACAACCGCACCACCGCGCTGTACCTCGACGAGGGCTCCCGGTACCTGAGGGTGGCCGACAATGTCGTGCAGGACGCCGGCAACTGGGCGCTCACCAACGCCAACGCGAACAACCACACCGACGACAGCACCTTCTCCGGCAACTGGTACAACGGCGGCAACACCTACGTGGCCACCGGTCCGCCGCACAACAACGTCCTCACCGGCAACGTCCTTGTCAGCGGCACCAACTGGCCGCAGGGCGCCAGGCAGGTCATCCAGCAGGCCGGCGTCCAGCCGACGGGCGGCGGTGGCGGCTTCCCCACCGGCTACCGCCAGCTGGTGATCGGCAGCAACAGTCTGTGCCTGGACGTGTACGGCAACTCCACCGCCGCGGGCGCCGCGATCGACCAGTGGACCTGCAACGGACAGGGCAACCAGCAGTTCGAGTTCGTGCCGGTCTCAGGCGGTTACGGGCAGCTGAGGGCGCAGCACTCCGGACACGTCGTGGCGGTGTCGGGCGGCTCCACGACCGCCGGTACGCCCGACATCGTGCAGCAGGCCCCGGACGGAGCGGCCGGCGGTCTGTGGCTGCCGGTGCGGCAGTCCGACGGCTCGTACTCCTTCCAGAACAAGAACAGCGGCCTCTGCCTCGACGTCTACGGCGGCGGCAGCAACCTCGGCCAGCAGCTCGACCAGTGGCCCTGCAAGAACACGGCCGGCAGCAACCAGGACTTCACGCCCCGCTGACCGGCCCGCGTGCTCGTTCACCCCCACCCACTGACCCGCACCAGTGAGGAACGCTGATGAAGAAGTACCTGGCACCCTGGGTCGCGGCGCTGGCGACCGCGCTCGGCCTGGGCGCCGCCCTGCCCGCTGCGGCCGCCACCGGCACCGAGTCGCCGCCCTCAGCCGTACGGGCCGCCGCGCCCACCGCCCTGCGGTTGATGCCGTTGGGGAACTCCATCACCTGGGGCGTCGGCAGCTCGTCGGGGAACGGCTACCGCAGCTTCCTGCGGAACCAGCTCGCGGCCGAGGGACACGCACCGGACTTCGTCGGCTCGGGTCGAAACGGCACCATGTCCGACCCGGACAACGAAGGCCACTCCGGCTGGCGGATCGACCAGATCACCGGCATCGCGGACTCCGTGCTGGCCAGGTACCGCCCGAACGTGGTCACTCTGGAGATCGGCACCAACGACCTGAACGGCAACTACCAGATCCCGACCGCCCCCGACCGACTGCGCGCGCTCATCGACCGGATCACCAGAGCCGCCCCCGACGCGACCGTCCTGGTCGGCACCGTGATCATCTCCACCAGTGGCACGGAGGAGGCCAACCGGCCCGCGTTCAACGCCAGGATCCCCGGGATCGTCCAGGCCGCGCAGGCCGCCGGCAAGCACGTACGCCTGGTGGACATGAGCGCCCTGACCAGAGCCGACCTGGCTGACGCCCTGCACCCCAACGACACCGGCTACCGCAAGATGGCGGACGCCTTCAACGCCGGAATCCAGGCCGCGGACGCGGCCGGCTGGATCAAGCCGCCGGCTTCCGCGGGCGGCGAGGTGCGCTCGGGGATCGCCGGGAAGTGCCTGGACGTCGACGGCGGCAACAGCGCCAACGGGACCGCGGTGGACATCCGGTCCTGCAACGGCTCCGACGCCCAGCTCTGGTCCGCTCGCTCCGACGGCACCCTGCGGGCCCTCGGGAAGTGCCTCGACGCCACCGGCCGCGGTACCGCCAACGGAACGAGAATCGCCGTCTGGGACTGCAACGGCGGCACCAACCAGCAGTGGCAGGCGTACAGCGGCGGTTACCGCAACCCGGTCTCCGGCCGCTGCCTCGACATCCCCGGCGGGTCCGCCGCCGACGGAACGCAACTGGTCCTGTGGGACTGCAACGGCGGCGCCAACCAGCAGTGGACGGCTCTGCCGGTCTCCTGACCCGGTGAACCTCAGGTGAGGTGAACGAACCACCCGCGCCCGGCACGGCGGCCGTCGCCGGACGCGGGTTTCGCCATGCCCTGACAGCGGGTCAGCCCCGCGTATACATGGGATGGATGGGGTTCTGACGTAGGGCGACACGTCTATTGACAGCGCGAGAGGCGTGTGGAATCACTATCGACATGGGATGTCTGAGGGTTCCCTGTGGATGCTCCAGAGCGTCCTGGCCCCTTCGGACAGGCACGGCACTCTCTGTCCCCTTCCCCCACATATTCAAGGAACAGAATGCAGCCTTCATTCGTCCCGCCCCGGAGCCCCGCGGCTCTCGGACGACGCTTACCGGCGGCCGCCACCGTATGCGTCATGGCACTGCTGGCCATCCTGCTCGCGACTGCGCCGTCCTGGCCGTCAGCGGCGTCTGCGGCGACCCTGGTGAGCTCGGCGTCGGGGCGGTGCCTGGATGTCAAGGGCAACGTCGACACGGCGGGAACGGCGCTGGACATCTGGGACTGCAACGACCAGGCCAATCAGGCCTTCGAGTTCACGTCGGCGGGTGAGCTGAGGACGATGGGCGGCACCCGGTGCGTGGACGCCTACGACAACCGGACGACTCCCGGAGCCCCGGTGGTCATCCGGGCGTGCGACGGCCGGCCGGCCCAGGTGTGGCGACGGAACTCCGACGGGTCCGTCACCGGTGCGGCATCCGGTTTCTGCCTGGACGTCAGCGGAGCGGGAACGGCCAACGGCACCGCGGTCATCCTGTGGGCCTGCAACGGCCAGAGCAACCAGAAGTGGAGCACCCCGGTGCCTCCGCCCCCGCCTCCGCCCGGCGGGTCCGGTCCCTGCGACATCTACGCCGCGGGCGGCACGCCGTGCGTGGCCGCGCACAGCACGGTGCGGGCACTGCAGCGTTCGTACAACGGCTCCCTGTACCAGGTCAGGCGCTCCTCGGACAACGCCACCAGGGACATCGGCGTGCTGGCGCCCGGCGGCTTCGCCGACGCGGCGGCGCAGGACTCGTTCTGCGCGGGCACCTCGTGCGTGATCACCGTCGTACGCGACCAGTCCGGACACGGCAACGACCTGTGGTACCAGGGATCGGCCCAGGTTCCCGGGTCGAGTCAGAGCAGCCCCGCGAAGGCGACCTCCGAGTCGCTCACGGCCGGGGGCACCAAGGCCTACTCGCTGTACATCAACCCCGGGAACAGCTACTGGCGGGACGGCCACCTGACGGGCGTGCCGACCGGTGCCGCACCCGAAGGGGCGTACATGGTGACCAGCGGCACCCACGTCAACAATGGCTGCTGCTTCGACTACGGCAACAGCGAGACGACCCGGAAGGCCGACGCCGCCGGCGCGATGGACGCGATCAACTTCGGCACCCAGTGCTGGTTCGGCGGGTGCGCCGGCAGCGGCCCCTGGGTGCAGGCCGATCTCGAGTGGGGCCTGTACCCCGGCGGCAGCCAGTCCTGGAACCCCAACCAGCGGGCGTTCACCAGCAAGTTCGTGACGGCGATGCTGAAGAACAACGGCACGTCGAGATTCGCCCTCAAGGGCGGCAACGCGCAGTCCGGCGGTCTGACCACGCTGTGGGACGGCGCACTTCCCGGCGGATACAGCCCCATGAAGAAGCAAGGGGCCATCGTCCTGGGGAGCGGCGGCGACTGCTGCAAGCCCGGCGGCGGCGCCAACCTGAGCGCCGGCACCTTCTATGAAGGAGCCATCGTCGCCGGCTACCCCTCCGACGCGACCGACAACGCCGTACAGGCCAGCATCACCGCGGCCGGCTACCGCTGAGCTCATTTCACGCCCCATCGCAGGAGGAGCGCATGAGGACGACAGTGAGACGGGGTCTTCGGGTACTGGTTGCCGGCATCGTCCTGGCACTCGTGCTGCCGCTGCTGTCGACGCCCGTGAGTCAGGCCGCCGAGGGCAAGGCGCTGAGCGTGAACCTGGCGTCGACCCGCGGGCCGTCGACGGGCGTGGGGGAGGGGTTCCTCTACGGCATCAGCGAGGACGGCAGCAAGCCGGTGGACCAGTTCCTCCAGCCGCTGGGCATCAACGCCTTCCGCGGCGGCGGATGGTTCTCCGGCGGCTGGATCAGGGACGGCTACCAGAACGGCCCGGCCACCCGGGCCGACCTCGACTCCATCGTCGCGCAGGGGAAACGCCTGACCCGGCCGCCCTACCACGCTCAGTACCAGGTGCTGATCAGCGACATCTACGGCGCCAACGGCGGACAGCCGTCGAACACGAGGTACCCGTGCGACAACGGCGACTGCTCCAACTGGGTGCGCTTCATCGACTCCACGGTGGGAGCACTGCAGGCCTCGGGGCTCACGTTCTCCTACGACATCTGGAACGAGCCCGACATCTCCGCCTTCTGGACCCGGGGTGTGAACAGCGCCCAGTACTTCCAGATGTGGGACACCGCCTACCGCGAGATCCGGCGTGTCGCCCCCGGGGCTCAGATCGTGGGCCCGTCATTCGCGTTCACCCCGGAACGCAACCCGGGGCAATGGCGGACCTGGCTCGCGCACGTGAAGGCGGCCGGGACGGTGCCGGACATGATCGCCAATCACAACGAGGGCGACGTCGACGACCCGGTCACCGTCGCGCGCGCTCTGAACGGCGCCCTGACCTCGGCGGGCATCGGCCCGCTGCCGCTGTCCTCGAACGAGTACCAGCCCGCCGACCGGCAGACCGCCGGGGTGACGGCCTGGTACCTCGCCCGGTTCGCACAGTCCGGGTACACCAACGCGATGCGCGGCAACTGGGTGTGCTGCGTCACGCCGAACCTGACCGGCGTCCTCACCCAGAGCGGGGGCAGCTGGCAGCCCACCGGCAACT
The DNA here is from genome assembly GCF_042889585.1 of Streptomyces sp. NPDC002566. Classification (NCBI taxonomy): domain Bacteria; kingdom Bacillati; phylum Actinomycetota; class Actinomycetes; order Kitasatosporales; family Streptomycetaceae; genus Streptomyces; species Streptomyces sp. NPDC002566. The sequence goes on along the minus strand of NZ_JBIARD010000002.1, from coordinate 915,598 downwards.
GGTGGGCGCTCCGGGACTACGCCGACATGACCGGGACCCTCGTCGACACCTCCGGCCAGATCGGCTCGACGGCGATCTCGGCCGCCGTGGACGCCTCCGCCAGGCGAGCGGTCGCGGTCGTCGGCGACTCCGACGGGTACACCGGCGCCTCGTCCGTGGCCTTCAACGGGCTGTCGTCCGTCCCTTGGCTCACGAACGAGGGCAGCGTGCACGTCGCCGTGCACCGCATCCCGGACCAGGCACCCCTCGCAGCTCCCCAGACCGTGTACGACCAGGACGTGAGCACCGCCGGTGGCTCGATCACCGTGCCGTTCATGTTCCAGGGCCCGCACGACGCCTTCGCCGTGTATCTCACCCCCGCCTCGTCCGGCGGCGGGGGCTTCCCGGACGGATACCACCAACTCGTGGTGGCGCACGACAACTTGTGCATGGACGTGTACGGCGACTCCGTCGACCCGGGTGCCGCGATCGACCAGTGGACCTGCAATGGGCAGGGCAACCAGCAGTTCCGGTTCGTGCCCGCCTCGGGCGGCTACGGCGAGCTGCGGGCCCGGCACTCCGGCCTGGACATCGCGGTGGCCGGCGGTTCCACGGCGGCGGGCGTCCCGAACATCGTCCAGCAGGCTCCCGGCACGACGGCGAGCAGCCTGTGGCTGCCCGTGCGGCAGTCCGACGGTTCCTACGCGTTCCGGAACAGGAACAGCGGTCTGTGCCTGGACGTCCACGGCGCCGGCGGCAACCCGGGCCGGCGACTTGACCAGTGGCAGTGCAAGAACACGCCGGGTTCCAACCAGGACTTCTTCGTCCGCTGACCGCACAGCCGTCGCACCCTGCGGCCGGACCCGCCACCACCGGCCACGGACCATCCCACCTGCGAAAGGAACCCCACCGTGTCAGCATTCCGACGGCCGTTACGGCGCCTGCGCGCCGGAGCGGCCGTGCTCGCGGGCCTCCTCCTGACCGCCGGCGGCATCGTCGGCACGGCCGCCGCGCCGGCCCAGGCCGCCACCTCCGTCACGATCAACGGCGCGTCCGGCGGCCGGACCTTCGACGGCGTCGGCGCGATCAGCGGCGGGGGCGGCAACAGCAGGCTCCTGATCGACTACCCCGAGCCCCAGCGCGGCCAGATCCTCGACTACCTGTTCCGGCCCGGCTACGGCGCCTCCCTCCAGATGCTCAAGGCGGAGATCGGCGGCGACACCAACTCCACCTCGGGGGCCGAACCGAGTCACCAGCACACCCGGTCCGACCTCAACTGCGACCGCGGCTACGAATGGTGGCTGATGGAGCAGGCCAAGGCACGCAACCCGAACCTCAAGCTGTACGGGCTCGCCTGGGGCGCGCCCGGCTGGATCGGCGGCGGGAACTTCTGGTCCACCGACATGGTCAACTACACGCTGTCCTGGCTCGGTTGCGCCAAGAAGCACGGGCTCAGCATCGACTACCTCGGCGGCTGGAACGAGCGCGGCTACAACGTCTCCTGGTACCAGCAGCTGCGCGGCGCGCTGAACAGCAACGGCTACGGCAGCGTCAAGATCGTCGCCGCCGACTCGGACTGGGCCGTGGCGAACGACGTCAACTCCAACCCGGCGTTCGCCGCCGGGGTGAGCGCCATCGGCACGCACTATCCCTGCGGCTACCGGTCGGCCCAGTCCAACTGCTCGGTCCCGTCGGCGGCCCTGGCGTCCGGCAAGCCCCTGTGGGCGAGCGAGAACGGCTCCGACGACTACAACGGGGGAGCGCAGGCCGTGGCCCGCGGCATCAACCGCGGGTACATCGACGGGCGGATGACCGCCTACCTCAACTGGCCGGTGGTCGCCGCCCTCACGCCCAACCTGCCGTACCCCACGATGGGTCTCGCCCTGGCCTCGCAGCCGTGGTCCGGCGCCTACTCGATCGGCAAGAACGCCTGGGTGATGGCACACACCAGCCAGTTCACCGCCCCGGGATGGCGCTACCTCGACTCCTCCAGCGGCTACATCGGCGGCAACCGCGCCAACGGAAGCTTTGTGTCGCTGAAGTCACCCAACACTTCCGATTACTCCACGGTCATCGAGACGATGGACGCCGGCGGCGACCAGACGCTGAACTTCAACGTCGCCGGAGGGCTGTCCACCGGAACCGTCCACGTCTGGTCCACCGACGTCAGGTCCGGCAACACGGCCGACCACTTCGTGCACGCCACCGACATCACCCCGTCCGGCGGCACCTTCAGCCTGACCGTCCGGCCCGGGCACATGTACACCCTGACCACCACGACCGGACAGGGCAAGGGCACCGCCACCGGCCCGGCCAAGGCCCCGCTGAAGCTGCCGTACAGCGACTCCTTCGACAGGAACGCCACCGGCACCGAGGCGAAGTACCTCATGGACTGGCAGGGTGCCTTCGAGGCGGTGGGCTGCGGCGGCGGCCGCGGCGGGATGTGCGTGCGCCAGATGAGCCCGCAGAAGCCGATCACCTGGGACACGCTGACCGATCCGCACGCCCTGCTCGGCGACGTGAGCTGGGGCAACTACACGCTCTCGTCGGACGTGCTGCTCGAACAGCCCGGCTACGTCGAGCTGATCGGCCGTGCGGGAGGGCACGACTACGACCGTACCGGCGGGCAGAACGCCTACCGGCTGCGGGTGAGCGACACCGGGGCCTGGTCGATCCTCAACTCGAACACCAACGGCACCGTCTCCACCCTGGCCCGCGGCACGACCGCCGCGCTGGGCACCAACCGGTGGCACACCCTGGGCCTCAGCTTCTCCGGCACCACGATCACCGCGGTCGTCGACGGTGCCACGGTCGGGTCCGCGAACGACAGCACCTGGGCGACCGGGCAGATCGGCTACGGGACCAGCCAGGGCGAGACGGCGCAGTTCGACAACCTGTCCATCACCCCCGGCAGCGGCGGAAACGACGGCGGTACGACCGGCGCGCTCGTCGGGGCCGCCTCCGGCCGGTGCGTGGACGTACCGAACCAGTCGCACACGGCCGGCACCCAGGTGGCGCTGTGGGACTGCAACGGCGGCAGCAACCAGCAGTGGACGAACACCTCGGCCGGTGAGCTGCGGGTCTACGGCAGCGACTGCCTGGACGCGGCCGGCCAGGGCACCAGCCCCGGCACCAAGGCGACCATCTGGGGCTGCAACGGCGGCGCCAACCAGAAGTGGACGCTCCACGCCGACGGCACCATCACCGGTGTCCAGTCCGGTCTCTGCCTGGACGCCACCGGCGCCGGAACGGCCAACGGCACGCCGCTGCAGTTGTGGACCTGCAACGGCGGCAGCAGCCAGAAGTGGACGCGCGACTGATCCGGTGACCGCCACACTCGCCGACTCCCGCCCCACCTCCGTCAACTCCCCCTGAGAGGCACCCGCATGTCCTCACCTTCCTCACCGCTCAGCCGGCGCCGTCTGCTGGCGGCGGCCGGCGCTGCGACAGCCGTCGGCCTGCTGCGGTTCGCACCCGACGCCGCCGCGACCGAGGGCCCCCAGAGCTACACCCCGAGCTGGTCCTCCGTGGACCAGCACCCCCCGGCCCCCGCCTGGTTCCAGGACGCCAAGTTCGGCATCTACTACCACTGGGGCGCCTTCAGCGTCCCGGCGTTCGGGAACGAGTGGTATCCGCGCAACATGTACATCGGCGGCTCAGCCGAGAACCGGCACCACATCGCCACCTACGGCGACCCCTCGGCGTGGCCGTACCACAACTTCATCGACGGCGCCCGCGACAAGGCCGGCAACTTCGTGCAGTTCGCGCCCAAACTCGCCTCCCAGGGCGGCAGGTTCGACCCGGACGCCTGGGCGCGTCTGTTCAAGGCCGCGGGCGCCAGGTTCGCCGGCCCGGTCGCCGAACACCACGACGGCTTCTCCATGTGGAACAGCCGCTCCAACCCGTGGAACTCGGTCCAGCACGGTCCCCGGCTCGACCTGGTGGGGCTGCACGCTCAGGCCATCCGCGCGCAGGGGCTGAAGTTCATGGCCTCGCTGCACCACGCCTATCACTTCACCGGCTTCTACGACCAGGTGCCGTACCAGTCGAACCCCACGCTCCGCATCCTGTACGGCCAGCAGGGCGCGTCCGCGGAGAACAAGCTCTGGTACGACAAGCTGATCGAGGTCGTCGACGGTTACCAACCGGACCTGGTCTGGCAGGACTTCGCCCTGAACCAGGTGCAGGAGTCCTACCGGCTCCAGTTCCTCGCGCACTACTACAACCAGGCGGTCGCGTGGAACAAGGACGTCGTCGCCACCTACAAGGACGGCTTCAACAACAAGGGTGAGGTCTTCGACTTCGAGCGCGGCGGCCCGGCGGGGCTGCTCACCCCCTACTGGCTGACCGACGACAGCATCTCGTCATCGAGTTGGTGCTACACGGTCGGCATCGGCTACTACTCGACGCAGGCCATGCTCCACTCGCTGATCGACCGGGTCAGCAAGGGCGGCAGCATGCTGCTGAACATCGCCCCCATGGCCGACGGCACCATCCCCTCCGGGCAGCAGTCCATCCTGCTCGCCATGGGCGACTGGCTCGGCCGCTTCGGGGAGGCGGTCTACTCCACCCGCTCCTGGTCCAGTTACGGCGAGGGCCCGACCAAGATGGGCGGAGGCTCGTTCAGCGGACCGGTGGCCGGCAAACCGCAGGACATCCGGTTCACCCGCAGCAAGGACAACAAGGTTCTCTACGCGACCGCGCTGGGCTGGCAGGGCGGCACCATGAACATCACGACGCTCAACTCCAACCAGATCAACCTCAGCAGCCTGACGCGCGCGCAACTGCTGGGCAACACCGCCGGCGCCTACATCGACCTGCCCGCCCCCACTCAGGACGCCTCGGGCCTGCACCTCACCATGCCCTCGTCCAACCCGCCGTTCAGCGCCCTGGCGTACACGGTCAAGCTCACCTTCTCCGGGGAGATCCCCGTCCTGGGCGCGCCGGGCGGCTCCACCACCTGGGTGACGATCACCAACGTGACCAGCGGGCTGCTGCTCGACAGCGGCGGCAACGTCGCCTCCGGATCCAACCTCAAGCAGTGGAACCCGGACGGCAGCCCCAACCTGCAGTGGCAGCTGATCGACCTCGGCAACGGCTACTACCGCATCGTGAACCGCACCAACGGCATGGTCGCCGACAGCTACGGCAACTCCGCCAACGGTGCTCCCGCCCGTCAGCAGGCGTGGAACGGCGGCAACAACCAGCAGTGGTCGCTGGGCAGCCTGGGCAACAACCGCTACCAGATCGTCAACCGCGCCACCGGCACCGCCCTCGACGGCAGCGGCAGCACCACGTCCGGCTCGACCACGGTGCTGTGGACGCCGAACTCCAGCACCAACAACCAGTGGACCATCACCCCCCTATGAGCACCGGCGCTCCCTGTCACTCCCCTGACCACGGAAGAAGGAGAGCATGAAACGCAAACCGCTCTTGATGTCCCTCGTGGCCGCGCTGCTTCTCGTCCTGGCGGCCGCGGGCACGTCGTTCAGCAGCGGCCTCGGCGCACCCGCGTCGGTGACGAAGGCCGCCGCGGCCAGCCCCGGCTGTGGCAAGCCCCCGGCGCTGACCAGTGGAAACCACACGATCCAGAGCGGCGGCCAGAACCGCAGTTACATCCTGCGGGTCCCCGCCGGCTACGACAGCAACCGCCCCTACCGGCTGATCTTCGGCTTCCACTGGCGGGGCGGCACCGCGAACGACGTCGACTCGGGCGGAACGGACGGGTACAACTGGTCCTACTACGGCCTCAGGCGCCTGGCGGACAACGCGAACAACGGCACGATCTTCGTCGCACCTCAGGGCAACGGCAACGGCTGGGCCAACCCCGGCGGCCAGGACCTGGCCTTCGTCGACGCCCTGGTCAACCAGATCGAAGCCGGCCTGTGCGTCGACACCACCCAGGTGTTCGCCGGCGGCTTCAGCTACGGCGGCGGGATGTCGTACGCTCTCGCCTGCTCCCGGGCCACGGTCTTCCGCGCGGTCGCGGTCTACTCCGGCGCCAACCTCAGCGGGTGCAACGGCGGCACACAGCCCATCGCCTACATGGGTCTGCACGGCATCAGGGACAACGTGCTGCCCATCTCGCTGGGACGGGAACTGCGCGACACCTTCGTCCGCAACAACGGCTGCACCCGGCAGAACCCGCCCGAGCCCCGTCAGGGAAGCCTGACGCACATCATCACCACGTACTCCGGGTGCCGGTCCGGATACCCGGTCGTCTGGGCCGCGTTCGACGGCGGCCATGACCCCGGTCCCGTGGAGGGCTCCACCGGCAGCGGCTGGCGCACCTGGACGTCGGCGGCGGTGTGGCAGTTCTTCACACAGTTCGGCTCGGGCACGACGCCGCCGGATCCGCAGCCCTCCGGCAACCAGAAGATCATCGGCCAGCAGTCGGGGCGCTGCCTCGACATCAACAACCTGACCACGACCAACGGCACGCAGGCACAACTGTGGGACTGCAACGGCGGTTCCAACCAACGGTGGACCTACAGCACCGGAAAGCAGCTGGTGGTCTACGGCAACAAGTGCCTCGGCGTGGGCCAGGCGGCGGGCAACGGCACGCCGGCGGCGATCTGGGACTGCAACGGTCAGGCGGACCAGCAGTGGAACATCAGTCCCGACGGCACGATCACCGCGGCGCAGTCGGGACTCTGCCTGGACGCCAGCGGCCAGGCGACCGCCAACGGGACGAAGATCCAGCTGTGGAGCTGCTCGGGCGGCGCGAACCAGCGGTGGCGCCTGGAGAACTGACACACCCCGGGGCCAGGCACGGCATCCAACGGGCCTGGCCCCGCATACGAACCGGGGCGCAACCCGCAGCGTCGGCACCTTCTGCGCGTCTACGGCGCCATCGTGCCGCTCCAGGCAGGCAAGACCGTGCCCATACCGATCACCGAAACGAGGTCACTCGTGAGACGCATTCTGCGCGCGGTCCTGGCGATGCTGTTGTTGCCACTGGCCGCGGCCTTCACGCTTCTTGTGCCCCAACCCGCGGCCGCGGCGAGCCTGACCCACATCACCGGGTTCGGGAACAATCCCACCAACCTCAGCATGTACCTCTACGTGCCCGACCGCCTGGCCTCCAAGCCCGCCGTGCTGGTCCTGGTCCACTACTGCGGGGGCTCGGCGGGGGCGATCTTCGGCGGCAACGGACACGACTACGTCAGCGCCGCCGACCGGTACGGCTACATCGTCGTCCTGCCCGAGGCCACCCGCAGCGGGCACTGCTTCGACGTCTCGTCACCGGCGGCACTCAAGCGCAACGGCGGCAGCGACTCCACCGGCATCATGTCGATGGTCGGTTACACGCGGCAGCACTACAACGTCGACCCGGCCCGCATCGTCGTCAGCGGATTCTCGTCGGGAGCCATGATGGCGAATGTGCTGGCCGCCGAGTACCCCGACGTCTTCAGTGCCGCGTCCGCGTTCTCCGGCGTGCCGGCGGGCTGCTTCGCCACCAGGGACGGTTCCCAGTGGAACAGCCAGTGCTCCGGCGGAAACGTCGTCAAATCGGCTCAGCAGTGGGGGGACCTGGCCCGCTCCATGTATCCGGGCTACACCGGTCGCTACCCGCGCATGCAGTTGTGGCACGGGACCACCGACACGACCCTCGCCTATCCCAACTTCGGCGAGGAGATCAAGCAGTGGACGAACCTCCACGCCTTGAGCCAGACACCCGCCGTCACCGATCAGCCGCGGTCCTCCTGGACCCGCACCCGCTACGGCGGCACCGGCCCGCAGTCCCCGGTCGAAGGCATCAGCATCGCGGGCACGGGTCACACCCTGCCGCAGCCCGGCATGCTCGCCTACGCCGTCACCTTCCTCGGTCTCGACGGCGGCGGCACCACCCCGCCACCCAGCACCTCCGGTGCGCTGCGTGCGATGGGCGCGGGCAAGTGCCTGGACGTGCCGAACGCATCGACGACGGAGGGTACGCAGTTGCAGATCCGGGATTGCCAGGGCGGGGCCGGCCAGATCTGGACCCGTACCGCATCCGGGCAGCTGACGGCGACCGTGTCGGGGACCACCTTGTGCCTGGACGCCTACAACCACCAGACCACCGCCGGCACCAAGGTGGTGACCTGGCCCTGCAACGGCGGGGCCAACCAGCGGTGGAACCTCAACGCCGACGGGACCGTCACCGGCGTGCAGTCCGGCCTGTGCCTGGACGTCACCGGCGCCTCCACCGCCAACGGCGCCCCGGTCCAACTGTGGACCTGCACAGGCGGCACCAACCAGAAGTGGAACCTCACCTGACTCCACCTCAGCTGTCGGAGACATCGGGAGGCGCGCCTCGCAAACCAGGCTCGATGCCGACCGCCCCGAGAGCGAGGCGCCTGACGGGCAAAGGCCCAGCTCAGGCGCCTCTTTCGCGTCTCAGAAGAAGCCCAGCTTCTTCGGCGAGTACGACACCAGGAGGTTCTTCGTCTGCTGATAGTGCTCCAGCATCATCTTGTGCGTCTCGCGCCCGATCCCCGACTGCTTGTAGCCGCCGAAGGCCGCGTGGGCCGGGTAGGCGTGGTAGCAGTTCGTCCAGACGCGGCCCGCCTGGATCGCCCGGCCCGCGCGGTACGCCGTGTTGATGTCCCGGGTCCAGACGCCGGCGCCGAGGCCGTACGACGTGTCGTTGGCGATCTCGATGGCGTCGTCGAAGTCGTCGAAGGAGGCGACGGATACCACCGGGCCGAAGATCTCCTCCTGGAAGACGCGCATGCGGTTGTGGCCCTCGAAGACCGTCGGCTGGACGTAGTAACCGCCCTTCAACTCGCCGTCGTACTCAGCCCGTTCGCCGCCTGTGAGGACCTTCGCGCCCTCCTGCCTGCCGATGTCGATGTAGGAGAGGATCTTCGCGAGCTGGTCGCCGGAGGCCTGGGCGCCGATCATCGTGTCGGTGTCGAGGGGGTGGCCGGGTTTGATCAGTTCCGTGCGGGCGACGGCCGCGCGCAGGAAGTCGCCGTAGTTGCCACGCTGGATCAGGCCGCGCGACGGACAGGTGCACACCTCGCCCTGGTTCAGCGCGAACATCGTGAACCCTTCGAGGGCCTTGTCGCGCAGGTCGTCGTCCTTGTCCCACACGTCGTCGAAGAAGATGTTCGGCGACTTGCCGCCCAGTTCCAGGGTGACTGGCTTCAGGTTCTCCGCCGCGTACCGCATGATCAGCCGGCCCGTGGACGTCTCACCCGTGAAGGCCACCTTGGCCACCCGCGGGCTCGACGCCAACGGCTTGCCCGCCTCCTCCCCGAAGCCGTTGACGATGTTCACGACGCCCGGCGGGAGCAGATCGGACACCAGGCTCATCCAGTAGTGGAGCGAGACGGGAGTCTGCTCGGCCGGCTTGATGACGATCGCGTTCCCCGCCGCCAGCGCGGGAGCGAGCTTCCAAGCGGCCATCAGGATCGGGAAGTTCCACGGGATGATCTGGGCGACGACACCCAGCGGCTCGTGGAAGTGGTACGCCACCGTGTCGTCGTCCACCTCGCTGAGGGCGCCCTCCTGGGCGCGGACCGCGCCGGCGAAGTAGCGGAAGTGGTCGATGGCCAGCGGGATGTCCGCGGCCAGCGTCTCGCGCACCGGCTTGCCGTTCTCCCAGCTCTCCGCGACGGCGAGCGACTCCAGATGCGCCTCCATGCGGTCGGCGATCTTCAGCAGGACGTCGGACCGCACGGTCGCCGAGGTGCGGCCCCAGGCCGGCGCGGCCGCGTGCGCCGCGTCCAGCGCCCGCTCCACGTCCTCCGCCGTACCGCGCGCCACCTCGGTGAAAGGCTGCCCGTTCACCGGACTCGGGTTCTCGAAGTACCGCCCTCGAGCCGGCGGTACGTACTCGCCGCCGATGAAGTGGTCGTAACGCGCTTGGTAGGAGACGATCGCGCCCTCGGTGCCGGGCGCCGCGAAACGGGTCATGGTGGCCTGCCTCCCTCAGCAGCGCTGCCCGCCGTCGGGCAGCTCTCCGCCGGAGGTTAGGGAAGCGGAGGTTGCAGGGACGTTGCGAGGGCGGCGGCGGTCGCCGTGCTCCCGCGGCAGCGGCACGTCTACACGCGCGGCCAGTGCCCCGGCGCCCTGAGTTCCGACTCCAGCGCGCACAGGCGCGCCCGGATCGCCGCCGTGGGACGGGCCGCCGCCAGCGCCCGCCACACGGCGAGGTCGTCCTCGCCCCACGGCGTGTACACCCAGTCCGCCAGCAGATCTGGGTCGCTGCGGGCGATCAGCGCCGCGCGCAGGGCTTCGGCGAGGCGACGCCTGAGCCGTACGACCGCCGGCGCCCGCGACGCCGGCAACAGCGGCCCCGCGTAGGCGGAAACGGCCGCCGTCACCGCTCCTGCCGCCAGGCGCCGTTCGACGGCCGTGACGTCCGACTCGACGGCCGCCGTCAGTCGGTACGGGCGGGAGGCCAACAGCCCTGGACCCAACACCCCGCGCAGCCGGGCGAGTTCGGCGCGCAGTGTCACCGGCGTCACCGACTCGTCCTCGTACAGCGCGCACAGCAGCTCGTCCCCGGTCAGACCCTCCGGATGGTGCGCGAGCAGCACCACGATCTCACTGTGCCGGGGACTCAGCCTCAACGTCCTTCCGGCAAAGATCAGTTGCGCCTCCTCCCGGCCCAGCGCGGCCAGCTCGAGCATGGTGGACCGTGGACGCTCCGGCGCGAGCAACGCGAGTTGGGACTCCGCGGCGCGCGCGACCGCCTGGACGAAACCCAGGCTGTGCGGGTGCGCCAGCCCGTCCCCTCCGGTGATGTCCACCGCGCCCAGCACCCGCCCGGTGCGGGGGTCGTGCACCGGGGCCGCGGCGCACGTCCACGGCTGTACCCGGCGGATGAAGTGCTCGGCCGCGAACACCTGAACCGGACGGTCCACGGCGACGGCCGTGCCCGGCGCGTTCGTCCCGACCGCGTTCTCCGCCCATCGCGCCCCCGGCACGAAATTCATGCGCCCCGCCTGCCGTCGCGTCGCCGGGTGGCCTTCGACCCACAGCAGCCGGCCGTGTGCGTCGCACACCGCGAGGAGGTGCTCCCCGTCGGCGGCGAACGTGCCCATGAGTTCGCGGAACAGCGGCATCACCCGCGCCAGCGGATGCTCGGCCCGATGGGCGCCGAGGTCGCCGTCGGTCAACTCCACGTCCGCCGTACCGTCGGGGCCCACGCCTGCTCGCGCCGAACGCCGCCACGAGTCGGCCACGACGGCCCGCACCGGCCGGGGCACCGTGCCCGCCGCGGTGAACGTCTCGTGGGCACGCCGCAGGGTCCGTACCCGCTCGGCGGGGTCGGCCCCCGGCTCCAGGGCCACCCAGGGATCGGTCAAGTCGGCCTCCCGAAGGCGATGCTGGGGACATCGTCACTCCGAGTGCGCGCCGAGACAACCGTTCGGGGCGGGGGTGTGCGGCGCGGGTTGCAACTGCGTTACGCGGTTCACGTCACGGCAGGTGCCGTTGACGGGTGGGAGGGGGCGGAGGAGCCCGTCACCGCCCCGACAGCGCCGCCGGATCGTCCAGCACGGTCCGTACCACGGAGTGCGCCGCTCCCAGCAGTGGTCCCTCCGGGCCCAGCCGGGAGACCAGGACGGGGCACGGGGGGCCTGCGGTGCGCCGGGCCAGCTCCGATTCCAGTGACGGCAGCAGCCACGGCGCCAGCCCCGCCAGAGCGCCGCCCAGCACGACGCCCTCGGGGTCGAGCAGGTTGAGCGCCCCGGTCAGGGCGATGCCCAGCGCCGTGCCCGCCTCGCGCAGGGCGCGCCGTACGTCTTCGTCGCCGTCCGTCGCCCGGCCGGCGAGCAGGCCCACGCGGTCCCCGCCCGGCTCCAGGCCGGCCGCGCGCAGCACCGCTTCCTCGCCGGCGTACTGCTCCAGGCAGCCCCGCCCCCCGCACACGCACGCGGGGCCGTCGGGGCGGACCGGTACGTGGCCCAGTTCGCCCGCGAACCCGCGTGTGCCGCGCAGCAGACTGCCCTCCACGACCAGCGCCGCGCCGATGCCGATCTCGGCCGACACGTGCACGAAGTCCCGCGGGGTGTCCTCGACCAGCCAGAGCTCGGCCAGCCCGCCGAAGTTGGCCTCGTTGTCCACCGTCAGCGGGTACGCGTCGGGCAGCAGCGGTCCGAGATCCACGTCGTTCCAGCCGAGGTTCGGCGCGCGGACGACCGTGCGGCCGTCCCGGGCGACGAGGCCGGGGACGGCCACGGCGAGCCCGGCAGGCCACAGCCCCTCGCGTTCCGCCTCCGCGACGACTTGGCGCACCAGGCCGGTCAGCTCCCCGATCACCGGCTCGGGGGCCCGGCCCCGGTTCGTGCCGTGCCGCACGGCACGCGCACGGACCTCCCCGCGCAGATCGACGGCGCACACCGCCAGGTGGTCGACGCCGACCTCGGCGCCGATGCCCGCCGGGCCGTGCCCGCTCACGGCGAGCGCCGAGCCCGGCCGGCCCACGCGTCCGGGCCGCTCCGGGCCCAGCTCTTCGATCAGGCCGGAGCGTATGAGCTCGTCGACGAGGGTCGACACCGCCGCCCGGGTCAGACCGATGCGTGAGGCGACCGCGGCCCGCGAGAGCGACCCCTCGGCGCTGACGGCGTGCATCACCCGGGCCAGGTTGCGCCGGCGCATGCCCTGCTGCGTGTCGGGCAGCGCGCGGGCGCGGCCGGTCGGGCGGGCGTCGTGTGGCGGTGCGGTCATACCGACATACCTTTATCGCTTTACCGGTGTGTCTGTCGCTTCACCGGTGAGTCTGATGTTCAGCGGACGGTCGTGCTCCGCTCGGACCGCTCCAGCAGCGGGGACGCGTCGGAGAGTACCCCGGCGATCCTCGCGAGCGTCGCCTCGTCCCGCTCCACGGCGTCCAGGACCGGGCCCCGCGTGGTGTTCCAGCGCCGGGCGACCGCGGCAGGGTCCTCGCCGGTCAGCAGTCCGGCCGCCTGCGCCGCCGCGCCCAACGCCACGAGCTCCTTGGCCTCGGGGATCTGCACAGGCCGCCCGGACAGCCGGCGCACCGTCTGCTGCCAGGCCGCTCCCCGGGCGCCGCCGCCGATCAGGAGCAGCGGCGCCGAGCGGTCCGCGTCCTCCTCCAGGACGAGGTCGAGCGCGCCGAGCAGGGAGTGGACGGCGCCGTCGTAGGCGGCCTGGAGGAGCTGGCCGGCGGTGGTGTCGTGGCGCAGGCCGTGCAGGAGGCCGGAGGCGTTCGGCAGGTTCGGCGTGCGTTCCCCGTCCAGGTAGGGGAGGAGGGTGAGTCCGGCGGCGGGCTCGACGGCCTCGCGGTCCAGGCCGAGCAGGGCCGCGACGCGGTCGACGGCGAGCGTGCAGTTCAGGGTGCAGGCCAGGGGGAGCCAGTCGCCGTGGGCGTCGGCGAAGCCGGCGACCGTGCCGGTGGGATCGGCGGGACGCCGCTTCGACACCGCGTACACCGTGCCCGAGGTGCCGAGGCTCAGGACCGGGGTGCCGGGACGCAGCCCGAGGCCGAGCGCGGCCGCCGCGTTGTCGCCGGTGCCCGGAGCCACCAGGGTGCCCTTGGAGAACGGCAGGTCGTGGCTGTCGCGTACGGTGCCCGCCACCTCGCCGGGCCGCACCACACGCGGGAGCAGCGCGGGGTCGAGACCCACATGGGCGAGGATCTCCTCGTCGTAGCCCTCCGTCCCGGACGCCCACCAGCCGGTGCCGGAGGCGTCGCCCCGGTCGGTCGTGCCCTCGCCCGTGAGCCGCTCGGTGAGGTAGTCGTGGGGGAGCCGTACGGCCTTCGTCGCCCGCAGGGAGTCCGGCTCGTGCTCGGCGAGCCACGCCCACTTCGTCACCGTGAACGAGGCCGCCGGGACGGAACCGGTGCGCTCCGCCCACGCCTTCGCCCCGCCCAGCTCCTCCACGAGCCGGCTCGCCTGAGGTGCCGAGCGCACGTCGTTCCACAGCAGTGCGGGACGCACCGGCTCACCGTGCTCGTCCAGTGTCACCAGCCCGTGCTGCTGGCCGCCGACGGACACGGCGGCCACCTCGTGCGCCGCGTCGCCGCACTGACGCAGCGCCTCCCGCAGCGCGTCCCACCACTGGCGGGGGTCGCTCTCCCGGCCGGCGCCGGAGGTCACCGTGTGCGGCGCCTGGCCGCTCGCGACGACCTGCCCGGTGGCCGCGTCGACGACCAGCACCTTGGTGGACTGGGTGGACGTGTCCACGCCGACGACGAGCGGACCCTCGGCTGCTGACATCGGGCTCTCCTCAAGTTTTTGCGCGGCTCTGCGGGATCTGTCTTCCCAGAGATGCGTCCGCATACTAATTTGTAAACGGCCATGACGAAATAGTCGGCGAACAGTCGTCGAGACAGTGGCGAGACAGTCTTCGAGCAAGGAGCCGTGGCATGAGCTACCAGCCCACCCCGCAGGACAGGTTCACGTTCGGTCTGTGGACCGTCGGCTGGCAGGGACGGGACCCGTTCGGCGACGCCACGCGGCGTGCCCTCGACCCGGTCGAGACGGTGCAGCGCCTGGCCGAGCTGGGCGCCTACGGCGTGACCTTCCACGACGACGACCTGATCCCGTTCGGGTCCTCCGACAGCGAGCGCGAGGAGCACGTCAAGCGCTTCCGCCAGGCCCTGGACACCACCGGCCTCACCGTGCCGATGGCCACCACCAACCTGTTCACCCACCCCGTCTTCAAGGACGGCGCGTTCACCGCGAACGACCGTGACGTACGCCGTTACGCCCTGCGCAAGACGATCCGCAACATCGACCTGGCCGTCGAGCTCGGCGCGAAGATCTACGTCGCCTGGGGCGGCCGTGAGGGCGCGGAGTCCGGCGCCGCCAAGGACGTGCGCGCGGCCCTCGACCGCATGAAGGAGGCGTTCGACCTCCTCGGCGAGTACGTCACCTCCCAGGGCTACGACCTGCGCTTCGCCATCGAGCCCAAGCCGAACGAGCCCCGCGGCGACATCCTGCTGCCGACCGTCGGCCACGCGCTCGCGTTCATCGAGCGTCTGGAGCGGCCCGAGCTGTACGGCGTCAACCCGGAGGTCGGCCACGAGCAGATGGCGGGCCTGAACTTCCCGCACGGCATCGCGCAGGCGCTGTGGGCGGGCAAGCTCTTCCACATCGACCTCAACGGCCAGTCCGGCATCAAGTACGACCAGGACCTGCGCTTCGGCGCCGGCGACCTGCGCTCCGCCTTCTGGCTCGTCGACCTGCTGGAGAGCGCCGGCTACACCGGCCCCCGCCACTTCGACTTCAAGCCGCCGCGCACCGAGGACCTGGACGGCGTGTGGGCGTCGGCCGCGGGCTGCATGCGCAACTACCTGATCCTCAAGGAGCGCGCCGCCGCCTTCCGCGCCGACCCCGAGGTCCAGGAGGCCCTGCGCGCCTCCCGCCTCGACGAGCTGGCCCAGGCCACCGCCGCCGACGGTCTGCAGGGCCTGCTCGCCGACCGCACGGCGTTCGAGGACTTCGACGCCGACGCGGCCGCCACCCGCGGGATGGCCTTCGAGCGGCTTGACCAGCTGGCCATGGACCATCTGCTGGGCGCCAGGGGCTGATCACGCACGCGTGTGCGTGCGGGCCGGTCGGCCGGTCGGTCGAGGGGTCGTGCCGGCCGCAGTGAGCCGGCCGCGAGGCGGATGCCCGTCATGGCGGCCTCTGCACGGAAAGGTGCGGGCTCCGCACGGAATACGCCGGAATCATGCCTTCCGTGGCATGAGCGCGTACCAACTTCCGTGCGGAGGTCGCGCGCCGGGCGGTGCGCGGCGACGCTGGACGCATGGCCACGCCGCCCGTACCGCCCCAGCCGCCGGGCCCTCCCGGCCCCCCTGGCCCTCCTGGTCCGCCCTGGTCGTCGGGACCGCCCGGGCCTTCCGGGCCCGACGACACGCCGCCCTGGGGCGGCTTCGGGCCGCCCTCCTCGCCGCCGGACCCGCCCAGCGACCCGGGTAGGCGGAGGAACCCGCTCATCGCCGTGCTGGCGCTGCTGGCCCTCGCCGTGGCCGTCGTCGCCGTGGTGGTGATGGCCACCGGCGGCGGCGACTCGCCGGACGACGGCCCTCCCGCGAGCGGCAGTTCCTCTCCCGCGCCCTCGGCCAGCCTCCCGGTGGAACTGCCGAGCGGCTTCCCGAGCGAACTGCCCTCAGGCCTCCCGACCGGGCTGCCGTCCGGCTTCCCCACCGAGCTGCCGACACAGCTGCCCACAGAGCTTCCGAGCGAGCTGCCGAGCGACCTCGAATCGCTTCTGCCCTCCCTGGGCGGATCACTGCCGTAGCCGAGTGCCGTCCGGTGCACCACGCGGCACGCGCACGTGTGTGCCATGCGAGGCCCGCACGCACGCGTGGCGCGCGTGCGGCTGCCGTACGCGTACGCGTGCCCCGAGCGTATGCGTGCTGCCTTACGACGTCAGCGGCGCGCGCGAGCCACAAGCGCGGCGTGGGGCAGCGTCAGGCCGCCCGTGTCGTCGGCGAACTCCGAAGCGAAGAGCTCGAAGTGGCGCCTGATCTCGGCGCGGACCTCAGGGGTCTGGCTCTGCACCATCTGGCCGCCGAACGCCACGCCGCTCGCGGGACCGCTCCACCACTCGTCGACACTCGTGCGGTGGTCCCAGCGCAAGGTCTCGCAGTCCGCCTCCCGCAACCCCGCCGCCGTCAACAGGTCGGCCAGGCCGCTCTCGTCACGGCGGAAGTCGTCCTCGGCGGCGAGCCCCGTGGGCAGGTGGGGCGGACGCTCCGCACCCGCGGCCTGGATCGCGCGGCCGAGCAGGGCCTGCCCCGGTGCAGGCGGCGCGGCCCAGATGGTCAGCGCGATCCTGCCCCCGGGCTTCAGGACGCGGCGCAACTCTCCCAGGGCGACTTGGGGTCGGCCCACGTGGTTCAACACGAAGTTGGCCACCACGGCGTCGAACTCGTCGTCGGCGAAGGGCAGCTCGGGCAGGGCGGCCACGCGTACGTGTGCGGTCGGCGCTGCCTGCTCGGCCAGCTCGATCATGCTGGGCTCCGCGTCGACGGCCGTCACCGTCGCGCCTCGTGAACAGGCGGCGGCAGCCACCGTGCCCGGCCCGGTCCCCACGTCCAGGAGCCGCACGCCGGGCCCCGCCTCCACGGCGTCCAGCAGCAGTGGCACCGGATGGGCGCACAGCTTGGCGTAACTGGCGGCGTAGGCGGCGCCACGGCCCGCCCATATCAGCCGTTCGCACTTGTCGAAGCCGGTCAGCGTCATCGGTTCCCCGTTCTCGTGATGCATCGTTTCGTTCCGCGGTCAGCGGAAGCATGACCATAGTGATCAACGTGAACGATACGTAGAACGGCCCCTCGGCCAGGGCGGCGGACCACCGGCGCCCGCGATCCCGGCCGACGTCGGTCGCGGGTACGAGCGGCGACTGTCGGTCGATCTCGCCCTGTCCACGGCTCCCTGCCCGACGGGCACGCGTGGGGTCCCGGTTCCGTCGTCACCCGAGGTCCGGCCCCGCCCTCCGCCTCACCCGCCGTCCTCGCCCTCGGTGCCGATCGAAGCCAGTGCCGTGGCCGGGTCGAGTGCGGGGGCGCCCGCCGGCGTCCAGCGTCCGTGCTCCTTGCGGTAGGGCCACCAGCGGCCGTCGCGGCCCAGCCTCAACTGTGAGGACGTCCCGGTGACGGTCCACCGGTTGGCCCTCGCCGTCAGCGGTGGCCGCTGGTCGTCGTCCCAGGCGGACCGGAGAGCGGCACGCACGCGTGCGAGCGTCTCGCCCTTGACGCTCCACTCCTCTTCCAGCACCGAGAGGGCGGCCACGCCCCCGAGCCGCCAGGCCCGCACCGCCGAGGCCAGCTGTTCGGGACTGCGCCCCGAGCCGACGGCCAGGCGCTGGGTCACGGCGTCCGGCGGAACGGCGTCGTCGGCACGAATCGCCGCCAGCCGCACGGCGTCCTGAGCAGTCGTCAACCCCGCTGCCCACGCGTGCCGTTCGGGCCCCTCGCTCAACGCCCCCGCCAGCAGACGCCAGGCCTCCGCCGCCGTGCTCGCCGCCAAGGCTCGCAGCGCCGCCGGATCCACGTCCGCAGGGGGCGGAACGTCCGCGTCCCACGAGGGCGGCATGCCCGCCCGCGCCGGCAGCTCGGGCACGGCGGGCAGCGGAGGCAGGGCACGCCCGTCGCGGTACGCCTCCGCCGCGTCCACCCCCTCCGGCGGTGCGGAGGCAGCCCCGGTCGGGGCGGCGGCGCGAGCCTGGAGAGTGCCCAGCAGAGCCTGTTCGGGGCGTCCCCGGAGCAGGAGCAGGACGAACGGGTCCTGGTCGAGCAGCCGCGCCACCTGGTAGCACAGCGCCGCCGTGTGACCGCAGTGGTCCCAGGCGCCGCAGTCGCACCGCGCCTCCAGATCGCCCAGGCCGGGCAGCAGATCGACGCCGGCCGTCTCCGCGTCCTCGACGAGATGCGACGGCATCTCGCGGTCGAGCAGGGCGGCGACATGACCGGCGCGCTGCACGGTGAGGTCGAGGAACCGGTCCCACTGCGCGTCCGACAGGACGTCGAGCAGTACGTCGGCCCGGTGCGACGCGCCGTCACGGCCCTGGACGACGGCGGTGACGCGACCCGGCCGCACCGACATCGCGCCCACGCCTCCCGCGCGCGCGAACCTGCGCCCCGTCCGCACCTGTTCGGCGTCCAGCGCCCCGTCCTCCAGGGCCGCCAGCCAGGCACGCCCCCACCAGGTCTGCGCGAACCCCCTCCCAGGTGCGGGAGGCAGCGCGGCGAACGTGCGCTCCCCGTCGCCGTCGTGGGCGCTGTGGTGACGGCGATCCAGGTCGCCGCTCTCGGCGTCCCCGTAGTCCCCGTAGTTCTCGTAGTCCTCGTACCGGTTCACGGCGTTCCCCCTCGCAGTTCCACCAGTTCGGCCAGCTCGGCGTCCGTCAGCTCCGTGAGCGCCGCCTCGCCGGACGCGCCGAGCACGGCGTCCGCGAGATCCTGCTTGCGGCGCAGCATGGCGGCGATGCGGTCCTCGACCGTCCCCTCCGCGATCAGCCGGTGCACCTGCACGGGCCGGGTCTGGCCGATGCGGTACGCCCGGTCGGTGGCCTGCGCCTCGACAGCGGGGTTCCACCAGCGGTCGTAGTGCACGACGTGCTCGGCGCGCGTGAGGTTGAGGCCGGTGCCCGCCGCCTTCAGGGACAGCAGGAACACCGGCGCCTTACCCGCCTGGAAGCGGGCGACCATCGCCTCGCGTTCGGCCACGGGCGTCCCGCCGTGCAGGAACTGCGTGGGCACGCCGCGTGCCGCCAGGTGCCGTTCGAGAATGCGTGCCATGCCGACGTACTGCGTGAAGAGGAGGACGCTCGCCTCCCCGGCGAGGAGCGTGTCCAGCAGCTCGTCCAGGAGCTCCAGCTTTCCCGAACGCCCGGAGGTCGTCGGCCGTTCCTCCTTGAGGTACTGCGCCGGGTGGTTGCAGATCTGCTTGAGCGAGGTCAGGAGTTTCACGACCAGACCGCGCCGTGCCATGTCGTCGGCCTCGGCGATCGCCGCCAGCGTCTCCCGCACCACGGCCTCGTACAGACCCGTCTGCTCCGGTGTCAGGGACACCGGCCGGTCGGTCTCGGTCTTCGGGGGGAGTTCGGGGGCGATGCCCGGATCGGACTTGCGGCGGCGCAACAGGAACGGGCCCACGAGTCGCGCCAGACGTTCGGCTGCGGCCGGGTCCCCGCCGGCCTCGACGGCACGCGCGTAGCGCGCGCGGAAAGCACCCAGCCGCCCCAGCAGGCCAGGCGTCGTCCAGTCCAGGATCGCCCACAGTTCCGACAGGTTGTTCTCCACCGGAGTGCCGGTGAGCGCCACGCGTGCGCGTGCCCCGATCGTGCGAAGCGCCCGTGCGGTCTCCGAGTACGGGTTCTTCACGTGCTGTGCCTCGTCCGCGACGACCAGGCCCCATGGCACGGAGGCGAGGCGAGGCGCGTCCTGCCGCAGGGTGCCGTAGGTCGTCAGCACGAACTCGGCGTCGGCCAGGGCCTCCAGGTCGCGTCGCGGCCCGTGGAAGCGGCGCACCGGGGTGCCGGGCGCGAACCGCTCGATCTCCCGCTGCCAGTTGCCCATCAGCGACGTCGGGCACACCACCAGGGTCGGCCCGGCGGCCGAGGAGTCCGTCTGGCGGTGCAGGTGCAGGGCGATCAGCGTGACGGTCTTGCCGAGGCCCATGTCGTCCGCCAGACAGCAGCCGAGCCCCAACGACGTCGTCCGGGCCAGCCAGTCGAGTCCCTGCCGCTGGTAGTCGCGCAGCGTCGCGTCGAGCGCGGCTGGCGGTGCCACCGGCTCCTGCCCGTCGGTGCGGGCCAGCCGCTCCCGCAGGGTCGCCGGCCAGCCGGTGGGAACAACCTCGACCTGGCGGCCGTCCACCTCGGCGGAGCCCGTCAGAGAGGCTGCCAGCGCGTCGATCGGGGTGATCGCGAGGTCCTGTCGTGCCCGGGCCCGACTCAGCTCCTCGGGGTCGATCAGGACCCACCGGTCGTGCAACCGCACCAGCGGGCGATGGGCTTCCGCGAGACGGTCCAGCTCCTCGCGCGTGATGCCCCTGTCGTCCAGCGCGAACCGCCAGGAGAAGGAGAGCAGGGCGTCGGCGGACAGGAACGACGGCAATGCGGAGCCGGACCTGTCCGGGCTCTCGCCGTCCTCCGGAGGTCCCACCACGGCGTGAGCCGTCAATGTGCGGGCCAGTTCCTTCGGCCAGTGCACTTCGACACCCGCGCCCGCCAGCGCGCGCGTGCCCTCCCCGAGGAGTTCCGCGACCTCCTCGTCATGGAGCTCCACGGCGTCCGGGACGGCCGCCGACAGCAAGGGCGTGAGTGCGGGCCACGCGCGTGCGGCACGGCGCAGCGCGAGCAACGTGTCCATGCGCCCGTGCGGACCGAACGCCCGGTGCGCGGGACCGCTTTCCCGCCACACCTCGGCGGCGTCCGCGACGAGGGCGGGATCGCCGACGCCGTGCACCTGCGGCACGGCCCGGAACACCGGCGCCGCCTCGTTCGGTGCCGAGGCGGACAGCCCGGACACCTCGATGCGCAACGAGACGCGCACCCCGGCGTCGTGTCCGGCGGCGACGTCGGCGGCCCACGCGCGCAACTGCGGTGCGTGTACGGGCTGTTGTCCGGAGTAGGCCGGTCCGCCCGTCAGCAGGGCGGCGGCGGGGGAGCGGGGGAGGGTGTCCGCGACCGCGTCGAGGAAGGCGCGCAGCAAGCGCTCCGGGTCGGGCAGCCGCAAGGACGGGCCGTCGTCAAGGGGCACGGCATGCGCCTCGGGCGGCATCGCCGCGGCCAGACGGCGCACCCGGTCGACGTCGTCGGGGCCCAGGGGCCCCGCACGCCAGGCGTCGTGATCGTCCTCGGACAGGCCCGGCAACAGCAGGCCGCGGGCGACGAACTCCAGGGCGGTCAGCGTCGCCGCACCCCAGAAGGCGACGGCCCGGTGCGCGCCCGACGCGGCCCACGCGCGCGTGAGGAAGGACAGTGCCTCGCCCAGGGGGACATGGACCGCGGGCACGCGTACGTGCTCCACGCCGCCGTCGTCCGCGAGGCTGACGACGGACAGCGCGCGGCACGATGCCGACGTGAGAGTGGGCGGCCCCGACGCGCCGGCGGGCGGCCATGGTGTGCCGTCGGGCGGGGCGGCGCTCCCGGCCGGCTCCCAGAAGGCGAACTCGCCTGTGCGTGAGGGGGCGCCGGGCAGGAAGACGGCAGGACGGCAAAGCAGTTCGAAGCTCTCGGGCGGTGCTTCCGCGGGGACCCGGCGCACTGTGATGAACTCACTCCTCAAATTTGACTACTGGAGGTCGATCGCCGAGGGTACAGCACTCCGCGGGGGAACGAGCACCGGATTTCCCCTGGATGACCTCTCCCTGGTGAGTACCTAGGGGACGCGGATCAGGGAAGGCTCAGGGACGAGCCCGGAACCGCGCGTCGCGGGGAGCCGTTTCACAGACAAGAAGCGGTTTTCGCAGACGGAGAGCGGCAACGGCCGCGAAGGAGGCGACGCACATGTCGAAGAACGCGAAGATCGCCGCGGGAGGTGTGGCGGTCGGGCTGCTTCTGCTGATCTGGCTGCCCTGGTGGGCGTCTCTTCTGATCGTGCTCGGGGTTCCCGCAGCGGCGTACCTCACGCTGGACCCCTCGCAGCGGCGCAGACTGCGCCGTGTCACCCGCAAGGAACTCGGGCGCTGACGGACGGGGCCGCGGCGCGGCCCCGTCGTCCGCTCCCCTCAGGGGCTCAGATCGGGCGCACAGCCATCTTGTCGAGCGCTTCGAGCAGGCCCGGCAGTTCGGGGCCCCGGCCGACCGGCAGCACCTCGCCGGGCTCGTCGTCGAGCAGGACGAACGCGATGTCGTCGGTGCGGGCCACCAGCGACCAGCCGGGGCCGTCGGCGCGCAGGGTGCGCGCGTCACCCGGGGCGAACGAGGACCTCACACGGCCCAGCGGGGGCGGGGTGTCCACATAGGTGCGGGCCTCCGCGAGGACGCGCCGGACGCCACTGTGCCCCCGCGGCGCAGGCTTCTCAGCCCCTACCGCGGCCTCGGCGTCCTTGGTCCCCTCCGCGGCCTCGGCGGACTCGGATCCGTCCCGCGCGGGCGGGAACTTGGAGTCGTCGATCTGCTCGCGCCACTGGGCCCACTGGAGCGCGATCTCGTCGGCTCCCAGCCTCCGCTGGGCCGGGCCCCAGACCGTCGTGTCCGGCGGCGAGAGAGGGGGCCGGTCCGCGACCTCGGGGTCAGGGTCGTGCGGCGCGGGCACCCCGGGGGCGGCCACGGCGACCGCCAGCGGCCATCCGGGCAGCGCCGCGACCACCGTCCGGTCGTCGGGGGACAGGTCGTACTCCATGCCGCAGTCCCACGACGCGATGGCGACCGCCACCAGCGACACGTCGTCGATGACGACCGTCCACCGCGCGCCCTCGCCGTCCTGGCCCAGCACCAGGCCGTACCCGTCGGCGAGCGGCGCCAGGCCGAGCGCCGCACAGGCCTCCGGGTAGTCGTCGCCCAGCACGCTCGGGAACTTCGCCGGCGTCAGCAGTACCGCCGTCAGCACGTAGAGCGCCTCGTCCGCGGCGGTGACGGCGTCCTCGTCCGTCCCGGCCATCCCAGCCTCCCCAGGGTTCGTCCAATCGCGCGCACCCTAGTGCGGCGGGAAGGCGCTTGTCACGACCCCGGGACATACCCGGAGCTGCAGTTTTCCTCCGACGGGGCGAATCGCCTCGCTTGTCGGCGAATGTCAGGCGGGCGGCAGCCCCAGCAGCTCCCTGGCCACCGTCCGAGGGGACTCGCCGCGCTCCCGCGCGAGCGCGATGACCGCCCGGCACGCCAGTTCGTTCACCCCGAAGGACAGCGCCTCCGGAGACACCCAGCCGGCCGCCTCATCGACCCGGTCCTGATCGTTTTCCGCGCAGCCCGAGACGTACACGGCGGCCGCTTCGAAGAGGTTGTGCGCGCGCTTCCGGCCGGGGCGCCGCTCACCCTCGTCGCGCCCGCCGTCGGTTCGCCCTCCGTCCCGACGTGCCTGCGCACGCGTTCCGGCGAGGACTCTTCCCCAGGTCTTGCGTATGCCCTCTGACATGCTCCACCGCCCTTCCCCTGCGTGATTCCCCCATCCGGAGGCGTTCATCTCCCGCTCGGCGACGTAAAGTCGGGGAAGCCGGGGTTGTCGGGGCGGAGGGGGCAGCGTGGTGAAGCGCTACGAGCGACTCGCACAGATCCGGCGTATGGACCCCTACGAGAACGCCTCCGAGATCTACCGGCTCTCCGTGGCGTACGAGTTCCCCTGGGACTTCGCGCGCGCCTTGGAACTGGCCCTGTACCGCACCTACGCGGTCCCCAGCATCGGAAGCCTGCTCGCGCGTACCGCGGAGCTCACGGACCGCACGCAGAAACGCTACGACGACACCTCGCTGCTCCTCGACGCCATCGTCGAGCACGGCTTCGGCAGCGACGAGGGCCGCACGGCCGTCCGCCGCATCAACCAGATGCACCGCGGCTACGACATCGCCGACGACGACATGCGCTACGTGCTCTGCACGTTCGTCGTGATGCCCAAGCGCTGGATCGACGCCTACGGATGGCGCCGGCTGTCGCGCCACGAGATCGTCGCCTCCACCGTCCACTACCGCACCCTCGGGCAGCGCATGGGGATCAAGGACATCCCCGAGACCTACGAGGAGTTCGAGGCCTGTCTCGACGCCTACGAGGAGGCCCGTTTCGGGTGGGACGAGGGGGCCAGGCGGGTCTCGGACGCGACGCTCGCGCTGATGGCCTCCTGGTACCCGCGGCCGCTCGCCCCCGTGCTGCGCGCCACGACCCTCGCCCTGCTCGACGGGCCTTTGCTGAAGGCCTTCCGCTACACCCCGCCCGGCCCGTTCACGCGCGCGCTGGTGCGTCGGGCGGTCCGCGCGCGTGGGCGCGCCGTCCGCCTGCTGCCGCCGCGCCGAGCGCCGCACTTCGCGCGCCAGAACCGGGAGATCAAGGGGTACCCGCAGGGCTACCGGCTCGCGGACCTGGGCACCCGGCCGGTGCCCGGCGTGCGAGGGTGCCCGGTGCGCCATGTCGGCCTCGGTGAGGACGGGTCAGCCGCCCAGTGAGCGCAGTGTGCCGCGCAGCCAGGTGAGTTCGGCACGAGAGGTCGCGCGCGCGATCGTCAGCATCCCTTGTCGGAAGGGGTCGTCCAGCTCCTCCGCGCGCAGCGGCCGGTCGCCGTCGTAGAAGAAGCTCGCCGGCTCCTCCAGGAAGGCGAGCCGACGGCGGAGCACGGCCGCCTGGGCCTCGGCGTCGTCAAGGTGCCGCAGGAACGCGAGCAGGGTGAACCAGCGGTTCTCGTCGGTGACGTCCCGGTCGCCGGGCTCGGCGAGCCGCCGGCGCAGCTCGCGCCGGCCCTCCTCGGTGAGGCTCAGCACGTGCCGGGGCGCTGCCGCGGCGCCCGGTTCCGTCGTGCGCACCAGGAGGCCTGCGTTCTCCAGGCGTTTGATCGCCGGGTACAGCGTGCTCTCGGCGACGGGACGTACGTGCCCGGTCAGGGCCGTGATGCGCTTGCGCAGCTCATAGCCGTGCAGGGGGGCGTCGTACAGGAAACCGAGGATGGAGAGCTCCAGCATGCCCGCATTCTGCCGCACGTCCGCGGTATCTCGGAGCTCGGGTATTACGTTGACGTGGTACCTCGTAACCGATGTATGGTCATCGCGGAGTCGGCCGAGCAGATGTTCCGAGGAGGCAGTCATGCGGCAGGCAGAGTTCGGCGGCGGAAGCCACATCCGGTGGACGGAGACGCCGGGCGCCGAGCCCGCGCGCGTGTACGTCCACGGGCTGGGCGCGACCTCGGCCGTCTACCACGCGCACGTGGCGTCC
The DNA here is from genome assembly GCF_042889585.1 of Streptomyces sp. NPDC002566. Taxonomy (NCBI): domain Bacteria; kingdom Bacillati; phylum Actinomycetota; class Actinomycetes; order Kitasatosporales; family Streptomycetaceae; genus Streptomyces; species Streptomyces sp. NPDC002566. The sequence goes on along the minus strand of NZ_JBIARD010000002.1, from coordinate 890,344 downwards.
CGGCCCGAACTCGCGGGCCGGCGAAGCCTGTTCGTGGATCTGCCCGGACACGGCATCAGCGACCGGCCCGCGGACTTCGGCTACACGCTCGAGGAGCACGCCGACGCGCTGGCCGCCGCGCTGGACTCGGCGGGCGTCGCCGAGGCCGAACTCGTCGCCCACAGCATGGGCGGCTCGGTGGCCATTGTGCTCGCCCACCGCCGTCCCGACCTGGTCTCCCGGCTCGTCCTGACGGAGGCCAACCTCGACGCCTTCCCGCCGCCGACCGCGGGCAGCAGCGGCATCGCGAGCCACTCCGAGGACGAGTTCGTCGACGGGGGCCACGCGCGCGTGCTGGAGAGCGTCGGCCCCCTGTGGGCGGCGACCATGCGGCTCGCGGACCCGCGCGCCCTGCACCGCAGCGCCGTGGGGCTCAGGCGCGGATCCGAGCCGGTCATGCGGGAGATGCTGACGGGGCTGACCGCCGTAAACCGCGTCTACCTGCAGGGCGAACTCAGCGGGGCGCTCGAAGGGGCGGACGCCCTGGAGCGCGCGGGCGTGCGCGTGGTGACGGTCCCGGACGCCGGGCACAACGTCATGTTCGACAACCCCGACGCTTTCGTCGAGGCGGTCGCCGGAAAAGCGTGAGGCCCGGGGTCGTCCCGCGCGCGAGGGTGTGCAAGTGCGCGGCGGCCTCAGGCCTCCCGCACGGCCAAGGCCAGGTAACGGGTGTCCTCGTCGACATATGACGTCATGCGCCACCCGGAACCGGCCAGCAGGGGACGCAGGTTCGCCTCCGCGCGCAGGTCGTCCGCGGTGATCTTCCGGCCGTGCCGAGCCGCGAGCGCTGCCCTGCCGATCGGGTGGAACAGAGCCAACATGCCGCCGGGGCGCACCACCCGGGCCAACTCCCGCAGATTCGCCGCCGGTTGAGGCAGATGCGATATGAGGCCCGCCCCGAACACGGCGTCGAGCGACCCCGAGCGCAGAGGGAGCGCGGCGACGTCGGCCAGCAGCAGTCGCCCGTCGCGGTGGCGTCCGGCGCGTACGGCGGCCTCCAGCATGGCCGGCGTCAGATCGACTCCGACGACCGCTCCCGAGGCCCCCACGGCCGCGCGAAGGGGCGGCAGGGCCCGTCCCGTACCGCAGCCCGCGTCCAGTACGCGGTCGCCCTCGCGCAGACCGAGTTCGGTGACGGCGGCCGCGTAGGCGGGGCCGTCGTCCGGGAACCTGCGGTCCCAGTCCGCGGCACGGGTGGTGAAGAACTCCTGCACGCGTGTGTGGTCGTCGCTCATGCACCGCATGATTCCTCACCCCCGAGGAGGAGATGACGGCGCGCATGTTCGAGCGTGGGGCGATCGAGCCGGTGCACATCCATGTCAGATTGCGGCACCTTTCGAAATGCGCCCCCATTGCGCTCCTGTGCCCCCACTAGCGTCCCGGGTTCATGGGACACCTGGACCACGCCGCCTTCGGCTGGCTGACCCCCGTGCTGTCGTACGCGATGGCCTGCGTCGGCGCCGCCCTCGGGCTGCGCTGCACGGTCCGCGCGCTGGGCACCGCAGGCCGCTCGCGCCGCAACTGGCTGGTGACGGCCGCCTCTTCGATCGGCACCGGCATCTGGACCATGCACTTCGTGGCCATGCTCGGCTTCGCCGTCAGCGGCACCGACATCCGCTACGACGTCCCGCTGACCGTGCTCAGCCTCCTCGTCGCCATGATCGTCGTCTGCGCCGGCGTCTTCGCCGTCGGCTACGGCCGCGGCCGCACGCGCGCGTTGCTGATCGGCGGACTCACCACAGGCCTGGGCGTGGCGAGCATGCACTACCTGGGCATGGCCGCCGTACGGCTGCACGGCGACGTGACGTACGACCCGACGCGCGTCGGGCTCTCCGTCCTGATCGCCGTGGTGGCGGCGACCGCGGCACTCTGGGCGGCACTGAACATCAGGTCCCCGGTCGCCGTCACCCTGGCCTCCCTCGTCATGGGCGCGGCGGTGAGCAGCATGCACTACACGGCGATGTTCGCCGTGCACGTGCGGGTCACGCCGTCCGGCGAGGCGCTGCCCGGGGCCACGGCGATGCAGTTCATCTTCCCCCTCGCCGTCGGTCTCGGGTCCTACCTCTTCCTCACCTCGGCCTTCGTCGCCCTGTCGCCCACCACGGGGGAACGCGAGGCGTCCGCCTCGGCCCAGCAGCTTCCCGACCGCGTCACCGGCGGCGGTCGGCAGACCCGGGCCGTGTGACCGCGGAGGGCCGTGCCGTCGGCTGCCCTCATCACCGGCACGTCCGTGACTCCCGTACGACCCGCGCGGCCCACCGCCGGACCGCGCGTCCTCCAACCCACCGCACCTCCGACAACGGACCGCCAGTTCCCGTATGGGGCCCGTGGTCCGCGCACACGACCGCACGTACCGCACGGGGCCGGATCCGCACAGGACCGCACGTCCCGACGACTCCGAGCGAGGAGGCCATGCGCACACCCCGGAGCACCTCCACGGGCGATGCCGAGCTGCCACCCCCCGTGCGCGGCCGCCGCGCCCATGCCGGACCGCCCGCCGACGAAGGCCCGGACGGGCAGGCGGGAACACCGGCGACCGCGGCCCTCACGCGCGCGGGACGCCGACGGCTCCGCCCGCGCACCGTCCGCGCCAAGATCGTCTGCCTGCTGATGGTGCCGGTCGTCTCCCTGCTGGCACTGTGGGGGTACGCCACCGTCAGCACCGCCCAGGACATCGCCCGACTGCGCCAGGTGCAGCGCGTGGACGCACAGCTCCGTACGCCCGTCACGGACGCGGTCGCGGCGCTGCAGACCGAGCGGGCCGCCGCCGTGCGTCGTGCGACCCGCCCGGCCGCCGAGCAGGAGGCCGAGCTGAAGGAGCTCGGGGAGCGGACGGACCGCGCGGTGGCCAGGCTCAGGCTCGGCGACGACAGCACCGTGGCCGACGGTCAGGAGCTGCCCGCCGATGTCGCCCGACGTCTGGCGGCGTTCGTCTCCGGGGCTGAGGCGCTGCCCGCCCTGCGGACCGCCGTGATCGACGGCGACGCGGACTGGGACGAGGTCTACGGGACCTACACCCGGACGATCTCGGCGGCCTTCTCCGTCGGCGGCTCCCTCTCCGGCATTCAGGACGCCGAACTCGGCTCCGACGCGCGCGTGCTCCTCGAATTCGGCCGAGCCGGAGAGGCGCTGGCCCAGGAGGACGTCGTCCTCGGCAGCGCACGTCTGGCCGGCGGCCTCGACGGCGCCCGCCTGCGCCTGTTCACCGGCGCCGTCGATACGCGCCGCGCCCTCACCCAGTCGGCCACGGCCGACCTCGGCGGCCCTGAGCGCGCTGCCTGGCGAAACCTGTCCACCAGCGGCGCGTACACCGTCGTGAACGCCGCCGAGGACAGGGTGCTCGCGGCGGAGCCCGGCGCCCCGGCCGTCGCCGCCGCACCCGAGACGGCCTGGCGCCAGGCACACGCGCGTGTACAGGACGGCATGCGGGCCGTCGAGGCGGACGCCGCGCGCCGGGTCGCCGAGCGTGCCGACCCGTTCACCCGCGGCCTGCTCACCCCGGCCGGCGCGGCCGTGCTGCTCGGTCTCGCCGCCGTCGCCGCCTCGCTCGTCATCTCGGTGCGCATCGGCCGCGCCCTCGTCGTCGAACTGGTCGGCCTGCGCAACAGCGCCCTGGAGATCGCCCGGCGCAAACTCCCCGAGGCCATGCGCAGACTCCGCGCCGGCGAGGAGATCGACGTGCGTGCGGAGGTGCCGCCCGGGGCGCCCGCAGAGGACGAGACCGGCCAGGTCGCCGAGGCGCTGGCCACCGTCCACCGCGCCGCCCTCGAGGCCGCCGTGGAACGTGCCGAGCTGGCCAGCGGCATCTCCGGGGTGTTCGTCAACCTCGCCCGCCGCAGCCAGATCCTCGTCCACCGTCAGCTCAGCCTCCTGGACAGCATGGAGCGCCGCTCGGACGACCCGGACGAGCTCAGCGACCTCTTCCGGCTCGACCACCTCACCACGCGCATGCGGCGTCACGCCGAGAGCCTGATCATCCTCTCCGGGGCGGCCCCCGGCCGGGCCTGGCGGATGCCCGTGTCACTGACCAACGTCGTCCGTGCCGCCGTCTCCGAGGTCGAGGACTACGCGCGCGTGGAGGTGGGCCGGCTCCCGGAGGCGTCCGTCGACGGCGCCGCCGTCGCCGACCTCACCCACCTCCTGGCCGAACTCGTCGAGAACGCCGCCCAGTTCTCGCCCCCGCACACACGCGTACGCGTCACCGGCGAGCCCGTCGGCAACGGCTACGTCCTGGAGGTGGAGGACCGGGGACTGGGCATGGGCAAGGAGACCCTCGCGCAGGCCAACCGGCGCATCGCCCAGTCCCAGGCCCTCGACCTGTTCGACAGCGACCGGCTCGGACTGTTCGTGGTCAGCAGGCTCGCCGCCCGCCATGACGTCAGGGTGCACCTGCGGACCTCGCCCTACGGCGGCACCACGGCGGTCGTCCTGCTGCCGACCGCCCTTCTGCACGGCGGCAACCCGGAACGCCCCGCCCACGAGGGGGCCGACGCGGGACAACCGGAAGAACGCGCCTACGCACGTGTGCCCGGTGCCGACCGGCACCGGGAGGCCGTGCCCGCGACCGCCGACCGACCGGCTCTGACAGCTTCCGCCCAGACGGCCTCCGCCCAGACGGCCTCCGCCCAGACGGCCTCCGCCCAGACGGCCTCCGCCCAGACGGTTCCCCCGCCGGCCGCCCCCGCGGAGGGTCCCGCCGTCCGGGCCGCCGCCGGGCCGGCGGAAGCCGACACCCCACCTTCCGGAGTCACCGCCTTGCGCCTGCACCGCCCACCGGACGACTCGGGCGCCCCGGACGGACGGGGCGGACCGGCCGCAGGACACTCCGGAGAGCGCCCGATCGGGCCTTCCGCCAGAGCCTTTGGGGGACGTCAGTCCGAACCGCCCGCGAGACCCTCCGGGGGACGTCGGTCCGAACCGCCCGCCGGACCGTTCAGGGGACCTCACGCCGGGCCCCCCGCGAGGCCGTCGGACGGACCTCATGCCGGGGCACCCGCGCGCCCGACCCCGGGGCGCCAGGCCGAACCACCCGCCGCCGGACCGTCCGGAGGACAACCCGCCGGATCGGACGACCTCCCGCGCCGGGTACGGCAGGCGAGTCTGGCCCCGCAACTGCGCAGGTCACCGACCGAGGGCCCCGCCGGGGCGGCACCGGGCCGACACAGCGGCGAGCGGCGCACCCCCGAACTCGTGCGCGACCGGATGGCCGCCTACCAGGACGGCTGGGCGCGCGGCGGCGGCAGGCGACCCGGCAGCGATGCCACCCCGGACCCCGAACCGGGCAGCGAAAGCAGCGAAGGAGATTCCGCATGATCCAGGACCCGAGCACGAGACCGGCCGGCCGCTCCGGTGAACTCGACTGGCTGCTGGACGACTTGGTGATGCGCGTCAGCGAGGTGCGGCACGCGGTCGTGCTGTCCAACGACGGCCTCGCCGTGGGCTCCTCCAGCGCCCTCAGCCGCGAGGACGCCGAACACCTCTCCGCCGTAGCCTCCGGATTCCACAGCCTCGCCAAGGGCGCCGGCCGGCACTTCGGGGTCGGGGGCGTCCGGCAGACCATGGTCGAGATGGACGACGGCTTCCTGTTCGTGGCCGCCGCGGGCGACGGCTCCTGCCTCGCCGTCCTCACCGCCGTGACCGCCGACATCGGCCTGGTCGGCTATGAGATGGCCCGGCTGGTCAAACGCGTCGGCGAGCACCTCTACACGCCGCCGCGACTCTCCTCGCGGCCGCACACCGCCGGCTGAGGCGAGAGAGCGACCCGTGCGGATGACCGAGGACCCAGCCGCCGCGCTGAACGAACAGGGCAGCCGATGGTACGACAGCGAGGCCGGGCCGATCGTCCGCCCCTACGCGATGACCGGCGGACGGACGAGATCCGGACCCGCCGGAGTCGACTTCGACCTGATCGCCCTGATCACCCCGACTCCCGGGGGAGCCGACGCCGGTGACACAGGGCTGGGCCCGGAGCACCGGACCCTCGTCGACCTGTGCCGCGCGGAGACGCAGTCCGTCGCGGAACTCGCCGCCGGCGCCGACCTGCCCGTGGGCGTCGTACGGGTCCTCCTCGGCGACCTGCTGGAACGCGGCCGCGTCACGGTCAGCCGCCCGGTGCCGCCGGCGCAACTTCCCGACGAGCGGATCCTGCGCGAGGTCATCGCGGGGCTGCGGGCCCTGTAGACGAACGCGGCGCTCCATCCCGAAACCCACCGACCGACACCGTCCTGAGAGAAGTGATCCATGGTCCCCGAGCACTCCGAGGCCACGGGCGGCGACACGGCCGCGCTGGCGCTGAAGATCCTGGTCGCCGGCGGTTTCGGCGTGGGCAAGACCACGCTGGTGGGCGCGGTCAGCGAGATCAAGCCGCTGCGCACCGAGGAACTCCTGAGCGAAGCGGGCCAGTCGGTTGACGACACCGACGGCGTGGACCAGAAGGTCACGACGACCGTCGCCATGGACTTCGGCCGGATCACCATTCGCTCCGGGCTCTCCCTGTACCTGTTCGGCACCCCGGGCCAGGACCGCTTCTGGTTCCTGTGGGACGAACTGTCACAGGGGGCGCTGGGCGCGGTGGTCCTCGCCGACACGCGACGCCTGGCGGACTGCTTCCCGGCCGTCGACTACTTCGAGCACCGGCACATCCCGTTCGTGGTGGCCGTCAACTGCTTCACGGGAGCGCGCGCTTACGCAGCCCCCGAGGTCTCCCGCGCCCTCGACCTCGACGAGGGCACCCCCGTCGTGATGTGCGACGCGCGTGACCGGGCCTCGGGGAAGGAGGTGCTGATCCAACTCGTCGAGTACGCCGGGCGGATGCACGCCGCCCGGCTGCTCGACTCCGTCAGCTGACGACCCACGCCACGTACGACCGCGTGTCCGGCCGTCTCAGTCGGCCACGGCTGCTCTCAGTCGGCCACGGCCGACTGCGCCAGGACCTTGTCGATCGTGACCCGGACGAGGAGTTCGCCGGGGACGCCGTTGCGCGCGCCGAACTCCTCGGCGCGCTCCTCACCCATGTAGCGCCCCGCGATACGGGTCGCCCAGTGGCGCACCTCGTCGACATCTTCGGAGATGCTGGCGTTGCCCCGCAGCACCACGAAGCCGAACGGCGGGCGGTCGTCGTCCACGCACAGCGCGACCCGGCCGTCCCGCGCCAGATTGCGCCCCTTCACCGAGCCCTTGCCGGTGTTGAACACCACCTCGTCCCCGTCGAGCAGGAACCAGATGGGCGCCACGTGCGGACTGCCGTCCGCACGGACCGTCGACAGTTTTCCGGTGCGGGTGCCGTGTGAGACGAACGCCCGCCATTCCTCATCGGTCATCTTGTGTGCCATGACCCCATACTCCTTGCCCGTCGGCCGATGGTGGGGAAGGCTGGCGGACAGGCTCTCGGGGCCGAGGGCGTGCCCGCGCTCCGGCAGGGGGACACGACACGGGGAACGTGACACGGGGAGACGCTGACATGGCGCAGAAGCAAGGGCTGGGGTGGCTGCTGGACGACCTGACCGAACGGGTCGGTCACGTCCGTCACGCGCTGGTCCTTTCCAACGACGGGCTGGTGGCGGGCGCGAGTACGGGGCTGCGTCGCGAGGACGCCGAGCACCTCGCGGCGGTCTCGTCCGGCTTGCACAGTCTGGCCAAGGGGTCCGGGAGGCACTTCGGGGCGGGCCAGGTGCGTCAGACGATGATCGAGTTCGACGACGCGTTGCTGTTCGTCACGGCGGCCGGCACCGGAAGCTGCCTGTGCGTGCTCAGCGGCGCGGAGGCCGACATGGGACAGATCGCCTACGAGATGGCTCTGCTCGTCAATCGGGTCGGAGAACACCTGACCGTCGACGCCCGCCGACCCGGGTCGGCACCGTACACGGACCTCTGACCTGCACTTTCCGCGACTTTCGGGAAGTTTTCTTAGTTATCCACAGGCTTGCCACGCTCTGCGTGAATCCGGATACGGTTTTTCCCAGGCCACCGCGGACGGCGCGGGGGCACCGTACTCCACGGGGGAGACGACCATGTCCGGTCACACCGTCATGCCGGCGCACGCTCCGGCCCGCAGCTTCAGCCGTGCGGCACGAGAACTGGGTCTGAAGCGCAGCGAGTTCGATCTCGCCGTGAACCTCGGGCGTATCAGGACCGTGCCCGACGAGGGCGGCGGGGGCCGCCGGGTGGCGTGCGCCGAGATCGACCGGCTGCTGCGGTCGCCCGGCTTTCCCGAGACGTTGGCCGACAGTGTCCAGGCCGTCGGCACCACCGAGGGCGCTCAGATCGTGGGGGTGCCGCCCGCTCGTTTCACCCGCCTGGCAAAGGTGGGGCTGGTGGTTCCGGTGAAGTTTTACCTCAACCGCTATCGAGCTGTCGTCTGGCTGTATCTGGCCGAGGAACTTCGCCAGTTCGCGCAGGACGGGGACAACGCGTTCCTGCTTTCGGGGCGCACGCCCGACTGGATCCGGGGGCAGTTGGCGGCCGGGCAGGACCTGCGGCCCCGCAACTGGCGAGGACGCCATCTGGGCTTCCTCCTGCGGCAGGCCGAGGGCCCGTGGCAGCAGGCGGGAGCACTGGCCGCGTTCCTCGACCCGGCGCAGGTCGCGAAGATCGTCAGCGATCCCTACGAACGCAGCCACCTGAACCGCTTCCGGCCCGCGCCGCCGGCACACGGGGTGCCGGGATCACCGGCCGCGCATCTCGTCGAGAAGATCACGACAGCGGACGATCCCGACGAGATCGGCTGGCTGAGGTCCGACCTGGCCCGGGCACTGGAGGAGGCCCGAACCCACCATCCGGCGCCACGCCCGGCGAAGGCGACCCCATCGGAAGCCGACCCGGCCGTCGTCACTCCGGCACCCACATCGGTGGAGCGAGTGACGACGCCCGACGAGCGGTGGAACGCGCGCGGCGGTCTGCTCGGGTGGCTTCGCCGCAGAGGCGCATGAACAAACCCACCACGCTGAGACCGTCGGCCTACAGAGCGCGGAAGAGGCCCTCCTGCACGACGGACACCAGCAGGCGCCCCTGAACGTCGTAGATCCGCCCGCGGGCCAGACCGCGCCCGCCCGTCGCGATCGGCGACTCCTGGTCGTACAGGAACCACTCGTCCGCGCGGAACGGCCGATGGAACCACATCGCGTGGTCCAGAGACGCCATGTCGAAGTTCCGCGGCCCCCACAGCGGTTCGACGGGGAGCCGCACGGCGTCGAGGAGCGTCATGTCGCTGGCGTACGTCAACGCGCAGGTGTGCACGAGCGGGTCGTCTCCCAGCGGACCGACAGCGCGCATCCACACCGCGCTGCGCGGCTCGGCGTCCTTGATCTCCTCGGGCTTCCAGCGCAGCCCGTCGGCGTACCGGATGTCGAAGGGCTGGCGGCGCGCCATCCGCTCCAACTGCTCGGGCAGCGCACCCAGATGCTCCCGGACCTCCTCGGCGACCGTCGGCAGGGACTCCGGGTCCGGGACTTCCCGGGCCGGCGGCAGCTGGTGCTCGAAAGGACCTTCCTCAGGCTTGTGAAAGGAGGCGGTGAGATTGAAGATCGTGCGGCCCTGCTGCACGGCGGTGACCCGGCGCGTCGTGAACGACCGCCCGTCCCGCACCCGCTCGACCTGGTACACGATCGGCACGCCCGGCCGGCCCGGACGCAGGAAGTACGCGTGCAGCGAGTGCACGGGCCGGTCCCCGTCCGTGGTGCGGCCGGCCGCGACCAGCGCCTGGCCGGCCACCTGGCCGCCGAAGACCCGCTGGAGGGACTCGTGCGGGCTGCGGCCGCGGAAGATGTTGACCTCGATCTGCTCCAGGTCGAGCAGGTCGACGAGCCTCTCGGCGGGATTCGTCATCGGTGTGCTTCTCCTGTGCCTGCTCCGGCGCCTTGTTCCGCGCCTGCTTGCGACCTTGTTCCTGACCGTGTTCCGACGCGTGCCCCCACATCCCGGCGGGCGGCCGGTCCGGTGCTCACAGCTGGCCCACGCCGGTGACGCGGACCACCGCGCGACCCTCGGCGTCCGAGGCCGTGAGGTCGACCTCCGCGCTGATGCCCCAGTCGTGGTCGTCGTTCGGGTCGTCGAAGATCTGACGGACCCGCCACAGCGCGTTCTGCGGCTCCTCCTGGATGACCAGCAGCTTGGGGCCACGGGCGTCCGGGCCAGTGCCGAGGTCGTCGTACTCGTCCCAGTACTTGTCCATCGCCTCGCCCCACGCGTCGGCGTCCCAGCCGGACTCGGCGTCCATCTCGCCCAGTTCGTCCACGCGGTCCAGGGCGGCGAGCTCGACGCGGCGGAACATCGCGTTGCGGACGAGTACACGGAAGGCGCGCGCGTTCGTGGTGACCGGCTTGACCTCGTCGGCCTTCTCCTGAGCCTCCTCGGCGGTCATCTCCTCCGGGTTGGCCAGCTGCTCCCATTCGTCCAGCAGGCTGGAGTCGACCTGGCGCACCATCTCGCCCAGCCACTCGATCAGATCCTGGAGGTCCTCGGACTTCAGGTCGTCCGGAATGGTGTGGTCGAGGGTCTTGTAGGCGCTGGCCAGGTAGCGCAGCACGATGCCTTCGGTGCGGGCCAGCTCGTAGTAGGACACCAGCTCGGTGAACGACATCGCCCGCTCGTACATGTCGCGGATCACCGACTTCGGCGACAGCGGATGGTCGCCGACCCACGGGTGGCTCTTGCGGTACGTGTCGTACGCGTGGAAGAGCAGCTCCTCCAGCGGCTTCGGGTAGGTGATGTCCTGGAGGCGCTCCATGCGCTCCTCGTACTCGACGCCGTCCGCCTTCATCGCGGCGACGGCCTCTCCGCGCGCCTTGTTCTGCTGCGCGGCCAGGATCTGGCGCGGGTCGTCCAGGGTGGACTCCACGACCGAGACCATGTCGAGGGCGTAGGACGGCGACTCCGGGTCGAGCAGCTCGAACGAGGCGAGTGCGAAGGTGGACAACGGCTGGTTGAGCGCGAAGTCCTGCTGCAGGTCCACGGTGAGACGTACGACGCGGCCCGTGGCGTCCGGCTCGTCGAGTTTCTCCACGATGCCGCCGTCGAGCAGCGATCGGTAGATGGCGATGGCGCGCCGGATGTGCCGCAACTGCTGCTTGCGCGGCTCGTGGTTGTCCTCCAGCAGATGCCGCATGGCCTGGAAGGCGTTGCCGGGGCGGGCGATCACCGACAGCAGCATCGTGTGCGTCACCCGGAACCGGGACGTCAGCGGCTCCGGCTCGGAGTCGATCAGCTTCTCGAAGGTGTTCTCCGTCCAGGCGACGAAGCCCTCCGGAGCTTTCTTGCGCACCACCTTGCGGCGCTTCTTCGGGTCGTCGCCGGCCTTGGCGAGCGCCTTCTCGTTCTCGATGACGTGCTCCGGCGCCTGCGCGACCACGAAGCCCGCCGTGTCGAACCCGGCCCGGCCGGCGCGGCCCGCGATCTGGTGGAACTCGCGCGCCCGGAGCGTGCGCACACGGTTGCCGTCGTACTTGGTGAGCGCGGTGAACAGCACGGTGCGGATGGGCACGTTGACGCCCACGCCCAGCGTGTCCGTTCCGCAGATCACCTTCAGCAGGCCGGCCTGGGCGAGCTTCTCCACCAGCCGCCGGTACTTGGGTAGCATGCCGGCGTGGTGCACACCGATGCCGTGCCGCACGTACCGCGAGAGATTGCGGCCGAACTTGGTGGTGAAACGGAAGTTGCCGATCAGCTCGGCGATCTGTTCCTTCTCCTCCCGCGAGCACATGTTGATGCTCATCAACGCCTGCGCCCGCTCCACCGCCTGGGCCTGCGTGAAGTGCACGATGTACACGGGGGCCTGCTTGGTCTCCAGCAGGTCCGTGAGCGTCTCGGTCAGCGGCGTGTACCGGTACTCGTAGGACAGCGGCACGGGCCGGGTGGCCGAGCGGACCACCGCGGTGGGCCTGCCGGTGCGGCGGGTGAGGTCCTTCTCGAAGAAGGAGACGTCGCCGAGCGTCGCCGACATGAGGACGAACTGCGCCTGCGGCAGCTCCAGGATGGGGATCTGCCAGGCCCAGCCGCGGTCGCCCTCCGCGTAGAAGTGGAACTCGTCCATGACGACCTGGCCGACGTCGGCGTCCTTGCCGTCGCGCAGCGCGATCGAGGCGAGCACCTCCGCGGTGCAGCAGATGACCGGGGCGTCGGCGTTGACGGACGCGTCGCCGGTGAGCATGCCGACGTTCTCCGTGCCGAAGATCTTGCACAGTTCGAAGAACTTCTCCGACACCAGCGCCTTGATCGGGGCGGTGTAGAAGGTGACCTCGTCCCGGGCCAGGGCGGCGAAGTGCGCGGCCGCCGCGATCATGCTCTTTCCGGAGCCGGTGGGCGTCGAAACGATCACGTTCGCCCCGGAGACCACCTCGATCAGCGCCTCCTCCTGGTGGGGGTAGAGCGTGAGACCCCGCTCCTCGGCCCAGGACTCGAAGGCTTCGTACAGGGCGTCGGGATCTGCGGTCGGCGGCAGCTGATCGATGAGGGTCACGCCCCCATCTTGCCTGCCCAGGTGCCCGAGGCGGGAATCGGCTGCCGGACCGAAGATCACGGCCGATACTCTGTGTCGCCGACGGAGCGTCATCGCACCCGGTCAACTGGACAGCGGCACACGAGGAACAGGGCGGGCAACGGCCATGATGGGACCAGCACACTCACTGTCGGGCGCCGCCGCCTGGCTCGGGGTCGGAGCGGCGGCGGCCGCCTCCGGCCACACGATGCCCTGGCCGGTCCTGCTGTCGGGCGCGCTGATCTGCGCCGGGGCCGCGCTCGCCCCGGACCTCGACCACAAGGCCGCGACGATTTCCCGTGCCTTCGGGCCGGTATCGCGCTGGGTGTGCGAGATCGTCGACAAGCTCTCCTACGCCGTCTACAAGGCCACCAGGAAGCAGGGCGACCCGCGCCGCTCCGGCGGGCACCGCACCCTGACGCACACCTGGCTGTGGGCGGTCCTGATCGGCGCGGGCGCCTCGGCGCTGGCGATCACCGGCGGCCGCTGGGCGGTGCTGGCGATTCTCTTCGTGCACCTGGTGCTGGCCATCGAAGGCCTGCTGTGGCGGGCGACGCGCGGATCCAGCAGCGACGTGCTGGTGTGGCTGCTGGCGGCCACCAGCGCGTGGATAGTCGCCGGGATCCTGGACAAGCCCGGCAACGGCTCCGACTGGCTCTTCACCGACCCCGGCCAGGAGTACCTGTGGCTGGGCCTGCCCATCCTGTTGGGCGCGCTGGTGCACGACATCGGGGACGCGCTGACCGTCTCGGGCTGCCCGGTGCTGTGGCCCATCCCGATCGGGCGCAAGCGCTGGTACCCGATCGGCCCGCCCAAGGCGCTGCGGTTCCGGGCAGGCAGCTGGGTCGAACTGAAGGTGCTGATGCCGGTGTTCATACTGCTCGGCGGGGTGGGCGGCGCGGCGGCGCTCAACTTCATCTGACTCCACTGAGGCGCGCCGCGGCAGTCGCCGGCTCAGGCCGTCGTCGAGCCTTCGCCGTAGCGCCGCTCGAACCGTGCGATGCGGCCCTCCGAATCCACTGTGCGAGCCTTGCCCGTGTAGAAGGGGTGGCTCTCCGAGGAGATCTCCACATCCACCACCGGGTAGGTCTCGCCGTCGTCCCAGTCGATGGTCTGATCGCTGGTCGCGGTGGACCGGCTCAGGAAGGCGTATCCGGCGGCGCGATCCCGGAAGACGACCGGGTGGTAGTCGGGGTGCTTGTCCTGCTGCATGCGTACTCCTCGTACGGAGGGGGCCGCTCCCGGCGCGGGAGCGGAACCGGGTCGTGGGACCGGGGCGGGGCGGTCCTGCCGCCACCCCCGGCCGTCGTCACGCCGGCGGTGGCCGGGTCAGCCGTACAGAGTGTCCTCGTCGACGATGTGCACCGCGGCTTCCTCGGCGGAGGCGGCCGCGCCGTCGATGCCGACGTCCGTGGCGATCAGGGCGCTCTCCTCGTCCTCGTGGGCTCCCTCGTCCGGCGCCAGGAGCCGGCCGGAGCGGGCGGAGCCGACCTCGTTGTCCAGGAGTTCCCCGTCGGTGCCGTCGCAGTCGCCGATGCCGTCGCCGTCCTGCGGCGCGAGGTCCGGCAACTCCTCCGCGAGCCGCTGGTCGAGGGTCTCGCCCTGCCGGCGCTCCGCGGCCGTCACACCGAGGTGCTCGACGGCCCACGGCCGCTCCGGAGGCGACCAGCCCCGGTCGAGCGGGTCGGCGACCCCGTCGTCCAGCAGGGTGTCCTCCGCGTCGAGCAGTCCCGCGTCGTCCTGGATGTCGGAGGCATCGGGCTGGTAGACGTCGTCCCCCCATCCGTCGGCGCTGTTCACGGGTACCTCCAAGGGGTGACGGACCCGTCCTCACCGGGGCGGGCTGCGGGAGACAGCCGCACGGAGCCCCGGCCGGGCGCGGCGCCCTCCGGACGGACCGGTCCGGCTGCCCTCCGCGCGGGTACCGCTTTCCAGCGTTCCACCCCGGTTCGGTGGCGCGCAACGGCAGAGGCGGCGGGGGCCCGGGAGCAGGCGTCGGTGCCGCCTGCTCCCCGGCCCCCGGGCGCGCGCCGGATGCGCGGCGGCCTCCCGTCACCCGTGCCAGGACCGCCAGAGCGCCGCGTACGCCCCGTCGGCTGCGACCAGCTCCGGGTGGCTGCCCAGCTCCGTGATCCGGCCGTTCTCGACGACGGCGATGACGTCGGCGTCGTGGGCGGTGTGGAGGCGGTGCGCGATGGCGACGACGGTACGGCCGTCCAGGACGCGCGCCAGGGACCGTTCCAGATGGCGGGCGGCCCTCGGGTCGAGGAGAGAGGTCGCCTCGTCGAGGACCAGCGTGTGCGGATCGGCCAGCACCAGGCGGGCGAGCGCGATCTGCTGGGCCTGAGCCGGGGTGAGCGCGAGCCCGCCGGAGCCGACCTCGGTGTCCAGGCCGTCCTCCAGCGCCCGGGCCCAGCCGTCCGCGTCGACCGCGGCCAGCGCGGCCCACAGCTCGGCGTCGGCGGCGTCCGCAGTGGCCGCGGTGTCCGTGCCGTCCACCGGCGTGCCGTCCTCAGCGCTGAGCCGGGAGTGGGGCAGGGCGAGCCGGAGGTTGTCGCGCAGCGAGCCGACGAAGACGTGGTGTTCCTGGTTGACCAGTGCCACGTGCGAGCGGACCCGTTCGGCGGTCATCCGGGACAGTTCCGCGCCGCCGAGGGCGACCCGCCCCTCGCGCGGGGCGTAGATCCCGGCGAGGAGCCGGCCGAGCGTCGACTTGCCCGCCCCCGAGGGGCCGACCAGCGCGAGCCGGGTCCCCGGGGCGACCTCGAGGGAGACCTTGCGCAGCACGTCGACGCCCTCGCGGTAGCCGAAGTGGACGCGGTCGGCGAGCACGTCCCGCCCGGCCGGTTCCAGCCCTGGCTCCCCGGTGTCCGAGGCGATGTCGCGGACACCGACGAGCCGGGCCAGCGACACCTGCGCCACCTGGAGCTCGTCGTACCAGCGCAGGATCAGGTTCACCGGATCGACGAGCATCTGCGCGAGGAGCGCGCCCGTGGTGAGCTGGCCCACGCCGATCCAGCCCTTCAGCACGAACACCCCGCCCAGCATGAGCACCGAGGCGAGGACGGTGACGTGCACGATGTTGATGACCGGGAAGAGCACCGACCTCAGCCACAGTGTGTACCGCTCCCAGGCCGTCCACTGCTCGATCCGCAGCTCCGACAGCGCGACGCGGCGCTCGCCGAGGCGGTGGGCCTCGACGGTGCGTCCGGCGTCCACGGTCTCGGCGAGGGCGGCGGCCACGGCGGCGTACCCTGCGGCCTCCGAGCGGTAGCCGGCCGGCGCCCGTTTGAAGTACCAGCGGCAGCCCGCCACCAGCAACGGCACCGCCACCAGCACCGCAGCGGCGAGGGGCGGCGCGGTGACGACCAGTCCGCCGAGCAGCAGCGCCGCCCACATCACGCCGATCGTCAGCTGGGGAACGGCCTCACGCATGGCGTTGCCCAGCCGGTCGATGTCCGTGGTGATGCGGGACAACAGGTCGCCTGTCCCGGCCCGTTCCAGCACGCCCGGCGGCAGCCGGACCGACCGCACGAGGAAGTCCTCGCGCAGGTCGGCCAGCATCCGCTCGCCGAGCATCGCGCCGCGCAGCCGCACCTGTCGTACGAACGTGGCGTGCAGGAGCAGGCCGAGCACGAACAGGGTGGCGCTGAGCTCCAGCCGGAGGTCGCGCGTCCCCTGGGAGAGCCGTTCGACGAGGTCGCCCAGGATCCACGGCCCCACCATGGAGGCGATCGTGGCGACCGTGTTGACGGTCACGAGAAGCAGGAACGCGCGCCGGTGCCGGCGCAGCAGTTCGGCCACGTAGGCGCGTACGGTCGCGGGGGCGCCGACAGGCAGGGTGCTCGCCGTCCTGGGGGCCGCCGGGTCGTAGGCGGGTGGCGCCACGCCGATCATGCCGTCTCCTCGATCTCTCGCAGTTCGTCGTTGGTGAGTCCCTTGAGGGCGCCGCTCAGCGCGGTGTCCTCGTCGGTCTCCCGGGTCACCACAGCGCGGTATCGCGCTTCGGTGTCCAGCAGTTCGCGGTGGGTGCCGACCGCCTCGACCCGGCCCTCGTGCACCAGGACCACGCGGTCCGCGCGGTCCAGGAGCAGCGGCGAAGAGGTGAACACGACGGTCGTCCGGCCGGACCGCAAGGCGCGCAGCCCTTCGGCGATACGGGCCTCGGTGTGCGAGTCGACGGCGGAGGTGGGCTCGTCCAGGACGAGGACCTCCGGGTCGGTGAACAGCGACCGTGCGAGTGCGAGCCGCTGTCGCTGCCCGCCGGAGAGGGAGCGCCCGCGTTCGGTGATGCGCGCGTCCAGGGGATCGTCGGCCTCCAGCGAGCCCTGCACGAGTGCGTCGAGCACGTCACCGCACTGGGCGGCCGCCAGCGCGTCGGCCGCGTCGACGGCGCCCGAGGCGGGCACGTCCAGCAGGTCGCGGAGGGACCCCGACAGCAGCACCGGGTCCTTGTCCTGGACGAGGACGGCGGTGCGCGCGCAGTGCAGCGGCAGCTCGTCCAGCGGGACCCCGCCGAGCAGTGCGGACGGGCCGTCCTGCCAGGAGTGCCCGCCCAGGCGTTCCGCGAGCAGACCGGCCGCGTCCGGGTCGCCGCACACCACGGCGGTGAGCCGGGAGGCCGGGGCGAGCAGCCCGGTCTCCGGGTCGAACAGGTCGCCGCCGGGGAGGTCGGCGTCGCGTGAGCCGTCGGTGTCCGTCGCCCGTTGCAGCGACAGGACGCGGGCGGCGCGCTGCGCCGCCGGTCGGGAGAACGAGTAGGCCATGGCGATCTCCTCGAAATGCCTGAGGGGATAGGTGAGCACCATGACGGAGCTGTAGACGGCGACGAGTTCACCGATGGTGATGCTGCCGGTGCGGGCCAGGTGAACGCCGTAGACGACCACGACGACGATGAGCAGGCCCGGCAGCAGTACCTGGATGGCGCTGATCAGGGACCACATGCGGGCGCTGCGGACGGCCGCGTGCCGGACCTCCTGGGAGGCGCGCCGGTAGCGGTCGAGGAAGAGTTCCTCGCCGCCGATGCCGCGCAGCACACGCAGTCCGGCCACGGTGTCCGAAGCCAGTTCGGTGGCACGTCCGGCCTTCGCGCGCTGGTCGTCGGCCCGGCGTGTGGCGCGGGGCAGCAGCGGCAGCACGGCGAGCGCCAGCACGGGCAGGCCCACGGCGACCACGATCCCGAGGGCCGGCTGGTAGACGACCAGGCCGACGCAGACGAGCACGACGGTGAGGGCGGCGGCGGTGAAGCGTGACACCGCCTCCACGAACCAGCCGATCCTCTCGACGTCGCCGGTGGAGACGGCGACGACCTCCCCGGCGGCGACCCGACGGCTCAACGCGGAGCCAAGATGTGCGGCCTTGCGGGCGAGGAGCTGCTGGACGCGGGCGGCCGCGGTGATCCAGTTGGTGACAGCGGTCCGGTGCAGGAAGGTGTCGCCGATGGCGATGGCGGCCCCGAGCAGGAGCATCAGCCCGCCGGCGAGGGCGAGTCGGGAGCCCGAGCGGTCGACGGCGGCCTCGACGGCGTATCCGACGCAGAAGGGCTGCGCCGAGACGGACACGAAGTGGAGCAGCCCCCAG
The DNA here is from genome assembly GCF_042889585.1 of Streptomyces sp. NPDC002566. Classification (NCBI taxonomy): domain Bacteria; kingdom Bacillati; phylum Actinomycetota; class Actinomycetes; order Kitasatosporales; family Streptomycetaceae; genus Streptomyces; species Streptomyces sp. NPDC002566. The sequence goes on along the minus strand of NZ_JBIARD010000002.1, from coordinate 872,256 downwards.
GCCAAAGCCTTGAACTGGCCGCCCAGTTGGTTGCGGCCGAGCCACCAGAGGAAGCGGGGACCCGAGCGTGCGTCCGGCACACCCGGGTCGGGATACGGAAGGTCTTGGATCTGCATGACGTCCCAGTGGCTCGTGTCAGGTGGGGGAGAGGAAGGCGGACGCACGGGTCCGCGCGGGCTTCGCAGCAAACCGTGAAAGGTTCGCGTTGACGGGCGCTCGGAATCAACCTGTTTTTTCCAGCGGCAGCACGGCAGTTCGAGTGTCGTCGAGCGACGCTGTCGCGGCAGTGAAGGTGTGCGGCGCCAGGGGCGGCGGCATCAGACGACATCACTCGTGGCTGGTTTTACGCGGTCGCAACACGGTGGTTTCAGGGGCGATCAACGACGCCTCCAGAGTGACGGTACGGAAGCCGCTTTCCGTATCGCAGAAGTCGTCCCCCCTCATCGTCTCGTCGTGCCTCCGCGCGTCTCCGTCCCCCGAGGAGTGCCCGTGTCGCCGTCCGTCCCGTCCCCGCCGCGGCGCGTTCTACGCCTGCTGCGTACCTCGCTTTTCGCCCAGGTCGCCTGCGCACTCGTCCTGGGAATCGTCTTCGGCAAGCTGTGGCCCGGCGTGGCCGCGGACCTTCAGCCGCTCGGCGACGGTTTCCTCCGGCTCATCAAGACGATCATCTCCCCGCTGGTGTTCTGCGTGGTCGTCGTCGGCATCGCCAAGGCCGGGGACCTGAAGGCGTTCGGCCGGATCGGACTCAAGGCGCTGATCTGGTTCGAGGTCGCGAGCACGCTCGCCCTGCTGATCGGCCTCCTCGCGGCCAACGTCGTCCAGCCGGGCTCCGGCATGCGTGTGAATCCCTCCACGCTCGACGCCTCGGCCGTGGACGCCAAGACGGGCGGCGGTGCGCTGCCCTCGGCGACGGAGTTCGCACTGGACGCGCTGCCCACCAGTTTCGTCGGCGCCTTCGCGGAGAACTCGCTGCTCCAAGTGCTCGTCCTTGCCTGCCTGGTGGGGTCGGCGCTGCTGCACCTCGGGCACACCAAGGTGCCCCAGGTCCTGCCCGCCGTCGAGCAGGCCCAGGAGGTCGTCTTCGCGATCGTCGGCTTCGTGATGCGGCTCGCCCCGCTCGCGGTGTTCGGCTCGATGGGCGTCCTGATCGGCCAGTACGGCCTCGGCGTGATCAAGACCTACGGCGAACTGATCATCCTGTGCTACGCGGCCGCCGCGTTCTTCGTCGCGCTGCTCGCCCTGGTGCTGAAGGCGCTCACCGGGATCAGCCTCTGGAAGTTCCTGCGCTACATCCGGGAGGAGGTGCTCCTGGCCCTCGGCACGGCCTCCACCGAGTCGGTGATGCCGCGCGTGATGGAGAAGCTGCGCAGGGCCGGCGCCCGTGACGACGCCGTGGGCCTGGTGCTGCCGACGGGCTACTCCTTCAACCTCGACGGCGCCTCGCTCTATCTGTCGATCGGCACGCTGTTCATCGCCCAGGCCGTCGGTGTGGACCTCAGCCTGGGCCAGCAGATCACGGTGGTCCTGGTGCTCATGCTCACCAGCAAGGGCATGGCGGGCGTTCCCGGTTCGGCCTTTCTCGCCCTGTCCGCGACCGCCTCGTCGCTCGGGGTCGTCCCGGCCGGCGCCGTGGCCCTGCTGCTCGGCGTGGACCGCGTCATGGACGCGATGCGCGTCGTGACGAACCTCCTCGGCAACTGCGTGGCGGTCTTCGCCGTGTCCCGGTGGGAGGGCGCGCTGGACATCGAGCAGACGAAGAGGACCCTCGCCGGCGAGGCGGAAGCGACGGCCGGAGGGGGCATCCCGGCGCAGCCGTCGGCCAAGGAGCCCGCTGCCGAGGTCTTCTGACGGAAGTGCGACCGAGGCTGGTCCGGGCCCGTTGGGGCCCGGATTCAGCCGTTTTCCGGGATCCCACAGTGGGCGGAGGGGGCCCCGTCGACCAGCGTGTCCAGCAGCTCCCCGAGCACCGCCCGCTCCAGGCCGGTGAGCGGAGCCAGGATCTCCCGCGCGGCCGACTGCCGCGCCCGGTGCAGTTCGCGGAGCGTCTCGCGCCCCTCGTCCGTGAGCTCGATGCGGATGACCCGGCGGTTCGTCGGATCAGGGACCCGGCGCACCTTGCCGTTCGCCTCCAGACCGTCGACCAGTGTGGTCACCGCGCGGGGCACCACCTCCAGCCGCTCCGCGAGATCGGCCATGCGCGGGGGCGCGCCGAAGTGGTTGAGCGTGCGCAGAAGGCGTGACTGGGCCGGGGTGACGCCCAGGTCGGAGAGCTCCAGATGGCGCTTCTGGATGCGGTGCACCCGGCGGGTGAACCGCAACAGCTGCTCGGCGAGCGCGCCTTCGGGATCAGGGGTGGTCATGCGGGAACAATATCAGGACGCCGTTCATTGTGAGTATAGGTAACAATGAGCTACGCTCTCAAAATCCGCCCGACTCACCTTCGAAGGAGCCCATGCGTCCCGACACGCCAGAGCTCTGGTCCCCGCCCGCCGAGGCAGACGCACAGCAGCCCCGGCAAGTGCGCCGCATACTGCGGCTGTTCCGCCCCTATCGAGCCCGCCTCGCGGTCGTCGGCGTGCTGGTCGCGGCCTCGTCGTTGGTCTCCGTGGCCACGCCGTTCCTCCTCAAGGAGATCCTCGACGTCGCCATCCCCGAGGGCCGCACCGGCCTGCTGAGCCTGCTCGCCCTCGGCATGATCCTCAGCGCCGTTCTGTCCGGCGTGTTCGGCGTCCTGCAGACCCTGATCTCCACGACGGTCGGCCAGCGCGTCATGCACGACCTGCGCACAGCCGTCTTCGGCCGTCTCCAGCGGATGTCGCTCGCGTTCTTCACCCGCACGCGTACCGGCGAGGTGCAGTCCCGCATCGCCAACGACATCGGCGGCATGCAGGCCACCGTCACCTCGACCGCGACCTCCCTGGTCTCGAACTTCACCAGCGTCGTCGCCACGGTCGTCGCCATGATCGCCCTCGACTGGCGCCTGACCGTCGTCTCGTTGCTGCTGCTCCCGGTCTTCGTGTGGATCAGCCGCCGCGTGGGCGACGAGCGCCGCAGAATCACCACCCGGCGCCAGAAGCAGATGGCGGCAATGGCGGCCACGGTCACCGAGTCGTTGTCGGTCAGCGGCATTCTCCTCGGCCGCACCATGGGCCGCGCCGACTCCCTCACCCGGTCCTTCGCCGACGAGTCCGAGCGCCTGGTCGACCTGGAGGTCCGGTCGAACATGGCCGGCCGCTGGCGCATGGCCGTGATCGGGATCGTCATGTCGGCCATGCCGGCCTTCATCTACTGGACTGCGGGCATGGCCCTCCAGTTCGGCGGCCCCGACGTCTCCCTCGGCACCATCGTCGCGTTCGTCTCGCTCCAGCAGGGCCTGTTCCGCCCAGCGGTCAGTCTCCTGTCGACGGGTGTGCAGATCCAGACCTCCCTCGCGCTCTTCCAGCGGATCTTCGAGTACCTCGACCTCCCCGTCGACATCACCGAACGCGAGGACCCGGTCCACCTGGACCAGGTGAAGGGGGAGATCCGCTTCGAGAGCGTGTCCTTCCGGTACGACGACGGCGCGCGTGGCCGTGAGGACGCGCGTGGCACGACCGACGGCGACGTGCGGAACGAGGGCGGGACGGCGGGTCCCGTGCTGGACGGCATCGACCTCACCGTCCCCGCCGGCGGCAGCCTCGCCGTCGTAGGACCGACCGGCGCGGGCAAGTCCACGCTCGGCTATCTGGTGCCCCGTCTGTACGACGTGACCGGCGGCCGGGTCACCCTCGACGGCGTCGACGTCCGCGACCTGGACTTCGACACCCTCGCGCGCGCGGTCGGCGTCGTCTCGCAGGAGACGTACCTCTTCCACGCCACCGTCGCCGAGAACCTGCGCTTCGCCAAGCCGGACGCCACCGACGAGGAACTGCACGCGGCGGCGCGGGCGGCCCAGATCCACGACCACATCGCCGCACTGCCCGACGGCTACGACACCGTCGTGGGCGAGCGCGGCCACCGCTTCTCCGGAGGCGAGAAACAGCGCCTGGCCATCGCCCGCACCATCCTGCGCGACCCGCCGGTGCTCATCCTCGACGAGGCGACCAGCGCCCTGGACACCCGCACCGAGCACGCCGTCCAGGAGGCGATCGACGCGCTCTCCGCCAACCGCACCACCCTCACCATCGCCCACCGACTGTCGACCATCCGCAGCGCCGACCAGATCGTGGTGCTCGACGCGGGCCGGGTGGCCGAACGCGGCACGCACGAGGAGTTGCTGGCGAGCGGAGGGCGGTACGCGGCCCTGGTGCGGCGCGACGCGCGACTGGAGCCGACAAGATGAAAATATGGCCGGTGATGTCAGGTTTGTGACGATGTGCGGGTTACCGTGCCCGCATGCAAAGGAACACTCCGTCACGGAGAACGATGCGACTGACCCGCCGGGGCCGTCTCACCCTCATCGCGACCGGAGCCGTCGTGGCCGGCACCGCCGTGGCGGTGCCGCTGCTGACCCCGGACGACCACAAGGAGGAGAAGCGCCCCACCTCGCTGGTCATCCCCGAGGGCTGGCGCGCGAACCAGATCTACGAGGCCGTCGACAAGGCCCTCGCCCTGCCCGCCGGCACCACCAGGAAGACCCTGCCCGCCGCCGACCTGCGACTGCCGAACGACGCCGAGGGCAACCCGGAGGGCTACCTCTTCCCGGCGACGTACCCGCTGGAGGAGAAGACCACCCCGCAAGCCCTCCTGGCGTCGATGGTCGACACGGCGAACAAGAAGTTCAACGGCGCGCCGATCGCCGCGGGAGCGCAGCGCAACGCCATGAACGTCTATCAGGCGGTCACCATCGCCAGCATCGTCCAGGCCGAGGCGGCCACCAAGGACGACATGGGCAAGGTGGCCCGCGTCGTCATCAACCGTCTGGAGCGCGGCATGCCGCTGCAGATGGACTCCACCCTCAACTACGCCCTGAACCGCTTCACGGTGAGAACCACGGAGAAGGACACCCGCATCGCGAGCCCCTACAACTCCTACCAGCGCATGGGGCTGCCTCCGACGCCGATCGACAATCCCGGCGAGGAGGCGATGCAGGCGGCGATCAACCCGACGCCGGGCGACTGGCTGTACTTCGTCACGGTCAAGCCGGGCGACACACGCTTCACCGCGAGCTACGAGGAACACCAGCGCAACGTCGCGGAGTTCAACCGGAACCAGAGCGCACAGGCCGCGCCGAGTCCGTCGAAGGTCCGGTGACCCGAACGCGGCGTTGTCTTGGTCTCGCGAGAGAACATCACGCGGCAGCGGCCGCTTCCAGCTCTTCCCCGCCCTGCGCGAGCAGCCGGGCGATCTCCCGTACCGCCGAGCGTCCGGCCCGGTTGGCGCCGATGGTGCTCGCGGACGGACCGTAGCCGACGAGGTGGACGCGGGGATCGGCGACCGCGCGGGTGCCCTCGACGCGGATGCCGCCACCCGGCTCCCGCAGCCTCAGCGGCGTGAGGTGATCCACGGCGGGCCGGAAACCGGTCGCCCAGAGGACGACGTCGGCGCTCACGTGCCGCCCGTCGTTCCACTCCACCCCGTCCGGGGTGAGCCGGTCGAACATGGGCAGCCGGTCGAGCACGCCGTCCGCCAGCCCCCGGCGGATCGCGTCGTTGAGCGGCAGGCCGGTCACGGAGACGACGCTCTTCGGCGGCAGCCCCTGTCGTACGCGTTCCTCCACGAGCGCGACCGCCGCACGACCCGAGTTCTCGTCGAAGGGGCCTTCGCGGAACACGGGCGGCCGCCGTGTCACCCAGGTCGTGTCGGCCGCGTACGGGGCGAGCTCCAGCAGATGCTGCGTGCCGGACGCGCCCCCGCCCACCACGACCACGCTCAGGCCGGCGAAAGCCTCAGGCCCCGGGTACTGCGCGGTGTGCAACTGCCGTCCCCGGAACGTCTCCTGGCCGGGGTAGCGCGGCCAGAACGGCCGGTCCCAGGTGCCGGTGGCGTTGATCAGGGCCTTGGCGGACCACGTACCGTCGGAAGTCTCCACGAGCAGCCGCCCCCGGGGCGCTGACCCGTCCTGCGCGCCGCCTGCGCCGGCGTCGACGCTCGTCGAGTGCACGGTCCGCACGTCCACCGGCCGGCGCACCCGCAGGTCGAACATGCGCTCGTAGCGCTCGAAGTACTCGCTGATGACCTCGGACGAGGGCCGCGCAGCGTCCGCGCCCGTCAACTCCATGCCGGGCAGGGCATGCATCCCGTGCACCTTGCCGTACGTCAGTGAGGGCCACCGGAACTGCCAGGCGCCGCCGGGGCCGGGGGAGTGGTCCAGCACCACGAAGTCGCGCTCCGGGACGAACCCGGTGCGCCGCAGGTGATAGGCGCTGGACAGGCCGGCCTGCCCGGCGCCTATCACGACCACCTCGACCTCGCGTATGTCGTTCACGCCTCTGCCAACAGTGCCGAGGGCGTGGATCTTCCCCGGCGCGGGCGGGATCGCCTCCGCCAGGTGTGAAGCGCCTGCTCGGCCGACGACGGCACCCCGTCGAGGTGTCCGCGGGTCAGGACGACGCGTGCGGGGCGCTCGTCGAGGCGGGCAGGTTCCCGTTGTACCGACGGTCGACGAACTCACCGAAGTCGACCTTCCGCGGAATCAGCTTCAACTCGGTGAACGCGTCGGCGATCTTCTGTTCGGAGGCGATGAGCGGCTGGTCGACGGCGACCGCGACCCGGGTGGCGTTCGTCCGCCGCACCGACGCGAGCGCCACCTCGTACGGCAGCCGGGTGTCCTTCGCCCACACCTTCGCCCACTCCTCCTGGTGGTCGTACACCCAGGCGGTGGCCCGCCGCAGCCGGTCCAGGTAGTCCTTGATGGCGGCGGCCTTCTTCGCGTCCTTCAACGCGGCGGGCGCGGCGACCTGGAAGGTGAGCCCGTTGGTGATGCCGTCGCCGGTGGTGAGCACCCGGCCCTGCTTCGCCTGGAGCACCTGCGAGGTGTACGGGTCCCACACCGCCCATGCGTCGACCTTGCCTGAGGTGAACGCGGCGAGCGCGTCGGCCGGCTGGAGGTACTTGACCTTCACGTCGCTCAGGCTCAGCCCGGCCGCCTTCAGCGACGCGACCAGCTGGTAGTGCGCGGAGGAGCCCTGCGCCACGGCGACGGACCTGCCCTTGAGCTGGGAGGTCTGCGTGAACTTCGAGCCGTTCGGGACGAGGATGGCGTCGCCCTTGGACGTGCCGTGCCAGGCGGCGACGACCGAGATGTCGGATCCGGCGCCGGCCGCGAAGACGGGCGGGGTGTTGCCGACGCCGCCCACGTCGACGGCCTTGGCGTTGACGGCTTCCAGAAGGGGCGGCCCCGAGGTGAAGGTGGACCACTTGATCTTGTAGTTCAGATGGTCGAGTTCACCGGCAGCCCGCAGGATGGCCTCGGAACCACCTTTCTGGTCTCCGACGTTGAGAGTGACGGAGCCCTTGCCGTCGGTGCCGCCGTCGGTGCCCGTGCTGGCCGACGAGGCGCCACCGCAGGCGGTGAGCAGGAGAGCGAGGGGAAGCAGCAGGGCAGCGGGGGCGAGGGGGCGTCGCATGGGGGATCCGTTTCGTGGACTGGGGAGATTCGTGGACGTGGGGGGAGGGGAACAGGAGACGGGCAGGTGAGGAGGCGAGGCAGGAGGATGCGGCGCTCGGAGCCGCTTCCTCCGGTCAGGCGGCGGCTCGGGCGGCTTCGTCGGCCCTGGCGACCTGTGCGGCCTGGGCGGTATCCGGAGCCTCGGCGGCCGTGGCGTCGACCCCGAGCCGTTGCAACAGCTCCGCGCGCAGCTCGGCGAAGCGCGGGTCGGCGATGTCGCGCGGGCGTTCGAGGTCGATGTGCTGCTCGTGGGCGATGACACCGTCGTCCATCACCAGGACGCGGTCGGCGAGCAGGACCGCCTCCTCGACATCGTGGGTGACCAGCAGCACCGCGCACCCGCGCCGCCGCCACAGCTCGTCCACCAGGCGCTGGGCCTTGATCCGGGTGAGGGCGTCGAGCGCGCCGAACGGCTCGTCGAGCAGCAGCAGATCGGGCTCGCGGACCAAGGCGCGGGCCAGCGAAGCGCGTTGGGCCTCGCCGCCGGAGAGGGTCTTCGGCCAGGCGTCGGTGCGGTGGCCGAGGCCCACCTCCTCCAACGCCCGCTCCGCGACGGAGCGTTCGGGACGGCCCGGCAGGCCGAGCAGCACGTTGCGCCACACCTTCTTCCACGGCATGAGACGCGGTGCCTGGAAGGCGACGGCCTTGCGGCGCGGCACCAGCACGGTGCCCTCGATGTCGCGGTCGAGCCCGGCGAGGATGCGCAGCAGAGTGGACTTGCCGCAGCCGCTGCGGCCGAGCAGCGCGACGAACTCGCCCGGCCGGATGTCGAGTCGGAGGTCGTCGATGACGGCGCGGCCGTCGAACGAGCGGGTCAGTCCCTCGACCCGCACGGCCGAGGTGGGGGTCACCGGCCGGTGAACGTCGGTCGCCATTGCAGCAGCAGCCTTTCGAGAGAACGGACGACGAAGTCGGCGAGGAGGCCGAGGAAGGCGTAGACGATGAGGCAGACCACGATCACGTCGGTCTGCAGGAAGTCCCGCGCCTGCCCGATGAGGAACCCGATGCCGGAGTCGGCGTTGACCTGCTCGGCGAAGACGAGGGCGAGCCAGGCGATGCCGAGCGAATAGCGCAGGCCGGTCATGGCCCCGGGCAGCGCGCCCGGCAGCACGACATGCCGCACCAGACCCCAGCGCGACAGCCCGAGGGACTCCCCGGCCTCGATCAACTGGTCGTCCACGCCGCGGATACCGGCGTAGACGTTCAGGTACAGCGGGAAGGTCACGCCGAGCGTGATGATCGCGACCTTCGGGGCTTCGCCGATGCCGAACCAGATGATGAACAGCGGAATGAGACCGACGAAGGGAACCGTCCGCAGCATCTGGACCGGCGCGTCGACGAGGTCCTCGCCGATCCGGAACAGCCCGGAGAGCAGGGCGAGTCCGGTGCCGACCACGATGCCGAGCGCGAGCCCGGCGGCCACGCGCTGAAGCGAGGTGCCTATGGCGGAGGGGAGCGAGCCGTCGGAGACCAGCTCGCCGGCGACCTGCGCGATCCGGCCAGGCGAGGCGAGCACGTCGGGCGTCAACACACCTGTGCTGCTGAGGAGTTGCCACAACGCCAGGAGGGCGAGCGGTCCGGTGGTCCGGCGTAGCCAGCGCGGCACGCGGGTGCGGCGAGCGGAGCGGGGGAGGAGTGGTTCGAGCTCGGGGGAGTCTTCGCGCCCGGAAGGGGCCTCGCTCGACTTGACGGCAGACGATGAGGTCGACAAAGGCGAAATATCGGATTCGGAAGACTCGGGTGGGGCGTGACTGATGCTCATGGGGGCTCCACAGGAGGAGGGGCGACCAGTGGGGGGGCATGCCTCCGTGCCGCCGGGTCACGTCAGGGCGCAACCCGATCGGATCGACGACTTCAACCGCGACCGGATGGGCGACGGCAAGCACGGCCGAGAGGGTGAATCCCGCACATCCGGCACGGGGGCATGGCCGACCGGCTCACGCGAGGGCGTAGCTGAAGAGGAGGGCGGAGGCGAAGAGACCGTGAAGGCGGAGAGGGGAAGGCGTCAGCAGCCGCGACGACACGCGGCGGAGGCCACCCGCAGCAGGTCGATATGACCGCGCGTGGTGAGGAAGGCTGAACGCAACATGCCACTGAACGTAGCCAGACGGCCCGGCCATGGTCAACGCCGTCTCGCGGATCGGACTGCCGTTCCACTCGCCGCACCGCCGGCCGGGTGTGGAATCCGGCATCCGGGTCAGGATGGGAACATGCCAGAAGCGTTCACCACACGAGTCCTGCACATCGCCTCCGGCTCACAGGAGAGCGTCGTCGACCTCACCCGTGACTGCGAGGGCTTCCTCCGGGAGGAGGCGGCCGGCCGCGACGGCCTGCTCAACGTCTTCGTCCCGCACGCCACCGCCGGCATCGCGGTGATCGAGACGGGCGCGGGCAGCGACGACGACCTCCTCGCCGCCCTGCACACCCTGCTCCCCGCCGACGACCGGTGGCAACACCGCCACGGCAGCCCCGGCCACGGCCGCGACCACGTCCTACCGGCCTTCGTCCCACCCCATGCGACCCTGCCGGTCGTCAACGGAAGACTGCAACTGGGCACATGGCAGTCGGTCTGCCTGGTGGACACCAACAAGGACAACGTCAACCGTCAGGTCCGGCTGAGCTTCCTGGGCTGAGCCGGGCCGGGCCGCCGGTCCTCCGTACTCGGCCCGGGTCCGAACATGATCGACCCCGCTTGCGGCGGGTCCGGGAAGTGTCTGCCCGGCGCGCGACGGCTGTCGCGAATGACGCCGGCCACGTCGTCTCCGGAGCGGCAGCGCGAGCACGCGCTGCGGAGGAACGGTCGGCGTGGGCGGCGGCGTGCGTTCCCTGTCGGCACCGTGCGGTTGACGTCAGTTCCGCACGATGCGCCACCGGTTGTCGGCCGTGCCGTTGTCCGAGTCCTGGACCGCGAACGCGCCGACGGCGGTGGAGTTGTTCGCGATGGCGAGCAGCCTGCCGCTGTTCGCGTTGCGGATCTTGCAGGTGCCGTCTCCCTGGTCGAGCAGCGTCCATACGTGGTCGGTCGTGCCGTTGTCCGACCACTGCAGGACCGTCGCACCGTCCGCCGTGGACATGTTCTGGACGCCGAGTACCTTGCCGCTGTTGGCGTTGCGGAAGCGGAATCCGTTTCCGTCGGGGATCATCTGCCAGTTGTGGTCTGGGGTACCCGAGTCGTTCCACTGCAGTGCGCGGCCGCCGTCGGCCGTGGACATGTCCTGGATGCCCAGAACGAGACCGCTGCCCGCGTTGGCGAGACGCACAGTGCTGGTGTCGCTGATGTTCCAGTAGACGGTGTAGTTGTGGCCGTGTGCGTCGTGGAACGGTCCCAGGTTGACGGTGGAGCCGTTGGCGGTGGCGGTGAAGGCGAGCGAACTGCTGCTGGTCCGTGAGATCGAGGAGGTGTTGAGCGACGGGGGTGAACTGAGCGCGGTATCACCGTAGTTGCCGGACAGGACCACCGGGCCGTAGGTGATCGCGGCGACGTTCGCGTTGTCGTTGGCCGCTCGCATGACCACTCGCATGGGCAGGCGGACGGTTACCGTGTCGCCGGAGCTCCAGGAACGGGTCAGGGTGGCGTAGCTGCCGGGCGTGGTGGTGATGTTCTGCGCGGTGCCGTTCACGCTGACGGTGGCCCCGACGGTCCAGCTCGGGATGCGGACGCGCATCGCCCAGGTTCCACTGACGTTGCCGGTGACCTGCAAGGTCGTGGTGTCGCTGACGGGGTACGACGTGGTCTGCGTGACGGTGATTCCGCGCTCTGACCAGTTGAGCACCGAGGGCACGAAGAGGTTCACGATCAGCGTGTTGTCGCTGCGGTAGTAGATGGAGTCCATCAGCCTGGTGTGCATCTCCAGGCCCGTGCCCTGGCAGCACCAGAAGGTGCCGTAGTCGGTGCTCCAGGTGCCGCCGCCCCACGCCGGTCCCACACCGCGTCGGCCTCCCGGGTTGAGCGGGGTGAAGTAGGTGACGTGGCCGTGTTCGTCGGCCGGGTTCTGCTGGCCGATCATCTGGTTGAGCCATGCCCGCTCGTAGTAGTCGAACAGCGCGGCTCGGTTCGGGTCCAGGGCGAACAGTTCCCGAGTGAGGGTGAGCATGTTGAAGGTGTTGCAGCTCTCGCAGGTGTCCTTGCTCAGGTAGCCGGCGACGGCGTTCGGGGCGCGGAAGTGCTCCGCCTGGCTGTTGCCGCCGATGGCGTAGGTGTGTGCGGCGACGGTGATGTTCCAGGCGTTGGACGCGATGTCCCGGTAGCGGGTCGTTCCGGTGGCCTTGTACTCCCGTGCGGCCCCGATCCACTTGGGCACCTGGGTGTTGGCGTGCAGTCCGTTGAGCTGGTCCTGGCCGGACGCCAGTGGGTCGAACACCGCGGCGTGGTCGAACCGCTGGGCGACAGCGAGCCACCGCGCGTCGCCTGTCTGCTGTTGGAGGTCGGTCAGCACCGCGTTCATGCCGCCGAACTCGGTTCCCAGCATGGCCTGCATCTGCTGCCTGCTCAGCCGGCCGGTGCGCAGGTCGACCCACCCCGCCAGGGCGAGCAGCACGTCACGTGCTCGCGTGCTGCCGATGTGGCGCCATGCGTCCAGCAGACCGGCGAGGGTCTTGTGGATGGTGTAGTACGGCACGTTGCCGTTGTTCAGGGTCCGTTGTTCGAGCGCGGTGAAGTCGGACTCCGGATAGCCGGAGAGGTAGCCGGCGTTGTAACCGGCGGCGCTGTTGTTGGCCTGGCATCTGGCCAACTCCGCCACCATGGTGGTCGCCTTGTCCCGGCAGGTGGTGTCCCCGGTCACTGCGTACAGCTGTGCCCATGCCGTGAGGAAGTGCCCTTGCACGTGGGTGCGGAAAGGGAACGTCGGCGCGTCCCAACCTCCGTTCGCAGCAGCGCCGTTGGTGGACAGCCGATGGTTGGCTCGGAAGTTGTACAGCAGTCGGTCGACGTCGACGGACCGCAGGTAGTTCCGCGTACGGTTCTGGTTGTCGAGCCACCGGCTCGCGGTGAGCTGGACCTGACCGAGTGTGAAGGGGTGCGCGGAGACCCCGATGTCGGTCCTTGCGGGAGGGACGGCCGCCGCGTGGGCGGGAGATGCGCCGACCAGGGACCCGGTGGCAGAGGCGGCGGCGGTGGCCCCGGCTGCTTGCAGCAGGCGTCGCCTGCTTAAGGAGGAGGACATCTTCAACCTCTCGGTGAGGGAAGGGTGCTGTCTGATCGTCGATGCGTTCGCTGTCCCATGGTGGGGTGCCATGCGCCACGGGGCGTCTGCTGCCGATGCGGCGCCTCAGGTGACAGGCCGGCGACATGACCGGCGGAGCCGTCAGCGGCGGACGCGGCGCAGCCCTGCATCGCAACGCGGCTGGGGCGCGTCGGGGTCTCGACCGCATCAGCCGCGTCAACAGATACATGGGATGGATTAACGGATACGAACGATGCCCCTGTCCAGTCGTGCGACACAGAATATTGGCTACTCCGGGATGTGCTTCTGATCGGCATGCTGACCCTTAGCCAGACATCGGATGTCCAGAGAAGGAAGGTGACGCCGTCGTTGCGCGAGCGCGTCGAGGCGGCCGGACTCCCGGTGTCGGAGAGGCCGTTGATGGTGATCGATGCGGACCGCCGACCGTCGCCCCAGCCCGTCCCCGACGGCGTCACCGTCCGTGCCGTGGACGCCGACGATCCCTCCCTGCCGGCCGTACTCGCCCTGCCTTGCCTGGCGTTCGCGGACGAGGGCACCGCGGTGGACCCAGCGGGACCCGCGGAACTCGCCCGAGCAGCCGAGCGACTGCGGGCGGACAGCACGGTCGCCATGACCAGGCCTTTTCTGCGCACCGGCAGTAAGGGCTTGCCGGGAAACAAGTCGTGGCTTCCAGCAGCGGGGATCGTTGTTCTGGTATGGGGAGACCGGAGGGGATCGAGGCCATCCTGGCCGCGAAGTTCCAGGCCCTGTTACCGCATCTGGACGAGCGTCAGCGGCGGCTGGCCATGGGAGCGGAAGCGCGGTCGCTGGGGCATGGCGGGATCAGGCTCGTCGCCGCTGCGGCCGGGGTCCGTGAGGGCACGGTCTCGCGCGGGGTGGCGGAACTGGATTCCGGCCAGGCACCGTTGGGACGGGTCCGCCGAGCGGGCGGAGGCAGGAAGAAGGCGACCGAGCTGGATGCGGGGCTGCGGCCTGCATTGCTTGCGTTGGTCGAGCCCGACGAGCGGGGCGATCCGATGTCGCCGCTGCGCTGGACGACGAAGTCGACCCGGAAGCTGGCAGCGGAGCTGACCCGGCGGGGCCATCGCGTCTCCGCCGACACGGTCGCCGGCCTGCTCCGGGAGGAAGGCTTCAGCCTGCAGGCCAACGCCAAGACCATCGAAGGCACCCAACACTTAGACAGAGACGCCCAGTTCCGCTATTTCAACGAGCAGGCACGCGACCACCGGGACGCCGGGGACCCGGTGATCAGCGTGGACACCAAGAAAAGGGAACTGATCGGCGAGTACAAGAACGCCGGGCACGAATGGCGGCCTGCCGGGCAGCCCGTCAGGGTCAACACGCACGACTTCCCGGGCCAGGCAGAGAAGGCGATCCCGTACGGGATCTACGACATGGCGGCGAACACCGGCTGGGTCACCATCGGCACCGATCACGACACGGCGGCGTTCGCCGTCGCCTCGATCAAGCGCTGGTGGCAGGCCCGGGGCCGGCACGACTACCCCTGCGCCCGCCGACTGCTGATCACCGCCGACGGCGGGGGCTCCAATGGCTACCGCACCCGCGGCTGGAAGACCCACCTGGCCGACTTCGCCGCCGAGACCGGCCGGCCTGGAGATCACCGTGTGTCACCTGCCGCCGGGCACGTTGAAGTGGAACAAGATCGAACACCGGCTGTTCTCCCACATCACCATGAACTGGCGCGGCAGGCCCCTGACCAGCCATGAAGTCATGCTTCGGGCCATCTCCGCGACTACCAGTCGCACCGGTCTGACAGTGCATGCCGAACTCGACCGCGGTGAGTACCCCACCGGCATCCGGGTCAGCGACCAAGCCATCGCCGCCTTGCCGATGACACGCCACCGCTTCCACGGAGACTGGAACTACACCTTTTACCCCGCAGATCACCAACCGGGCCCAGTCCTTCCCCGCCAACGCGGATGGTCAGCCGAGGGCTCTCGCCCACTCACACTCCACGACCTGCAGCACCCCGAGCTGACCGGCATGGCCCGCAAGCAGCTCAGCGAACTGACCCACTCCTTGATCCCCAGGCTGGAAGAGCGTCGCGAGCAGGTCCGCCACGCAGCCCGCGGCGGACCACGCCGCGTCGCCCCGGGCACCGGCCGCAAACCCACACTCACTCCCGCCGACCAGATCCTGGTCACCGTCCTCTACATGCGGAAACACTCTCTCCAGGAGCTTCTCGGCCAGCTGTTCAACACCACCGCCATGACCATCAGCCGGGCAGTGAAAGATGTCCGCCCGCTGCTGGAAGCCAACGGTGTCTGTCTCCCCGCCTCAACAGCCCGCTTTCGCACGGCGGAAGATATCGCCAGATTCCTCGACGCCGATAACGCCAAGATCAAATCGACGTGTTGATTACCGGCAAGCCCTTAAGACCGTGTCCTACGTGGTGAGGCGGTCTCGTCGTCTGCCTGATCACTCACCGCCACGTCCAGAGGCTTGGTGAGGACCAGTTATGTGCGATCCGTCGAACGGCGGACCGCAGGGAGACGGACCGCCACGCGACGGCGTCGTCCCGCCTGGCCCGCATCACCGACCGGGTGGCGGGCCGCCACTGAAGCGTCAGCGCACCCACCCGCCCTCGACTCCCTCTCCCTCTGGGAAACCCGCGAGTGGTGTGTCGTACCTGTGTGCGATCATCGCCTCAACGACCGTTGTTTCAGGGGGGATTCAGATGACCGAAGCGGATTCCTGTCCGCCTGCGAGACGGCGGCGGGCCGTCGCGCTGCTCGCCGCCGTCCCGCTTTTCGCCTCGCTGCTCGGCCTCACCGCAGCGGGCACCGCGCGGGCCGACGATCCTGTCGACCCGGCGTGCGCGCCGCTCGCGACGGCGCCGTTCGGTGATCCGGGGGATGCCGTGGGCAGGGCGACCGTCGCTCCCGGCACGAGTGCTTGTTACACCGTCACCCTCGGGTCACCCGGCCTGTATCTGGCGTCGGCGAGGGACGACAGCGGCAACGCGGTGACGAGTCGGCTGCTCGCCGCCGACGGCTCCCATGTGGACTGCTACGGCGACGCGTACGCCACGCACGGCATGTGCGCGGTGCCCGCGGCCGGTGCCTACACGCTGCAGGTCGTCAACAACGACTGGGAGGACAAGGCCACGTCCGTCACCCTGGTGCCGCTCAGCTCGGTCGCGGGCTGCGCGGACCCGGTCGGCACGACTTGGGACCAGCCGGACGTCACCCGTACGACACAGAGCCGCGTGGAGGTCGACTGCCAGCCCTTCGAGGGCAAGCACGGCGACCGCGTACGGCTCACCTATGGCTCGAAAACGTACGGCGACTCCCTCGCCTGGATCACCGACGCGTCCGGCGCCCGGATCTGCGAGCGGTTCCCCGAGGACGGCGAGGACAGCTGCGTCCTGCCCGGCGACGGCCCCTACCGGGTGGTCTCCACCGTCTGGCGTGCGGAGGGCGGGTTTCCAGCCGCGTACGCGGTGAAGGTGCGCCGGCTCAACGACCCGCAGGGCTGCACCACCGCCCCGGTCCGGCCGTTCGGCCCGCTGGAGCGGCAGGACCTCACAGCCAACCCCTGCTTCACCTTCACCGCCGGTGCGGCGGGTCCGTACACGGTGCACTCGGTGACCGAGAACCGCGAGGTCGCGGTGGCCCGGGTGTACGACGCGGCCGGTCTGAGCGTCTGCCGGTACGAGGCCGATCCGTGCGCCGTCGAGGCGCCGGGCACGTACACCGCCGTCCTCGACGGCACCTACCCCTTCCGGGACACCCGGGCCGGGCTGGTCGTCATCGACCGTGCCTCGGACACCGGCTGCGCGGCGGTTTCAACGGGCCTGTACAGGGGCGAGCTGAGCGCGGCGGGGCAGTACGACTGCCTGACTCTGGCCGCTCCACAGGGTGCCCGGATCGCGGCGCTCACCCCCCTTTCCTCGGCCGGAGTCGACGCCGACGTCGAGGTCGTCGACCGGAACGGAACCGGGCAGTGCGACGCGTCCCGGCTAGCCGGCGGCGACTGCGCCCTCACCGGCACGGCCCCCTACCGAGCCCTGGTGCACACCGAGGACGAGGGTGACGACGCCACCGGCGCGTACGCCGTCGCCTTCCACCGCACCGACACCCCGGGTGGCTGCCCCGCGCTGCCCGCCGGCAGTTTCGCCGCCGACGGCGCCAAGGCCGCGTTCGGCACGGGCGGTGGCGTCTTCTCGCAGTGCCTGAGCATCCCGGCGAACGCCCACTCGGCCGCCGAACTCTTCCAGCTGGTGGCCACCTCCGGGACCGCGACCGCCAACTTCTCGGTCGTCGACGACACCGGCAGGAAGGTCTGCGACCGCGCGGCCACCACCAACGGCTGGACGGTCTGCGGGCTGACCCCGGGCGCCGCCCACACCGTGCTGGTGACCGGCCGGGACCAGGCGGCCACGTACACCCTGACCCGGCGCGACGTCACCGCCACCGCCTCTTCGGCGGGCTGCGTGAAGACCGCGGCGGCCAAGGTCGGCGGCGCGTCCGTGAAGGGCGTGGCCGGCGTCCCGGGCACGATCTCCTGTCACCGAGTCACCACCGGTGCTGCCACCGACGTCCTGCACATCAACGTGCGGGACGCGCTGGGTACCGCCAACTCGGCGGTGCTGAACGGCGACGGGGTCATGGAATGCGCCTTTCGCAACGCCTCCTGCACCGCAACCGGATCCACCACCCACCAGGTGCTCGTGCAGACCCCCGTCACGCAGAAGCCCGCAGCCGAGTACCACCTGGACGCGCTCCGCGTAGCGACGGCGGAAGGTCCGGCTCCCGAGTGCACCCGGGTCCCGTCGGTCGCCTACGGCTACGGGCCGGTCACCGGCACCCTCGATGAGGCGCACAGCGCGGTGTGCGCGGTACTGCCGACCGCCGGGTTCGACAGCTTCGACGCAACGGTCTCGGACACTGGCGGCGCCGCGACCACGGCGGTGCCGGTGCTCTACAACAGCCGGTGGAGCAACGGCTGCGTGCTTCACAACCCCACCGGCTACCAGTGCTCGGCCGGCGGTTCGTCCTCCGCTGCGACTCCGACCGTGTTCCTGCTCGGACTTCCCGAGAAGGCGTCCGGCACCGCCTACAGCGCGCGCCTGGCCTGTACTCGGGCGCCGTGCGGCCCGGACCGGCCGAGCGCAACCGCGGTTGCTCCAGTCACAGGCGCCGCCGGCTCCAAGGTCACCCTGAAGGTCACCGGTACCGCGCTCGGCCCGGATGCCGTGGTCCGGCTGGACAACGGCGGCACGAGGCTGGTGGCCACAACCGAGTCGGTGTCCGCGGACAACCGCACGCTGACGGCAACCGTCGACCTGAGCGGCGTGAGCCCGGGCACCTGGAGCGTCAGCGTCATCGCCCACGGCGTCCAGTACCAGCTGAACGCCTTCACGGTGACCCCGCCGGCCCTGAGGAACACCGCCGCCCCCAAGGTGACCGGCACCGCCAGGGTGGCCGCAAAGGTCACCGCCGCCCCGGGCGGCTGGTCGGCGGTCCCCTCCTCCTACACCTACCAATGGAAGGCCGACGGCAAGGCGATCGCGGGAGCGACGGCCGCCTCGTACACCCTGCCCCCGGCGCTGCTCGGCAAGAAACTCACGGTGACCGTGACCGCGGCCCGCAGCGCTTGGACAGGTGCGACGGCGACCTCGGCGGCGGTCACCGTCACCAAGGGTGACGCGCCCAGGGCGACCAAGGCACCGGTGATCAGCGGCACGGCGAAGGTCGGCAGGACGCTGAAGACCGTCAACGGGACCTGGAGTCCGGCGGCCACGTCGTTCGCGTACCAGTGGTACGCGAACGGCACGGCGATCAGTGGGGCTACCAGGTCCTCGCTCGTACTGGCGTCGGCACAGAAGGGCAAGAAGATCACCGTGCGGGTGGTCGCGCGCCGTACCGGGCACCTGGACGGGGCGGCGGTGAGCAGGGCGACCGGCGCGGTGGCCCGATAGCGCACCCGCAGTGGCCGTACCTGGGCCGGGGGCCGTCAGCCCACCGACCCAGGTACTGCTGTTTCCGCTGGACATTGCATCCGAGGCCCTCGCAGGAGCAGCGCCAGTCCAAGACCCGCCCCGGACCAGGGGCGGGTTCAAGCCAGTCGTGTGCTCGGCCCACCGAGGGACCACAGGAGCGTTAGCGTGTCATGTCTATGACAGCGAAGGGGTGATGGTGCACATGAACGGATCCGCCTCCAACAGGCCGGCCCGTGCGGGCCTCGCACTGGGCGCAGCCCTGGTGTCGGCGATGCTCTGCACGCCGGCGACCGCGGCTGCGCCCGAGGAGGCCGGCAAGGGCCTGGGTGCGGCCGCCACCACGCCCGCACACGCGGAACGGGCCTGTCCTGTCGTGTACTTCGACCTGGGGGAGACCCTGGTGCACACCGCCGACGACGGCAGTACCACCTACCTGCCCGGGGCGGCCTCGTACCTGCGGAGCCTGCGGGGACGCCACATCAGGGTCGGCCTGATCACCAACGTCCCGCCCTCCTGGGGCACGACCGACGCTGAACGCGCCGCCCGGCTCCGGACCGAGGTCGACGCGACATGGCGGGGTCCGGTGCCCTTCGCTTGGGCGGACTTCGGCGACCGGATCCGTACGCCGCGCACCGAGGCCGAACGCAAGCCGTCCCCGGTCCTGTGGCAGCGGGCCAAGGACGACTCAGCCGGTTGCCGGGTCGTCTACCAGGCGGAGACCGCCCAGGAGGTGTCCGTCGCCTCCTCGCTGGGCTTCGTGTCGTACCAGGTCGGTCGGCCGAACCGGCCCGTGTTCCTGCCGGCGGGACTGGTCGAACTCCTCGGCCGTCGCCCCGGCTGATCACAGCCCCGGTCCTGCTGTGCCCGTAGCCGCAGCAGGGAGGGCGGCCGGGGGTGGGCAGATACCCCGTCGTCGTACGCCCTTGGTCCGGGCGTACGACGACGGATCGGCGCCTGCACCACGGTTGCCGTTTCGGAGGCGGCCGTTGCGGGTCTGGTCGGCCGGTGGCCCGGTGTGGGTTCGACGGGTCCGATCACCCGGCGGTCACGTCGTACGTGGTCTCCGGGCGGCCTGGTCCGGTTCGAGGGCCCCCTCGCGGCCGGTCTCTCCCGTCGCGCCCGCGTCCGCCGGGTCGGGAGCACCGTCGCCCACCCCCGCTGACGCGGTGCCGACTCCCGCGCGGCCGCCCGGATGCGACGGCATCGCCCGATTCCCGCCCTGGCCGGAACGGTCGACCACCCCGCTGTGCAGCAGCAGTTGGAAGACCCCGAGCAACACCGCGGTGGCCAGCGCGCTGTGCCACAGCAGGGCGTCCAGACGCCCGGCCGACAGGTACGCGCCCGCGGCGATCGCGGCCAGCGCACACACGGCGCGGTCCACGATGCTCTCCACCGACAGCAAGGTGGCCCGCGGTGCGTGCGCGGGGATCGCGTCATTGACCAGTTTGCGCTGGACGGGGAACGCGAACCCGGTGGCGGCGGCGAACAGGCAGAGCAGCACGACGACGGTCCACGGCCCGCCCAGGGCCATGGCCGCCAGGGCGCCCGCCAGCGCGAGGCTGAGGACGGACACCCAGGCGACCGGCGGCAGTCTGCGGCTGAGCCATTGGGGTCGGGCGGACGCCACCGCCTCCGCCACGGTCATCGCGGCCAGCACCCCACCGTGCGAGGCCTCGCCGATGCCGTGGTCCAGCAGGATCGGCTGGAAGAGGTTGACCTGGCAGATGCGCGACAGCGTGAAGACCGCCACGCCCTGCACCATCACCAGGGCCAGCCACGGTGAGGAGGCGATGCAGCGCAGCGCGGTTCCCGCGTCCCGCAGGAAGGCGCCGCCCCGGCGCCCGCCGCCACCCCGGCCTGTCTCCGCTCCGGCTTCCGCTCCGGCGAGCCGGGGCAGCAGCAGGGCGCAGACGAGGGAGCCCGCCGCACTCACGGCGCTGAGCACGTACGGGGCCGGGTGCGCGAGAGCCATCAACGGTCCGACCAGCGGCCAGCACAGCACCTTCGCCGCCAGCCCCAGTGCCCGCGCGGTGCCCTCCGCGCGCAGATAGTGCTCGTCGCACCGTTCCGCCCGCAGTCCGTCGTACAGGTAGGCGCTCGCCGCGCCCGAGGTGAGCGACCGGCCGGCGGCGATGGCCAGGAAGTGGACGAGGAACCCCGTGTAGGAGGCGCTTACGACCGGTGCCAGGTTCGCGGCCGTCATCACCACCGCGCCGGCGCGCAGGCAGTTGCGGGTGCCGATCCGGTCGGCGATCAGCCCGGTCGGGATCTCCAGCAGGCAGAAGGCCACGTAGTAGATGCTCTGGATGCCGAAGATCTGCCCGTCCGAGAGGCCGGCCGCCCTCTGGTAGGCGTAGAACACAGGCATCCACCACAGCAGGTTGAACAGCAGCTGGAAGCCGTAGTTGAGCCGGATGATCCGGCGGGCGGTGTCGGTCAGACCCGTGCCCGCTGCGGTGCCGGGGCGGGGCCGGCCGGGAAGCGCCCTCACAGCGCGTAGGGGCGGATCTGGACCAGCCGGAAGTCGCCCTGCTCGGTCATCAGCCACTCGATGTCGAGGGGCTTGTCCACGTCGGCCTCGCTGAAGTGGGACTGCAGGAGCCGTCCGGTCAGGGACAGGTCGGCGAGCCGGGCGCGGACGGCGGCGGACAGCCCCTGGTTCCACGAGCCCAGCGCGACGGTACGGCCGCCGCCCTCCACGGTGTTGTACAGGTACTGCTGCGGCAGCACCGTCCCGTCGACCACCTGCTCCGGCGAGCCCGGGGAACAGTTGAGGTAGACGTTGCGGAAGTCCTCCCGGCGCGTCGGGTTGCAGGTCACGAGGACGCCGCCCAGGGAGGCGGGCACGTACTCCTGGATGATCACGCCCATGTAGGTGTCGTCGAGGGAGATGCCGACCTGGTGGCGCAGCCGCACGCTGCGCGGCGACACGAGGGAGGCCCACACCTGCCGTACGGCGTCGAGGAGTTCACCCGTGCCATGGACGGTGGTGACGGAGTCGTAGACGCCCGCCGCGGAGAACCCGGGGAGGTCCTCGGCGTTGGAGGAGGAGCGCACCACCAGCCGTCCGCGCGTGGCCGCCGCTGCGGGAAAGGCCTGGTCGATCTGCCGGGTGACCGACTCGGGGACGGGGACGTGCCGGATCAGGTGCTGCAGGTGCAGGCACAGCGAGTCGAGGACGTCGGTGGCGTCGAGTTCGAGCGCCATCTTCAGTTTGCCGATGCCCTGCTGGAGGGCCGGAGAGGAGGCGAGGAACTGCTGCTGGAGCGCGAAGGGGAGGGCGACGCCCTCCGGGGCGCCGACGGACTCGGCGACGAACTCGGCCGCCCTTGACCGCAGTTGCTCCACGGTGAAGGCGCTGAGACCGAGGCGGGTGGCGAGGTGGCCGTAGAGGTCCTCGCGCGGCGGGCGGGGCCGGCCGTGGAAGGAGGTCAGGTCCACCGTGCGGCTGTCGAGGACGTGGTGCAGCTCGCCGAGGTTGGCGGCCTTCGTGCCGTAGCGGTCGCGGTCGGCGCTGCGCAGGCGGTGCAGGGAGAGCACGGGGGCGTCTTCGAGCAGCGGCGGTTCGAGTCGGATGCGCTGCTGGTGCCAGGCCGGCGCCCGCAGGTCGGGCTCGTGGTCGAGGCGCTGCAGGGATATGTCGTCCTCGCCGACCCGGTAGCGCACCCACGCGTCGTCGAGGCCGTCGTTGTCGACGAGTTGTCCCAGGTCGCGGACGATCGCGTTGGGGATGCCCCAGCCGGAGGCGAGGACGTTGGTGTGCGAAAGCGGTGTGATCGGCGCGGTGTTGATGAAGCCGGCCACGCGCGGTACGTCGTCGGGCAGGCAGGGCATCGCGACGATGTCAGTCCAGCCCAGGCCGGACTCCGCCGCCCTGTACTCCTCGGCCGTCCGGAAGAAGCGCAGCCGCCCGGTGGCCTCGCCGGGGTTCAGCGGTGTGCGCTCCCGGGAGCCGAACAGCTCGTGGCTGAGGATGCGGGGCACGCGCTGTTCGCTGATCGCCGACAGCTCCTCCTCCTGTCCGTGGTTGGCGGGCTTGAGCAGCAGCGGGAGACTGCTGTCGACCCGGGATCGGACGAACTCGTAGAAGAGGGCGAGCAGTTCGCCGTGCATGGTGTCGGCCTCGGTCGTCTCCAGGACGAGGAACGGCCGCTCCCTGCCGTCGTCCTGCTCGGTGTGCAGGGACAGCACACCGAGCAGGAACCGGCGCTCGGGATCGGTGTAGACGGAGGCGTTGAACGCGTCCAGCTGCGCGTCCAGCGCGTCCAGGTCCATCCCCAGCACCCGGGTGGCGATGTAGTTGACGTGGAAGGGGTGCGCGTCGGTGTCGAGCAGGTGCCAGGTGTTCTCCGCGCGGTCGACGACGACCTTGAGGTAGGGGTGACCCGCCAGGACCCCCGACAGCGTGCGGAAGAGCGGCAGGGAGAGGTTCTCGCCGACGACCGTGCGGTCGGTGGCGGTCTCGGCGGCTCCGGTGGCCAGGTGGGTGCTCATGCGGGGACCTCCTCGGACTGCGCGGCGGGCAGCACCCGGGGCAGGGCGTCCACCAGGGTCTCGAAGTCCCGCAGCACCGTCCGCGGGTCGGCGGCGGAGAGCAGGCACAGGGCCGCCATGGTGTTGGCGCCCGCGGCGGGGTCGTAGACCGGCACGACACTTCCGTCGGGCAGGGAGCTCTCCGCCACCACCGACAGTTCGCTGTCCGGGCTCAGCGGGACGCCCGACGCGACCACGGGGAAGTCCCAGAACCTGCGGTCGCGCCAGGCCTCGCCGCGGCCGTCCACGGCGAGGACGACGAGGGAGCCCGCCGCCCCTCGTGCCTGCGCCGGTGTCAGGGCCTGCTCCGGCCAGGCGACCGGGCGTCCCAGAAGGTGGTCGACGAGCATGCCCACCAGATCGAGTTCGAAGACCTCCTCGATCTGCGGCACGGTCATCGCGCCGCCGAACCGGGCGGCGGTCTCGATGAGCCACATGGTGCCGTCGGGGCCGAGCTTGATCTCCGTGTGCGTCCCGCAGTCGCGCAGGCCCAGCGCGTCGACGGCGCGGCGCGCCAGGTCCACGACGCGCTCCTGCGCGTCCGGCGAGAGCAGGGCGGGGGTGATGCCGGCGCGCTCGGTGAAGGGCTCGACGGTGGGCATCCGGCCGCTGAGGCAGACGGGGTGGAAGACGCCGTTCGCCACGACGCCCTCGACGCTGAGGTAGTCGCCCCAGCCGGGCTCGTCGAACCAGTCCGCCGCGGTGCCGCTGACGATCTCCTCGACCACGAAGTGGGCGTTCGCCTCGGCGACGTGCAGCTCCGCGTATCCCAACCGGGCGGACTCCGCCATGACCTGGCGCGAGCGGGCCCAGGCGGCGGACGCCTCATCGGGGGAGGTGATGATCTGGTGGGCGGTGGATCCCGCGCTCCAGGCCGCCTTGAGCAGCAGCGGACAGGACAGGGCGTTCACCGCCGCCTGCAGATCCGCCTCCGTGGCGACCGGGCGGAACGCGGGCTGCGGCAGGCCGCTTCGCTGCCAGGTGCCGCGCATCAGCCGTTTGTCGCGTGCGAGTGCGGCGGCCGCGCCCGCGCCCGGCAGAGCGAGCTTCTCGCAGGCCTCGGCGACGGCCACGACCGCGTACTCGGAGAAGGTGAGCACGGCGTCCGCGCCGACCTCCTGGGCCTGCGAGACGATCAGGGAGACCAGGTCGCGGCGGTCGGCGTCGTCCGGCGTCGTGACCGAGGCGCACAGTCCGGCGGCGGAACCCGCCACGGCGTCGGGAAGAGCGCTGAGCGCCAGCAGGTGCACGTCCGCCCTCGCAGCCGTCCGGGACAGGACATGGCCGAGCGGCGGACCACCCTTGGCATGCACCAACAGCACCGTGCTCACAGGAATTCGTCTCCATTCACCTGGTCGGCAGAGGCCCTCCTCGGCACCGGTGGTGCGGTGACGGGCCCGGGGATCGCGGGCGGGGAACGGCGTCCGGCGTGTCCGCCCGCACACTCCAGGGGACCAGGCTGTACCCGTCCATATCGCCGCAGAGGGCGCTCACGACTCAGGCAAATGCCTGAGTCGCCGAAGTGATTCGCAGGGTTTCGTCCCCGGAACCAGGCCCGAGCGGTAAGGCGACGAGGCCCGGGCAGCTCCCGGCAAGTCGGCCGGGAATCGAGCTTGTGTTCTCTACCGGGCGGTATATCCACGACATGTGACTGTGCGTCAAACAGTCGTATGCGAACGGAGACCGTTGTGGGCGACCCAAGCCTCAAGACACTGCTCGAGAACCTTCCCGTGTTCTGGAGGGAAGCCGACGAGCCGTGGCAGACGGGGGAGGGGGACGCCGACGGGCCCTTACGGACAGGTGGGTCGGACGACACCGGCGGCCTGGCCGACCCGGGCGGCTCACGGCATGCCCCGGACCCGCGGCAGCAGGGACCAGGACTCGCGGTGCCCTCCGGCTACGCCGCCTTCGCGGACCTCGTGGACCTCGCTCCGGCGGCCGCCTTCATCCGGGACCGCCACGGGCGCTACCTGTGGGCCAACCACGCCTACGCGCACCTCTACGGCACCGTGCCGCAACAGCTGGTCGGCAGATACATCGAGGACTTCGACGCCCCGGCAGAGGCCGACCGGTTCAGGGCACTTGACCAGCAGATACTCACCAGGGGCACGCCCGTCCGCCACACCCTGCGCTACGTGCGTCAGGACGGCACCACGGGCCGCGCGGTCGGCCACCGCTTCCCGGTGCGGGGACAGTCCCGTACGTGCATCGCCGGCATCTACGTGGACATCACCGACCATGTGCGGGCCACGGCGCAGCGCCAGGAGGCCGAGGAGAACCTCAGCGCCCTGCGTGACCACAGCGGCCTGCCCTGCGCCCTGTTGTCGGCGAACGGGCGCGTGATCGAGGCGAGCGTGGCGGCCGCCGAACTCTTCCACCTCGGCCTGACCGACCTCGTGGGCCGCCGCGCCCACACACTGCTGGCCCCCGGACCGGGATCCGATCTCGAACAGTTGCACCGTCGCTGGAACAGTCTGATAGCCCGCCGCACCCGACGTGTCGAGACCACCGCCGTGCTCGTCGACACCCACGGACTGCAGCGGCGGGCGGAGCTCCACCTGACGACTATCGGCCATTCCGCCAGTCGGGCTCGGCACGTCTGGGCGGTGATCACCCATCAGAGCCTCGCCCATGAGGCGCATCCGCCGCTGACCGCCGCGCAGATCCGCATCCTGTCGCTGCTGGCGCAGGGCAGCAGCAACAGCGACATAGCCGCCTCGCTGAAACTGTCGCGGCAGACGCTCGACTACCACCTCAGTCGCCTGCGGCACCTGCTGGGCGCCGCCACCCGTCCGGCCCTCGTGGCCCGCGCCTACGTCCTGGGCATACTCGCGCCCCACGCCTGGCCCCCACGATCGGCCACGGCGGCCCACCCGCTCAGCACTGTGTGACACCGGCGGGCGGGACGACGCGCGTGGGCCGTCGGTGTCGGCCGGCCAACCGGCCTCCGGTCCTCGTCGAGATCGGCGCCGGTTCGCGGCTCGGTCAGGCTGGGGTGGCCCTCGGCCTGGCGTCTCTGACGGTGTCAACGGTCCAGGGGTTCGGGCGCGTAAGGGGGGCGTTGGAACAGCGTGTACAGGAAGACCAGAGCCGGGACGAGGATGACCGTGCCCACGATCAGGGCGACCAGCAGGGCCAGCAGGGTGGAACGGCCGGTGGCGGCCTCTTCGACGGTCAGCGAGGGCAGTAGGAGATACGGGTACTGGCCCACTGCCCAGCCCACCAGGATCGCGGTGACGGCGAGCGCGGAGGTGAGCCGCGCGGCGATGTAGCGGCGGGTCAGCAGCAGGCCGAGCGCGGTCAGCCCGGCGACGACCGACAGCAGCATCGCCGGTAGGCCGCGGCCGGTCAGCCCGTCGAAAAGCACGGGGGCGTCCGCCCGCAGCACCGCGATGCCGGCCAGACCCACCACGCCGGTGACCAAGCCGGTCGCCAGGGCGCGGCGGCGGAACGCCTCGGCCAGCTCGGGCTCGCCGTCGCGGCGGGCGTCCCCGCACAGGAACACCGCCGCCAGGTAGGCGCAGACCAGAACAGCGAGGGTGCCGCCGAGCATCGAGGTCGGGTTGGCCCAACTGGTCACCACGTCACCGCCGGCGATGCGGGGCGGCACCCGGCCGGAGGCGACCCCGCCGACGACCGCCCCGAAGAAGAAGGGGGTCAGCAGGGAGGACAGAGCGAACGCCGCCCCGAAGAAGCGGCACATCTGCAGGGTTCCCACACTCTTGCGGTAGGCGAACGCCGCACCGCGGGCGATGATCCCGAACGCGGCGAGGGTGAGCGGGATGTAGAGGGTCGTGACGGCGGCGGCGAACCCTCCGGAGAACCCCGTCCACAGGACCACCAGTACGAAGATCAGCCACACGTGGTTGGCCTCCCACACCGGGCCGATCGAGTGCTCGACCCGCTCTCGCACGGCACGCCCCCGTTCGGTGCCACCGGCCAGCAGGTCCCAGATGCCGCCGCCGAAGTCGGCACCGCCGAACAGGGAGTAGGCGATCAGGCCGACGAACGCCGCACCCAGCACCGCGTACGCGAGGGTCATCGTGTCGCTCCCTCTTCCTGCGGCGCGAGGGTGTCCCGGCCGCGCGCCAGCCTGCGCAGGACGACCACCGTGAAGAAGGTCAGCATGCTGTACACGACAGCCACCGCCGCCAGGCCCCAGGCCAGACCACCTGCCGGGCTGACCGCCTCCTCGGTGCGCATGAGCCCGTAGACGATCCACGGCTGCCTGCCGACCTCGGTGGTGACCCACCCGCCTTCCATCGCCACCACGGCCGCGACCCCGGAAACGCCCACGGCGCGCAAGAACCAGGCGGTGCGCGGCAGCCGCCGTCGCCGCCACCACACCAGGCCGAACCAGGCGGCGAGCCCCAGCAGCGCGGTGCCCATGGCGACCATGGCGTTGTAGGCGATGTGGACGACGTTGACCGGGGGCCGCTGGTCTGGCGGCACCTCCTCCAGGCCGGGCACCACGCCGTCGGGGTCATGGTGGATCAGCAGCGACAGCCCGTGAGGGATCTCCAGGGCATAGCGCAGTTCTTCGTCGACGTAGACCCCACCGAGCGACAGGTCGGCGCCCGCAGTGGTCTTGTACAGGCCTTCCATGGCGGCCAGCTTGGCGGGCTGATTGTCGGCGACGGTGTTGGCGATCCAGTCGCCCACACCGATCTGGACCGGTGTGATGATCGCGGCAACGGTGAGCGGGATGAGCAGCCCCATCCGGTGGTGGCGGTCGCGTCGGCCGCGCAGCATCCCGACGGCATACACCGAGGCGATCAGAAAGCCGGTGACCATGAACGCGGCCAGCCACATATGGGTGAACTGCGGCCATGTGGAGGGGCCGAACATCGCTGCCCACGGTCTGGCACCCACCACGTTCCCCTCGGCGTCCAGCCGGAACCCGGTCGGGTTGTTCATCCAGGCGTTCGCCGAGACCACGAAGAACGCGCCCGCGATTCCCGCGACGACCATCGGCAGGGCGCTGAGCATGTGCGCCCGCGGCGACAGGCGAGTCCACCCGAACAAGTACACCCCGACGAAGATCGCCTCCACGAAGAAGGCGAATCCCTCCAGTACGAACGGAAAACCGAACACCTCACCGAAGCGGTCCATCAGGCCCGGCCACAGGATGCCCATCTCGAACGACAACAGCGTTCCCGAGACCGCACCCGCCGCGAACAGCACGCCCATGGCCTTGGCCCAGGTGTGCGCGAGGCCCGTCAGTACCTCGTCGCCCCGCCGGTGGCCCAGCCACTCGGTGAACACCACGATCGCGGGGAACGCGATGCCGAAACAGGCGAAAATGATGTGCCAGCCCAGCGTCAGGGCCATTTGGTGGCGCGCGTAGGGAAGATTTGACGCGCCCTCCGCCGCGATAAGTTCGACCACGCCTCTGCAGCCTCCCCACTCGAAGCCATCACCCGCCCGGTAGGTGTCCGCTGAGACGGACATCAACCCAGTTTGGCCGCGAATGCCCCGAGATAAACGTCGTCGGTCTGCGGACGGGCTGAGCGTGATTCGTCGCTCGGTGTCGGGCGCGATGACGGCGGGTGAGCGCCGGGCGTTTGAGGCTTCGGCACAACGCCTGATCCGAGGCCTTGTCGTTGCATCGCGCTCGAAGGACTCCGAGCGGATTGCGAGAAGAGGGGTGACCGCTGAACCACGGGCGGGTTACCGGCGTCGACAAGGCCAAGGCCGTCAGGCCCCGGCGCTGCCGCGCTCCCGCTCGACGGGGATCCACAGTTGGGAGTCGGTCTCCGCGCCGAGCTCCACCGGCTGCGTCCGCAAGAGCTCCGGACCTGGTCTGCTCGTGTACGGATTCGAGGGGAACCAATGCGTGAACACGTCTCGCCACAGCTCCTGGAGGGAACTCGGATAGGGCCCGCGATTGTCGAAGACCGCCCAGGTCCCGGCCGGAACGTCGAGGGCGTCAAGCTCCTCGGCGGCCATCTCGGGACCGGTCACCACGCCGATCCAGTAGTCCGCCTCGGAGCCCTCCTCCCGGCTGTCGGTCAGGTACACCACCGCCGACAGGATCCCGTCCGGCTCCCGGCCGGCCAGGTTCTTCATCCGCATGATCACCGACTCGTCCAGGCTCTCCAAGTGCGCCGCAGCCGCCGTGTTGAGCCCCTCCGACACGAGTGGGAGCCGGGCCTTCCTGCCGACGACCCGAAACGACTCCTTCTCGACGATCCGGTAGCGCATGGTCGTGCTGCCTTCGACGACGACACGGAACGACATGCGTGGCTGTGCCGTGAGCACAGCGCCCCTGCGCCGGGCCTCGCCCGGGCCGATGCCGTGCACCGAACGGAATGCCCGGGCGAACGCCTCGCCCGAGCCGTACCCGTACCGCACCGCGATATCGAGCAGCGTCAGGTCCCCGGCCAGCACCTCAGCCCCGGCGAGCGTCATCCGCCGGCGCCGCACGTAGACCGGGAGCGGCATCCCGGCGAGCGCGGAGAACAGCCGCCGGAAGTGGTACTCCGACACCGCGGCGATCCGGGCCACCTCCGTCATGTCGATCTCACGGTCGAGGCAGGCCTCCAGGTGGTCCAGCGCCTGATTCAGCCGCTCCAGCACGCGTATCCGCCCTCCGTTCTTGTCTCCGCCACAGAACACCCACGGCGGAGCGACTCGCTGCGCTCGCGGCCGCCTTGCTGGAGTAGAGAAGACGGGATCGCGCCCCACCCGACAAAACCAGTGCGGGAATTGTCGGGCAGGAAGCCCTGACCTGGCACGAGGCTTACGCCCGTGACTGATGTTAAGGGGTTTTGCGCGCCGCGGTTCGAGGCGGTCCGGGCGGCTCTTGGAGCTTTGCTCGACAAGGACGACGTGGGTGCCTCGGCGGCCGTCTACGTCAACGGCGAACCGGTGGTCGACATCTGGGGCGGGTACGCCGATGCCGACCGCTCCGTCAGCTGGGAGCGCGACACCATAACCGGCGTGAACTCGACGACCAAGAACATGACCGCCCTGTGCGCGCTGATCCTGGCCGACCGGGGCGAGCTCGATCTGTCCGCCCCGGTCGCCGCCTACTGGCCCGAGTTCGCCACGGCCGGCAAGGAGAACGTGCTGGTGCGACACGTGCTGTCGCACACCGCAGGGCTGCCGGACGTGTCCGGGCTGACGGCGGTCGAGGAGCTCTACGACTGGGAGAGCGTGTGCGCAGCTCTGGCAGCGCAGGCGCCCGATTGGGTGCCGGGAACGTCCGCCGGCTATCACGCGCTCACCTTCGGTTTCCTTGTCGGCGAGATCGTCCGTCGCGTCACCGGCCGCAGCCTCGGTGAGTTCTTCGCCGAGGAAGTGGCCGAACCGCTCGGCGCGGACTTCCATATCGGGCTCTCCCCCGAACATGACCACCGCGTCACACCGCTCATCCCGCCGCCGTCACTGACCGACGAGTACGCCGCCACCGCACCGCCCGGACCGGATGGCGCACCCCGGGAGAACACCGGTGCCGCGATCCGGGTCAAGGACGCCAACTCCGCGGCCTGGCGCCGTGCGCAGATCCCTGCGGTGAACGGCTTCGGCAACGCTCGTTCCGTCGCCCTGGTCCAGTCGGTACTGGCGAACCGGGGTTCGGCCGGCGGCGTGCGCCTGCTGTCCCCCCAGGGTTGCGAGCCCGCTTGGCAGGAAGAGTTCCGCGGCGGAGACCGCGTGCTCGGCACCCCGATGTCCTGGACGGCGGGCTTCGGCAAGTTCGGCAACACCTTCGGCTGGGGCGGCTGGGGCGGCTCGCTGGTCGCGAGCGACCCCGACTCACGCATGACGGTGGCCTATGTCATGAACCAGATGATCGACCGGGACCGGCAGGAGGACAACCGCGGCATGGAGATCATCATGGCCGCCTACAGCGGACTGCACTGACAGAGAACAGAGCGGCCTGGCGGTGCGGCTCTCAGCGCACCTTCGACTCCACGAAGGCCGCTAGCCGTCCGAGGGTCTCGAAGGTCTCACCGACGATCTCGATCCCGATCTCGATCCCGAACCGCTTCTGCAATGCGACGATGAGCTTGACGACGGTGAGCGAGTCGAGCTCAGGGAGATTGCCGTACAGTTCCGTCTCCGGCCCGAGGTCGTCGGCCCGGTCCTCGATGTCCAGCGTGACCACTACGACGGCCTTGACGTCCTCGAAAACAGCCTGCGAGATCTCTGGCGAGCGAGTCATATGGCTTCTCCTCATCGTCGTACACATACGGCGGCCTAGGATCTACACCATCACCTCCGTCGGCGTCGGATGGCCGAGGGGCGCTGTGTGACTGGCCGTGATCCCGTAGGCGCGGGCCTGTAAGACCGCCAGACGCTCGCCGAACTCGGCACGCGGACATCACGTGCGAGCACGTCATGCCGGCTCCTGCGGGCGGGAGGCGGTGAGCTCGTGGCGAAGGAATGCCCGGTCGAACTTGCCGTTCGGCGATCGGGGCAGGACATCAAGGACCATCACCTCGGCGGGCACCATGTAGCCGGGTAGTTCCTGCCGCAGGCGTGCGGTCACCGCGGCCGGGTCGAATCCGGCGGGATCGCAGGGCGTCACGACGAGGACGATCCGGTGGCCGAGTGCCTCGTCCTCGAGACCGAGCGCGACGGCATCCTGGACCAGGCCGGTCTCGTAGGCCACTTCCTCGATCTCTTGCGGGCTGACCCGATACCCCGATGTCTTGATCATGTCGTCACGCCGTCCGACGAAGTACAGGAAGCCCTCCTCGTCGCGGACGACGACATCGCCGGACCAGACCGCCAGTTCGGGCGTACACAGCGCGGCCGGACGGTTCGGCGGTGGCCGGAACCGCTCGGCCGTGCGCTCCGGGTCGTTCCAATAACCCAACGTGACAAGCGGACCTCGGTGCACCAGTTCACCCGGCTCTCCCGGACCGCACAGGCCGCCGTCCTCCCGGACCACGAGGATCTCGGCGTTCGGGATCGCCTTGCCGATCGAATCGGGCCGCCGGTCGACCTCCCGCGGGTCGAGATAGGTGGAGCGGAACGCCTCTGTGAGGCCGTACATCAGGTATGGCCTCGCGTTCGGGAAGATCGCTCGCAGTCGTTGCAGGGTGACGCGCGGGAGCCGCCCCCCGGTGTTCGCGAAGTAGCGCACCCCGGCCACGGCCTCGGACGGCCACGTCTGGGCTGCGAGCTGGATCCACAGCGGCGGTACGCCCACCAGCCCGGTGATGCGGTGCTTCGCGCACAGCCGGACGACATCCCCCGGCAGCAGATAGTCGGAGAGCACCACATGGGCGCCGACGCAGAAGCCGGTCGTCAATTGGCTCAGCCCCGCGTCGAAGCTCAGCGGGAGAACGGCCAGGATCCGGTCCTCTGCCGTGTTGTTCAGGTAAGTGCTGACGCTCTCCGCGCCGACGACGAGGTTTCGGTGCGACAGCACGACGCCCTTCGGGGCCCCGCTGCTCCCCGACGTGTAGAGGATCGCGGCCACATCCGTGTCGACGCCGCCCGTCGGAGGACACACGGCCTGGCTCGCGGGTTCGGCGACCTTCGACCAGGGGAGCACGCGGTAAGGGGCTTCCTCGTCCTCCCCGAGCGAGTCGCCCAGCACCAGGACGTGGGAGAGCGACTTGCAGGCGGCGAGCTCGGGGCGCAGGGTCCGCAGCCGGTCCGAGGATGTCACCAGTACCCGCACGGCGCAGTCGTCGAGGATGTGCCTCACTTGCCTGGCCCGCAGCACGGGATTCACCGGGACGAACACACCACCGGCCCGCGAGCAGGCGAGCAGCGCCACGACGGTCTCGATCCTCTTGTCGAGGAAGACCGCGACGCGCTCGCCACCGTCGAGGCCGAGGTCGCGCAGGCCGACGGCCGCGAGCTCCGTCCGCTCGTGCAGATCGGCATAGGAGATCGTGGTCGTTCGTGCGGTCAGGGCGGGTGCGCCGGGGTTCCGCTGGGCGGACCTCGCAACGAGGTCCGGCACTCGGATGATCATTTCGGCGGATTCCTTTCCGTCGCTTCTGCCTGACAGCCGACGAATCCCAACCCCCTGCCCTGCTGGTCCGACGTGGTCATCCGGCGTTCACCTTGACGGTCGGCGAGCAGTCGGCCAGGCGTACCGGGTCGACCATCCCGACCAGGACTTCACGCGGTCCGGTGAAGGGCTCCCTGCTGTGTGCGCTGCGGATGTTGTCGACGAGCATCAGATCGCCCACCTGCCAGGGCTCCCGCATGGTTTCGGCCTCGTACACCTCGTTGAGCAGCTGCACGACGTCCCTGCCTTTCGGGTCGCCGCCCCCGAAGCGGGTGGTGAACGGCAGCCCCTCGGCGCCGTAGGTGTCGACCAGGAACTCGTGCACCTCGGGGTCGAGCGTCCACTCGTTGAGGAAGGCGATCTGGTTGAACCAGCACCGCCGCCCGGTGACCGGGTGCCGCACCACCGCGCTGCGGCGCTGCCAGGTGCGCAGCCCTCCATCGGGTCGCCACTCGAACTCGATGGCGTTGGCGCGGCAGTAGCTCTCGACCGCGCCACGGTCCTCGGTGCCGAACGCCTCGGCGACCGACGTGCCGATCTCCTCGTTGTAGTTGCGGACGAGCATCCAGCCCTCCCGCTCTAGTCGTTCGACGAGGTCACCGGGCAGCGCGTCGAGCACGGCCGTCGAGTCCGCCACACCGGTCGCCCCGCCCTCGGTGGGCGCGGACAGACACGCGAAGAGGATCAGGCCGGGAAACTCGAGCCGGTAGCTCAGTTCGTGGTGCATGCACATCGGCTGGTTCGGCGGCCACTTCGAGGAGGAGTACACGCCCTCCGCGTAGGTCCGCCGGGAGGCGAAGGCCTCTCTCTCGGTCATCAGACCGGTGCGGGCCAGTTGGTGGAAGACGGCGACGGTCTCGGCCGCGTCGCGCAGCCCGAGGCCGCGGACCAGGACCGATCCGTGCTCGGTGACCACCGCGCGCAGCGCCGTCCGGTGCTCGGCTGCCCAGCGCACCGCGTCGCCGGCAGGCCCGGTGTGCAGGATCGGCGGTTTGCCAGGTTGCAGGTCCACCTCGAGCAGCGCCGTCTGAGAAGAGGTCGACATCTCATTTCTCCTTGATTCCTCGATGTCCACTCGGGAAGGAGCCGGAGCCACCGATTCGTTGACACACTGCCCGCAAGGTGCCGTCTCGAGCCTGTCGTGACCGGCAGGCCAGGTCGGCGAGGACCGGGTGGTGGTGAGGTCCTCGAGGAGACTGCGCGTTCCAGGTCCGCGGCCGGCGCCACCCAGCGCAGCGGCAGCTCCAGCTCACAGGCCGGCCGGCGCACGCATGCCGCGCTAGGGTCGCGATGTGCTCGGCGACGCCCTGTGCCGGGTCGAGCGTGCACCGCGGGATCGCGGTCGCGCCGCCCGTGCGCAGGACAGCCCGCGAGAACTCCCGGCCGGCCTCAATCCGATCGTCCATCGAATCGTCCCAACGTTCCACGTCTGCCGGGTGTCAGTCGCCGCGGACGAGCACGTCGGCGCGGTCGTCGAGACCGTTCCTGCGCAGCTGAAGGTCAGCCGACTGCTCACGCATCTTCTTGGCCGGGTTCCCGCCCCACAGGGCGTGCGGTGGCATTTCCTCGCCCTTCATGAGGAAGGATCCGGTGGCGAGCACCGCGCCGTCGCCCATCGTCACGCCGTAGTGGACGAGTGTGCCGACACCGAGCGTGCAGCCGGCACCGATCACGATGTGATCCGACTTGAATCCTCCGTCCTCCTGCGAGTGGCACTGAATGACGGTGTCCACATTGAAGGTGCAGTCGTCCCCGATCGTGGTGAACGTCCGCTCGGGTATGCGGAGGCCGTCGTCGAAGACCCGGCGGCCGATTCGCACACCCAGCAGCCGCCAGATCACGTTCTTGAGCGGGGTGCCGTTGAAGAGGAGGACATAGCCGAGGGTGGTCACTTTCCAGAAGCGTTCGTGCCGCCAGAAGGCGCGGTCGTAGATCGAGCAGCCCTGCGGCCGCAAGGCCTGCAGCGGAATGATCATCCGGTCGACCAGGACGTTGTAGACGACGGTGCCGACGAAGACCCCGGCGGTGGCCAGTGCGAACGCGAACGCACCCAGGGAGGCCCAGAGGTCGATGGCGGCCAGGTAGAACGTGGTGACGAGGAAGATGAGAAGCCAGCGCGCCAGCAGGAACAGCGCCATGCTGATGGTGTTGTAGACGTTCTTGGCCCGGAGGCGGCGGCGCAGCTCGTCCTTGCTCTCCACGTCCAGATGCTTGTCACGCTTGACCGACCGCGGGATCTCGAAGCTGGGCGCGCCCAGCAGGCCCATGCCTTCCCGCACCTGTCCGTCGACGGGAACCATGACCTTCGTCGCGAGGAGGCAGTTGTCGCCCGTCTTGCCCTGCGCCGGATAGGCGATCAGGTTCCCGAGGAAGTTCTCTGCCCCGATCGACACGCGGGACAGCCGGAACGACGTGTTCGAGAAATCGGCATTGATGATGGAAAGCCCGTCCGCGACCATCGTTCCGCTGCCGACCGCACTGAGGAACGGGGTGTCGTGCTTGACCATTTCGCCGAAGTTCGAACCGGTCTGCCGCACCCCGCGAAGGTCGTAGCCCAGCCAACGCAGGTAGTGGATGACGTAGGAGGTGCCACCGAAGAGATTCAGGTAGAACTTGCTGTTGGTCATACGGGCGATCGCGCGGTGGATCCAGTAGTGGAACCCGTACAGCGGGTAGACCTTGTCCGGCTTGATGAAGAGGTTCAGCACGCGCGGAGCGGTTCCCACGAACACGAGGCCGACGAGCAAGGCGCCGAAGAAGGACACGGCGGATATGACCAGCGCGTCGTCGCGGTAGAACGCCCAGCTTGTGAAGGAGACCGATCCCGCGGCCGTCAGCGTGACGAGCTGCGGGATCTTCGTGAGCGCGAGGACCGCGACGACGAACATCAGCGGCGTACCCACCAGAAGCAGGTTCACCAGTTGCACGGTCGAGAAGACGACCCGTCGCCGGGTGCTGACGTCCATCGTGGGGATCCGCTGGCAGTTGACGTCGGTCGGCTGCGCGGGGGAGCCGTGCCAGCGCTC
Source organism: Streptomyces sp. NPDC002566 (assembly GCF_042889585.1). Classification (NCBI taxonomy): domain Bacteria; kingdom Bacillati; phylum Actinomycetota; class Actinomycetes; order Kitasatosporales; family Streptomycetaceae; genus Streptomyces; species Streptomyces sp. NPDC002566. The sequence continues at coordinate 835,982 of NZ_JBIARD010000002.1, read as the reverse complement.
CCCGTCGGGCACGGCCTGTCCGGCGTGCAGCGAGGAGGAGTGCCCCAGCTTGGCCCCGTCGCCCAGCGAGGTCCAGATGTCGAGCATCGTCATCTCGCCGACGAGCGCGTCCTTGCCGAGGCTGACCGTGCCCGTCTGGATCATGCCGTTGTGGGCCCGGTAGCCGTTGAAGAACGAATCCTTCCGGATCACCGCGCCCTCGCCGATGCTGAGCAGGTCGGTGCACACGGGCACGTTCCTGGAGAAGATGACGGCGCCGCGCCCGACCTTCGCGCCCAGTGCCCTCAGGTAGAGCCCGTAGAGCGGTGAACCGACGAACAGCGCCATCGGGTTCCGCTGGACCAGGGTCTTGACGAGCCAGAAGCGGAAGTACGCCATGCTCCAGACGCGGATCTGCTGGGGCTTCCACCGGCCGACAAGCAGCCACTTGAGCATGATCGGAAGGCAGCAGAGGCCGAGGAACATCGCGCTGCCGTACGCGACCGCCCGCAGGTAGATGTCGATCGGGTGCGGGCCGGCCGAAACCCATTCGTAGCCCTTCACCGCGACGATGGTGGTGAGGGCGGGGTAGCCGAGGAGGAACAGGAGTTGCAACGCCCCGCAGAGGACGTACTCACCATTGCGCGCCCGCCTCGGCGTCTCACTGAGAGTCGCCGGAGTTGCTTGCTGCGAGGCAGGCATGGTTTTGCTGTCGGTTTTGGTGTTGTTTTTGCTGTTGGTGAGGGCGGCTGCGAGCTTTCGGATCGTCGGGTTTTTGTAGACGTCCGGCATGGATACCGAGGGCAGGTCGGGCTGCTTGCGTACTCGGGCGCAGAATCGGGCCATGAGCATCGAGTCGGCGCCGAGGTCGTCGAAGAAGTGGCTGTCGACCGATACGTGGTCGGTGCCGACGATGTCGGCCAGCACTCCGGCGAAGCTTTGCTCGCATTTGGCGAGGGTGGCCGTGTTGTCCCTCGG